>JAXLSU010000009.1:0-178528 GCA_046330455.1 Gaiellales bacterium
CCCTTGCGTCTGGACGGAAGAGGTCATTCGCTTGCCGACTGTGAATCAACTGGTCCGAAAGGCTCGCCGCCCGAAGGCGTCGAAGACCAAGACCCCTGCGCTTCGTGGTGCGCCGCAGAAGCGCGGCGTCTGCACGCGCGTCTACACGACGACCCCGAAGAAGCCGAACTCCGCGCTTCGCAAGGTCGCGCGTGTCCGGCTCACGAACGGCATGGAGGTCGGCACCTATATCCCGGGCGAGGGCCACAACCTGCAGGAGCACTCGGTCGTCCTGATCCGCGGCGGTCGCGTCAAGGACCTGCCGGGCTTTCGCTACAAGGTGATCCGGGCCGCACTCGACGCTTCCGGGGTCGCAGACCGCCGGCAGGCGCGCTCGAAGTATGGAGCGAAGAAGGGCTGATGCCGCGTCGTGCCGAGATCCACGTCCGGGAGCCCGATCCGGACCCCGTCTACAGCTCGAAGCTCGTCAGCCAGATCGTCAACAAGGTGATGCTGGACGGCAAGAAGTCGACCGCCGAGCAGATTGTCTACACGGCGCTCGATCGGGTTGGTGAGAAGACGGGCCGCCCGCCGGCAGAGGTGCTCGAGCAGGCCGTGAAGACCGTCACCCCGGTGCTCGAGGTGCGGTCGCGACGCGTCGGTGGTGCGAACTACCAGGTGCCGGTCGAGGTGCCCCAGCGGCGGGCGCGAACGCTCGCCGTCCGGTGGCTCGTCAACTACGCGCGCGATCGGCGCGAGAAGTCGATGGCAGACAAGCTGGCGAACGAGATCCTCGACGCGCTCAACCAGCAGGGCGGCGCGTACAAGCGCAAGGACGATCTCTACCGGATGGCGCAGGCGAACAAGGCCTTCGCACACTACAGGTGGTAAGTGGCAAACGTGGCTGAGCAGACGAAGCTCGCGCTCGAGCGCGTGCGCAACATCGGGATCATGGCGCACATCGATGCCGGCAAGACCACGACGACCGAGCGGATCCTCTACTACACGGGCCGTACCTACAAGCTCGGCGAGGTCCACGAGGGCGCTGCGACGATGGACTGGATGGTGCAGGAGCAGGAGCGGGGGATCACGATCACGTCCGCCGCGACGACGTGCTACTGGCGCGATTTTCGTATCAACATCATCGATACGCCCGGGCACGTGGACTTTACGGTCGAGGTCGAGCGATCGCTGCGAGTGCTCGACGGGGCCGTGGCCGTGTTCGATGCCGTGGCCGGAGTCGAGCCGCAGTCGGAGACGGTCTGGCGCCAGGCCGACAAGTACCGCGTTCCGCGGATCGCGTTCATCAACAAGATGGACAGGATCGGCGCCGACTTCTTCGCCGCCGTCAGGTCGATGGTCGAGCGGCTCGGCGCCCGGCCGGTTCCCGTCCAGCTTCCGGTCGGCGCCGAGGACGGCTTCCGCGGAGTCGTCGACCTCGTCGAGATGCAGGCGACCGAGTACGCGGACGACCTGGGCACGAAGTTCGAGACCGTCGAGATCCCCGCCGCGCTGCGCGAGCAGGCCGAGGAATATCACCACCAGCTGATCGACGCGATCGCGGAGCACGACGAGGAGCTGCTCGAGACCTACCTGCTCGACGAGGCTGCGGTGACCCCCGAGATGATTCGCCGCGCCGTCCGGACGGCGACGCTCGCCGACGCGATCACGCCGATCCTCTGCGGCTCGGCGTTCAAGAACAAGGGCGTCCAGCCGCTGCTCGACGCCGTCATCGACTACCTGCCGAGCCCGCTCGACATGCCGCCGGTCCACGGCCTGGACCCGCGCACCGAGCACGAGCTCTCGCGGCGTCCGAGCGACGAGGACCCGTTCGCGGCGCTCGCGTTCAAGGTCATGAGCGATCCGTACGTCGGCAAGCTCACGTACTTCCGCGTCTACTCGGGGAAGATCAAGTCCGGCGACCGGGTCATGAACGTCAGCACCGGCAAGACCGAGCGCGTCGGCCGCCTGCTCCAGATGCACGCGAATCATCGCGAGGAGCGCGACGAGGTCGGGGCCGGCGAGATCGTCGCCGCCGTCGGACTGAAGGCGACGACGACCGGCGACACGCTGTCGGCCGAGTCCGCGCCGATCCGCCTCGAGTCGATCGTCTTCCCCGAGCCGGTCATCTCCGTGGCGATCGAGCCGAAGACGAAGGCCGACCAGGACAAGCTCTCGCAGGCGCTCCAGCGCCTGACCGAGGAGGACCCGACCTTCCGCGTCCGGACGGACGAGGAGACGGGCCAGACGCTGATCGCCGGCATGGGCGAGCTCCAGCTCGAGATCGTCGTCGACCGGCTCGTGCGCGAGTTCTCGGTGGACGCGAACATCGGCCGGCCGCAGGTCGCCTACCGCGAGACGGTCGGCAAGCGGGCCGAGCGCGTCGAGGGCAAGTTCGTCCGTCAGACGGGCGGCCGCGGTCAGTACGGCCACGCGATCATCAACGTCGAGCCGGCGGAGCCGGGCGGCGGGTACGAGTTCATCGACAAGATCGTCGGGGGCAAGATCCCGAGGGAGTACATCCCGGCCGTCGATCTCGGCATCCAGGAGGCAATGGAGTCGGGGACGCTCGCGGGCTACCCGGTCGTCGACGTGCGGATCGAGCTCGTCGAGGGCTCCTATCACGACGTCGACTCGAGCGAGATAGCGTTCAAGGTCGCCGGCTCGATGGCGTTCAAGAACGCCATGCACAGGGCGAGCCCGAGGCTCCTCGAGCCGGTCATGTCCGTCGAGGTCGTGACGCCCGAGGACTACCTGGGCGACGTCATGGGAGACCTCAACTCACGTCGCGGCCGCGTCGAGGGCCTCGAGCCCCGCGGCAACGCACAGGCGATTCGCGCTCGCGTCCCGCTCGCGACGATGTTCGGCTACGCAACGGATCTGCGGTCGACGACCCAAGGGCGTGCGACCTTCACGATGCAGTTCGATCGGTATGAGGAGGTGCCCCAGTCGATCGCGAGCGAGATCGTCTCGGCGGCACAGGGCTCGTAAGGACGAGGAGAGAGAGGAATGGCGAAGCAGAAGTTCGAGCGCACCAAGCCCCACGTCAACGTCGGCACGATCGGCCACATCGACCACGGCAAGACGACGCTGACCGCAGCGATCACCAAGGTGCTCTCGGAGACCGGCACCGGGACGTCGTTCACGGCGTTCGACCAGATCGACAAGGCGCCGGAGGAGAAGGCCCGCGGCATCACGATCGCGGCCGCCCACGTCGAGTACGAGACGCCGAACCGCCACTACGCCCACGTGGACTGCCCGGGTCACGCCGACTACATCAAGAACATGATCACGGGCGCGGCCCAGATGGACGGGGCGATTCTCGTCGTCTCCGCCGCCGACGGCCCGATGCCGCAGACCCGCGAGCACGTCCTGCTCGCCCGCCAGGTGAACGTCCCCTACATCGTCGTCGCCCTCAACAAGGCCGACATGGTGGACGACCCCGAGCTGCTCGAGCTGGTCGAGATGGAGGTCAGGGAGCTGCTCTCCAAGTACGACTTCCCCGGCGACGACATCCCGGTCGTCCAGGTCTCGGCGCTGAAGGCGCTCGAGGGCGACCCCGAGTGGACGGGCAAGATCGTCGAGCTCATGGAGGCGGTCGACGCCTACATCCCCGAGCCGCAGCGGGACGTCGACAAGCCGTTCCTGATGCCGATCGAGGACGTGTTCACGATCACCGGCCGCGGCACAGTCGTCACCGGCCGCGTCGAGCAGGGAATCGTGAGGGTCGGCGACGAGGTCGAGATGGTGGGCATCCACCCGAAGACCGAGAAGACGGTCGTCACCGGCGTCGAGATGTTCCAGAAGCTCCTCGACCAGGGCCAGGCAGGCGACAACATCGGCGCCCTGCTGCGCGGCATCAAGCGCGAGGAGGTCGAGCGCGGCCAGGTGCTCGCGAAGCCCGGCTCGATCACGCCCCACACGCACTTCAAGGCCGAGGTGTTCGTCCTCTCCAAGGACGAGGGCGGCCGCCACACGCCGTTCTTCAACGGCTACCGGCCCCAGTTCTACTTCCGGACGACGGACGTCACGGGCTCGATCAAGCTGCCGGACGGCCAGGAGATGGTCATGCCGGGCGACAACACGAACATGGAGGTCGAGCTGATCCAGCCGATCGCCATGGACGCCGGCGTTCGCTTCGCGGTTCGCGAGGGTGGCCGGACGGTCGGCGCCGGCGTGGTCACGGAGATCATCACGTAGGCGGACGGAACCGGCGCGGGACCGAGCGATCGGCCCCGGGCGACCCAGAGACGAGGACACACGTTGGCGCAACAGAAGATCCGGATCCGCCTCAAGGGCTACGACCACAACCAGCTCGACCGGTCGGCCGGCCAGATCGTCGAGACGGCACAGCGCACCGGGGCGACCGTCACCGGCCCGGTGCCGCTGCCGACCGAGCGGAATGTGTACACGGTCGTCAGGGGCCCGTTCAAGGACAAGGACTCGCGCGAGCACTTCGAGGTTCGGACGCACAAGCGCCTGATCGACATCCACTCGCCCACCCCGAAGACGGTCGACAGCCTGATGCGGCTCGACCTGCCGGCGGGCGTCGACATCGAGATCAAGCTCTAGGACGGATCCGGAGATGAAGGGCATCATCGGCAGGAAGGTCGGAATGAGCCAGGTCTTCGACCAGGAGACCGGCGCGCTCACCCCGGTGACCGTCATCGAGGCGGGCCCGTGCCCGGTCGTCTACGTCCGCACCGCTGCGAGCGATGGCTACGACGCGGTGCAGCTCGCGTTCGAGCAGGTACCGGATCGCAAGCTGACGAGGCCCGAGCGCGGCCACCTGAAGGCAAACGGCGTCGGCGCGCACCGGCGTCTCGTCGAGTTCCGCGGCGAGCACAGCCTCGCAGCGGGCGAGACGGTCACGGTCGAGATCTTCGAGCCCGGCGAGAAGGTAAAGGTCTCCGGGGTCTCGATCGGCAAGGGCTTTCAGGGCACGATCAAGCGTCATCGCTTCCATCGCGGGCCGGTCACCCATGGCTCGCACAACGTCCGTGCGCCGGGATCGATCGGTGCCTCGGCCTGGCCGTCGCGCGTCTTCAAGGGCGTGCGGATGGCCGGGCACATGGGCGCCCGGAACGTCACGCAGCGCGGCCTCACCGTCGTCGAGCGCGATCCCGAGCGAAACCTGCTCCTCGTCCGCGGCGCCGTGCCGGGGCCGAAGAACGGCGTCGTCGTCGTGAGGGAGGACTCGTAGTGGCGACCGCGCCCGTGCTCGACGTCTCCGGCGCGAAGGCGCGCGAGCTGTCGCTCGAGGACGCCCTCTTCTCCGCCGAGATCAGGCCTCACCTCGTCCACGAGACCGTGCGGGCCGAGCTGGCCGCCGCGCGCGCCGGCACGCGCGGGGCAAAGAGCCGCGGCATGGTCGCCGGCGGCAAGGCGAAGCCGTGGCGGCAGAAGGGTACCGGTCGCGCACGGCAGGGAACGATCCGCGCTCCGCAGTTCGAGGGTGGTGGAGTCGCCTTCCCACCCACGATGCGGAGCTTCGAGCTGAAGGTCAACCGGAAGGCGAGGAAGGCCGCTCTGCGCGGTGCCCTCTCCGACCACGCCGGACGCGGCACGATCGCCGTCGTCGACGGTGGCGCGTTCGGCGAGACGCCCTCGACGAAGGCCGCCGCCGCATTCCTGTCCACCTGGGGCGCGGCGCGACCGCTCCTCGTCCTGGTCGCCCCCGACGAGACGGTCCTCGCCCGGTCGGTTCGCAACCTCCCGAAGGTACTCGTGCTCGAGACGTCCGACCTCGAGGTGGGCGCCCTCGTCTGGGCCCGCTCCGTTCTCGTCACAGAGGCGGCGCTCGACAGGGTCAAGGAGATCGCAGGATGAGCCTCGGACTCGAGCCACGTCAGATCCTGCTCGCTCCGGTCGTCTCGGAGAAGAGCTACAGCCTGATCGAGGTCGGGAAGTACTCGTTCCGCGTGCACCAGAGCGCCCACAAGACCCAGGTGCGCCAGGCCGTCGAGGAGCTCTTCGGCGTGCAGGTCGTGGGCGTCAACATCGTGAAGGTGAAGGCCAAGCCGAAGCGCCGCGGCGCCCATCGCGGCACGAAGCCGGGCTGGAAGAAGGCGATCGTGCAGCTTGCAGAGGGCGAGAAGATCGAGATCTTCGAGGGAGCGGGAGTCGTCTGATGGCGATCAGGAAGTACAAGCCTACGAGCCCCGGCCGGCGGTTCCGGAGCGTCTCGGCGTTCACCGAGGTGACGAAGGCCGAGCCGGAGAAGAGCCTCGTCGAGCCGCTGAAGAAGAAGGGCGGTCGCAACAACTACGGGCGGATCACGACGCGGCACCAGGGCGGGGGCCACAAGCGCCGGTACCGCACGATCGACTTCAAGCGCACGAAGGACGGCGTCCCGGCGAAGGTCGCCGCGATCGAGTACGACCCGAACCGATCGGCGCGCATCGCGCTCCTGCACTACGTCGACGGCGCCAAGGCGTACATCCTCGCGCCCGCACGGCTCGGAGTCGGAGACATGGTCGAATCCGGAACGGCCGCCGACATCAAGCCGGGGAACGCCCTGCCGCTCGCGAGCATCCCGACGGGCACCGTCGTGCATGCGGTCGAGCTCAAGCCCGGCAAGGGAGCCCAGATCGCACGCAGCGCCGGGGCCGGCGTCCAGCTCGTCGGGAAGGACGACACGTACGCCGTCCTCCGGCTGCCGTCCGGCGAGATGCGGCGGGTTCCGCTGACCTGTCGCGCGACCGTCGGGCAGGTCGGCAACGTCGACCACGAGAACGTGTCGAGCGGGAAGGCGGGCCGGAGCCGCTGGCAGGGCAAGCGACCGGCCGTACGCGGAACCGCGATGAATCCCGTCGACCACCCGCACGGCGGCGGCGAGGGCAAGAACAAGGGCAACATCCCGGTCACCCCGTGGGGCGTGCCGACGCTCGGCAAGCGAACGCGCAAGAAGCACAGGGAGTCCGACCGGCTGATCATCCGCGGCCGTCGCCGCGGCAAGGAGCGCCGCTGATGGGTAGGTCGAGCAAGAAGGGGCCGTTCGTGGAGGAGCGCCTGATGGCGCGAATCGAGGCGATGAACACGGCCGGTGAGCGGAAGATCGTTCGCACGTGGTCGCGCACGTCCACCGTCTTTCCGGAGATGGTCGGCCACACGATCGCAGTCCACGACGGGCGCAAGCACGTACCGGTCTTCATCTCGGAGTCGATGGTCGGCCACAAGCTCGGGGAGTTCGCCCCGACGCGGATGTTCCGGGGTCACGCCGGAGACCGAAAGACCCAGGTGAAGAAGCGCTGATGGCCGCCGTCGAGACACCCGCCGTCGAGGTCCGGGCCGAGGCACGCTGGGTGCGTTCCGCACCGCGGAAGGTCCAGCTCGTCGTCGGCGAGATCCGGGGCCTGCCGGTCGGCGACGCGTTGACGACCCTCTCGTTCATGACACGCGCCGCTGCGCGGGACGTCGAGAGCGTGCTGCGGTCGGCGATCGCGAACGCGGAGGCCAATCACGATCTGGACGCCGACACGCTCTACGTGTCCGCCGCCTACGTCGGTGAGGGCCCGACGCTGAAGCGCTGGAAGGCCCGGGCCCGCGGCCGCGTCGGCCGGATCCACAAGCGGACGTGCCACATCACGGTCAGGGTCGCACCGATCGCGGGCACCAACGCCCCTGAGCCGCCGGCCGCGCCCGCGCGACGGTCGCGGGCCGCGAAGCAGGCCGAGACGGTCGAGGCTCCCGAAGCGACGGCCGAGGCGCCGGCCACGGAGAAGCCGAAGCGCGCGAGTCGCGCCACGAAGCCGGTGGAGGCCGAGGCTGCCGTCGAGGCGGCTGCGGTCACCGAGCCGCCGCTCGAGGAGCAGGCGAAGCCCGCCCGGAGCCGCAAGCCGAAGGCCGAGCCCGCGGCGGAGGAGAGCGCGGCGTCCGAGGCTGTCGAGACCGGGGCTGCCGCTGCTGCCGAGGAGAAGCCGAAGCGAGCACGGAGTCGTAAGCCGCCCGAGAGCACGACCGAGGACGCGACCGCTGAGGAGGAGAAGTAATGGGCCAGAAGGTTCATCCCGGTGGGCTCCGCGTCGGCGTTCGCCACGGCGGCGCACGCCCGAGAGCCGGCGAGTGGAAGTCGCACTGGTACACGAGCAAGAAGGAGTTCCCGGGCGCGATCGCCGAGGACGTCCGGATCCGCCGCCACATCAACGGCAAGCTCTCGCACGCCGGCCTGTCCGACATCCTCATCCAGAAGGACAAGCAACGGATCACGATCGATATCTACACCGCCCGCCCGGGCATCGTGATCGGAAAGTCGGGTGCCGAGGTCGACGCGCTCCGCAAAGAGATCCACGCGATGACCGGGAAGAGCGTCCACATCAACATCAACGAGATCAAGCGGCCGGAGCTCGACGCCCAGCTCGTGGCGCAGTCGGTCGCCGAGCAGCTCGAGAACCGCGTCAGCTTCCGTCGCGCGATGAAGCGCTCGCTCGCCTCGGCCGTTCGCTCGGGCGCGCAGGGCGTGAAGATCTCCTGCGCCGGCCGGCTCGGCGGCGGCGAGATGTCGCGCCGTGAGACGTACTCGGAGGGTCGCGTACCGCTTCACACACTCCGCGCCGACATCGACTACGGCTTTGCCGAGGCGAAGACGACATTCGGCCGGATCGGGGTCAAGGTCTGGATCAACAAGGGCGAGGTCATGCCGGCCGGCTTCGGCGAGGGCGACGATCGCTTCGCCTCCCGCGGTGGTCGCGAGATGGAGGGTCTCGGCTCCCGCAGTGACCGCCGGCGCCAGGCTGCCGATCGTGAGGGCCTCGGGCCGGTGCGCCGGCGCCGCGGCGGCGGCGGCGACCGGCGTGGCGGCGGTGGCCGTCGCGGACAGGGCTCCGGTCCGCGGTCGGGCCAGGCGCCGGAGGCCGCTCCGCCCCGGGAGGCCCCGCCGGAGGCGGCTCCGCCCGAGACACCGGCAGAGCCGGCTCCGCCGGCAGAGCAGCCCGGAGGAAGTGAGTCCTGATGCTCCTGCCACGCAAGACGAAGTTCCGCAAACAGCAGCGCGGCCGGCGGGCCGGCTACTCGAAGGGTCAGCAGCGGGTCCACTTCGGCGACTACGGGCTGAAGGCGCTCGAGACCGGCTGGATCACGAACCGCCAGATCGAGGCGGCCCGGATCGCGATGACGCGCAAGATCCGCCGCGGCGGCAAGGTCTGGATCAACATCTTTCCCGACAAGCCCGTCACCCAGAAGCCACTCGAGACGCGCATGGGATCGGGCAAGGGCTCGCCCGAGCACTGGGTCGCCGTGGTGAAGCGCGGCAGGGTCATGTTCGAGCTGTCCGGCGTTTCGGAGCCGCTCGCGCAGGAGGCCATGCGCCTCGCCGCGCAGAAGCTGCCGATCAAGTGCAAGTTCGTGAGGCGGGAGGTCGAGCTGTGACCACACGCGAGCTGCGTGCGCTCTCGGACGCCGACCTCGCGATGCGGCTGGCGGAGCAGCGCGAGGAGCTGTTCAACCTCCGCTTTCAGGACGCCACGGGGGCGCTCGAGAACACGGCCCGCCTGGCACAGACGAAGCGTGCGATCGCGAGGATCCTGACGATCCAGAACGAGCGATCGATGGGCCTGGAGAGAAGGTAGATGGGACGAGCGAGGAAAGAACCCGAAGAGCTGCCGGTCGAGACCCCGGCACCGGAGGCGGTCGAGGAGCCCGTGGCGGCGGACGCGACCCCCGATGAGGCCGCGGTCGAGGCGGAGCCCGAGGCCGCCACCGAGCCCGAGGCCGCCGAGCCGCCTGCAGCGCCGGAGCCCCCGGAGCCGGTCGCCGAGAAGGCGAAGCCCAGGCGCTCCCCGGCGAAGCCGAAGGCCGAGAAGAAGCCGGCGGCGAAGAAGCCGAGGGCGACGCGCAAGCCGGCGGAGCGCAAGGCGATCGTACGCCTGCCGAAGCCCGAGCGGGAGCGCAAGGCACAGAAGGAGCGCCGCGGCGTCGTCGTCTCGGACGCGATGGACAAGACGATCGTCGTCCGTGTCGACATGTCCCGGCCGCATCCCGTGTACAAGAAGGTCGTCCGGCGCTCGAAGAAGTTCCACGCCCACGACGCGACGAACCAGGCGAAGGTCGGTGACGTCGTTCGCATCGTCGAGACGAGGCCGCTCTCGAAGACGAAGACCTGGCGGCTCGCCGAGGTCCTCGAGGCGGCCAGGTGAGGCGAGATCGATGATCCAGCAGGAGTCCCGACTCAGGGTGGCCGACAACACGGGCGCACGCGAGCTCCTGTGCATCCGCGTGCTCGGCGGCTCGAAGCGGCGATACGCGGGCGTCGGCGACATCATCGTCGGCACCGTCAAGACAGCGACGCCGCAGGGGGCCGTGAAGAAGGGCGAGGTCGTCCAGGCCGTGGTCGTGCGTACGAAGAAGCCGTTTCCACGCGACGACGGGACCTCGATCGCGTTCGACGACAACGCGGCCGTCATCATCGACAAGCAGCGAAATCCGCGCGGAACGCGGATCTTCGGCCCCGTCGCCCGTGAGCTGCGCGAGAAGAACTTCATGAAGATCGTCAGCCTCGCGCCGGAGGTGCTCTAGATGCCGGCGCTCAGGATTCGGAGGGGCGACACGGTGCAGGTCGTCACCGGCAAGGACCGGGGCAAGCGGGGCAAGGTGCTCGAGTCGCTGCCCTCGACCAGCAAGGTGATCGTCGAGAACCTGAACATCGTGAAGGACCACCGCCGCCCGCGCCCGCTTCGCGAGCGGAGCCGGATGGGCACGCCCCAGGTCGTTCCCGGCGGCATCTACGACCTGGCCGCCCCGCTGCCCGTGTCGAACGTGATGCTCGTCTGTCCGGTCTGCGACCGCACGACGAGAGTCGGCTACGAGGTGCGCGAGACGAAGGGCGAGACGGTCAAGGTTCGCGTGTGCAAGCGCGCGGACTGCCACGAGGTGGTGGATCGCTGATGGCCGAGAGCAACGGATACGGCCCCCGCCTGAAGGGCCGGTACGAGGACGAGATCCGCCCGCGCCTGCAGGCCGAGCTCGATCTCTCCTCGATCATGGAGGTGCCGAGGATCGAGAAGATCACGCTGAACATGGGCGTCGGCGAGGCGAAGACGAACGCGAAGGCGCTCGAGAGCGCGATCGAGCAGCTCACGCTGATCGCGGGACAGCGCGCGCAGGTGCGCCGCGCCCGGAAGTCGATCGCGGGGTTCAAGCTCCGCGAGGGGATGGCGATCGGCACGAAGGTCACCCTGCGCGGCGCCCGGATGTACGAGTTCCTCGACCGCCTCGTCTCGATCGCGCTTCCGCGGATCCGTGACTTCCGGGGGCTCTCGCCGCGGAGCTTCGACGGTCGCGGCAACTACTCGCTCGGGATCCGGGAGCAGATCATCTTCCCGGAGATCAACTACGACGACGTCGATGCGATCCGCGGCCTCGACGTCACGATCACGACGACCGCGACGACGGACGCCCAGGCGCTCGCGCTGCTGCGCGAGCTCGGGATGCCGTTCCGCAACGACTAGGGGGACAGCAGGAGCAGGGATGGCGAAGAAGAGCCTGATCAACAAGGCCGCCCGGCCGTCGAAGTACCGCACCCGGCAGTACACGCGCTGCAGCCGCTGCGGCCGGCCGCGCTCGGTCTATCGCAAGTTCGGCCTCTGCCGGATCTGCCTGCGGCAGCTGGCCCACCTGGGGATGATCCCCGGCATGACGAAGAGCTCGTGGTGAGGAGAACGGCGTGCTGACCGATCCCATCGCCGACATGCTCACGCGCATCCGCAATGCGAACCGTGCGCTTCACGAGACCGTGGAGATGCCCACGTCCCGCATGAAGGTCGAGATCGCCCGCCTCCTCAAGGAAGAGGGCTACATCAAGGACTACCGCGTCGAGAGGGGTGAGAGCTTCGATACCCTTGTCGTCGAGCTGAAGTTCGGGCGGAATCGCGAGCGGGTCATCAACGACCTGAAGCGGATCTCCAAGCCCGGGCGCAGGATCTACGCCCGCAAGGACCGCCTCCCGCGCGTCCTCGGGGGCATGGGTACGGCGATCCTCTCCACGTCGCGCGGCGTGGTGACGGGCCGTCAGGCCCAACAGCTCGGCGTCGGCGGCGAGGTCATCTGCTTTGTCTGGTGACGATTCCGGCGCATTTGCACGAGAGATGATTTCAATTGCGGAAACCACGAGTGAGAGTGCATTGACGTGAGCCGAATTGGACGAAAGCCGATCCCCGTTCCCGGCGGCGTCGACGTCACGATCGCGCCCGGCCGGGTCTCCGTGAAGGGCCCGCTCGGCCAGCTCGAGCAGGCCGTTCCGCAGCGCATGACGATCGAGCAGGCCGAGGGTGAGGTCCTCGTCACCCGTCCGACCGACCGCGGTCCGGACCGGGCGCTCCACGGCCTGACCCGCACGCTCGTCGCGAACATGGTCGAGGGGGTCACGAAGGGGTTCGAGAAGCGCCTCGAGATCCAGGGCGTCGGCTACCGGGCACAGCTGAAGGGCAGCGACCTCGAGCTGGCGCTCGGGTTCTCGCACCCCGTGCACGTGCCGGCCCCGGAGGGGATCGACTTCGAGGTCCCCCAGCCCACGGTGATCCTCGTCAGGGGTATCGACAAGCAGCGGGTCGGCCAGGTCTCGGCCGAGATCCGCAAGCTACGGCCTCCCGAGCCCTACAAGGGCAAGGGGATTCGCTACGCGGGCGAGCACGTTCGCCGCAAGGTCGGAAAGAGGGCATAGAGATGGCGACGATGACCCGTGAGCAGCTGCGAGCGCGCCGGCACCGGCGCGTCCGCAAGAAGGTGTCCGGTACTGCCGAGCGACCGCGTCTCGCCGTGCGGCGCTCGAACCGCGGCATCTTCGCCCAGCTGATCGACGACGAGACCGGCCGCACCCTCGCCTCGGCGAGCTGGATCGCGGCGCGCAAGTCCGGCTTCGAGGGAAGCAAGTCCGAGCAGGCCGCCCGGGTCGGCAAGCTCCTCGCAGAGGCCGCAGCCGCGGCCGGGATCGAGACGTGCGTATTCGACCGGGGCGGCTACCTGTACCACGGGAGGGTGAAGGCGCTCGCCGACGCCGCCCGCGAAGGAGGGCTGCGATTCTGATGGCCAGCGCTGAGATCGCACAGGAGCGCGAGCTCAAGGAACGGGTGGTCGAGATCAACCGCGTCGCCAAGGTCGTGAAGGGCGGCCGGCGGTTCTCGTTCACCGCTCTCGTCGTGATCGGCGACGAGGTCGACCGCGTCGGCGTCGGCTACGGGAAGGCGCGGGAGGTCCCGCTCGCCATCTCGAAGGCCGTCGACGATGCGAGGAAGAACCTGTTCACCGTGCCGAAGCACGGCACGACGATCACGCACGAGGTGCTCGGACGGTTCGACGCCGCCCGCGTCCTCCTGCGCCCGGCCAGCCCGGGGACGGGCGTGATCGCCGGTGGAGGCGTCCGGGCGGTGCTCGAGCTCGGCGGGATTCGCGACATCCTCGCGAAGAGCCTCGGGACGACGAATCCCATCAACATGCTGAAGGCGACCGTCAACGCGCTGGAGAGCCTGAAGCGGCCCGAGGAGGTCGCGCGGATCCGCGGGAAGGCGATCGAGGACGTTCTGACCATCCGGACCCGGGACGGCGATGAAGCTCAGGATCACCCAGACTCGTAGTCAGATCGGGCAGACGCAGCGCCATCGGGGCACCCTGCGCGCGCTCGGTCTCGGCAAGATCGGACGCTCCGTGGAGCGGGACGACTCTCCCGAGGTGCTCGGTATGCTGCGCAAGGTCCGCCATCTCGTGAAGGTTGAGGAGGCCTAGCTCCATGGCAGACGAGCTCTCCCTCTCGAATCTCCAGCCCGCTTCCCCGCGCCGGGCGCGCAAGCGCATCGGCCGCGGGCAGGGCTCGGGTCATGGCCGCTACTCGGGTCGCGGCATCAAGGGCCAGAAGTCCCGGGCAGGCTCGCATCAGATGCGGGCCGGCTTCGAGGGCGGCCAGATGCCGATCTACATGCGGCTCGGAAAGCAGCGCGGCTCCACCTCGAAGGACGCCATGCCGGTGGGCCCGTTTCGCACCCGGACGCAGGGCGTCAACGTCCGCGAGCTCGAGCGCGTCTTCGACGCGGGTGCCGAGGTCACGCCGGACGCGCTGAAGGAGAAGGGCCTGATCCGCAACACGCGGATCGACGTGAAGATCCTCGGCGACGGCGAGCTCACGAAGAAGCTGTCCGTGACCGCCCACCGGTTCTCGGCCGTCGCCCGGGAGAAGATCGAGGCGGCCGGCGGGGCCGCGACGGCGCTCCGCGAGGAGGTCGAACGCAAGTCGCGCAAGTCGCGCAAGCTCGCCGCGGCCAAACGCGCGGCCGGTGTGACGACCGCCCCGGCCGAAGGCTCCGAGGTCGAGGAGCCGGAAGCCGAGGCCGAGTCGTAGCGTGCTCGGCTGGCTGGCCAACGCCTGGCACGTCCCGGAGCTCCGGAGGCGACTGCTCTTCACGGCGATGATCCTGGCCCTGTACCGCCTCGGCAGCTGGATCCCGGCGCCGGGGGTCGATCCCGAGCAGATCACGCGGTACCTCGACAGCCAGAGCGGCACGATCCTCAGCCTCCTGAACATCTTCTCGGGCGGTGCGCTCGCGCAGTTCTCGCTGTTTGCGCTCGGGATCATGCCCTACGTCACGGCGTCGATCATCCTCCAGCTGCTGACGGTCGTGATCCCGAAGCTCGAGCAGCTGCAGAAGGAGGGCGAGGCCGGGTACGCGAAGATCAATCAGTACACCCGGTACCTCACGGTCGTGCTCGCCGCCCTCCAGGCGCTCGGCTACTCCTACCTGTTCGAGCGCCAGGGCGCGCTGACGCTGAACGCCGGCCGGATCGTCCTGATCGTCGTGACCCTCACCGCGGGCACGACGCTGCTCATGTGGATGGGCGAGCTGATCACGAAGCGCGGCATCGGCAACGGGATCTCGATCCTCATCTTCGCCTCCATCCTCGCCGCGCTCCCGGGCGGGATCAGGGCCTGGTGGAACGGCGGCACGACCGAGCGCCTGTTCCTGCCGATCATCGCGATCGCGATCATCGTCGCGGTCGTCTTCGTCCAGGAGGGCCAGCGCCGGATCCCGATCCAGTACGCGCGCCGCCAGGTCGGTCGGCGTATGACGAGCGGCGGCTCGACCTACATGCCCCTGCGCGTGAACATGGCCGGTGTGATCCCGATCATCTTCGCGGCGGCGATCATGGCGTTCCCGCCGACGATCGCGCAGTTCTTCCCCAGCACGCAGGCGTTCATCAACGACCACTTCACGCCGTCGAGCCTGCTCTACATCCTCGTGCAGGCGGTGCTGATCGTGATCTTCACCTATTTCTACACGGCGGTCACCTTCAACCCGGTCGAGCAGGCCGACAACCTCCGCAAGCACGGCGGCTACATCCCGGGGATCCGCCCGGGCCCGCCGACCGCGCAGTACCTCGACCGCGTGCTGACCCGCCTGACGCTTCCCGGCGCGCTCTGGCTCGCTCTCGTCGCCTCCATCCCGGCGATCGCGATCAGCTACGGCGGCTTCTCGCAGAACACGGCGGCGGCGCTCGGCGGCACCTCGATCCTGATCGTCGTCGGCGTGGCGCTCGACACGATGCGCCAGATGGAGTCGCAGATGATGATGCGCCACTACGAAGGCTTTCTGAAGTAGGGGCGGGATCTCATCCCGCCCGCTCCCGATCAGACCCGCCCGTCGCTATGAAGGTGACTCCCTGATGCCGCTCGACCTCGTGCTCCTCGGGGCGCCCGGTGCGGGCAAGGGCACCCAGGCCCAGCGGATCGTCGCCGGCTACGACATCCCGCAGATCTCCACCGGCGAGATCCTGCGAGCGGCGGTGGCCGCCGGCTCTCCGCTCGGCGAGCGAGTGCGACCGATCATGGAGAGCGGGCAGCTCGTTCCCGACGACCTCATCGTCGAGCTGATCGGAGAACGCCTCGCCCGACCCGACACGGCGGGCGGCTGTATCTTCGACGGCTTCCCGCGAACGACCCCGCAAGCGAGGGCACTCGACGAGATGCTCCCCGCGATCGGCCGCCGGATCAGCGTCGCGCTGTTCTTCGACCTTGCGGACGAGGAGGCGATGCGACGCCTGCTGGGGCGTGCCGAGCAGGAGGGGCGAACGGACGACACGCCCGAGGTGATCGCGGAGCGAATGCGCGTCTACCACGAGCAGACCGAGCCGCTCATCGCCTACTACCGGGCCGGCTCGGTGCTCGTACGGATCGACGCGAGCAGTACTGTCGACGAGGTCTACGCGCAGGTGACGACCGTGCTCGGAGCTCCCGGCAGGGGCGCCTCGCGGTGATCATCCGCAAGTCCAGCCGCGAGCTCGAGCGGATGGCCGGCGCGGGGCGGGTCGTCGTCGAGGCGCTCGAGCGGCTCGGCGAGGCGATCGAGCCCGGCGTGACGACCGGCGAGCTCGACGCGATCGCCGAGGAGCTGATTCGACGCCGCGGAGGCGTCCCGACGTTCAAGGGCTACCGGGGCTTCCCCGGCTCGATCTGCGCATCGCCGAACTCGATGGTCGTGCACGGCATTCCGGGTTCCTACCGGCTCGAGGACGGAGACGTGATCTCCATCGACGTCGGCGTGACGAAGCACGGGTTCGTCGCCGACAGCGCCTACACGTTCGCCGTGGGCGAGGTCGACGGCGAGACGCAGCGCCTGCTCGAGGCCTGCCGCGACTCACTCGACGCCGGGGTGGCCGAGGCGATCGCGGGGCATCACGTCGGCGACATCTCGGCGGCCGTCCAGCAGGTGGCGGAGGGGCGGGGCTTCTCGGTCGTCCGCAGCCTCGTCGGGCACGGCGTCGGACGCTCGATGCACGAGGACCCCCAGATACCGAACTTCGCCGGCCGGAGCCCCGGCCCGGAGCTCGGGATCGGGATGACGCTTGCGATCGAGCCGATGATCACGGCCGGCAGCGCCGACGTCTTCGTCGACGAGGACGGCTGGTCGATCTACACGCAGGATGGCTCGCTCGCAGCGCATTTCGAGCACACGGTCGCCGTCACGGAGGACGGCCCGCGCGTCCTCACCTACTCGGAGCGGCTTGCGGCAAACTCGCCCGTGGGCTCTGTGCTACGATGACCGCCTTGCGGCACGGCCGTAGCCGTGGCGTGTTTTCTTGTGCACTCGCCCTACGACGTCCACCCGGGCGGGTCCACATGCCGGTTGCGGTGAATCCAGGAGTGAGATGAAGGTCAGGCCGTCCGTCAAGCCGATGTGTGAGCGCTGCCGCGTGATCAAGCGGCACGGCAGGGTGCTCATCATCTGCAGCAATCCCCGTCACAAGCAGCGCCAGGGTTAGGAGAAACAGCGTGGCACGGATCGCAGGCGTCAACCTCCCGCGCGACAAGCGCCTCGTCGTGGCGCTGACGTACATCTACGGCATCGGCCCCTCGACGGCGGCCACGGTCTGCAAGGAGCTGTCCCTCTCGCCGGACGAGAAGGTGAGAGATCTGTCCGACCCGGAGATCACGAAGCTCCGCAACTACATCGACGCGAACCTCGAGGTCGAGGGTGATCTGCGGCGGGAGCGCTCACAGGCGATCAAGCGCCTGATGGAGATCGGCTGCTACCGGGGAATCCGCCACCGGCGCGGCCTCCCGGCCCGCGGCCAGCGTACGAAGACCAACGCCCGCAGCCGCAAGGGCCCGAAGAAGACCGTCGGGCGCGGGAAGAAGAAGTAGAGAGGAAGCATGGCGCCCCCACGTCGCCCAGCCGCGAAGACCACGCGCTCCCGCCGTCGCGTCAAGAAGAACATCGCGATCGGACAGGCGCATATCAAGACGTCGTTCAACAACACGATCGTGTCCCTGACCGACAAGGACGGAAACGTCATCTGCTGGGAGAGCGCCGGCTCGGCGGGCTTCAAGGGCTCGCGCAAGTCGACGCCGTTCGCGGCCCAGGTGACCGCCGACTCCTGCGCACGGAAGGGCATGGAGCACGGGCTGCAGAAGGTCGAGGTGTTCGTCAAGGGGCCAGGCTCGGGCCGTGAGACCGCGATCCGGTCGCTCCAGGCTGCCGGGCTCGAGATCCTCGGTGTCCGCGACGTCACGCCCCAGGCACACAACGGCGTTCGCCCGAAGAAGCGGCGGAGGGTCTAGTGGCACGCGACCGTAGCGCCAAGTGCAAGCAGTGCCGTCGCGAAGGGATCAAGCTCTTCCTGAAGGGTGAGCGCTGCCTCACGGAGAAGTGCTCGATCGAGCGCCGCAGCTACCCACCGGGAGAGCACGGGCGGGGGCGGATCAAGCAGTCGGAGTACCTGCTGCAGCTCCGTGAGAAGCAGAAGGCGCGCCGCTACTACGGGATCCTCGAGAAGCAGTTCCGCATCTACTACGACAAGGCCTCGCGCCAGTCCGGGATCACCGGCGAGGCGCTGCTGCGGATGCTCGAGCTTCGCCTCGACAACGTCGTGTACCGGCTCGGCTTCGCCGCGTCCCGCGCGCAGGCCAGGCAACTCGTGCGCCATGGCCACTTCTGGGTCAACGGCCGCCGGGTCAACATCCCGAGCTTCCAGGTGCGGCCGGGCGACATCGTCAACCTGAGACCGGGCAGCCCCGTCGAGCAGGTGATTCGCGACGCGACCGACCTCACCGCCTCGGTTCCCGCCTGGCTGCAGGCCGACCACGACAACCTCTCCGGCAAGATCCTCAAGTCGCCCGAGCGCGACGAGATCGACGCGCCGGTCCAGGAGCAGCTCATCGTCGAGCTCTACTCCAAGTAGTGCCCAGTTCCCGTTCGTCCCGCTGACCCGTCCACCACCGACCCCGGCCTCAGGCCGCCGAGGGAGCAGCTCACCGAAGCAGCGCCCCGCGGAATCCCAGTTCCCCCGCGACCCGGAAAGGGAAGCATGTCCGTCAGAACGAGCCTCATGGACTTCCAGGTGCCGAAGATCGCCAAGGAGGAGGTGGGCGAGAGCCGCGGCGTGTTCGTGATCGAGCCGCTCGATCGCGGGTTCGGCTACACGTTCGGCAACTCGCTCCGCCGGGTTCTCCTGTCCTCGCTCGAGGGTGCCGCCGTCACCTCCGTGAAGATCGAGGGCGTCGCCCACGAGTTCACCACGCTCCCGGGCGTCCGCGAGGACGTCATCGACATCATCCTGAACCTGAAGAGCCTCACCTGCCGCCTGCACGGCGAGTCCCCGGAGATCGAGGTGCGGCTCGAGAAGAAGGGGCCGGGCTCGGTCACCGCCGGCGACATCGAGGCGCCGGCCGACCTCGAGATCCTGAACCCTGAGCTCGAGATCGCCCACCTCGCCGACAAGGGCCGGCTCGAGATGACGCTCACGATCGGCCGCGGCCGCGGCTACGTTCCCGCGGAGCTCAATCGTGGCCCCGAGCACACGATCGGCGTGATCCCGGTCGACTCGGTCTTCTCGCCGGCGCGACGCGTCTCGTACGAGGTCGAGGCCGCACGAGTCGGTCAGCGGACCGACTACGACAAGCTCACGATCGACGTCACGACCGACGGCTCGGTCGAGCCCAAGGAGGCCGTCGCGCAGGCCGCCGAGATCCTGATCCGCCAGCTGGCGATCTTCACCGACCTCGAGAAGATCGAGGGCTTCGGGGAGCCCGTCGAGGCCGAGATCGAGATCCCGCAGGCGCGCGGCATGGAGAACTTCCCGGTCGAGGAGCTCGAGCTCGGGGTGCGGAGCTACAACTGCCTCAAGCGGGTCGGCATCGAGACGATCGGCGACCTCGTCGTCAAGTCCGAGGGCGAGCTCTCCGCGATCCCCAACTTCGGCAAGAAGTCGATCGAGGAGGTCAAGGAGGCGCTAGCCGCCCACGGCCTCGAGCTTCGCGAGGACTGAGCCGTGCGGCATCAGAAGCAGGGACGTAAGCTCGGGCGCGACTCCGCGCACCGCAAGGCGATGTACGCGAACCTCACGGCGTCGCTGATCGAGCACGGCCGGATCAGGACGACGCTCGCGAAGGCGAAGGAGGTCAGGCCCGTCGCCGAGCAGATGATCACGCTCGGCCGGCGCGGTGATCTCCATGCGCGGCGGCAGGCGATCGCGTTCCTGCGCTCGAACGACGCCGTCCACATCCTGTTCAGCGAGGTGGCGCCCAGGTTCGCCGACCGTCCGGGCGGCTACACGAGGATCGTGAAGCTCGGCCCGCGCCAGGGCGACGCCGCGCCGATGGCCTACCTCGAGCTCGTGGACTTCGTCCCACGACCGAAGGCTTCCGCGGCCGCGACGGCAGCCGCGCGCCGGGCACCGCAGGCCGCAGCCGCGGCGGGCTGACGGCCCGGCCGAGGCCGGGCCGGAGGGCCGCATGAGCTGCGGCCCCTCCATCCCGCTGCCGGGCCGAGTCTGACGTGGTCGCCAGGGAGGCCGCGCGCCGGCGGGCCGTTGTAGGGGCGGGATCTCATCCCGCCCGGGCCACATGAGCTGCGGCCCCTACGCTCCGCTGTCGGGTGGAATCTGACGTGGTCGCCAGGGGAAGTCGCCCGTCGGGGACCGGTCGTAGGGGCGGGATCTCATCCCGCCCGGTCTCGCGCCGTCTGCCCTCGTCAGAAGAGCGACGGGAAGGTGTCGAGGAGCGTGTGCGGCAGATCGTCAGGGTTCGGCTCGACCCAGATCTGCGTGCCCTCGGGTGCGAGCTCCTGGATCATCGCGCCGATCTCGGTCGCGCGCTCCTCTGTGGGTGCGTCGACGGTCAGGTAGTGGAAGCGCCGGCGAACCGGCAGCTCCTCGTCGTGGAGCCGTTCCTCGAGCGCGATCGCGTCCCGGCGATGGTGCAGCGCCACCTTCACGCGCCAGTCGTACTCTCCCTCGATACGCGCCTCGCGCTCTTCGGCCGCCTCGTGGCGAGCGCGCTCGGCCTCCTCTTCCTCCGGGGTACGCGGGAGCGGGAGGGCGGCATCCTTCCAGACCTCCTCGATCGGGTGCCACCGCGTGACCGCGATGGTGGCCGTGAGACCCTCCGACTCGAGCAGGCCGCGGACGACCGACTCGGCCGCAGCCGCGCCGTCCTCCGTCGCCGCGTACAGGAAGAAGCGCGGCCCGTCGCGCGTGACGATCACGCCGCGCCCGAGTCGCTTCCTCGCGTCGTCGTCGAGGTGGAGCGAGCGAACCTTCTCGTCGATCGGGTAGCCGTGCTCGGCGTCCTCCAGGTCGACCTCCACCCGCCACTCGTCGCCGCTCACGAGAGTGAATGATAGGCGGACCGTACGGCGCGGCCGTCCGGGAGAGTGATGACCACGCTGAAGCTCGTCCTCGAGTACGACGGAACCGGGTTCTCCGGCTGGGCCGCCCAGCCCGGCCGAAGAACCATCGAAGGAGCGCTGCGGGCCGCGCTCGACGAGACCTTCCCGCGCTGGGAACGGCTCGCGGTTGCCGGTCGCACCGATGCGGGCGTCCACGCCCGCGGGCAGGTCGCCTCGGTCGGCGTCGCGGGCGGGCCTCCGCCCGGACGGGCGGCGCAGGCGCTCAACACGGCGCTTCCGGACGAGATCGCGATCGTTGCTGCGGCGAAGGCGCCTGACGACTTCCATGCGCGCTTCTCGGCGCGCGCGCGAACCTACGAATACCGTGTCTGTCGCCGGCGGACACCCTCGCCGTTCGAACGCCGGCGCGCGCTCTGGTGGCCGCGGCCGCTCGACGAGGAGCGGCTCGCCGCCGCCGCGACCGCCATCGTCGGCGAGCACGACTTCCGTGCGTTCACGCCGACGGAGACACAGCACGAGTCGTTCCGGCGCACCGTCCACGAATGCCGGTGGGAGCGGGACGGCGACACGCTGTCGCTGTGGATCACCGCCGACAGCTTCCTGCGCCACATGGTGAGAACGCTCGCGGGGACGATGCTCGTAGCCGAGCCGCAGGCGCTCGACCGGCTGCTGACCGGACGGCCGCGGGCGGAGGCCGGGCCGACCGCGCCTCCGTGGGGGCTCTACCTCACATCGGTCGACTACGGCGACAGGCTCTGATCCCGGAGCGGTGACTACGATCACGGAGTGCGCCACGAGACGGTCCTCTTCGATCTCGACGGCACCCTGATCGACTCGGGTTCGCTGATTCTCGCCTCGTTTCGGCACGCGACGCAGACGGTGCTCGGGCGTCGGATCCCCGACCAGGCCCTGATGGCCAACGTCGGCGGTCACGGCATCCACGCGCAGATGCGCGAGTTCGACGCCGAGCGGGTGGACGAGCTCGTCGAGGTCTACCGCGACCACAACCTCGCGAGCTACCACGAGGTTCGAGCATTCCCCGGGATCCGGGAGGCGCTCGCCCGCCTGCGGGCGCAGGATCGCCGGCTCGGCATCGTCACGGCGAAGGGGAGCGCGACCGTGGCGCTCACCATCCAGCTGCTTCCGTTTCTCGGCGAGCTCGACACCGTGGTGAGCGGCGACGACACGGCACGGCACAAGCCCCACCCGGACGGGCTCCTGCTCGCCCTCGAGCGGCTCGGCACCGACGCGGGCTCGGCCGCCTACGTCGGTGACTCGCCGTTCGACATCGGGGCCGCGAAGGCGGCCCGGATGACCGCAGTTGCGGCCGGCTGGGGCGGGATCCACCCGCTGACGCGGCTCGAGGCCGAGGGGCCCGATGCCGTCGTCCGCGCTCCCGGGGAGCTCGTCGATGCCCTCTGACGCCGCTCGCGCGCGGGTAGAGGAGCTCCGGACCGAGCTCGAGCGGCACAACTACCTCTACTACGTGCTCGATGCCCCCGAGCTCTCCGATGCCGAGTGGGACCTCCTCTACGAGGAGCTGAAGCGGCTCGAGGAGGAACATCCGGAGCTCTGGACGGCGACATCGCCGACCGCCCGCGTCGGTGCCGCACCGTCGGAGCGCTTCCACAAGCTCGAGCACCTCACGCCGATGGGCTCGCTCGAGAAGGTGACGACGGACGAGGCGCTCGCGAAGTGGGCCGAGGATGTTCGCAAGCGGCTCGGGACCGACGAGCCGGTCGCGTACGTGACGGAGCCGAAGATCGACGGCTCGGCGATCTCGCTCGTGTACGAGCACGGCGTCTTCGTCCGGGGAGCGACGCGCGGAGACGGGCTCCGCGGCGAGGACGTGACCCAGAACCTCCGCACGATCAACGCGATCCCGTTGACGATGCGCCTGTCCGGCGACGAGCCGGCGCCGCCGCTCGTCGAGGTGCGGGGCGAGGTCTACTTCCCGCTCGGGGCCTTCCGGCGGTTCAACGAGCGCCAGGTCGCCGAGGGAAAGGACCCGGCACCGAATCCTCGCAACGCCGCCGCCGGCTCGCTGCGCCAGCTCGACCCCTCCGTGACCGCGGAGCGCGAGCTCTCGATCTGGGTCTACGGCCTGGGCTTCCGGGAGGGCGTGCCCATCGAGGGGCAGTACGACAGCCTCCGGTGGCTGCGCGAGCGCGGGTTCAGGACGAACCCCCTGATCGAGCGCCACGAGTCGGTCGAGGCCGTGGCGCGCGCCGTCGCGGCCTGGGAGGGACGGCGCCGCGACCTCGACTACGAGATCGACGGCGTCGTCGTCAAGGTCGACTCGATCGATCAGCAGGTGCGGCTCGGGGCGCTGCACGAGCGCCCACGCTGGGCCCGCGCCTACAAGTGGGCGCCCGACCAGGCGCAGACGACACTGCGACGGATCCACATCCGCGTCGGGCGGACGGGGGCGCTGAACCCGTGGGCGGAGCTCGAGCCCGTGGCGGTCGGCGGTGTCACCGTCTCGACGGCGACTCTGCACAACGAGGAGGACCTGAACCGTAAGGACATCCGCGAGGGCGACACCGTCGTCGTCCAGCGGGCCGGAGACGTGATTCCGCAGGTCGTGGGCCCGGTTCTCCCGCATCCCGACGGCGCGGAGCCGTTCCGGATGCCGGCCCGCTGCCCGCTCTGCGGGGCCGCCGTCGTGAAGCCCGAAGGCGAGGCGATGCACCGGTGCCCGAACCGGGCCTGCCCCTCGCGTGGGCTCGAGACGCTGATCCACTGGGTGGGAGCGGCGATGGACATCGAGGGCGTCGGCGAGCAGTTCGTGCGCAGGCTCTGGTCGGCCGGGATGCTCCGGTCGATGCCGGACCTCTACCGGCTCACTCCGGAGCAGCTCGCCGGGCTCGACGGCTACGGCGAGGTGTCGGCCGCGAACGCGATCGAGGCGATCGAGGCGTCGAAGCGTCAGCCGTTCAATCGGATCCTGTTCGGGCTCAACATCCCCCGGGTCGGTTGGGTCATGGCGCAGAATGTCGCCGGTCACTTCGGCTCCGTCGAGCATCTCGCCACGGCCTCGCCCGAGGAGATCATGGAGGTCGAGGGGATCGGCCCGGACCGGGCCGAGGCGATCGCAGAGTGGTTCGCCGACGAGGAGAACCGTCAGCTCGTCGCCGAGCTGCGCGACCTCGGCCTGCGGTTCGAGCTGGCCGAGTCCGAACGACGCCAGGCCGGACCGCTCACCGGGCAGACGTACGTGATCACGGGCACGCTCTCGCGCCGATCTCGCGAGCAGGCAAAGTCCGAGCTCGAGGCCCTCGGCGCCAGGGTGACCGACTCCGTCTCCAAGAAGACGACGGGCCTCGTCGTCGGAGAGGACGCCGGCTCCAAGCTGGCCAAGGCGCAACGACTCGGGGTCGAGCTGCTCGACGAGGAGGCGTTCGAGCGGCTGCTCGCGGGCAACCGGTAGGCCGTCCTCGGCCTGCTGGCCTTTGTCGCCCCCACCTGTTAGGGTCTCGCAGCGTGCCAACGGTCGATTCCTGCGGCGCCGGGACCCCCAGTACGCCGATCGCATCGTGAGCTTCCGTCCGGGACTTCGGTCGCTCGTTCTCCTCTGCGTGGCCGCAGCGGTGGCGAGCCTTGTGCTCGTCGCGGGCGCGGCGTCGGAGCCCTCCCGGATCACCGAGAAGCGGGAGCAGGCCCGTGAGGTGCTCGCGCAGATCCGCGTGATCGACTCCGAGCTCTCCCAGGCCGTCGAGCGCTACAACCAGGCGAGCGGGCGACTCGCCGCAATCGAGGCCGAGCTCCAGACGACGAAGCGCCACCTCGGCGTGGCGCGGAAGGCGAGCCGGACAGCCGAGGAGACGCTCGAGGAACGGGTCGTGGCCCTCTACCAGGGCGGGCAGGACAGCCTGCTCGAGGTGTTCTTCGGGTCGGCCACGCTCGACGAGCTGCTCGACCGGGTCGATGCGGCCGAGCGCCTGTCGAGTCAGGATCGCCGGATCGTCGACGAGGTCGCGCAGGCCCGCTCGAGCTACCGGGCCGCGGCGCGCGAGCTCGAGGAAGCGAGGGCCGAGCAGAAGCGTGTCGTCGCGGATCGGCAGGCGCGGCGCGACGAGATCGAGGCGAAGCTCGACGAGCGCGAAGCTCTGTACGACTCGATCCGCGACGAGATCGAGCGTCTGCAGGCCGAGGAGGAACGGCGGCAGGCGCGGCTCGCGGCCGAGGCCGAGCAGCGGCTCGAGCAGTCGGCGGACGAGCAGAGTGCGTCGCCGAGCGCGGACGGTGGAGTCATCGCCGCCGCCCCCGCGAGCCCGTACGGCGGGGTCGCCGGCATTGCGCTCGGGTACCTCGGAGTCCCGTACGTCTGGGGCGGCGCCTCACCGGGCGGCTTCGACTGCTCCGGACTCGTGATGTACGTCTACGCGCAGGTCGGCGTCTCACTGCCCCACAGCACCTACGCACAGTGGGAGCTGGGAGTTCCCGTCTCGAGCGGTGCCCTGCAGGCCGGCGACATCGTCTTCTTCGACGGTCTCGGCCACAACGGGATCTACATCGGCGGCGGCCAGTTCGTCCACGCTCCGCACACGGGCGACGTGGTGAAGATCTCGAGCCTCGGCGACTCCTGGTACGCCGCGACCTACATGGGCGCACGGCGCATTCTCTAGCGAGGGCGGCCCTGCGTCAGGGGGCGTAGGGGCGGGATCCGACCCCGCCCGGACGTTCGGAGGGCCGGAAGGGAACCGCCGCCGTGTACGGAACTGAACGGTCCCGGTACCCTGACTGGTTCACATGCGCACGATCTGGAACGGCTCACTCAGCTTCGGCCTGGTCGCGATCCCCGTGGGGCTCGCGGTGGCCCAGCAGCGCCAGGACGTCTCCTTTCGCACGCTGCACCGCGAGTGCGGAAACCCGATCAGGCAGAAGCGCTGGTGCCCCGTCCACGAGCGCGAGCTCGAGGCCGACGAGCTCGTCAAGGGCTGGGAGTTCGCCAAGGGCCAGTACGTGGTCGTCGAGGACGGCGACCTCGAGTCGGTGGAGCTGCAGCGCTCCCGCTCGATCGAGCTCGTGCACTTCGTGCCGCTCGAGGAGGTCGACCCGATCTACTTCGACCGTGCCTACTACCTCGCACCGGCCGTCGACCCGGTGGCGAGGCGCCCCTACGCCCTGCTCGTCCAGGCGCTCGAGGAGACGACGATGGCCGCGGTCGGTCGCTTCGTGCTCTGGGGCAAGGAGAACCTCTGCCTCGTGAGGGC
Source organism: Gaiellales bacterium (assembly GCA_046330455.1). Taxonomy (GTDB): domain Bacteria; phylum Actinomycetota; class Thermoleophilia; order Gaiellales; family Gaiellaceae; genus CAVQXR01. Next base: position 26,300 of record JAXLSU010000009.1, read on the forward strand.
TCGCGAGCGGGCGCTCGTGCTCGAGCTCCTCTACTACGCAGAGGACGTGCGCTCGAGCGCGGAGATCGGCGAGGCCGTGTCCGAGGTCGAGGTGAAGGAGAAGGAGCTGGAGATGGCGCGCCAGCTCGTCGGCAGCATGGCCGGCGGCTTCGACCCCGCCGACTACCGCAACAGTTACCGGGACGAGCTTCGCTCGCTGCTCGACGCGAAGCTCGCCGGCCGGGAGATCGTGAGCCCGGAGCCTGTGCCGGAGGCGGCTCCCGTGACCGACCTCATGGAGGCGCTCAGGCAGAGCGTCGAGGCAGCGACGGCCGGAAAGCCCGCCGCCGAAGGCGCGGGACGGCGCAAGGCACCCGCGCGCGCGAAGCGGGCCTGAGCCCTCCGCGGCGGGGGTCGTTCTCCTCGCGCCTGCGTTCGCAGCAAGCCCCGATCGCGAACGAGAGTCACGCAGAGGCTGTTGGCACGAAGGCCACTGCAGCAGCGTCTTCGCAACCCGGGGTCACGCAACCCGGGGTCAGACCTTGCAACGCAACGCCTGCACCCCCCAGCTGCGGTTGCGACGGTCGCAGTAGCGCTCGGGATGGACGATATTCACGCTGAGATGCCGAGCTGGGATGTTGCACCGCAAGGTCTGACCCCCGGGCTATGAGCCGGTGCCGGTGCCGGAGGCGGCTCCGCTGGTGGGACGTGAGCACCTGAGCCCCGGCAGTCTCCAGGGACGCGAAGGGGGCCGGCGTGCCGGCCCCCTGGTAGTCGCTCCTGGTGTCTGGCGAGCCTCAGCTCGAGGAATGCCCTGCCTTGACGGCTTCGAGCTGTGCCTGGAACAGGGTCTTGTCGATCTTGCCCTGGTAGATCGGCACATGCTCCTCGTAACAGACCCGGATCACCTCCTGCCGGTCGATGCCGAGCTCCTTCGAGAGCTCCTCGGGCGTGAGGTGATTCGCCATGCCGACTCCTTTCATCCTCGAGACGACAAAGCCCGCCGTCAGCGCCGACCGGCGGGCCCAATCTCCTTGAGACGTGCAGCGGTGGGGCTCACCCGCACCGCTGCTCCTGGACTCCCATGCCCGAAGGATAGGCTTTCCGGGTGACGGAAGCAATCTCCCCGTCGCCTCCGGGCTTCGAGCCCCGGTCTGCTCGCCTCGGAGCCCGGCAGATCGCCTACGCGAGGGCCGGCACCGGGCCTCCGATCGTGCTCGTGCACGGGCTCGGCGGGGCCTCCTCGAACTGGTCGGAGCTCGCACCGCTGCTCGCGACGCGCCATCGTGTGCTCGCCGTCGACCTGCCCGGACACGGAGGGTCGGAGCCGCTTGCCGCCGCCCACGAGCTCGACACCTTTGCCGACGCTGTCGCCGCCTGCATCGAGCGAGAGGACGTCGCGCCGGCGGTCGTCATCGGACACTCGCTCGGCGGCGCGGTCGCGCTCCGGCTCGCAGCTCGCAGGCCCGAGCTCGTCTCGGCGCTCGTGCTCGCCGCTCCGGCGGGGATCTCGTCGTCGACACTGCGGGCCAGGCTCGGGCTCCGGGCGCTCGGAGCGCTCCGCCCGAGCCGGCTGGCTGCCCGTCACCGCGATCGGATCGCCCGGAGCCCGCGGCTTCGCTCGCTCGTCTTCCGGGGACTTGCGAGCGATCCCTCGGCGCTCTCGCCAGCGGCGGTGCACGGCTTCCTGAAGGGGTCGGCAGCGGTGTCGGAGAGCCAGACCGCACTCGACGTCCTCGTCCGGCACGACCCCCGGACGGGTCTCGACCGGGTCGACTGCCCGGTACTCGTCGTCTGGGGCGCCCGCGACTGGTTCCTGCCCCTCGAGGACGGCTTCGAGTACGCCCGTCGTCTCCGTGCTCCGATCCGGGTGCTCCCCGACACCGGTCACCTGCTGATCGCGGAGCGTCCGAAGGAGTGTGCGCTCCTCGTCGAGCGCTTCCTCGCCACGGCTGGCGAAGGAGATTCAGACGGGATTCGGGAGGTCGATGAACTCCCACTCGAGGTCGAACCGGTCGGCGAGCAGGCGGGCTAGCGCCTGGACGCCGAGGGTCTCCGTCGCGTAGTGCCCGGCCGCGATGAAATGGATCGCGGCCTCCCGTGCGATCATCATCGACGGCTCTGCCGGCTCGCCGGTCAGGTAGCAGTCGTACCCCTCGGCCGCGGCCTCGGCGAGGAGCCTCGCCGCGCCCCCCGAGCAGATCGCGAGCTGCCGGATCGTCTCCGGGCCCGAATCGAGGACGAGCGGCTCGCGGCCGACGACGTCTGCAACCCGGACGGCTAGCTCGCCGACCGGACAGGGTCGAGACAGCGGCCCGCCGAACCCGACGTCACCGAAGCGACGGCCGCGCTCGACGCCGAGCGCCTCGGCGAGCAGCGCGTTGTTCCCGACCTGCGGGTGCGCGTCGAGGGCGAGATGGTACGCGGCGAGGTTGAGGTCGGCCCGGAAGAGAGCCTCGAGGCGCGCCCGAAGCCGTGCATCGACGATCCGCGGGTCACGATCCCAGAAGAGGCCGTGGTGGACGAGCAGCAGCTGCGCTCCACTCCCGGCCGCCCGCTCGAACAGCTCGAGCGAGGCCGAGACGCCGCAGGCGATCCTCGTGATCTCCTCGGCGCCGACGACCTGCAGCCCCATCGGGCCGTAGTCGGGATAGGCCTCGAGCTCGAGGTACTCCGCGGTGAAGGCGAGCAGCTCGTCGCGCGCGGCCATGCAGCGATTGTACGGCGCCCGGGACGCGCGAATCGCTAGGCTTTCCACGTCCTCGGGGTGTAGCGCAGCCTGGTAGCGCGCACGGTTCGGGACCGTGAGGTCCCGGGTTCAAATCCCGGCACCCCGACCTCGCCCGGGGGAACCGCGCACGGTTCCCCTGGGAGCTCTCGCTCAGAGCGTCGAGCTGGCCTCGTCGAGGACGGCTCTGGCGCGGTCGAAGAGCGCCTGCGCCTCGGCCGGCGAGTTGCCGATCGCGGTCACCCCGACGAGCCCCGCGACGGCGATCGCGCTCACGAGGTGAAAGACGAGACCGATCTGGTGTTCCACGTCCCAGCCCAGGTGGTGCTCGGGCAGGAGGTCGAAGAAGTCGTCCGGGGTCAGGCGTCCGTAGTGCTCGCCCTCGAGGTGGTCGGTCGCCACGTAGCACTTCGGGCGTCCGCCGGGAACGACGAAGAGCCCGTGACGATCGTCGTAGCTCCCTTCCGTGAGCGTCTGGAGCGCCATGAAGGGATGCGTCGTGCCGCCGCAGCGCAGGTTGATCTCGAGCGCGTAGACCTCCCAGCCTTCCCGACGGCGAACGGTCGCGAAGTCGACGGCGAAGCGCCCGAGCACGCCCTTCTCGACGAGTCGCTCCGCGATCTTCCTCCCTGCCTCGGCGAGCGCGCCCGCGTACCCGGGTGCGGCCGGGAACCTGGCGCCCATGAACTGGCCCTCGTTCGGGCCCCCGAGCACCTGGTCGTGCGTGGAGAGCACGTCGATCTCGCCAACCGGTCCCACGCGCAGCTGCACGCTCGGGCTGCGGAACTGCTCGCCCGTGATCCGCTCCTCGACGATGCCTCCCTCGCGCTCGAGCGCCGCGAAGAACGACTCGGGATCGAGGTCGGGATCCTCGAGCCGGATCGAGCGGAGTCGCCGCTCCGTCGTGCCCTCGCCGTTCAGGGCGACGATCCCGTTCCCGAGGCCGGTCACACCGTTGTCGAGCTTGACCATCACCTCGCGTGCCAGCGGCCTGGCCGTTCCGATCGCCTCGATCGCCCTGATCACGTCGGGAACGCTGCCGACCTCCTCGACACCGAAGGGATGGGAGACCCCGGCCTCCCTGAAGGCGCGACGGCTCCCGCTCTTCGACCCCCAGGTCGCGAGTGACGGGTGGGCGCCGTACAGTGGTACTCCGAGTCGAGTCGCAAGCTCCGCCTCGAGCTCCGAGACGGTGAAGGGGAGGATCACGGCGAGGCCCGGATCCGGGATGGCGCGGCGGATTCGCTCGAGAACGCCCGGGTGGGCGAGGAGCTTCCTCGTGAGCGGCTCCGGCCGGCCGTCGACGACCGAGATCAGCGTGAGGCGGTCGCGGGTCTCGGGCGTGTCGAGCTCCGGCACGAGCTCGAACCAGTAGTCGACCACTCGCCTCAGGATCGGCTGCGACGTCACGTAGACGACACGCGAGCGCGGGGAGCGCAGCAGGCTGAGGACGAGGCACAGGAAGCGCTCCTCGTAGGCGCCGAGCACGGGGGCGAAGAGCGGCGGCAGGTCGAGACTGAGCGAGTGGACGACGATCACCGTCCGCTCGAGCTCCCCGACGCTGCGGGCGGTGACGGCCGGCCAGAGCTTACGCAACCGGGACTGGAGTTCCTCGAAGGAGGGCTCCGTGCTCACGGGATCAGTATGGCCCAGGTATCGTGTTCTGATGGCCGATCGCCTTCGGGTCGCGTGCGTCCAGCTGAATGCATCGGACGACAAGGCTGCGAACCTGGAGAAGGCGGAGACGCTCGTCGCGCGCGCCGCCTCCACCGGCGCCGACGTCGTCGTCCTGCCCGAGAAGTGGAACGCGATCGGCTCGCCCGACGTCTTCCGTGCCGCCGCCGAGCCGGTGGAGGGCGGGGAGACGTTTGTGGCTCTCGCGAGCTGGGCCCGTCAGCACGGGATCACGCTCGTGGGCGGCTCGCTCACCGAGCTCCGCGACGGTCGCGAGAAGCTCTCGAACACCTGCCCGGTCTACGACCCGGACGGTGAGCTCGTCGCCCTGTACCGGAAGATCCACATGTTCGACGTCGAGGTCGGCGGCCAGGTCTACCGGGAGTCGGGGGCCGAGGAGCCCGGGGACGAGATCGTGATCTGCCGGGCCGAGGGCTGGCAGGTCGGACTGACGATCTGCTACGACCTTCGCTTCCCGGAGCTCTCTCGCATCCTCGCCCTCTCGGGCGCCGAGCTCGTGACGCTGCCCGCCGCCTTCACGCTGTTCACGGGCAAGGATCACTGGGAGCTCCTGATCCGGGCGAGGGCAGTCGAGAACCAGCTGTACGTCGCGGCCTCGAACCAGTGGGGGCAGATCGCCCCCGGCAAGTCCAGCTACGGGCGATCGCTGATCGTCGATCCCTGGGGCACGGTGCTCGCCTGCGCGCCGGACGAGGACTGCGTGATCTCGGCGGAGCTCGACCGGTCACGGCTCGAGCGGATCAGGGCGTCGCTGCCGTCACTCGCGAACCGCCAGCCTGCGGCCTATCGGTGGCCGGCCGAGGTGTGAGTCTCCGGGCCGTCGTCTTCGACGTCGACTTCACGTTGGCCCGGCCCGGCCCGTTGCTCGGCCCGGACGGGTACCGCCGGGCGGCCGCGCGGCATGGGCTCGAGCTGGATGCGTCCCGGTACGAGGACGCCCGGAGGCTCGCCGCGGACGATCTCGCCCACCACCCGGAGCTCGAGCACGACATCGAGGTCTGGATCCGGTTCACAGAGGACATCGTGGCCGGAATGGGCGGGACGGGCCCGACCGTGTCGGCGGTCGCGATCGAGATCGTCAACGCCTGGGAGCACACGGCGAACTTCGAGCTCTACGACGATGCGCCGCCCGTGCTGCGGGAGCTTCGCAGGCACGGGCTCAAGCTGGGCCTGCTCTCGAACACGAGCCGCGACCGCCTCCCACGGCTGATCGACACGTTCTCGCTCGACGTGGACGCCTGGCTCTCGTCGGCTGCTCACGGCAAGGTGAAGCCGAGCCCGTCGATCTTTCGCGCCGCGCTCGAGCTGCTCGAGGTCGAGGCCTCCGAGGCGGTGATGGTGGGCGACTCGCTCGGCGACGACATCGATGGCGCCCGTGCGATCGGCATGCGCGCCTTCCTCGTCGATCGCGAGGCCCGGTACGTCGGTCGACCCGACACGCTGCCCGACCTGTACGCGTTGCCCGCGGCGCTCGGCCTCGCCTGATCCGGCCGTCTGGCTAGACTCGCCGGGGTGACTGCCCCGGCGAGCGCTCAGGCAGCCGCCGTCTCGACCGTCGGCGCCGAGCCGGATGCCCGTGAGACGCGTCGCCTGATCTGGACGCTCAGCCTCGGCGCGCTCGGGCTCGCCTGGTCGAAGACGACGATGGGCACGTACCTGCCGCCCGTCCTCGGCCAGTACACGGACTCGACGACGCTGATCGGCTTCGTGCTCTCGGCCGAGGGCTGGTTCGCGATCGCACTCCCGCTCCTCGTCGGGCCGCTCTCGGATGCGACCCGGACGCCGTTCGGGCGTCGTCGCCCCTACATGGTGTTCGCGGTCGGGCCAATCACCCTGTCCCTCGCGATGGTCGCGTTCATGCCGAACTTCGCGGCGACGGCGTTCGTTCTCTTCGCGTTCTTCTTCGCCTACTACATCTACGAGCCGCCGTATCGCGGGCTCTACCCCGACCTGCTCCCGGACGAGGTCTTCGGACGCTCACAGGGCGCCGCGCACGTAATGCGGGGAATCGCGATCGGCGTCTCGCTCGTCGGCGGCGGGTTCCTGCTCCACGTGTGGAACCCGGCGCCGTTCATCCTCGCGGCGACGGTCGCCGCCCTCGCCTGCGGCGCCGTCGTGCTCCTGACCCGCGAGACCGTTACGGGCGAGCGCAGGTACGAACGGTTCCGGACCCATCTGGCCGCGCCATGGCGCATCGTCCGTCGCGAACGGGACGTCGCGCTGTTCCTGGTCGCGAACACCGCCTGGGAAGGCACGTTCGCGGGCATGTACACGTTCGTCGTCCTCTACATCACGAAGGGGCTCGGCCAGACGCTGGCCATCTCGTCGACGGTGCTCGCGGTCGTCGCCCTCGGCTACGTCGTGGCCGCTCTCATGGCCGGCAGGCTCGGGGACGAGTTCGGGATCGGCCGGGTGATCTTCGTCGCCACGCTCGTCTACGGGATCGGCCTCACGGCCTGCGTCGTGGCCAAGGAGTGGCATGTCTGGTACTACGCGCTCGTGGCGCCGGTCGCGGTCGCCGGGGGCATGGTGATGACGCTCGCCTGGGGCCTCCTGTTCAAGGTGATGCCGCCCGAAGGGCGCGGAGCCGTCGCCGGGCTCGCGATCATGACGAAGGGGATCGGCCTGCTCGGTGGCCCGCTCGCAGTCGGAGCGCTGATCGACATCTTCGGGCCGATGCTCCAGAGCACCGACGGCTACGCGGCGATGTGGCCGGCCGTCGGAATCCCGATCCTCGTCTCCGCCCCGATCGTGTGGGTCCTGTCACGGCACGAGCAGGCCGGGTTCAGACGCACGCGGCCAGACCGGCCCGCATGAGACCGAAGCCGAAGAGCCGGTCGTCGTAGGTGTAGAAGACCGTGATCGCCCCGGGCCCGCGCAGCAGGAGCGCCGTGTAGCGAAGGCACTGCTTGCGCGGCAGCGATCCGTGCGCGTCCGTGACGTCGTCTGCCGGAGCGCCGAGTGTGAGACCGCTGCCGGTTCGCCAGCCGGAAGGCTCCCAGACGGTGAAGATCCGGCGCACCTTGCCCTGCTCGAACTCGACGCCGGCGCCCTGGGGCTCGAACGGTCGGTAGTTGAAGTACCAGGTCTCGTGAAAGCAGCCACGGCACCGCCCGAAGTCCTTGCCCCAGCGGGCCTTCACCTGCCCCTTCGTCAGTCCGAGCCGGAGCCCGCCGAGGCTCTGGCCCGGGACGAGGAGGCCCCGTTCGGGTGGAGCTGCGGCGGCCGTGGGGGTCGTGGTGAGTGCCGTCGTGACGGCCAGCAGGCACACCGCCGAAAGCACGATCCGTACGCCCGGGCGGGAACGGGAGCGCCGGCGGCGCGGCAGGCATCCTCTGGCGGAGACGATGCCTCTGAGTGTAGGACGTGGTCTCACGGGTGCGCCGCACCCGGGTTCCGGCGCTGTCACGGTCGGCTCGCCGTCCACCCGCCTGTTTCACATGGCTCCACGGAACCCGCTTGGTAGACTGGCACGCTCGGGAATGAGTGCAGAGTCGGGTGTCAGCGCTGTCCGGGATCGGACGTACTTCGAGCAGCGGCGGCAGGCGAAGGCACGGGCGGCCCAGCGCCGCCGTCGGCTTGCGCTGGCCGGCGGCGTAGCGCTGCTCGTGCTCGCGCTCGCCGTCGGAGTCGGGTTCGCCGGCTCGGCGGATCGGATCGCGAGCGGGGTGACGATCGACGGTGTCGACGTGAGCGGGCTCACCCGGGCCGAGGCGGTGAGCGTGCTCGAGCAGCGCTCCGCGGGCGCTGCAGAGCAGCCCGTCGTCTTCGTCTCCGGCGATCAGCGTTTCGCGGTCGTTCCGGCAGAGGCGGGGGTCACGGCCGACTGGGAGATGGCAGCCGACGAGGCGCTGGAGCGGAGCGGGGGCTTCTTCCTCTTCAGGGGCTTCGAGCGGCTCGCGCTGCGCTTCGGTGGCGATGACATCATCGCGACCAGCGCCGCCGGCGAGCGCGCGGTCCAGCAGCAGCTCGACCGGTTCGCGGCCGCGGTCGACCAGCCCGCTCGCAACGCGTCGGTCGTGCTCGAGGGTCTCACGCCGGTCATACGGCCTGCGCAGAACGGGGTCGCTCTCGACCGGCCCGCCGCGACCGAGGTCGTGACGGTGGCGCTCACGAGCTTTGCCCGCGACGGAGCCGTCGAGCTACCGGTCACGGCCGTCGAGCCGAAGGTCGTCGCTGCCGACCTCGAGGACGCCGTTGCCCAGATCCGGACCGCGCTCTCGGCTCCGGTGGAGCTCACGTACCGCAAGCGGACGTTCACGATCCAGCCCGAGAAGCTCGCCACGTTCCTGGCCCTGCCGAGGAAGGGCGAGACGGAGCTCGCGCTCGGCGGCAAGCAGTTTCGCCGCTACCTGTCGACGCTCGGCGGCAAGATCGACCGGGAGCCCGAGAACGCGGGCTTCGCGCTCACGAGCGCGGGAAAGCCCCACGTCGTCCCGGCCAGGGAGGGGCGTAAGCTCGACCGCGATGCCACCGTCCGTGCCCTGCTCGCCGCGACACTCGCCACGGCTCCCGCGTCGCGAAGCGCGGAGCTGACGGTCGCGGTCGATCAACCGAAGATCTCGACCGACGACGCCACGGCGATGGGGATCACCGGCGTCGTCTCCAGCTACACGACCGTGTACGGAGGCGAGGCGAACCGGTTGCACAACGTGCAGCTCGTCGCGGCGCTGATCGACGACCATCTGATCGCTCCCGGCGCGACCTTCTCGTTCAACAAGACGACGGGCGAGCGCAACGCGGACAAGGGCTTCCTCGAGGCTCCCGTGATCATCAACGGCGAGCTCCAGACGGGGCTCGGCGGCGGCGTCTGCCAGGTGTCGACGACCGTGTTCAACGCCGCCTACGAGGCCGGTCTCCCGATCGACTCGAGGACGAACCATGCCCTGTACATCAGCCATTACCCGACCGGTCGGGACGCCACCGTCAACTACCCCGACATCGATCTGACGTTCACGAACGATACGGGGCACTGGTTGTGGTTGCGCGCCTTCGCCGGCAGCTCCGAACTGACCGTGAACCTTTACGGGACGCCCACCGGGCGCGTCGTGAAGACCATCGAGTCGCCGATGAAGGTCGGCTCTACGATCCCGGTCAAGAGGGTCCCCGATCCGGACATGTTCGTCGGTGAGACCTGGGTCGAGTCCTCCGGCGCTCCGGCGCGTGACGTCTCGGTGCGCCGGATCGTGCGAGATGCCGACGGAAACGTTCTCTTCGACACCGTCTTCTACTCCCACTACATCGCCGAGCCGAAGGTCGTCCACGTCGGGACGAAGGAGCGTGACGAGGGCGGATCCAACCAGGGCGGTCGGGCGAACGACGGCGGGTCCGGTAGCGCGTCGAGCGGCGGGTCGTCGAACGGCGGGTCGTCGAGCGGTGGCGGGTCGACCGGCGGCGGGTCGGGCGGCGGCGGCTCGAGCGGTGGCGGCTCCACGGGCGGTGGCGGCTCGACCGGCGGCGGGAGCTCCGGGGGCGGGGGCGAGCCACCTCCCCCACCCTCGTAAGCAGCGTCCGCGAGGACCGCTCAGCGCTCGAGGGCTCCGAGGGTCTCGGAGAGCCACCCGGGAACACGGATCGGGCGCAGGGTGGCGGCGTCGACGCAGGCGTGGCCCGTCCACCCCTCGGCGACCGGTCCCGCGGGGTCGCTCAGCCGCTCGACCGCGTACTCGAACCGGAAGCGCGCGCCCCGGACGTCGGTCGTGCGCGCCCAGAGACGAAGCTCGTCGTCGAACCGGCAGCCCGCGCGGTAACGCACGTACGCCTCCACCGTCGTCACGTCGACGCCGTGCTCCTCGACGAGCCCTCTGTAGCCGCCGGGAACCCGGGCGAGGTAGGCGATCCGCACGATCTCGAGCCAGACGAGGTAAACGGCGTTGTGGACGACGCCCTGCGCGTCGGTCTCGTTGAAGCGAACGCGGAGATCGGTCGAGAAGCGGTAGCCGTCCACGGCCGGCATCCTACGATTCCCGGGATGGACGGCGTGCAGCGACTCGCGGCGCTCGTTCGCGATGCACAGCCGTGCGTCGCGCTCACGGGAGCCGGTATCTCGACCGAGAGCGGGATCCCGGACTTCCGCTCGCGAACCGGTATCTGGGCCGACGTCGATCCCCGTGAGGTGGCGTCCCTGTCGGCCTTCCACGCACACCCGGAGCGCGTCTGGGACTTCTATCGCCGGCGGTTTCGGATCCTGACCGCGGCGGAGCCGAACCGCGCCCACCTCGCGCTCGCCGAGCTCGAGCGTCGCGGCCTCGTCGAGGCGGTGGTGACCCAGAACATCGACCTGCTCCATACGCGGGCCGGGAGCCGGAACGTCGTCGAGGTCCACGGCTCGATCCGCACCTCGAGCTGTCGTCGCTGTGGCACTCGGTATCCGCTCGGGACGGTGCTCCGCCTGCTCGAGGAGGACGGCCCGCCGCGCTGCCCTGCGTGCGACACGATCCTGAAGCCCGACGTCGTCTTCTTCGAGGAGCTGCTTCCCGAGCCCGAGGTCGACCGTGCCCACGCGCTCGCTCGCCGTGCCGGCCTGCTGCTCGTGGTCGGGTCGTCGCTCGAGGTCCACCCGATCGCCGGCCTGCCGGACATCGCGCTGTCCGGCGGTGCGGCGGTGGCGGTCGTCAACCTCGGCGAGACGACGTTCGATCGCTCGGCGACCCTCCGGCTGGAGGCCGGGGCCGGCGAGACGCTCGAGGCTCTCGTCTCCGTGCTCTGAGCGCTCGCTCAGCCCTGGGTGCAGGCCTCGAGCTCGAGCGCGCGCGGGAACAGGATGTTGTTCTCCTCGTGGATGTGGAGGTGGAGGTCCTGCTCGAGCGCATGAAGCCCGTCGTAGAGCGCCCGGTAGGTGTTGCAGGCGTCGGGGGGCGGCGTGAAGGCGTCGGTCAGCGCGCGCAACCGTGCGAGCGCATCGCCCGTGTCCGAGTGATCGGCCTCCAGCTTCTCGATCGGCACCGCGAGAGACCAGAACCCGCTCTCGCCCTCGCGCTCGAGTCGCTTGCAGGCGGGAAACAGGACCTGCTCCTCGATCCCCATGTGCGCCGACAGCTCCTCGGCGATCGTCTCGAGCACCGCCTGGACGTCGCCGAGCTCGGAGTGCCGGGCGCCGTGGGCGCGGACGACCCGCTCCATGAAGCCCTCGAGTCGTGGCAGCTCGGAGCGGGCGAACGCATGGTGTCGGGTCACGATGTGATCGCACAGGGCAACGAGCGCCTCGGCGCGCCAGTCCTGCTCGCCCTCACGCGGCGTGACGTCGTCGAGCGTCTCGAGCCTCGCCGTGACGTCGGCGAGGTCGAGCCCGTTCGCAGCGCACGCCTGGGCGAGCGGCCGCCCCCCGCCGCAGCAGTAGTCGAGCCCGACCTGCTCGAAGACGCGAGCCCGGGAGGGACGCTCCGCCACGAGCTCGCCCACCGTCTGACCTGCGTCGATGCTCATCCGTCTCCCGTCTTCCCGCCCCGGCCGTCCGCAGCGAGCACCGGATGTCGACCTTCGAAGGACTCCGTGGGCCCGAGCAACGGCCCAAGCTCCTCCACGAGCTCCCCGTAGACGAGGTCCTGGTCGTCCGGGCTGAAGTCGGTTCGATACCGCTTGCGAAGGCCGCGCTCGTGCAGCTTCACGAGCCGGGCCGGTCGGAGCCCCCGCGCCTCGAGCACGGTCTCGCAGCATGCGAGCGGACACCCGTCGATGACGATGATCGGTCTTCCCGACTCCGCCTTGCGAACGAGCGGCTTCACGCCCCCGCCGACGCCGACGATGCAGGACATCTCCGCGAGCCCGGCCCGGTCGAGCCTGACCGCGACCGCGTTCGCGAGCTGGGCGACGTTCGAGCACCCCGAGCACGAGTAGACGAGCGGCAACGACCGACGTCCTCCCCGGGGGGCGGCGGGTGTGTCCCGATCCTGGTCCATACCCCTTCAATTCAACCCATCCCCGGGCCCGCTGGTGTGATGAAAGTTGATCAGGGTAGCCGTCACGGTGCGGCGCGGAACGGCATGCTGCCGGTGAATGCCGTATGACTGTCCGATCCCGACCCGAGGAGGATCGCCATGAGCGAGACGGAGCACGCCGACGCCGAACAGGTCGACACGGAGCAGATCGCGGCCGCACCGGGGCCGTTCGAGCGCCTCGCCAGCAAGGGAGACGAGGCGGTCCGGCGCCTGGCAGCGGAGCTCGACCGCAACGTCCGGATGCCTGAGGCACGTAGCCGGCTCGAGCAGGTCGAGCGCTCGGTGCTCGACCGGCTCAACATCGCGGCCGCCGACGAGGTCGAGGAGCTGCGCACGAAGCTCGCAGAGCTCGAGCAGCGGCTCTTGCGAATCGAGGAGCAGGTCGCACCGCACGACGCGGCGGAGTCGATCTGACCGCACTCAGGGGACGCGCAGCCGGATCGCGCCCGGGACGACCCGGAAGTGGGCGGGGGTCGTTCCCGGCTGCTCGCCGTCGAGCTCGACGGGCACGGGGCTGTCCGCCCGGATCGCGACCTCCCGTCCGCGCAGCAGCTTCGCCTTCGGGTGCGGCAGGTGGGTGCCGCGGTAGACCTTCGGTAGCGTCAGCGCGAGGTCGCGTCGCGTGATGTCCCCGATCAGGAGGACGTCGAAGGCGCCGTCCGTCGGGTCTGCGTCCGGCGTCATCTTCATCCCGCCGCCGAGGAACCGGCAGTTGGCCACGAGCACGTCGTAGAGGAGCCCCGCGCTTCGCTCGCCGTCCACCTCGACCTCCATCTCGCCAGGCTTCCAGCCGGCAAACACGGCCAGCGTGGCCGCGAGAAAGGACGCCTTGCCTCCGAGCGCCTTCGAGGTCGTGTTCGCCCGCTGGGCGACCGCTCCGCTCATGCCGGCGCTCGCCACGTTCGCGAAGTACGTGACGGCGTCGTGCCCGTCCCAGGCGCGATACTCGGCCCGGCCCGCGTCGATCTCGCGCGCCTCGCCGTCACGGGCGATCCGGATCGCCTCGTCGAGCTTCCCCGGGATCCCGAACGTACGAACGAAGTCGCGACCCGTGCCACGCGGCAGCACCGCGAGCTCGGGTGTCGGCTCGCCACGCTCGTGGAGGCGGACGAGCCCGTTCGCCGCCTCGTTCACGGTGCCGTCGCCGCCCACGGCGACGACGAGCCGTGCCCCGTCCGCTGCAGCCCGCTCGACGAGCTCGGCGATGTGGCCGGGGTGGTCGGAGAGCAGCGTCTCCCCGTCGAGCCCCGCGGCCGCGGCCGCGGTGTAGAGCTGGGGCCACGTGCGACCCGTCCTCCCGTTGTCGGAGGCGGGATTGACGAGGAAGGCGATCTCGGCCATCGCGTCAGTGCTTCGAGGAGGTGACCGCACGCAGCGCGAGCTGTGCCATCGCCTCGACGGAGTCCTGCAGCGCAGCCTCGGAGATCCGCTCCTTGTGCTCGCCGTCGATCGCGTCGGAGACGACGAGCAGGCAGGCGGCCTGGACGCCGCGCAGCGCGGCGAGCGTGAACAGGGCCGACGCCTCCATCTCGACCGCGAGGACCCCGCGGGCCGCCCAGCGACGGTTGCGCTCGGGATCGGGCTCGTAGAAGACGTCGGTCGACGCGATCGGCCCGACTCGGAGCTTGCGACCGAGCTCCTTCGCGGCATGCACGGTGCCGTGGAGGAGCTCCCAATCGGCCGTCGGCGCGCAGGGCTCGCCGCCGAGATAGGCGGCGGTGGTGCCGTCCGCCGGGACGGACGAGAGCGCGAGCACGAGGTCGCCGAGAGCGAGCTTCGGCGAGAGCCCCCCGCACGTCCCGACGCGCATCAGCTTCCGGACTCCGAGCCCGACGAGCTCCTCGACCACGATCGCGAGCGTCGGACATCCCATTCCCGTGCCCTGGACGGAGACCGGCCGCCCCTCGAAGGCGCCCGTGTATCCGAGCAGGCCGCGGTGGTCGCTCACCTGCCGCGCGTCGTCGAGAAACCGTTCGGCGATCCACCGGGCGCGCTGAGGGTCGCCGGGCAGCAGGCAGGCCTCGGCGTAGTCGCCGGACGCTGCACGAAGGTGGATGGGCATGCGCGGCACGATACCCCGGCCGGGAACGAGACCGTGCCTACGATGTGACCGTGTGGCGAAGCGTCGAACGCCCGTCTCTCGACACCGTCCTGCGGTTCTGTGCCGAGGAGCCGGTCGAGCGCGTGTTTCTCGAGGACATCGCCCGTCGCGGGCTCGGCCGGTTCTGCGCGGTCGAGGAGGGAGGCACGGTCACGGGCCTCTGCCATGTCGGCGCGAACCTCGTTCCCTCCGGCGAGGGGGTCTCGGCCCTGGCCCGGATCGCGGCCCGCAGCGAGCCGCGCATGATCGTCGGGGAGGAAAACGCGGTGAGCGAGCTCTGGCGGAGCATCAAGAGGCGGCTTCCCGAACCGGTCGACGACCGCCCCGGCCAGCCGGTCTTCGTGCTCGACGAGCCGCCCGCGCGGACGGGCACCGGCCTTCGGGCCGCATCGCTCGACGACCTCGAGCGGCTCGTTCCCGCCTGTGCCGCCGCCTACCACGAGGAGGTCGGCGTCGACGCTCACGCGCGCGACCCGGAGCTGTTCCGGTGGCGCACCCGAAGCCAGATCGACCTCGGCCGGAGCTGGCTCTGGGTCGAGGACGGGCGGATCCGGTTCAAGGCCGAAGCATCCGCATGGACACCGGCAGCGGTCCAGCTCCAGCAGGTGTGGGTCGATCCGAGCCTCCGGGGGCGGGGCTATGCGACGGCGGCGCTCGCAGACCTGTGCGCGCTGCTGCTCGAGCGGGTGCCGACCGTCTGCCTGTTCGCCCGTCCGGACAACCTACCGGCGCTGCGGCTGTACGACGCCGTCGGAATGCGCCGGACGATCGCCTACCGTTCCCTGATCTTCCGATGACCGGCTCGCGCGCCAGCGACGTCGAGCGGCGCGGTGTCGATCCCGCGGAGCTCCGCGAGCGGGTCGAGCGGCACATTCGCGCCCACGGGCTGATCGCGCCCGGAGGCGCCGTGACCTGCCTCGTCTCGGGCGGCCAGGACTCGACGTGCCTCTGGCACGCGCTCGGCGCCCTCGGGTACGAGGTCGCGGCGCTGCACGTCAACCATGACCTGAGAGGGGACGAGTCGCGTGAGGATGCGCGCCTCTGCGTCGAGGCTTTCGGGGCCCAGGTCGTCGATGTGCCCGGCGCAGGGCTCTCCGAGGCGGCGCTCCGGGACCTGCGTTACGCCGTCTGCACCGACCGGCTGCGGGCGACGGGGCATACGGCGTCCGACCAGGTCGAGACGATCGTCTACCGGCTCGTCTCGAGCGGTGCGCCGACCGGGATCCACGTCCGGCGGGCCGACGGCGTCGTTCGACCGCTCCTGCCGGTCTGGCGGGAGGAGACCGAGGCCTACTGCGCAGCCGAGCGGCTCCCGTTTCGCCGGGACTCGTCGAATCGCGACACGAAGCGCGGCCTCGTCCGGAACGAGATCCTGCCGCTCCTGCGACGGCTTCACCCGGGCGCAGACCGGAACCTCCTCCGGCTGCTCGACGAGCGTCCGGGCCTGCCGCGCCCGGTCGAGCGTGCGGTCGCGGAGCTGCTCGCCTCCCCGGTCGGCTCACGGCGCATCGACCTCGGCGGGGGCCTCGTCGCCGTCAGGGAGTACGAGCGGATGTGGCTCGAGCACGCTCCCGTCCGGCTCGACGGGCCCGTGCGCTGGGGTGCGTGGACGATCGAGCCGCGCGTACCCGGCCTCGTCGTACGCTCCTGGCGGGCGGGCGACCGCCTGGCCGTCAGAGGGACGAAGCTGCAGGATCTGTTCGTAGATGCCAAGATTCCGCGGTCCGAGCGTGAGGCCTGGCCGCTCGTCGTTCTGGGCGACGCCGTCGTCGTCGTCCCGGGCGTCGTGGCGGCGCCGGGCTACGAGGAGGCGGTGGTGGCGACGAGGAGCGAGGAGTGAGCAGGGCGAGTCAGCAGAGTCCGGCGGTCGCGGAGGTGCTGGTGGACGAGCAGGCGCTGGCCCAGCGCGTCGCCGAGCTCGGCGCCGAGATCTCGGGGGAGTACGAGGGCCGCGACCTGCTTCTCGTCGGGGTGCTCAAGGGCGCCGTGTTCTTCATCGCGGACCTGATGCGGTCGATATCAGTGCCGTGCGAGGTCGATTTCATGGCGATCTCGAGCTACGGCTCGGCCACCGACTCGTCGGGCGTCGTCCGCATCCTGAAGGACCTGGACGTCTCGATCGAGGGTCGCAACGTGCTGGTCGTCGAGGACATCGTCGACTCCGGGCTGACGCTCTCGTACCTGATCCGGACGCTGCGCGCCCGCCAGCCGGCATCCCTCGAGGTCTGCGCCCTCCTGACGAAGCCCGCCCGGCGCCGCATCGACGTCCACTGCCGCTACGTGGGCTTCGAGATCCCGCCGAGGTTCGTGATCGGCTACGGCCTCGACTTCGCCGAGCGCTACCGCAACCTGCCCTACGTGGGCGTCCTCCGGGACGAGCTCGCAGCCCAGGCCGAGGAGACGTTCTAGCGGCGGACGCGGCTGACGGCCCGGCTCGGCCGGGCCGGACCCGCGTGGGAGCGCCCCGGAGGGGCGCGGTCACGGTCTTGCCCTGCTGGTGGTCGATACGGGTGGGCGGGATGAGATCCCGCCCCTACGTTCGGGCTGTTGTTCGGGGTGGGCGAGATGGGCTCCCGCCAGACGCTGCCAAGTCTGTGCGGCAGCCCGCCGCGGAGGTCGGCAACCCGGGGGGTGCTACCCTTTTTCAACGGCCCATGGGGCGTGAAACCGCTTGAGCAGATTCTTCCGTAGCGCGCTCTTTCCGCTTCTGATCATCATCCTGCTGGTCTACCTGGCCTCGCAGACCCTGCTGCCGCGGTCCGACGAGGCGACGTCGCTCACGTACTCCGAGCTGATCCAGACGGTGGAGAAGAGCGGCAGCGCAGCCGTGTCCAACGTCGTCTTCGTCCCGAAGAGCCAGCAGATCCAGGCCGTCGTTCGCGGCGAGAAGGTGCAGGTCAACTACCCGAGCGATCAGTCCCAGATCGAGTTCCAGACCCTGCTGCAGGAGCAGCATGTCCCGTTCGACTCGAAGGGCATCGGCAGCTCGGCCTGGTGGTCGATCCTCAGCTACCTGCTCCCGTTCCTGCTCCTGTTCGGCTTCTGGATCTTCCTGATGAACCAGGTCCAGGGCGGCGGGTCGAAGGTCATGAGCTTCGGCAAGAGCCGGGCGAAGCGGATGTCGCCCGACTCGCCGAAGGTCACCTTCAAGGACGTGGCCGGAGTCGACGAGGCGGTCGAGGAGCTGCACGAGATCAAGGAGTTCCTCGAGAACCCGAAGAAGTTCCAGGCCCTCGGGGCCCGGATCCCGAAGGGCGTGCTGCTCTACGGGCCGCCGGGAACGGGCAAGACGCTTCTCGCCCGCGCCGTCGCGGGCGAGGCAGGAGTGCCGTTCTTCTCGATCTCCGGCTCCGACTTCGTGGAGATGTTCGTCGGCGTCGGCGCGTCACGCGTTCGTGACCTGTTCGAGCAGGCGAAGCAGGCAGCCCCCTGCATCGTGTTCATCGACGAGATCGACGCCGTGGGGCGCCACCGCGGTGCCGGTCTCGGCGGCGGCCACGACGAGCGCGAGCAGACGCTGAACCAGCTTCTCGTCGAGATGGACGGGTTCGAGCTGAAGGACAACGTGATCCTGGTCGCGGCCACGAACCGGCCCGACATCCTCGATCCCGCGCTGCTGCGCCCGGGCCGCTTCGACCGGCAGATCGTGGTCGATCGTCCCGACCGCAACGGCCGGCGGAAGATCCTCGAGGTGCACTCGAAGGGCAAGCCGCTCGCGTCGGTGATCGACCTCGACACGCTCGCCGCGGGCACACCCGGGTTCACGGGCGCCGATCTCGCGAACCTCGTCAACGAGGCGGCCCTCCTCGCGGCCCGGCGCGGCAAGAAGACGATCGAGATGGAGGAGCTGGAAGAGGGAATCATGCGGGTGATCGCCGGGCCGGAGAAGCGGACGCGCCTGCTCTCCGAGCAGGAGCGAAAGGTCACCGCCTACCACGAGATGGGTCACGCGCTGGTCGGCCAGTTCCTCAAGTACTGCGACCCCGTGCACAAGATCTCGGTGATCAGCCGCGGGCAGGCGCTCGGGTACACGATCTCGCTCCCGCGCGAGGACCGGTTCCTCCAGACGCGCTCGGCGCTGATGCACCAGATGGCGATGACGCTCGGCGGGCGTGCGGCGGAGGAGCTCGTCTTCCACGAGATCACGACCGGTGCCGCCAACGACCTCGAGAAGGTGACCCACACCGCCAAGCAGATGATCATGCGGTTCGGGATGTCCGAGAAGCTCGGCCCGCGGACGCTCGGCCGCAATCACGACATGCCGTTCCTCGGGCGTGACATGGCCGCCGAGCCAGACTACTCCGACGAGATCGCGCGGGAGATCGACGACGAGATCCGCCGGATCGTCGAGGAGGCACACGAGCAGGCCCGGGCCGTGCTCGTGGAGCACATGGACGATCTCCACCGGATCTCGCAGATCCTGATCGAGCGCGAGACGATCGACAGCGATCAGTTCGAGCGCCTCCTCGCCGGTGAGGCCGAGGAGTCCGTCTTCGTCGAGGAGCCTCCCGCGGAGCCGGAGCCCGAGCCGAAGAAGGAGTCGGAGCGCAAGCCTCGCGTCGAGCCCCGGCCGTTCCCGCTCCCCGGGGCGACGATGCAGCCCCCGCCCCCCGAGGGCGCCGCCTCCTGAGCCGGCCTGCGAAGCGCGACGCGGCGCCAATATCATCGTGGCGATGGCGACGACGATCGAGGAGCTCCTGCCGCGGCCGAGCGTGATGGGCGTCGTCAACGTGACGCCGGACTCGTTCTCGGACGGGGGGCGTTACGAGGGAACGGACGCGGCCGTCGCGCACGCTTTCGAGCTGGCAGCCGAGGGTGCCGCGATCCTCGATATCGGAGGCGAGTCGACCCGGCCGGGGTCGCTCGGCGTCCCGACCGAGGTGGAGCTCGCACGGGTGATCCCCGTGCTCGAACGGTTGAACGGCTCCGCGGGCCCCCGGATCCCGATCTCGATCGACACCGCCAAGGCGGAGGTGGCGCAACGGGCGCTCGAGCTCGGTGCCGTCATGGTGAACGACGTGACGGCGCTCGCCGGTGACGGCAGGATGGCCGAGGTCGTCGGCGGGCAGGGCGCGTTCCTGTGCCTGATGCACATGCTCGGCGAGCCGCGCACGATGCAGGTCGACCCACGGTACGACGACGTCGTCTCGGAGGTGGCCTCGTTCCTCGAGTCCCGGCTCGAGCTCGCCATTCGCAGCGGTATTCCCGAGGAGCGGATCTGCCTGGATCCCGGCATCGGCTTCGGCAAGACGACGCGCCACAACATCGAGTTGCTCCTCGGGCTTCGCACGATCGTGTCGCTCGGGCGCCCGGTGCTCGTCGGCGTCTCGCGCAAGCGGTTCCTGGCCCGTCTGACCGGGGACGAGGAGAGCCTCGTCGGCCCGCTGTCCGCGTCCGTCGCGGTCGCCGTGCTCGCCTTCGAGCGCGGCGCCTCGATCATCCGCGCCCACGACGTGCGCGAGCACGTGGAGGCACTCGAGACCGTCCAGGCGTTCGAGGCGGTCCGCTGATGGAGATCACGCTCGAGATCTCCGGCCTCGAGATCTTCGGCTTCCACGGCGTCCTGCCGGAGGAGCGGGAGCGGGGTCAGCGTTTCCTGTACGACATCACGTTGATCGCGCACGACGCCGGTGTTCGCACGGACAAGCTGAACGACACGATCGACTACACGGCCGTGGCTGCCTGCGTCCGGGAGCTCTCAGACGGCCGGCGGTTCAACCTGATCGAGGCCCTGGCGGCGACGATCGCGGACGAGCTGATCGCGCGATTCGACGTGTCACGTGTGAGGGTTCGCGTCCGCAAGCCCGAGGTCGAGCTCGAAGTACCCGTCGAGTTCACGGCGGCGACGGTCGAGCGGTCACGTCGGTAGAAGTCGCTCAGCCGGTCGTGACGCTCAGCGTGTAGGCGGCGGCCTTCCCGCCGGTACGTCCGGGGATCCAGACGTCGGCGTACACGGAGATCCGCCGCGCGCCGCCGTTCGTGAACGAAAGCGACTCGGTCTGGTGCCCCGGCCCGGCGCTGACCCCAAGGCGGAGCTGCTTCGAGCGCATGACCGTGCGGGCCCGCGAGCTCCACAGCGCCAGGTCGACATCGGCGTCGGGCTCGACGGTCACGGTCACCGTACCCCCGGCGGGTACGAACAGCCGGTACACGTCGTGAGGGTCCTCGATCGTGGCGAGCCGTGCGGCCACCGTCGCCTGCGGTTTCCCCGGCGTCGTGAGCGGCGGCTTGGCCCGCTCGAGCACCTTCCCGCCGACGATCAGATCCACGTCGTCGTTGGGCTCTCCGGGGTCGGGGGCAGGCACAGGGTTCCGCAGCGCCGCCTGGAGGTCGAGCACGCCGTGGCCGGTCCTCGTGTCGAAGCCGCCGGGGCCGACGTCACGGGACGAGCGGCGCAGGAGCTCCGCGAGCTGACCCGCATCCAGGTCGGGACGGGACGTCCACACCCACGCGGCGGCCGCGGCGACGATCGGTGCGGCGAAGCTCGTCCCGTCGGCGAGCATGAACCGCTCGGGTTCGGTCGGATGCTGCACGGGGATGTCGGTGCCGGGCGCGGCGATGTCCACGTGGCGGCTACCGCTCGAGAACGGGGCGGGATCGTCGGCCTGGTTGGTCCCGGCGACCGTGACGACGTGCGGCGTGTCCGCAGGGTAGATCGCCGGGTTGCCCTGTCTGAAGCTGTTGCCGGAGGCGGCGACGACCAGTGAGCCGGAGTCGACGACGCGCATCACGGCCTCGTAGAGCGAGCGGGAGAAGCCGGGGCCGCCGATGCTGAGGTTCACGACGCTCCTCGGGCCCGCTGCGACCCGGTCGAGGATCCTGATGATGTCCGAGTCCTCGAGCGTCGGCAGGTCGTAGATCCTGAGTCGAGCGTACGGGTGGATGCCCACCGTGCCGACCCCGTTTGCGGCTGCGGCCGCAGAGGTCGCCACGATCGTCCCGTGATAGTCGACGTCGTCGAAGCCAGGGACGTGTTGGGTGTTCGCAAGCGTCACGTCGGGCCGCTCGGTGAAGTCGGGATTGGCCATGTCGATCCCCGTATCGACGATCGTGATCGGAACGCCTGGCCCCGGCGGCTCGGTGAGGTCGGCACCGACGCGCTGGATCTGCCATGCCCGGGGGATCAGCGGGTCGCCGAGCTCGAGGTGGCCCGCAACCGTCCTCGTCGAGTCGGCCTCCGCATACCGCAGCAGGCCCGCGCGCGCGAGCGCGGGGACGAGCCACGTGACCGCGCCGCCGTCGACCTGCCAGAGGCCTGACGCCCGGGAGACCGGGGTCGCACCGGTTAGCTGCAGCAGCGGCTCCGCCCCCGGGAGCGCGGCGATGAGCGCGTGGGGCTGTACCGCCAGCGCCGAGAGCTGCCGTGCGGTGGGGACGGGTGGCGCGACGGACGTCGTGCCGGCGGCCGGCGGGGGGAGCGTGAGCGCGCAGACCGCCGCGACGACCGCCGGCAGCCCCCTGACGAGGAGTCCCATTCGCTCGGTCATCCGCACCGGCATATCTAACCTGAATGACGTGCGAGCGCATGTCGGCCTTGGTTCGAACCTCGGCGATCGCGAGGCGACGCTCCGCGAGGCGGTGCGCCTGCTCGAGGCAGAGCCCGGAATCGAGGTGGTCGCGGTGTCGAGCGTGCGGGAGACCGATCCCGTCGGGTATCTCGATCAGCCGCCATTCCTGAACGGGGCGTGTGCAATCGAGACGTTGCTCGCCCCGGCGGAGCTGCTCGCCCGTCTGCTCGCGATCGAGGCCCGGCTCGGCCGGGTTCGCGAGGGTGTCCCGCGGTGGGGGCCCAGGGCCTGTGACCTCGACCTGCTGCTCTACGGCAACCGCGTGGTCGAGGAGCCGGGTCTCGTCGTTCCGCACCCCCGGCTGACCGAGCGTCGCTTCGCGCTCGAGCCGCTCGTCGAGCTCGATCCGGAGCTCACGCTCCCGGACGGGCGGCGCCTGGCCGGGATTCTCGCGGGGCTATGATTCGCCCATGTCGCACATCGACGAGCTCGACGAGTTCGAGGCCGATCTCGAGCTCCGCCTGAAGCGTGAGTACACCGCGGTCTTCCCGCTGTTTCGCTACTGCGTCGTGACGCAGGATTCCACATATCTCTGCAACCGACTCGACATCCGGCCGACGCTCCAGGCGAGCTACCCGTTCTTCCACGTGACGATGGAGGACGTCTGGGTCTGGGACAAGAACCGGCCGACGAGGATCATCCCGCGGGCCGAGGTCTACACATCGAGTGATGTCACGGTCGAGGAGCTCCGCGGCGAGGGCGAGCTGCCCGGGTTGAGCCCCGAGGCGCTGGCCGAGAAGCTCGGCGAGCCGCTGACACCGCCCGACGACGACTGAGCCCGGGGCCCGGGCCCGCTCCGTCCCCGATGCTCCTCGCCGTCGACGTCGGCAATACCCAGACGGTCGTCGGCGTCTTCCGAGACGCCGAGCTCGTCCGTCACTGGCGCGTCGCGACCGAGGCCGAGCGGACCGCCGACGAGATCGGCGCGCTCCTCGACCGGCTCCTCGAGCTGTCGGATCTCGACTACGACGCCGTCGACGGAGTCTGCCTGTCCGCGACCGTCCCCGTTCTCGTCCGCGAGTACGAGGCCTTCGCGGCCCGCTACGCCCGCTCGCCGATCCTCGTCGTCGGTCCCGGCGTGAAGACGGGGATCCCGATCGTGTACGACAACCCGCACGAGGTCGGCCCCGACCGGATCGTCAACGCCGTCGCCGCGAAGGAGCGGTACGGGAGCCCGTGCATCGTCGTCGACTTCGGGACCTCGACGAACTTCGACGCCGTCTCCCGGGCCGGTGAGTACGTGGGCGGCGTGCTCGCGCCGGGGATCGAGATCTCGATGGACGCGCTGTTTGCGCGCGCGGCGCGGCTCGTCAAGGTGGATTTCGCCGAGCCTCCGTCGGTGATCGGCAAGAGCACGGTGCACGGGCTCCAGTCCGGCCTCGTCTATGGCTTTGCAGGGCAGGTGGACGGGATCGTGGCCGCGATGCGGGGCGAGCTCGGGGCCGAGGCCCGCGTGATCGCAACCGGTGGGCTCGCGAGCCTGATCGCTCCGCACTCCTCGACGATCGAGCTGGTCGACCCGGATCTGACCCTCCAGGGGCTCCAGCTGATCTGGGAGCGAAACCGCTAGCGACCGGGCCGGGCCGGATGAGATCCGGCCCCTACGTCCGACGGCCCCGCGCAGGGGATGAGATCGGGCCCCGACGTCCGACGCCCCCGGGGCGGGCCGAGATCGCGCTACGCCTCCTGCGCCGGGCCTGCGCGGCGGTCGATCGAGACCCGGTCGAAGCTCGTTCGTGCGAGCGCGTTCGTCGCCAGCCCGTGCACCCACGGACGGCTGAGCAGCATCACGCGGCCGTACGAGAGGGGGAGGATCGCCGCGCGCTCGTTCACCCAGAGCCGGTCGAGCTCGTGGTAGAGCCGCATCCGCTCGCCCTGGTCCTGGAGCGAGCGGGCGCGTAGCAGGAGCTCCTCGAGCTCCTCGTCGGTGTGGAACGGCCCCTCGTCGCGCATGAAGAGACCCCGGAAGAACCCGTCCGGATCGGGGAAGTCCGCCGTCCACCCGGACAGCCACAGGTCGCTGTCGGCGACCGAGGAGCCCCAGATCCCTTCCTTTGCGCCCTTCTGCTGCACCCTGACCCGGGCGCCGATCGTCTCCCACTGAGAGACGAGCGGCGTCGGGTCGGACACCCAGGCGGGAACCACGAGCTCGAGCTCCGGCAGGCCCTGCCCGCCGGGATACCCGGCCCGGGCGAGCAGGTCGCGCGCAAGCTGCGGGTCGTGCTCGAGGGCGATCCGGTGCGAGTGGCCCGGCATCGCCGGTGGGAGGGCGCCGCCCCGCGAGGCCGGCCGCGGCACCTCGCCGAAGATCGGGACGAGCAGCTCCCGGTCGACCGCGTGCGAGAACGCCTGGCGCACGAGCACGTTCGAGAACGGCGACTGCTCGGCGTTGAAGCCCACGTAGTGGACCGAGAGGGTCGAGAACAGCTCCGTGTCGGTGTCGGGAGCACCGACCGCGCTTCGGTCGAAAGCGAGCAGCACGTCGTGCCGGCCTTCGAGCCACTCCGAGACGGCGCTCGGCCGGGACTTCCTGAAGGTGAAACGGATCTCGCCGACGTTTCCGCGGGGGCGGTTCCACAGCGGGTTCGCGGTGAGCAGGGCGTGGTCGTCCGTGAGCTCGCCGAGGACGAACGGGCCGTTGCCGACGAGGTTCTCGGGCTCGCGCCAGGCATCGCCGAGCTCCTCGCAGCGGTGGCGGGGCCACGGGAACGCCCAGGGCGAGGTGACGAGGAACGGGAAGTAGCTCCGCGGCTCCTTCAGCCTCACCTCGAGCGTTCGGTCGTCGAGCGCGGTGACCGCCTCGACATCGTCGAGGAGGAATCCGGTCGGGAGGTTCCCGCGGGTCAGGTGCTCCCAGGCGTAGACGAAGTCGTCGGCGACGAGACGGACGCCGTCGCTCCAGCTGAGCCCTTCACGTAGACGGAACAGGTACGTCCTGCCGTCCGAGGAGACGCGGAAGTTGTCCGCGAGCTCGGGAACGACGTTCATGTCGCCGTCGAGGCTCACGAGCCCCCTGAACAGGTGGTCGGTGATCATCATTCCCTCGCTCGAGTACACGTGGCTCGGAGCGAAGGCCCCGGGATGGCTGATCACGGTCTCGAGCGTCTCGGTCGTCTCCGGGGAGGGCGGCTCGTCGACCCGGCAGCAGAACGCGGCGTCGTACTCGGCCTCGGCCTGGTCGAAGTCGAACGTGAGGTGGTGCACGAGCGCCATCCGGAACAGGGTCTCCCGCGTGCGCTCCTCGTCGCCGATCCGCGCGAGAAAGGCACGTGCCTGCCGGTAGTGGTCGAGCGCCTCCTGGTTCGCGTAGAGGGCCCGGGCCGCATCGCCGGCCTTGAGCTCGTAGTCGGCCGCCTTCTCGGGGATGTCCGCCTCCGTGAAGTGCCGGGCGAGGAGGCCGTACGGTGGGCTCTCCCAGGTGAGGTGCTCCAGCGCCTCACCGACGAGCTGGTGGAGACGCCGGCGTCGTGACTCGAGGAGACTGCCGTAGGCGACCTCCTGGACGAGGCCGTGTCGAAACCGGTACTCGGGCACGGGGCGACGGCGCTCCTCGACGATCAGATCGAGCCGCTGGAGCTCCGAGAGCCCGGCGGTCACCTGGCCGTGTGGAAGGATCGCCTGGAGCAGCGGCAGCTCGAAGCTGCGCCCGATCACGGCCGCGTAGCTCAGCACGTCCGCCGTTCCCGGGTCGAGCCGGTCGATCCGCGCCTGCAGCGCCCCCTGGACGATCGTCGGCACGGCGAGCTCGTCGATCCCGATCGCGAGCACGAGCCGGCCGTTGTCGCGTCGCAGCGAGCCTCGCTCGATCAGGTCGCGCAGCGCCTCCTCGAGGAAGAACGGGTTCCCACCGGCGCGGTCGGCGAGCAGGGTCGCGACGGGCTCCGGCAGCTCGGCCGCAGCAACGCTGGCCGCGAGCGCCCTGCTCGCGTCCTCGGGAAGCGGGCGGAGCTCGATCTCGCGGTAGCGGTGCGGGAACCGCTGGCGGGCCCGCTCGCCGAGCCTCCACGAGCCGTGCTCACGCTCGCTGCGGTAGAGCAGGACGATGCCGACCCCGGCCTCGTCGGCAGCGGGGAGTGTCTGCTCGAGCAGCTCGAGGGTGGCGTCGTCGGCCCAGTGGAGGTCGTCGAGCACGAGGCACAGCGCCGACTCGCGGGCGAGCCGGGAGACGAGCTCGGCGAAGAACTCGAACGTCTCGCGCTGCACGCTCTCGCGGTTCAGCTCGCGGATCCCCTGCGCGGCGTCCGGCTCGAGCGTCAGCCCGAGCAGGTTCGCCAGGAACGGATACGCGCCGTCGGCCTCGACGCCGAACAGGCGTCCGAGCCCCGCCTTCAGCTCGAGTCGGACGCGGGCCTCGGGGCTCGACGCGCTGACCGACAACCAGTCCCGTAGCAGCTCGCGGATCGGCCAGTACGGCATCCGCTGGGCGTAGGAGACCGCACGACCCTCGAGGAAGCGGATCCGACTCCCGTAGCGGCGGCGAACCTCGGTGGTGAGCCGCGTCTTTCCGATCCCCGGCTCACCCGTGATCGCGGCGATGACCCCGTGGCCGTCGGCGAGGTCGTCCATGGTGCGCTCCAGCACCTGGAGCTCGAAGTCACGCCCGACGATCGGACCGGCCGGCGCGACCGCGACCGAGTCGAGCGCCCCGAGCACCCGGAAGCTCGCGACTGACGTGCCGACGCCACGCAGCTCGTGCTCGGGAAGCGGCTCGAGCTCGAAGCACTCCTCGATCTGGAGCTTCGTCTCGGGCCCCACGACGATCTCGCCGCCCTCGACGAGCTTCTGGATGCGCGACGCGACGTTCACGGTCTCGCCGAGCGCGTTGTAGGGATCCTCGCTCTCGGGCTGGATCACGACGGGGCCGGTGTTGATCGCGATCCGGCAGCTGAGCTCGATCCCGTAGGCGTCGTTGACCTCCTCCGCGTAGGCGGCAAGCGTGGTCTGGATCGCGACTGCCGCGCGGACGGCGCGCTCCGAGTCGTCCTCGTGAGCGTGTGGGGCGCCGAACACCGCGTACAGCTCGTCGCCGATGAACTGCGCGACCGTGCCCCCGAAGCGCTCCACCTCGGCGCTCAGCAGGCGCATCACCTCGTCGAGGAGCAACTTCGTCCGCTCGGGGCCGAGCCGCCCGCCGATCGCCGTCGAGCCCACGATGTCCGCGAACAGCACCGTGACGATCCGGCGCTCTCCTGCAACCGTCGTCATGGACGGATTCTACGGCCCGGGGCAGGGCCGACCGCGACCCGCGCAGGAGCCGCCCGGGTGTCATCAGTCGCGTCCGCGGCTGAGCAGCTGGCTCGGCCGGCTGCGACCCGCGCAGGAGCCGCCCGGAGGGCGGCGGTCTACAGCTCTAGCCGCCGCCGTAGGCGGAGATCGGAAGCTCGAGCAGGATCTCGTCGAGCCCCGCCTGCTCGTCGCGGAGCCGGTCGCGCACGAGCGCCGCACCCGGTGCCGCTGCCAGGAGGCGCTCCTCGACCTCGGCGATCGTGCGGAGCTGGACGAGCTCCTGCTTGAACGGCTTCGGGAAGCGCCCGCGGCCGAGATACCAGGCGTAGAACTTCTTCAGAAAGCCGGTCGCGCGCGGCTCGCCGAGCTCGCGCACCGTCTCGTCGATGAAGAACAGGAGCTCGCCCGCGACCTCCTCGCGACACGGGCTGGCGGCGACCTCATCGCCCATGATCTCGGCGAGCACCCAGGGGTTTCCCTGTGCAGCCCGGCCGACCATGACCGCGCTGGCTCCCGTGGCGGCGAGAACACGCTCGGCCTGGGCCCGGGAGGTGATGTCACCCGAGGCGATCACCGGAACGTCGACTCGCCGGACGAGCTCGGCGGTCAGCGCGTGGTCTGCGAGCCCGGTGTACATCTGCCGGGCCGAGCGAGGGTGGAGCGTCAGCGCCCGGGCTCCGGCCTCGACGAGGCGCGGTCCGACCTCGAGACAGGCCCGCGAGCCGTTCTCGAGCCCCCGGCGCAGCTTCACGGTGGTCGGGACCGAGACGGCGCCCGCCACCGCCTCGACGATCCGGCTGGCCGTGTCCGGGTCGTCGAGGAGGGTCGCACCGGCGCCGGTCTTCGTCACCTTCCGCACCGGGCAGCCGAGGTTGATGTCGACGAGATCGGCACCGGCGGCCTCGACCATGCGTGCCGCCTCGGCCATCGCGTGCGGATCGGCGCCGAAGATCTGGACTGCGAGCGGGTGCTCGTCGGTCGAGATCAGCAGGTAGCCGAGCGTCTTCTCGTTGCCGTGGGCGAGGCCGGCGCAGCTGACCATCTCGGAGCAGACGAGGCCGGCGCCGAAACGGCGACCCTGGCGGCGGAACGCCTGGACGCTGACCCCGGCCATGGGAGCGAGGACGAGGCGCGTGGGGATCTCGACCGGGCCGATGCGCCACGAGCTGCGGAGCTCGACGGTCACGGTGGGGAATGGTAGCCAGGCCGCTGACGTTGTTGACGCAAGCGGAAGCATTGGTACAATCTCGCAATGCGAGGTGCCCCGTGGGCGCCGCGCATTTTTCTGTCTCTAGGGCCGCCGGAGGGTACCGTGAAAGACGTCGTCCTGACTCCCGAGGGCTACACAAAGCTCAAGGAGGAGATCGACTACCTGAAGACCGCGAAGCGCGCCGAGGTCGCCGAGCGGATCAAGCATGCGCGCGAGTTCGGGGACATCTCCGAGAACTCGGAGTACGACGACGCGAAGAACGAGCAGGCGATGGTCGAGCACCGGATCGCGACGCTCGAGGACCGCCTCGCGAGCGCCCGCGTGATCGAGGCGGACGAGGTGACGACGGACGTCGTCAGCATCGGGGTCAAGGTCAGGCTCAAGGATGTCGACGCGAACGTGACGGTCGAGTACACGATCGTGGGGTCGGCCGAGGCCAACCCCGCCGAGCAGAAGCTCTCGAACGAGTCCCCTGTCGGCAAGGCGATCCTCGGTCACAAGAAGGGCGAGGTCGTCGAGGTCGCCGCCCCGCGCGGCACGCTCAAGTTCAAGATCATGGACATCAAAGCGGCATGAGCCCGACGGGCGCATGCCGCAGCCTCCATCATGTAGGGGCCGGATCTCATCCGGCCGGCTCTTCGAAGGGCGCATACCGCCGCTCCCATCCGTAGGGGCCGGATCTCATCCGGTTCGCCCCCGGTCGGGCCCGCGCGCGGGCGGCATGAGATGCCGTCCCTACATCTCAACGCGTGGGAGGTGACGCAGGTGACGACGCGAACTCGGGTCGGCCACGGCCGCCGACCTCGCTGCCTCCGCCGACATCCATGAGCGCTACGCGCGAGTGGCTCGAACTCCGAGCTCCGCCCGGCCCCGGCGGCCGGGACCTGCGTCAGCCGCCGGCCCGAGCTACGACCGCGTCTCCGCTCCCCGTCCGGGCCCGCACCCTGATCGCGGCTGTGCCGACACCGGGGCCCGGGCTCACGTCGAGCTCGCTGCGCGCCCGGCCCGAGCCGGAGACGAGGTCGATCTCGGCCACGACGCCCTCGTGGATCCCGACCCGGATGTCCCCGGACCCGGTGGCCAGGTCGAGCCGGCCGGCCGTGGCGTTCTCGACGATCACGCTGCCGCTCCCGGTACGGGCGGCGAGGTCCGCGCCGACGTCGCCGACCCTGATCGAGCCGCTCCCGGTCGTGATCGTGGCACCGTCGCCGATCGAAGCAGCCTCGAACGATCCCGAGCCAGACCGCGAGCGCATCCTCCCCCCGACCCGGCCGAGGCGAGCGTCTCCGGACCCGGCCTTGATCTCGACGCTGCCATCGACGTCGCCTGTCTCGATGTCCCCGGAGCCCGTCGCCGCGATCAGGCGGGTGATCGTCCCGCGGGCCCGCACGGTGCCGTTCCCCGCGCGGGACGTGAGCGACGAGCCCACAGGCACCTCCGCCGAGATCGCGAGCCGGACGCTCCGCAGCGCGTGATGGCGCGGCGTCCGAACGACGAGCTTGCCGTCGCCGGCCGAGAATCGCACCTCGGTCTCGCGCACCGCCCGGGCGACGAGGTCGGTCGGGCCCGTGGAGTCACCATCGGGCTCGTCCCCCGACACCTCGACGGTGATGCCGTCCGTCGCGACCGCGTCGACGGTGAGGAGCCCGGCCGCGAGCCGGGCGTCCACCTCGACCGGCTCCGTGCACGCGAACGACTCCTTCCGGACAGGGCCGCGCCCGCTGTCGATCTGGGTCATGTCAGTCTCCTTCTCGTCTTCAGGCCTGGACCCAGCCCCGGACGCGGTGTCCGCGGCTGCCGCCGCCCGCCCGCACCGCCTCGCGGACCGCCTCGACCAGCCACGTGTTCAGCGAGACGCCGCTCTCGGCCGCGCGGCGCTCCGCCCGTCTCTTCAAGGCGCTCGGCAGGCGGAGCGAGATCCTGCTGACCTCGCCGCCGTCGCGCTCGTCCGAGCCCTCGTCGCCGAGGGGCTCGAGCAGGTCCGCCGTCGACGAGACCGAGATCCGAAGATCGAGCCCGTCGAGGGTCACTTCGACCACCCGGTCGTCGAGGGCCGCCGTGACCTCGGCGGCGAGGTCGGAGAGCGCATGCATGAGCGCGAGACGTGCGCTCGGCTCGAGGCCGGTGGTGAGAAGCGAGGCGGCGTGCCTCGTCTCGTCACCACCGGTTGCGGCGACGGCGACGAGCTGGTCGCGCAGCGTCGTCAGGTACTGGGTCAAATCCATGACATCATTATGACATCAACTTTGATGTCAGTCAAGCGCCCAGAGGAGGCGCTCCCGTGACCCCGCCGCCGGCGATAGGCTCGCGCCTGTGGGCGCGTTGCCGAAGCGGTTCCCCGACCGGGACGAGATCGCCGCGGTTCGGACGGAGATCGAGCCACTCGAGCCGGGCCAGGAGGCCGAAGAGCGGCGACGTCTCGCCGGGCGGGTGCTGGCGAGGCGGGGCCACGGGAAGCTGACCTTTCTCGATCTCGTCGACCGCTCCGGGCGGCTGCAGCTCCTCTGTGCCGAGGATCGCTGCGGCGCTGTCGACGTCGATCTCGGAGATATCGTCGGTGTCGTGGGCGTTCCGGCCCGGACCCGCCGCGGCGAGCCGTCGCTCGCCGTCGAAGAGCTGGTGCTGCTCGCGAAGATCGAGGCGCCCCTCCCCGACACGTTCCACGGCGTCACCGACACGGAGACGCGGTACCGCAAGCGCTATCTCGAGCTCGCGATGAGCGAGGAGACGCGGGCCGATTTCATCCTGCGGTCGCGGACGGTCGCGGCAATCCGGCGCTGGCTCGACGAGCGTGGCTTCATCGAGGTCGAGACGCCGGTGCTCCAGCCGCGGTACGGCGGCGCCTTTGCCCGCCCGTTCGTCACGCACCACAACGAGCTGGATGCCGACCTCTACCTGCGGATCGCAACCGAGCTCTACCTCAAGCGGCTGATCGTCGGCGGGCTCGAGAAGGTGTACGAGCTCGGTAAGGATTTTCGCAACGAGGGGATCTCCTACAAGCACCAGCCCGAGTTCACGATGCTCGAGTGGTACGAGGCGTACGCGGACTACCGCGACACGATGGAACGGATCGAGCAGCTCGTCCAGGACGTGGCGCTCGAGGTGCTGGGAACGACGAAGCTCGAGTTCCGCGGGCACGAGGTCGACCTGAGGGCGCCGTGGCGGCGCCTGCGGCTTCCCGACGCGCTCGCCGAGCATGGCCTCTGGATCGGCGACGAGGCCACGCTGAGGGCCGAGCTCGACGGCCGCGGAGTCGACACGTCGAAGGACTCGACGTGGGCGCAGCTCGTCGACCACGCGCTGTCGGCGTTCATCGAGCCGACGCTCGTCCAGCCGACGATCCTCCACGACTATCCGGTCGAGCTCTCCCCATTTGCCCGCACGACCGACGGCGATCCGCGGATCGTCGAGCGTTTCGAGTACTTCATCGCGTGCATGGAGCTCGGCAACGCATTCACCGAGATCAACACGGCCGCCGAGCAGGCGGAACGCTTCGCGATGCAGCAGGCCGAGCGGGAGGCGGGGGACGCGCTCGCCGAGGAGGGCGACCCCGACTACGTGGAGGCGCTCTCGTACGGGATGCCTCCGACCGGAGGGATCGGGCTCGGTATCGACCGGCTCGCGATGCTGTTCACGGGTCGCGAGACGATCCGCGACGTGGTGCTGTTCCCCGCGCTCCGGCAGACGAGCGCCTGAGGCGCCTGATCTTGTAGGGGCCGGATCTCATCCGGCCCGGTGTTCGGGCATGATCCGACGCTGTGGGTCGGCGGCGGGCTGAACCGAAGGGCAACGGGGCGACCCTCGGCTTCGAGGCGACGCTCTGGGCTGCTGCCGACAAGCTCCGCGGGAACATGGACGCGGCGGAGTACAAGCACGTCGTCCTCGGGTTGATCTTCCTCAAGTACATCTCCGACGCGTTCGAGGAGCGCCACGGGGCGCTCCTCGGCGAGGTGGAACAGGGCGCCGATCCCGAGGATCCGGACGAGTACCGGGCCGAGGGTGTGTTCTGGGTGCCGGCCGAAGCGCGGTGGGAGGGCCTGCAGGCGAGCGCCAAGCAGCCGACGATCGGGATGCTGATCGACGCGGCGATGGACGCGATCGAGCGCGACAACCCGTCGCTCAAGGGCGTTCTGCCGAAGGACTACGCTCGCCCGGCGCTCGACAAGCGCCGGCTCGGCGAGCTGATCGACCTGATCGGGACGATCGGCCTCGGCGGTGAGGAGAACCGCGCGAAGGACGTGCTCGGCCGCGTCTACGAGTACTTCCTCGGCCAGTTCGCCGGCAAGGAGGGCAAGAAGGGCGGCGAGTTCTACACCCCTCGCTGCATCGTGAAGCTGCTCGTCGAGATGATCGAGCCCTACCAGGGCCGCGTCTACGATCCCTGCTGCGGCTCTAGCGGGATGTTCGTCCAGTCGGAGGAGTTCATCCGCGCCCACGGCGGGCGGCTCGGCGACATCTCGATCTTCGGCCAGGAGTCGAACCACACGACCTGGAAGCTCGCCTGCATGAACCTCGCGATCCGCGGGATCGAGGCGAACCTCGGCCCGCACGACGCCGACAGCTTCCACCGCGACCTCCACCCCGACCTGAAGGCCGACTTCGTCCTCGCGAACCCGCCGTTCAACATGAGCGACTGGGGCGGCGAGTCGCTGCGCGACGACGTCCGCTGGAGGTTTGGCGCCCCGCCCGCGGGGAACGCGAACTTCGCCTGGGTGCAGCACATCGTCCACCACCTCGCGCCGTCCGGGATCGCCGGGTTCGTGCTCGCAAACGGCTCGATGTCGTCGAGCCAGTCGGGCGAGGGCGAGATCCGAAAGGCGCTCGTCGAGGCCGACCTCGTCGACTGCATGATCGCCCTCCCGCCCCAGCTCTTCTACGGGACGGCGATCCCGGCGTGCCTGTGGTTCCTCGCCCGCGACCGGTCGGGGACTTCAACGCGAGGCGGTGGGCGCCTGCGAGACCGGCGGGGCGCGACGCTGTTCATCGACGCGCGCCGGCTGGGCGCCCTCGTGAGTCGCGTCCACCGAGAGCTGACCGACGAGGAGATCGCCCGCATCGCCGGCACCTACCACGCCTGGCGATCCGTAGGGGCCGGATCTGATCCGGCCCGCACATACGCGGACGTGCTCGGCTTCTGCAGGAGCGCGACGCTCGAGGAGATCCGAGAGCACGGGCACGTGCTGACGCCGGGCCGCTACGTGGGCGCCGAGGAGTCCGAGGACGACGGCGAGCCCTTCGAGGAGAAGCTGGCGCGGCTCACGGCGGAGCTCGAGGAGCAGTTCACCGAGTCGGCGCGACTCGAAGCCGCGATCCGCCAGCGTCTAATGAACATCCGTTGAACGCAATCTCGCCATGGCCGAGCCGACCACTCGGGGAGCTCACCGAGAACTTCGACGCAATTCGCGTGCCAGTCAGAGAGGCTGACCGGCGCGCAGGCCCATACCCGTATTACGGCGCTTCTGGGATAGTCGACCATGTCGATGGTTATCTGTTCGACGGCGAGTATCTCCTGATCGCCGAAGACGGTGAGAACCTGCGCACGCGCCAGACCCCGATCGCGTTTCTCGCGCGCGGGAAGTTCTGGGTGAACAACCACGCGCATGTCGTGCGGGGCAATGAGCTGGCCGAGACCCGATACCTGGCGTATGCATTGGGCGCCGTCGATGTGGGTGCCTACCTCACGGGATCTACTCAGCCGAAGCTGACGCAGGCGCACCTCAATCGCATACCAGTGCCCGCGCCACCGCGCGACCTGCAGACTGCCATCGCCGACGTGCTCGGAGCCCTCGACGACAAGATCGACCTGAACCGGCGGATGAACGAGACGCTGGAGGCGCTCGCCCAAGTCGCATTCGAGGACGTCGCTCCCGACGAGGTGGCGGCTACCGTCGGAGACGTGGTCACGCTGTCGCGCGCCTCTATCGTCCCCATGGAGTCGCTGGAGGAGCGGTTTGACCACTACAGCATCCCAGCGTTCGATGAGGCTGCGATGCCGGCGAACGATCTCGGTTCGGAGATCAAGAGCTCGAAGGTCCTCGTTCCCCCCGACGCTGTGCTGATCTCGAAGCTCAACCCGCGGTTTCCGCGGGTCTGGCTGCCGGCCGTTTCGAGCGGACCCCGCTCGGTCTGTTCGACGGAGTTCCTCGTCGCGCGGCCGCGGCCACCATTCACGCGCGAGTACGTCTTCTGCTTCTTCCGCTCGACCGGCTTCCAGGAAGTCTTCCGGACGCTCGTCACGGGCACGTCAGGAAGCCACCAGCGGGTGAAGGCCGAGCACATGCTCGCGATTCCGGCGGCGATCCCAAGCGCGCCAGCAATCGAGGCATTCACCGCGACGGCGACGCCCCTGCTGGAACGAGTCGCCCTGAACCGCAGGGAATCGCGCACGCTTGCTCAACTCCGCGACGCGCTCCTGCCGAAGCTCATCTCCGGCGAGATCCGCGTCGCGACCACGTGAAGTGCCGTTCGATGTCGTATGCGCGATCAGAGACCGCGCAGATACAGGAAGTCGTCCCCACCACCATCGGGGTCGAAGCCGGCGATTACGACGACTCCTGCCTCGCTGCCCAGCGGCAGCTGGCCCCACGGGGCGAGCCCGAGGAACAACGGTTGCGGCAGGCTCTGGTTCTGAATCGTGAGCGTGAACGCGATGCGCTCGTCGGAAGCGCGGAACCTCGGCTGCTCGCCGTTGAGGTAGATTGCCAGCCGCCCGCTCTGGACGCCATCCTCGACGAACACGATTCGGTCGAATTCCGGATGAAGGGCGGCCCGCTTGCCACGGTACAGCGGGAACCCCCTGAAGGTATCGACGGTCACGGTTGCGACGTGCTGACCACGCAGCTCTGAGAGTGGCGGAATCTGTAGGGGTCCCGCCTTGCGGCCGCCCCTCGTTCGGATGTGGACTTGGCCGGATTGGTGGAGGGAGATGTGGGGCTCCTGCTCGGACGAGAGCTGCCCCCTGTAATTGAAGGTCACGCTGGGCTTGCCTCGAGGGATTGACGCCTGTCCGAAGTGAAAGACGCCCCGCGGTGCGACCGGTTGGATGTAGACGCTCGCGTCTCGGTTCGTGACGGTCATCGAGCAGGCTCGCCGCAGCTTGCCCTCGTACTCGACGAACACCCGGACCGCGCGCGGCACGAATGGAGGTTACTCCGCCGGGTCTGCGCGCCCGTGCGCAGCCGCCTAGAGCGACTTGGGCCGAGCAGGGCTGTGTTCCCTCAGACGATGCGGGGCTGGAACGTGCGCGGCTCGCAGATCGGGAAGCCCGCCAGATCGGCATAGCGGGGCAGCGTGTCGTCGTAGCTGTGGAACTCGACGACCCCCATGTGCCGCGCCGTCGCCAGATGGATCGCGTCGTTTGCGCGCAGCCCGCTCCAGCCGCGAGGCACCCCCTCCCTGATGAGGGTTCGAGCACTCACGGCGATCAGAGGGTAGACCTCGACGATCTTGACGGATCCACCGGGCTCCCAGAGACCGTTGATCCTCTGTTCGATTTCGGGTGAAAGCGCCTGCTGCCTCCGCTCCGTCGCGCTGTAGGCGACCTCGACCTGGGAGAGCACCGACGTCACGATCTCGAGCTTCCCCGCACGAGCGTCGCCGAGCAACAGCTCGATCAGCGGCGAGCGCTCCGGATGGTCCTCCACCCACGAGAGAAGAACATCGGCGTCCCAGTAGAGCAGAGGCGGCCGATCAGGCATCGCGAAGGCGTCTGATCGTGATTTCGGGCGCCGGGCTCGAAGGGGTGGGCTGCACCGCGCCGCGGGCGGCCAGATACGCATCGGGCGTCGCCCCGTGCACGACCGTCACTCCCCGCACGCGCCGCACGGTCTGCGGCCTGCCGGTGACGCGGTCGCGCATCACCCATCCCTCGACGACCGCGACTCGACCCCAGACGTCGCGCATGATGTCCTCCATCCCCTCCTCGAGGTAGCAGGACACCGCCCGGTCGAAGAGCGTGTCGTAAAGCGTGAAGCGAAGGCCGCCGCGGCTCGTGAGTGTCTGGACCCTTCCTTGTACCCCGCCGTACGCCGCCGAGACCGCCGCAGGGGGCCCGGTGGGCGCGGTCTCCTCGGCGGGCCGCTCGATCCGGCGGACCGTGGCGTCGGCCTTTGCAGTCTCGAACCGGATCGCCTCGATCTCATGATCCATGACGGACATGAGCGCGAAGGCTTCGTCTCTGACGGAGCCTGCGAACGCAGGCTCGACACCACGCTCGAGGGCCTGTCCGACCTCGAGGTACGCGTCGGCGACCGACTCGACCGCGGCCGGCTCGCCGACTCCGCGCGCCGTGGCCAGCGCGCTCCCCGCCTCGAGCTCGGAGACGACCCAGCGAAGTTCCGGGTGGCCGGCCACGTCGCGGGAGAGCGCGTCCACGAGCCCGCTGAAGCGCTGTACAGCCTCGGCGAACGCGGGAAGCGAGACGTCCCCCTCGAGGGCCAGAGTAACCGTGTCGTTCGCCATCCTTGCGTCACTTCCTCGTGTCGGAGTATCGTCGTTCACGGGCGCGCGGTCGAGTCGTCCGTCGACGACCTGTCCGGCAGCGACACTACGTTCCCGTGCCCGTGCGTGACTTCCTCCTCGTATTCGACCTCGACCGGCAGGAGCTCGTCGGCGACGTCCGCGAGTTCGAGAACCCGACTGAGGCGGCGCAGGCCTACGCTGCGCTCGAGGGCGAGCACCGCAGCGACCGGAACCTCGAGATCGTCCTCATCGGCGCCGACTCGCTCGAGACGATCCGGCACACGCACCCGAACTACTTCGGCGTGCTCTCCGACTCGCCGTACTGACGGCCACGCGTAGCTCAGAAGTCTGGCTCTGGGGCGTAGCTCCTGACGGCGCGCGGGCCCGCGTGAAGGAGAGATGCTAAACATCTCGAAACGGGGTGCTTACCATCATGAATCAGATCGAGATAACGAGCGAGCGGGTTGACGAGCTGCTCGCTGAGCTCGGCCAGCGGCTGGAGGCGCTCGGAGCTCGCTACGAGATCGTCATCGTCGGAGGGGCCGCGCTTCTCGCACTCGGCTTCGTGGCACGCACGACCCAGGATGTCGACGTCGTCGGCGTCGATGACGGAGCTGGACTTGCTCCCGCCGACCCGCTTCCGGGACCGCTCGTGCGGGCCAAGGACCTGGTGGCGCGCGACCTCGTGATCGACTCCGAGTGGCTCAATGCGCGCGCGTCAGACATCGTGCGGTTCGGCCTCCCGCTCGGGTTCTTCTCGCGTTGCGAGACCCGGGGCTACGGTCCTGCCCTCGTCGTCCACTTTGCCGGTCGGGTCGATCTCATCTGTTTCAAGCTCCACGCACTCGTCGATCGAGGTGCCGGTGGCAAGCACGACGAGGATCTTTCGGCCCTCGTCCCGACGCGTGACGAGCTGCTGGCGGCCGCCCGCTGGAGCACGACCCATGATCCATCGCCCGGG
Organism: Gaiellales bacterium; assembly: GCA_046330455.1. Lineage (GTDB taxonomy): Bacteria > Actinomycetota > Thermoleophilia > Gaiellales > Gaiellaceae > CAVQXR01. The sequence goes on from JAXLSU010000009.1 coordinate 64,165, forward strand.
TATCGGCAGATGCTCGTCCGGGCGCTCGAGTATCTCGGAGTCGAGAATGTCGATCTCGGCTCTTAGGGAGCGAGCGGCCTCGCAGGCGCTCGAGTTCGCGTGGGACTCGTGGGCGCAGATGGGAGTGTTCGCCGCCCCTCGCATCGAGGACACGCGCACGGCTGACCCGGAGGCACTGCTCGTGTTCACGCTCGAGGTCGCCCGTCGTGACCCGAGGTTGTTCGACGAGGTGCTCGACTGGCTCCTCGAGAACGAGAGGCTGATCAGCGTTCAGCGCCTGCGGAATCTCTGCCGAGACGAGCGCGATACCCGGCTCGTTGGTGCCGCACTGCGGTGGGTTTCCCAGTTCCGGCCCAACCCGCGCTTTGGCCGTGACGCCCCTGCGAAGGAGCGTTGGCCTCAGGAGCCGCTGTTCAGGGCGGCTTCGGCTGATGTCTGGAACCCGGACCCGTTCTTCCTGGAGTTCGGCCTCGTACGCCCGGCCGCAGGTCCGACGGGGAAATCCCAGCTACCCGACGTGACGCGACCGATCAACCTCGCATTGCGGTTGCGCCTGGCGCTCGGTGTCTCCTCCCGAGCCGAGGTTGTCCGCTTTCTGCTCACGGGCCCAGCCCCAGGCGTGTCCGCCCAGGTCGTCGCGGAGGCTGTCGCGTTCTCCAAGCGAAACGTGTTTCAGACACTCGACGGGCTCGTCGAGGCCGAGCTCGTCTCGCAGCTGACGGTGGGCAACGAGCGCCGATACGCGATCGAGCGCGAGGTCTGGTGGGCCCTGCTCCATGTCGATCGGCCGCCCGAGTATCGAGAGTGGCCACAGCTACTCTGGGCAGTGCGTCAGTTGCTTCGCTGGCTCGACGATCCCGCCGTCGACGTGCTCTCCGACTCGATGCGGGCCAGCGCCGCCCGGGACGTCAGCGAGCGTCTCGAGAGCAGCCTCTTGTTGGCCGGCGTGCCCGTGGTTGGCAAGACCCTGCCGGGAGCACGCTACTGGGAGGGCTTTGTCGAAACCGTGGATGGCGCTCTCGCGGCGTTGCGAGGATAGGCACCACCTCTCTGTCCGTGTCCGAGTCGAGGGAAACGGCCTCATCCTTTCGTTACGGTTCGCGCAACCGAAGGATCGTTTGGTTCGATGAGCCGCCATCCCTATGCAGAGAGCGTCGTCGAGGAGGCGCTCCTCGAGTGGCTTCGCTCGCTCGGATACCAGGTCCTGCACGGTCCGTTGATCGCCCCGGGGGAGCCGGCCTCCGAGCGTGAGACCTACCGCGACGTCGTGCTGCGCGGGCGTCTCCGCGCCGCGCTCGAGCGTCTCAACCCGGGAGCATCGAGACCTGCCCTCGACGTGGCGGAGCGGGCGGTCCTGCGCGCCGACTCGCCCTCGCTGCTCGCTGCCAACCGCCGATTCCACCGCCTGCTCGTGAACGGCCTGGAGGTCGAGATCCCGCATCCGGACGGCGGAGTGCGCGGGGAGCTCCTCAGGCTCGTCGACTTCGAGCGTCCGGACAACAACGACTGGCTCGCGGTCAACCAGCTCACGGTCGAGGAGGGACGGGCGCCGCGTCGCCGGCCCGACGTCGTCGTCCTCGTGAACGGGCTCCCGCTCGCGGTCGTGGAGCTGAAGAACCCCGCCGACGAGGAGACGACGATCTGGACGGCCTTTCGCCAGCTCGAGACCTACAAGGTGGACATCCCCGAGCTCTTCGCGTTCAACGAGCTGCTCGTCGTCTCCGACGGCGTCGAGGCGCGGCTCGGCTCCCTGACGGCACCGCGCGAGTGGTTCCTCCCCTGGCGAACGGTCGAAGGCGACGTCGTCGCGCCGCCGACCGACAACCAGCTCGAGGTGCTGGCCCGCGGTGTCTTCGAGCGGAGCCGCTTCCTCGATCTCGTCCGGCACTTCGTCGTTTTCGCAGACGAGAGCGCCGGGGTCGCCAAGAAGATCGCGGGCTACCACCAGTTCCATGCGACGCGGAAGGCGGTCGAGACGACGATCCAGGCGTCGAGGCCGGACGGCGACCGTCGCGCCGGCGTCGTCTGGCACACACAGGGCTCCGGCAAGAGCCTCACGATGGCGTTCTACGCGGGAAAGCTCGTGCTCGAGCCCGCGCTCGCGAACCCGACGATCGTCGTCATCACCGACCGCAACGACCTCGACGGCCAGCTCCACGGGGTGTTCGCCTCCTGCGCCGAGCTGCTGCGCCAGACGCCTGTCCAGGCAGAGAGCGGCGAGCATCTGCGCGAGCTGCTCCAGGTCGCCTCGGGCGGAGTCGTCTTCACGACGATCCAGAAGTTCCTCGGCGAGGGCGAGGGCCGGATGAGATCCGGCCCTTACACCGACAGGCGGAACGTCGTCGTGATCGCGGACGAGGCCCACCGCAGCCAGTACGGGTTCATCCACGGATTCGCCCGGCGCATGCGAGAAGCGCTGCCCGGGGCGACGTTCGTCGCGTTCACCGGCACCCCGGTCGAGCTGGAGGACAAGGACACGCGCTCGGTGTTCGGCGACTACATCGACGTCTACGACATCCAGCAGGCCGTCGCGGACGGCGCGACGGTTCCGATCTACTACGAGAGCCGGCTCGCCAGGCTCGAGCTACTCGAGAACGAGAAGCCCCGAGTGGACGAGGAGTTCGAGGAGGTGACCGAGGGGGAGGAGGTCGCCCGCGTCGAGAAGCTGAAGTCGAGGTGGGCGAAGCTCGAGGCCGTCGTCGGGTCGGAGAAGCGGCTCGGGCTCGTCGCCCGTGACCTCGTCGAGCACTTCGAGAACCGGCTCGCCGTGATGGACGGCAAGGCCATGGTCGTCTGCATGAGCCGGCGGATCTGTGTCGAGCTGTACCGCGAGCTCGCGGGGCTACGACCGGAGTGGCATGCCGACGCCGACGGCGAGGGGGCGATCAAGGTCATCATGACCGGCTCCGCGTCCGATCCACTCGCCTGGCAGCCGCACATCCGCAACAAGATGCGGCGAGAGGCCCTCGCCGAGCGCTTCAAGCGGGCCGACGACCCGTTTCGCATCGTGATCGTGCGCGACATGTGGCTGACGGGCTTCGACGCCCCGAGCCTGCACACGATGTACGTCGACAAGCCGATGCGGGGTCACGGGCTCATGCAGGCGATCGCCCGGGTCAACCGCGTCTTCAGGGACAAGCCCGGCGGGCTCGTCGTCGACTATCTCGGCCTCGCCGACGATCTCCGCAAGGCGCTCGCCGCCTACACGGAGGGCGGCGGACACGGCCGCACGGCACTCGACCAGAGTGAGGCGGTGGCGCTCGCGCTCGAGCGCCACGAGGTCTGCGTGGGCATGTTCCACGGATACGACTACTCCCTGTTCCTCTCCGGGACGCCGGCCGAGCGGATGGCGCTGCTGCCGGCGGCGCAGGAGCACGTCCTGGCGCAGGAGGACGGGCGCGAGCGGTTCGTGAAGGCGGTCGTCGAGCTGTCGAAGGCGTTCGCGCTCGCCGTTCCGCGCGAGGAGGTGCTCGCGATTCGCGACGAAGTCGCGTTCTTCCAGACGGTCAAGGCGGCCCTCGTCAAGACCGAGGTCGCCCGGCAACGTCCGGAGGAGGAGCTCGACCACGCGGTTCGGCAGATCGTCTCCGGAGCGATCGCCCCGGCCGGCGTGATCGACGTCTTTGCCGCGGCCGGGCTCGAGAAGCCCGATCTCTCGTTGCTGTCGCCCGAGTTCCTCGCCGAGGTTCGGGAGCTTCCCCAGAAGAACCTCGCCGTGGAGCTGCTTCGAAAGCTCCTGGGCGACGAGATCAGGACGCGGGCGCGGAAGAACCTCGTTCAGTCACGTGCGTTCAGCGAGCTGCTCGAGGCGGCGGTCCGTCGTTACCAGAGCCGGGCGATCGAGGCTGCGCAGGTCATCGAGGAGCTGATAGAGATCGCGAAGGAGATGCGCGAGGCCCAGCTACGAGGTGAGGAGCTCGGGCTCACCGACGAAGAGCTCGCCTTCTACGACGCCCTCGAGACGAACGACTCGGCGGTCGCGGTACTCGGGGACGAGGCGCTGCGCGCGATCGCCCGCGAGCTCGTCGACACGGTGCACCGCAACGCGACGATCGACTGGACGGTCAAGGAGAACGTCCGCGCCAACCTCCGCCGTATGGTCCGACGCATCCTGCGTAAGCACGGGTACCCGCCCGACAGGCAGGAGCGGGCAACGCAGACCGTCCTCGAGCAGGCGGAGCTGCTCGGCTTCGAGTGGGCGACTGCTGAGCCCGCGGTCGAGGTCGCGCCGTTCCGCGCTCTCGCTCCGCACGAGGCGAGGCCGTTCGTGAACTGCATCCCGCTCTACGCGCTTGCGGTCGCGGCCGGCGAGTTCGGCCAGGCGCAGGCCCCCGAGCCCGAGGCGTGGGTCGCCGTCGACGGGATCACGCCGGCGCCGGGGCTGTTCGTGGCGCAGGTCGTCGGCGAGTCGATGAACCGCAGGATCCCGAACGGCGCCTACTGCGTGTTCCGAGCCCCGGTTGCGGGATCCCGGCAGGGACGTGTCGTGCTCGTCCAGCACCGGGAGATCTCGGACCCCGAAACCGGTGGCCAGTACACGGTGAAGATCTACGAGAGCACGAAGACCGTCGGAGGCGACGGCTGGCAGCACGCGGAGATCCGGCTCCTGCCCGACACCGCCGCCCCGGGGTACGAGCCGATCGTGCTGTCGGCGATCGATGAGGGCGACGTTCGGGTCGTTGCGGAGCTGGTCGGGGTCCTGGACTGACCGCGTCTGCCGTGTCAGGATGCCGGATGTGAGCAGGCTCACCCTGATCGGCGTCGCCGCCATCGTCGTCTCTCTCGCGGTCGTGGCGCCGGCGGCGGGCAAGCACGCCTTCTGGCAGACGCCGTCGAAGCGGATCCACTGCGCCTGGTTCTCGCCCCCCTCGTTCCTGCGCTGCGACATCGACGGCGGGCTGCGCCCGAAGCCGAGCCGCCCGGCGAGCTGTCGCGACGACTTCGGGCAGGGGCTCGAGATGAGCCGGACCGGCCGGTCGAAGGTCGTCTGTGCGGGTGACTCGACGAACGATCCGTCCGCCCGCGTGCTCGCCTACGGGACGAACTGGAAGCGCGGCGGCTTCACGTGCAAGGTCCGGACGACCGGCGTCCGGTGCACGAACGCATCGGGCCACGGGTTCTTCCTCAGCCGCGAGCGCTGGTCGCGCTTCTGACGGACGAAAGGCCTCGCCGGAGCGGGCCGGATCAGATCCGGCCCCTACCTCGACCCCGGGCCGGCGCTCTCGTGCCAGCCGGGACGGTAGCCGCTGCGAAGCGCCGCGAGCACCGTCGGCGGAGTCAGCGCGGAGGCCGTGCCCGACCGTGGTCGCGCTCGGGCAGCCCCGTAGCCTGCGAACGACCACGGCAGCAGCTCGCGACCGCGAACCGCGACGAAGTCGCCCTCGAGCTCGACCATCGCGCCGTCGGGCAGCTCGGCCCACCGTTCTCGGTGACGGCGCTTCGCTCTCCCCTCCAGCCGCTCGGCATGCAGCCGGCGATCGAGCTCCGGTGCAGCGGGCGGCCGCCCGAGGCCCGCTGCGCCGGCCACCGCCGTCGCGAACGCGACGGCGTCGGAACGTCGGCACAGGTAGCAGGGTCGGTGGCCTGCGGTGAGCGCGGTCACCTCGTCGAGGAAGAACAGCTCCGTGTAGTGGTCTGTCCAGGGCTCCGCGTACCAGTCCTTGAACTGGAGCACGCAGCAGATCCACGCCCGCGATGTCCAGCGACGTCCCCCGAGCGTCCGTGTCGCGACGTCGTGGATGCGCCCGCCGCGGTTTCCCATCATCGTCCCGCGCTCGACGGTGGCCACGAGCTCGCCGTCCGGCCGGACGCGGTTCTGGAGCGGGCTCGACGCAGGCATGCAGACCGAGTCTAGGCTGCCACCGCAACCCGCCCGCGCGGCAATGTCGCACCTGCGAGCAGGTAGACGCTCGCGAGGCCCTGCCACTCACCGTAGGGCGCGAGCAGCTCGGCGGTGTCCTCCGGAGTCGCCTCGCGCCCGAGCAGCCGTCGGCAGAGCTTGACGAGACCGAGGTCGCCGACGAGGCCGTGCTCGTAGCGACCGAGGCCCTCGAGGCAGATGACGCCGGCCGACCAGGGGCCGAGCGTGCGCTCCTCGACGATCCTGCCGACCGCGACGTCCGTTACGACGTCGCGGAGACGCTCGACGTCCCACCCGCGGGAGATCCGTACGAGCGCGGACGACTTGCGGGCGACGAGGCCGGACGCGCACAGCTCGGCGGGGCTGCACGGCGCGAAGGTCTCCCGTACGGGCGGAAGACTGAAGCCGGCGTGCCCGGGGGCGTGGCGGCGGATCAGGCGCGCCTCGATCGCGCGCGCCTCCCGCGCCGAGATCAGCTGGCCGCACAGGGCCCGGAGCAGCGCGTGGGTGACCGTGGCGGTACGGAGGGGGCGCAGGCCGCGCAGCCGGAAGGTGGCCATCCCGAGCAGCGGATCCGACCCGAATCGCCGCAGGAACTCCGTGTGGTCGTCGTCGACGGCGAGGACGAAGCGGAGGCGGTCGAGCGCCGCCGCCGCGTCCGTGGCCCGCATCCTGATCTGCAGCGCGCCGTCCCGAGCCTGCCAGACCCGTGCGAGCGCGGGCCCGCCCGCGTCCAGGACGCACGTCAGCACACCCTCGCGGAAGCTGCGCGTCCGGTCGCTCGCGTGCCGGGCCGAGAGGGCGAGCGAGTAGGGCCCGCGCGGACGAATCGCCGTCTCGAACGTCACCGGAAGACCGTACAGACAGGGGCGGACCGCCGGTCGTCGAAGGCGTGCTCGGAGAGCAGACGCGCAGACTCGCGACCGGGTTGCCGATAACGACTCGACGAGGCCGTCCGCTACCATAGGTCGGGCCAGACGCCAAGGAAGGGCTGCACGTGTTCGAACGCTTCACCGAAAGGGCTCGCCAGGTCGTCGTTCTCGCCCAGGACGAGGCCCGCGCCCTCAAGCACAACTACATCGGTACCGAGCACATCCTGCTGGGCCTGCTCCGCGAGGAGGAGGGCCTGGCGGCGCGCGTGCTCGAGAGCCTCGACATCACGGTCGAGGAGGTGCGCGCGCAGGTCGCCCGCATCGTGGGCCAGGGCGACGAGGTCACGACGGGTCAGATCCCGTTCACACCGCGTGCGAAGAAGGTCCTCGAGCTGGCGCTGCGCGAGGCGCTTTCGCTCGGCCACAACTACATCGGCACCGAGCACATCCTGCTCGGCCTCGTCCGCGAGAACGAGGGCGTCGCCGCCCGCATCCTGCTCGACTTCGACGCGGACGCGGAGAAGATCCGCAACGAGATCATCCGCATGCTGTCCGGCCCGGGCCGGCGCGGTCAGGGCGCCCAGGCCGGGGGAGGCTCCTCGAGCGGCGAGAAGGCGAAGAGCTCGAAGCTGCTCGACCAGTTCGGACGGAACCTGACGAAGCTCGCGGCCGAGGGCAAGCTCGACCCCGTCGTCGGTCGGCAGACCGAGATCGAGCGGGTCATGCAGATCCTCTCGCGGCGCACGAAGAACAACCCGGTGCTGATCGGCGAGCCCGGCGTCGGCAAGACGGCAGTCGTCGAGGGGCTCGCAGCCCGCATCTCCGGGAACCAGGTGCCCGAGCTGCTCAAGGGCAAGCAGATCTACACCCTCGACCTGGCCGCGCTCGTGGCCGGCTCGAAGTATCGCGGCGAGTTCGAGGAGCGCCTGAAGAAGGTGATGAAGGAGATCACCCAGCGGGGCGACATCATCCTCTTCATCGACGAGCTCCACAACCTCGTCGGCGCCGGCGCGGCCGAGGGCGCGATCGACGCGGCCTCGATCCTGAAGCCGGCGCTCGCCCGCGGCGAGCTGCAGACGATCGGGGCGACCACGCTCGACGAGTACCGCAAGTACCTCGAGCGTGACGCGGCCCTCGAGCGGCGCTTCCAGCAGGTGCGGATCGACGAGCCGAGCGTCGACGAGAGCGTCGAGATCCTCCGCGGCCTTCGCGACCGCTACGAGGCCCACCACCGCTGCACGATCACCGACGACGCGCTGCGCGCGGCCGCGACGCTCTCGGATCGCTACATCCAGGATCGCCATCTGCCGGACAAGGCGATCGACCTGATCGACGAAGCGGCGTCGCGGATGCGGATCAAGACGATGACCGCACCGCCGCAGTACCGCGAGCTCGAGGAGGAGATCGACTCCGTCCGGGTCGAGAAGGAGCAGGCGATCGAGGACCAGGAGTTCGAGAAGGCCGCCCAGCTCCGCGACAAGGAGCGCAAGCTGACGCAGAAGAAGCGCGAGCTGGAGGAGAGCTGGCGCAACGACGAGGGTACGGTCCAACCGGAGATCGGCGAGGAGGAGATCGCCGACATCGTCTCGATGTGGACCGGGATCCCCGTGTTCAAGCTAACGGAGGCCGAGTCGCAGAAGCTCATCCGCATGGAGGAGGAGCTCCACAAGCGCGTGATCGGTCAGCACCTCGCGATCGAGGCGGTCTCGAAGGCGATCCGCCGCGCGCGCGCCGGGATCAAGGATCCGAAGCGCCCGACCGGCTCGTTCATCTTCCTCGGCCCCTCGGGCGTGGGGAAGACCGAGCTCGCCCGGACGCTCGCCGAGTTCCTGTTCGGGGACGAGGACGCGATGATCCAGGTCGACATGTCCGAGTACATGGAGAAGCACTCGGTGTCGCGGCTCGTCGGCTCGCCGCCCGGCTACATCGGCTACGACGAGGGCGGACAGCTCACCGAAGCGGTACGTCGCAAGCCATACTCGGTCGTGCTGCTCGACGAGATCGAGAAGGCCCATCCCGACGTCTTCAACATCCTTCTGCAGATCCTCGAGGACGGGCGGCTCACCGACGCGCAGGGACGGAAGGTCGACTTCCGGAACACGATCGTGATCATGACCTCGAACATCGGGGCGGCCACGATCGCGAAGAACCAGGCGCTCGGCTTCACGGTCGCCGACGAGAGCGGGCTCTCGTACGAGGACATGAAGAACCGGATCATGGGCGAGCTGAAGCGCGTCTTCCGCCCCGAGCTGCTGAACCGCATCGACGAGGTCATCGTCTTCCACAAGCTCGCGAAGGAGGAGGTCAAGCAGGTGGTCGACCTCATGCTTCGCCGGCTGCGGGAGCAGATTGCCGTTCACGAGGCGGCGATCGAGATCACGGACGAGGCGAAGGACTTCCTCGTCGAGAAGGGCTACGACCCGACGATGGGCGCCCGTCCGCTCCGGCGTGCGATCCAGAGCCACATCGAGGACCCGCTCGCCGACTTCGTGCTCGGCCGCGTCCTCGTGCCCGGCTCGATCATCCGGGTCGATCACCAGGAGGGCGAGGATCAGGTCTCGATCGAGCTGATCGAGCCCGAGCCGCAGCTCGTGACCGTGCCGCCCGACGAGCCCGAGCGCTCGGCGAACGGGCACGGCGAGCACGGCGCCGACGACGACTGAGCCGGGGACGGCCCGGCTGCTGCGTGGCCGTCGTGGCGGACGGCTCCCGCACGGGCTCGGCCGTCCCGGGTGCCAGGCACCCGAGGAGATCCGTGACGGATCCGTTGCGGTCTCGTGACGGAGGCCGTCGGAGGGGCTCCGTACGATTCGAGGCGTGGCGAAGGCGGTCGTCCAGCACGTCTGTACCGAATGCGGGTACGCGACCCCGCGCTGGCTCGGGCGGTGCCCCGGCTGCGGGGGCTGGGGAACGCTGCTCGAGGAGACGTCCGACGGCGTCGTGACCTCTGCGTCGGCGGCAGTCGCCCAGCCGCTGACTCGGCTCGAGGACGTCGAGGCGACCGACGCGGAGCGACTTGCGACAGGGGTTCCCGAGCTAGACCGCGTGCTCGGGGGCGGGCTCGTGCCGGCCTCGCTCGTGCTCGTCAGCGGTGACCCGGGGATCGGCAAGTCGACCCTGCTCCTCATGGCGCTCTCGGCGATGAGCGAGACGCGGAAGGTCGCCCTCGTGACGGGCGAGGAGTCGGCAGCGCAGGTCAAGCTCCGCGCCGAGCGCCTCGGCGGTGCGCGAGACGTCGGGATCCTCGCCGAGACGAACCTCGACCTCGTCTGCGCGACGCTCGAGCGCGAGCGCCCAGAGGTCTGTGTGATCGATTCGATTCAGACGCTGTACGCCCCCGATCTCGGGTCTGCGCCGGGCTCGGTCGCCCAGGTGCGCGAAGCTGCCGGCCGGCTCCTTCGTGTCGCGAAGGAGGAGGGAATCGCGACGTTCCTCGTCGGCCATGTGACGAAGGACGGCGCGGTCGCAGGGCCTCGGGTGCTCGAGCACCTCGTCGACTGCGTGCTCCAGTTCGAGGGTGACCGATACCGGGCGCACCGGATCCTGCGCGCGGTGAAGAACCGGTTCGGGTCGACGAACGAGCTGGGCGTGTTCGAGATGACGTCGGAGGGGCTCGTCGGCGTCGCCGACCCCTCGGAGCTCTTCGGCCGCGGCGACGCGGGCGAGCCCGGCTCGGTCGTGACCTGCGTGCTCGAGGGAACGAGGCCGTTGCTCCTCGAGCTCCAGGCGCTCGTTTCGCCCACCGACCTCGCGATGCCGAGGAGGGTCGGAACGGGTGTCGACCCGAAGCGTCTGGCGATGATCGTGGCGGTGCTCGGGCGACACGCAGGGCTCGCGTTAGGCCAGGCGGACGTGTTCGTCAACGTCGCGGGCGGCGTCAGGATCGACGAGCCCGGCGCCGACCTCGGTATCGCTCTGGCGATCGCGTCCGCCGGGCGCCGGCGGCCCGTCCGGTCGGCGGTCGGGTGCTTCGGCGAGATCGGGCTCACGGGGCGCCTCCGGGCCGCCGGGCAGGCGGAGCGACGGCTCGCCGAGTGCGCGAAGCTCGGGCTCGCGGAGGTCGTCGCTCCGGACGGCACGCCGGTTCATGGCAAGATTCGAGTTACCGCGGCGGCGACGCTGAGGCAGGCGGTCGCCGCGGCACTCGATGCCAACGGGCCAGCGGAAGGATAGGGAGCTCCTCTCGGCGCTGAAGCGGATCGCGCCGGGTACGGCGCTGCGCGACGGTATCGACGACATCATCCGGGCGAGCCTCGGTGCGCTCGTCGTCATCGGCGAGCCGTCGGCGCTCGCGTTCCTGTTCTCGGGCGGGATGCGCCTCGACCTACCCTTCTCGGCCCAGAGCCTCTACGAGCTCGCGAAGATGGACGGCGCGATCATCGTGAACGCGAACCTCACCCGGCTCGTGTACGCGAACGTCCAGCTCATGCCGGATCCTGCGATCCCGTCCGACGAGACGGGAACACGCCACCGAACTGCCGAGCGTGTTGCGAAGCAGACCGACGCGCTCGTCGTCTCGATCTCCCAGCAGCGTGAGACGGTGACGGTGTTCAGGGGCGAGATCCGGTATCAGCTCGACGAGATCTCCGATCTGCTGGCTCGCACGAACCAGGCGCTCGGAACTCTCGAGACGTACCGGCAGCGGCTCGATCAGGGTCTGACTCGCCTGACCGCGCTCGAGTTCCAGGGGGCGGTCACCCTCGACGACGTCCTGATCGTGCTCCAGCGTGCCGAGCTGACGACGCGCGTCGGTGACGAGATCGAGCGGAACTGCATCGAGCTCGGCGAGGAAGGACGACTGATCCGGCTCCAGCTCGACGAGCTGATGCGCGACGTGCCCCGGGGCAAGGCCGCCGTCGTCGCCGACTACGAGGCCGAGCCGGGGAGGGCGCCGGAGATCCTCGAGGCGCTCGGCCGGCTCCCGCACGGCAGGCTCCTCGAGCTCGAGGAGCTGACGGTGCTGCTCGGCTATCCACGGGACGTGAGCCCGCTCGATACGACGCTCTCCTCCCGCGGCTACAGGGTGCTGTCGGAGCTCCCACGGGTTCCCGAGACCGTGATCCGCCACGTCGTACGCGACTTCGGAACGCTCGACGCAATCATCCGTGCCAGCCATCGGGAGCTCGAGGCCGTCGAGGGAGTCGGCTCGGTGCGGGCGCGGGAGATCCGCGAAGGGCTCCGGCGGCTGCAGGAGCACAATCTGGTCGACCGCTACCTCCAGCTGTAGCGACGTGTGGCGACGCTGAAGGTTCCCGCTTGCCGCGGCCGGGTATGCGACTGTAAAATATCGGTCTCCGCAGGGAGTTTCTTTTCGGCGGTTCTTTCTTGGACCCGGAGGGAGGGCGTGGGTTGTTCGACGTCGGCGAAAAGGTCGTCTACCCCCACCACGGCGCAGGCACCGTGGTACGGCGAGAGTCGCGGGTGGTACTCGGCACTGAGCGCGAATACCTGACGATCAAGATCTTGCACAACGACATGGTCGTGAACGTTCCGACGGAGAACGCCGAGCGCGTCGGCCTCCGCAAGGTGATCTCGGAGCAGATGGTCGTGCAGGTGATCGAAGTGCTCCACGGTGACGGGACGGCGATGCCGAAGAACTGGAACCGCCGCTTCAAGTACAACCGGGACAAGATGAAGACCGGTGACATCTTCGAGCTCGCCGAGGTCGTACGGAACCTCTCGCTTCGCGAGCAGGAGAAGGGCCTCTCCACCGGCGAGAAGCAGATGTTCGTGAAGGCGAAGAAGATCCTCGCCTCCGAGCTCATGTACGCCAAGGAGATGGACGAGGTCGAGATCGCAGAGTGGCTCGACCAGCTCCTCGAGCGCGTGAGCGCGAGCCCGAACGCAGCGCTGGCATAGAGCGGGGCCGGATGAGATCCGGCCCCGACAGGGGCGCCCCGATCCGTAGGGAGCTCGTAGGGGCGGGATCTCGTCCCACCTGCGGGCATCCCGCCCGGAAGGCGCCGAGCGGGACCGGTTGAGCACCTGGGTGGTCGTCGCGGCGGCCGGGCGCGGCGAGCGCCTCGGAGCGGATCTCCCGAAGGCGTTCGTCCCGTTCCGTGGCCGGCCGCTGCTCGCCGAGAGCCTCGACCGGCTCGAGGCGTCGGAGCGGATCGACGCGATCGTCGTCGTCGTCCCACCCGACTGGGAGGAGCCCGCGATCCTGCTGGCGGAAGAGCTGGGGGCGGGCAAGGTCTCGGCGTGCGTGGCGGGCGGAGCGACGCGGTCGGAGTCTGTGCGGATCGGCGTCGGCGAGGTGCCCGACGGGGCCACGGTGATCCTGGTGCACGATGCCGCACGACCGTTCGTCAGCGACGCCGTGATCGAGCGTGTCCTCGGGCCGCTCCGCGACGGCTGGGACGGCGCGATTCCGGGCCTTCCGGTCGCCGACACGATCAAGCGTGTCGACGGCACCGGCACGGCCGTGGAGACGGTCGAGCGAGCGGGCCTGTGGGCCGTGCAGACACCGCAGGCCTTCGGCGCGGCCGCATTCCGGCGGGCTCTCGCCGGCAGCCTCGAGGATGCGAGCGACTGCTCGGGCTTCGTCGAGGCGGCCGGCGGACGCGTCCGCGTGGTCGAGGGAGACCCGAGGCTCGTCAAGGTCACGACGGCGGCCGATCTCGAGGCCGTGGAGAATCTGCCGGGCCGATGATCGTCGACTACCACATGCATCTACGCGGGCCGCGGGACGCTGACGGCTCGGAGCCGCTCGTGCTGACCGCCGACAACGCCGAGCGCTTCGCTCTCGTCGCCCGGGCGCGCGGTGTGACCGAGATCGGCTTCACGGAGCACGTCTACTACTTCCGTCAGACCGCGCCGGTCTGGCACCTTCCCTACCACACGCAGCGCTGCGTCCACGACCTCGACGCGTACGTCGACGCGGTGCTGGAGGCGAGACGGCGAGGGCATCCCGTGAGACTCGGGATCGAGGTCGACTACGTCGGCGACCGCCAGGACGCCCTGGCCGAGCTCCTCGCGCCGTACCCGTTCGACTTCATCCTCGGCTCCGTTCACGAGGTCGGGGACATGGATCTCGACAAGCAACCCGGCGTCTGGGGCCACAGATCCGTCGAGGACGTCTGGCGTGGATACTTCGACCATCTCTGCGAGCTCGCGCGAAGCGGCCACGTCGACGTGATGGCCCACCCCGACCTCCCGAAGATCTTCGGCGACCGTCCGGCGCCCGAGGTCGTCGCCGAGCTCCACGAGCGGGTGCCGGCGGCCCTGGCAGAGGCCGGGGTCGCCGTCGAGATCTCGACCGCCGGGCTCCGGAAGCCGGTGGGTGAGCTCTACCCGGACGAGGCGTTCCTCGCAGCGTGTCACCGGCGGGGCGTTCCGATCACGACCGCGTCGGACGCCCACCTCGCCGAGCTCGTCGGGCACGAGCTTCCCCGGGCCGTCGAGCTCGCACGTCGGCTCGGGTACGAGACAGTCTCGGTGTTCGAGCGCCGTCACCGCCGGCAGGAGCCGCTCGGATGAACCCGCTTGTGTTTCAAGCCACGAGCAGGATTCCTCGCGCCCTCGAGCCCTGCGATATGTATCTTGAAACACAAGCACGTCCCCCGGCCGCTCCCCACACACGGAGGTCGGGGTGAGCGGCACGTTTCCGATCGGGCGCGAGCCGCGAGTCGGCATCGGGGTCGACGCGCACGCGCTCGTCGAGGGGGTGCCGCTCGTGCTCGGCGGGGTGGAGTTCCCCGACGAGTCGGCCGGGCTGGCCGGCCACTCGGACGGCGACGTGATCGCCCACGCCCTGATCGACGCCGTGCTCGGAGCCGCCGGGCTCGGTGACATCGGGTGGCTGTTCCCGTCGGACGACCCGCGCTGGAAGGGGTCGTCCTCGCTCGACCTGCTGCGACTCGCCTACGAGCGGGTGCGCGGAGCCGGCTACGAGCTCGTGAACGCGGACTGCGTGCTCGTCGGCGAGCGCCCGCGGCTCGCGCCGGTGCGCGACGAGATGCGATACCGGCTTGCAGGCGCGATGGACGTCGACCCGGCACGGATCGCCGTTCGCGCCACGACGACGGACGGACTCGGATTCACTGGCCGGAGCGAGGGGCTCGCGGCCACCGCCGTCGTCCTCGTCCGCCCGGTCTGAGGGAGAGGGGGCGCCCGGGATGGCGGTGACGAGCCAGACAGCTCCCAGGATCAGGCTCTCGGGCGCGGCGCGCAGGTTCGTCGTCGAGAACGGCGGAGCCCTGTACGTCTGGGTGGAGCAGCAGTCGGGCCGGCGACACGGCTGGCTGAACGCCGCCACCGAACGTCCCGCGGGGCTCGGCTTCGGACCGGCCAGCGACGTCGACGGGATCCGGGTACACCTCCAGAGCGGCATGCGGGCGATCCTCTCCCGGCCCGTGACCGTGCGCCTCTGGCGGTTTCCGCGCGTGCACCTCGACGTGAACGGCGCCGTCGTCGTCGATCCCGCGTAGCGGGACGCTCGCACGATCGGGTACGGTCGCGGGTCCGGCGGACAACCGGAGGGAACGTGGGCGACGGGAACGAAACGCGGGACGCGCTGCCCGAATCGGCACAGGTGGTCGTGATCGGCGCCGGGGCGATCGGGTGCTCGACGGCCTACCACCTGACGAGGCACGGCGTGACCGACGTCGTCGTCCTCGAGCAGCACACGGTCTCGTCGGGAACGACCTGGCATGCGGCGGGCGCCGTTGCCCAGTACCGACCGAACGCGAACCTGATGTCGCTCGCGAAGTACTCGCTCGAGCTCTATCGACAGCTCGAGGAGGAGACGGGCCAGTCGACCGGCCTGCGCCAGTGCGGCGGCATGCGAGTGACCACGAGCCGTGAGCGGCGCAGCGAGTACGAGCGGGCGATCACCACTGCTCGATCGTTCGGGCTCGAGATGCACCTGATCTCGCCGCGGGAGGCCCAGGCGCTCTTCCCGATCATGGTCGTGGACGATCTCGACTGCGCCCTCTACGTGCCGAGCGACGGGGTGGTGGGCCCGGCCGACCTGAACCAGGCGCTCGCGAAGGCCGCTCGGCAGGGCGGGGCGCGGATCGTCGAGCACGCTGCCGTCACGGGATTCGTGATCGAGGGCGACTCGGTGAGGGCGGTCGAGACGACGCAGGGCACGATCCGCTGCGGCGACGTCGCGATCTGCGCCGGGATCTGGTCGCGCCGGTTGGGCGCCCTCGCCGGTGTCACGGTGCCGATCTGGCCCTCGAGGCACTGCTACTTCATCACCGAGGAGTTCGAGGGGCTCGATCCGGGCTGGGCGACGAACCGCGACCCCGACCTGTGGCACTACTTCGTGCCCACCGGGGCGGGCCTGATCGTCGGGCAGTACGAGCCCGATCCGATCCCGTGGGAGACGACCGAGATCCCGCGCGGCTGGTCGTTCCGCCTGCTTCCCGAGAACCGCACGCACTTCACCCGCCTGCTGTCCCCGCTCTCGAGGCGCGTGCCGCTCCTCGACGAGATCGGGGTGAAGACGTGGATCCACGGTCTCGAGTCGTTCACCGAGGATCAGAATCCCGTCGTCGGCCGTGCCCCCGGCCGCGAGAACCTGTACGTCTCGTGCGGCTACAACGCGTACGGCGTCAGCGTCGCGGGCGGCTTCGGCATGGCCCTGGCGCACTGGATTGCGGAGCGCGAGCCGCCGTTCGACCTCTGGCCGTGCGACATCCGCCGCTTCTCGAGCGCCGCGCGATCCGACGAGGTCGTCAAGGCTCGCGTCGCCGGCGGGCAGGGACGCCACTACGCGGTGCACTTCCCGTCCGAGGAGATCCCGGACGCCCGGCCGCTGCGGCGAAGCGCGCTGTACGACCGAGTCCGTGCGCTCGGCGCCTGCTTCGGCGAGAAGGCCGGTTGGGAGCGTCCGAACTGGTTCGCACCGTCCGGAGTCGAGCCCGCCGACGAGCCCTCCTTCGGCCGCCAGAACTGGTTCCCCCACGTCGGTGACGAGTGTCGGGCGTGTCGCGAGGGCGTCGTGCTGATGGATCTGTCGTCGTTTGCGAAGGCGACCGTGGCCGGTCGCGACGCCGAGGCGGTGCTGCAGCGCCTGTGCACGGCTGACGTCTCCGTGGAGCCGGGGCAGGTCAGGCACACCCTCGTGCTCAACGGGAAGGGCGGCATCGAGGCCGATCTCACCGTCGCCCGCCTGTCGCCGGACGGCTACCTCGTCGTCACGGGGTCGGCGTTCGCGACACACGACTTCGGGATCCTCCGGGGCGCGATCGAGGCGGGCGACCGGGCGGCGCTCGTCGACGTCACGTCGGCGTACGCGACGCTCGCTGTCGTCGGCCCGCGCTCCCGCGAGCTGCTGCAGTCGGTCTGCGAGTCCGACCTCTCGCGCGAGGCGTTCTCGTTCCGCTCCGTCCAGAACGTCGTCGTCGCGGGCGCTCCCGTCCTGTGCATGCGCGTCTCCTACACCGGCGAGCTCGCGTTCGAGCTGTACGTACCGACCGAGTACGCGCTGACCGTGTTCGACGCGATCGTCGCCACAGGGAGCTCGTTCGGGCTGCGGCACGCCGGCTACCGGGCGATCGACTCGCTTCGTCTCGAGAAGGCAAACAGGGCCTGGGCCGTGGAGATCGGGCCCGACTACACGCCGCTCGAGGCCGGGCTCGGGTACGCGGTGTCGTTCCGGAAGCCGGAGCGGTATCCGGGGCGCGCAGCGCTCGAGGCCCAGCGCGAGCGCCCGCTCGGGAAGCGGCTCGTGACGTTCACGGTCGACGATCCGGACACGGTCCTCCTCGGGCGCGAGACGATCTACCGGGACGGGCAGCCGCTGGGGTGGCTCGCGTCCGGGGGCTACGGGCACACCGTGGGCTGCGGAATCGGGCTCGGCTACGTGCAATACGCCGAGGGCGTCACGGACGAGCTGCTCGGCTCGGGCACGTGGGAGCTCGAGGTGGCGATGCGCCGCGTTCCGACCGCCGTCCACCGGGGTGCGATCGTGGACCCCGACGGTATCCGGATGCGCTCGTGACGGTCCGCGGGCGGAGCGCGCTGCCCGACGTCGCCGAGGTGGCGGCCCGGTTTGGGCCGTGGCACGGCAGGGACGTCTCGCTCGAGGTGCTGAAGGGCGGGCTCAGCCATGTCACCTACCGCGCGGTTGTCGACGGCGAGCGCTTCGTGGTCAGGCTGCTTCGCCGCGACATCGACGAGGTGCTCCTCGGGATCCCGCCCGAGCTCGAGATCGAGAACACGATCCGGGCGGCAGAGACGGGTGTCGGGCCGCGCGTGCTCGCGGCGTTTCCGGAGCTGCCGGCGATGATCCTCGAGCACGTCGACGGGCGGACGTTCCACGTGGACGACGTCCGCGACGAGGTCAACATCCCGAGGATCGGCCTGGCGTGCCGGCGCCTGCACGACGCGCCGGCGTTCGCGAACGCGTTCGACGTGTTCCGTCACCTGGAGGGGTTCCTCGCGATCTGCCGCGCGAACGACCTCCGCATCCCGGACGACTACGAGCAGCGTCTGACCGACGTGCGGCGAATCGAGAACGCGGTGCGCGCGAGCGCGGGCGATCCCGTCCCGTGCCACAACGACCTGCTCGCCGAGAACTTCATGGACGACGGCGAGATCCGGATCGTCGACTACCAGCTCTCGGGAATGCACGACCGCTGCTTCGAGCTCGGCGACGTCGCCGCCGAGAGCGACTTCATACCCGACGACGTGGAGCGCCTCTGCGAGGCGTACTTCGGCGAGCGCCTTCCCGGCCAGGTCGCCCGCACGCGCCTGTACCTGATCATGTCGAACGTTACGTGGACGCTCTGGTTCTCGGTGCACAGCGGGATGCTCGAACCGAATCCCGACGTCGACTTCGACTACTGGGAGGAGGCGCTCGACAAGTGGGGCCAGGCGGTCCGGGATCTCGAGGCCGTCTCGTTCGGCGGGTTGCTCGAACGGGCGCGGCGCGCGTAGGCGGAGCTCAGGCCCTCTCGAGCAGGCCGGCGTCGATCGCCGCGACGAGGCCGGCGACGACGCCGCAGCGGGGCGCGAACGTGCCGAGCTCCGCGTACTCGAGCGGCGTGTGGTCGTCGCCGCCGACCGGCCCGAGGCCGTCGAGGGTGGGAAGGCCCGACGAGGCCGTCCACGAGCCGTCGGAGACGCCTCCGGTCGTGGCCTCGCCGAAGCGATGGCCGAGCCGCTCGCCGAGCGCGATCGCCGTCTCGGCCAGCCGCGCGACCTTGGCCGTGCGCTCGAGCGGCGGCGGCCCTCCCAGGTCTTCCTCCTCGAGGGTGATGTCCCGGTAGGTTCCGAAGCGCCTGACCTCGGCCATCGCCCAGTCGAGATCGACCATGGTGAGGCCGCGCATGTCGACAGTCAGGAAGCCCTCGGGCGGGACCGTGTTGACGTTCTGGCCGCCGTGTAGCTCGGTGATCTGCAGCGTCAGTCCCTCGCGGGCGTGGTGGAGCGCCGAGAGCCGGACCGCCTCGTGGCTGAGCGCGCTCACCGCGTTGCGCCCGGCGTCCGGCTCGACCCCTGCGTGCGCGGCGCGGCCCTTCGCGTGGATCCGGAACCAGCGGCCGCCCTTGCGTGCCGAGACCACCGAACCGTCGACACGGCCACACTCCATGCAGAGCACCGCGTCGTAGCCGGCGAGGCGATCGACGAGCGCCGGCTGGGCGGGCCGGGTCTCCTCGTCGGGAACCGAGACCAGCTCGAGGCGCCCGAACGGCCGCGGCCCGAGCGCGAGCTGCCGCGCCGCGTGCATCGCAACCGCGATCCCGCCCTTCATGTCCGCGACGCCTGGTCCGTAGACCCGCTGCGCGTCGTGGGAGAACGACCAGCCGTCCGCGGTCCCGAGCGGGAACACGGTGTCGTGGTGGCAGAGCAGCGCGACCTTCGCGCGGCCGGCTCCCTCGAGTGTTCCGTGGAAGCTGAGCCCGCCCTCGGAAGCCGGGACGAGCTCGGGCCCGAGCCCGTACGCGCGGCCGGTGTGCGCGAGGACTGCGGCGAGCCGGTCGAGATGCTCGACCGCCCCGCTCGGCGTCTCGATGTCGACCCAGGCCTCGAGATCGGAGAGCAGCAGGGGCAGGTCGTTCGCGACGCCTGCCGCGACCCGCGTCGCCTCGTCGAAGGGGCTTACCTCCCGCACCAGCGAGCGGTCAGGAGGGCGATCGTGACCGCGGTGTCACGGATCGAGTCGGCGTCGACCCACTCGTCGGTGCCGTGGATGTTCTCGGCCGTCGGGCCGTAGCACGCGCACGGCCCCTCGACGTACCGGGCGTCGGTCGTTGCGGTCGAGAGCTTCGTCCCGGGCGGATCGTCCGTGCCCTGGACATCGGTGTGGCAGTCGCGCAGAAGCCTGACGAACGGGTCGTCTGCAGCGTGGTGGTAGGCGTGGGCGCGGAAGCCCTCGAACTCGACCTCGATCCCGGGCGCCGCGGTCTCGACGGCCCTGCGGAGAAGCGCCTGGGCGTCCTGCGGCTCGAGCTCGGGGCCGAACCCGAGGCGGCAGCGCAGGACGACCTCGGTCGGAACCGAGGAGGGCCAGACACCGCCGTGGATCTCGCCGAGGTTGAGGTTGTAGGGGTGGGTCGTTCGGAGCGACCGCGGCGCCTGGTCGTTCAGGGCCTGCTCGAGCGCGCGGAGCGCGGAGACGGCCGCGAGGATCTCGTCGAGCGGGCGTCCCGAGGAGCTCGCCACGGCCGCGTGGGCGCCCGAGCTGCGCGCCGTCAGCCGCGCCCAGATGACGCCGACGCCGTTCTGGTGCACACGCAGGTCGGTCGGCTCGCCGATCAGGGTCGCGTCGGCCGTGTAGCCGGCCGCGAGCACCGCCCGCATGCCGTTCCCACCGCACTCCTCCTCGATCACCGACGTGAAGAGCAGGTCACCTGCGAGCTCGGCGCCGAGCTCCTGAACGGCCTCGACGGCGACGAGATAGGCGGCGATACCGGCCTTCATGTCGCCCGCGCCGCGACCCCAGATCCTTCCGTCGTGGAGCTCGCCGCCCCAGGGATCGTAGGTCCAGCGCTCCTCGCCCTCGACCGGGACGACGTCGACATGGCCGTTCAGGTGCAGCGAGCGCCCGCCGCCGGAGCCCCGGAGCCGCCCGGCCACGCAGCTCCGCCCGTCGTAGGGAAGGAGCGGCAGGCCGCCGTGCGGGTCGTCGAGCGCCTCGCCCGCGTCGGGCTGGATCCGCTCGACGGCGAAGCCGAGGTGCCGCAGCCGCTCCTCGACGATCCGCTGGGCGCCCTCCTCGTTTCCGAGCAGGCTGCGCTCGCGCGTGAGGCGAGAGGTCAGCTCGAGCAGGTCGTCGAGGCGTGCGTCGACGGCCTTCTGGATCTCGGCGAGCACGGGCTGATGATACGGAGAACGCCCGAGGCCCCGACGGACGAGCCGGGGCCTCGGCGGGGTTGGAGGAGGGAGGCTCCCCGGTCAGACGGGCTCGGCGGCCTCGTCGCAGCGCTCGGCGAGCCTCGCCTCGATCGCGGCGATCCGCTCCTCGAGGTGCGCGAGGCGGTTCGTGAGCCGCTCGAGCCGGGCCTGGGCCCGCTCCAGTCGCTCGCCCTCGAGCTGGCCGCTCTCGATCCGCTCGGTCAGCTTCGCGATTCGCTTTTCGAGCCGCGTCTCGAAGCGGTGGAGCTTCTGCACGAAGTGCCCGGCCCGTTCGCAGCGCACCGCGGGATTGTGCGGCCCGTCGCCCTCGCCCGGCCCGGCGAGCGCCACGCCTGCCGTCGCGCCGAGGCTCGCGACCACCGCGAGCGTCAGCATCGTCGTACGGATCTTCACCTGGTTCCTCCTTGCCGCTGTTTCGGTGCCCGCTCCCATGGTGAGATCCGGGGGTGAGTATCCTGTGGAGTCGGTGTAAGGGTTCTGTGCGGAGGTGCCTGCGCCCGGAGGTTCGCGCTGCCGACGATCGTTGCGAACGGAATCGAGCTCGCCTACCGGGTCGACGGAGTCGGCTCCGAGACCCTCGTGCTCGTGAACGGGCTCGCCGACACGAAGGAGACCTGGGAGGCCCAGCTTCCCGCGTTCGCCGAGCGCTACCGCGTCGTCGTCTACGACAACCGGGGCGTCGGCGAGACGTCCTGCCCGCCCGGTCCGTACACGACCGCGCAGATGGCAGACGACCTCCATGCGCTCGCCGACGGGATCGGGCTCGACCGTTTCCACCTGCTCGGCGTCTCGATGGGCGGGATGATCGCACAGGAGTACGCGATCGCCCACCCCGAGCGCCTGCTGTCGGCGTCGTTCTGCTGCACGTACTCCTACCCGGGCCCGTTCTGCCTGCGCATGTTCTCGTGCTGGCGCGATCTCGTGCCCGAGCTCGGCGTCGGGTTCACCCAGCGTGAGGTGCTGCTCTGGGCGTTCACCACCGGCTTCTTCGAGCGTCGGTCCGCCGAGCTCGAGGAGATCGAGGCACTGATGGCCGGGAACCCCCAGCCGGCCGACGCCTACCTCGCGCAGCTCTCGTCGATCGAGACGCACGACACCCGCGGGCGCCTCTCGGCCGTGACGTGCCCCGCGATGACCCTCGTCGGCGAGGAGGACATCCTGATCTACCCGGAGCTCTCCCGACGGCTCCACGACGAGCTGCCGAGCTCGACCTGGGTCGAGGTGCCCGGAGGCCACGCGTGTCTCTGGGAGTACCCGGACGAGTTCAATCGGGCGGTGCTCCGCTTCCTCGGCGGCTCACGCTCGGCCGGGTTAGGCTGACGGCGTGCTTTCCGAGGGACGCCGTTGACCTCGGTCTACAGACGTGCCGTCCTGGCCGTCACCGAACGGGCCGGGGTGCGTGGCCTCGTTGCGGGCAGCAGCGTCGGCCGCGAGGTGGCGACCCGGTTCGTCGCGGGCGAGACGCTCGCCGAGGCCCTGCGCGTGGCGAAGGAGCAGAACAGGCTCGGCGCGTCCGTCTCGCTCGACCACCTGGGCGAGCACGTCGCAGACGCCGGGGAGGCTGCCACAGCCTGCGACGCCTACCGGGAGGCGCTCGACGCGATCGCCGCGGACGGGATCGACGGGAACATCTCGATCAAGCTGACGCAGCTCGGGCTCGGGCTGGACGACGCTCTCGCCGCCGAGCTGACCGCGAGCCTCGCGGGGCGCGCGAGAGAGACCGGGACGACCCTCTCGATCGACATGGAGGACAGCCGGTACACGGAGGCCACCATCCGCCTCTTCGAGCAGGTCCAGCGCGAGTTCGGGAACGTCGGGGTCGCGCTCCAGGCCTCGCTCTACCGCTCGGCGGGAGACCTTCGGCGTGTCATCGCCGCCGGCGGCCACGTCCGGATCTGCAAGGGCGCCTACGCGGAGCCGAGCGAGGTTGCACGGCAGGGCGGCAGCGGAGTCAACCGGGCGTTCGACGAGCTCGCGCGGGTCGGGTTGACCGAGTCGACGATCGCGGTTGCGGTCGCAACTCACGATGACGAGCGCATCCGCCGGGCGCGGGAGCTGGCCGCCGGGCGAGCCGGGCACTGGGAGCTCCAGATGCTGTACGGCGTGCGACCCGGCCTCCAGCAGAGGCTCCTCGCCGACGGCTGCCGGCTCCGCGTCTACGTGCCGTACGGGACCGCCTGGTACCCGTACCTGACCCGCCGCCTCGCCGAGCGGCCCGCCAACCTGACGTTCTTCCTGCGCGCCCTCGTCTCGCAGGACTGAGCGAGACCCGGTCCGGGAGCAGCGAGGCCCCGGCAGGAGCCGGGGCCTCGTCGGCGAGCGGGGTGCGAGCGGGCGAGAGCTACTCGCCGCCGCCGGTGTCAGTCGGGTCGCCGCCGCCCGGGTCGGTCGGATCGCCTCCGCCGGTGTCGGTGCACCGCTCGGCGATCCTCGCCTCCAGGGCGGTGATCCGGTCGGAGAGGCTCGCGGCGCGCTCCTGGAGCCGGGCGAGGTTCTCTTCCGCGCGGGCGAGGCGTCGACCGCTGAACTCACCGTTCGCGATCCGCGTCTCGAGGGTGGCGATCCTCTCGTTCAGGCCGTCGAGGCGCTGCTGGAGCGTTGCGAGGCGGGTCTCGGCTCGTTCGCATCTGGCCGCGGCTCCGGGCGGAATGCCGTCCCCTGTGCCTGCAACCGCGACACCGGCTCCCGCGCCGAGGCTCGCGGCGAGCGCGAGCGTCAACAGGGTGGCACGGATCTTCACGTTCTCCTCCTTGCGAGTGTGCAGTGGTGTGCTGCCTCAATCGTCGGGCGGTCCGGCACGCGTGCTGAAGCGGTCGGACGGCGATTTCGAGGGAGGGGGTGGTCCGGGTGAGTGACGGCGCATCCCCCGGAGTGGTTGGCTGCGTCGCGTCGCGCGGCCTCACCCGTGCCGGGCGGCCCCGTTCGCGTACGATCCGCGGCTCATGACCGTCGATGAGCTTCGTGAGGCGGGCGTTCGCGCTGCAGCGCTCGTGCTCGTGGACAACGGGGGCATTGCCCGCATGAAGTGCGTCTCGATCGACCGCCTCGGACGGGCCTCCGAGCGAGGCCTCGGTTGGGGCGAGGTCTGGGGCCTGGCGCTCGGCGACGACTCCTTCGCGCTGACGCCCGGGCTCTACAGCCCGAGCGGTGAGCTGCGTCTGCGGCCCGACCTCGGCGCAGCGGCGCTGCTCGGCTCGTCGCCCGGCTGGGCCTGGGCGCCGCTCGACCACCACTGGCAGAGCGGCGAGTCGTGGCCAGGGTGCCAGCGGGGATTCCTGCGGCGGACGGTCGATCGTGGCCGCGCGCTCGGAGTCGAGGTGCAGGCGGCGTGGGAGCTCGAGTGGGTCGTAGGCGACGAGGGCCCGGACGGGTTCGAGGCGCTCCACGACGGGCCGGGTTACGGGGCGGTCACCTTCGGTCGTACGGGCGGGATGATCTTCGGGCTCTTCGAGGCGCTCGCCGTCAGCGGCATCGTGCCGGAGCAGATCCATCCCGAGTACGCGAACGGCCAGCTGGAGCTGTCCCTGCCCGTGCGCGATCCGCTCCGGGCGACCGACGAGGTGGTGCTCGCGCGGCACGTCATCCACGCGGTCTCCGCGGGCGAGGGGTGGCGTGCGAGCTTCGCGCCACGCGTGGTGGCCGGCTCGGTCGGCAACGGCTCACACGTCCACGTCAGCGTGTGGCGCGACGGCACCAACCAGCTGGCGGGCGGCGACGGCAGGGAGGGGATGCGGCCCGTCGGCGCGTCGTTTCTCGCCGGGATGCTCGAGCACCTGCCGGCGCTGCTCGCGGTCGGAGCGCCGACCGAGCTGTCGTACCACCGGCTCCGGCCGGCGTTCTGGGCCGGGGCGTATGCCTGCTGGGGAAAGGAGAACCGCGAGGTGGCCCTTCGCCTGCAGGGCGTCGACAGCCCGGTTGCCTCCGACGCCGCGAACGTCGAGTGGAAGTCACCCGACGGGGCCGCGAATCCCTACCTCGCGCTCGGTGCGCTCCTCGCCGCCGGGCTCGACGGCATCGAACGCGGGCTCTCCCTCCCACCCGGCGTCGACGGCGATCCGCAGGCCCTTCCGGCCGGGGAGCGCCCCGCGCGCCTTCCCTCGACGCTCGCCGAGGCAACGGACGCGCTCGCGGCTTCCGACCTCCTGCGCGCCTCGATGGGCGCCTACCTGCACGACCGGCTCGTCGCCGTGCGCCGCGCCGAGGTGGAGGTCTCGGCCGGCCTCGACGAGGAGGCACTCGTTGCCAAGCATCGCTGGAGGTACTAGATGACCGATTTCACGAGCCCGGGCGGCCGGCTGCACGGTCAGGCATGTTCGGGTCGCTCCCGAGCCCCGGCGGCGTGCTCCGGCCCGGAACCTGCGACCGTCGGCGCCGCGGCGTCGGCGGCCGTACGGCATCAATGAGCTGATGGCCATCGACCTGTCTGCCGCCCCCGTCGTCGACGCCCACTGCCACCCCTGGCGCAACGACGACCTGCTCGCACAGGATCCGCTCGGCTTCGAGGACCGGATCACGATGCTCGGGATGTGTCTGATCTCGTCGGGCCTGGTCGACGAGAGCATGGGCGCCCATCTCTCGCTGCTCACGAGCTCGACACCGCTCGCGCTGACGATGCGGCGGCGCCTGGCCGAGCACCTCGGCGTGGAGGCCGACCGCGAGGCCGTCGCGCGGGCGCGCCGCGAATCGCTGGCCGCCGATCCGGTCGCGTACAACCGGCGGCTCTGGGAGACGGCGAACGTCGCCGGGCTCGTCTACGACGAGGGGTACCCGCAGCCGACGATCCCGCGTGAGGAGTTCGCCGCCGACTCTGCGGCAACCGTGCATCGCGTCGCGAGGATCGAGCCGTTCATCGCCTCGCTCCGCGACAGGGTCCACTCCTTCCACGAGCTGGAGGACGCGTTCGTCTTCGAACTCGACCGGGCTGCCGGTGACCCGGCGCTCGTCGCGTTCAAGAGTGTGATCGCCTACCGCACCGGCCTCGACGTCGACGACCCGCCGCTCGACTACTGCGAGCGCGTCTTCAAGCTGTGGCGCGACGACGGGTTCACCGAGACCCGCGCGCACGCGAAGCCGATCCGCGACCGCCTGCTGCGGCGCACCCTGGAGGTTGCGAAGCGCCACGACCGGCCTGTCCACATCCACTGCGGCGGCGGCGACCCGGCGATCGTGCTCGGCCACGCGCGGCCGCAGGATCTCTTCCCGCTGCTCGCCGACCACCAGGATCAGCCGGTCGTGCTGATCCACTCCGGCTGGCCGTGGCTCGAGGAGGGCGCCTACGTCGCCTCGGTGCTCCCCCACGTGTACCTCGAGCTCTCGATCACGGTGCCGTGGGCGACGCTCGCGATCGACCAGAAGCTCGAGGTGCTGATCGGTGCCGCCCCGCCGGCGAAGCTCCTCTACGGCTCCGACGAGGCGACCGAGCCGGAGGTGATCTGGCTGGCCGCCCAGCTCGGTCGGGAGGCGCTCGGCCGCGTTCTCGGCACCGCGGTCGACCGGACCTGGCTGGCGAAATCGGACGCCGAGCGGATCGGCGCCGGCATCCTCGCCGACAACGTGCGCAGGCTGCACGGCATCGAGGGCTGAGCGCGGCCCGGTGCCGGGCACGTGCCTGGCACCAAGACGGGTCGAACGCCGGCTGACGCGGCGGTGCGTACCAGGCCGTACGGCTTCATCTGGTCACGCCTGGTCGAGGACGCGATCGCTTCTGACATGTAGCGCCGCTTGACGGCCCCCGCCTGCCGCTCTACAGTCCCGACCCTCCGCACCGGATGTGTCCGGCCGCGCCCGTGCGCGAGACCACCGGCCCATGCAGACGCTACGTGACCGCCTGAACGAGTCGCTCGCCGCGGTGCTGAGCGTCCTGCGAAACCCCGACCTGCGTCGCATCCAGCTCGCGTTCGCCGGTTCGGAGATCGGGTCGTGGGGGTACTCGATCGCGCTCTCCGTGATCGCGTACGAGGCGGGAGGCGCGAAGGCTCTCGGGCTCCTCGCTCTGATCCTGATGCTCGTCCCCGCGATCACGTCGCCGTTCATGGCGATCCTCGGTGACCGCCACGACCGGGCACGGGTGATGATGGCGACCGACCTCGTGCGGGTCATGCTGATGGCCGGTGCTGCCGTGGTTGCCTTCGCCGACGGCGCAACGGCGATCATCTACGCGGTCGCGGCGCTCTCCTCTGCGGTCGGCACGGCGTTCCGCCCGGCCGAGGCGGCGCTGCTTCCTTCGCTCGCCCGGACCCCGGCCGAGCTGACCGCGGCGAACGCGGCCTCGAGCACGATCGAGAGCGTCACCTCGTTCGTCGGCCCTGCGGTCGGCGGGATCGTCGTCGCCGTCGCCGACCCCGGCGTCTCGTTCGCCGTCGCCTCGGGCACGTTCCTGTGGTCGGCGCTGCTGATCGCCCGGATCCGACCTCCCGAAGGGGCCTCCGAGGCTGAAGAAGGAGAGGAGGGGGCCGAGCCCGAGGGAATCCTCGAGACTGTCACCGCCGGCGCCCGAACGATCGTTGTCGAGCCGAACGTCCGGCTGCTCGTCGGGCTCTTCGGCGCTCAGACGGTGGTGGCGGGCACGCTGCTCGTGCTCCTGCCGCTGCTGGCGCTCGAGGTGCTCGACAGCGGCGAGTCCGGGCTGGGGGCGCTCAACGCTGCGCTCGGGATCGGAGGTCTCGTGGGCGCCGTCGCCGCCTTCGGACTGGTCGGGCGTCAGCGTCTCGTTCGTCCGTTCGCGATCGGAATGGTGCTCTGGGGCGCCCCGCTCGCCGTGCTCGCGTTCTGGGGCAGCCAGGCGGGAGCGGTCGTGCTGCTCGCCGTCGTCGGCCTCGCCAACACGGTCAGTGACGTCGCCGGCTACACGCTCCTGCAGCGGGCCGTGCCCGACCGCGTGCTCGCACGGGTCTTCGGCGCGCTGGAAAGCATCTTCTACGCCACGGCGGCCGTGGGAGGCGTCGCTGCGGCCGCATTGGTTGGAGCGTTCGGCATCGAGTGGGCGCTCGTGGCCATCGGCGCGTTCCTGCCCGCCCTGACTCTGCTGCTCTGGCGGCCGCTCGACCGGATCGACGCGGCCGCACCCGCGCCCACCCGAGCCCTCACCCTGCTTGAGGGCGTGCCGTTCCTGGCGCGGCTCCCCGGGCCCGCGCTCGGATCCCTTGGCGGCCATGCGGTGTTCGTGCAGATTCCTGCCGGTGAGGTCGTGATCCGCGAGGGAGATCGCGGCGACCGCTTCTACGTGATCGAGGAAGGAGAGGTCGACGTATCGGTTGCCGGCGACGAGCGACCCGCGCTCGGCCCCGGTGACTCGTTCGGCGAGATCGCCCTGCTCCGCGACGTGCCCCGAACCGCGACGATCACGGCGCGCACCGCGCTGACGCTGCTCGCGCTCGAACGGGACGAGTTCCTCGCGGCCGTCACCGGCCATGCTCCGAGCCACGAGGCGGCCGGCGCCGTCGTCGAGACCCGCCTTACCCTCCAGCGTCCCGGGCGCGCGACGGTGTAGAGGGTTGAAGACTCTACGAATGCATGCGTGGCGCAACTGACTATTCGTGTCGACGAGGAGCTGGCTTCGGATCTGAAGGCGCATGCTGCCGGGGCAGGCAGGAGCCTGAACAGCTGGGTGGTTGCGGTTCTCCGGGCGGCAGTCGATCCCGAGCTTGCCGATTCGGAGAGCGAGCGGGTGCGGGCGCGACTCGAGCGAGCGGGACTGCTCGCACCGGTGCAGCCGTCCCAGCGGACTGCGCCTGACGAGAGGCGCGTACGGCGGGCGCGTCGTGCGGCCGGTCACGGCACGCCGCTGTCGACGCTCGTCACCGAGCACCGCCGCTGACCGCCTTCGTCGACAGCTCGGCACTCGTCAAGCGCTACGCGGACGAGGCTGGCGCAGACGTCGTCCGAGCGCTCGCCGGTGTCCTCGTCGTGTCGGTCGTCGCGCGCCTCGAGGTTCCCGCCGCCCTGTGGCGCAAGCACCGGTCGGGTGAGCTGTCGCTGGAGGATGCCTCGGTGCTCGTGGAGGCATTCGAGTGGGAGTGGTTCGGGGGCGCGGGCACGACGGGACGCTTCGCCGTCGTTCCGCTCGTGGATACGGTGCTCGAGACGGCGGCGGGATTGACGGGCGTGCACGGCCTGCGGGCCTACGACGCCATGCAGCTCGCGTCGACCCTCCTCGCGCGATCCGTCGACCCGGGTCTCGCCGAGGTCGTCTGCTTCGACACGGAGCTGGCAGCGGCGGCCCGGCTCGAAAGGTTTCGCGTTACGCCCTGAGCGTCCCGTCGCAGGCCCAGTCTCGCATCATGGCGGATCCAGCTCTGGAGCTTCTCGGACAGGGGCCAGGCCGTTTCCGCAGGCCACCAGGCGATCCGTTCCCGGCTCTGCGGCCCTGATCGTCGAACAGTCGTGGTCTCCGGTGCCTGACACCGGGAGATGTCCGTTGTGGAGTTCCGGTGGCTTCTGACGGCTCCGCGGGTTGCTCAGGCCGGCAGGCGGACGAGGCCGGCGTCCAGCTCGGCGAGGCCGTCTCGCCGGAGGGCGTCCACGGCCTCGGCGTCGAGCTCGGCGGCCGGGCGCGGGCCCCCGGCAAGCGCGCGGAGCGCCTCCGCCCGGCGTTGCCGGAACGAGCCCTCGAACGGGCCTTGCCTGCGCTGCGGCTCGAACCGTTGGCCGCGCGCGGGGCACGCCTCGGCGAGCGGGCAGGCCCCGCAGCGCGGAACCCGGGCGACGCACACCGTCGCGCCGAGATCCATGAGCGCCGCGGCGGCCGCGGGGGAGAACGTCCCGCCCGTCCGCTCCAGGATCCGGCGGACGTTCGTGTCGATGGGAAGCACGGGACTCCCGAGCGCGAACCGGGCGACCGCGTCGGCCGTGTAGCGACCGACGCCGGGTAGCTCGGTGAGATCGTCGGGCCAGCCACGTGCGGCAACCTGCCGGGCCGCGCGGTGCAGGTTGAGGGCCCGGCGGTTGTAGCCGAGCCCCTGCCACGCGACGATCACCTCGGCCGTGGACGCCGCGGCGAGCGCCGCAGCGGTCGGCCAGCGCTCGAGCCAGGCGAGGTACCGGGGAACGACCCGCGACACCTGCGTCTGCTGGAGCATCACCTCGCTGACGAGGATCGCGTACGGGTCGCGGGTGCAACGCCACGGAAGATCGTGACGTCCGTTGGCCGTGAACCACCGCAACAGCGCGCGCTCCACGGCACGAAACGCTACCGGGCCGCTCCGAGGGTCACCGGACGGACGCCAGTAGAGTCAGGGGCATGGAGAGGG
This sequence comes from Gaiellales bacterium, assembly GCA_046330455.1. Taxonomy (GTDB): domain Bacteria; phylum Actinomycetota; class Thermoleophilia; order Gaiellales; family Gaiellaceae; genus CAVQXR01. The sequence continues at coordinate 94,455 of JAXLSU010000009.1, forward strand.
TACGGGTCCGCTTCGCCCCGAGCCCGACCGGCTCGCTCCATCTCGGCAGCGCGCTGACCGCCGCCGCTAACCGGCGCTTCGCGGACGAGCGCTCCGGCACCTTCGTCCTGCGGATCGACGACACGGACGCGGCACGCAGCGACCCGGCCGCCGAGCAGGCGATTCTCCGGGATCTCGCGTGGCTCGAGATCGCAATCGACGAGGGGCCGCACCGCGAGAGCGAGCGCGGCGACCTGTACCGGAGCGCCGTCCACCGACTGCTCGGGAAAGGCCGGGCCTTCGAGGAGGACGGTGCCGTTCGCTTCCAGGGGGAGCCCAGACCCACGCTCCTGCGCCCGGACGGAGCCGCCACCTACCATCTCGCGTCGGTCGTCGACGATCTCGACCTGCGAATCACCCACGTCATTCGTGGGAACGATCACCTCCCGAACACCGAGCTCCACCGGGCGCTCGCCCGGGCGCTCGGTGCCGAGCCGCCCGTCTACCTCCACCATGGGCTGATCCTCGGCCCGGACGGGAGGAAGCTCTCCAAGCGGCACGGAGCTGCGTCGCTCGCCGACCTCCGTGAGGCCGGCCTGCCGGCTGAGGCCGTCCGGGCCTACCTCGACGAGCTGGGCCTTCCGCGGCATGACGTCCAGCTCGATCTCGCCAGGATCGAGCGGCTCTCGGTCGAGGCGATCGGGCAGCTGAGCGACGCGGACCTCTGCGATCGGGTCGGCGCACCGGTCGGGCTCGCCCCCGCGTTGCGGGGTGCCCGGACGCTCGTCGAGGCAGGAGCGTGGGTCGCGCTCGTGCTCGAGCTGCCGGTCCCGCCGGAGCTCGACGAGCGCGGCCGGTTGACCACCGAGCGGTTCGTAGCGCTCCGCGAGGGGACGACCGATCGGCTCGACGAGCCCGCCGCGAGGGGGATCGTCCGGGAGCTGAAGGCGGTCGGAGGCGACCTGCGCGCACTGCGCCGGGTACTGACGGGCGCCGACCGGGGCCCGGAGCTGTGGACCGTGCTCGTCGCGCTCGCTCGCAGCGAGGCGCTCGCGCGGGCCCGCGCGGCGCTCTGAGCGTTCGATTCGACCTCCCGGCTCGCCGGGTTCCTGGTTGGCCTGGTCGTGGTAGCGTCGGGACGTGCGCCTCTACAGCTCCCTCAGCCGCAGCAAGGAGGAGCTGCCGGCCGCTCCAGGGCCGGTCGGCATGTACTTCTGCGGGCCCACCGTCTACCAGCGGATCCACGTCGGCAACGCCCGGCCATATGTGATCTCGATGTGGCTGAAGCGCTGGCTCGAGCGAACCGGCTACGAGGTGACGCTCGTCGAGAACATCACGGACGTCAACGACAAGATCTACGACGCCGCTCCCGGCGCGAGTGCGGCGCTCGCCGAGCGCGCATCCGGCTGGTATATCGACGATACACAACTGCTCGGCCTCGGGCGCCCGGACTTCGAGCCCAGGGCCACCGAGACGATCGCGGAGATCCTCGGCCTGATCGAGGAGCTGATCGCGGCCGGCCTTGCCTACGAGACCGGAGGCGACGTGTACTTCCGCGTCGCCCGCTTTCCCGGCTACGGGCGGCTCTCGGGCCAGCGGCCGGACGACGTCCAGGAACAGGAGCCGAACCCGCTGAAGGAGGACCCTCGCGACTTCGCGCTCTGGAAGGCGACAAAGTCGGGCGAGGACACGCGCTGGGAGTCCCCCTGGGGGCCTGGGCGACCGGGCTGGCACATCGAGTGCTCGGCCATGGCCGAGAAGTTCCTCGGGCGGGAGTTCCAGATCCATGGCGGGGGGCTCGATCTCGTCTTTCCGCACCACGAGAACGAGCTTGCACAGTCTCGCGGAGCCGGCCGCGAGTTCGCGCGGATCTGGATGCACAACGGGATGCTGCGCTTCACGGGCGAGAAGATGTCGAAGTCGCTCGGCAACGTGGCCTCGCTACGCGACGTCGTGGAGCGGTGGGGACGCGAGACCCTGCTCCTCTTCTTCCTGACCGGCCACTGGCGCAAGCCGATCGACTTCTCCGACGAGACGATGGAGGCCGCGCGCGCGCAGGTGGAGAGCTTCCGAAACGCGTTCGTGGCGCATGCCGATCCCGCCTCCGAGGGCGCCTGGGACGTGTTCGCCGCCGCTCTCGACGACGACTTCAACACCCCCGAGGCGCTGGCGACGATGCACGAGTGGCGGGCGGCGGGTGCGACCGCGACGCTCCGGCGGGCGCTCGAGGTCTTCGGGCTCGCCTCCCTTGCCGTTCGCGCAGAAGCGCCGGCCGAGCTGGTCGCGCTCGCAGCGTCCCGCCAGGAGGCCCGGACTGCGCGGGACTTCGCCGAGGCCGACCGGCTACGGGACGAGATTGCGTCCCACGGGTGGGAGATCCGCGACGTCGCGGAGGCGCCCGGCTACCGGCTCGTCCAGCGGTGAGCGCGCCACGCGAGCTCGTCTACGGACGGCATCCGGTGCGCGAGGTGCTTCGTGCCGGGCGGCGCCAGATCCTCGAGCTGCTCGTGAGCGAGCGGGCGCTTGCTGCCGAGCCGTGGCTGCGAGAGGCGGAGGGGCTCAGGGTGCGCGTGCGGCCCGAGTCGACGCTCTCGACGGCGGCGGGTTCGCGCGACCATCAGGGCGTCGTCGCGTTCTGCGCGCCGTACCGGTATGCGGATGCGTGGGCGCTCACGTCCGGCGAGCGGCCGCTCGTCGTCTGCCTCGACGGTGTGACCGACCCGCACAACCTCGGGGCGATCTGCCGCTCGGCGGAAGCGGTCGGAGCGACCGGTGTCGTCGTCCCCGAGCACAACGCTGCCCGGGTCACGGCGGTCGTGTGCCGGGCCTCGGCAGGGGCAGTCGAGCACCTTCCCGTCGCCGTCGTCGTGAACCTCGCGCGCTACCTCGGCGAGATCAAGCGCGACGACCTCTGGGTCTGGGCGGCGGCCGGTGACGGGGAGACGTCACTCTGGCGGGCCGATCTGACCGGCGGTGCGGCGCTCGTCCTGGGCGCGGAGGGCAAGGGAATCAGACCCGGCGTGCGCAGGGCCTGCGATGCGTCGCTCGCGATTCCGCTCGCCGGCTCGGTCGAGTCGCTGAACGTGAGCGTCGCCGCCGGCGTCGTGCTCTTCGAGGCGGCGCGGCAGCGGGCCGGGGCCTGAGATGGCCGAGCCGAGCTTCTTCGTGTTCGACGGCTACAACCTGCTGCACGCTGCCGGGACGAGCTCGCGGGACGACCTCGTGGACGGGCTGGCCGGATACGTCGCCCTGCGCGGGGCGCGCGGTGTGGTCGTCTTCGACGGCGTGGGCGAGGAGCGCACCGTCGGCCCACTCGAGGTGAGGTTCGCCGCCCACGCCGACGAGCTGATCGAGCGGCTCGTGGCCGAGCGACGTACGTCCGAGCGCGTCGCGGTGGTCTCGTCCGACACCGCGATCCGCGAGACGGCCGGGCCGATGGTGGAGCGGGTCCCCTCGCGGAGCTTCCTCCGCGAGCTGGCAGCCGATCGGCCACCGCCGCCGAGCCCTGCCTCGCGTTCCAAGGTCGAGGATCGCCTCGACTCCTCGGTCCGGGACGAGCTCGAGCGCTGGCGCAGGGAGCGCTGATCGGTGTCGCGGCCGGCCTGTCCGTCCGGACGGTGAACCTCGCAGCGGCGCCCGAGGGAGCCGTTGAGGAGCCTGTCCCAGGCCGGCGAGCCGTCAGCTCACGGTGCTCAGCGGGGCCACGCCGGTCACCTCGGCGAACTGCCAGGTGTCCGAGTACTGCTGCCAGCGCACGACCTTCCCGTTCTCGAAGTCCCAGACGTGGGCGACCTGCGCGTCGAGCGTCCTGCCCGTCGACTTCGCCGTTGCGTGGTATCGGCCTTCCATGAGAACCGTCTCGCCGCAGCCCGTGATGCGACTGATCTCGATCTCGAAGCCGTCGAAATCCCCGGGTATCCGCGCGAGCACACCCTCGACGATGGCCTGTGCCCCGACGAACGGGCCGCCCGGCCAGTAGGTGACGTGCTCGGCCTCGTACCACTGGACCCTCTCGCCCAGGAGGTCGAGGAGAGGCTGGATGTCGCCTCGGGCGAATGCCGTGTAGACGTTCCGGACGCTGTCGACGTGACTTGCCATGACCTGCTCCTTTCGTTGAGCCCTCCAGAACTCGAGGCGAACGATACAAGGTGGGTCCGGGACATGCCGACGGTCGGTCACCTCGGGTAGCGTGTCGCTCTTGCCCGACCTCGACCTCTGTTACACGTCGGCGAGCGAGCTCGCCCGGTTGATCCGCGAGCGGGAGCTCTCACCCGTCGAGGTGGTGAGCAACAGCCTGGAGCGGATCGAGCAGGTCAATCCGGCCCTCAACTGCTTCTGCTTCGTGTTTCCCGACGAGGCGCTCGAGCGGGCGCGCGAGGCGGAGGCGGCAACGGCGAAGGGCAGGGCGCTCGGGCCGCTGCACGGGGTGCCGATCGCGATCAAGGATCTGACCCCGACCGCGGGCAAGCGGACGACGATGGGTTCGTACGCGTTCGAGAACTGGGTGCCCGAACGATCGGCGCTGATCGTCGACCGGCTGCTCGGGGCGGGTGCGATCGTGGTCGGGAAGACGACGACGCCCGAGTTCGCGTACTCGAGCTTCACCGACAGCCCGCTGTGGGGCATCACCCGCAATCCCTGGGACACGGGCCGCACGCCGGGGGGCTCGTCCGGCGGCTCGGGCGCGGCCGTGGCCTCCGGGTGCGTTCCGCTCGCCGAGGGCACGGACATGGGCGGCTCCGTGCGGATTCCTGCGTCGTGGTCAGGGCTCGTCGGGCTCAAGCCGAGCTTCGGACGGATACCGCTCGATTTCCTACCGACCCAGTTCGACACGATCCAGCACTTCGGCCCGCTCGCCCGGACGATCGACGACGCCCGGCTCTTCCTCGCTACCGCCCAGGGCCCCGACGATCGTGACCTCATGTCGCTGTCGCCCGCGCTCGATCTCTCGAGGCCGCTCAACCGGTCGGCGCGGGGGCTCCGGCTCGCGCTCGACGTCGACCTCGGCCATTACGCGATCGATCCCGAGGTCGAGACCGCCGTGCGCGAGGCGGCGGCTGCGCTGGCCGACGCGGGAGCCGTGGTCGAGGAGGTCGACCTGCGCTGGACGCGGGAGCTCGCCGACGCCTGGGTGAAACACTGGGGCGTGTACCTCGCCGCGATCTTCGGCCACGTGCTACCCGAGTACCGGGAGCGAATGGATCCGCGGCTGCTCGCGTTCATCGACGACGGGCTCGCCACGAGCGCGGTCGAGTTCAAGCGCCTCGAGTTCGTCCGGACGGAGGCGTGGGAAGATCTCCGCCCGATCCTCGAGCAGTACGACGCACTACTCTGCCCGACGATGTCGAAGCCCGCCCCGCCCGTGGAGGAGGACGACGCCCCCTACTACGCCGACCAGAGCGACGGGCTCTACCACGGCCTCGACGTCACGTGTCAGTTCAACTTCGTGAGCCAGTGCCCGGCGCTCTCGGTCCCGGTGGGGTGGAGCGTGGGCGGTCTGCCGATCGGCCTCCAGATCGTTGCGCGCCGCTACCAGGACGAGCTCGCACTCCGCATCGGAGCCGCTCTCGAGGCCGTCAGGCCCTGGGCCTCGCGTCGGCCTCCGCTCTAGCCTGACAGTTCGGGCGCCCGTACGACGCATCGGCCGCGTTCCGCAAAGACCCGCGAGTTCCCGCGGGTTCCCCCCCCCAGGGTGGGGGCAAACCGACCTGCTCGGCCGCAATCGTATCGGCCGAATCGTGGCGTGACTGTCACGGGTGTGCCGGGTGTCGCGCGGGCTGGTCACATGTTCCGCGCTCTCGCGCCCCTCTACCCCCTCGCGCCCCGTTCGGCACGTCCGCGGCGAGGAGCGCGCTTCGGCCCGATCATGCACGGCCAAGACGCATACTCTCCGATCAAAGTGGATCGATGCAAACAGACTTGAAGTTTTCTGCAAGACATGCTAAGTTCATGACCTCAAGTTGAGGTTCAGAGTAGAGGCGGAGAGAGGGAGGATCTGATGCCTCAGCGGCCCCTAACGGCGGTCCAGCAGCGCAGTAAAGCTCAACGTGAAGTTGAGGATCTCCATTTGGTGATCCGATCCCGGAACGGCGACGAGCAGGCGCTCGATGCGCTGATTCGGCGTTACACGGGTTTCGTACGGCTGAAGGCCAGCTCGTACTTCATTGCCGGCGGCGAGCCCGAGGATCTGATCCAGGAGGGGCTGATTGGCCTGTACAAGGCGGTCAGGGACTTCCGGTCGGACAAGGACACGTCGTTTCGCAGCTTTGCGGAGCTCTGCATCACCCGGCAGATCATCACGGCGATCAAGACGGCGACGCGGTACAAGCACGCACCGCTCAACACCTACGTCTCGTTCAGCCAGACCCCGGCCGGCCAGGACGACTCCGACGTGACCCTCGGGGATGCGCTCGCGGGCCCCAGCGTGAACGACCCGGCGATCTGCGTGATCTCCACCGAGGAGCTCCAGAGCCTCGTCTTCACGCTCGGCACCGGGCTCTCCCGGCTCGAGGCGGAGGCGCTCCGGCTCTACCTCGAGGGGCTGTCGTACGAGGACATGGCCGACGAGCTCGGGTGTGACACGAAGACGATCGACAACGCGCTCCAGCGCGTGAAGCGCAAGGTGCTCGCGCACCAGTCGTCGCGTCAGGTGCTCGCGTAGACGGCGGGCCGGTCGGTCGCTGCCCGCGCTACGCTGCGGGAGCGCCGGAGTAGCTCAGCTGGCCAGAGCAAGCGCCTTGTAAGCGCGAGGTCCCGGGTTCGAATCCCGGCTCCGGCTCCTCGCTCGCCGCCACGGGCGTGACCCGTCGCCGCCGGCTCCCGCAGAGCGTCCTGCGGGCAGAGGCCCGCGCTCCTGCTCACTCGAAGTACGTGTCGTCGTCGCGGTAGGGCGGCGAGCAGCAGCAGAGGAAGCGCAGCGTCTGGTCGCGGCCTACCTCGATCCGGTGCCAGGCACCGGGTGGGATCAGTACCGCATCCCCGGGGTGGAGCGTCGCGCGCTCTCCGTCGATCTCGATCACGCCGCTGCCCTCGACCACGTAGTAGAGCTCCTCGCTCGCGCCGTGGTAGTGGCGCGTCGTCGCCCCACCCGCCACGAGCGTGGCCTCGGCGAGACTCTGGTTGCGCACGGGCGCCGTCGAGAGGTCGAGCAGCGAGCGGATGGAGCTGCCGTCGGCGGTCGTAAAGGGAATCGCCCTCCCGAGCGAGCGAACGTCCATCATCGTTCTCCGATCTGTCAGGCTGCTTCGGGGCACCCCGAGACCCACCACCCGCTTTCAGCGTATCGAGATCGAACGCGCGGGTGGTGCGCGGATCGTGTCGGGTTCGTGCCGGAAGTGGGTCGAGCTCCGACCGGGTCGGGCCGCGTCTGACGCCGGCCGGGAATCCAAAACGCGACAATCCCGGCGTGCGGATCCTTCTCGTCTCCCAGATGTACCCCGGGCCGACCGATCCGGACTTCGGGATCTTCGTCGCCGATCTCGAGCGCGAGCTGGTCGAGCTCGGTCACGACGTCGAACGCGCCGTCATCGACCGGCGCGGCGGCTCGAGGACGAAGTACCTGCGGCTCGGCGCCGAGGCGATCCGGGCCGGCCGGGGATTCCGGCCCGACGTCGTCTACGCCCACTTCCTCGTCCCCGCCGGTGCGCTCGCGGCCCTGGCCGGAGCCTTCGCGAGCGCGCCCATCGTCGTGACGGCACACGGCCGGGACGTCCGCAACATCTCCGAGCTGACCGGTGTGCGCCAGGCGACGCGCTACGCGTGTCGCCGCGCCTCGACCGTGATCGCCGTCTCGCGGTACCTGCGGGATCTCCTCGTGCAGGAGCTTCCGGAGCTCGCCGGGAAGGTCGAGGTGGTCGACTGCGGCGTCGACCTCACCCGCTTTCGCCACCGCGACGCTGAGGAGGCGCGCGCCCGGGTCGGGTGGGACGGCGAGGGCCCGCGCCTGCTATTCGTCGGCTCGCTCGACGAGCGCAAGAACCCACTGCGCCTCGCGGACGCGGTCGAGCGGCTCGGGGCCGGGCAGCTGGCGGTGATCGGCGATGGGCCGCTCCGGCCGGCGCTTGCGGCGCGCCCGGGTGTGAGGGTGGTGGGGCGGATCGAGCACGAGCGCGTGGCGGACTGGATCGACGCGTGCAACGTGCTGTGCCAGCCGAGCCTCGCGGAGCCGTTCGGCCAGGCGATCCTCGAGGCGATGGCGAGCGAGCGCTCCGTGGTCGCGACGAGGATCGGGGGGCCGCCCGAGTTCGTCCCGCCGGGTGCGGGCGTGCTGATCGATCCGCTCGACGTCGACGCGATCGCGACCGGGCTCGGGGAGGCGCTCGCGCTCCCGTTCCCGAACCCGGCGGCCCGCCGCGCAGCCGCCGAGCACGACATCGTCCGTCAGGCGGGGCGGATCGCTGCGATCCTGGAACGTGCGGCCGGCGCCGGCAGCGCCCGATGACGTCGCGGACATCGCCCCGGAAGCCACGGCAGGTGAACGGTGAGAGCGTCCGGGCCGGGACAGCGCGAGAACCGCAGGCGGAACAGTTTGAGGGCCGGCCGGGTCGACCCGACACGCAACCCTGGCCTTGGGAGCTCCTGCGGGTCGGCTGGCCCGAGTAGACCGGACGGGCGACGCGAGCCCCGCAACGGAACGGCTCTGACTCCGGTTGCGCGTGGTCGTTGCGGGCCGGTGGTCTCCCGGCGGATGCGATGAGATGCGGCGTGGGAGCTCCTGCGGGTCGGCCGGGGCCGAGTAGACCGGATGGGCGACGCGAGCCCCGCAACGGAACGGCTCTGACCCCGGTGCGTGTGGTCGTTGCGGCCGGCGGCCCCCCGACGGATGCGCTGAGATGCCGCGTCGGAGTTCCTGCAGATCGGCCGGGGCCGAGTAGACCGGGACGGGCGACACGAGCCCCGCAACGGAACGGCTCTGACCCCGGTCGCGCGTGGTCGTTGCGGGCCGGTGGTCTCCCGGCGGATGCGATGAGATGCGGCGGGAGCCTCCTGCGGGTCGGCCGGGGTCGAGTAGACCGGACGGGCGACGCGAGCCCCGCAACGGAACGGCTCTGACCCCCCGTCGTGCGCGGGCGGCGCGAGCCCTGCAACGGGACGGCTCTGACCCGGACGCGCGCGCGTCCATGGCCGGCGCACGGTACCGATCGGTATCCTGAGCCCGTGGTCCAGTTCGTCGCGGTCATCCAGGTACTGCTCTCCGTCGCCCTCGTCGGCCTGATCCTCATGCACTCGGGCCGGGACACGGGCTTCGGAGGTCTCGGGTTCACGCCCATGTCCCACGGCGGCCAGCACATCGTCGAGCGAAACCTGACCCGGCTCACCGTCGTGGTCGCGCTGGCCTTCGTGGGCGCGACGATCGGGCTGTTCTACCTCCTGTAGAGCCGGTGCCGGCCCGCTCAGTCGGGCGAGTCGGGCTCGAGCAGCTCGCCGAGGCGCCGATAGGTGTCGCAATCGACGATCTCGACCGGCACCGCGTAGCCGGCGAGGCCGAGGCCGACCTCCTCGACGGGGCGCCGCGGAGCGGGAAGCCGCCCGGATCTGCTCAGCCTCCCCCGTGCGGTCGGGACGAAGATGGTCTCGGGATATGCGCGCTCACCGCGCCAGCCCCGGTCGGCCTCGACGACCTCCCCCCAGAGCCTCACCCGTCCGACGACGCGGTGCACGGCATCGGACCGAAGCCGGAACCGGCGCGCGTGCGTCAACACGTGACCTGCGGTCCTCGCCGCATAGACACCACACGTGCAGGCAGCCTCCGGGGCGTTGTGGGGAGGAAGCCCGACCCGGTTGAGATCGGTCAGCGCGCGGCGGCAGAGCGCCGTCGTGTCGTGCCCGGGAAGCCAGACGGTCCAGAAGTTGAGCGAGCAGAGCCTCAGCTCGCCGTCGAGGTCGACGACGTCCCAGACCCGCCAGCCGACGACCGGGTCGACCTGGTCGGGCGCCCGTGTCACAGGCCGGGGCCCGAGCCCGTGCCGACGATCTCGAAGCTCGCGGTCGCAACGGACGGGACGACCGAAGCGGTCGCCACGCGGTCGCCGTAGAAGTCGGCTGTCGAGACGCGCTCCGTCTCGCGCGAGATCCCGAGCAGGTCACGCAGGAGCGCCGGGAACGACGTGGTGAAGCGCAGGTTCACGAGAGGCTCTGCGACCTCTCCGTCCCGGATCCGGAAGGTGCCGTCCCGGGTCATGCCCGTGATGATCCCCTCCCGCTCGTCGACGACCGACAGGTAATGGAGCCGCGTGACGAGGATCCCGTCGCCGACGAGTGCGGGCAGCTCGTCCGTCGCGACGTCGCCGGGGTGGACGGCGAGGTTCATGGCCACCGGCCCGAAGCCCTGGCCGGGCGCCGGCAGCGCGTGGCCCGTCGAGCTCTGGCCGTCCCCGGCCGCGGCGGCGCTGCGCCGATCCCAGACGACGTCGCGCACGACGCCGTGCTCCACGATCACGACCGGCTGTTTCGGGACACCCTCGAAGTCGAAGGCCCGCGGCAGGCCCTCCGGGCTCGAGCCGTCGTCGACGAGCGTGAGCGAGGGGTGGAAGGCCCGCTCGCCGATCCGGCCTGTCAGGTAGCTGCGCCCCTCGAGCAGCGCACGGCCGGAGATCGACGTCCACGCGAAGTACTGGAGGAGGTCGGCGAAGGCCGCCGGACAGAGGACGGCGCGGTAGCGTGCGGGAGGGATCTCGACCGCCCCACCCGTGCGGATCGCGAGCCCGGCGGCGGCGGCGGCGACCCCGGCCGGGTCGAGCTCGCCGACGCGCCAGGAGCAGCCAGCCGCGTAGCCGGAGCGGTGTCCGTTCGCGGCGAGAACGAGCACCGAGGCATCGGTCATTGCCTGGTGGACGGCGAGCCCGGTGCTCGAGGCGACCGCGATCTCGGTTGCGGCGCTCGTGAGGTAGCCGTACATGCGAAGGCCCGCGTCCGGGCCGATCGCCGCGAGCGTGAGCGACGCCAGCCCCTCCGGCGAGAGCTCCGCGGTCTCGGCGTCGAAGCCCTCGGTCGACCGGGGCGTCAGCGGGCCGGCGAGCCCCGGAAAGCCCGGGTCGCGCGGCGCGCTGTCCGCTGCGATCTCCGCGCGCCGGGCGACCGCCCTTAGCCCCCGGGCATCGGTGCGGTTCGTCGCCGCCGTTCCGACCCGCCCGTCCCGGACGACCCGCAGCACCACGGACTCGTTCTCGATCAAGGTCGGCTGGTGGACCTGCGATGCGGCGAACCGCGCGAGACCCGACCGCTCGACCTGGACGAGCGCATCGGCCGCGTCGCCGTCCGCCGTCTGCCAGGCCCGCTCGGCGAGCTCGAGGGCGGCGTCCCCGGCACCGTTCATTGCCGGACGCCCACCTGGACGTTACGGAACCGGCACGGCGACGCGCCGTGGGAGACGTGCGCGAGCTGGCCCGGCTGACCCTTCCCGCAGTTCGTATGGCCGGCGAGCCACCAGGAGGCCGGCCCTGCCACGGCGTCGAGCGAGGCCCAGAATCGCGGTGTCACTCCCATGTAGGTCGCGTCGCGCAGCATCCGGCCGCGCCTACCGTTGCGGATCTCCCAGGCGATCTGCGTTCCGAACTGGAAGTTCAGTCGTTTGTCGTCGATCGACCAGCTCCGGTTCGTCTCGAGGTAGACGCCTTCGTCCACGTCCGCGAGCAGGTCGTCGAGCGTGCCCTCGCCGGGATCGAGGTGGAGGTTCGTCATGCGTACGAGCGGCATCCGCGCCCAGCCGTCCGCGCGCATCGAGCCGCCGCGGCCGATCCCGAGCGTGGCCGCCGTCTCGCGGGAGGTGAGCACCCCGACGAGCACGCCCTCGCGCACGATCGGCTCCGGCGCCGCCGCCACCCCCTCGTCGTCGAACGCGAACGTCCCGAGCCCGCCGGGCGTCGTCGGGTCGGCCGTGACGTTCATGAGCGGCGATCCGTACCTGAAGCGCCCGACGTCGTCCGCTGCGAGGAAGCTCGTGCCCGCGTAGGCCGCCTCCGAGCCGTAGATCCGATCGAGCTCGATCGGATGCCCGACCGACTCGTGGAGCTGGAGCTGTGCCTGCTCGGCGTCGAGCACGAGCGTCGTCGTCATCGGCGGGCACGGATCGGCCGACAGGAGCGCGACGGCCTCCTCGGCCACCCGCGGTGCCTCACGCTCGAGCCCGAGCGCCTCGATCGTCTCCCAGCCTCCCTGGAAGCTCGCGCCGCCGTGGGCCATGGGATAGCTCCGGACCTGGAGGAGGCCGTCGCGCACGGCGATCGCATTGATCCCGGCGCCCGTTTCGAGGATCTCGTGGAACGTGTCCGCCCCCTCCGACGAGCGAAGCCAGCGACGCTCGCGCTGGGCGCGTACCGATGCCTCGGCCACCCGGACATCCTCTGACCTCAGGCCCGCCTCGGCGCGCAGGCAGAGCTCGACCTTCTCCGAGAGCGGGACGTCCACCGGGTTTCGCGCCGCCGCCGTCCGGTACTCGCCGCGGCCGGGCGCGAGCGGTGCGAGCGTCACCCTGCGCCGGGCCGAGCCGCGGGAGCCCGCCCGTGCGAGCCCGACGGCCCTGAGCGCTGCATCGCGGGCGCCCTCCCCGTCCAGGCGGTGGGTCGACGCGAACCCCCAGGCTCCGTCGACGAGCACGCGAACGCCGATCCCGGCGGTCTCCGAATCGTCGACCGTGTCGACCTGGCCGTTGCGCGTCGCGACGTGCTGCTCGCGCCGCTCGACGACGCGGACGTCCGCGTGCTCGGCTCCGGCGGCGACGGCCGCGTCGAGCCCCTGGTCACAGAGCGCCTTCATCCGGCGAGCCTAGTCGTTTCGAAGGCTGCCCGTACGCCGGACAGCTGCGGGGCCGGGCCGTTCGGTGACCCGGTCTGTGCCTTCCTGCCCTGCTTGCCGTTCACGTCCGGGATCAGCGAGTCACGTCCCGCACGAAGCGCTCGCCGGCCATCCCCGGCGTCCGGGGCCTACGACGCAGCCAGCCGGTAGATCCGCCCCTCGTGGGACACGAGGTAGAGCGCGCCGCCGAGGCCCTCCCCGAACGACGAGACGAGGGGGACCGTGAACCGGTGCGTCTTCAGGTCGACGGCCCGGCCGTCACGGACGACGAAGCTCCAGATCTTCCCGGAGCAGTAGTCGCCGAAGAAGTACCGCCCGCGGGCGGCTGCCAGGCCGCCCCGGTACACGTACCCACCGGTCACCGAGCATCCGAGCTCGTGGTCGTACTCGAAGACTGGAGGGACGAGCGTCCCCGTCTCGTCGAGGTTGCCCGGCTCGAACTCGTGGCTGCCCTCGAACGCGTCCCATCCGTAGTTCTCGAGCCCGGGGCTGTCGGCCGGCGTGAAGTCGATCTCCTCCCACTCGTTCTGGCCGACGTCGCCGATGTACAGATCGCCGGTCAGGCGGTCGAAGCTGAAGCGCCAGGGGTTGCGCAGGCCGTAGCCGACGAGCTCCCAGCCGGCGCCCTGCTCGCCCACGTCGAGACGAAGGAGCTTCCCGAGCCTCGAGGAGAGGTTCTGGGCCCGTGCCTCGGGGTCGCCGCCGTCGCCGCCGTCGCCCATGCCCACGTAGAGGAACCCGTCCGGCCCGAACTGGAGCTGGCCGCCGTTGTGGTTCGTGTACGGCTGCGCGACGCGGAGCAGCTCACGCGTCCGCACCGGGGTTCTCCCCGCGCGGGCGCGGTACTCGACGACGCGGGTATCGCCGGCCCGGTCGGTGTAGTTCACGTAGAAGAGACGGTTCTTCGCGTAGCCGGGGTGGAAGGCCATCGAGAGCAGGCCCTGCTCGCCGCCGAAGCTCACGGCGCGGGTCAGGTCGAGGAAGGTCCCGACGATCCGGCCCTTCACGACCGTCCGGATCCGTCCCGGCTGCTCGACGACGTAGAGGCGGTTCCGTTCGCCGGGAGCCATCGCCACGTATACGGGGCTCGCGAAGCCGGAGGCGACGCGCTTCAGGGTGAGCCCGGTGCCGTTCCCGGGTGCTCCGGCGGCCGTGCTCGTGCCCGCGGGCGAGTCTGCGGCGGTAGCCGAGCCGGTCGGCGAGGCAGGAGGCCCCGCAGAGGCGCCGCCGCAGGCGGCGAGCGAGCCGAGCAGGAGACCGATGGCGAGGGTGCGGCGCATGTGCGGTGGTCGGGCGGCACGGATCCCGGCGCCCATGAGCACAGTAGCGAGCACCGGCAGGTCACGAGCCCGGAAGCGTGAGGCGGCGCCACCGGCGCCGCCTCACGCGCAGTGCGCTGGAGAGGACTTGAACCTCCACGGGGTTGCCCCCACAAGGCCCTCAACCTTGCGCGTCTACCAATTCCGCCACCAGCGCGCAGGCGTGCGCATTGTAGCGACTCCGACACGCTCCTCTGACGCCTTCGACACGCTTTGCGGACAGCTCCGGGCTTGACGCCGTCCGGGGGCCGCGCTAGGCTCGAATACGAACAGATGTTCGATCACGGAGGGACGATGGTCTCGGAGCGACAGAAGGAGATCTACGACTTCATCCTCGCCTATCACCGCCGGCACGGCTATCCACCGACCGTGCGCGAGATCGGTGCCGAGGTCGGTCTCGCGTCACCGTCCACGGTTCACGTGCATCTCGCAAAGCTCGAGGACGCCGGGTACATCCGTCGTGATCCGGCGAAGCCGCGAGCCCTCGAGCTCGTCGGGCGCAAGGCCGGGCCGGAGGCTCCGGCCGACCGTGTCCGCGTCCTCCCGCTCGTCGGCGAGATCGCCGCCGGCGCGCCGCTGCTCGCCGAACAGAACATCGACGACTACCTCGCCGTACCCGAGCCGCTGTCGCGGGGAGAGGACGAGTTCCTGCTGCGTGTCAGGGGCGACAGCATGATCCAGGCCGGCATCTTCGACGGCGACTTCGTCGTCGTCCGCCGCCAGCAGACCGCCGAGAACGGCGACATCGTCGCTGCGCTCGCCGGGAGCGACGAGGCGGCCGGCGAGGCGACCGTCAAGAGCTTCTACCGCGATCGCCGCGGGATTCGCCTCCAGCCCGAGAACGACGCCCTAGAGCCGCTCTACCCGGAGCACGTCCAGATCCTCGGGAAGGTTGTCGGCCTCTTCCGCCGCCTATGACAGTCGCGATGCCCATCTGCTCCGACACGTTGGAGGCCGGCTTTGCCGAAGTCCTGCTCGACGAGGTCCTCCGCGTGCTCGATGAAGTCGGCGCCGGGGAGTGCCTCGTGTGCGGCGAGCTCGTGGACGTCGGGCGGGGCGGGCACGTCCACTGTGCGGTCTGCGGGTCGGTGCTCGAGGCTCCGGCTCGCCCGGGAGGCCAGCTGGCGATGGTCTGACCTTCCGGCGTCAAGGATCTGGACACAGCTCGCAGGCGGGGTAAGTGTCTCGACTCGTGCCGTGCGCACGTGCCGGCGGCGGACGGCAGGCGCCGGGCTTCTGGACGGTGTGATCCGGCCGAGGCGGCGCGCAGCCCTCGCCCTCGCGACGCCTGGGGCCCGCTCAGGCGAGGCCGAGAGCCTCGGTGATCCGTGCGATCGCGGCGGTCTCCTCGTCCTGCACACCGCCCTTGGCTTCCGCTGCAGCGTTCGCGATGTCGAGGACGAACGTCCGGTAGGGCTCGAGCTCGTCGGGGGCCTTGGCGGCGAGTAGCGCAACCGAGCTCGTGAGCGAGGTGAGGGTGCCCTCAACCTCGGACCGGGAGGCGAACACCCCGAAGCCGGTTCCCCGGTCGGAAGCGAGCTCGCGGACGAGCTGACTGGCGCTCTCGCGGTGCGCCGTGAGCGCCCTGGCCACCGCGCTCGCCTCTCCGAAGCTGTCCGTGAAGTCCCGGTGTGCCTCCGCGACGAACAGCCCGGTGCCGGTCACACCCCGATGGAGATCGTTCCACTCGCTCTCGTTGAAGTCGCCCTTACCTGCCATCGGTGCCTCCTCGATCGTCGACGTCGGGTCCTGAGCGCCTCAGCCTACTGTCGGCGTGGCCGTGGGGGTCGATGCCCGGCGCGCCCTCCGTCATTCGGGTCGGGCGGCGCTACACTGCGCGATGCAGGCCGGGTGGCCGCGGGCCGTTCGCGGCCCGAGGAAAGTCCGGACACCGCAGGGCAGGACGCTGGGGAAACCCCAGGCGGCGAAAGCCGACGGAAAGTGGCACAGAAACGACACCGCCCGCGCGCGCGTCCCGGGAGCGCCCAGGAGGTGAGCGCGGGTAAGGGTGAAAAGGTGGGGTAAGAGCCCACCAGCGTCGTGGTGACACGGCGGCTGGCCAAACCCCGTCCGGTGCAAGGCGAACAGGCTCCGCCACAGGTGGCCCGCCGAGGAGCCGGGTAAGCCGCTCGAGCCGC
The DNA here is from genome assembly GCA_046330455.1 of Gaiellales bacterium. Taxonomy (GTDB): domain Bacteria; phylum Actinomycetota; class Thermoleophilia; order Gaiellales; family Gaiellaceae; genus CAVQXR01. The sequence goes on from JAXLSU010000009.1 coordinate 110,683, forward strand.
CGGGAGATCGGCGGCCTAGATGGATGGTCACCCTCGACAGAATCCGGCTTACAGGCCTGCTACGGAAGAAGCCCCGGAAACGGGGCTTCTCCTATGCCTGTGACGAGGTCTCGCCCGGGGGAGTGGCCGATCGCCTTCGCGTGTCGGTCCTCATGGCGGTTGCCTGTGACCGATTACGACTTCGAACTCGGCACTGTCGTGCCAGGGCGGTGAGCCACGTCCTGACCCTCTACGAGGTCATTTGAACGAATCCGGGGTCAAATGACCCCAAGCTGCGTCGAGTCGAGGTGCGTGTGGCCGGGCAGTTCCTGCACCTGCCGCAGTCCGTCGAGAGCCTCAGGCGTCCGGACCGGACCCCGCGAAGACCTCGGCCACTGGCGTCTCGCGTGGCAGGGCGATCGTCACAACGGCGCCGTTGGGGCCGAGGTTGGCCGCGCGCGCCCGACCCCCGTGGGCCTCGGCGATCGCCCGCACGATCGCGAGCCCGAGCCCTGACGCTCCGCTCCCGCGCGCCTCGTCTCCGCGCGCGAAGCGGTCGAAGGCACGCGGCAGGAAGCCCGGCGGGAACCCCGGCCCCTCGTCGGCGACCCGGAGCTCGACGAGCCCGTCATGCCCGGTCGCCTCGAGCCGCACGGTCCCGGCCCCGTGGAGGAGCGCGTTGTCGACGAGATTCCCGAGCGCCTGCTCGAGCCGGAGCGGGTCTCCCACGACCTCGAGACCGGGAGCGGCGTCGACGGCGAGCGAGCGGCCCCCGGCACGGGCCCTGCTCTCGAACCGGCGCGTGACCGTCGCGAGCAGGTCGCCCGGGAGGATCTCGACCCGCTGCAGGGGAAGGCCGCCCTCGTCCAGGCGGGCGAGCACGAGCAGATCCTCGGCGAGGCGGGCGAGGCGGTCGGCCTCCTCCGCCGCCGAGCGGAGCGCGTCCTCGAGCTCCTCCCGCGAGCGCGGGCGGCGCAGGGCCAGCTCGAGCTCTGCCTGGAGGAGGCCGAGCGGCGTGCGGAGCTCGTGGCTCGCGTCGGCGACGAAGCGGCGCTCGCGAGCGATCCCGGCCTCCAGCCGGTCGAGCATCGCGTTCAGCGTCTCACCGAGCCGGTGGATCTCGTCGCGTGCGGCCGGGAGCGGTAGACGCTGCCCGGAGGCGTCACTGCCGATTCCGGCGGCACGCCGGCGCATCGCCTCGACCGGCCGCAGCGCGGCGGCGGCCAGGAAGTACCCGGCAAGCGACGTGAGGAGCAGGGCGAGCGGGCCCGCGATGAACAGCTGTGCGAGGAGCCCGTCGAGTGCCTCCTCGACATCCTCGAGCGAGCCGCCGACGAGCAGCACAACGGGCCCGTCTGCCCCGGTGGCGGGAGTCAGGAGCAGCCGCGCCGGCTCGCCCGCGAGCCCGGGCACATCGTCCCGTCGCAGGAAGAGCGGTGCCGCAAGCGCACGCGCCAGCTCATCCGGCGTGGCGAGAGGGCCCTCCCCGACCGAAGGGGACGTCGCCACGACCGAGCCGTCTCGTCCCAACACCTGTGTGAAGCCCTCGTCGTCCTCGGAGACCCGAAGGCTCGGCTCGAGGTCGGCGCCTTCGGCAACGAGCGTCGACAGAGCCTCAGCCCGCACCTCAAGGCCCTCGTCGAGCTGATCCCGCAGCGACTCCCCGAGCCGGGCGTACAGGAAGGCTCCGACCCCGGCCAGTACGATTGCCATCCCGAGCGTGAACGCGAGCGTGAGCCGGATCCGGATCGGGACGCGGCTCACGGCGGATCCCTGCGCAGACGGTAGCCCGCCCCGCGAACCGTCTCGAGCGACGCCCGTCCGAACGGGCGATCGATCTTCTCGCGAAGGTACCGAACGTACACATCGACGACGTTCGAGCGGTTCTCGTAGCCGTAGTCCCAGGCGTGCTCGAGCAGCTGATAGCGGCTGAGGACCTGGCCCGGACGTCGCATGAACGTCTCGAGCAGCGCGAGCTCCTTCGCCGACAGCGAGATCTCCGTGCCGGCCCGCCACGCCTGCCGGGTCGCCGGGTCGAGACGCAGGTCGCCGACCTCGAGCACGGCCGGCCGCTCGGGCGCTCCGCGGCGCACAAGCGCTCGCAACCGTGCGAGCAGCTCGGCGAACGAGAACGGCTTCACGAGGTAGTCGTCGGCTCCGGCGTCGAGCCCGTCGATGCGATCCTCGACGGCGTCGCGGGCGGTCAGCATCAGCACGGGGCTCCAGACCCCGGTCTCCCGGAGGCGGCGGCAGAGCTCGAATCCGTCGAGGCCCGGCAGCATCACGTCGAGGACGACGGCGTCGTACTCGACGGCCCGCGCCATCCAGAGTCCCTCCTCGCCGGTGCCCGCGACGTCGACCGCGTGGCCTTCCTCCGCAAGCCCGCGGCGCAGGAGACCGGCCAACTTCGGCTCGTCCTCGACGACCAGGATCCGCACAGCCTCATTGTGACCCCGAACCTGAGAGGAGCGTGAGAGCTGGCCGGGCGCGCGTCAGGCTCTCACGCCCGTCTCATCGAGCGCTCCTACGGTGGCTCCATCGCTCCACGACGAGACGAGGAGGGGCACGATGAGACACAGGTGGATCGCCGGCGCGGTGCTCGTCACCGCGGCCGGAGCGCTGTCGGCGGGAATCGCGATCGCTGCCGGCGGAGGCGATGGCGAGCAGGCACCGACCGGTGCCGCGCTCGAGCAGGCCGCGGCGGCGGCGCTCGCACATACGGGTGGGGGCACGGTGCTCGAGGTCGAGGCGGGCGACGACGGCGCCGCCTACGGGGTCGAGGTGCGACTCGCGGACGGTAGGCAGCTCGAGGTCGACCTCGCCGAGGACCTTACGGTCGTGGGGCAGGAGGTAGACGACGATCGCCGGACCGAGACGGACGGCCGGGCCGAGGCGACCGCGAGCCCGACGCTGCCCCGGGGCGCCGAGGCGGTCACGCTCGATCCGGCGGACTTCGTGGCCCGAATCGACAATCCCTACTGGCCCATGAGCCCCGGAACGACGCGGACGTACCACGAGACGGACGCCGACGGAGCCCTGCTGGTCGTCGAGGTCACCGTCACCGGAAAGACGAGGACGATCCTCGGCATCGAGGCCACGGTCGTCCACGATGTCGTCACCCAGAGCGGCGAGCTCGTCGAGGACACCTACGACTGGTACGCCCAGGATCGCTGGGGGAACGTCTGGTACCTCGGCGAGGACACGAAGGAGTACGAGAACGGGAAGGTCGTCAGCACCGCGGGCTCGTGGGAGGCCGGCGTCGACGGTGCGCTCGCCGGGATCGCCGTTCCCGGGGATCCGCAGGTCGGGCTCTCTTACCGGCAGGAGCACGACGCGGGCGACGCCGAGGATCAGGGTGAGGTCGTCAGCCTCTCCGAACGGGTCACCGTCCCGTTCGGGAGCTTCGAGGACGTGCTCATGACCCGCGACACGACGCCGCTCGAGCCCGACCTCGTCGAGCACAAGTACTACGCTCGCGGCATCGGCCCCGTGCTCGCGGTCGCGGTCTCGAGCGGCGGCGGCAGGGAGGAGCTCGTCAGGCTCGCGCCCGGTTCCTGAGCGGCGGCATGCGAGGGTCGTCCGGCTGCGGCGCAGAATGCCGACCCTGCGAGCGCCGTCGTGCGAAGATTCGCGGGCAGCGAGGCAGGCAACCGAGCGAGCAAGGGGTCGGACGATGACGAAGGTCTTTCGCACGGAGCTGAACCCGGTCGACTTCCTCCGCCGGGCCGCGTTCATGTACCCGGAGAAGGTCGGCGTCGTCCACGGTGAGCGGCGGTACCCCTACCGGGAGGTTGCCGAGCGGTGCTGGCGGCTCGCGAACGGGCTACGGGCCGCCGGTCTCCGCAAGCAGGACCGCGTCGCGACGCTCGTGCCGAACGGCCCGGCGGCGCTCGAGGCGCACTTCGGCGTCCCGGCCGCCGGCGGGGTCCTCGTGACCGTGAACACCCGGCTCGGCAGCAGCGAGATCGAGTACATCCTCCTCCACAGCGGCGCGACGTTCCTGATCCTCGACGCCGAGCTGGAAGAGCTCGTCGAGTCGATCGACCTCTCCGGCATGACGGTCATCCGCGTCGACGACACGGGCGAGCCCGGCGATCCGTACGAGGACTTCCTCGCCGGCGCGTCGCCGGTTGAGCCGGAGAGCTGGCTCGAGGACGAGGAGGAGCTGATCTCGATCAACTACACGTCGGGAACGACCGGGCGGCCGAAGGGCGTCCAGTACACGTATCGCGGCGCGTACCTGAACGCGCTCAACGAGGCGGTCGTCGCCGCCCTCACGCCCGACTCGGTCTTTCTCTGGCTCCAGCCGATGTTCCATTGCAACGGCTGGTGCTTCACGTGGGGCGTCACGGCCGTGGCCGGACGGCACGTGACGATCCGGAAGGTCGACCCCGACCTGATCTGGGACCTCGTCGCGGCGGAGAGCGTCACGAACTTCAACGGCGCGCCGACCGTGCAGCTCATGATTATCAACCACCCGAAGGCACACCGTGTCGAGCGGCCCGTCTACGTCATGGTCGCGGCCGCCCCACCGTCGCCGACGCTGTTCGCGCGCATGGAGGAGCTCAACTTCCGGCTCATTCACGCCTACGGGCTCACGGAGACCTACGGGCCGTCGACGATGTGCCCGGATCAGGAGAGCTGGAGGGCGTTGCCCGTCGAGGAGCGCTCGCGACGACTCGCCCGGCAGGGGCAGGCGCTTCCCTCGTCCGACCTCGTCCGGGTCGTCGACGACGAGATGCGGAACGTGCCGCTCGACGGCGAGACGATGGGAGAGGTCGTCTTCCGCGGCAACCTCGTCATGGCCGGGTACTTCGAGGACGAGGCGGCCACCGAGCAGGCCTTCCGGGGCGGCTGGTTCCACTCCGGCGACCTCGCGGTCTGGCACCCCGACGGCAACATCGAGCTGCGAGACCGCGGCAAGGACATCATCATCTCCGGCGGCGAGAACATCTCGAGCATCGAGGTCGAGCATGCGCTCGTCGCGCATCCCGCCGTCCTCGAGTGCGCCGTCGTCGCGATCCCGGACGACCACTGGGGCGAGCGTCCGAAGGCGTTCGTGACGCTGAGAGACGACACGGCGGTGACCGAGACGGAGCTGATCGAGTTCGCGCGGAGCCGCCTTGCCCATTTCAAGGCGCCGGACGAGGTCGAGTTCGGCCCGCTCCCGAAGACGTCGACCGGGAAGGTGCAGAAGTTCGTGCTCCGAGACCGCGAGTGGGCAGGGCGCGAGAAGCGGATCAACTGACCGCGGCGGGCCCGTCCCCCCAGCCGGTGACCTGCCAGCGACCCTGGGCGAAGCGGACGCCGAGCAACGCCACGCGGACAGCGAGGAGCGCGAGGACGGCGAGCCAGACCCCGAGCAGGCTCCAGCCGGCCGCGAGCGTCGCGAGCGAGAGACCCGCCGAGACCGCGAACGCGGCGACCATCGACCACATCAAGTAGCGACCGTCCCCGGCGCCGATGAGGATCCCGTCGAGCGCGAACGCCGCACCGCCGAGGGGCTGCATCAACGCGAACACGAGCCAGACGAGCGCAACCTGATCGAGCACCGTGGGATCGTCCGCGAACGCGTGGGGCAGCAGGTCCGCGAGACCGACGAGCACTGCGGCGAGGAGCCCGCCGGCGGCGACCGAGAGCACGATCATCCGCTTGCCGGCCGCGAAGGCCTCGTGTGCGTCGCCGGCTCCGAGCGCCTGGCCGACGAGGACCTGGCCCGCGATCGCCACCGCGTCGAGCACGAGCGCGAGAAAGAACCAGAGGCTGACCACGACCTGGTGGCCTGCGATCGCGTCCGGGCCGATCCTCGCCGCCACGGCGCTTGCGACGAGCAGGGCTCCGTACAGCGCCGCCGTCCGCACGAAGATGTGGCGCCCGAGCCGGAGCAGCACGAGGGCGGTGTCGATCCGCGGTCGGAGCTCTCCGGCGACCGAGCTCACGATGCGGATCACGAAGGCCGACCCCATCGCTGCCTGGGCGATCACGGTGCCCCAGGCCGAGCCCTCGATCCCCCAGCCGAAGCCGTAGACGAACACGACCTCGAGGATCGCGTTCAGGACGTTGCCCGCGACGAGGACGACGAGCGGGAAGCGCAGATCGGCGACCCCCCGCAGGTAGCCCTGCCCGCCGAGCGCGACGAACCCGAACGGAAGCCCGAGGGCCGCGATGCGCAGGTAGGTGACGGCGAGGTCGGCCGTCTCTCCGTCGGCCCCGAAGAGGCCCACGGCGGGCTCCGCCAGACCGATCGTGAGACCGGTCAGGACGACGCCGATCCCCAGCGACAGCCAGAGGGCCTGGGCTCCGAGGCGTAGTGCGGTCGCGCTCTCGCCGGCACCCGACGCGCGGGCGACCTGGGCGGTCGTGCTGTAGGCGAGGAAGTTGAAGAGGGCGAACAGCCCCGCGAGGACCGCGGCCGCGATCCCGAGTGCGGCAAGCGGCTCGCGGCCGAGATGGCCGACGATCGCGGTGTCGACGAGCACGTAGAGCGGCTCGGCGGCGAGCGCGCCGAGGGCCGGTAGCGCCAGGGCGAGGATGCGTCGGTCGTACGGCGAGCGGAGGCTCAGAGCCCGCTCCTGCCGCGCCGGATCCGCACGGTCTGACGCTCGGCGGCTCAACCTCCCCAGATCCCGCTCGTCGACGGTGGGCTCACGGGCGGGATCCGGGGCGGGTAGGCGCGGGTCTGGTCGGGCGGCGTCCGCGCATCCGGCTCAGCTGCGCCGGGGCGGGGAGACCCAGCCAGGCATGCGTGACTCGGGGTAGCGCTCCCCGTCCACCGCGCCCGCCGGAACTGCCAGGGAGAGCGCTCGTGCCTGCTCGTCTGTGAGCGACACGGCGGCCGCGCGGACGTTCTCCTCGAGATAGCGAACGCGCTTCGTGCCCGGGATCGGGACGATCCACGGCCGCTGGTGCAGGAGCCACGCGAGTGCCAGCTGACCCGGCAGGACACCGAGCTCGGCCGCGATCGCCTCCACGCGCGCGACGAGCGTGAGGTTGCGGTCGAGGCTCGCGTCGGCCCAGCGGGGCGCGCTGCGCCGCCAGTCGCGCTCGTCGAGGCCGTTCGTGTCCGCGTACCGGCCGGTGAGCATCCCGCGGCCGAGCGGGGCGTAGGGGAGGAGGCCAAGGCCGAGCTCCTCGAGCACGTCGAGCACGCCGTCCTCGAGATTGCGCTCGAACAGCGAGTACTCGCTCTGGAGCGATGCGATCGGCGCAACGGCGGCGGCGCGGCGGATGTCCTCCGGCCGGGCCTCCGAGAGCCCGAGAAAGCGCACCTTGCCCTCGGTGACGAGCTCGGCCATCGCGCCGACCGTCTCCTCGATCGGGATCTCGGGATCGACCCGGTGGAGCTGGTACAGGTCGATCACCTCGATCCCGAGCCGGGTGAGACTCGCCTCGCAGGCCTCCCGCACGTACTCGGGCCGCCCGCTGAAGCCGGCGTAGGTGCCGTCGGGCCCGCGGAGGATCCCGAACTTCGTCGCGACCACCGCCTGCTCGCGGCGCCCGCGCACGGCCTCTCCGACGAGCCGTTCGTTCTCGCCCTGCCCGTACATGTCGGCCGTGTCGAGGAGCGTCACGCCGAGCTCGAGCGCTCGATGAATCGTGCGGATCGCCTCGCCGCGGTCGGGCACGCCGTAGAACTCGGACATGCCCATGCAGCCGAGCCCGAGCGCCGAGACGCGCAGGCCGCTGCGTCCGAGCTCGCGCTCCGGGAGGGCGCCGCTCCCGCTCAAAGCCATGCCGGCGCTTCCGAGAGCCTCTCGCCGCACGAGCCGCAGCCGTCGCCCCCGGCCTTGACCATCTCCCCGCAGGCGCCGCAGCGAACCCACATCCCGTTCAGCCGCTCCGGTACCCAGACGCCGGTCTGGCCGCCGGCCGCGAACTCCGGTCCGAAGAACACCTGCATGGCACTACGATGGGCCTCGCTGCCACGCATCTGCCCGACGCTCTCGACGTCCTCCCACGCCGTGACGGTGAGCATCCGGGTGCCTGCGACCCCCGTGAAGGCCGAGATGAAGCCGGGCATGCCGAGCATCTCCTTCAGCGTGTCGCGCGACATCGCGCGAACGCGCTGCCTCTCGGCCTCGTCGTGTACCTCGAGCACCGTGAGTGAGATCGCTCCCGGCTGCGTTCCCTTCCCCGTCGTCACGTGGGTGCTCGTGCCGAAGCGGAACGGGCCGAGCTCGCGCGGCTGCACGATCACATCGAGGCCGAGCTGCTCGACGAGCGTCCCCGGGGCGAAGTAGCCGTCCACCGAGTGAACGCCCTCACCGTCCGCCCGGATGAAGTCGGCGCCGGGAAGCGCGACCTCACGACCGGTCGGCGGCAGGCCGTGGAACGGCCCTGTATTCGTTCCCCGCATCACCCACTGGGCCGCGACCAGCCCGTCGCCCGTCAGCCCCGTGCTGACGAGCTCGAACGCGAGATCGGGGAAGGATGCGACGAGACCGGCGGCGTATTCGGCCGTCCCCGTCGCGTCGAGCCCCTGCGGAACGTTCGGGTCGCGGTAGACGCCTCCCGGAGCGAAGGAGGCGGCAAGGGCCTCGGAATCGTGGGCGTTCCAGGCGTCGAAGTACCGTTGCGCGGCCGCGGGGGCGTCCACTCGCTCCTCCCAGGGTCGGGGATCGGGTGGGCGAACGGTAGCGAAGGGGGCGTCAGCGTGCGGGCCGGCGCCAGAAGACGGCAGCGACTGCGGCGGCCTGCGCGATCAGGGAGAACGCGGCGATCAGCTTCAGCACCCTCATTGCCGACTCCATCGTCGGGACATGATTCGTTCATCGGCCGCGGATCCCTGTTTCTTGATCCCAACGGCACAATCTCGCGTCGGCGGGCGCACGCCTGCTCGACCTGCGAGACTGAGCCTCGATGAGCGGACCGGCCGGTAGCGGGCCATGAGGGCCGTCGTGTTCACGGGTGCCGGTGGGAACGAGGTCGTCACCGTCGTGGAGCGGCCCGATCCGGTCCCGGGCGCGGGGGAGCTGCTCGTCGCTCCCCGCTTCGCAGGCCTGAACCCGGCCGACAGCCTCCAGCGAGCCGGCCGCTACCCCGCCCCTCCGGGGGCCCCTCCGGACATCCCCGGCCTCGAGGTCGGCGGCGAGGTCGTCGCCTGCGGCGAGGGCGTCTCGGCGTTCGGGCCCGGCGACCGCGTGTTCGGGATCGTGGGCGGCGGCGGGCTCGCCGACCGCGTCGTCGTCCACGAGACGAACGTCGTTCGCGTACCGCATTCCCTGGACGATCGGGGCGCCGCCGCCGTTCCCGAGGTGTTCATCACTGCCCATGACGCCGTCGTCACCCAGTGCGGCCTCGCGGCCGATGAGACGCTGCTCGTCCATGCCGGTGCCGGCGGAGTTGGGACGGCTGCGATCCAGATCGGCCTCGACGTGGGCGCGCGCGTGCTTGCGACGGTCCGGTCGGAGCGAAGCGCCGACGCGGTGGCCGGCCTGGGCGCGGAGCCCCTCGCGGACGAAGGCTTCGCGAGCGCCGTGCGCGAGGCCACCGGAGGTGCGGGCGCCGACGTGATCCTCGAGCTCGTCGGCGCACCGCATTTTCCCGGCAACGTCGAGGCGCTCGCCCACCGGGGCCGGATCGTGGTCGTCGGTGTCGGCGCCGGGGTCGAGGCCGGGGTCTCCCTGATCGCGCTCATGGGGAAGCGAGCGTCGATCCGCGGCACGGTCCTGCGCACGCGCCCGCTCGAGGAGAAGGGCGCGGCTGTACGGGCGTTCGAGCGTGATGTCGGGCCCGGGCTCGCGGCCGGGCGGATCCGACCCGTCATCGACTCCGTCTTTGCGCTCGACGAGGTCGCCGCCGCCTTCGACCGCCTCGACGGGTCGGGCAAGGTCGGAAAGGTTCTTCTGGCGCTGTGACCGGCGGCGCCCGCATCCCGTTCCTCGAGGGCCGGAGGCCCGACCAGATCGGGATCATCGTCCCGTTGCTCGACGAGGGCGTGCGCCGCTACTCCGCGCTCTGGGGTCTCGGCCCCTGGAGTGCCTGGACCTACGGGCCGAAGACGGTTCCGCACCTCGGGTACCGCGGTGGGCCGGGCTCCTACACGCTGCGGCTTGCGATCACCGGTACCGGCCCGCAGATCGAGCTGATCGAGTCCGTGGAGGGCCCGAGCATCTACGAGGAGTGGCTCGAGGCGCACGGTCCGGGCCTCCACCACCTCGGGTTCTGGGTCGATTCCCTCGAGGAGGCGACGGCGCAGATGGAGGCGGCCGGCTTCGGGCTCCTGCAGTCGGGGGCCGGGTACGGGCTGCGTGGGGACGGCGCGTACGGCTACTACGACACGCAGGGCGAGCTCGGCGTGATCCTCGAGGCGATCGAGCTCGTTGCCGAGCGCCGGACGCCCGAGGTCACCTGGCCCTGAGCGGCGTCGGCCTCAGCAGGCGGGCTTCCCGAAGGCCGGCCGGAGGTCGCAGGGGACGCGAAGCGAATCGGGCGGCTCCGCGGCGGCCTCGTCGACGCCGGCGTGCTGCACGATCCAGTAGCCGTCGACGAACCTGACCCAGACGGCGAAGCGGCCGCCGTTCCCGGGCCAGCGATACCGGCCGGTCACGAGCGCCCAGGCGCTGCGGCGCGTGCTGCGCCGGCCCTTCACCGCCGAGATCCCGCCGAGGCCGAGGCGGCCTCCCGCGTACCGGGTCGCCGTCATGACGGCCTTTCCCGGCGCGGGCCGTATCTTCGCGTCAGCCCGGGCCATCGTCCCGGGAGCCTGCCAGGTCCCCGCCCGTCACGCTACGGCCGGCGAACGATCCGCGTCGTCGTCCCGGCGAACACGGTCGGGACGCTCGGGAGCACGGGCTCGGCGACGGGGTCCCACACGCGGGGCGCGGGCGGAGGTGTGACGACTGCGGGCTGCTCGCGGCCGACCACGGCCTCGAGTGCCTGGACGCAGGAGGGATCGAATGCCGTGCCGCTCTCCCGGCGCAGCTGTTCGAGCGCCTGCGCACGCGTCCAGGCGACCCGGTAGACGCGGTCGGAGACGAGGGCGTCGTAGACGTCGCAGACGCCGAGGATCCGGGTCTCGAGAGACAGCGCGTCGCCGGTCGCGCCCCTCGGGTATCCGCTTCCGTCGAGCCGCTCGTGGTGGGAACCGACGAGCGCGCGGACGTTGGCCGGGAATCCACCGAGCTCCTCGAGGAGCTTCGCGCCGCGCACCGGGTGCTGCCTGACCTGGGCGTACTCATCGCCGGTCAGCGGGCCGGGCTTGCGCAGGATCCGGTCGGGAAGGGCGAGCTTCCCGATGTCGTGGAGCAGCCCGGCGGTTGCGAGGACGCGCAGGCGACCTGGAGCGAGCCCGAGCTCGTCGCCGAGCTCGACCGCGAGCAGGGCCACGCGGCGGGCGTGGCCTTCCGTGTACCGATCCTTCTCGGCCAGACAGACGGTCAGGGCCCGCACGTGTGAGCCGAGAAACGCCTCCTCGGCGAGTACGAGCTCGACCGCCTTCAGGTCGCCGCTCAGCGGCCTCGAGGCCACGCCGCGGTGCAGATCGAACGCCACGACACCTCCGACGAGCGCGATCCCGGCCACCTCGAGAGCGTGGCCGAGCCACCATCCGAGATCCCAGGGCCCGAGCGTCAGGGCGGCGGCGAGCGCGGTGGCGAGCCAGACGATCCCGGCCACGACCATCAGGTCCGCGGTACGCCGGGTCAGCCGCCAGGTGCGAAACGCGCGCAGCCCGAGCGCGAGGTAGAACGCGAGACCGACGGCCAGCAGGATGAGCGCTGCCGGGCTGAGCCGCTCGGGAACAGCAGGGACGAACCGGGGAGCGAGCATGCCCACCGCGCTCAGGATCGAGATCGCCCCGAGCACGGCGGCGATCAGCCAGAGCAGGGGCACGACCCGCCGCGACCCGCTCCACCCTCTCACCGCCGAGAGCGCGAGCACGGCCCCACCGACGGGCAGGGTGGCGGCGCCGGTGAACGCCACGAGCCCGTTGTCGCCGACGAGCAACCCGGGCGTCGAGATGCCGTGGACGAGCAGGAGGGCCGCCATCACCGAGAAGGCGCCGCCGACGAGCACGACCCGCCCGTCCCGCCGCCGGGCACCGGCCACGGTCAGGGCAGCCGAGGCGCCCGCGGCGGCGCACGCCGCGATCGCGACCGCCGAGAAGTGCACGATGCCCGGGAGCACCACCGTCTCGCGCGCGAAGAAGTGCAGGGTCGCAAGAGGCACGGCGCAGCTGACTGCGCTCCAGAACAGCATCGGCAGGAGCTGGCCCCGTCCCACCCCGCGTGTATCGGTCGGAACGAAGTCGGACCTGAGGTTGCTGCGATACTGGGACGGTGAACCGGCTCGCCGGCGAGACCAGCCCGTACCTGCTCCAGCATGCGGACAACCCGGTCGACTGGTATCCGTGGGGCGACGAGGCCTTCGAGCGCGCAGCGGCCGAAGACAGGCCGATCCTCCTCTCCGTCGGCTACTCGGCGTGCCACTGGTGCCACGTGATGGCGCACGAGTCCTTCGAGGACGGAGCGATCGCGGCGCTCATGAACGAGCGGTTCGTCAACGTGAAGGTCGACCGCGAGGAGCGCCCCGACGTCGACGCCGTCTACATGGAGGCGGTGGTCGCGCTGACCGGCCAGGGCGGCTGGCCGATGACGGTGTTCCTGACCCCCGAACGGGAGCCCTTCTGGGGAGGAACGTACTTCCCGCCGGTCTCGCGGCTGGGAATGCCGTCGTTCCCGGAGGTCCTGCAGGCGGTGTCCGACACGTACGCGAACCGGCGCGGCGACATCCACCGGCAGACCTCCGAGCTCCTCGACGTCCTGCGCGGCTCCGCCCGGGCGAGGCCGTCGACGGAGCCGCTGACGAGCGCGCTTCTCAGCGAGGCGCTGATCGGCCTCGCCCGCCAGTTCGACTCACGCCGCGGCGGGTTCGGCGGCCCCCCGAAGTTCCCGCCCGCGGCGGCGATCGAGTTCCTGCTGCGCGTCTACGCGCGCAACGGCTCCGATCACGCGCTCGAGATGGCGACGAAGACGCTCGACGAGATGGCCGCGGGAGGGATCTACGACCAGCTCGGCGGCGGTTTCCACCGCTATGCGGTCGATGCGATCTGGCTCGTTCCCCACTTCGAGAAGATGCTCTACGACAACGCGCTGCTGGCAAGCGCCTACCTGCACGCTCACGCGCTGACCGGAACGCCCCGGTACGCGACCGTCGTCGAGGAGACGCTCGAGTACCTGCTCCGCGAGCTACGGCTTCCGGAGGGCGGGCTCGCCTCCGCCCAGGACGCCGACACGGACGGGCACGAGGGGTTGACGTACGTGTGGACTATCGACCAGCTCCACGAGGTGCTGGAGCCAGACGAGGCCGAGCTCGTCGTGGAGACCTACGGGCTCACGGTCGGCGGCAACTTCGAAGGGGCGAACGTGCTGTTCCTCGCCCGGCCCGGCGAGGAGCCCGACGGGAGGCTCGACGGGGCGCGGCGCAAGCTGCTCGAGGCGCGCCTCCGGCGCCCGCAGCCGCTGCGCGACGACAAGGTCGTCACCGCCTGGAACGGGCTCGCGCTCTCGGCGCTCGCCGAGGCGGGGCAGCGGCTCGGGCGTGAAGACTTCGGCACCGCGGCCGTCGAGCTCGCCGCGTTCCTGCTCGGCCCGATGAGCAACGAGTGGGGCGGGCTCTACCGAACGTACCGGGCGGGCACCGCGAAGATCCCGGCCTACCTCGAGGACTACGCGAACGTCGCGAACGGGCTTCTCGACCTCTACACGGTCACGGGGGAGCTGCGCTGGCTCGACGAGGCCGAGCGGCTCGCACGGCTCGCGATCGCGCTCTTCCACGACGAGGAGCTCGGGGGGTTCTTCTTCACGCCGGCCGGCGGTGAAGCGCTCGTCGTCCGCAAGAAGGAGCTCGACGACCATCCGACTCCGTCCGGGAACTCGATGCTCGCCTACGTGCTGATTCGCCTCGCCCGGACACTCGGAGACGACGAGCTCGAGCGCCTCGCCGTCGAGGTGTTCAGGCTCGGCCACCGCTACCTGACCCGGGCTCCGAGCGGTGTCGGCTGGCTCCTGTGCGCGCTCGATCACCATTTCGCCGCTCCGCGAGAGCTGGCGCTCGTCGGACCTGCCGGCGATCGGGTGACCGAGGAGCTGCGGCGGGCCGCCCTCGCCCCGTTCGCTCCCGACACGGCGTTCGCGTTCGCCTCCGGGCCCGGCGATCCGGCCCTGGAGAGAATCCCGCTCCTCGCCGGCAAGGGGCTCGTCGACGGCGGGCCTGCGGCCTACGTCTGCGAGGGCTTCGCCTGCCGGGCGCCGGTGACCGACGCCGAGTCGTTGCGGGCCGCGCTCTCCGGGTCGCAGGGCCCGATCCGGACCCTCCGCTGATGGACGGCCGTCGTCGGCGGGAGCTCCTCGGACAGTGGGGGCCGGTCGAGACCGACCCGCGCGAGCGGGCGCGGGCGAGCGCGCTCCAGGCCGAGATCGAGGGCGCCCCCGCGGCCGGCCGCCGGGTCGAGATCCGCCGCCGCCACTTCCGGCCCACGGTCGACTCCTACGTCGCCTCGCTCGGCGGGCCGCTCCCGTACATGGTGCGCCTGCGGGAGATCGACCGGCTCACGCGCGAGGCCGAGAGGGCGCTCGGCGAACGCTGGCACCGGCTCGCGTCCGAGTGTGCAGACGACCCGTCGCGCTTCCCGGCGCGCTGGCGTGAGCTCGTCGAGCGCTGGAGCTTCGTCGAGGTGAACGACCTCGTCGACCGTCACAATCGCTGGTACCCGATCGAGGCCCGACTCGCGATGGACGTGAAGCGGCGCGACTACGTCTTCGTGAACGGAAAGCCGTACCGCCAGGAGCCGCTCGACGCGGCCTGGGCACTTCGTCGCTTCCCGCCCGACCTCGCCGCGGCAGACTCCGGACAGGCGTCGCTCGGCTGACCCCGCCCTCCGGGCGGGGCGGGCCGGATGAGATCCTGCCCCTACGTGGTTGGGGGCGGCGTTGCTCGGTTGACCTCGCCCGCAGGAAGGAGGCACACGGCCTAGGCGGCGGCGCGGGTGCTCCCCCGTGTTGCGTCGAGCACCGAACGCACCTTCGCGGCGAGCGCGCCGGGGAGAAACGGCTTCTGGATGAACGGCATCTCCTGGCTGTGGACGCCGTGGTGAACGATGTCGTCGTCCGTGTACCCCGACATGTAGAGGACGGGAACCCCCGGCCGGATCGTCGCGAGCTCCTCCGCGAGCACGCGCCCGCTCTGCCCGGGCATGACGACGTCGGTGAGGAGGAGGTCGAAGGTCTCGGACGGGTCCTGTGCAACCGCGAGTGCCTCGCTCGCCTCACCGGCTTCGAGCACCGTGTAACCGGCCCGTGCGAGCGCCGTGCGGACGAGCCGTCGCACACTCGGGTCGTCCTCGACGACGAGGACGGTCTCCGTGCCCGCCTCCCGGGTGCTGCCGGCGAGGTCGAGCCCGTCGTCCTCGGTCACGTCAGCGCTCCAGGGGAAGAGGATCGTGAACGTCGCACCGGCCCCGGGCTCGCTCGTGACCTGGACGTGGCCACCGCTCTGCTCGACGATCCCGTGCACCGTCGCAAGCCCGAGCCCTGTCCCCTTCCCCTGCTCCTTCGTCGTGAAGAAGGGCTCGAAGATCAGCTCCATCGTTACCTCGTCCATCCCGAGGCCGGTATCCGAGACGACGAGGGCGACGTATCGCTCGGGAGCGTCCTCCGGCCGGCCGGGATCGACCGTCTCGACGTTTCTCGTCTCGATCGTGAGCCGCCCGCCGCTCGGCATCGCATCGCGTGCGTTCACGGCGAGGTTCATGAGCACCTGCTCGACCTGGCTTCGATCGGCCTGGATCGTGCCGAGCGACGACTCCGAGCGGATCTCGAGCTCGACGTCCTCGCCGATCAGGCGCCGGAGCATCGAGTGGAGCTCCGCGACGACCTCGGAGAGGTCGAGCCTCGTCGGTGCCAGCACCTGCCGGCGGCTGAAGGCCAGGAGCTGACGGGTCAGCGCGACGGCCCGGTCTGTGGCCGTGTCGATCTCGACGAGGCCGTTGCGGATGCTGGCGGAGAGGCTCGGCTCGTCGAGGAGAAAGCCGACGTAGCCGCGAACGACCGTCAGGAGGTTGTTGAAGTCGTGGGCCACCCCGCCTGCGAGCCGCCCGATCGCCTCCATCTTCTGGGCCTGCCGAAGCTGCTCCTCGCTTCTGTGGAGCTCCTCCTCGGCGCGCTTCTGCTCGGTGATGTCGAGCAGGTATCCCTGGGCGGTCGGCCCGTGCAGCGTCGGATCGTCGACGATCACCGCCTCGTCCCGAACCCAGATCGTACGGCCGTCGCGGGAGATCAGCCGGTACTCGGACCGGTACGAGCCACCCCGCCGGCTCCAGTCGGCATGCTCCGCGATCACGCGTTCGCGATCGTCCCCGTGCAGGAGCTCGTGGAACATCCCAGGCCGCGTGAGCCATTCCTCGGGTGCGTAGCCGAGCAGCTCGGTCGCCTGCGGGCTGATGTAGGTCGCCGTGGTGAGCTCGTCGACGCGGTCGATGTAGACGACGAGCGGCAGCCGCTCGACGAACTCCCGGAACCTGATCTCGGCCTCGGCGTGGAGCTCCTCGGCGCGCTTCTGCTCGGTGATGTCGATCAGGCAGCCGCGGACGCAGACCACGTTGCCCTGCTCGTCGACCTGGGGCACCGTCTCGTCGTAGAACCACACGACGCGCCCGTCGGCCGCGAGACAGCGGTAGACGATCGTGCTCCTCTGCCCGGTGTTGTTGAGCGCGATGTCGGCGAGCACGGCATCGCGATCGTCCGGATGGACGAGCGTCTCGACGAAGAAGGCCGGGTCGTCGTAGGCCTCGAGTGGGTAGCCGAGGATCTCGACGATTCGGGGGCTCATGTACTGCGTCGAGGCGAGGTCGTCCGCGGCGTCGACGTAGATGACCGCGGGGATCTCCTCGGCGAGGCTCCGGTAGCGCTCCTCCGCCTCGAGATGCTCCTGCTCGGCGCGCTTCTGCTCGGTGATGTCGACGAGAAAGCCGCGGACCGCCGATACCCGGCCGGTCCGGTCGAGCTCCGGGATGGAGACGTCGCGGAACCACACCTCGCGGCCGTCGCTGGCGATGAGCCGATACTCGGAGATGATCGCCTCGCCGGCGATGTTGCGTTCGATCTCGCCGAAGACCTGCCGGCGGTCGTCGGGGTGGACGGCGTTCACGAAGAACTCGGAGTCGGACAGCCATGCCTCGACCGGGTAGCCGAGCATCGCCTCGATCTGCGGGCTCATGTACTGCAGTGAGGAGGTGTCGTCCGCGGCGCTGATGTAGGTGACGAGGGGAAGCTCCTCGACGAGCCGGCGATACCGCTCCTCCGCCTCGCGCAGGGTGGTCTCGGCGAGCAGCTGCTGGGTCACGTCCTGGAGCTCGGCGCGCGTGCGGGCGAGCGCGGCAGCTGCGATCTCGGCGATCGCGTCCACGAGCCGGCGCTCGTCCGGAGCGAGCGTCCCGGCGCTCCGTCCGAACACGGACAGCACTGCTTCTGGCTCGGCGCTGCCTGCCGGGCATCTGATCGTGAGCTCGGCATCCGCCGGCGCCTTTGCCGGTGCCCGGCTCGGCTCGCATCGGGCCGCGTGGAGGTGCTCGGCGACGAACGAGGCGGTGAACGCGAGCAGGCTGTCCGCATCCGGCGCGGCGTAGGCCCCCACCGCGTAGGCGGCAACCACGGACACGACGTCCAGCGTCCCTGCCGAACTGGTCGTCCGGTCGGGCGGCGAGGGGGAAGCCACAGCGTGCTGCCCGCTACGCGGGCCCCGCGCCACGGCCATCGCGCCGGGTCGACCGATTCATCTCCACACCGACGTTATCGACCGGCTCAGACGCCGGGTTACCGCGAGCGCCGGACGGCGAGGCCGGTCAGGATCTCGCGGACGACGCGGTTTGCGACGAGCGCGGTCACGTCCTCGACGCCGAGCGGGATCACCTCGACGACATCCGCACCCACCAGCTCGAGCTCCGCGGCGATCGTCCGGCAGGCCCAGAGGAGGTCGCCCGGGGTCATTCCGCCGGGCTCGGGCGTCCCGGTCCCGGGCGCGAAAGCCGGGTCGAGGACGTCGACGTCGACGGTGAGAAACACGGGCCCCTCGCCGACGATCTCGAGCGTACGGCGCACGACCTCCCCGATCCCCAGGTCGCGGACGTCGTGCATGAAGAGGCTCGTGATCCCCCGGTCGGCCTGCCAGGCGAGCTCCGTCTCGCCCGGCCACCAGCCCCGCAGGCCGATCTGGACGTACCGCCGCGGGTCGACGTGACCCTGCTCGACGAGCCGGTACATGGGCGTGCCGTGGGAGAGCTGCTTCCCGAACAGGTCGGCTGCCGTATCGGTGTGCGTGTCGAAGTGAACGAGACCGAGCGGGCGGCCGTGGTGGAGCGCGCAGGCGCGGAGATCGGGCTCGGTGATCGAATGATCGCCGCCGAGCACGATCGGGAGCACCCCGGCCCGGAGGGCCTCGTGCACCGTCTCCTCGACCGCCCGGTGCGAAGCGACCGGGTCGGCGGGAATCACGGGAGCGTCACCGAAGTCGACCACCTGCAGCACCTGCGCCCAGTCGATACGCGCCTCGAGGTGGTAGGAGTCGGTCGGGGTCGCGACACGCACCGCGCGCGGGCCGAAACGCGTGCCGGGCGCGTCCGAGACGAGCTCGTCCATGGGGGCACCGACGATCGCGACGTCGATCCCGGCGAGCTCGGCCGCGTCCTCGGTGTACGGCAGGTCGGCGAAGGTGGGAAGGCCTGCCCAGACCGCCTTGTAGTCGAGCCCGTGGTGACGCCGCCAGCGGGCGGTCGGGTCGATCATGCGGGAACCATAGCGACGCCTCACCTGCCGGAGCCCGGCCGCGCCGGGTACCCGGGCCGGTCAGGCCGTCTGCCGGCCCCGGTAGGCGGCTGCCTCCGCGACGAGCGCCGCGAACAGCCGCTTGTCCTCCCCCTCCTCGGGGTGCCAGAGCACGCCGAGCGCAAAGCGGCGGTCGGGGTCCTCGATCACCTCGACCGAGCCGTCCTCGGCAAAGCCGACTGCGCGAAGCCCGTCCCCGACGGCGCCGAGGCCCTGATGGTGGTGTGAGTGAACGCGGGCCCGGGCCCCGATCACCCCTGCCGTGCGGCTCTCGGGCGCGATCTCGACCTCGTGCTCGGAGAAGACGCCCGGCGTCTCGCGGTGTCCCTCGTGGCCGACGAGCTCCGGGAGGTGCTGATGGAGGTCGCCGCCGTGGGCCACGTTCAGCATCTGCATCCCCCGGCAGATTGCGAGCACCGGCATGTCGCGCGCGAGCGCTCCCTCGAGCAGCGCGAGCTCGGCGTCGTCGCGGTGCGGGTGGGTCACCGTCGTCTCCGGGTGACGCTCGGCGCCGTAGACCCCGGGGTCGATGTCGGCGCCTCCGGAGAAGATCAGCCCGTCGATCGCGTCCAGCGTCTCGTCGACGGCGCCCTCGATCGGCGGGATCACGACCGGACGCCCGCCGGCCGACGCCACCGAGGTCACGTAGGAGAGCGGGATCAGCGCCGCGGGCAGTGTCCACACCCCCCAGCTCGCCTCCTGGGCGTAGGCCGTGATCCCGATCACGGGCTTCATGCCCTGAGTCTATTGCGACGTCCTCCCACCGGATCGGGAAGGCTTGTCACATGGCAGCGTCGCAGCTACCGCTGGCCGCCGTCGGCCGGCCGGCGCCCTTCTCGCTGGTCGCGACCGGCTTCGCGGCCGGGCTCCTCGGCTGGCTCGCCGCGACCGCCGTCCTCGTTGTCGCAGCGCCCGACCTCGCGATCGGTCGCTACACGGCGGACCTGCCCGTGCTCGCGCTCCACCTCGCAGCGCTCGTCTTCCTTCCGTATGCGGTGGCGACGGCTGCCTGGCACGTCCTGCCCGTCATGCTCCGGAACGATCTCGCCGGCACGCGCCGCCTCTGGCTCGCCTTCGGGCTTCTCGCCGGCGGGATCCCGCTCGCGGTCGGGATCGCTGCGGACGCCGATTCGCTCGCCTGGCCGGGGGCCGCGCTCGTGACCGCCGGGCTCGCAATCGTTCTCGCCGAGCTGGCGGGCCTCGTACGCCGTGCGCCGCAGGGGCGAATGCTCGTGGCGAGCCGCGTCGGCGTCTCCCTGTCCGGTTTCCACGCTGCCGCCGCGCTCGTGCTCGGCGCCGCCGTTCTCGGGGCGCAGGGACCGCAGGTGCTGGGAGTTCCCTACCCCCGGCTGATGCTCGTCCACCTCCTGCTCGGGGCGCTCGGCTGGCTGACGCTCTTGATCCTCGCCGTCGGCCGGACGCTCGCCCCGATGCTCGCGCTCGCCCCGGCTGCCCCGCCGAGGCGGTTGCCGGCCCTCGAGCTGGCGTTCACGGGCGCGCTCTGGCTCCTGCTCGCGGGCATTGCCGCAGGCGTGCGACCGCTCGTCGCCGTCGGGGCAGCGCTCGTGCTGCTCACATTCGCCCGCTTCGGGCTCCAGCTCGCCGGTGTCGTTCGCAGGCGCCGACTCGACGCGATGGAGGCTCCGCTCGCCCACTTCCTCGTGGGCGCCGCCTGTCTCGTCCAGGCCGTCGCCGTGGCCTTCGCTGCGCTCGTGGGCGCCGTCCCCGACGCCCGCGCGGCGGCGGTCGCCGCGATTCTCCTCGTCGCCGGCTGGGGCGCGGGGGTCACGCTCGGGCACGCCGGCAAGCTGCTCTCCCTGTCGGCCTGGAGCACGTGGCCGCCGGGCCCGCGTCCGAAGCAGCGTGCGCTCTATCCGCGCCTTCCGTGGACGATCGAGGCGGGGCTCTTCGGGGTGGGAATCGAGCTCGTGGCGGTCGGGACGCTCATCGAGGCCGCACCGCCGCTACGGGTAGGCGCCGGGCTCCTCCTCGCCGGAGCCGTGCTGGCCTGCGTCGGGGCGCTCCTGACCCTGCGGCACGCGAGGGCCGGACGCGACGATCAGCGACGCTCGACCGCGAGCGCGGCGCGGTAGCAGTCGATCACGTCCTGCTTCGTCCAGGGCTCCGGCGAAACGCTGATGAAGTAGTCCGCGAGCGCCAGCTCTGCGAGCTCGTCGAGGTCGGCCTCCCCGACGCCGAGCGAGCCGAGCGTCGGGAAGTCGATCTCGGCGAGGATTCGCCGCACGCCGCGAACCGCCCGGAAGCCGTCGCCGTTCCCGTCCCCCGGCTCCCCGAGCGCGTCGGCGATCCGCTCGAACAGCTCCGGAACGGCCCGACGGTCGTGGTCCATCGTCTCGGCGAGCACGACTCCGATCGTGAGCCCGTGCGGGAGGTGGTACTTGCCCCCGATCGCCTGCGCGATCGAGTGCTCGGAGCCGCAGTCGGAGATGTTCATCGCGAGCCCTGCCAGCAGGCTCGCGCAGGCCATCTGCGAGCGGGCCACGCGGTCTGTGCCGTCACGGACGACCGCGGGGAGCGCGACTGCCGCGAGCCGGGTCGCCTCGAGCGCCATCCCGTTTCCGATCGGCGTGCGGGCGGTGACAGCGATGCCGGCGATCGCCTGCGCGAGCGCATCGATGCCCGCGTACATGGTCGGCGCCCCGGGTAGTCCGTAGGTGAGCTCGGGGTCGACGAGCGCGTGCTGGGCACGGAGGAGAGGGTTCGCGATCCCGGCCTTGCGATCCTGCTCGTCGGTGATCACGGCTCCTCCGGAAACCTCCGAGCCGGTTCCCGACGTCGTCGGGATCAGTACGAGCGGGATCCCTGGCGGCTCGTAGGCGATGCCGCCGGCGACGAAGCGCCGGTACGGTCCGCCCTGTCCGGCAACGAGGCGCGCCGTCTTTGCGACGTCCATCGACGAGCCCCCGCCGATCGCGACCATCGCGTCGGCCCCGGAGGCGGCGAGCTGTGCGGCGGCGTCCTCCACCTCGCGGACGAGCGGCTCGCCCGGGGCCTTGAGCCACCGCGTCACGGTGCTCCCGCCGGCCTCGATCGCGCCGAGTGCGGCGGCGACCTGGGGGATCTCCTGTACGACCTCGTCGACGATCACGAAGGTGTGCGAGGCGCCCTCGGCCCGGAGAATCTCCGGGAGCTGCGCGACGGCCCCCTCCCCGAACCGGATCCGGACCGGCAGGTGGTTTCCGAAGGGTGGGATCTGCTCAGCCACGCTCGAACATCCTCTCTCGCTCGTAGTCGGTGACGACGGCGTCGAACAGCCGCTGCTCGGCGCGAGCGTAGTTCAGGTAGTGGTCGACGACCTCGTCGCCGAAGGCCGCACGAGCGAGCTCGCTTCGCTCGAACGCCCTGACCGCCTCCCGCAGCGTCGGGGGGACGCGCTCGACCTCTGCCACATAGGCGTTGCCCTCGTACGGCTCCGGAAGCGGTAGCTCCCGCTCGATCCCGTCCAGCCCTCCGGCGAGCAGGGCCGCGAAGGCGAGGTACGGGTTGCAGTCGGCACCCGGGATCCGGCACTCGACGTGCAGCGCCGGCCCGCGGCCGAGCACGCGGAAGCCCGTCGTGCGGTTGTCGTGCGCCCAGGTCAGCGAGTTCCCGGCCCAGGTCGCCTGCTTCGCGACGAAGCGCTTGTACGAGTTCACGTTCGGCGCCACGAACACGGCCAGCTCCCGCAGGCACGCAAGCTGGCCGGCGAGGTAGTGGCGAAACAGCTCCGACTCGCCCGCGAAGAGGTTCACGCCACCCTGCCAGAGGCTCGAGTGGACATGGCAGGAGCTGCCGAGCCACTCCGGGAACGGCTTCGCCATGAACGTGAGCGAGCAGCCGCTCTGCTCGGCGATCTCCTTCGCCCCGTGCTTGAAGACGACGTGGTGGTCGGCCATCGCGACAGGGTCGCCGTGGTGGAAGGTCAGCTCGTGCTGGCCTGCCCAGGCCTCCGCCTTCGAGGTCTCGACCGGGATGCCGGCTCCGCGGAGCTGCCGCCGGAGCCGACCGATCAGCTCCTCGTCGAAGCCGGGAGCGAGCAGGTGGGCGTCGGTGACGTAGCGCGCCGTTCCGGTCAGGGTCGCGTAGCGATTCCGGAACGCCTCGTCGTAGGTCTCACGGCACACGTAGAACTCGAGCTCGGACGCGAAGACCGGCTCGAAGCCGAGCGCGCGGGCCCGCTCGATCTGGCGCGCGAGCACGCGGCGAGGGGAGGGCTCGACATCGCGCCCGTCGAACCACTTCGCGTCCGCAAGGATGAGCGCGGTCCCCTCGTGCCACGGGATCCGGCGCAGCGTCGACGGATCGGGGCGGAGCGAGAGGTCCCCGTAGCCGAGCTCGACGCTCGCCATCGCGTAGCCGGGTGTCGTGTCGGACTCCATGTCGAGGGTGAGGAGCGAGTTGCAGAGGTCGATCCCGCCCTCGAAGTGCGCGAGGAAGTAGTCACCGGAGACCCGCTTTCCCACGAGGCGGCCGTGCATGTCGACGAGCCCGACGACGATCGTGTCGATCGACCCGTCGGCCACGGCGGTGCGCAGATCGTCGAGGGTCAGCATGCCGGTGCTAGCCGCGCTCATACATCCTCGCTCGCTCGTAATCGGTCACGGCCTCGTCGAACAGCCGCTGCTCCGTGCGCGCGTAGTTGAGGTAGTGGTCGACGACGTCGTCGCCGAGGGCCGCGCGCGCGATCGTCCCCTGCTCGAGCGCCTCGACCGCCTCGTACAGCGTCCCGGGAAACCGCGCCGCATCCTCTGCCTCGTAGGCGTTGCCGTCGTGCGCGGGGGGAAGGGGCAGCTCGTTCTCGATCCCGTGCAGGCCGGCCGCGAGCAGCGCAGCGAGTGCGAGGTACGGGTTCACGTCGCCGCCCGGGATCCGCGTCTCCGTCCGCAGCGAGGCGTCCTTCCCGACGATCCGGAAGCCGCACGTCCGGTTGTCGTGACCCCAGGCGAGGGTCGTCGGGGCCCAGCTTCCGGGGGCGAAGCGCTTGTACGAGTTCACGGTCGGCGCGACGAAGACCGCGAGCTCCGCGAGGCAGGCGATCTGGCCGGCGAGGTAGTGGCGGAACACGTTCGACTCGCCGGCGAAGGCGTTCTCGCCGTCCCGCCAGAGGCTCGAGTGGATGTGGCACGAGTTTCCGATCCAGCCCTCGTCGGGCTTTGCCATGAACGTGAGCGAGCAGCCGTGCTGGTGGGCGATCTCCTTGGCGCCGTTCTTGTAGACGGCGTGGTTGTCGGCCATCGTCAGTGCGTCCCCGTACAGGAAGTTCACCTCGTGCTGACCCGGCCAGGCCTCGCCCTTTGAGCCCTCGACGGGAATCCCCGCGCCGGCCATCCCGTTGCGGATCGCACGGAGCAGCGGCTCGTCGAAGGTCGATGCGAGGATGTGGTAGTCCGGGATGTAGGAGACGGAGGGCGTCAGGTCTCGATGACGCTGTGCCTGCGCCTCGGAGTAGCTCTCACGAAAGACGTAGAACTCGAGCTCCGAGCCGAACATCGGCTCGAACCCGAGCGCGCGCGCACGCTCGACCTGGCGGCGGAGGATCTGCCTCGGTGAGGGATTCACCGGCGTCCCGTCGTGCCACTCGACGTCGCAGAGGACGAGCGCGGTCGCCGGCAGCCACGGAATCCGCCGCAGGGTCGCGAGGTCGGGGCGCAGGCTGAAGTCGCCGTACCCGCGCTCCCAGTTCGCGAGCTCGTACCCGGGCACCGGCTCCATCTCCATGTCGACGGCGAGGAGGTAGTTGCAGCCCTCGATGCCGCGTCTCGCGAGGTCCTGCTCGACGAGGTGGCTCCCGTGGAGCCGCTTGCCGACGAGGCGGCCCTGCATGTCGGTGAACGCGACGACCACCGTGTCGATCGAGCCGTCGCGAATCGACGCCGCCAGCTGATCGAGCGTCAGCATGAGCGGGATCCTACTCGGGTGCCGTGGGCTCCCGGACAGGTGTCGATACCCGTGTCACAATTGCGGACGACGACGTCGTTACCTGGAGGAGGTTCGCGATGCACGTCGACCAGCACGGGCTCGAGCTGACGGCTGCGAGCGAGGCTGCGGTCGGGCACTACAACCGCGCCGTCCACGAGCTACTGCACTTCCGGGAGGGCTGCATCGACGAGGCGAGGGCTGCGGTCGCCGAGGACCCGGCGTTCCCGATGGGCATGACGCTCCGGGCGTACCTGAGGCTGCTCACGTCCGATGCCGAGGATGCGGCCGCTCTTCGCGCCTGGTGGCCCGGATATCGTGCCGGCGCGGGCGCGAACGGCACGACGCCTCGCGAGCGCATGCACCACGCCTCCGTCGACGCCTGGCTGGCCGGCGACATCAAGGGGGCCGGCAGCGTTCTCGGCGAGCTGGTGCATGCCTACCCGCGAGACGCGCTCGCGCTCGCCGTCGGGCACCAGATCGACTTCTTCACCGCGGATGCCGTCTCGCTCCGCGACCGGGTCGGCGGTGCGCTGACCTCGTGGAGCGAGGATGACGAGCACCTCGGCCCGATCCTCGGCATGTACGCATTCGGGCTCGAGGAGGCCGGGCACTACGACCGGTCGGAGGACATCGGGCTGCGTGCGGTCGAGCTCGATCGGAAGGACGTGTGGGGCATTCACGCGGTCGTCCACACCTACGAGATGCAGGGTCGCTTCGGCGACGGGATCCGGTTCTTCGATGACCGGCGGGATGATTGGGCCGGCGGCAACTTCTTCAACGTGCACAACTGGTGGCACTACTGCCTCTACTGCCTCGAGGCGGGTCGGGTCGACCGGGCGCTCGAGATCTACGATGCCGTCCTGCACAACGAGCAGTCGGAGCCGGTCGCGCTCGAGATGCTCGATGCCGCCGCCCTGCTCTGGCGCCTGTACCTCGAGGGCGACGACAGCCCGGGGGAGCGCTGGCGCGCGCTCGCCGACGCCTGGGAGCCCAAGATGGAGCCGCCCTTCTACTCCTTCAACGACATGCACGCTGTGATGTCGTACGTCGGCGCCGGCGAGCTCGGTCGGGCCGAGGCGCTCGTCGCGAGCCGCGAGCGGTACCTCGCCGAGGCGCATCCAGGGGTGACGAACCACTGGATGACCGCGCGCGTCGGACTGCCGGTCTGCCGGGCGATCCTGGCGTTCGGGCGGGGCGACTATGGGCAGACCGTCGACCTGCTCTCTCCGATCCGGGCCCACGTCAACGACTTCGGCGGCAGTCACGCGCAGCGGGATGCCGTCCAGCGCACGCTGCTCGAGGCCACGCTGCGTGCGGGCCGGAACGACCTCGCCCGCGCGCTCGTCTCCGAGCGGATCGGCGTCAAGCCGTCGAGCCCCTACAACTGGCTCAAGGAGGCCCAGCTCGCTCGTCAACTCGGCGACGCGGCCGCCGCGGCGACGGCACAGGCCAGAGCGCAAGATCTTGTCACCTCGGTTGATCTCTAGAGCATGACCCGCGACCCGCTGCCTCACCGACGCGCGACGGCGCCGGATGCGACCGGGCCGCTACTGTCGGTCTTGAACCTCGACGACCTGCCCAGGAGGCGATGAACCGCATGGTCTTCACCAGGCGCAACATGCTCGAGCTTCCGACCCCCGAGGAGGCGCTGCCCGGGCGCAGCGAGCCCCTGTCGGTGCCGTTCGGCCACGAGGTGCTCGGGACGCCGCTCGGCCCGCCGTTCCCGGCCGGGACGGAGGAAGCGGTGTTCGGGCTCGGCTGCTTCTGGGGCGCCGAGCGGAGGTTCTGGCAGACGCCGGGCGTGTACACGACCGCGGCCGGCTACGCGGGCGGCATCACTTCGAATCCGACCTACGAGGAGGTCTGCTCGGGTCTCACGGGGCACGCCGAGGTCGTGCTCGTCGTCTTCGACACGGCGGCCACGAGCTACGACGAGCTGCTGCGCGTCTTCTGGGATGCGCACGACCCGACCCAGGGAATGCGGCAGGGAAACGACGTCGGAACGCAGTACCGCTCGCTGATCCTCGTCTCGTCCGAGGCCCAGCGCGAGGCGGCCTATGCGTCCAGGGCACGCTTTCAGCTGGCACTCGCCGCATTCGACTACGGTCCGATCACGACCGAGATCGCCGACGCAGGCCCCTTCTACTATGCGGAGGGGTACCACCAGCAGTACCTGGCGAAGAACCCGTTCGGCTACTGCGGTCTCGGCGGCACGGGCGTGCCCTGCCCGGTCGGGGTGGCGAAGGCGGAGACCTGAGCCACGGAAGCACCGGCCCGTCTCGCGCCGGCGCCCCTGGCGAGCCTCCTGACGACCACCCTGCCGTACGACACCGGCGGATCGGGATGGGGCTCCTCTTCTATCCGAGGGGTGGAAGCGCCCAGGTTGCCCGGTACCTGGCGACTGCGCTCGAGGCGCGTGGACATCGCCTGACGCTCGCGGCGGGCTCCCTGGGCCCGCAGGGCAGCGCCGGGCATGCAGCGACGTTCTTCCGGGGAATCCCGCTCGTCGTCGCCCGCTACGACGATGCGGTCGCGGCCTGGGAGGGCGGGGGCGACCCGATGGCTGCTACGTTCCCGATGCACCCCTCGTTCGAGGCGAAACCGGGAGTTCCGGACAGGTGCTTCGGTGACGTGGCGCCTGACCTCGCGGAGCGAGCCGTGTCCGCCTGGGGCGAGCTGCTCCTCGGATCCGCCGCGTTCGCGGCCTCGGACGTGCTCCACCTCCACCATCTCGGCACCTTGCACGCCGCGGCCCGCCGCATGCTGCCCGGCCTCCCGGTGGTCACGCACCTGCACGGTACGGATCTCAAGTTCATCGCGCGGGTACGCGACCGTGCGTCCGATGCAGGGCCCTACGGTCGGTGGTGGGCCGACAGGATGACGCAGCTCGCGCGAGACGCAGCCGCAACCATCTGCATCTCGCCGCACGACCATGGCGAGGCGGTGCGGCTGCTCGATCTCGATCCCGAGTCGATCGAGGTGGTGCCGAACGGCGTCGACGTCGCCCGGTTTGCCGCGTCCCGGCCCGACGAGCCCGAGCGACTCGCCGCCTGGCAGCGATGGATCGCAGACGAGCCACTCGCCTGGACGGAGTGGGATTCGACGCCGGGCTCACTGCGTGTGTCGGGCGGACAGGTCAGGGAGGCCTTCGTCGACGAGTCCGGTGCACTACGTCCAGTCCTGCTCTTCGTCGGTCGGTTCCTCGCCTTCAAGCGTGTCCCGCTCCTCGTCCGGGCCTACGCGCGGGCGCGGGACGAGCACGGCGTCGAAGCCCCGCTGGTCGTCTGGGGTGGTGCGCCCGGGGAGTGGGAGGGGGAGCATCCGGTGACCGTGGCGCGCGAGTGCGGACTGCTCGGCCGCCGCCCCAGCGTGTTCTTCGTCGGGTGGCGCGGGCACGACGAGCTCCCTCGAGGCCTCGCCTGCAGCGATGTGTTCGTTGCGCCGAGCACCGGTGAGCCTTTCGGGCAGGTGTTCCTCGAGGCGATGAGCGTCGGTCTGCCGGTGATCGGGACGCTCAGCGGGGGGCCTCCGTCCTTCGTCAACACCGTGCCCGGCGAAGAGGACGGCTGGCTGATCGCCCCGGACGACGAGCGGGCTCTCGCGACAGCGATTGCGACCGCGACGCTCGACGTGAACGAGCGGCGACGACGCGGCGCGAACGCGGCGCGTCATGTGCGCGATAGCTGGAGCTGGGACACGATCGCCGCCCGAGTCGAGACCCTGTACGAGCGGGTTCTGACGACCGCCTGAGCGACTCGCCTACCCGATCGCGGCGAGCGCCGCGGCGCGGCCCTCGGCGACCGTGTCGTCCGTTCCGGAGACGATCAGCCTCCCGGTCGCGCCGAGCATGGACGCGTACACGAGCTTGACCGGTGAGCGCTTCTCGGCCTCGTTCGCGGCGGCGGCAATGTAGGCGGCCGGCTGCAGCTCGAGCAGGAACATCGTCTCGTTCTCGAGCAGGAGGTTCGCCGAGCGCAGCCGATTCACCAGCTGCGCCTGGTTCGCGCCGACCCGGGTGATCGTCTCCTGCGTAACGACCTCGGGCCGCGCGGCGTCGTTGCTTGAGACGCGCAGGCGCTCGACGATCACGTCGGCTGCGGCGCGAACGGAGGCCGGATCGGTGCCGTGGAGCTCGAGTGTCCCGAACTGCCGCTCGACGACCTGGAGTGCCGAGCGGACGTCGGCACGCTTCGTCGCCGCGTCGACGAGCGCGAAGACGGCATTCGCCGGTGCAACCTCGACGTAGAGCTGGGCCATCCCTGCCGAGGGAGGATCGCCCTGGCACGTCTGCGCCACGTAGGCCGCCCACTGGGGCTGCATCGCGTCGATCTCGACGAGCGCGCGGAGGGCCGGATGAGATCCGGCCCCGGCAGGCGCGGGGGTCATGGGCCGGGCGGGGTCGGGCGAGGGCCGGCCGAGATCCGGCGAGAGCCGGCAGAGATCCGGCGCCGACAGGGCGAGGGGTCGTCCCTGGGTCCCGGTAGGGGCGCCAGCTCATGGCGCCCGGACGGTCCTGCGAGTATCGTCACGACCCCTCGTCGACGATCGCGACGATCGCCGCATCGACCGCGACTCCCCGCAACCCCTCGAGCTCACGCACGGCCGAGCCGGTCGCGACGAGCACGAGGTCACCGACCCCGGCCCCGACCGCATCGACCGCGACGAGCTCGTCCCCGCTCGCCTTCGCCGGGCGCACGTTGAGGAGCTTGTAGTCGGCGAGCCCCGGCGCCTTCACAGTCGAGACCGTGTTCCCGACCACGCGACAGAGTTGCATCGGCGTCTCCCTATCCGAGCGAGCCGCGCAGGCGGACGCCCTTGTCGAGGTCGTTCCAGGGGATGATCGCGTCGACCGCTGCCTGGATCCGATCGATCGCCATCATCAGGTGCTCGATCACGACGGCGAACTCCTCCGCCGAATCCGGTCGCCATTCCCGGAGGGCCGCAGCCGCCCGGCGCATCAGGGCGACCGTGTCCCCCATCTCCCACTTCGCCGTCCGGGCTGCGATCCGGTCGAGCAGCAGCGCGGAGACCTCGGTCAGCTCGGGGAGGCGAAGATCGCCGGCGAGGGCGGCCTGGCGGCAGACCTGGAGCTGCTCCCCGGCCCAGAACAGGTCGAAGTTGCAGTAGACGACGCAGGGGAGGTTCCCCATCGGAGGCAGGTTGAAGCCGCGCAGCCGCTTCACGTCCGGCGGCTCGCCCACCCAGTTCTCGGCGGTGAACTGCCGCAGCTCGTCGACGAGCTCGGTGACCGTCTGGCGGGCCATCAGCAGGCCTCCAGCCGTACGGGGAGGTGACCGGTCTCGAGCAGCTTCCGCCCACAGCGGGCGAGCCCCTCGAGGTTCGAGCGAACGCGGGCGAAGTACGAGACCTCGCCGAACGGCTTCGTCTCGCCGTAGAACAGGCAGATCGTCTGGCGGCCCGGGTAGTAGCCGATGTCACCCGCGACCACGTTCAGCTTCGGGTTCTCCTGCTCGGCGAAGAACGGGACCATGACGATCGTCTCCTCGCCTGCGAACTTGGCGTGCACCATCGTACCGTCCACCGGGAGGATCGAGCGCATATAGGCACAGATGCGCGGCGCATCCTCCTCGAGGAGGTCGACCTCGATGACCTCGCCCTCGCAGATGACGCGGAATCCCGCCACGGCGTCCCTACTCGCCGGTCGCCGGGAGCACCTTGGCGACGTCGTCGTGTGGCCGCGGGATCAGGTGTGCGGAGACGAGCTCGCCGGTCTTCTTCGCGGCCGTCGCGCCCGCGTCGATCGCCGCCTTCACGGCTCCGACGTCGCCGGTGACCACGACCGTCACGTAGCCGCCTCCGATCGACTCACGGCCGACGAGCGTCACGTTCGCCGCCTTCACCATCACGTCGGCCGCCTCGATCGCAGCGACGAGGCCGCGCGTCTCGATCAGTCCCAGGGCTCCGTTCATGTCCTCTCCTCTCCTTGTCTGTTGTCACGGGTTGCGGGAAGGCGGATGAGAGCCCGCCCTGTGATGGCCGTGCCCCTGTCACTCCGCGTACCAGTCGAAGGTCTCCCTCCCGATGTGCATGTGGACGTTCTTCGTCTCGAGGTACTCGGCGAGGGACTCGAGGCCGAGGTCGTGGCCGGTCCCGCTCTCCTTGAAGCCGCCGAACGGCGCTTCGCTCGGGTACGCGCTGTAGTGGTTGACCCAGATCGAGCCCGCCTCGAGCGCGTGGGCGACCCGGTGAGCACGGCTCGCGTCGCGTGTCCAGACGCCGGCGGCGAGACCGTAGCGCACGTCGTTGGCGAGCCGGATCGCCTCGTCCTCCCCGTCGAAGGGGATGATCACGACCACCGGTCCGAAGATCTCCTCCTGGGCGATCTCCATGTCGTTTCGCACGTTCGAGAACACGGTCGGCTCGATGAAGTTGCCGGCGGCGAGCGCCGGGTCGGCGGGACGCCTGCCGCCGAGAGCGACCGTCGCACCTTCGGCCTTGCCGATCTCGACGTACTCGTAGACGCGCTCGCATTGGCGCCTGTTGATCAGAGCTCCGAGCTGGGTCTCCCAGCGGGAGGGCGGCCCGACCTGGATCCTGGCCGCCTTCTCGACGAAGCGACGGACGAACTCGTCGTAGACCGAGCGCTCGACGAGCACGCGCGAGCCTGCCGAGCACACCTCACCCTGGGCGAGGTAGATCCCGAATACCGAGCCGATCACGGCCCGGTCGAGGTCGGCGTCGGCGAACACGATCGACGGCGACTTGCCGCCGAGCTCGAGCGAGACGCGCTTGATCGTGTTCGCGCCGGCCCGCATCACCGAGCGACCGGTGACCGTCGAGCCCGTGAAGGCGAGCTTGTTCACGTCGGGATGCTCGGCGAGCGCGGCACCTGCGACCGCACCGAGGCCGGGCACGACGTTGAACACCCCCGGCGGCATTCCGGCCTCGAGACAGATCCGACCGAGCTCGAGGGACGTGAGCGGTGCCAGCTCCGGAGCCTTGAGGACGACGGTGTTGCCGGCCGCGAGCGCCGCAGACCCCTTGCGCGAGGCGATGTGGAGCGGGAAGTTCCAGGGAATGATCATCCCGACGACGCCCATCGGCTCCTTGCGCACGTAGTCGAACGAGCTCTTCGGGAGGGCGAGCACGCGACCGTCGATCGCACGTACGAGCCCCTGGTAGAAGCGCCAGGGATCCCAGGAGGCGGGGAGGTCGACGAGCGCGGCCTCGCGGATCGGCTTGCCGACGTCGTGGCTCTCGACCCGCGCCAGGTGCTCCCACTCGGCCTCGATCAGCTCCGCGACGCGAAGCAGGATCCGCTGCCGCTTCTCCGGTGCGAGATCGCGCCAGGCAGGAAAGGCTGCCCTCGCCGCCCGCACCGCACGGTCGACGTCCTCGGCCTGCGCGGCTGCAACCTCGACGATCGTCTCGTTCGTCGCCGGGTCGACGGTCGGCACCGTCTCCCCACCGGTCGCCTCACACCACTCCCCCCCGATCAGCAGCCTCGTCTGCAGCCGCCCGTAGTCGGGCAGCCCCTCGACGCGGCGACCCTGTGCAACGGCCTGCGCAACGGGGTCAGACCCCGGGACATGTCCCGACCGCGCAACAGCGTGCGCAACGGGGTCTGACCCCGGGGCATGTCCCGATCGGCCGCGGGTCAGTCCCGGCAGGGCCGGGACAGGTAGTCCACCGGCTCCACGGCGCGCAAAGGTGTCAGACGCCTGCGCAACGGGGTCTGACCCCTGGACATGTCCGGACCGGCCGCGGGCCAGCCCGGGCAGGGCCGGGAGCGGCAGACCGCCGGCGCCTCGCGGTGGAGGCTCGATGACCCGGATCGCGGGCGAAGGGGAGACGGTCCCGCCGGCCCTCTGGATCAGACCGCCGAGCGCAGGCGAGGGAAGCCCGCCCGCTCCGGGCCGGGCGGGAACGGTCGGATCGGGGGCTGCGGTCGAGTACGTCGAGCCCTCGACGAGCCTGACACCGAGCCGATCGGCAGCGTCGCGGGCCGCGTCGGTGAGCACGACGTGCTCGCGAAGCATCAGCTCCCGCTCGCCCGTGTCGGCGAGCCGCTCGACGTCCTCGGCCGTGACGATGTGCTTCACCGGTTCCGGATCCTCCCGACCAGGGGGATGCCCGTGATCGCCTCGGCCTCGAGCGTGAGGCTGCGCAGGTCCTCCGGCTCGAGGTTGTGGACGTCGGACTTCCCGCAGCAGCGTGCGAGCATCTGGATCTCCATGGTCATCGCGTTCAGGAAGTTGACGACGCGCTCGGTCGCCTGTTCGACGTCGAGGCGCTTCACGAGCTCGGGGTCCTGGGTTGCGACGCCGACGGGGCAACCACCCGTGTGGCACTCCCGACACCAGCCGGGCTCGACACCGAGCTTCCGGTAATCGTCCTCGTAGATCGGCGCGTTGCAATTCAGTGCGATCATCGCTGCCGTCCCGATGTATACGGCATCGGCGCCGAGCGCGAGCGCCTTGGCCGCATCGACGCCGGAGCGGATCCCGCCCGCGGCGACGAGCTGGATCTCGCCGTACTTCCCGATGTCGATCAGGGCCTCGCGCGCCTCGACCACCGCCGCGAGCGTCGGGACGCCGGTGTGGTCGAGGAGCACGAGCGGCGAGGCTGCAGTTGCCCCCTCGAGGCCGTCGACGACGATCACGTCCGCCCCGGACTTCGCGGCAAGACGGACGTCGTCGAAGACGCGGCACGCGCCGAGCTTGACGAAGATCGGCACCCTGCCGTCGGTGGCCTCCCGAAGCTCCTCGATCTTGAGCCGCATGTCGTCGGCACCGATGAAATCGGGGTGTCGAACCGGCGAGCGTTGGTCGACGCCGAGCGGGAGGTCGCGCATCCGCGAGACCTCCTCGGAGACCTTGTACCCGAGCAGGACGCCTCCCGTGCCCGGCTTCGCGCCCTGGCCGACCACGACCTCGACGGCGTCCGCGGTCTTCATGTGGTGCGGGTTGTTCCCGTAGTGGCTCGGCGTCACCTGGTAGACGAGCTTTTTCGAGGCGGCGCGCTCCCGCGGGTGCATGCCACCGTCGCCTGTCGTCGTCGACGTCCCCACGATCGAGGCCGCCCGTCCGAGCGCCTCCTTCGCGTTGGCCGACAGAGCACCGAAGCTCATCCCGGTGATCGCGACCGGTGTCTCGAGCTCGAGCGGCTGCGGGCAGCGCGTCCCGAGCACGGTCTTCGTGTCGCACCGCTCCCGGTAGCCCTCGAGCGGGACGCGCGAGAGCGTGCACGGGATGAACGTGAGGTCGTCGAGGCTGGGGAGCTGACGCGTGGTCGAGTAGGCGCCGAACACGTAGCGGCCGAGATCGGCCTTGCGCTGGATCTCCTCGACCGTCTCGGGCGACCAGACGTGCGACACGCGCGGCAGGTGCCGGTGCGCCCAGTCGACCTGTTCCACGTGGCCGTTCCCGTCGCTCATAGCGCCTCCCTCCAGGCGGCGAACTCCTTCTTGTCGTAGCGCCAGAGCTTGCCCTCGGCGCGCACCTTCTTCCACTCCTTCTTCGGGCCGAGCCCGAACGGCGTGCACGTGTCGGCGAGCCAGGCGAGCTCGTCGTCGGTCGGCTGCTCGACGAGCGTGTCGGAGCCGAGGTCGGCGATGTCGCCGCCGCAGAACAGCTCACCCTGGTACATCGAGTCGCCAAAGGCCGCCCCGGCGTCGCCGCAGACGACGAGCCGGCCCTTCTGCATCATGAACCCGGTCATGTAGCCGGTGGAGCCCCCGATCAGGATCGTCCCGCCCTTCACGGCGATCCCGCTGCGCGCGCCGGCGTCGCCCTCGACCACGACGATGCCGCCGCGGATCGACGGTGCCGTCGATGACCCCGTGCTTCCGTGGACGACGATCTTGCCGCTCATCATGTCGGCGCCGAGCGACCAGCCCGCATCCCCGTGGATCTCGAGCTCGAGGCCGTCCGACAGCGCGCCGCAGAAGTAGCCGACGTCGCCCCGAAACACGATGCGCGCCGGGCAGAGGATGCCCACGGCGAGGTTGTGCCGTGACCCGGGATTCAGCACCTCGAAGCTCGTCGTGCCGCCCGCGATCGCCGTCTTCAGCTCCTGGTTGATCTCCCGGGTCGTCTTGCCGTGCCCGTCGATCGTCACCGTGTCCATGCCCGGGCCTCCCCTCCGCGCAGCTCCTCGGTGCGGACATCGAACCGGTCGCCGAAGGCGCCCGCGAAGGCGATCCCTTCGGAGACGACGGCGACCCAGTCGTCCGTCTCGGCGACGAGGCACGGCTTGGTCGAGAAGCGATCACGCGCGACGCCGAACCCGTCGGCGGTCGAGACGAGGTAGGTGAACGATCCGTC
Source organism: Gaiellales bacterium (assembly GCA_046330455.1). GTDB lineage: Bacteria > Actinomycetota > Thermoleophilia > Gaiellales > Gaiellaceae > CAVQXR01. Next base: position 145,685 of record JAXLSU010000009.1, read on the forward strand.
GAGGTCGTCGATCGACTGCTTGACCGCCTCGTCGAGCGTCAGGCCTCGGGCCATCTGCTCGGCGAGGTAGACGGCCACGAACTCGGTGTCGTTCTCGGTCTGGAACGTGTAGCCGCGCTGCTCGTAGATCCGCCGGTTCTTGTAGTAGTTGGTCACGTGGCCGTTGTGGACGACGGTCACGTCGGGGAAGGGACGCGCCCAGAACGGGTGCGAGTGGTTCACGTCGACGCGCGACTCGGTCGCCATCCGAACATGGCCGACACCGTGCGTGAACGGGTGGTTCCCGAGCGACCAGAGATCGAAGATCGTCCGCGCGTCGGCCGTGTACTTGATGATCTCGAGGCTGTGGCCGACGGAGAAGACGCGCACCCCGGGCGCGCTCCGTTCGACGTCGTCGGCGAGTGCCCTCAGGCCGTTCGGCGTTGCGTCCTCCGGGGTGATCCCGATCCGGAAGTAGCCCTCGTGGTAGTCGTCCGACTGGACGGAGCCGTGGCGGTCGATCGCCCCGACGACGGCGTCGTGCGCGGAGATCCCGCCGTCGTCGCCCGCCCAGATCGAGGCGACGTGAGAGCCGGCGTGTGGCGAGCCGTAGAGCGAGAGGCCGGTCGAGTCCGGCCCGCGGCCGACCATCGCCTGCAGCATCCCGGTGAGGGTCTCGGCGACCGGGACGCCGTCATGTTTGGCCAGGAACCCTGCGATTCCGCACATACCTGCTCCTTCGTTACGTCCAGATGGGCGTGTCCCACAGCCGCTCCCGGGACCCGAGCCCGAGCTCGGCCGCGCGCTGGAAGACGGCCGTTCCCCACGCCACGTCCTCGAGCCCCATCCCGACCGGCGAGACGAGAATCCGCTCCTCGGGGCTCGTGCGGCCCGGATGCCCGCCGGCCAGGATCGCACCGAGCGTCACCGCGTCCGTTCTCGCGATGGCGCCGGCCGTGACGGCGCGCGCGAGCGGGCGGGCGTCGTGGAACGTCTCGTGCTCGACGTCGTCGGTGACGAGGAGGTCGGCCGCGGCGATCGTGTCCACCGACGGGTCGTGCGACGAGACGGAGATGAGCACCTGGCCCGCCTCGAACCAGTCTGACTCGATGTACGGGGCCGGCGCCATCGTGGCAGGAACGACGACGTGGGCGCCTCTTGCTGCCTCGCGTGCGTTCTCGTATGTCCGGATCGGAGGGCGCCCGGGCTGCTCGCGCTCGACGAAGCCACGCAGCCGTTCGACGCTCGGATCGACGAGACGGATCTCGGCGAGCTCCGGAAGGGCCCGCTCGAGCGCCAGGAGCTGGGTGCGCGCCTGGACACCGGCGCCGTACAGGGCGAGAATCGAGGCGCCGGGCGGCGCGAGCTCACGGGCAGCGAGGCCGGACACGGCGCCCGTCCGCATCGCCGACACGACGGTCCCGTCGAGGAAGGCGACCGGGAGCCCGGTGTCGGGGTCGGAGAGGAGGATGACCCCGATTCCGCGCGGGAGCCCCCGGCTCGGGTTGTCCGGCACGCTCGGGATCCACTTCATCCCGCACATCCGCAGCGTCCCGCCGACGTAGGCGGGCATCGCCATGACCCGGCCGTGCTTCTCGTCGGAGTCGAGCTCGTCGGTCCAGTGGATCGCAGCCTTCTGCGGGCAGAGCGCGTCTCCGTGGTGGTACAGGACGAGCGCCTCCTCGACCGTGTCGAGGCAGGCGTCCATGTCCATGCCGCCCGCCGCGACCACGTCCTCCTGGGACAGGAACAGCAGCTCCGCCGTCACCAGGTGCACGGTAGGCGGTACCCGGCTTCCGGCGTGCCAGCACGCAGACCAGTCTCCTGGGCCAAGGCATGTGCATGCTGCACACCCGGTGCCAGGAACCGGGTTGTTCCAGGACGCCCCGAGGTCAGCCGTCAGGCGGTGCGTGCCGACCGCCGGCAGGGCCGTCCGGAACGAGCTCGCGAAACCTGATCAGCCGCACGGCGAGCAGGAGCTCGAACCAGGATGTGGGGTCGGCGGGGTCGAGCCCGATCACGTCGCGGATCCGCCTCAGCCGCTGGCGGAGCGTGTTGCGGTGGACGTAGAGAGCAGCGGACGCCTGACGGGCATTGCCCTGACGCTCGAGATAGGTCTCGAGCGTCCGGAAGAGCTCGCTGCCGCGTTGGCGGTCACGCTCACGCAGGCGCGTCAGCGCGAGCTCGAGCGGGTCGGGATCGCGCTCCCGGGACATCGCCCAGAGGTATCGCTGCGCACCGAGGCCCGAGTAGCCGCGGACGCGTCGGGCCGGACCGGACGAGCGTGCGATCGCGCACGCCATCCAGGCCTGCCTGAGCGCGAGCGCGTGGTCACCCTCGATCCCGGTCGAGTCCGAGAAGCCGGCGGCGGCGTCGCCGTCCCCGATCGCACGGCCGATCGCCTCCTCGAGGAGGACGGCCCACCGCTCGCTTCGGACGGGCACGAGCGCCGTGAACGTGCGTCGGGCGTCGATCAAGGTACCGGGAAAGACCTGGGTGAGCTCGTCCGCGAGCCCCGCCCACACCGGATCCAGCTCGTCGAGAGTCTCGGCGATGACGGCCGCGAAAGGCTCGTCGAGACGGAGGCCGAGCTCGGCGGCCAGCCGTTCGGGGCGCTCTCCGGCGCGCAATGCTTCGAGCAGCTCACGGACCCGAGTACGGTCGTTCGCGTGGGCGCTCGTTCGTCCCTCGGCCAGTGCGATCGCCGCGTGGTTGGCGATCGTTCCGAGGAGCGCGAGGTTGTCGTCGCCGAGCGAGCGCCGTTCGACCGCGTAGCAGCAGAGCAGGCCGATCGGCCGGCCGTCGTGGACAAGAGGGCAGGCAAACAGCGACCGGGCCTCGACCCTGCTCGCAAGGGGGCCGCCGCCGTCGACGGCGACGCTGGTCGGCCCGCCACCCATGAGCCGGAGCCAGAAGGCATCGGCGGCGACCGCGTCGGCCGTCACGCCCTCTCCGCCGACCCACGTCTCCACGGCGAGGCGCCCGCGTCGTTCGTCGTGGCGCAGGACGACCACGAGCGCCGCGTCGAGCAGCTCGAGCGCCGTGAGCGCAAGACGCTGCAGGGTCCTCGGCGCCCGTGCGGCCACGGCAAGCTGTCGCGAGAGGTCGGCGAGGCTCCGGAAGACCTTCACGCTCCGGAGCGCCTGCTCGTGCAGCTTCGCGTTCTCGACCGCGCCCGCGACGAGGCTCGCAATCGTCTCTGCTGCCGTCACGTCGTCTTCGGAGAACTCGTGCGGTGCGATCGTGTGGAGGGTGATGACTCCCACGAGCCTGTCGTCACGCCCGGCGATCGGCACCGTGAGTACCGACTGGAACCGCGTGTCGTTGAGCTCGGGAACGTGCTTGTACCGGGGGTCGGCGAGCGCGTGATCGGTGATGATCCCGGGCCGGCGGCTGAGCGCCGTCCAGCCGGTCAGCCCCTCGCCGAGCTCGAGGCTGAAGGCGCCGATCCAGTGGCGATAGCCCTCGACGGCGCTGCGGATGACGAGCCGCTCCTGCTCCTCGTCCCAGAGGTAGACGAGTGCCCCCTCACAGCCCGTCAGCTCGGCGCAGACCTCGATCGCCTGGTCGAGCACCTCGTCGACGTCGAGGCTCGAGTTCACCCGGGTGACGAGCGTCGAGAGCGTCCGCAGCTCGGACCGGGGCGTCGTGTGCATTCCGCACACAGCGTATCCGGCAGCCGAGCGGACGAGGAGGATACGATCCGCCACACGCGAGCAGCGAGCAGGCGAACGGGACGACGAGGAAGGGGAGAGAGCCGATGGGCGAAACCGCGGTCGAGATCATCGAGGGTTGGCGCGCCCGTGGTGTGCGGTGGGTGCGCTTCGAGATCCCCGATATGCACGGCACGAGCCGGTCGAAGATGGTGCCGGTCGAGCACGCGGCCGGGTTTGCCGAGCGCGGCCTGAACATGTACGGCGGCGCCGGGGTGCTGGATACGGCTTCGAGCGTGGTTCCGGGGACGCTCTACAACGAGGAGACCGGCTACGCGGACATGACGCTCGTTCCGGATCCCGCGACTGGCGGTCTCGTTCCGTGGTGTGAGGTGCCGACGGCCCGGTTCGTCTGTGACGCGTACGGCGTCGATGGGTCGCGGCTGGAGGCTCTGCCCCGCAGCGTCTTCGGGCGCGTGCTCGAGCGGTGCCGTTCGCATGGCTTCGAGCCGCTGATCGGCTTCGAGCCGGAGTTCTACCTCCTGGACGGCGAGTCGATGGGACGTCTCTTCGATGGTCTCCACATCTTCAACACCGTGCGTAACACGTACGTGCCCTTCCTTCAGACGCTGGTCGACACGGTGCGCGAGTACGGGATCGATGCGATCACGCACAACTGCGAGTACTCGGGCTCCCAGTACGAGATCCCGTTCGCGCCCGGTCTGGGTATGGTCGGGCCCGACCAGTGCTTCAGCTTCAAGAACGCGGCGAAGGAGCTCGCGCATCTGCACGGGTACGTGGCAACGTTCATGGGCAAGCCGTTCTCGGGCCTGGCCGGCTCGGGCAATCACACGCATGTGAGCCTGCTCGACGGCGATGGCCGCAACGTCTTCGGGGACGACTCCGCCGAGCAGGGGATCTCGGATCTGTGCCGGGCCTTCGTTGCCGGAAACCTGAAGTACGCCCTCGCGGTCTACACGCTGCTCGTGCCGACCGTGAACTGCCTCAAGCGCCGGCGTCCGCACACGTTCAGCCCGACGAACGTCTCGTGGGGTCTCGAGGATCGCTCGGCGCTCGTGCGGATCAAGGGCGGTTCGCAGGCTTCCCGCCATGTCGAGCACCGTGCTCCGAGCGCGGCCGGCAATCCCTACCTGCTCGGGGCGGCGGTGCTCGGAGCGGGGCTGCTCGGGATCGAGGAGGGCCTGTCGCTCGGGCCGCCGGCTCCTGCCCCTGCCGAGGAGGATCCGACGATCACCCAGCTTCCCGTGGACATGCGCGAGGCGCTTCGCGAGCTCGAGTCCTGCGGGCCGATCCGCGAGCTGCTGGGCGAGGAGTTCCTGGTTGCGTACACGACGATGAGACGCTACGAGCTGCAGCGATTCGAGGATCACGTCGGCGACTGGGAGTTCACCGAGTACGCGGAGCTGTACTGATGCGCATCGCGGTGATCGGAGGCGCCGGCGGGATGGGGCGGGTCACCGTCGCCGATGCTGCGCGCGGCGAGGGAGTCGAGGAGGTCCGGATCGTCGACCGCGACACAGGTCGCGCCGAGCGGCTCGCCGCCGAGCTCGGCGGGGTCGTCACCGTGGGAACCGCCTCGGCCGACCTCGCGCGGGAGATCGGCGGCGTCGACTGCGTGGTCAACGCTGCGAGCCATATGCTCAACGTTCCCGTCATGCAGGCGTGCCTGGAGGTCGGCGCCCACTACACCGACCTCGGCGGCCTCTTCCACTTCGCGCTGCGCCAGTACGAGCTCGACGAGGCGTTCGGCGAGGCGGGGCTCGCCGCCGCCATCTCGATGGGCTCGGCGCCGGGCCTCACCAACATGCTCGCCGCGGCCGGGGCCGCGGTGCTCGATACCGTCGAGTCGGTCGAGATCGTCGACGCGTTCATCCCGGGTCGACTGCAGGATCCCGACGAGCCGTACGTGCCGCCGTATGCGGCGGGAACGATCATCGACGAGTTCACGGCCGACGCCGCGCAGTTCCTCGACGGCGAGCTACGCATGCTGCCGGCCGCGTCGGGCTCGAAGGTCTACGAGTTCCCGGAGGGCTCGGCCGAGTGCGTCTACACGATCCACTCGGAGCCTGCGACCCTCCCCCGATCCTACGCCGACCGTGGAATCAGGAATGTCGAGTGGCGGCTCGGCCTTCCGGCGCTCGACGTGGCACGCCTGCGCTCGTTCATCGCCTCCGGATTGACGTCGACCGAGCCCGTTCGCGTCGGCGACGACGAGATCGTCCCGCGGGACGCTCTCGTCGCGGTGCTGATGCGGCAGGCGCAGACGGTCGAGGTCGAGCCCGATCCCGGCGGCGTCGAGTGGTTCCGGGTGTTCGTGACCGGGCGGAAGGGCGGGGTCGAGCAGACCGTGGTCGCGGAGATGCGCGTCGCCGAGTCGCAGGGATTCGAGCACGGCGCCGGCGCGACGGTGACCGGCGTCCCGCCCTCGATCGCCGCGCAGATGCTCTGCCGCGGCGAGCGGCTCCGCGACGGCGTCGGTGGCCCCGAGGCGATGCTTCCCGTCGGTGGGTTCTTCACGGAGCTCGCCCGGAGGGGGCTCCGGGGAGAGCTCGTCGGGGCGGACGGTACGCGAAGCCCGCTCGCGTAGGGACGGTGTGGGCCGGATCTCATCCGGCCCTGAAGCCCCTTCGGATCAGGCGGGGCGAGACTGCGCCCGGCTCCTGCAGGGGCCGGATCTCATCCGGCCCTCCTTCGGCGGGCGCATACAATGGCCCCATGGGCAACGTCTTCATCGAGATCGACGCCGACGTCTGCATCGGGATCGGGAAATGCGAGGAGCTCGAGCCGAACGCGGTCGACCTCGGCGACGACGGTGTCTCGCGCCCGCGCGAGGGGATTGCGCTGCCTCGCGAGCGCGCCGAGAAGATCGTCAAGCGCTGCCCGAGCGGGGCAATCTCGATCGTCGCCGACGCGCCCGAGGACGCACGGGTCGCCGACCCCGCCTGAGCCGCAGCTCGCCCTAACACCTTCGGGCTGAATACGATCAGCCTCCATGACTGACCTCGGGCCACTCGAGGCGGAGACCTGTCGCGACTACGTGGTGCCGAAGCTGCACCGGGCGCTGTGGTCGCCCGAGCAGATCGTCGAGCAGTACCCGATCACGCACGGGAAGATCACCGTCGCCCGTGGCAAGCACCGCAGGGGAGATCCGCTGCGGGCCGACTATCTGCTCGAGATGGCATCGGGCTTCCCGGTCGGCGTGGTCGAGGCGAAGAGGGAGTACAAGCTCCCGTCCGACGGACTCCAACAGGCCATGCGGTACGCGGAGCTCCTCGATCTCCCGCTCGCCTACTCGACGAACGGGAAGGGCATCGTCGAGCACGACTTCGACACCGGTGCCCAGACCGAGCTGAATGCGTTCCCGTCGCCATCCGAGGCGTGGGCTCGCTTTCGTACGTGGAAGGGCATAGACGACGGTGCCACCGCCGCCCTGCTTCTCCACCCGTTCGCTCGCCAGCTCCGGAATCCCGACGGCACGGTGAAGGAGCCGCGGTACTACCAGCGGGTCGCGATCGAGCGGGCGCTCGAGGCGATCCTCGGCGGCCGGAACCGCGTCCTGCTGACCCTCGCGACCGGTACGGGCAAGACGTTCGTCGCACTCCAGATCATCTGGAAGCTCACGGCCGGGATGTGGCCGGCCGCCAACCGCAAGCCGCGCGTCCTCTACCTCGCCGACCGCAACATCCTCGTGGATCAGCCGATCAGCCGAGAGTTCAGGCCCGTCTTCGGTGACGCGATCTGGAAGATTCAGACCGACCTCAAGACGGGTCGCGAGATCTACTTCGCTCTCTACCAGGCGCTCGCGGACACGGGTGACAGCCTTGGCCTGTTCAGGGAGTATCCGCCGGACTACTTCGACCTGGTCGTCGTGGACGAGTGCCACCGCGGCAGTGCACGGGACGAATCGAGCTGGCGCGCCATCCTCGAGCACTTCTCGGCGGCTACACAGCTCGGCATGACGGCGACGCCGCTCCGCGAGGACAACCGGGACACGTACGCGTACTTCGGCGATCCCGTCTACGAGTACGCTCTGAGGCAGGGGATCGACGACGGCTTTCTCGCCCCGTACCGCGTGCGTCGCGTCGTCCTGAGCCCCGATGCCTACGGCTGGCAACCAGAGCAGGGCCAGCTCGATCTCTTCGGCAGGGAGATCCCTCCGGACCTCTACGAGACCAGGCATTTCGAGCGCGTCGTTTCGCTGCTCTCCCGCACGGAGGTGGCGGCCAGGCACCTCACCGAGTACCTGAGGCGCACGGACCGGATGGCGAAGACGATCGTGTTCTGCGTCGACTCCGAGCACGCGGAGCAGATGAGGGCGGCTCTCCACAGTGAGAACCAGGACCTCACCCGCCAGTATCCGCACTACGTCGCACGGATCGTTTCGGTCGAAGGCGACGTGGGGAAGGAGCACCTCGACAACTTCGGCGACGTGGATTCCGAGACGCCCGTCATCGCCACGACCTCGAAGCTGCTCTCCACGGGTGTCGATCTCCCGACCGTGAAGAACATCGTCCTCTTCAAGCCGATCGGGTCGATGGTGGAGTTCAAGCAGATCATCGGTCGTGGCACCCGCCTCTACCCCGACGCCGACAAGCTCAGCTTCGAGATCATCGACTACTCGGGTGCGACGGCGCTGTTCGAGGATCCCGAGTTCGACGGGCCTCCCGAAGGGATCCTCGACGAGGAGATCGACGCCGAGGGCGAAGTGGTAGAGCCGCTCGAGGTGCACGAGCCCGAGCCCGAGTTCGACGCCGGGGAAGGTGAGCTCGGCGAGGATGAGCTCGAGGAGCGCGGCGCGCGCAAGCTGTACGTCGACGACTCGGATGTCTGGGTGACAGCCGAGGGTATCTACCTGCCTGATGTCGAGTCCGGGAGGCTCAGGCTCGTCGACTACGCCGACTATGTCGCCGGTCATGTCCGCCGGCTCGTTACGAGCCCGTCAGAGCTTCGTGAGCGGTGGCGAAGCCGTGAGGATCGCGCGAGGCTCGAAGAGCTCCTCGCACAGCGAGGTGTCTCGTTCGACGAGCTTGCCGAGCGTCTCGGGCACCCCGAGGCCGATCCGCTCGATCTCCTCGTCTTCGTTGCCTGGAACGGGCCGGAAGTCAGTCGTCGCGACAGGGCGAACCGTCTGCGGCGGGAGCAAGCGACGTTCCTGGAAGGCTTCGTCCCCGAGGCGCGCGCGATTCTCGAGGAGCTGCTCGAGAAGTACGCCGAGCACGGCATCGGTCAGCTCGAGGACCTGGCGATCCTCGAGGTTCCGCCGCTCACGGACTTCGGAACGCCGGTCGAGATCGCCGGGCGGTTCGGGGGAGCTGAGAATCTGCGGCGGGCGGTGCAGGAGCTGCAACGGCGTCTCTACTTGACGTAATCCTTCGTAATAACTGGAGTTTTGCGTACTATCTACACGTGAAACTATCATGGAGAGCAAGGATGACGACAACTGCTCGACGAACAGACCTCCGGCGACAGCTCGCCGCTGTCGCCCGGCAGCAGTCGGGCTACTTCACCGCGGCTCAGGCTCTTCGAGTCGGCTACGGATACCCGGCGCAGAAGTACCACACAGATCGGGGAAACTGGCTGCGCGTCGACCGAGGCATCTACCGCCTTCCCGAGTGGCCAACCGGGCCCCACGACGACCTCGTCCGCTGGTCTCTCTGGAGCGGTCACCGAGCGGTCGTGTCCCATGAGACCGCCCTCGCGGTCCATGGGCTCGGCGATGTCGACCCCGTACGGGCGCACCTGACGGTGCCGCCTCGCTTCCGGGCCCGCGCCAAGGGCGTGGTGCTCCATCGGGGTGAGCTCGAGAGCCGTGACGTGCAGCAGCACGAGGGCTATCGCGTGACGACCCCCCTTCGCGCGCTCGTCGATGTCGCCGCCGGCGCGCTCGAGCTCGACCAGCTTGGCCGTGCGATCGGAGAGGCGCTGGACCGGGGGATGGTCACCAGGCGGCAGCTCCGAGAGGGAGCGGATCGGCTCGGCCCTCGCGCAGCGCTACGGATCGAGCGGGCGCTCTCCGGGACGGCGGATTGACACGCTACGAGACTCCCCGCCAGCTCAGGCAGGCGCTCGAGGATCGTCTCCGGTTGCAGTCGCAGGCGACGGGCATGGCGCTGGATCGGCTCCGCCGTGCCGCAGCCGTCGAGCGACTCATCGTCCGCCTCGAACACGCCGAGCCCGGCTGCTATGTGCTCAAGGGCGGGATGGCCCTCGAGCTGCGCCTCGGTGCTCGCGCCCGGGCAACCCGGGATGTGGATCTTGCAATGCGTCGCCCTTCCGCCGATGGCGAGGAACTCCGTGAGCGACTGATCGAGGCACTTGCGCTCGACGTCGACGGCGACTCGTTCACCTTCGAGGTCGGGCCCTCCTCGCGGCTTGGCCCGGAGGAGGCAGGGCGCGAGGCGTGGAGGTTCACCGTCCGGGCATCGCTCGACGGGAGGAGCTTCGACACGCTTCGTCTCGACATCGTCCCGAGCGACGAGGTTGCCGACACGGATCGGCTTCAGCTTCCGGGCGCCCTCGCGTTTGCCGGAGCGCCGATCCGGAGCGTGGAAGCCGTCGCTCCGACGCAGCACTTCGCGGAGAAGCTCCACGCCCTCACGCGTGACTACGGGGCGGATCGTGAGAACACGCGCGTTCGGGATCTCGTCGATCTCGTACTGTTCATCGAGGCCTCCCTCGCCGACCCGGCCGAGCTCCCGCAAGTGACCCGCACCGTGTTCGACCGGAGGTCGACGCATCCGCTGCCGGACACGATCCCCGATCCGCCACCGTCGTGGACGCCGACCTATGCCCTGTTCGCCGACGATCTGCACATGCGCGCGAGCACGGTCGCGGAGGCGATGGTCGTCCTTCGGGAGTACCTGGACAGACCGCAGGGAAGAGAGGAGCCGGGCACCTGAGATGGCACGGGAACGGAAAGTCAGCCAACCGGCGACGCCGCAGGCGAAGCTGAACGCGGCGATCAAGAGCGCCCGCGACATCATGCGCAAGGACGCGGGCCTGAACGGTGACCTCGACCGGATCCCGCAGCTCGCCTGGCTTCTGTTCCTCCGCGCGTTCGACGCACTCGAGGAGCGGCGCGAGGTGACCGAGCACGACTACCGACCCGCGATCGAGGAGCCCTACCGTTGGCGTGACTGGGCAGCCGATCCGGTCTCGGGACGAACGGGCGCCGACCTGCTCGACTTCGTCAACGGCGAGCTTCTGCCGTACCTGCGTGGCCTCAGCGGGGTCGGCGAGCACGACCCTCGCGACACGCTGGCCGCCGTCTTCAGGGAGACGTACAACCGGATGCTCTCGGGCTACCTGCTGCGCGACGTCGTCAACAAGGTCGGTGAGGTCAACTTCAACTCCTCCGACGACATCCACACGATGGCCCACCTCTACGAGTCGATGCTCCGCGAGGTGCGCGACGCGGCCGGCGACTCGGGCGAGTTCTACACGCCGCGGCCGGTGATCCGGTTCCTCGTCCATCAGGTCGACCCGCGGCTCGGCGAGACGGTGCTCGACCCCGCCTGTGGGACGGGCGGGTTCCTGGTCGAGACGTACGAGCACCTGGTGCCGCAGGTCGAGACGGTCGAGCAGCGCCGTGCCCTCCAGGCCGACCTGCGCGGGGTCGAGAAGAAGCCCCTGCCCTATCTGCTCGGGATGATGAACCTCGTCCTTCACGGCGTCGAGCAGCCCTCGATCGTGCGCGACAACGCGCTCGCCTACCCGGTGACGCAGATCCGCGCCGCCGACCGGGTCGACGTCGTCCTCACGAACCCGCCGTTCGGCGGTGAGGAGGAGAAGGCGATCCAGACGAGCTTCCCCGAGGCGACCCGGACCGCCGAAACGGCGCTCTTGTTCGTGCAGCTCGTCGAGCGGATCCTGAGGTCGGGAGGGCGCTGCGGGATGGTCGTGCCGAACGGCTTCCTGTTCGGCGACGGCGTCGCCGCCCGGGTGAAGGAGCGGCTCCTTCGGGAGTGTGACCTGCACACGATCGTGCGGCTCCCCGACGGCGTGTTCGCGCCGTATACCGACATTCCGACCAACCTCCTGTTCTTCGAGAAGACAGGGCGGACGAAGGCGGTCTGGTTCTACGAGATCGCTCCGCCCGAAGGCCGCAAGAAGTATTCGAAGACGAGGCCCATGCGCTTCGAGGAGCTCGCCGACTGCCAGGCCTGGTGGGGCGGGCCTGAGCGCGAAGGCAGGGTCGAGAACGAGCGCGCCTGGCGCGTTCCGGTCGGGGAGATCGAGGCCGACGGCTTCAACCTCGACCGTCGCAACCCGAACCGGCCCGACGACCTCGCGCATCGTCCGCCCGAGGAGCTGGTCGCCGAGCTGATCGAGAACGAGCGCGAGATCATGCGGCTACTCGAGGAGATCCAGGCGGAGCTCGCGTCGTGAGGAGCGTCCGAGTCGGCGATCTGATCGAGCTGCAGCGACGCCGGATCGAGGTCGATCCGCTCCTGACCTATGAGGAGATCGGGATCAGGTCATTTGGCCGAGGGATCTTCCACAAGGAGCCGGTCGACGGCTCTGCCCTCGGGAGCAAGCGGATATTCGAGGTGTGGCCGGGTGATCTGGTCTTCAACAACGTCTTCGCCTGGGAGGGCGCGGTTGGCCTGGCGGGCTCAGCCGAACGAGGTAGATGTGGTTCGCACCGGTTCCTCACCTACACGGCGCGAACGGAGGACGTCGATCTCGCGTATCTCCGCTACTTCTTCGTAAGCGATCCGGGAGTACGAGCACTTCGCGTCGCGTCTCCGGGATCCGCCGGACGAAACCGAACGCTGGCGATCGAACGCTTCGAGAACCTCGAGATCCCGCTCCCCGACCTCCCCGAACAGCGCCGCGTCGTCCGTCGCCTCGAGAGGCTATTCGACCGGCTCGCTCAGGTAGAGCTCCGCGGAGGCCGTGTCGCACCCCGTGACTGTCTCTCCGTGCTCCCGGCCTTCACCGAGCAAGTCCTTCGGACGGCGCGGCACGTAGAGGAGAGGCTTGTTGAACTCGTTGACGTGGTTCCCGACGTGATGCGTCCCGGTGAATCCGCCGGACCTGCGGCTGAGTTCGTAGGACTTCAGCATGTGGAGAGCCACTCCGGCCGGAGGATCGGCTCATCGCCGCTTGGGTCTGAGAAAGGGGACAAACGCCGCTTCCGACCAGGGGACGTCATCTACGGAAATCTGCGTCCCTACTTGAACAAGGCGTGGCTGGCGGACCGACATGGCGTCTGTTCGGTCGATCAGCGGGTTCTTAGGCCACGAGAAGGCGTCGATGGGGAATTGCTGGCCTTCGCGATCCGCTCTCGATCGATTCTCGATGCCGCAGTTGCTCTAACGCCTGGTCTTCAGCTGCCGCGGATTCGGATGAGCTCGTTCCTGGAGCTCGAGGTGCCTATAGTCGATCCAACAGCCACGGAGATAATGCGAAGCAAGCTCCGGCGTGCTGTCGATCAGGTCAGGATCCTGGCCGAGAGCAAGGCTGATCAATCAAGAAGGGTGGCGGCTCTTCGAGTCGGGATATTGAACGCCTCGTTCAACGCCGTGCGCTGACGCAGCTCTTCCAGCGGCGGTCAGCGACGACCACGTGGTCAAGGAATCGGAGTCCGACCAGGCCTGCAGCTATCCGAAGATCGCGAGTGGCTCGTTCGTCCGCTCTGCTGGGCGTAGGGTCACCGGAGGGGTGGTTGTGCGCGAGGGCGAACGCTCTGCCGTTGTGGATGAGAACGGCATGCAGAATCTCGCGCACGGGCACGAGCGACCGGTCGACGCTTCCCTCGCTCACCGTCACCACGCGGCAGAGGCGATTCCCGGCGTCGCAGACGAGCACGATCACGCGCTCGCACCGAGCGTCCGCGAGGTACGCCATTGCCACCGTCGCCACGTCGTCCGAGCACTTCAGTGCGAGCGGCGCTTCCTCGAGGCCTACGAGCCTCCCGATCTGGAACGCGGCCACCACGGCGGCGGCGGATTCCGCGCCCATACCCGGGAGCCTGGCGAGCTCGTCTGGGTGGGCACGCGCGAGCGTCACCAGGTCGCCCTGATCGGCGAGGAGATCTGCGGCAAGGTCGAGCGCCTGTTCCCCGCTACGCCCGTCGTGGAGGACGAGCGCGAGCAACTCCCGGGCGGTCAGGGCCCTGGGGCCGAGTGTTGCGAGCCGTTCGAGTGGTCGCTCAGCCTCCGCGGCAAGGGACACGCAACGACGCTAACGGGACTACTCGCACAATCTCGTGACGATCGTGCCGCCTTCGTGGCACGCCTGCCCCGAAACTTTGGCGGCGCTCTACCCGGCGCTGACGCGCGCGGGGAGGTGGTGCAGGCCGTTCACGAAGTTCGAGCGGATCCGGACCGGCTCGCCGGCGAGCTCGAACCGCAATCCGCGCCTCAGGATCTCCTCGAGCAGGACGCGGATCTCGAGACGCGCCAGCCAGGCGCCCAGGCAGTAGTGCGGCCCGCCGATCCCGAACGACGTCGACTCGCGCTCGTCGCGCCCGACGTCGAACGTGTGCGGGTCGGCGAAGACGTCCTCGTCGAAGTTCGCGGAGACGTACCACATGACGACCTTGTCGCCCTCCGCGATCGGGACGCCGCGGATCTCCGTGTCGCACGTCGCCGTGCGCCGGAAGCAGAGCACGGGGCTCGCCCACCGGAGGATCTCCTCGACCGCCTGCGGAACGAGCTCCGGATCGGCGACGAGCCGTGCGTACTGCTCGGGGTACTGCATGAGCGCGAGCAGCCCCTGTGACATCGCCGTTCGGGTCGTCTCGTTTCCTGCGAACGCGAGCAGCTGGAAGAAGTTGCAGTACTCGGCGTCGGTGAGGCGCTCGCCGTTCCACTCGGCGTTCACGAGCCGCGTGACGAGGTCGTCGCCCTCCTCGCCACGGCGAGCCTCGCCGAGCTTGCGCCCGTACTCGAAGAGCGCCCACGAGGCCGGGCTGTTGAACGGGAGCAGGTGGAGCGGCGTCGTGTTGCCGTAGGCGCTCGGGTCGAGCTCGCGCCCCGAGGTGCCCTCGACGAGGTGATCGGTCAGCTCGATCATGTAGGGCGCGTCCTCGTCCGGCACACCGAAGATCGAGACGAGCACGTTGATCGGCATCGGTGCCGTCAGCGCCTCGACGAGATCGACCTCGCCCTTCGCGAGCACGTCGTCGAGCAGCCGGCTCGCGATCCCCCGCGTGTAGTCCTCGTAGTCCCTGACGCGCCGCGGGGTGAACGCCGACGAGACGATCCTCCGCAGGCGCGTGTGGTCGGGCGGGTCGGTCTCGATCATCGAGCGGCGCACCTCGAGCGCCTCGCCCTCGAGCTCCCAGAGGTAGATGTGACCCTTCGCCGATGAGAACGTCTCCCAGCTCTTCGCAACCGAGATGACGTCCTCGTACCTCGTGATCGCCCAGAAGCCGCCGCCGCTCCACTCCCACGGATGCCAGTGCACCGGGTCGCGCTCACGGAGGAGCCCGAACGCCTCGTGCGGGATGCCCTGCTCGTAGACCTCGGGGCTCGCGATATCGACGTCGGAGAGATCGAGGGCGACAGTCATGGGTCGCAAGCCTACCGCTGCGTCAGGCGCACGGGTAACGAATGGATGCCGCGCACGAAGTTCGACGGGACGTAGTCGGGCTCGCCGGCCAGCTCGACCCGGATCCCGCGCGCGAGCATCTCCTCGAGCAGCACTCGCAGCTCGAGGCGGGCGAGCCACGCTCCCAGGCAGTAGTGCGGGCCGCCACCTCCGAACGCGACGCTCTCCCCGTTCTGGCGACCGACGTCGAAGTGCAGCGGATCCGGGAAGACCTCCTCGTCGAAGTTCGCGGACGCGTACCACATCACGACCCGCTCGCCGGCCTTGATCGGGACGCCGCGAAGCTCGGTGTCGCGGGTCGCCGTGCGGCGGAAGTGGACCACCGGGCTCGCGTAGCGCACGATCTCCTCGATCGCGGTCGGGATCAGCGACGGGTCGGCATGCAGACGCTCGAGCTGCTCGGGATGACGGGCGAGCTCGAGAATCCCGTGTGACATCGCCGTCCGGGTCGTCTCGTTGCCCGCGAAGACCAAGACCTGGAAGAAGTTGCAGTACTCCTGGTCTGAGAGCCGGTCGCCGTCGACCTCGGCATGGACGAGCCGCGAGACGAGGTCGTCCGTGGGATTGCGGCGGCGCTCCTCGCCGATCCTGCGGCCGTACTCGAACATCGCGTGGGAGGCGGGACTCTGGAACGGCAGCAGGTGGAGCGGGGTGACGTTCCCGTAGGCGCCCGGGTCCGGCGGATTCGCCGACGTGCCGGCGACCAGCGCGTCGGAGAGCTCGACCATGAAGTCGGCGTCCTCGTCGGGAATCCCGAGGATCGAGACGAACACGTTGATCGGGAGCGGCGCCGAGACCGCCTCGACCCAGTCCACCTCGCCCGTGGCGAGAGCGGCGTCGAGCAACCCAACCGTGATCCGCCGGGTCGGCTCCTCGTAGTCGCGCACGGTCTTCGGGGTGAACGCCGACGAGACGATGCGGCGCAGGCGGGTGTGCTCGGGGGGGTCGGTCTCGAGCATCGACCGGCGCGCCTCCTGGGCCTCCTCGTCGAGATCCCACAGGTTGATGAACTCCGCCGCCGACGAGAACGTCTTGGCGTCCTTCGAGACCGTGACGACGTCCTCGTACTTCGTGACCGCCCAGAACCCGCCCGTCTTCCAGTCCCACGGATGCCAGTGGACGGGGTCGTGGGCGCGCAGCAGCGCGAAGGGCTCGTGCGGGATCCCGTGCGCGTACGCCTCGTGGCTGGCGATGTCGAGGTCGGCCAGGTCGGGTGGGGCAACCGTCATGCTCCGTTCCTCCTCACGGCGGCACGCCCGAGGCCGAGCCAGAGCGCGCGGGTCGATTCGATGTGGCTGATCATCGCCTCGCGCGCCCGGCCGGGATCGCCGGCCGCGATCGCCGCGACGAGCTCGCGATGCTCCTCGTCCGCGAGGGTGAGGCTCGAGCGAGGGATCGATCCGAGCTTCGCGATCCGGTAGACCTCGGCCCGGATCTCCGCGACCTGGGAGACGAGCCGCTGCGAGCCCGAGGCGTCGGCAACGGCGAGATGAAACAGGTTGTCCCGCTCTCCCCACGCGTCGAACTCGTCGATCGCCTCCATCTCGGCGACGAGCCCCTCGAGGTACGCGATCTGCTCGGCGGTCGCCCGCTCGGCCGCGAGCGCCGCCACGCCGCCCTCCACGACGCAGCGCAGGTCGACGAGATCGAGCAGCTCCGCCTCGCTCGGCAGTCGGGCGCCCTCGAGCAGCGAGAGGGGAAACGCGCCGTTCGCGACGACCGTCCCTCCACCCCGGCCGCGCTGGGTCTCGAGCACGCCGGCGCTGCGCAGGATCGTCAGGGCCGAGCGGAGCGTGACGGGGGAGATGCCGAGGTCGTCGGCGAGCTCGGCCTCCGGAGGCAGGCGGTCGCCGGGCCGCAGCAGGCCCATTCCGATCGCCTGGCCGAGCCGGGCGACCGTCTCGGCGACCGCGCTCCCCTGCCGGACCGGCGTGAACACCGTCCGCTCCACGAGGCTGCGCAGGAGGGCGCCGCTCGCTGGGTCAGTCGCGGACGTCGTCCTGCTCCGTCGCGTTCGCGAGGATGATGTCCTCGAGCTCGTAGGAGTCGTGCGCCTCGCCGACGTGGGCATTGACCTTCTCGATCAGCTCGTCCTCGTCGCCGGCGGTCACGACCGCGTCGCAGCCTGCCTCGAGACAGGTCCACCGGAGCATTTGCGCTAGCCCGCCTGGATGCCGACGACGAAGTCGATCGTCGGGTCGAGGATCTGCTCGATCAGCGCCTCGTCCGGGCTGATGCCCATCTCGCGGCACCGGTTGCGGTAGTGGCGCACCTTCTGCGTCTGGTACTTCTGCAGGTCGAGCCCCGGGACGTTGCGCTGGTACTCGAGCATCCCGACGGCGTTCGCGCGGTACTCGTCGATCAACTCGTGGACGAGTGCCTCGTGCTCGGGGTGCTCGGCGATGAGGATTCGGCAGGCCTCCGTTCCGAAGGTGATGTGACGTCCCTCGTCGGCGAGGATGCCCTTGAAGCCGGCCTTCAGCGTGGGGAGCACGCCGCCCCAGGCGTCGAGCGTGTCGACGACGATCTCGTACGTCGGCATGGTGAGCACGCCCTCGACCCAGGTGTTGTAGAGCGCCGAGAAACGGATGAACGCCTGCTCGATCGCGCGGGTGTCGTGCGTCCGGGTCGCGTCCATGAGCGCCTCGCCGTAGCGCGGGATCCCCTCGTAGACCGGCTCCCCCGTGTGGAAGCGGCCGCTCGGGTCGACCGTGTCCTGGCGCTCCGGCCAGTACGCCGCCTTCTGGTGCGGCTCGTCGAGGCCGGCGACCTCGCGATGCCAGATCGCGAAGAACTCGGAGTGGCGGGCCTCGTCGAGCATGAACGTCGACAGGAACATCACCCAGTCGAAGCGTCCGAGCGCGTGGGCGCCGGCGACCATCGGGATGATCTCGTCGGTCACCGCCTGCTCGCCGGCCTCGATCCTGACCGTGATCGTGAGGATCCCGCGCCTCTGGTCCTCCGTCAGCCCGGCCCAGTCGGCGGCGTCCTGGGAGTAGTCGAAATCCTTCGGGTCCCAGAACTTGCGGGTCGCCTTCTCGTACTTGCGATAGATCGAGCCTGCCATCAGCCCCGGGTCGAGCAGGAACCGCTCCTGGACAGGCTTGATCTCGGTCTGTGTCGCCACGCGCCTCCTCCTCTCTCTGAAGGACGCGATAATAGCTAAAGCTGTCGCATTTGTCGCAGCATGCGTGCTCCTGATCGGCATGTAGGGGATCTCATCCCGCCCGCCCTCCGCCGTGGCGGTCGATCGACCGGGCCGGATGTGATCCGCCCCTGCGAAGGCGCCTGCGCGCGACTCCGGGGCGCCTTCCGGCGGCCCGGCTCAGGGGACGAGGACGATCCGGCCCTTCGCCTCGCCGCGCCGGAGCCTGTCGTGCGCCTCGTTGGCCTGCTCGAGCGGCATCGTCTCGATCGTGTACTGGAGATCCTCCCGTCGCGCGAGATCGACGAGCTCGCCGAGATCGCCGAGCGAGCCCCAGATGCTCGACATGAAGTGCGCCTCGTGCGGGACCCGGCCGAGGCCGAAGGGGAGCGCGCCGCCGAACAGCCCGATCACCTCGACGAGCCCGCCACGGTCGACGAGTCGCGCGGCGGTCTGGAGCGTCTCCTCGGAGCCGAGGAAGTCGAGCACGACGTCGACCGGTCCCTCGAGCTCGTCGGGATGGGCTGCCGACTCGGCGCCGAGCTCGACCGCTCGTGCCTGCTTCTGCGGGCTCGGGTCGCCGGCGATCACGGTCGCGTCGGACATCAGGCGCAGGTACTGGATCCCGAACTGGCCGAGCCCGCCCGCACCCAGCACGACGGCCGTCTTGCCCCTGCGAAGCCAGGGCAGCGCGTGCTTGACGGCGCGGAACGGCGTGACCCCGCCGCAGCCGAGCGGTGCGATCTTCACCGGGTCGAGATCGCCGATCGGGAACAGGTATCGCTTCCGGCGCACGAGCATGTGCTCGGCGTAGCCCCCGTCGGTCAGCATCCCGGCCTCGCCCGAGCTCGGGCAGATCATCTCCTCGCCGCGCCGGCAGTAGACGCAATCGCCGCAGCCCCAGGGCGTGTAGACGAGGACGCGCTCGCCCTCGGGCGTCTCCCCGGTCACCTCGTGACCGAGCACGAGCGGCAACGGGCTGTTTCCGAAGTAGTGCTCGGCGACGTGGAGGTCGGAATGACAGACGCCGCAGGCGAGCACCTTGACGACGGTCTCCTCGTCGCTCCGGGCTATCGGGATCGGGCGCTCCTCCAGCTCGAGCGGGGTGTTGAACTCGCGAAGGACGACGGCTCTCATCTCACTCCTCCGGGGTCGTGTACGCGATGCTGATCCCGCCGTCGACGACGAGCGAGCTGCCGGTCACCCAGCTCGACTCGTCGGAGGCGAGGAACAGGGCCGCCTCGGCGATCTCGGCGGTCGTGCCGAGGCGGCCGGTGGGGATGTGGAGCTTGCGGCGCTGCCAGGCCGCCTCGTCGCCGTACAGCTGGAGCGCGAGCGGCGTCTCGACCGGGCCGGGACAGAGCGCGTTGCAGCGGATCCCACGCCGCGCGAACTCGACTGCGATGTCGCGGCTCATCGCGATCACCCCGCCCTTCGTCGCCGCGTAGCCGATCTGCGAGGTGGCCGAGCCGACGAGCCCCGAGATCGAGCCCGTGTTGACGATCGAGCCGCCCCCGGCCGACAGGAGCTTCGGGATCCCGTGCTTGCAGCAGAGGAAGACGCCGGTGAGGTTGATCGCGAGCACCCGATCCCAGACGGCCCGTTCGGTCTCGACGACAGAGCCGTCGGACGGGTGCAGGATCCCGGCGTTGTTCATCAGCACATGCACGGCGCCGAGCCGGGTCTCCACGTCGTCGTAGAGCGTCGCGACGCTCTCCTCGTCGGTCACGTCCACCGTGAAGAACGCCGCTTCGCCGCCGGCGCCCTCGATCTGTGCGACCGTGTCGCGGCCGCCCTCCTCGACGACGTCGGCGACGGCGATCCGCCCACCCTCGGACGCAAACCGCACGGCGCAGGCACGACCGATGCCGCTTCCCGCGCCGGTGATCACGCAGACCTTGCCGTCTAATCTTCCCACGTCGCACGTCCCTTCGTCGGCGAAAGGAGTCATCCACCGATGCGCTGCGTCGAGCTTCGCCAGTTCGGGGATCCTACGGGTCTCGTCCCCTGCGAGCGTCCCGATCCCGAGCCCGGGCCGGGCGAGGTTCGGGTCGACCTCGTCGCCGCCTCGCTGAACCGCCGTGACTGGTGGATTCGCCGGGGCGGCAAGGTCGCGCTCCCGCAGGTGCTCGGCTCGGACGGTGCCGGGGTCGTGTCGGCGCTCGGGGAGGGCGTCACCGGTGTGGCGATCGGCGACGAGGTCGTCCTCTACCCGGGGATTCGCTGGGGTGAGGGAGAGGAGCATCCAGGCCCGGAGTTCGAGGTCAGAGGCGTCCCGAGCCAGGGCACGTACGCGGAGCGTATTTGTGTTTCAAGCCACGATCTCCGCCCGAGACCTGCGGGCTGGTCGTGGGCGGCGGCGGCGGCACTTCCGGTCGCCGGAATCACGGCCTGGCGGGCAGTCGTGACCCACGCGCTCGCAGGGCCCGGCCGGACGGTGTTCGTGCCCGGAGCCGGCGGCGGTGCGGCCGTCTTCTGCGTGCAGATCGCGGCAGCGCTCGGGGCCGACGTGCGGGTGACGACGTCCACGCCTGAGAAGCTCGAGCGGGCGCTCGAGCTCGGAGCGTCGGGCGGCGCGCTCTACACGGACCCCGACTGGCCGGAGCAGATCGGCGAGGTCGACGCGGTCGTCGACTCGGTCGGCGGCGAGGCGCTCTGGGAGGCCTGTATCGGCCTGCTGCGGCGGGGCGGCCGGCTCGTCAACTTCGCCGACACGGCGGGCGACTACGGGCGGGTGCTGCTCGCGAGGCTCTTTCTCGAGCACCTGCAGGTGATCGGGACGACGCTCGGCAGCCCCCGCGAGTTCGACGCGCTGCTCGCCCACTGCGGGCAGGCGTCGTGGCGGCCCGTGATCGACTCGGTCTTCCCGCTCGCCGAGGCGGCCGCAGCGCACGAGCGCCTCGACGCGGGCGACCGCTTCGGGAAGATCGTGCTCGCGATCGGCGAGGATCGATTCGGCCGGTGATGGCGCCGCCTGGGTCGTCGGGGCCCCCCGGGGTCGGGTCTACCTGACGGTGAGCCGGCCCTTCATGCCCGCCGCCGCGTGCCCGGGCACCGTGCAGAGGAACGGGTAGCTTCCGGCTCGCGAGAACGTCACACGGAGCGTTGCGCTCTCGCCCGAGGCGAGCATCCGCGTCTTCTTCCCCTTGATCTTGAAGTCGTGGTCGGAGCCACCGCGGTTCCTCACGTTGAAGACGACGGTGCCCCGCGGGACGGTTCGCCGCGAGAGGGTGAAGCGGAGCTCCATGGGCTGCCCGGCGGTGACCCTGACCGTCGTCGCCGCCTGCGCGGCCACCCTGGCGGGGGCGGCTGTAGCGCTCACCGCGAGCAGCGAGGCGAGCAGGGAGGCGAGCCCGAGCGCAACCGTGGTTCTGCGGGCAAGTCCGTTCACGTTCGTGCTCCCTTCCTGCGACGACACGTCCGACTCTCGCGATCTGGACGACTCTAGCGACAGGGCAAGTCACTAGGCTTCATCGCGCAGGATCGAGCGAGAGGAAGTCATGGGCGAGTCCGTGGACAGGAGAGTCGAGACGCTCGTCGTCAGCACGGGCCGGCCCGTTCCGGAGCCCGGTGCCCCCGTGAACCCGCCGCTCGTGCTCTCGTCGACCTTCCGTGCCGGAGGCGACGTTGCCTACGCCCGCCACGGAAGCCCCACGGTGGCTGCGCTCGAGACGGCGATCGGGGCGCTCGAGGGCGGACGTGGGCTCGTCTTCTCCTCGGGCATGGCGGCGGCGACGACGGTGCTCGAGCAGCTCCCGGTCGGAGCGCGGGTCGTGGCGCCGGCCAGTGCCTACTTCGACGTCCGCTCCTTCCTGCGGGACGGAACGGCGAGCGGGAGGTTCGCGGCCGAGCTCGTCGACATCACCGACACGGAGGCGACGCTCGAGGCGTGCGAGGGAGCGGCGATGCTCTGGCTCGAGAGCCCCACCAACCCGCTGATGGGAGTCGCCGATCTCCCGGCCCTGATTGCCGGCGCACGCCGGTGCGGTGCCCGGGTGGTCGTCGACAACACGTTCGCGACCCCGCTTCTCCAGCGGCCCCTCGAGCTCGGCGCCGACATCGTCGTCCACTCCGTCACGAAGTTCCTCGGCGGGCATTCCGACCTGCTCATGGGCGCGATCGTCACGGCGAACGAGGAGCTGCTCACCGCCTCGAGACGCCAGCGCGACCTGCGCGGCGGCGTCGCCGGCCCGCTCGATGCGTTCCTTGCGCTTCGGGGCCTGCGCACGCTCGCCGTCCGGCTCGAGCGCTCGCAGGAGAACGCGCAGGCTCTCGCCGAGCGGCTTGCCGCGCATCCGGGAGTCGAGCGCGTTCGCTACCCGGGGCTCCCGTCCGATCCGGGCCACGAGCGGGCGCGAGCGCAGATGGACGGCTTCGGAGCGATGCTCGCCTTCGAGCCCTACGGCGGGGCGGACGCGGCGGAGCGCGTCTGCCAGGCGACCCGGCTCATCACCTACGCGACGAGCCTCGGCGGCGTCGAGACGTTGATGGAGCGCCGGAGCCGCTGGGCTGCCGAGCAGGAGGGCGGTACCACTCCCGAGGCGCTGATCCGGATGAGCGTCGGCCTCGAGCACGTTGACGATCTCTGGGCCGACCTCGAGCAGGCCCTCGCGGCTGACGGCCCGGCGGGATGAGATCCTGCCCTCACGGCCGGGCTTGACCCGGGCTGGAGCGGGCCCGGAGGGCGCGGTCATGCTCTCTGCGGCCGACGGCCCGGCGCGGGATGAGATCCCGCCCCTACACGGCCCAGATGAGGGCTTCTCTCCTCGCGCCCTCGTTGTTCGCCCTGACTGTTGTGGCGGAACGGGTCGGCGATCTGTCCGTCCCGGGTTGGCCCCGCCTCGACCGCCGGCTCCCTCGGCGACCCGACCCGGCCGGCGTGCGTTCCACGGAGCGGGAGGCCGCGGAGTGCTCTGGCCGGGCGCAG
Organism: Gaiellales bacterium; assembly: GCA_046330455.1. GTDB lineage: Bacteria > Actinomycetota > Thermoleophilia > Gaiellales > Gaiellaceae > CAVQXR01. Next base: position 168,969 of record JAXLSU010000009.1, read on the forward strand.
TCGGGCGGCGAGGTGATCGTCGTCGCACTCGCGGTGCTTCAGCCTCTACGAGCCCGCCGCCGGAGGTTGGACGTGCCGGTCCTGATCGTTGTCTACGACGCGCACGATGGGCAGACTGACATCGTGCAGCGGAGCGCTTCCCGCCTGCGACGGCTCACGCCCTGGGGACGTCGTCGGCTTCCCTGTCGCTGGCCGAGCGCGGGCGGGATGAGATCCCGCCCCTACGGCTGACCTCCGGCGGCGCGTCGGAGAATCCCGTGGCGGTGGCCGCACGGCCCGGTCGTCGCGCCGTTCAGGCGCCGGTGAAGCCCGGGTTTCGCTTCTCGAGGAAGGCTGCGAGGCCCTCGCGGGCGTCGCGCGTCGAGAAGAGCGTTGCGCCCGCGACGGTCTCCCGGGCCATCGCGGCGGCGACCGCCGGAGCGAGGGCATCGTGGACGAGGCGCTTGCTCGCGGCGACGGCGAGCGGCGCGCGAGCACCGATCTCGGCGGCCAGCTCGGACAGGGCGCCGTCGAGCTCCTCTGGCTCGACGACCCGGTTCACGAGCCCGTGGGCGAGAGCCTCCTCGGCCCCGACGAGACGGCCGGTGATGATCAGCTCCGATGCGAAGCCGAGCCCGCAGAGCGCCGGAAGGAGCACCGAGGCCGCGTTCGAAACGGCAATCCCGACGCCGACCTCGGGGCAGCCGAACCGCGCCCGCGGCGTCGCGATCCGCAGGTCGCACGAGCACGCGAACTCGAACGCGCCGCCGATACAGGCGCCGTCGATGCCGCAGACGATCGGGACGTCGAGGCCGACGGCGGTACGGGTCAGCTCGTGGAAGCCCTCGACGACGCGAAGCCAGCCCGGCGCGTCGAGCGCCGCCGTCTCGCGCAGGTCGTCGCCGGCGGAGAACGCACCGCCCTCGCCGCGCACGATCACCACGCGAGCGCCGGACGTCCCTGCCGTACGGAGCGCCGTCGCGAGCTGGACGAGATCGTCAGGCCCGAGGGCGTTCAGCACTCCCGCGCGCTCGAACCGCACCCACGCGGCCGGGCCCTCGCGGCTCACGTCGATCCGGAGCGGCGAGGCCGCGCCCACCTACAGCATCTCCAGGTAGCGGCGCAGCTCCCAGTCCGTCACTGCGGCCTGCGCGGCCGAGACCTCGGCGCGGCGGTACACGGCGTAGTAGTCGACGAGATCCTCTCCGAGCAGCGCCCGGGCCCGGGAGCTCTCCTCGAGCAGCGCGACCGCCTGCTCCAGGGAGCGGGGGAGCAGCGGCGCCTCGTCCGGGCCGAGCAGATAGGCGTCGGCGGCGGTCTCGGGTGGCGGCTCGAGCTCCTGCTCGATTCCGTACAGCCCGCCGGCGAGGGCCACGGCGGCGACCAGGTAGGGGTTCGCATCCGCGCCGCCCTGGCGATGCTCGACCCGCGTTCCCCGCGGCCCCTCGAGCACGGCCCGCAGGCCCGTCGAGCGGTTGTCGACGCCCCACGTCGCCGTCGAGCCCGCCCAGGAGTAGGGATGGAAGCGCTTGTACGCGTTCGTCGTGGGAGCGACGAAGGCGGTCAGCTCCGGCATCGTCTCGAGGACGCCGCCCATGAACTGGCCCATCCGTGTCGACGGGCTGCTCCCGTTCGCCTCGTCCCAGAACACGTTCTGCTCTCCGTTCCAGAGGCTGACATGCACGTGGCAGGAGCTGCCCGCCCACGCCTGCGACGGCTTCGCCATGAAGGTCGCGAGCAGCCCCTCCTGGGCCGCGATCTCCTTGACCCCGTTCTTGAACAGTGCCGCCTGGTCGGCGGCCGCGAGCGCAGGTCCGTAGCGGATGTTGACCTCGAACTGACCCGGCCCCGTCTCGGGATTGGCCGCCTCGAGCGGGATCCCGTGGCGGGTGAGCAGGTCACGCATCCGCCCGAGGACGGGCTCGTTGCGGCTACCGCCGTAGACCCCGTACGTGTAGGGCCTCGCGTTCAGCGGCTTCGGCTCGACGAACCCTCGCTCGGCGAGGCTGTGGGGCGTCTCGGCAAGCAGGTAGAACTCGAGCTCGAAGCCGAGCATCGGCTCGAGGCCGAGGGAGCGGGCACGGTCGACGACGCGGCCGAGCGTCGCGCGCGGGTCGATCGGAAGCTCCCGGCCGTCCGCCCCCGCGAACGTTCCCAGCACGATCGCCGTGCGATCGTGCCACGGGACCGGGCGGATCGTGGCCGGGTCGGGGCGCAGCACGATGTCGGGATAGCCCTGCGCCTTCGTCGGGAAGTAGCCCCGGTGTCCGGCCGGACGCTCGACCAGCTCCGCCTCGGCGACGTCCATGACCCAGAACACGTCGCAGAGGAGCACGCCGTGCCCGAGCGAGTCGAGGAACCGCTCGACGGGCAGCCGCTTGCCGCGAAGGATCCCGTTCGTATCGACGCCGGCGGCGATGACCGTGCGCACGTCGTGCTCGCCGAGGAACGCTCGCAGCTCCCGCTCAGCCGACACCGAGCACCGCCCGTGTCTGCGCCACGTCGGCGACCGGGCGGCCGATCGAGTCGGCCCAGCCGACCACGCGCTCGACAAGGGCGGCATTCGACGGTGCCGGGACACCGCGCCGGAGCAGGATGTTGTCCTCGAAGCCGACCCGGACCCCGAGGCCCGCGGCGACCGCGGTCATCGTGACGATGGGCTGGGCCCGCCCGATTCCCGTGACACAGATGGGCGAGCCCGGCGGCAGGAGCGAGCGCGCGTGCACGAGCGCCTCGACCGTGCCCGGCATCCCGCCCGGCACACCGAGCACGAGGTTGAAGGCGGCGGGCTCCAGGAGCACGCCCCGCTCGAGGAGCCTGAGCGCGGTCGGGATCATGCCCGTGTCGAAGATCTCGATCTCGGGCCGCGCTCCCGCCGCGTAGATGCGCTCCGCGTAGCGCTCGACCGAGGGCAGGGGGTTGAGGAGGAGGTCGGTTCCGAAGTTCACCGAGCCGGGCGTCAGCGAGGCCAGGTCAGGGCCGGCCTCGAGGCAGGCGAGTCGCTCCTCGTCGCCCATCCAGGCCGCGCCGCCCGTCGAGAACATGACGACGCAGTCGACCTCGGCCCGGATCCGGTCGGTGATCTCACGGAAGACGCCGGGATCCCCGGTCGGGCTCCCGTCGGGCGTTCGCGCGTGCAGGTGGACGACGGTCGCACCGGCGCGCACGGCTCCGATCGACTCCGCAGCAACCTCCGCGGCGGAGTAGGGCACGGCCGGGTTCTCCTCGCGACTGACCTCGGCCCCGGTCGGGGCGACCGTGACGACCAGCGGCGTTGTGATGCTCACGCTGCCATCCCGGGCAATGGCCGAACCGGAGGGGAGCCGACGGCACCGAGGGCGAGCTCGACGTGGGCCTCCGCGACCTCGGCGAGCGGGAGGCGCCCGCTCTCCCGGTACCAGACCGCGACGCCGGTCGACTGGAGCAGGATCGCGCGTGCCGCCACGTCGAGATCGCGCACGTGGAACGTGCCGGCCTCGACCCCGTCGGCGAGTAGCTGGCGGAAGATCGCCTCGTACGAGTCGCGCAGGGCGACGACACGCTCGCGCCGGCTGCCCGTGAGCGCCCGGAGCTCCGTGTCCGCGACGATCGCCGCCCGCTGGTCGAGCCCGTGGCGCCGGACGTGCGTCCGCACCGCCGCCGCGAGGCGCTCGCGAGGGGTGGCAGCCCGGCCGATCGCGCTCACCACCTCTCGCTGGAGCTCCTGCATGAAGCCGCTCATCAGCTCCTCGAGCAGGTCCTCCTTCGAGCGGAAGTGGTGGTACAGCGAGGCGGGCTGTACACCGGCGCGCTCGGCGATCTCCCGCATCGAGGTCGCGTGGTAGCCCTGCTCCCAGAACAGATCGCGCGCGGCCTCGACGATCGTGTTGCTCGTCTGCCGTCCGCGACTGATTGGTTCGACCGAACGTACGTTAGACAACAGGTGAACCATGACAGACGCTGGCTCGCGAAGTCAAGTTGCAGCTCCTTGACACCTGGACGGAGACTGTGGTTTGATGGCGCTCATCAATCTAACGAACGTTCGAACGGTATGCGAGCAGTAGAGCTCTGCTATGTCGACGTCGGCGGGACCTTCACCGACGCATTTCTCGTCGACTCCGACGGTTCGTTCACGACGGCGAAGGCTCCCAGCACGCCGAGCGACGTCCGCGGAGGGTTCCTCGCGGCGATCGGTGCTGCGGCGTCCGATATGGGGCTCGAGCTCGAGGAGGCGCTCGCGAGCCCGAACCTGATTCTTGGCTACGGGTCGACGATCGCACTGAACGCGCTGCTCACCCGTCGCGGCGGGCGCCCCGGCATGCTCGTGACCCGGGGATTCGAGCACCTGCTGCGCATGGGACGCGGCAAGCAGAGCTGGACCGAGCTCGACCGGGATGACCGGATCCACGCGGTCTCGCACCGGATGCTCGAGCCGCTCATCCCCTTCGAGCGGATCGCCGGGGTCACCGAGCGCATCGACTGCCTCGGAAACGAGCTCGTCCCGCTGTACGAGCAGGACGTCGAGGCGGCCGTGTCGCGGCTGCTGGCGCAGGACGTCGACTCGGTTGTCGTCTGCTTCCTCTGGTCGTTCCTCGAGGCCTCCCACGAGCGCCGGGCCGGCGAGATCGCCCGCAGGATCTGCCTCGAGGCGGGGGTCGACCTTCCCGTGTACCTCTCCTCCGAGATCTCGCCCGTCATCCGCGAGCTGCCGCGGGCGAACGCGGCCGTGATCGAGTCCTACTGCGGCCCGCTCGCCCGGCGGGCGTTCGGCTCCCTCGCCGGGGAGCTCGCCGGGCGGGGCTTCGCCGGAGAGCTGCAGGTGATGCAGTCGGCCGGTGGGCTCGCGGCGGCGCGCACCGTGAAGATCGTCGACACGATCCAGTCGGGCCCGGTCGGCGGCCTCACCGGCGGACGCTTCATCGGCGAGCTCTACGGCTTCGACAACCTGATCACGACCGACGTCGGCGGGACGTCCTTCGACCTCGGCCTCGTCACGGGCGGAGTGCTCCGCGTCAACCGCGAGCCGACGGTCGGCCGCTTCGTGCTCGGCGTGCCGATGGTCGAGGTGATCTCGATCGGCGCCGGGGGCGGCACGATGGCCGGGCTCGATCGCCATACGGGACGTCTCGACGTCGGGCTCACCAGCGCCGGCGCCGAGCCGGGGCCGGTCTGCTACGGGCGGGGGGGAACGGTGCCGACCGTGACCGACGCCGATCTCCTGCTCGGGTATCTCGATCCGGAGAGCTTCGCCGGAGGGACGATGCGCCTCGACGTCGAGGCGGCGCGGCGGGCGATGGACGAGACGATCGCCGGCCCGCTGGGGATGCCGGTCGAGCAGGCGGCCTACGGGATCCGCGAGGTGATCGACACGCGCATGCGCGAGGCGATCCGGGGCCTCGTGGTCGCCCGCGGCTTCGATCTCTCCGAGTACCACCTGCTCGCCTTCGGGGGCGCCGGGCCGGTGCACGTGGCCGGCTACACGTCGGGGATCCGCCTCCGCGGAATCCTGATGTTCCCGTACTCGTCCGTCTTCTCGGCGTTCGGGGCCTCCGCCGCCGACTACGAGCACAGCTACACGCGCTCGGTCAACCTGCTCGTGTCCCCGGGAGCAAGCGACGAGGAGAAGCGCGCCGTCGGTGAGCGCGTGACCCGGGCGTGGCGCGAGCTCGAGGAGCGCGCGATCCGCGACATGGAGGCCGAGGGGTTCGCGAGCGCGGAGCTCGAGGTGCGTCCGCTCGCGATGCTCCGCTACGGCCGCCAGCTGAACGACCTGATCGTCCCGTCGCCCGTCCGGTCGGTCGACGCTCCCCGTGACTGGGACGAGCTGATCGCGGCCTTCGAGGAGCTCTACGGACGGGTCTACGGCGGGGCGGCCAGGTATCCGCAGGCAGGTTACGACGTGATCGAGGTGGGCCTGGTCGCCCGGGCACCGAAGCTCCGGCCGCGGCTCGCTCGCCACCCGCTCACCGGCGAGCGCCCTCCCGAGGATGCTCGCCTTCCCGCCCGGCGAGCGTACTTCGGAGACTGGCACGAGACGAGCGTCTGGAGCCTCGCCCGCCTGCAACCGGGCAATGTCGTGACCGGTCCCGCGGTCGTCGAGGACCCGACGACCACGATCGTCGTCCCGCCCGGGCGCACGGTCTCGTTGGACGAGCTACGGACGGTCTGGATGAGCACGCAGGGCGCATGACGACAGGAGCCGGAACCCTGAGAGAGCGCCTCGAGGCGCGCGAGGAGCTGATCCGGGCGACGGGCTGCTATGAGTCCGAGCCGTGGCTCCAGGCCGAGGACCCGATCCGCTTCGAGATCCTCTACACGAAGCTCGTCCAGGTCGTGATGAACGCCCACGAGGTGGGCCGGCTCGTCTCGGCGTCCCCGATGACCCGGGAGCTCGGCGAGGTGATCTTCGGGCTGTACACGCCGGAGGGCGACGCGATCGCTCTCTCACACGGGCTCATCGTCCACGTGCACACGATCAGCCGGATGATCAAGTGGATGATCGCGAACGGCTACGAGGAGTCGATGGGCTTCGCGGAGGGGGACTACTACTTCAACAACGATCCCTACATCGGGGGCGCCCATGCGCTCGACCAGATGATCGTGACGCCGATCGTCTGGGAGGGCGAGCTCGTCGGCTGGGCGGCCGGTCTCTCGCACGTCCCGGAGGTGGGCGCGACGGCGCCCGGCGGATACGAGGTGTTCTTCCGGACGCGCTTCGAGGAGGGGCTGTTCCTGCCCTGCGTGAAGATCGGCGAGAACGACCAGTTCCGCCCCGATCTCGAGCTGCTCGTCGAGCGCAGCGTGCGCACGCCCGTGTACTGGCTGACCGACAACCGCGCCAAGGCCGCCGGGGTGCGGATGATCCGCGAGGACGTGAAGAAGCTGCTCGCCGACGTCGGGCTCGAAACGTACCGCCAGGCGACCGTCGAGCTGATCGAGGACGGCTTCCAGGCCGCGAAGCGCAAGCTCCGCTCCGTCCTGCACCCGGGGACGTACCGTGAGATCGCGTGGCGCGGCTCGATCATGCCGGGCGAGGAGCGGCTCCTCCATGCACCGGTCGAGCTCACGGTCAACGAGGACGGCACGATCGACCTCGACTTCGACGGGCTCTCGTCGGCCTTCTGGCAGCCGTTCCAGGGGAGCCTGCCCTGCCTCGAGGGGCTCGTGCTGAACGGCCTGATCCAGAACGTCCTCTACGACACCCGCCACAACGAGGGAACCCTGCTCGCGGTGCGCATGCACGTCCCCGAGGGAACCTGCTGCAACCCGCCGAGCATCTTCTACCCGACGACGCTCTGGGGCCCGGCATACGGTGCGGGCGTCGCGGTCGGGCAGGCGCTCGGCCGCGCGTACTACGCCGCCGGCTACCGGGAGGAGGTCCACGCCTCGTCGGCCCTCTCGTCCGGCTGTACCGCCGGGGGGATCGATCAGTACGGTCGCTCGTTCGGATCGCACAACATGGAGTTCGGGGCAGCCGGTACGCCCGCAACGGCCGTCGCCGACGGCCTCGACACGTCGGGTGTCGAGTTCAATCCCGAGGGCGACATGGGCGACGCCGAGATCTGGGAGCAGATGATGCCGCAGGCCTACCTGGCGCGCGAGCCGCGAATCGACGGCGGCGGGTACGGGAAGCACCGGGGGGGCAACGGGATCAACTCCCTGTACGTGATGGCGAACACGACGGAGGTCCAGGTCGGCTCCTTCGGGTCGGCTCCGATCTTCCCCTCGCCCGGGCTGATGGGCGGATATCCCGCCTCCTGCCTCGTGATGTGGATCGGTCAGAACACGAACCTCGAGACCCTGATCGAGTCCCGGGCACCGCTCCCGGGCGGCGAGGGGAACGACCCGGCCAAGCCCGAGTTCGTCCGCATGGTCGACGCCGACTGGGAATGCCATCCGGGTGCGAATCTACGGACACGCTGGGCGCAGCCCTACGACATGTTCACCGCCGTGACGGGAGACGGCGGCGGGTTCGGAGACCCGATCGAGCGTGACCCGGAGGCGGTCGCTCGTGACGTGCGCGAGCGCATGACGACCTCGCGCGCGGCGAGCGACGTGTACTGCGTCGCGCTGCGGAACGACGGCAGCATCGACCAGGCCGGGACCGAGGCGCTGAGGGCCGCCCGGCGCCGCGAGCGGATGACCGAGTCGCTGCCGGCGGACGAGTACCGCCGCCGCGAGCGGCAGCGGCTTCTCACGGGCGACGTCGGGAAGCCTGTCCGGCGCTGCTACAACGACCTGCTCCGGGCCTCGCCTGCCTTCGGCGCCGCGTTTCGCTCGTTCTGGGACCTCGACGACGGATTTCTCGTCCCGGGGGAAGAGTGATGGCTGGTCACCCTGACGATGTCGTCCGCGACCTGCTCGCCGGGAGGCTCGATTCCGGGGCCGTACAGCGGATCCAGCGCGCCGAGAAGGACCCGGGGCGTCGGGAGCAGGTGATCCGGCTCGAGCAGCAGCGCGTCGGGTTCGCAGATCCGATCCTCACCTGCCTCCAGGAGCATCTGTTCGTTGTTGCCCGCGGCTCGGGTGAGCCCGAGATCCTCTGCGACTGCGGCCACGCGTTCGGGCCGTGGACACGCAACTGGAAGGAGGGAGCGCTCGTCCGGCAGCGCGACGACACGAGAGACGGGTCGGTGTACGCGGGCCCGCGTGGCGCAGACCCCGCCTGGATGATCCTGCGTGAGTTCTCCTGCCCCGGCTGCGGGACGCTCCTCGACGTCGAGATGGTCCCGCCCGGTTATCCGTTCATCGACAACTTCCGGCCTCGCCTACCCGAGCGGGGGGCAGGCTAGGGCCTCGAGCTCGACAGCTCCAGGTTCCAGTGCCCGCCCCGGGCCTCTAACCTTTTCGCGATGAGACCGATCGTCGGGATCACGGCCATCCCTCGCGACCGCATCCAGCCGGCGATCCCCCAGATGCCCCACGCGACCCTGAACGAGGGCTTCTGCCAGCTCGTGGAGGAGGCCGGCGGCACGCCCGTGATCCTGACGGCGACCGCCGATGTCGAGGGACTTGCGTCGCGGATCGATGGGGTCGTGCTCTCGGGTGGCGGCGACGTCGTCCCCGAGCGCTACGGAGCGACGGCCCACCCCGCGACCGGCTGGCTCGATCCGCGCCGTGACGACTTCGAGCTCGCCCTCGTGAGGGCGTTGCGGCGGCGCGGGCGGCCGATCCTCGGTGTCTGCAGGGGAATGCAGCTCGTGAATGTCGCGCTCGGCGGCACGCTCGTCCAGCACCTGCCCGACCTCACGGACGTCGACCACGAGGCGGTCGAGCGCTGGGACGCGACCGCCCACCGGATCGAAATCGAGACCGGGTCGCGCCTGCGCCGGCTGATGAGCACCGAGCGCATGGAGGTGAACTCGGTCCACCACCAGGCGATCGGCGACCTCGGCGAGGGCCTGCGCGCGGTCGCCTGGGCCCCGGACGGGGTCGTCGAGGCGCTCGAGTCCGAGGAGGAGCCGATCCTCGCCGTGCAGTGGCACCCGGAGTGGTCTGGCAGCGTCGACTGGGACCGGCAGCGGCGGCTGTTCGAGGACGTCGTCGCCACGATCGTCGAGCGGTAGAGCGCGACCGCTGGCCCCTGGCGCGCCAAGAGCAGG
>JAXLSU010000010.1:0-149747 GCA_046330455.1 Gaiellales bacterium
TGACTAGGCGGTAAGACTCTCGCAACGACCGGACCGACCTCAGGGGGTCAGGTCACGGCATCTACGGCCACCAGGATCAGCGCGACCTCGAACGCGCGATCGAGGCGTTCGCCGCGGCACGTGAGGCCGTAGACGCCGCGAACCGGGGGAACGATTCACCCTCCCCGCTCGGCTGAATCCCGCGATTTGCAGGAGCGATGGAGGCGGCGGGAATCGAACCCGCGTCCGCGGTCGCACCGGGGAGAGCGTCTACGAGCGTAGCCTGCGCTTTGGCTTCGCCCGCCGGCCGGCTCGCAGGCCGCCTACCGTCGGGCTAGCCATCCTGTCGTGTCCCGCGTCGGGCGATTGGCTCTCCCTTCGCAGCGAGCCCGTTGGTTGACGCCGCTTGCCGATCCACGGGCCGAGATCGGGGCGACGCGTTGCCTAACTAGTTAGGCAGCGAGTGCGAGTTCGTTATCCGCACTTACTGGTTTCCCGGGTGTTTTTCGAGGCCAACCGGGGTCCTCGTCTCGCAGCTCATCCGGAGACCCGACCACGTCGAAACCTGATCGCCCCCCTATGTCGTGCCCTCAGTGTAGCTACAGGAGCGGCGCCACCTCCTCGGCCGCCCGCCTTCCGGAGTAGATCGCATCCTCGCTCGCCGGTGCGCCCTCCGTGTCCTGCCCGGCAAAGCTGATCCGTCCGACCTGGGCGCGACCGATCGTCCTCGGGCCGTCGGTTCGCTGCGCCCGTCCCGGCGGCCAGCCCTGGGGAATGCCGAACGTCCAGCCGACGTACGGGACACTCAACGCATGCCCCCAGCGATAGAGGTACATCGCCTCGACGTGCGTCTCCCAGTCGAATCCGGAGGGCCCGAACGTCCGCTCGAGATCGGCTCGCAGCGCATCCTCGTAGTACCCGAACGGTCGGGTGAACAGCTCGGCCCGTTCCTCGTCGCGGCTCGTCGCAGGGTCGCTGAAGTCGCCGTCATAGACGGTGAGAACGTTCGGCCGGGCTCCGTTCACGAGCTGGGCCGGATCGTTCATCACCTTCACGTAATCCCCGGTGACGCAGTCCTGCCACAGGCCGCCCGAGTACCAGTAGTAGTCGTACGTCGGGCCCGCGTCGACGAGGAACTGGCTCGAGTTGACGACCAGGTTCGCCACGACCGACGGCACCGTCCAGTACGCGTCCATCGCCTCGCGCTGCTCCGTTCCCACGAGGTGGTCGACGATCAGGTTGCCCGACATCATCTGCCCGGCGAGCACGACCGCCTTGCACTGCGCCTCGTAGAAGCTCCCGTTCGAGTAGTAGCGAACGGTTGCCCCCCCGGGGCCGGAGTCCGCCCAGAGCCCGGTCGCACCGGTCCGGATCCGGACGGCATTTCCCTCGACGTCGAGCGCCGCAGCGTCGATCGGGTTCGCGAGGATGTCCTCGTGAGTCGAGCCGGGGATCGACGCAGGGACGAGATGCTTCAGCGAGTGCCGGGTCGCGTAGGAGTTCCCACCGGGGAACGCACAGAGGTCTCCGTACTCGGCGGCGATGAAGCTGATGGCCGCATGTGCGTTGCAGTACGGGCTGATCCCGGCGAGGCAGTCGCTCGCATAGGTGTCATAGAAGTCGATCACTGCCGGGTGGTAGCCCCTCAGCTCGAGGTAGTCACGCAGGCTGATGTGCGCCAGGTAGTCGTACTTCGGGTCGGAGAGATCGGGCGGGTCGGTGGGTGACCCGTTCCGGTTGAGCCAGTTGCGGAAGTCCTGCCTCGCCCGGTGGAAGCTGTGCCGGACCTCACGCGGAAACGGCATCGCGTCGATGCCCTCCCGCCGGTAGGTGTCGAGCACCCAGCCCGTCGAGCCGTTCCAGACCGCCTGCGATGTCGCCGGCATGTACGAGTCGAAGTACAGGGAGCGGAACGCTCCGGTGACGACCCAGCTGTCGTAGTCGACCCCGATCCCGTCGTAGAACCCGAACAGGAAGTCGTCGTACGGATAGACGATGTAGGCGGCGGCAGCCGAGGCCTGCGTCGGCAGCGCGGGGCTCGCGTCGTCTCGCGAGGCGTTACCGCCGACGTGCGCGTTCGCTTCCAGAATCAGCACCTTCGCGCCCGGGTTTTCCTGCAACGTCCAGAAGGCGGTCGAGAGCCCAGAGAGCCCGCCGCCGACGACGATCACGTCGTAGGAGCCCGTATCCGGAAGCACCGGGAAGGTCCCGCTCACGCTGTCGAAGGCGCTCGGCGCGATCGTGACGCTGCCGGCACCCCACGTCAACCTCCCGTCGCGCAGCCAGTGCGCGGCAGCGTAGGAGCTCGGCGTGTTCCCCGCCCGCAGCGCCCGCGGGTCGAGCCCGATCGGTGGATCGGCGAGCGGCATTCTCCGACCTGCCGCCCGGGCCAGGGCGTCCACCGGCGCGAGCCCGGCGACAGCGATGCCGCCTGCCGCGAGCAGGACTCCCTCGAGGAAGTCCCGCCTCGTGATCCCATCCTCTCTGCGTCGCACGCGTACCTCCTGACTCGCCCAGGGCTGAACGTTCGCGCCGCAGAAGAGGCCACTGTAACGGCGTGTCCGGACGGGCAGCCGGGGCCGCCGGACCGGGCGGGCCGGATGAGATCCCGCCCTCGCCGGCTGCTGTGCGGCGGCGCCAACCCCCTGACCGCCGGGCCCCGCCCGGCTCCAACGCGGGTCACAGCCGGCCAAGCCGTTTGTGCGCGCCGCTTCGCGGCACGCGGAGCTTCGCAGCCGGCTTCGCCGACCGCTGCGCGGCGGCGGCCCCAACCCCGTGACCGCCGGGCTCCGCCCGGCTCCAACGCGGGTCGCAGCCGGCCAAGCCGGCTGCTCAGCCGCGGTGCGCCGCCTTGCGGGCTCGCTCCATCTCACGCCGCGCATCGCGGTCGGCGATGTCGCGGCGCTTGTCCCGCACGTCCTTGCCCCTGGCGACGGCGACCTCGACCTTCACCTTGCCGTCCCTGAAGTAGAGGCGCGTCGGTACGAGCGTCAAGCCCTTCTCCTGCACCTTGCCGATCAGCTGGTCGATCTCGTGCCGGTGCAGAAGCAGCTTCCGGTCGCGGTCTGGATCGTGGTTCTGGCGGCTCGCCTGCGGGTACTCGGGAATGTTCGCTCCGACCAGGTAGACGTCGCCGTCCCGGACGTGTGCGAATGCGTTCTGAAGGCTCGCCTTCCCCTCGCGCAGCGACTTCACCTCGGTGCCCGTGAGCACGAGGCCCGCCTCGAGCCGTTCGAGCAGCTCGAAGTCGAACCGGGCGCGCCGGTTCTCGGCCACCAGCCTCGTGCCTGCCGCTCTCGCCATGAGCCGATCCTAGCGACCGACCGTGCCGGTCCAGCAAGAGCGCCGAGCGGAGGGGAGCTTTCGTCGACCCCACCCGACCGACCAGATCGTGCAGCGCGGACGCTGCGAATGAACTGGGCCGCTCGGGAGGGGCTTCGTCCTACTCACGCCCCCTGCTCGGCGCACCGCAGACAGTACGGCACCTGCCCCCGAAACGCAAGCACCCGGACGAAGGAAAATCGCGCAACGTGCGACATTTTCGAACGTATCCTGCTCGCACCAGTCAGGCGGGAGCGAGCTCGACTTTCCCGGCTGCGCGATCGACCCGTTCGACGCGTACGGAGATCCCGTCCCCGAGACGAAGGCGGCGCCCCGTCCTGCGCCCGACGAGGGCGACGCCGAGCGGGTCGAGCTCGTAGTAGTCACCGCCGAGCCTGCGCGCCGGCAGGTACCCCTCGAAGACCTCGTCGAACCGCACGAACACCCCGGACCCGATCGCTCCCGTGATCTCGCCCTCGAACACGGCCTCCCAGCCGAGCTCGAACAGTCGTCGCTCGAGCAGCCAGGCGAGGCAGACGTCGTCGGCGAGATGCTCCGCCTTCGCGGCGTCCCGCTCACGAATCGAGCACCACTCCGCGGTGAGCTCGAGGTCTGCGGGCAGCGGATCGTCGGCCACGCCGAGCTCCCGTAGCAGCGCGCGGTGGCACACGACGTCCGGATACCGGCGAATCGGCGATGTGAAATGGCAATAGGCCCGGCTCGCGAGTCCCGAGTGCCCGAGGTTCCGCGGGTCGTATCGGGCCTGCTTCAGCGATCGCAGGACGAGCGAGGGGAACGCCTCGCGCCCGCGCTCCGACCGCCGGGTGAAGGCGAGCACGAGCGCCGCCGTCTTCGCGGCGAGCCGCGCGGCCTCCCCCGGGGTCAGGTGATCGGGAACGGGTGGCGTCGGCACCTCGAGCTCCGCGAGCTTCGTCAGGAGCAGCTCGACGGCCTGCGGCTCCGGACGCTCGTGAACGCGGTAGAGAGACTCGCGCCGGCGAGCGGCGAGGAGCCCGCCGACCGCCTCGTTCGCGAGGATCATCAGCTCCTCGACGAGCGCGTGGGCGACTGGCTCGGCCTCGATCCACGCCTTCTCCACGCCGCCGCGCCCGTCGAACGCGAACGCGAGCTCAGGCGACTCGATTCGCAACGCGCCGCGGGCAAACCGGCGGCGGCGAAGCTCGGCGGACAGCCGGTCGGCCAGGGACAGCGCCTCCGCTAGCCCGGGCTCGAGCCGGTGCCGGCCCGCGAGCGCGGCCTCCACCTCGGAGTACGTCAGGCGCGCGTCGCTTCGGATCACGCTGCGGTAGAAGGACGGCTCACCCGCCTCCAGGCTCCCGTCGAAGGCGACCTCGACCGTGACGCAGAGCCGGTCGCGAAACGGCATGAGGCTGCACAGCCCGTTCGAGAGGCGTTCGGGAAGCATCGGCTCGACGGCGCCCGGCACGTACACCGAGAGTGAGCGCTCCGCAGCGTCCAGATCGAGAGCCGTCAGGGGCGTCACGTACCGCGTCACGTCGGCGATGTGCACCCACACGCGCAGCCCGTCGCCTTCACGGCGCACGCTGAGCGCGTCGTCGAAGTCCCTTGCCGTGTCCGGATCGACCGTGAACGTCGGCAGATCGCGCAGATCGACGCGGCCAGGCTCTGCCCCGTCCGGCTCTACCGGGAGGTCGACCGCCTCGCGCTCGGCGGCCCGCGAACGACCGCGCGGATCCCGCACTCCCACGTGATGGAGCAGCCCGTCGAGGACGGTCTCGACCCGGGACGAGGGGCCGAGCGTCACGACGACGGAGCCCCTGCCGCGCGGCGGGACGCTGACGACGATCAGGTCGCCGTCGGCACTCTCGCCCGAGCCCCTGCGATCGAGCAGCACGGGTTGGCCCGGTACGAAGTAGGGCTCGCCCACGAGGAGCTTCCCACGCCGGGACAGCTCGCAGACGAGGAGCTCGGACGCGGGCGGCTCGGCCCGGCCGGCCCGCGGCTCGCGACGGGGCAAGCCCCTACAGCCCTTCGACCAGGACCTGCTTGGCCGTGGCGACGGCCTCGTCGGGAACGCTCGCGGTGTCGTCCGGAGCCTCGACGTCGGGCTCGATCCCGGAGCCGCCGATTCTCGCGCCTGCGGGCGTGACGTACTCGGCCGTGGTGAGCCGGAGCACGGCACCGTTCGAGAGCGGGAACAGCGCCTGGACGGTCGCCTTCCCGTAGGTGCGCTCCCCGACGACGGTGGCACGCCCGTGATCGTGAAGGGCCGCGGTCACGATCTCGGCGGCGCTCGCGCTCGCCCCGTCGACCAGCACGGCTACCGGGTGCTCGGTCTCGATCGCGTTTCCGAGCGCGTAGTGCTCGACCCGGGGCTCGTGCTCGCCCTCGACGGAGCACACGACGCCCTTCTCGACGAAGAGTGAGGTGAGGCGGATCGCCTCGATCAGCAGGCCGCCGGGGTCTCCTCGCAGATCGAGCAGCACCGCCTCCGCTCCGCGCTTTCGCAACGAGGTGAGCGCGTGAGCCGCACGTGTCGACACTCCCTCCGAGAACGAGAAGATCCGGATGTAGGCGAGCCGATGACCCTGCGCGCGCAGGAGCCGAGCTTCGAGCGACGGCAACTCGACGGCCGATCGTACGACCCTGAACTCCATGGGCTTGTTCAGACCCGGCCGGCGCACCCTGAGCTGGACGACCGTTCCGGGCTCGCCGCGGATCAGCTCGGTTGCACGGTTCAGATGGCGCGCCCGCTGACCGTCCACGGAGACGATCAGATCGCCCGGCCGGATTCCTGCCTGATGGGCGGGGCCGCCCCCGGAAGAGGTCACCTGGAGGCCGCCTTCGGCCTGGGCGACCGTGAGCCCAACCCCGAAGTAGCGGTGCGTCAGGCGCTCCTCGAGCCGGCTGTACGAGTCCGGCGGTAGGTACTCCGTGTGAGGATCCGCGAGCGCTGCCACGATCGACGGGATCGACGCCAGGGCAAGGATCTCGGGCGGCACCTCACGGTAGTACTCCTCGCTGATCAGCTCGCGGACCTCTGCGATCGCAGTCGCATCGGCCGGGTCCGGGGAGGAGACGGGGTCTGGCCCCGGGGGCGGATGGACGATCGCGGGCATCGGCATCGCGACCGCAGGCGTGCCCGGCGAGTCGTGCAAGACCCGGAGCCCCAGGACGACGGCCCCTGCACACAGGCACGCCGCACACAGCAGAAGAGCCGCTCTTCTCAGCCGCGAGTTCGTACCGGCAGTATAGGTTCGTGCCAGGCGTGCCGCCGCGGCGCGCCTGCCCGCCATCCAGCCGGTGGTACGACCGCTCAGACCCGCAGGAAGCGACGGATCGTGATCCCCGATCCGAGCGCTCCGATCAGAAGCCCGGCCGCGAGCAGGATCACGGCAATCGCAGGAAACGCCCAGGCCTGGACGTCGCTACCCGCATTCTGGATCGCGTCGATGCCCATCGCCGGCAACGCGACCTCCCGGCCGATGAACAGGAGGATGATCGCGAGCACGCTGCCGACGAGCCCGCAGATCAGCCCCTCGAGCATGAAGGGACCGCGCACGAACCAGTTCGTCGCTCCGACGAGCTTCATCACCTCGATCTCACGGCGGCGAGCAAAGATCGAGAGCCGGATCGTGTTTGCGATCAGGATGATCGCGGCGGCGAGCAGGATCAGCGACGCGCCGAGGAAGATGATCTCGACGATCCCCGCGGTGCGAAGGATCTTGTCGGTCGTCTCCTTCTCGTAGGTGACCTTGTCCACGTTGGCGGGAGGCGGCTCCAGGCTCGCGGCGATCGTCTCGACGTTCTCCGCGACGATCGGCGTGATCTCGAGCGCCCACGGAAGCGGGTTCTCGGACAGCGTCTCGACCATCTCGGGGAACTGCTCGCGCATCTGCTCGAGCGCCTCGTCGGGCGAGACCGCAACGACGCTCGCGACATCGTCACGCTGCTTGATCTGGACGGCGAGCTTGTTGACCGCGCCGGAGCCGACGTCACGCTCGAAGAAGACCTTCAGGACGACCTCCTCCTTGACGTGGTCTGTCCACGACACGACCCAGGAGCCGAGCGCGATGAACAGGCCGAGCAGGAACATGCCGATCAGCACGGTCATCGTCGCCGCGATCGTCGTCGAGAGATTCGCGGTGATCGACCGCAGCGCCTCGCCGATGAAGAGCTTCGACCTCACGTGACGTAGCCACCGCGCCGCTCGTCACGGACGACCCGACCCAGCTCGAGCGCGATCACGCGCCGCTGCATCTTGTCCACCATCTCCCGGTCGTGCGTTGCCATCAGCACCGTCGTTCCGGTCTGGTTGATCCGGTACAGGAGCTGCATGATGCCGACCGACGTGTCGGGATCGAGGTTGCCCGTGGGCTCGTCACAGATGAGCAGGGGAGGATGGCTCGCAAAGGCCCGGGCGATCGACACCCGCTGCTGCTCGCCGCCCGAGAGCTCGTCCGGGAACGAGCTCGTCTTGTGGGTCAGGCCGACGAGGTTCAGCACCTCGGGAACCATCTGCCGGATCGCCCGCGCCGACTCGCCGCGCACCCGGAGCGCATAGGACACGTTCTCGTAGGCCGTCCGGTTCGGCAGGAGCTTGAAGTCCTGGAAGACGCAGCCGATGTTCCGGCGCAGCATCGGGACCTTCGAGCGCTTGAGGCGGGCCAGCTCGCGACCCCCGACGATGATCCGGCCGCCCGTCGGCTCGACCTCCTTCAGGAGCAGCTTCATCAGGGTGGACTTGCCGGAGCCGGAGGCGCCGACCAGGAACACGAACTCGCCCTTCTCGACCGAGAAGGACACCGCATCGAGCGCCGTGACGTTCGGCTCGTAGACCTTCGTCACCGACTCGAACACGATCATCGGACGGCCCGCGCCCGTCTGGGCGGCGGTCTCGTCCTCGCCGGTGACGACCTCGTCGTACGTCCGTGCCCCGCGCGCGCCCGGCGCCGCCTGCCCCGGGTCGGAGGCCCCGTTCTCGGCGGCAGGCACGTCGCTCTCTGCGAGCGTCTGCGTGAAATCGGGATCGGCGGAAGTGGTCACGGGCCGGTGATTCGGGAAGGCGTGCTCGTTTCCTTGGACGGCGGACGGTCGCAGGCCGCTGCGGCGAGCTCTGGCTTCAACCTCGACCGAGTGTAGCGAACAATCCGGAGGCCTCTACGCCCGTCCGGCGCTGAGCCGGAGGTAGGCGTGGATGAGCTCGTCGAGGCGCCCGTCGAGCACGGCCTGCGTGTTGCCGTCCTCGAACCCCGTCCGGTGATCCTTGACGAGCTGGTACGGATGGAGCACGTAGCTACGGATCTGGCTCCCGAAACCGATGTCCTGGGCAGCTCCACGCTCGGCGGCAAGCTCGGCCTCGCGCTCCTCGATCGCCCGCTCGACGAGACGGCTGCGCAGGATCCGCATCGCCGTCTCCTTGTTGGAGTGCTGGGAGCGCTCGTTCTGGCACTGGACGACGATTCCCGTGGGTAGGTGCGTGATCCGGACGGCCGAATCCGTCTTGTTCACGTGCTGACCGCCCGCGCCGCTCGAGCGGTAGGTGTCGATCCGGAGCTCCGAGTCGTCGAGCTCGACGTCGACGTCGCCGGTCACGAGCGGGCTCACGATCACCTGGGAGAAGGACGTGTGACGGCGGTGCGCCGAGTCGAACGGCGAGAGCCGCACGAGCCGGTGAACGCCGCGCTCGGCCTTCAGGATCCCGTACGCGTTCTCCCCCGCCACCGTGAACGTTGCCGACTTGAGCCCCGCCTCCTCGCCGGGCGAGGCCTCGAGCAGCTCCGTCGTCATCCCCCGGCCGTCCGCCCAGCGCAGGTACATGCGAAGCAGCATCTCGGCCCAGTCCTGCGAGTCGGTCCCTCCCGTGCCGCTGTGGATCGTCACGACCGCGTCACCCGCGTCGTACTCGCCCCGGAACAGCGCGGCCTCCTCGAGCCGGGCGAGCTCCGCCTGGAGTGCGCCGACGGCCGTCTCGAGCTCGTCGAGCTCGTCGTCCCCGGAGAGCTCGACGAGCTCCCCGAGGTCGGCCACCTCGCCGGCCAACCGCTCGTACAGCTCGAGGCGGCGCGTCAGGCGGGCATGCTCGGCCGACAGGGCGGCCGCACGGCGCTGATCGTCCCAGAACCCCGGCTCCCCCATCGTCTGCTCGAGCTCGGCGATGCGGCTGCGCACGGTGTCGGGGTCAAAGGTAATCACGGACCCAGTGCAGCTGGGCCCCGGTCTCCTTCAGGCTCCGTTCGAGCTCGGCGCGTTCGGCCATGTGCGGATTGTAGAGACGGGCGCAGCGGCCGCGGCGATCGGAGCCGAGCACGGTGCCGGGCCCGCCCTGCCCGAGACCCGCCCGCTCTCTCTCCCCGCACCGTTTCGGGCGGGACGAGATCCCGCCCCTACACCCCCGGGTCCCCACACCTCCCCCGAGCGCGGCCGGAGCGACGCCGCGAGACGGGTCCCAGGCGCCCTGGCAACGCCTGCACAACCCGCACCCGTTCCCCCTCCCCGCACCGCGCCGGGCGGGATGAGATCCCGCCCCTACACCTTCGGAGACCTCTGCGACGCCGCGGGACGGACCCTAGGCGCCGTGGCAGCGCTTGTACTTCTTGCCCGACCCGCACGGGCAGAGGGCGTTGCGGCCGGTGCCCGCGTAGGGGTCGGAGGGCGACGCGGCGGTGCGCGACGCCTGTCGCTGCTCT
The DNA here is from genome assembly GCA_046330455.1 of Gaiellales bacterium. Taxonomy (GTDB): domain Bacteria; phylum Actinomycetota; class Thermoleophilia; order Gaiellales; family Gaiellaceae; genus CAVQXR01. The sequence continues at coordinate 9,972 of JAXLSU010000010.1, forward strand.
CGCTCGGGCGCCGCGTCCGACGGGGCGGCCGTCGCGACGGCACCGGCTCCGGCCGCCGCGATCGCCTCGGCGCCCTGCAGGGACTCGTGCTCGTAGACGAGCGGCCCGGCAGTCGGAGACTCCTGCTCGGCCGTGTCGAACCGGGGCTCCTCGGCCGGCTCGCCCTCCGGCGGACGCTCGACCTCGACGTGGAACAGGTACCTGACGACCTCGTCGCGGATCTGCTCCGTCAGCTCGTCGAACATCGTCGAGCCCTCGTTGCGGTACTCGACGAGCGGGTCTTTCTGGGCCATGGCGCGCAGGTGGATGCCGTCCCGCAGGTACTCCATCGACTCGAGATGCTCGCGCCATCTCGCGTCGACGATCTGGAGCACGAGGTACCGCTCGATCTCGCGCATCAGCTCGGACCCGAGCTGCTCCTCCTTGGCGGCGTAGGCATCCTGCGCGTCGTCCTGGAACTCGGCCACGAGATCGACCGAGGCCATCTGCGTTGCGTCGAGCTCCTCCGGTGCGATCTCGCAGTCGTACAGCGCCTCCATCTCGCGCAACAGGGCCTCGAGCTCGGGGCCGCTCTCGTCCTCCTGCGTGTGCTCGAGCACGATCCGCTCGACGACCGAGTCGATCCAGCCCCGGATCTCCTCGGAGAGATCGTCTCCCTCGAGGACGTCGCGACGCTGCTCGTAGATCACCTGACGCTGGACGTTCATGACGTCGTCGTACTTGAGGACGTTCTTGCGGCTGACGAAGTTCTGCTCCTCGACCTTCTTCTGGGCGTTCTCGATCTGCTTCGTCAGGATCGAGGCCTCCATCGGCTGGTCGTCGGGCAGCTTGAACCGGTCGATGATCTTGTAGATCCGATCGCCGGCGAACAGCCGCACGAGGTCGTCCTGGGCCGACAGGTAGAAGCGGGACTCGCCCGGGTCGCCCTGGCGCCCCGACCGGCCGCGGAGCTGGTTGTCGATCCGGCGGGACTCGTGGCGCTCGGTCCCGAGCACGTAGAGGCCGCCTGCCTCCCTGACCCCGTCGCCGAGCTTGATGTCGACGCCACGCCCGGCCATGTTCGTCGCGATCGTGACGGCGCCCGGCTGTCCGGCGTCCATGATGATCTCGGCCTCACGCTCGTGCTGCTTCGCATTCAGGACGTTGTGAGGGATCCCCTCCCGCTCGAGCAGCTTCGAGAGGTATTCGGACACCTCGATCGAGATCGTGCCGACGAGCACGGGTTGACCGGCGTCGTGCCGTTCGCGGATGTCGCGGATCACGGCGAGGTACTTCGCGTCCTTCGTCTTGAAGATGAAGTCGTTCTCGTCCTGACGCGCAACCGGGACGTTCGTCGGGATCTCGACCACCGAGAGGCCGTAGATCTCCTGGAACTCCTTCTCCTCGGTCTTCGCCGTGCCCGTCATGCCCCCGAGCTTGTCGTAGAGGCGGAAGTAGTTCTGGAGCGTGATCGTCGCGAGCGTGACGAACTCCTCCTTGATCGCCACGCCCTCCTTGGCCTCGACGGCCTGATGGAGCCCCTCCGACCAGCGCCGACCCTCCATGATCCGGCCCGTGAACTCGTCGACGATCTTGACCTCGCCCTCGATGACGACGTAGTCCACGTCCGCCTGGTAGAGCGACTGGGCCTTCAGCGCCTGCACGAGGTGGTTGACGAGCTGCGCGTGCCGGGGGTCATAGAGGTTCTCGAGCCCGAGCGCCTGCTCGACCTTCTCGATCGCGGACTCGCGCGGCGAGACCGTCTTGAACTTCTCGTCGAACTCGTAGTCGGCGCCGTCGTCCGGCTCGGGCGAGCCCTTCGGCACGAACTTCGCCGGGACCCCCTTCAGCGTCTTCACGACCCGGGCGAAGTCGTAGTACGTGCGGGCGGCGGTCTCCGGCTGGCCCGAGATGATGAGCGGCGTCCGCGCCTCGTCGACGAGAATCGAGTCGACCTCGTCGACGATCGCGTACGCATGCCGTCGCTGCACGGTGGCCGACAGGCTCACGGCCATGTTGTCCCGCAGGTAGTCGAAGCCGAACTCCGAGTTCGTCCCGTACGTGATGTCCGCCTCGTAGGCGTCCTTCTTCTCCCGGAACGGCTGCTGGTTGTAGAGGTTCGAGGCCCGGAGCCCGAGGGCTGCGTAGACGGGCCCCATCCAGGCCGTGTCGCGCTTGGCCAGGTAGTCGTTCACGGTCACGAGGTGGACGTTCGCGCCGGTGAGCGCGTTCAGGTAGAGCGGCATCGTGGCGACGAGCGTCTTTCCCTCGCCCGTCTTCATCTCGGCGATGTCGCCCTCGTGCAGCACGATCCCGCCCATCAGCTGCACGTCGAACGGCCGCAGGCCGAGCGTGCGCTTCGCGGCCTCCCGCACCGCGGCGAAGGCCTCGAACAGGAGGCTGTCGAGCTGCTCGCCGTTCTCGAGCCGCTCCTTGAAAGACGCGGTCCGGTCGACGAGCTGGGCGTCGGAGAGCTGCTCGAGCTCGGGCTCGAGGGACGTGATGTAGGCGGCCTGCTCGGCGAGCCGCTTGATGCGGCGGCCCTCGCCCATGCGCAGGATGCCTTCGAGTGCGCCGTAGTTCTGAGCCATTGTCCTCCGGGGTTAGAGGGTAGCGGTCGGATTCCTCGTCAGAGCGGATCGACGGTGTGCGACCAGCCGTCCGCGAAGCGGTGCGCACGGACGACGAACGCGGCGTGCTCGTATCGCCCGGCCGTCTCGAGCATCCCGGCCGCCGTCGCGAGGTCGCCGTCCGGCTCGACCTCCTCGCCGTCGACGAGCACGACGCGCCCACCGTCCGGCGCCACCGCCACGGCGAGCTCGTCGATCCCCGGCAGCGCAGGCAGCACGATCCGGTCGAGGCGCACGCTGCGGGCGGCGAGTGACCACTCCTCCACCCCACGGCGAACGAGCAGCGCCTCACACGGCCCGTCGAGGTTGCGGGCGAGCTCGGCCGCAAGGAGCCGCGCCGACTCGTCGGGAAGTGGGCCCCCCTCCTCGACGACGAGCTCCTGATCGGGAAGCAGTCGCAGCGTCAGCTCGGTCGTGCTCGAGCCCGCGAGCTCGGGCAGGTCGAGGAGCAGGACCGCGTCCCACTCGCGGCTGCGTGGCACACCGTGGATGCCGACAGGCAGCCAGCGGGGCACCACCCGGGGGTCGCGGATGTCCTCCTCGCTCATCGGTGCCGGGAGGGCCTGCCCATGCGGTCGCGGGAGTCGGCTCCGGCCAGGCGACAGATCAAGGCCCTCACGCCCGCGGCTCGATCAGGCCGAAGTTGCCGTCGCGCCGCCGGTAGACGACGTTCACGCCTTCCGACTCGACGTTACGGAACACGAAGAAGTCGTGACCGATCAGCTCGAGCTGGAGGACGGCCTCCTCGGGTGTCATCGGCTTCACGGCGAACTGCTTCGTCTTCACGATCATGGGCTCCTCGGCGTGAGCGGAGACCGGCACGCCGTCGGCCTGCGCAGCGTGATGTGCGGCGCTCCGTGCGGCCTGCTTCCGGTGGCGCTTCTCCCGGTAGCGCTTCACCTGCCGCTCGAGCTTGTCGGCGACCAGGTCGATCGACGCCTTCATGTCCGCAGAGCTCTCGCGCGCCCTCAGGATCGGCCCCTTCGTCCAGACGGTCGCCTCGGCCACCTGGCGATCGGCGATCGAGGGGTTCCGCTCCTCCGCGAGCTCGATCTCGAGGGTCGTCGCGTCGTCGAGGTGGCGTCCGAGCTTCCCGAGCTTCTCCTCCGCGTATGCCTGGATGGAGGCGCTGACCTCGACGTTCTTGCCCTTGACCTGAAGCCTCATCCGAGCCTCCTTCGTCGTGGACCGCTCCACTCTACCCTCTCCGGGCGCCGTCCCTGAGCGCGCGCGCGAACGTGACCACCTCCACGCTGCAGGCCCCGCTGCGGCACAGCTCCCTCGCCGCGGCGCCCACGGTCGCCCCGGTGGTGAAGACGTCGTCGACGAGGCAGATCCGACCGGCCGTCCGGCGTGTGGCGACGAACGCACGCGCGACGTTGCTCCGGCGCGCCGCGAGCCCGAGCCCTCGCTGGCGCGGCGAGCCCCGCGGGCGCTCGAGCAGCACCTCGACAGGGATCTCCCAGCGCTCTCCCAGCGCACCGGCGAGCGTGGCCGCAGGATTCTGCCCCCGCCAGAGCTGGCGTTCGTGCACGGCCGGGACGGCCGCGAGCAGATCCACGTCCGGCCTTCCTAACAGCTCGGCGACGATTCCCGCAGCGACGGCACCGAGGCTCCGGCGCCCGTGCTCCTTCCACGCCGACACGAGCGCGACCGTCGGCCCGGCGTAGGCGACGGCGGCCCGGGCCCGGGCGAACGCGAGTCGCCGGCCCGCGCACTCACGGCAGCGCTCGACGGGAAACGCGACCGGGCAGCCACAGCGTGCGCAGAGCGGCGGGACGAGCTGGACGATACGGCCCCGGCAGCGCGAGCAGAACGGGCTTCCGGCACTGCCGCAGGACGCGCACCGGTCGGGAAGCAGCAGCTCGAGTAGCATCGAGATCCACGCTAGCGCGGCCCGACACACCGGACACGCACGGATCGTGACGCGGGCGCGTCAGGTCTGTGCCGGTTCGCAGACGGTCGCTATCCGGCCGCAGCGGGGTAGCGAACGATGCTCTCGGCAAGCTTCGACGCGTCCCCGAAGATCCCGGCGATCGCAATCCCGTCGCTCGGCACGACACTCCCCGGGAGCAGCGCGGCACTGCGAATCGCCGCGTCACACCCGACGCGGGAGTCGGCACCGATCACGGAGGGGCCGCGGATCAGCGCGCCCGACTCGATCACGACCCCGCGGCCGAGCACGACCGGGCCCTCGAGCGACGCGCTCGGGTCGATCTCGCAGCCTTCCTCGGCCCACACACCCGGCGCGATCTCCTCACCCGGGATCTGGAGCCGCACGCGACCGGTGACGGCGTCCATGATCGATGTCCGCAGCTCCTCGAGACCGCCGACGTCGTTCCAGTAGGCCATCGTCGTGTGCGCGTAGATCTGCTCTCCCGCCGCCACGAGCACGGGCCAGACGTCCTGCCCGAAGTCGAAGAACGTGTCGGGCGGGATCCGATCGAGCAGCTCCGGCTCGATCACGTACACGCCGCAGTTCGCGAGGTCCGACCTGGCCTCGTCCCGGCTCGGCTTCTCCTGGAACCCGCGGATGCGGGTATCTCGGTCGAGGATCACGACCCCGTAGGCCGACGGGTCGTCGACCGGCTTCACGGCGAGGGTCGCGAGCGCTCCGCAGCGCCGGTGATGCCCGAGCAGCGCCGTGACGTCGACGTCGTGGAGACCGTCCCCCGACGTGACGAGGATGGTCTCCCGCCCCCAGAAGTCCTCGAGGCGCTTCGTGCCGCCCGCGGTGCCGAGCAGCTCCGTCTCGTGAGACCAGCGAAGCGTGAGGCCGAGCGACGACCCGTCGCCGAAGTACGCCTCGAAGAGCTCCGGGAACACGTGGACGTTGATCCCGACCTCTCGGACGTCGTGCCTCGCCAGCAGGTTGAGCAGGTGGTGCAGCACGGGACGGTTCACGATCGGGATCATCGGCTTCGGCAGGAAGTCCGTGAGCGGGCGCAGGCGCGTGCCGAGCCCGGCCGCCATCACCATCGCCTTCACGGCCGCGCTCCGAGAGCGCCGCTCAGGCTGCGTTCGTACGGAGCCCGATGCACGCCCGCCTCGGTCACGATCGCTGTGACGAGCGTCGCCGGTGTGACGTCGAATGCGGGATTGCGAACGGGGAACCTCCGCGTCACCTCGTCCCCTCCCCGCTCCTCGACCGGGATTCCCGAGCCGGACGCCGTGGCGAGGTCGAGCGTCGAGGTCGGAGCGACGACGACGAGCGGGATCCGGTGATGGGAAGCGAGCACGGCGAGCGCATAGGTACCGATCTTATTGGCCACGTCGCCGTTCGCGGCGATTCGGTCGGCGCCCACGAGCACGTGCGAGACCTCCCCCCGGGCCATCATCGACGCCGCCGCCCCGTCGACGATCACGTGGTGTCGGATCCCGGCCCGCTCGAGCTCCCAGGCGGTCAGCCGGCTTCCCTGGAGGAGCGGGCGCGTCTCGCCGACGAGGACGTGGGCGACGTTCCCGCGGCGGCTCGCGGCGATGATCGCCCCGAGCGCGGTGCCGATGCCCCCTGTTGCGAGCGCCCCCGTGTTGCAGTGCGTGAGCGGGCGCGAGCCGGGATCGAGCAGCCCGGCCCCGTGCTCGCTCAGCACGCGGCACCGCTCGACCTCGTCTGCGTGGAGCTGCCGCGCGCGGGCTGCAAGGGCCTGCGGCTCGGTACCCGTGCGACGCATCTCCGCGAGCGCCCACGCGAGGTTCACCGCAGTCGGGCGCGAGCCCGCCAGGGTCGCAGCGGCCGCCTCGAGGTCTTCGCCCAGCCCCGCCGCCAGGGCGTAGCCCATCGCGGCAGCGATCCCGATTGCCGGGGCCCCTCGCACTGCGAGCGTCCGGATCGCCTCGGCGACGTCCTGCGAGGAGCGGCACTCGAGCATTACCTCCGCCTCCGGAAGCCGGCGCTGGTCGAGGATCGCGACGTGGTCGCGCTCGAGTCGGAGAATGTCGGCGGGCTTCAGCTCTCCTCGTCCCATCACGTACCTTCAGGGCCGGTCGCCCGGCAGATCGAGCTCGACCCTCGCGGCGGCCAGCCGGGCGGCTGCCGCCGCCGCATCGACGGCGGGCGGGACGGGATAGACGCAACGATCGAGCTCTGACCCCGCCGTTGCGAGATGCTCGATCGCGAGCGCGCAGGTCGCAAGCTTCACGTCGTCGAGGCCTGCACTGTCGCCGGGTGCGGCCGGATCACCTCGGACGATGCGGATCGTACGACCGTCCTCGAATGCGACCGCCTCGACGCCGTCCGGCACGGGACCGGGTCCATCGGTCGCGGGCGATCCGGCGAGCTCGACGGCGAGCCCGCGACCGTCGAGCAGCGCGAGCACGGCTCCGTCGCGGAGGCTCGTCAACTGCCCGCGCGAGAGCACGCGCCTACGAGCGACGGCCACGACGACCACATCGCTTCCCGGGAGCACCTCCGGAAGCGGCCGCACCTCGAAGCCGTCGAGGACCGCTTCGAGGGCACGGACTGGATTCACCTCGGTCACCGTCGTGCGCGCTCCGAGCTCCCGCGCCCGGGTCGCGAGCGGTCGTCCGCGACTGCCGTACCCGATCACGACGACCCTCGCTCCGGCCAGGGACGTCTCGGCCGCGTGGACGATCCGGTCGAGACTCGCCTGCGCGGTCTCCTGCCGACGCTCGACGAGGCGGACCGTCTCGGCGTCCGCGAGGTCGATCACCGGGAACGCCAGCACTCCGTCGGCCGCGAGCGTCGCTGCCCTCAGCACGCCGACCCCGGTTCCCTCGACGGCGGCGAGCACGTGGCCGAGCTGCTCGCGCCGCGCGGCGTGGAGCGTCCCGGTCAGATCGCCGCCCTCGTCGATCACGAGCTGGGGACGGTGATCGCAGACGGCATCGAGGTGAGCATAGAACCGCTCGGGCTCCTCACCGGCGACCGCGAGCACCGGGAGCTCGGATTCGACGACGAGCGCCGCCGCCACGTCGTCCTCCGTGCCGCCCGACCCGGCGGCGCAGACCACGACGTCGGCTCCCGCCGCCGCGAGCGTGCGGACGAGCACCGCGCCGGGGGCCGTCACGTCGAGACAGGCCGCCAGCCGGTAGCCGGCGAGAGGGCGCTCGCGCGCGAGCCGCTCGCCGATCTCGTGCAGTGTGGGGAGCCTTCGCGCGGCCGCGTCGATGCGCTCCACGCCGCCGGCTGCGAGCCCGAGGTCGCGCACGTCGAACCTCCCCGACCAGGCCATCGCGGGGCCAGTCTAGAGGTCAGCCGGCGCCGTGAGCGCGACCGTACCGGTCGTCGAGCCTGACGACGTCGTCCAGATGCGGCGTCGAGACCTCGAGCAGCGTGGCGTCCTCGAGCGCTCGGATGCGATGAACGGTGCCCGGCGGGAGATGGAACGATCGTCCCGGGCCGGCGATCTCGGAGGAGAGCGGGCCTCCCCTCTGGCCGATCTCGATCTCGATCCTGCCCGCCTGCACGTAGATCGTCTCGTCCTTCAGCTCGTGGTACTGGAGGCTCAGCTGCTCCCCGTCCCTGACGACCAGCACCTTGCCGCAGTAGCGGTCGGTCAGCGCCCAGTGGAGCTCGTGGCCCCAGGGCTTCTCGACCCTCGCGACCTCGATCTCGTTCACAGCACGCCCGGCCGATCGCTCCGTGCTGACACGAACTCCTCCGCAACCCGAAGGTCCTTCGGGGTGTTCACGGTCAGCCACACGCCCTCGTGGCGAAGGGCGCGGAGCTTGCCCTCGGCTGCCAGCTCGGGAAACGTGCTGCGCTCGTGGTCGCCCCGCTCCGGCAGCCGCGCGAGGGTCTCCTCGCCGAGGACGTAGATCCCGCAGTTCACCCAGTAGGGAAGTCGCGGCGCCTCGGAGAAGCCGACGACGACGTCGCCGTCGAGGTCGACGACACCGAACGCGGAGGTCAGCGGGGCGACCACGATCGTTGCAGCCCCCCCTCCACGCTGGTGGTGTTCGAGCAGGCCGGCGAAGTCGACATCGGTCAGCTCGTCGCCGTTCAGTGCGAAGACGGGACCGCGCGCACGGAGATAGGTGGCCGCGTTGCGCAGACCGCCTCCCCGGCCCAGCGGCTCCGACTCGGGCGCCGTGACGATCTCGGCTCCGAGGCCCGAGAGCGCCTCCTCGAAGAGGGCACCCTGCGAGGCCTGGCAGGCGACGACGATCCGGTCGACCCCCGCGGCGACAAGGCGGTCGACCTGGTAGGCGGCGAGTGGACGACCGGCGACGGGTACGAGCGGCTTCGGAAGGCCCCCGGCGGCGTCGCCGAGCCTCTCCGCCTTCCCCCCGGCCAGGATCAGGGCCTCCATCAGGTCAGCGAGGGGCGGCCGATGGATTCGTAGACGAACTGGTTGCGTCGCGCCTCGGCCGGATCGAGGATGTTCCGCCCATCGACGAGCACCGCGGTCTTCATCACCCGGGCCGCGTCGTCGTAGGGGAATCGCTTCACCTCGTCCCACTCCGTCACGATCACCGCGGCGTCGGCGCCCCGCAGCGCTGCGAGCATGTCGCGAAACAGCTCGACACCCGAGAGCAGCGGGCGTGCCTCGTCGATCGCGACCGGATCCCAGGCCCGAACGGATGCGCCCTCCGAACGAAGGCGCGAGGCGAGCACGAGGCTCGCTGCCTGCCGCATGTCGTTCGTGTTCGGCTTGAAGGCGAGCCCGAGCAACGTGATCGTCCGGCCGCGCAGCGTCCCGAGATGCTTTGCGAGCTTCCCGATCACCCGCCGCTTCTGGAGCTCGTTGACCTCGATCACGGCGGTCAGGAGCTGGAAGTGGTACCCGGAGTTGCCGGCCAGCTGCTTGAGCGCCGCGACGTCCTTGGGGAAGCAGCTACCCCCGAACCCGATCCCGGCCCGGAGGAAGTGCTGTCCGATCCGGTCGTCGAGGCCCATCCCTCTCGCGACGACGCCGACGTCCGCTCCGGTCTCCTCACAGACGTTCGCGATCTCGTTGATGAACGAGATCTTCGTCGCGAGGAACGCATTCGACGCGTACTTGATCATCTCGGCCGAGGCGATGTCCGTGCGGACGACGGGCGCACCCAGGCCGTCGTACAGCCCGGCGACGGCCTCGAGGGCTGCCTCCGACACGCCTCCGAGCACGATCCGGTCGGGATGCTGGAAGTCGTCGACTGCCGTGCCCTCGGCCAGGAACTCCGGGTTCGAGACGTAGTCGACGCGCTCGACGCCACGTGCTGCGAGCTCCGTCATCACCTTCGCACCCGTTCCCACCGGGACGGTGCTCTTCATCACGAGGATCGTGTCGCCGCGGCCCTCGACGTCGTGCTCCAGCTCCTCGACCAGATGCCACACCGCCGAGAGGTCTGCGTCGCCCGAGTACGTGGGGGGCGTGCCGACGCAGACGAACACGATCCGTGCGCTTCGCAGCACGTCCCCGATCTCGAGCGTGAAGTGGAGCCGCTCGCGGTTGCGCTCGAGGATCTCCTCGAGACCGGGCTCGTAGATGGGAAGCTCGCCGCGCTCGAGCGCCGCGATCCGCTCCGGATCGATGTCGCGCAACCACACGTCGTGCCCGCGCTCCGCGAAACAGGTACCGGTGACGAGGCCGACCCAGCCGGCCCCCAGGACTCCGATCGGCTCTCTCATGCGCCCTTGAACGCGGAGAGCGGCTGCAGCCCCTTCGCGATCGCGATCAGCGATCGGTTCGAGAGGCCGCTGTCGAGGGTGTTCGTGACCCAGTACGCGGTGCCGTTCTCGACGAACGCGACCATGTTCAGCCTCGCGCCGTCGAAGTACAGCCACAGCGTGCGCTTCCCGACCTTCCGCGTCGCGTTGTAGCCCTGGAGGATTGGGGCCTCGGTCCAGCTCGTCTGCTGGACACCCCAGTAGCTGACTCCTCGCTGGTAGACGATCCGCAGCGCGTCGTGCTTCGTACCGTCCGGGTCCTCGATCCTGTACGTGCGCACGGGCACGACCGTGTCGAGGCTCGACGATGTGTCCCTGACGGTGGGGACGAGCACGGGGAAGCTGACGCTGCCACGCGCCTCGCGCAGGTACGGGAGGACGGCGCTGAAGTCCCGTACGACCGAGGCCTCCTCGGTGTCGACCTCCTCCTGCGGCTGCGCCTGGCCGATCGTGCCGTGGAACGTCGAGCCGAGGATCACCCTGAGCGCGTTCTCTCCCAGCTCCGCCGCCGGCGGCGCCTCCTCGGGCTTCCCGGCAAACAGATCCGCAACCGTCTTCGCAGCGGCGGCGGCGCCCGCCACGTCCGGGTTGTACTGCACGACCGTCTCGAAGTAGTCGAAGCGGTCGGCGTCGCCCGTCGTCGAGATCGAGTAGCCCTGCTCGTGCAGCAGCTCGGCTGCGAGCTGCGCGTCGCCCGTCACCCCGTTTCCGTTCTGCACCTCGATCAGGGTCGCGGCCGGGCTCAGCGCCGGCTCGGTGGGCTTCTTCCCGGAGCTCGCGGCGCTCGCCCGGCCTGCCGCCGTCGTATCCGGGTAGAGGAAGTTCCGGACCGCCGTGCTCAGGTCGGCGTCGGTCGTCGTCACCGTGTAGTCGCCCTGGACGTGCAGCTGGACCTGGAAGACGTTGCCCGCCGGCAGCTCGTACAGGAACTGCGCGTACCCGAGCGCCTCCTGGACGCTCACGCGCTTGCCGCCGCCGCGGCCCACGAAGACGGCCTTCGAGACCGCGCTGACCACGCCGGGAAGCTTCGACACCGAGAAGCTCGTCTGCACGGACTGCTTCAGCGCCTTCACGAACTGCTGCTGGCGCACGATCCGGTGGAAGTCGGAGTCCCCGTGCCGGTAGCGCGCGTAGTCGAGCGCCGCCCCGCCCGTCAGCCGCTGGTAGCCGGGCTGGACGTTGATCGTCGCGTACCCGCCCGGGCCGCTGTCGTCGTTGAAGTAGCGATGGTCGACGTCGACGTACACGCCGCCGACCTTGTTCACGATCTCCTTGAAGCCGTGGAAGTTCACGGTGACGAGGTAGTTCGGACGGATCCCCGTCAGCTGCTGCACCGTCCGCAGGACGCCGAGCTCGCCGCAGTACGCGTAGGCCGTGTTGATCTTGTCTCGCCACGGGTCGGGGTGGCGCTTGCAGCCCGGATGGTCGACCTCGAGGTCTCGTGGGAACGAGAGCATGGAGACCGTGTCGCGCTTGGGATCGGCCCGGATCAGCATCACGGTGTCGGAGCGCCCGGCGTCCTGCTCGGGGCCGAGGCGGACGTCGGCGCCGACCACGAGCATCACCGCCGGCTCGCCGGGCACGGGCACCTCGAGCACGTCCGCGTCGATCACCTCCTGCTGGCTCGCCGAATGCGGCGTGCCGAGCTCCGCAACCGTCCGGTCGAGGTAGAGCCAGACACCTCCCCCGAGCCCCGCAGCCGCGACCGCGACGATCACGAGCAGCCACCCGAGGATCTTGCCCGTCAGCCGCATCCCCCGGTGACCGCCGCCGCCGTAGCGGCTCATCGCGGTCAGCCGCGGCGGGGGCGGCGGCGGAGGAGGTGCGAGGGCGGACGACTCGAGCCAACCGGAGCCGCCGTTCCCGTTGCCACCCGTACGGCTCGCGCCGCTTCCTCTCTTCAGAGTTGTTCGCACGCGCGTCTCAGTCGTGATCCCCGCCTGGACCCGCCGGGCGAGCCGTATTCGAGGATAGCGAAGTCTTCGGCGGCGGCGCTTGCAGCCCTGCCTCGACGCAGGCGCGCGCCGACCGTGTCGCTCAGTCCCGCCCCGCGACGGCGAGCTTGTTCTCGGCATGGCGAAGGCGCTGGGACACGACCCAACGATCGATCCCCTCCTCGCCTGCGTCGGCCCGCTCGAGCAGCGCCCGGGCCTCGTCGGCCTCCTGCTGGGCCCGCGCGACGTCGATGTCCTCGGCCCGAACGGCATCGTCGACGAGCACGATCACGCGGTCGCGCTGCACCTTGAAGTACCCGGGCCCGGTCGCGAACGCCGTCCACGCGTCGCCCGTCCGCACACGCGTCTCGCCCGCCTTCAACATCGCGACGAGCGGTGCGTGGCGCGGCAGGATACCGATCTCGCCGGCCGCGCCGGGAACGACGATCATCGAGGCGAGCCCGTCGAAGACGGGCCCCTCGGGCGTCACGACGGAGAGCTCGAAGCTCTTGTCGGTGACCTCGACCACGGAGCCCCTTACGCCGCCTCGGCCAGCTTGCGGCCCTGCTCGACGGCCTCCTCGATCGTTCCGACCATGTAGAAGGCACCCTCGGGCAGGTCGTCGTGGCGCCCCTCGATGATCTCGGTGAACCCCTTCACCGTGTCCTCGAGGCGGACGTACTTCCCGGGCGAGCCGGTGAACGCCTCCGCGACGAAGAACGGCTGGGTCAGGAACCGCTGGACCTTCCGGGCCCGGCTGACGATCAGCTTGTCCTCGTCCGAGAGTTCGTCGATCCCGAGGATCGCGATGATGTCCTGCAGGTCCTTGTAGCGCTGCAGGATCTCCTGCACCCGGGTCGCCGTCTGGTAGTGCTCGTCGGAGACGATCCCGGGCTGCATGATCCGCGACACGGAGTCGAGCGGGTCGACGGCCGGGTAGAGGCCCTGCTCGGTGAGGGCGCGGTTCAGCACCGTCGTCGAGTCGAGGTGCGCGAACGTGTTCGCCGGGGCCGGGTCGGTGAGATCGTCGGCCGGGACGTAGATCGCCTGCACCGAGGTGATCGAGCCGTGCTGCGTCGACGTGATCCGCTCCTGCAGCTGCCCCATCTCGGTGGCGAGCGTCGGCTGGTAGCCCACGGCGGACGGCATGCGACCGAGCAGCGCCGACACCTCGGAGCCCGCCTGCACGAAGCGGAAGATGTTGTCGACGAAGATCAGGACGTCCTGACCCTGCTCGCGGAAGTACTCGGCCATCGTCAGGCCCGAGAGGGCGACGCGAAGGCGCGCTCCGGGCGGCTCGTTCATCTGGCCGAAGACGAGCGAGGTCTTCGAGATCACGCCCGACTCCGTCATCTCGACGTAGAGGTCGTTGCCCTCGCGGGTTCGCTCGCCGACGCCGCAGAAGACCGACAGGCCCGAGTGCTCCTCGGCGATGTTGCGGATCAGCTCCTGGATCAGCACCGTCTTGCCCACGCCGGCGCCGCCGAACAGGCCCACCTTGCCGCCCTTCACGTACGGCGCGAGCAGGTCGATCACCTTGATGCCCGTCTCGAAGATCTCGACGGTGGGCTTCAACGACTCAAACAGCGGCGGATCGCGGTGGATCGGCCAGCGCTCGCGAACCTCCACCGGCTCCGCGACGAGGTCGATCGTGTCGCCGAGCACGTTGAACAGGCGCCCGAGCGTCGCGTCGCCGACCGGGACCGTGATCGCGTCGCCGGTGTCGATCACGTCGGCCCCGCGTGGGATGCCGTCGGTCGAATCCATCGCGACGGCGCGAACCGTGTCGTCTCCGAGGTGCTGCTGCACCTCGGCGATCAGGTCGAGCCCGGGGCGCCCCTCCTCCTCGGGGACCGTGATCCGGAGGGCGTTGTAGATCGCGGGCAGCCGGTCGGGGAAGATGGCGTCGATCACGACGCCCTTGATCTCGACGACCTTCCCGACATTCGTGGGCGCGACAGTCTCGGACATTGTGCTCCTGCTCGTCTCGGGCGGCAGCGGGTGCCGCCGGCATCGGTGAAGCGGTGTTACAAACTCCGCGGAGTCTACCGTAGACAGCGGCGTCGGCTCGTCACGAACTGACCCACGCGGGTCAGACGTTGCCGGTCGGCGCGGTCGCGGTCGGCGGCGGCGGCAGCTCGACGATCGTCGTGACCGGACGCGGGCTGTCCCCGCTCCCGAGCAGCCCGCCGAGCAGGCCGCCGAGCGTGCCGGAGACGACGACGAGCGCGACCGCGACGGCGAGCCGGCGACGGCGGGCCCGGTGGCGAGGACGGATCGGAACGGGCTCCGGCGAGAGCGGGCGCGAGGGAGCCTCGACCGGGAGGGAGCGGATCGCCTGCGCGCTCGACTCGATCCCCTCGGCGAACGCGCGGCAGTCGGTGCAGCGGCCGAGATGGCGCCGCAACAGCAGCCGCTCGAGCTCGGACAGCTCGCCGTCGAGGCGCTGGGAGGCCCATTCCCGGGCCCGGGCGCAGCTACGCTCTCTGTCTCCTGGGGAGCCGATCATCGTCCTCTCTCTCCTGCGACGATAGCGAGCGCCGGAGGTTAGGCCGAGCGGCCTGCCGTCTGCCGCCGCCACCCGGGAGGCGTGACCCAGGGCTCAGACGTCGTGGGAGATGACGGTCGGCTGGAAGCTCATGTGCCGGGCCCGGCGGGCATGCGTCACTCGGCGACGACGCGCTCGAGGTCGTCGCCCGGCTCGAGCGGGTACCAGCAGGCCACGTCCGCGCCGCCGGCGACGTGCTTCAGCGGCGGGTACTCCGTGCGGCACGGCTCCGGGACCTCGTCGGCCTTTCCGGTCACGAGCCGCGCCTTCGGGCACCGGGGGTGGAATGGGCAGCCGGGAGGTGGGTTGACCGGGGACGGAACGTCGCCGCGGAGCACGATCCGGTGGCGCTTGACGCCCTGCCCGACGTCCCCCTTCGGAACCGCGGAGAGCAGGGCCGCCGTGTACGGGTGCTTCGGGTGCTCGTAGAGCGTCGTCGCGTCGCCGATCTCGACGATGTGGCCGAGGTACATGACCGCGATCCGATCCGAGATGTGCCTGACGACGCCCAGATCGTGCGAGATGAAGAGGTAGGTCAGGTCGAAGTCCTGCTGAAGGCTCTGCAGGAGGTTGAGGATCTGCGCCTGGATCGAGACGTCGAGCGCCGACACGGGCTCGTCACAGACGATCAGCCGGGGCGAGAGGGCGAGGGCGCGCGCGACCCCGATCCGCTGGCGCTGGCCTCCCGAGAACTCGTGCGCGTAGCGGTTGAAGTGCTCGGGATTGAGCCCCACCCGGCTCATCAGATCCTGCACGCGGCGCTTCGACGAGCCCTCGGTGCCGTGGATCTTGAAGGGCGCGCCGATGATCTCGCCGATCGTCTGCCTCGGGTTGAGCGACGAGTACGGATCCTGGAAGACCATCTGCATCTCGCGCCGCAGCGGCCGCATCTGCTTGCGGCTGTACCCAGAGATGTCCTTGCCGTCGAAACGGATCGTCCCGCTCGTCGCGTCGAGCAGCTTCAGCACGAGCCGGGCCGTCGTCGACTTCCCGCACCCCGACTCCCCGACGAGGCCGAGCGTCTCGCCCTGGAGGATGTCGAAGCTGATCTCCTCGACCGCGTGGACGTGGGCGACGGTGCGCATGAGCAGGCCCGCGTGGATCGGGAACCGCTTCACGAGGTTCTCGACCTCGACCAGCGGCTGCCCCTTGCGGAGGCCCGCCCGGGGGGTCTCGACCGTGGCCGCGGTCTCGCTCACACCGCCACCCGGTGGCGCCGGGCCAGCCGCTCGGCCCACACGCGGCGCTTGTCCTCGGCGGTCAGGTGACAGGCCTCGGCGTGCCCGCCGCCCCGGTCACGAAGCTCGGGGACCTGCTTGTCGCACGGATCGAAGCGGTGCGGGCACCGGGGATGAAAGGGGCACCCGGGAGGGACGAAGATCAGGGAAGGCGGAGCTCCCTCGATCGGGATCAGCCGCTCGGCCCGGTCGTCGAGATGCGGCAGCGACTCGAGCAGTCCCCACGTGTAGGGGTGGAGCGGGCTCGCGAACACGCGGTCTGTCGGGCCGGCCTCCATCGCGCGGCCCGCGTACATGACCATCACCGACTGGGCGACCTCGGCGACGACTCCGAGGTCGTGGGTGATCAGGATCACGCCGATGTCGAACTCCTTCTTGATCCGGTCGATCAGCTCGAGGATCTGGGCCTGCACGGTCACGTCGAGCGCCGTCGTCGGCTCGTCCGCGATCAGGAGGTCGGGATTGTTGACGAGCGCCATCGCGATCATCGCGCGCTGGCGCATGCCGCCCGAGAACTGGTGGGGGTAGTCGCGGAGCCGAGCTCTCGGGTTCGGGATCCCGACCGCGCCGAGCAGGTCGGCCGCCCGGTCGAGCGCCGCCTTCTTCGGCACCTTCTCGTGCACCGTGACCGCCTCGGCGATCTGGTCGCCGACCCGGTACATGGGATGGAGGCAGGCGAACGGGTCCTGGAAGATCATCGCGATCTCCTTGCCGCGGATCTTGCGCAGGTCGTCGTCGGAGGCCGCCAGCAGGTCGGTGCCCTTGAACAGGGCCTGCCCCGAGATCCTCGCCGTCTCGCGGTTGAGGAGGCCGAGCAGGGCGAGGTTCGTGACGCTCTTGCCCGAGCCGCTCTCGCCGACGACTCCGAAGGTCTCGCCGCGGTGCACGGAGAAGCTCAGCTTGTCGACGGCGTGCACGACCCCGTCGGGCGTCGGGAACTCGACCGAGAGGTCGGTGACCTCGAGGAGGGCCTCGCCGCTCATACGCCACCGCACCGAATGAGCTTGAAGAAGGGCGCTCGTGGGGGAAACATGGTTTCCCCCACGGGAGCGCGCCGAAGGCGGGCGACAATCATACGTAGCGGACGCGCGGGTCGAGGTATGCGTACACGATGTCGATCAGCAGGTTCATGAACACGACGATGATCGCGCCCATGACGACGACGGCGACGACGACCGGAAGGTTGCCGGTGAACGTCGCCCTCACGACCCAGGAGCCGACGCCCTGCCAGTTGAACACCGTCTCGGTGATGATCGCGCCGCCGATCAGGAGCGCGATGTCCATCCCGAACATCGTGATCACCGGCGTCAGGCTCGCCCGTAGTCCGTGCTTCATGATCACCGTCCGCTCGGAGAGGCCCTTCGCCCGCGCGGTGCGGATGTAGTCCTCGCCCATCGTGTCGAGCAGGTTGCCGCGTGTCATCCGCGCGTAGATCGCCGCGTAGGCGAGCGCGAGCACGAGGCAGGGCATCACGAGATGCAGGAACCATTCCTTCGGGCTCTCCGAGAACTCGACGTACCCCGTTCCCGGCAGGATGCCGAGCTTCTGCCAGAACACGAACAGCGCCACGAGGCCGAGCCAGAACACCGGGGCCGAGATCCCGAAGAGCGCAAAGCCCATGGTCGCCCGGTCGATCCAGCTCCCGCGTTTGATCGCGGAGATGACCCCGATCCCGACCCCGACGATCCCCCAGACGATCGCCGCTCCGATCGCGAGGAACAGCGTCCTCGGCAGACGCTCGATCAGCTCGTCCCGGACCGAGACCCGGGTGTCGTAGGAGAACCCGAGCCCCTGCCAGCCCCACTCGTCACCGGTCACGAGGTTCTTCACGAACGTGCCGTACTGCTGATACCAGGGGTCGCCGAGCCCGAACCGCTCCCGCACCTCCTCGATCGTCTGCTCGGTCGCCTGCTTCCCCGCGAAGCGGATGGCCGGATCGCCCGGGGGCATCACGTAGAAGATGAGAAACGTGAGCAGCGTCACGAACGCGACGACGAAGACCGCCCAGATCGTACGCCGGACGATGTAGGCCGCCACCGCTCTCCAACCCCCCTCCGTCGCGAACGGAACGGGGGAGGCGCCGCCCTTCCGGACGGCGCCTCCCCCACCTCGTGCCTAGCTGTTCTGCTTCTCCGGATCCACCGCGACCCTGACCCAGGCCTGCGTGCCCGTAGCCTGGTCGAAGTCCCAGTTCGTGACGGAGTCGGCGATGATCACCGAGTTGTTCCGCCAGATGTACGGGACCCAGGGCGCGATCTCCTCCATGATCTTCTTCGTCAGCGTGCCCCAGCACTCGAGGCGCTCATCGTTGTCGGCGATCGCGATGCAGCCGTCGATGTCCGCGTCGATGCTCGGAACGCCGTCGGCCGGCCAGTCGATCCCGATCTTGCCCGCCATCTCCTCCGTGAGCCCCATGAGCGACTCGTTGTAGGAGAACGTCGGGCTGATGACGGTCGAGAGGAAGAGCGGTGCGAAGAACGTGACCGCGTCCGGGTAGTCCTTGCCCCAGCCGGTCGTCCCCGTCATCTGGATCTTCTTCCTCGGGTCGAAGATCACGCTGTACGGGTCGTCCAGCTGGCGCGTCTTCACCTGGATCCCGATCTTCGCCATCGACTCCTCGATGACCGGGACCATTCCCTTGTCACGAGCGCTCGTGCCCATGATGTTCACGACGCCCGAGCACTCGGGCGCATCGCAGAGCCCGTCCTGGTCGGTGTCGTACCGGGACTGCTTCATCTCCTCCATCGCGAGGTTCAGATCGCCCTCGCTGTTCGGTGTCGCGTACGGGTCGTAGCCCTCGAGCGAGGCGGGAGCGAGGCTCGGGGTCAGGTTGTGCGTCGCGACCGCACCGACCGTGGGGCCGCCCCAGGCCCGGATCAGGGCCGGCTTGTTCATGATCAGGTTCGCGGCCTTGCGCACGTGAACGTCGTCGAAGGGCGGCAGCGCGAGGTTCATCGGGATGTAGAACAGGGAGTCGTCCGGGTTCAGCTTCAGGAGCGGCTTCAGCTCCTCGTTCTCGGTGTACTCCTTGATCTGCTTGCCGGTCTCACCGCACAGCGTGTCGTCGATCAGCGCCTCCCGAACCCTCGCGAAGCAGTCGTCGGCGTTCGAGTTGATCCTGAACTCGAACCGGTCGACGTAGTTCGGCCGCACGTCCGGCGAGTCGGTCGCCGGGTCGTAGTCGGGGTTGCGCACGAGGATCAGGCTCGCCTCGGGATCGAAGCCCGCGATCGGCTTCATCGACTCGCAGGTCGACGCGTCGAGCGCGTCAGAGCCCTCGATCATGTACGGGCCCGAGGAGATCACGAAGCGCCCGTAGTCGCCGGGCGCGCTGAAGCAGTCCGTGACCTCCGACGGCTGGGGCCCGGCCGCCGGCATCGCGAGCCGGTAGAGGAAGTCGCCGACCGGCTTCTCGAGCGTGAACACGATCGTCTTGTCGTCGGGTGCCTCGATCCCGGTGATCGTGTCGGCCTCGCCGGCCCCGTACTCCTCGAACCCGACGATCTCCGTGTAGTAGTTCGGGTACCCGTTGCTGCCGGGCTCCGTCGCGAGCCGGGCAAAGGCGTTCACGAAGTCGGCCGAGGTGATCTCACGCGAGAGCGGCGGGCCGAACTTGATCCCGTCCTTGAGCGTGAACGTGTACGTCAGGCCGTCCTCGGAGACCGTGCCGGTGTCGGTGGCGAGATCGGGCACGATCACGTTTCCAGCCGACCCGGCGGTGTGCGGGTAGGTCACGAGCTTGCGGATCAGCGTCGTGTAGAAGCTCCAGCCGAGCGACGTGTACTCGCTGCTCGGATCGAACGCCGCCGTGAAGTCGAACGACGACTCGACGTCGACGCGGTAGGTGCCGCCGGGCTGCGGGCCCTCGCCCTCGGCCGGCTCGGTCTCCGCCGGCGTCGTCTCGGCGCCGCCGCCCGTGTCGGCCGGCTCGGTCGCGACCGGCTCCGTTGCCGCCGGCTCCTCCTCGCCCCCGCCGCCGCACGCGGCCGCTAGCACGGCGAGCGTGACGGCCAGCGCGAGGAATGCCAGCAATCTCAGACGTCTCACATCAACCCCCCTCGTTCTCGTGCGGGCCCTCCCCTTGTCGACGGCCCGCGTGACTCCTGTTTCATTCCGATCGGACGGCCGGCGCCGCCCGAAGTTAGTGCGAGCTCGCGCCTGCTCTCACCTCCCCGTCCTCGGGTCGAGCGCGTCACGAAGCCCATCGCCGAGCAGGTTGAAGGCAAGCGTCGTCGCAAGCAGGAACAGGCCCGGGAAGAGCATCAGCCACCAGGCCTCCTCGAAGATCGTGGCCGCATCCGCGAGCATCTGCCCCCACGAGGGTGTGCTCTGGGGCACGCCGAGCCCGAGGAACGACAGCGCCGCCTCGATCAGGATGTTCGTCGGGATCAGCAGCGTCGTGTAGATGAGAATCGGTGCCCAGAGGTTCGGCAGCAGCTCGCGGAACATGATCCTCGTGTTGCTCGCCCCGAGCGAGCGGGCCGCCTCGATGAACTCCTTCTCGCGGATCGAGAGCACGTTGCCCCGGATGATGCGCGCGATGTACGGCCAGCTGAAGATGCTGATCACGAAGATCACGAGCGACTTCCCCGGCTGGATCAGGCCGTTCAGGCAACCCTCCCGCGACGTGCCGCAGGACGCGACGATACCGATCTGGAACAGCAGTACCGGCATCGCCAGGAACACGTCGATCGTCCGGGACACGACCGTGTCCGTGATCCCGCGGAAGTACCCGGAGATGATCCCGATGACGACGCCGATCGCCATCGAGAACACCGTCGCGATCAGCGCCACCTCGAGCGACGTCCGGGCGCCGTAGAGGATCCGGACGAACACGTCGCGTCCCGCCTGGTCGGCGCCGAACCAGAAGTCCGCGTTCGGTCCCTTGGGAAGGCCGAAGTCGTCGAGCATCTCCGACTGGAACAGCTCGTTCGGGCCGTGGCCGACGAGCTTCTCGGCGATCACCCCGGCGAAGATCGCGACGAGCACGAGCAGGACGATGAAGACGAGGCTCCCGAGGGCCGCCTTGTCCTTCTTGAAGCGGTCCCAGAACAGCTGCCGCGGCGATTTCCCCTCGACGGACGCGGGAAGCGCGGTGGCGTTGACGGGCTCTGCGACGGACGACATGTGGTCTGGCTCGCTCCGGCTCGCGTAACGAGGGACAGAACTCTAGCGCGCGGACAGGCCGTGCGCACGCCGTTCTTCGGGCAGTCGAGCGAATCCTCTGCCGGGAGCGCTACTCGAGCGCGTCGGCGCCGGCGACGACCTCGAGGATCTCCTGGGTGATCTCGGTCTGCCGGGCCCGGTTCATGTCGAGCGTGAGCCGGTCGATCAGCTCGTTCGCGTTCTTCGAGGCGTTTCGCATCGCCGTCATCCGGGCGCCGAGCTCGGACGCCGCCGACTCGAGGAGCGCACGGTAGATCGTCGTCTCGACGTACGTCGGCAGCAGGCGCTTCAGGATCTCCTCGGGCTCGGGCTCGTAGATGAAGTCACCCTCGAGCGCAACGTCGTGGGCAGACTTCTCTTCCTCGCCCTCCTCGAGCGCGGCGCGCGGGATCGGGAGCAGGTCGATCGACTCGACGGTCTGGGTGAGCGGCGAGTAGTAGCGGTTGTAGACGACCACGACGCGGTCGACCTCACGCTCCACGAACAGCTCGACGACGCGGTGGGCGATCGCCGAGGCGTCGGAGTAGGCCGGGCGGTCGGTGAAGCCCGTCCAGGCCCCGGCGAGCTCGTAGCGCCGGAACGTGAGCGTCGACCGGCCCTTCTTGCCGACGACGAGCCAGGCGACGTCCTGCCCCTCGCCGCGCAGCTCACGCTCGAGGGCGAAGGCACGCCTGAGGATCTGCGAGTTGAACGGCCCGGCGAGGCCGCGGTCACCGGTGACGGCGAGGATCGCCGTCCGGGCGACCGTCTCGCGGGCCTCGAGCAGCGGCAGGCGGGCGCTCGTCGGACCGGCCGCCCGCGCGGTACCGGACATCAGCTCGCGCATGCGGTCGGCGTAGGGCCGCATCGCTCGGATGCGCGTCTCGGCCCGGCGCAGCCGCGCGCCGGCGACGAGCTCCATCGCCTTCGTGATCTTGCGCGTGTTCCGGACCGACCGGATGCGCCGCTTCAGGTCCTGCTGGGAGGCCACCTAGCGCGTCCCCGTCCGGGCCGAGATCGGGCGGGATGAGATCCCGCCCCTACACCCCACACCCTGTGCAGGCTGGGTTGCGGAAGCGATCCCGCCCCGGCGATCCGCATCCTGCACGGACCGGACATGAGAAGCGATCACGCCGCGGCGAACCCGATCCCGTAGGGGCCGGATCTCATCCGGCCCGCTCGCTGCGACCTCCTTCGTCACGAGGCCGCCCCGACGAGGCCGCCCTCCTCGGCGACGAGGAAGCGGTCGGCGAGCTTGCGCAGCTCGGCGTTCAGGCGCTCCTGCAGCTCGTCGGACAGGTCGCCCCCGTCACGGATCGCGGCATAGAGCGAGCCCTCAGTTCGCAGCTGCTCACGGAGCTCGTCCTGGAACCGCGGAACCTGTGCGGGCGGCACGCTGTCGAGGTAGCCGTGGATGCCCGCGAAGATCGCGACCACCTGCTCCTCGAACGGCCAGGGCGCGTACTGCGGCTGGTTGAGCGTCGCGACCATCCGCTCGCCCCTCGCCAGCGTCCGGCGGGTCTGCTCGTCGAGCTCCGAGCCGAACTGGGCGAACGCCTCGAGCTCGCGGTACTGGGCGAGGTCGAGGCGCAGGCGGCCCGCCACCTTCTTCATCGCCTTCGTCTGGGCGTTCCCGCCGACGCGCGACACAGAGATGCCGACGTTGATCGCCGGCCGCACGCCCGAGTAGAAGAGGTCGGACTCGAGGAAGATCTGGCCGTCGGTGATCGAGATCACGTTCGTCGGGATGTACGCCGACACGTCGCCGGCCTGCGTCTCGATCACGGGCAGCGCGGTCAGCGAGCCGCCCCCGAGCTCGTCGGACAGCTTGCAGGCGCGCTCGAGCAGCCGCGAGTGGAGGTAGAACACGTCGCCGGGGAACGCCTCGCGCCCGGGCGGGCGGCGGAGGAGCAGGGACATCTGCCGGTAGGCGTCGGCGTGCTTCGAGAGGTCGTCGTAGATGCAGAGCGCGTGGCGTCCCGAGTAGCAGAAGTACTCGCCCATCGCGGCACCCGCAAACGGCGCCATCCACTTGATCGGCGCCGCCTCGGCGGCCGACGCTGCGACGACGATCGTGTACTCCATCGCCCCGGCGTCCCGGAGCCGCTGGACGACCTGCGCGACGCTCGACGCCTTCTGGCCGATCGCAACGTAGATGCAGACGACGTCGCTGCCGCGCTGGTTGATGATCGTGTCGATCAGGATCGCGGTCTTCCCGGTCGAGCGGTCGCCGATCACGAGCTCGCGCTGGCCGCGGCCGATCGGGATCATCGAGTCGATCGCCTTGAGCCCGGTCTGGAGCGGCTCCTTCACGGACTGGCGCTCGACGACGCCCGGGGCCTTGAACTCGAGGGGGCGGCGCTCGGAGGTCGCGATCGGGCCGGCCCCGTCGAGCGGGTTCCCGAGCGGGTCGACGACGCGCCCGACGAGAGCGTCGCCCACGGGCACGCTCGCGATCCTGCCCGACCGCCGGACGACGGAGCCCTCCTCGATCTTCTCCCAGTCCCCGAACAGCGCGGCGCCGACGTTGTCGGACTCGAGGTTGAGCGCGAGCCCGACGACGCCGTGGTCGAACTCGAGCATCTCCATCGCGAAGCAGTTCTCGAGGCCGTAGACGCGGGCGATGCCGTCGCCGATCTGCAGCACGGTTCCGACCTCGGACAGGCTCGTCTCGACGTCGTACTCCTCGATGCGCTGCCGCAGGATGGAGGTGATCTCTTCGGGGCGTAGCTTCATGGGGATCTCTCAGCTCCTTGCAGGGCCGCGCTTCGCGGCGCCGTTGGTGTCGGGAGGGAGGGCGGTCATCGCGTGACGAGCTCCTGGCGCAGCGAGGCGAGGCGGCCGCGCACGCTGGCGTCGACGCGGAACGATCCGGCCTGGAGCACCAGGCCGCCGATCAGCGAGGGGTCGACCTTCCGCGTCGCCTCGACGCGACGGCCCGAGGCCTGTTCGATCCGGCTCAGGATCTCGGCGGCCTCCGCCTCGGACAGCTCCTGCGCCGTCGTCAGCTCGACCTCGAGCACGCGCTCCTCGGCCGCGATCAGGCGCTCGAACTCGCGGTGGATCTGGTCGGTCTGGGAGAGGCGGCCCTTCTCCGCGCAGAGGCGCAGAAATCCGAGGAACACCGGGTCGGCACCCGCGAAGACCGCGTCGAGCCCGGCCTTCTTCGCCCGCGCGTCGATCTGCGGGTTGCGGAGTAGGTTTCGCAGCTCGGGCGATGCTTCGGCTGCCTCCTCGAAATCCGCGAACTCCTGACGGACCTCTGCGAGCCGGCCCTTGTCCTTCGCGGCGTCGAAGAGCGCCTTGGCGTAGATCCGCTGGGCGACGGCCATCGGCTGGTCCCGCTCCCTAGTTCCTCGACGCCAGCCGGTCGAAGTCGATCTCGCCGACGGCCTCGTCGATCAGCCGCCGCTGGTCCTCGGCCTGGAGCACCTTGCCGGTGACCTTCTCCGAGGCGACGAGCGTGAGCTCGACGACCTCGCGGCGGATCTGCTCGACGAGCTTCTGATTCTGCGCGTCGATCGCCTTCTGGTTCTCCTCGAGCCTCCGGTCGAGATCGGCCTGCGCCTCCTCGAGGACGCGCTTGCGCTGCGCCTCACCGAGCTGGCGCGCCTCCGCGAGGATCCCCTCCGACTCGGTCCGGGCCTGGGCGATCAGCTGGTGGTGCTCGGCGACGAGCCCTCGGGCCTCCTCACGCGCCCTGTCTGCCTCGTCGAGCGCCTCCCGGATCCGGTCGCGCCGCTGGTCGATCATGCCCTGGATCCGACCGAACGCGAGCTTACGCATGATGAAGAACACGATCGCGAACGTGACCAGGGTCCAGATCATCAGACCCGGGATGACGTCGATCAGGCCGTTTCCCTCGTCGCCCGACTCCTCGGCCGCGAGGACGATTCCGAGCAGGGCGTCGTTCATCGGCTAGGCGAGGACGAAGGCGAGAAGACCACCGAGGAGGCCGTAGAACACGACCGCCTCCGTGAGCGCGAAGCCGAGCCACTGGATGCCCGTCAGCTCGCTGCGCAGCTCCGGCTGGCGCGCCACGGCCTGAATCATCGAGCCGAAGATGATGCCGATCCCGACGCCGGCGCCCGCGGCGCCGAGCCCGACACCGAGGCCGAACGCGATCGCGCGCCCTGCCCCGAGAATGTCCTCGCTCGACCCCTCGAACTGGGCGAGCACTGCTCCAAGCGTTGCCAAGTCCTTCCCCTCCCTGCTTAGTGTTCCGGTTCGATCGCGCCGCCGATGTAGATGGCGGACAGCAGCGCAAAGACGAAGGCCTGGATCGTGACGACGATCCCGACCTCGAAGATGTAGACGGCCACGGCCACCGGCACGGCGATCACGGCGAGCACGAGGCTGCTGAAGATGAAGATGAGGCCGAGCATGACGAGGATCAGCATGTGCCCCGCGAGCATGTTGGCAAAGAGACGAACGGCGAGCGAGATCAGCCGCATGAACTGCGAGATCACCTCGAGCACCGCGATCATCGGTAGGAGCGCGCGCGGCACACCGGTCGGGATCCAGCTCTTGAAGTAGCCGCCGACCCCGTTGTGACGGATGCCGACGTACTGCGTGAACACGAACGTCATGAGCGACAGCGCGAGCGTCACCATCAGGTTCGCCGTCGCGGCGTAGATCCCGAACGTCGGAACGCTGAAGCCGCCGATCTCGAAGTGCTCGTCGGAGATCGGGAGCGGAACGAACCCGACCATGTTCACGATCCAGATGAACATGAACAGGGTCGCGCAGTACGGGAACCAGGTTCGCGAGGACTTCTGCGGGATGTTCGGGTCGACGATCTGGCTCTCGACGAGCTCGTAGACCGACTCGCCCCACGTCTGCTTGCTGCTCGGGCGGAGCGAGAGCCCGAAACGCATGATCCACGTTCCGAGGAGGATCGTGATCGCGCCGCCCACCCAGAGGTAGACGACGGCCTTGTTGATCGACATGTCGAGCCCGCCGATGTCGATCTCGACCCACGGGTGGAGGCGGAACTCGTTCGCCGGGTCGAAGTCCTCGGTCGAGGCGAGCAGGACGGACGCGAGAGAGCTCACCGCTGCGACCCACCATGCGCCGGCGTGCCCGGCGTCTTCGCCTCGCCCTGGAAGTACACGGTGAGCGAGAGGGCGAGCTCGACGGAGTAGGCGGCCGCGTAGACGAGCGCTGCCGAGAGGGCGAGGGTCGGGTCGAACGACGCGACCACGATCGCAACGACCATCAGCACGATCCCGCGGCCCATCATCCCGAAGGCAACCGGCCCCGAGCCGCGCAGGGTGGGGCTCCCGATCCCGCGCCGGCTCATGAGCAGGCCGGCCACGAGGCTGACCGCCCAGAAGGCAGCACCGAGCGCCCAGCCGGAGAGATCCCAGCCGGCCGCGAGGAACACCGGCAGCGCGAGAACGACGACGAGCCCTCCCGCGACCATCGGCAGGCGGCGATCGGGAAGCGGACGTGGTGTCATCAGGGGCACGGCTCAGCCTCGATCCCGGTAGCGGAAGATCACGGCGCCGATCGAGGCCGGGATCCCGACGACCGCGCCGAGCGCGACACCGATGCCGACGTTGCCGGCCGCGGCTCCGATCGCTGCGCCGGCACCGATGCAGACACCGGCGACGCCGAGCACGTATCCACCCGCCGCGAGCAGGTCGGAGTCATCGTGTCGCGTCATGCCGTAGCCGGTGGTCATGGAGGCCGCGGCCAGCTTACCAAGTCGGCCAGCTTGTGACAGGGACAAACCGTTCAACGGTGCGGAAAACCCGCACGAACCCGCCCACTTCGTGACGGAACGCTCCGGGCCGCCCGCTCAGGCGCTCTTGCGCTCACGCCGCTCGGCGGCCTCGTGGCGCCAGTTCGCCCACTGCCTGACCCTGTCGAGCTTCAGGATCTCGAGCAGCAGCACGATGTAGAGCGTCGCGCCGAGCGCCACCGCGGCGATCAGCGAGACGCCGACCGTCGGCCAGAGGTTCCACTGGCCGTGCGCCCGAAACGGGACGAAGCGGGTCGCGAGCGCCGCCCCGGCGAGAATCGCGCACCACGCCCACAGGTAGAGCACGGCGCGGCGCTGCGAGAAGCCGATGTTCAGAAAGCGGTGATGCAGGTGCCAGCGATCCGCGCCGTACACCGGCAGGCGGTACTTGAGACGCTTCGCGATCACGAACGACGTGTCGATGATCGGGATCGCGAGCGCGAGCAGCGGCACGAACAGGGCGACGGTCGCTGCGGTCTTCAGCAGCCCCTGGATCGCGACCGCGGCGAGGGTGAACCCGAGCAGCGCCGCCCCGGAGTCCCCCATGAAGATGCGGGCCGGATAGAAGTTGTGGCGCAGGAACCCGAAGCAGGTTCCCGCCACGATCGCGGAGAGGACCGCCGCCTCGGGCTTGCCGAGCGAGAGCGCGATCACGGCGAACGTCGCGCCCGAGATCCCGCAGATCCCGGCCGCGAGGCCGTCGAGCCCGTCGACGAGGTTGACCATGTTCATGATCGCCACGATCCAGAGGATCGAGACCGTCCACGACAGCCAGAGGGGCAGCTCCTGCCGGCCGAGGAGCGGGAACGTGAACGCATTCAGCGAGACGCCGAATCCCACCGCAACCGCCGCTGCCCCGAACTGGCCGCTGAGCTTTCCCCACCAGGGAAGGCCCCTGAGATCGTCGACGAGCCCCACGGTCGTCGCGATCGCCGCCCCGACCAGGATGCCACGGTAGGGCCCGTCGAGCGGGAGGAACGCCACGGCCGGGATGAAGAACGCGAAGAACATCGCGACACCGCCGAGCCGCGGCACCGGCCACTTGTGGATGCGGCGGCCCTCGTCCGGCTCGTCGACCGCGCCGAGGATACGGGCCATCCTGCCGACCGCCGGGGTCAGGGCGAGCACGACGACGAGCGCGACGAGGAATCCCCAGAGGACGTCCTCGTGCTTCAGGAAGGTGTCGAGCATCGGTCTCCGTTCGCGACCCGCCGGCCGGGTGCGCTCCCGGCCGCTACAGCCTAGCTCCGCCGCCTGCGTGTTCGCGGCGTAGGCCGGAAACCCTGTCGCGCCCAGGGGTCGGCGCCACGACCACCACCCGTCATCTGGTCCCGTACAGGCGGTCGCCCGCGTCGCCGAGACCCGGCAGGATGAACCCGTGCTCGTTCAGCCCCCGGTCGACGGAGGCGACGACGATCGAGACCTCCGGATGGTCGCGATGCACCCGCTCGATCCCTTCCGGGGCCGCGATCAGCGAGACGATGCGCACGACCCGGGCGCCTGAGCGCTTGATGATCTCGACGGCTGCGGCGGTCGAGTTGCCCGTCGCCAGCATCGGGTCGAGAACGATGACCTCGCGCTCGGCGACGTCCGGAGGGAGCTTCACGTAGTACTCGACCGGCTGGAGGGTCTCCTCGTCCCGGTAGAGGCCGATGAAGCCGACCCTCGCGCCCGAGATCAGCGACAGGAAGCCGTCCAGCATCCCGATTCCGGCCCGCAGGATCGGGCAGACGGCCACCTTCTTCCCCGAGATCCGCTCGACCTCGGTCTCCTCGTTCGGCGTCCTGATCCGCACCCGCTCGGTCTGGAGACCCTTCGTCGCCTCGTACGTGAGGAGCAGGGTGAGCTCGTCGACGAGCTGGCGGAACATCTGCGTCGTCGTCGTCTCGTCGCGCAGCAGCCCGAGCTTGTGACGGACGAGCGGGTGGTCGACGACGACTACCCGGGGCGTGCCGCCGTCGGCGCTCACGACAGGTAGGTCGTGTACCCCTGGAACCCGGGGTAGAGCGGCCGGCCGTCGCAGAGCGCCCGAACGCGGCTCCGGAGGGCCTCGAGGTCGGCGCCGTCGGCGAGCGCGTCGACGATGATCGCGCCGACCTCCGCCGTGTCGGCCTCGTCGAAGCCGCGCATCGTGATCGCAGGACTGCCGAGGCGGACGCCGGAGGCGACGGTCGGGGGGCGCTCGTCGAAGGGAACCGTGTTCCGGTTCGTCGTGATCCGCACCTCGTGCAGGCGCTCCTCGGCCTCCTTCCCCGTCCAGTGCGAGCGGCGAAGGTCCATCTGGACGAGATGGGTGTCCGTTCCGCCCGTGAGCAGATCGATCCCGCCCGCCACGAGGCTCTCGGCGAGCGCGTCGGCGTTGGCCCGGACCTGCGCCTGGTAGGCGCGGAACGCATCGGTCGCGGCGATCGCGAAGCAGGTCGCCTTGGCGGCGATCGTGTGCTCGAGCGGCCCACCCTGCATGCCCGGGAAGACCGCCCGATCGACCGCCTTCGCGTGCTCCTCCCGGCAGAGGATGAACCCTGCCCTCGGTCCGGCGAGCGTCTTGTGGGTGGTCGAGGTCACGAAGTCGCAGTGCGGCACCGGGTTCGGGTGGAGCCCCGCAGCGACGAGCCCGGAGAAGTGCGCCATGTCACAGAGGAGCAGCGCTCCGACCTCGTCTGCGAGCTCCCGGAACCGGTCGGCCTCGATCGCCCGCGGGTAGGCGGAGGCGCCGCAGACGATCAGCTTCGGTCGGTGCTCCGTCGCCTGCCGGCGCACCTCGTCGAAGTCGATGAGACCCGACTCGCGCTCGACGCCGTAGAAGACGACGTCGTAGAGGTGTCCCGAGAAGTTGACGCGGTGGCCGTGCGTCAGGTGGCCGCCGTGGTCGAGCCGCATCGCGAGGATCGTGTCGCCGGGCTCGAGCGCTGCAAAGTAGACGGCCATGTTCGTCTGCGACCCCGCATGCGGCTGCACGTTCGCGTGCTCGGCGCCGAAGAGGGCCTTCGCCCGCGCGATCGCGAGACGCTCGATGTCGTCGACGACCTCGCAGCCGCCGTAGTAGCGGTGGGAGGGATACCCCTCCGCGTACTTGTTCGTGGGCACCGATCCGACGGCCTCGAGGACCGAGGGCCACGTGAAGTTCTCCGATGCGATCAGCTCGATCTGACCGCGCTGGCGGTCGAGCTCACGGCCGATCAGCTCGGCGATCTCCGGATCGATCTCCGCGAGGCCGGCCGAGCGCAGCTGCTCCAGGGGAAGCGTCGTCGTCACCATGTCCGCATGCTACTCGGGGGCGGGCCGGCCCCGATCAGGCGAGCGCCGCGCGGGCGCGCTCGAGGGCCTCCGCGGCCGGGACTGCGCCCTCGCGGAGCACGAGCGGCTCGGCTCCCGTGAGGTCGAGCACGGTCGACGGAACGCCGGGCAGCTCGCCGGCGTCGATCGCCGCCCCGGCGGCGGAGCGGAGCTCCTCGGCAACGTCCTCCAGCCGCCGCGGATCGGGCCCGCCGTGGAGGTTCGCGCTCGTCGAGCACACGACTCCTGCCCGCTCGACGACGGCGCGGGCCTCCCCGGACAGGGACGGGACACGGATGCCGATCGAGGTCGCACCCGGCGGGCAGAGCCAGCGAAACCGCTGCGACGGGTTCGGCAAGACGAGCGTGAACGGGCCCGGCAGCAGCGCCCGGGCCGCAACGGCCGCACGGCCGCGAAGCTCGGGGACCGCGTCGAGGATCGACTCGAGCTCGCACGAGAGCAACGCCATCGGCATCCCCGCCGGCCGTCCCTTGAGCCGCGCGAGCGCGAGCGCAGGCGCCTCGCGGTAGCCATCGGCAACGATCCCGTAGACCGTATCTGTTGGCAGCACGACCGCCGCCCCGTCCTTCAGGGCGGCGACCGCCTCGGCCACGCTGCTCACGTCGCGGGTGACGGGCCGGTCAGGGAAGCCGCCCTTCGACGACCCGCGGACGTCCGGCGAGATCGGGGTGGATCGCCACCTCCTCGTACCCGAGCGCCCGCAGCTCGGCGCCGACATCGGCTGCCCGGTACTCGCTCGACTCGAGCAGGAGCCACCCTCCCGGCCGGAGCACCTGGAGGGCCCGCCGGGCGATCGCGTCGGTCTGTCCGAGGCCCACCACGGCCTCGCGCGGCTCGTACTGGGAGACCTCGGGCTCGAGCCGGTCGACCTCCTCGGGGAGCACGTACGGCGGGTTCGAGACGACGAGGTGGAACGGGCCGCGCACGCCGGCGACGAGGTGTCCCAGCACGAGCTCGACCCGGCCTTCGAGCCCCGTCCGCGAGCGGTTCTCGGCCGCGACCGCGAGCGCGTCCGCGGAGATGTCCGTGGCGACGACCCGTGCCCCGGGGTGCTCGCTCGCGACCGACAGGGCGATCGCGCCCGACCCCGTGCCGATGTCGAGGACGAGCGGCTCGTCGAGCTGCTCGATGTGAGCGAGCACGCGCTCCACGACGGCCTCGGTCTCGGGCCGGGGCACGAGCACCTGCGGTCCCACCGCGAGCGTCAGGCCCCGGAAGCCCCACTCGCCCAGGATGTAGGCGAGGGGCTCCCGTCGTGCCCGACGGGCGACGAGCGCCTCGAAGACCGCCTCCTCGGCCGTCGACAGCACCCGGCCCCGGTCGGCATAGAGGTCTGTCCGTCCGGTCCCGAGCGCGTGGCCGAGCAGCAGCTCGGCATCGATGTGCGGAGAGGCGCAGCCGGCGGCCTTCAGCTGCGCCCCGGCGCCCTGCAGCGCCTCGCCGACGTTCACGCGGCGGCTCCGGCCTCGAGCGCGCGACGGCGGTCCTCGGCCGCGAGCGCCTCGGTGAACTCGTCGAGCTCACCCTCGAGAACCTGGTCGAGCCGGTGGACCGTGAGCTTGATCCGGTGATCCGTGACCCGGTTCTCGGGGTAGTTGTACGTGCGGATCTTCTCGGAGCGCTCACCGGTGCCGATCTGCGCGCGCCGGGCCTGCGAGAGCTCCGCGCGCTGCCGCTCGAGCTCGCGCTCGTACAGACGTGCGCGCAGGACGCGCAGCGCCTTCTCCCTGTTCTGGTGCTGCGACTTCTCGTCCTGCATCGCGACCACGATCCCCGTCGGTACATGCGTGATCCGCACGGCGGAGTCGGTCGTGTTGACGCTCTGCCCGCCGGGCCCGGTCGATCGGTAGACATCGATCTTCAGCTCGTTCGGATCGACGTGGACGGCGACGTCCTCGACCTCGGGCATCACGGCGACGGTGGCCGTCGAGGTGTGGATTCGACCCTGCGACTCCGTGACGGGCACACGCTGGACGCGGTGCGTCCCGCCCTCCCACTTGAACACGGAGTAGGCACCCTCTCCCTTGACCGCGAACGTCACCTCCTTGAAGCCGCCAGGCTCCGCCGGGCTCGCTCCGAGGGTCTCGGTCGCGAATCCCAGGCGCTCGGCCAGCCGGCTCAGCATCCGGTACAGATCGCCCGCCCAGATCGCGGCCTCGTCGCCGCCGACGCCCTGGCGGATCTCGACGATCACGTCCCTGTCGTCGTTCGGGTCGCGCTCGACGAGCGCCAGCTTGAGGTCGCCCTCGAGCCGCTCGGCCTCGAGGCGGTACTCCTCGGCCAGCACGGCGAGCTCGGGATCGTTGCGCGCGTCCTCGTGGTCTCGCCGGGCCTGGAGCCACTCCTGGGAGAGCTTGTACGGGCCCTCGAGCTCCTTCAGACGCCGGCCGGCGGCGGCCGCCTTCACCCTGTCGGAGAAGACCGCAGGGTCGCTCATCTGCTCCTGCGCCTCCGCGTAGGATCGTTCGAGCTCCTCGACGAGCCTGTCCAGCGCCGCCATGAGCGGCCCATTGTAGGCGTGCCCGCCCCCGGCGGCCCGCCGGCCGGGCCCTGCTCCAGTCAGCACCGGGCCGCCGCAACGAGGAATCTGGTGGGGGCGGGATCATTCGCCCGGGCCGGCCCGGACGCACCGCGCGAAACCCTGCCGGGCCGTAGGGGCGGGATCTGGCCGCGAACCGTCGAGCCGGGTCCGGGACGCCACAGAGGGATCCGTCGTAGGGGCGGGATCTCATCCCGCCCGGGCCGGATGAGATCCGGCCCCTACACCCGAGACCTCGGGCCGGGCCAAGACCGTGACCGCCGGGCTTCGCCCGGCTCCGCTACGCGAGGTCGCGAACGGCCGAGCCGTTCGCTTCGGCCGCGACGGCTCCGGCTCGCTACGCGAGCCTATTGCGACCCTCCGGGCCGCGGAACTTCGCGCCCGGCTTCGCCGGCCGCTGCGCGGCTCGCTACGCGAGCCTTGCGGTATGGGTGACCTTGACCCCGGCGAGCGCCTGCGAGACCGGGCAGCCGGCGGCAGCGGCAGCGGCAGCCTCCTCGAACGCCGCCTGGTCGATCCCGGGCACGCGGCCCTGCACGTCGAGGTGGCTGCCCGTGATCCCCTCGCCGGGCTGGAAGCCGACCGTCGCGGTCACGTCGAGCCGCTCGGGCGCATTGCCCGCCTGGGCCAGGCCGTGCGCGAGCGCCATCGAGTAGCAGGCGGCGTGGGCAGCTGCGATCAGCTCCTCCGGGCTCGTGGCCTCGGTTCCCTGCTCGGCGCGCTTCGGCCACGTGACACCGAGCTCCGTGAGCGCTCCGCTGGCACCGCTGACCGTGCCGTCGCCTTCCATGAGACTGCCGCGCCAGACCGCGCTCGCCTTCTTCTCGACCGCCATGTGCGTGCTCCTCTCGTTTCGGCCCTCAGGCCATGACCTCGACCTTGCGCTCCTCGGGCTTCAGCCGCCCTTCGACCCGCAGCACCTCCCGGAGCGCCTGAATCGAGACCTCGATCTGGTCGAGCGAGGGCTGTCGCGTCGTCAGGCGCTGGAGCCAGAGGCCGGGCGCGAGAATCGTCCGCAGCACCGGGTTGTGCGGGTGCCGACCGGCGAACCGGATCACCTCGTACGCGAGGCCCGCGATCAGCGGCAGCGCGAGGATCCGCGACAGGATCAGCCAGTACCACTCCGGCTTCCCGAAGAACGCGAAGACGAAGATCGCGATCACCATCACGTAGAGCAGGAACGCCGTTCCGCAGCGGACGTGGATCAGGCTGTGCCGCTGGACGACCTCGGGCTCGAGCGGATCGCCGGCCTCGTAGGCGTTGATCGCCTTGTGCTCGGCGGCGTGGTACTGGAAGACCCGCCGCAGCTCGGGCCAGAGCGAGACGAGCACGAGGTAGGCAATGAAGACCGAGACGCGGATGACGCCCTCGACGATCACGAACCACGTCGAGCTCTCGATCGGAAGCCAGTTCGTGATCAGCGCCGGAGAGACCTTGAACAGCATGATCGCGAAGCCGATCGCGATCGCAAAGGCGAAGATCAGCTGGGTGCGCGAGAGCTCGGCGCCCGTCTCCTCCCCGTCCTCTCCCTGCTCGCCCTGAGCCGCGTAGTGGGCCGAGAGCGCGAGCGCCCGGAAGCCGATCGCGAGCGACTCCCCGAGGGCGACGACGCCGCGGACGACCGGGATGCGGGTCCACGGGTGGCGAACGAGGACCGAGGAGATCGGCTGGTTGTGCTCGGCGATCTCTCCGTTCGGCTTCCTGACCGCGAGCGCCCAGGCCGAGGGGCCGCGCATCATCACGCCCTCGAGGACCGCCTGCCCTCCGATCGGCGCGCTCATCTGGGCCGGTGCCCCGGGCTCAGGCGCCCGAGGCCCGCTGCGCCTTCTGGGCCTTCTCGAGCTTGCGCTGGAAGCGCTCGACCCGGCCGCCGGTGTCGACGAGCTTCTGCTTGCCCGTATAGAAGGGATGGCAGGCCGAGCAGATCTCGACGTGGAGATCCGATTTCGTCGAGCGGGTCGTGAACGTGTTGCCGCACGAGCAGCGGACAGTTGCGAGCCCGTACTCCGGGTGGATGTCCGTCTTCATCGTCAACCGAGAATACCAGACGCCCCCTCGGCGCCCGGGTCGCGAGAACCCCGCGGCCGCCGCCGAGCGGGGAGCGGCCTCCTCGCGCCCTACATCAGCTGGTAGTCGGGGCCGTCGCCGCCCTCGGGGATCGTCAGCCGACCGCCGCGGGCGTTGATCGCGCCGCACTGCACGCAGTTCGAGGCGGTGACCTCGACGGTCACAGAGCCCCTGCGGGTACCCGCGTCCTCCACGATCTCGTAGACCTGCGCCGGGCACATCGCAACCCAGGTCTCGGCGAGCAGGCGAGGTACCTCGTGCCGGATCCGGATGTGGTCGGGCGCGTCGTCGCGGGTCCGGTTCCCGGACAGATACACGCTCGAGAGCTTGTCGAACGTCAGCTGACCGTCCGGCTGCGGGTACGCTCTCGCCCGCCGCGGCTCGATCAGCGCATCCGCATCCGCGTGTACCGCAACGTCTTTCGGAGGGACCTTCCCGAGCGTCGCCGTTGCGATCCCCGCCCGGATCGACCCTCCCGCGAAGCCGTGCTTGAAGGCCGGTCGAAGGTTCCGGCTGCGGTAGAGGTCCTTCCAGATGTAGGAGCCGCGGATCGCGTCGTCGTACCCCTGGAGCGCGCCCGGCGTCCAGGCCGTCGAGCCGCCGCGAAGCGCGCCGAACGCCTGCTCGGCAGCGAGGCGTCCGGAGTCCATCGCGTAGTGGATGCCCTTCAGGGCCGGCACGTTCACGAAGCCGGCGGCATCGCCCACGATGAGCCCGCCCGGGAAGTGCAGGCGCCGCGGGAGCGACTGGAGCCCGCCCTCGGGAATCGTCTTCGCGCCCCAGGCGACCCGCTTTCCCCCTGCCAGGATCCTGCGCAGCAGCGGATGGGTCTTCAGCTGCTGGAGGAGATCGTGCACCGAGAGGCCCGGATCCGCATGATCGAGCCCGACGACCATGCCAACGGCGACGAGGCTCTCGCCCATCGGGTAGACGAAGCTGCCCCCGAACTCGCGATCTGCCTTCCCCCGCTTCAGGGGCCACCCCAGCGTGTGGATGATCCGGTCGAGCGGCCGCTCCACCTCCCAGACCTCCTTGACGCCGAGCGCGTACACCTGGGGGCTGCCTTCGAGATCGAAGCGCTCCATCGCCGCGCGCGTCAGATGTCCGAGCGTCCCCTCGGCGAGGATCGTCGCCCGGGCGACGATGTCCGAGCCGGGCTCGAAGTTCGCGAGCTCCGCGCCGTCGCGACCGCGACCCCGGTCGCCCGTCCGGACCCCGACCACGCGGCTCCCCGAGACGAGGAGCTTCGTCGCGGCCGTCTCCGGCACGATCGTGACCCCGAGCTCCTCGGCGCGCTCGGCGAGCCAGCGCGTCAGGCGGCTGACCGAGACCGAGAAGTTCCGGTCGTTGCGCATCTGCGGCGGGGTCGGGATCCGTCGTGCGGAGCGCGGGGTCAGCAGGTAGACCGACTCGTGCTCGACTGGCCCGGCAAACGGCATCTCGGAGGTCGGGAGCCCCGGGAACAGCGACTTCATCGCACGCGGGTCGACGACCGCGCCTGAGAGTGCGTGCGACCCGGGTGACTTGCCCTTCTCGACGAGCAGGATCGGCGTCTCTCCGAGACGCTCCGCGAGCTCCGGGCGATCCTGGAGGAGCTGGCCGGCGCGGATGGCCGCCGCCAGCCCGGCCGGGCCGCCGCCGACCACGAGCAGGCCGACGTCGATCCGCTCGTCGACCGGATCGGTCGGCTCGGCCAGGAACTCGCCGGGGACGACCGGCGGCGGGTAGTCCGCCGCCCGCAAGGGGGCACGGGCAGGCTCGGCCAGGAGCTCGCCGGGCGCGACCGCCGGCGCCTCGCCTGCCGCCATCAGGCGCCTTTCCGCTGCTCGACCAGCTCGGTCAGCTTCGGCAGCACCTGGTGCAGATCGCCGACGACCCCGAGGTCGCAGAAGTCGAAGATCGGCGCGTTGCGGTCCTTGTTGATCGCGACGATCGTGCCGGAGGACTGCATGCCGACCTTGTGCTGGATCGCGCCCGAGATCCCGCAGGCGATGTAGAGGCGCGGCGCGACGTTCTTCCCCGTCTGACCGACCTGGGTCGAGTACGGGTACCAGCCGGCGTCGACGACGGCGCGGGTCGCGGCGACCGCCCCTCCGAGCGCCTTCGCGAGCGACTCGACCAGCGCGAAGGCCTCCGGCCCGCCAAGACCCCGGCCGCCCGCAACGATCACCTCGGCCTCCTCGATCGACGGGCCCTCGCTCTCGGCATGCGCCTGCTCGAGCATCGCCGCGGCGCCCGAGAAGCCCTGTACGGCGACGGTGACGTCCTCGAGCGCAGCAGTCCCACCCCGCTCGACGGGCTCGAACGTCCCGGAGCGGACGAGCGCGACCCGGCGGGGAGACGTCCAGGCGACGTCGACGTAGACGGAGTCCTGGAGCGCGGGACGCGTCCCGAGGAGGCTCTCGCCGTCGCGCGCGAGCTCGACGACGTCCCAGTTGATCCCGGCCTCGAGCCGCGCGGCGACTCCCGCGGCGACGTCCGAGGCGAGCACCGAGGCCCCGAAGAGCAGGGTGTCGATCCCCTTCTGCTCGGCGAGCGAGGCGACGACGTCCACGCGCGGCTGTGGAAGGGGCGCCGCCAGCGACGGATCGTCGGCGACGTAGACGGTTCGCGCCCCGTACGCTCCGAGCTGCTCGGCGACGCCGCGCACGCCCGCCCCGCAGACGACCGCACCGGTCTCGTCCCAGAGCGTCGCCGCCTTCGAGAGCACGCCGAGCGACGCCTTCGTCGGCTGGTCGCCGTGATGCTCGACGAAGACCAGCGCGCCCATCAGAGCAGCTTCCTCTCGGCGAGGAAGTCGGCGATGCGCTCGGCTCCGGCGCCGTCGTCCTCGACGATGACCGACTCACCTCTCGCAGGCGGGGAACCGAGAGCACGGACGGCCGTACCGGAGCCCTGCTCGCCCACGGCGTTCGCGCCCAGGCCGAGCTCGGCGAGCGAGAGCACGTCCTGCGGCTTCTTCTTGGCGCCCATGATCCCCTTCAGCGAGGGGTAGCGCGGCTCGTTGATCGCGTCGGAGACGGCGACGACGCACGGGAGCGGCGCCTGGATCAGGTCGTACCCGTACTCGGTCTGCCGCTTCACCGTCGCCTTGCCGTCGGCGACCTCGAGGCTCGACGCCTGCGAGATCACGGGCAGCTGCAGGCGATCGGCCACCGCAGCCCAGAGCAGCGCTCCGTCCGAGTCGGCGCCCTGCTGACCGAACAGGACGAGATCGGCGGCTTCGCGCTCGAGCACCTTCGCGAGCACGCGGCTCGTCGCGACGAGATCCGAGCCTGTCGCGGCCTCGTCCGCAACGAGCACGGAGCGGTCGGCACCCATCGCGAGCGCTTTGCGGAGCGACGCACCGGCCCGCTCGGGCCCCATGCTGACGCAGACGACCTCACCACCGCCCGCCTCGACGAGACGTAGAGCCTCCTCGATCGCGGACAGATCCCACGGATTCAGCGTGCCCTCTCCCGACCGATCGAGGCGCATCGTCCCCGGATCGATACGCCGCGGCACGGCCGTGTCCGGCACCTCCTTGACGCACACTGCCACTCGCATGCCGACGGCACTGTAGCCGGGCGCCCGCGAGGACGTCACCCGAACTGTCCCGCAGGAGCCTCTGGTAGGGTTCCTCCTCTCGTGCGCGAACCGGAGAGCATCCGTTCCCGCCGGTCACACGCTCGACTGGTCCTCGCCGCCCTCGCCCTGGCGGCCCTGCTCGGGACCGCAGATCCCGCGCTCGCAGCGCCGCCGGCGAAGATCGTCTTCCCGATCGTGGGCCCGGTCCAGTACCAGAACGACTTCGGCGCTCCACGCGGTAGCCGCTCCCACGAGGGCAACGACATGATGGCGCCGCGGAAGGCGCCCGTCGTTGCCGTCGAGACGGGCAAGGTGCTGATCTACAACGGCTCCTCCTCCGCCGGCTGCATGATCTACCTCTACGGCAAGAGCGGGACGACGTACCTGTACATCCACCTCAACAACGACCGTGGCAACGGCAACGACAACAAGGGAGGGTGCAAGACGGGCGTCTCGTACGCTCCCGGGCTCAAGAACGGCGAGACCGTGCGCGCCGGCGAGCTGATCGGCTTCGTCGGCAACTCCGGCGACGCCGACTACACCGACCCCCACCTCCACTTCGAGCTGCACCCGGGCGGTGACGGAGCCGTCTCGCCGTACCCGTGGCTCCGCCGTTCGACGAAGCTCCTGTTCGCCGTCCCCAAGGACGAGAGCGGCCGCGAGCTCCAGCAGCAGACACCGCTCACGCTGACGGGCACGGTCGTCAAGCTCGTCGAGCCGGCACCGGGCGAGGAGCCCGTCCCGCCCGACGGAGGCCAGAACGGCGGCGCGACCGGCGCTGGCGAGAACGGAGGCTCTCCCGGAGCGGACTCGGGAACGACCGGCTCCGACCCGGGTAGTGGTGGAGGCGGCTCGTCCACGGCCCCGCCGCCCCCGCCGCCTCCCGCCAGACGGGGCCAGCAGCTCGTCGCCGGCACGCTGCTCACGATCCGCATCTCGAGCGTCGCCATCGCCGGTGGCGCCACGTTCACCGTGAGCCGCCAGGTGACAGTTGCGGTGCCCGTCGACATGGCCGTCACCGGGACGCGGAAGGGTGCCACGGCGCTCGTCAGAGGCGTCCGGGTGACCCTGACGACCACGCCCGTGACGCTCGGCTTCCGGGCCCAGAAGGCCGCGCCGGGAGCCCTGTCGCTCTCGGCGATCTCGCTCGGGTAGACAGACCGTGGCCGCGGCCGGCCGAGCCGTCCGCTCAGCCGCAGAAACCGTGACCGCGGCCCTCCGGGCCGCTCCCACGCGGGTTGCGGCCGGCCGAGCCGGCCGCTCAGCCGCAGACCGTGAACGCCGGGCTCCGCCCGGCTCCTTGCGGGTCGCGGCCGGCCGAGCCAGCCGCTCAGCCGCAGTGGGCGGTCTGCGGGCAGCGACGCAGCACCGTGAGCCTCGGCGGCTGGCGCTGCCCGGACGGCCAGGCGATGCGCAGGAGCACCGAGGACGCGTTGTTTGCGTAGTTCGACTCCTTCAGCGCCCGGTCGGGGTTCACGCGGTGCACGAGCACGTAGCGGCCCGCAGGGAGCCCGGTCAGCTCGAGGTACTGCCCGTCACGCCACGCCTCGTAGACGTCGCCCCAGCCCACCGACATGCCCTCCACGACCTCGAGCAGCCCGGTCTGCTCGGGCCCGCAGTTCGAGTTGTAGACGCGGGACCCGGGCTCGCCGGGCATCAGCGTGTCCGGATCGACGTTGTAGCGGTCGCCGAGGCAGAAGCCGCTCTTCTGGTCGGGCACGACCAGCTTGAAATCGGCTGCCCGCCGCAGCTCATAGGTCATGAAGCTGAGCAGGTGCCAGTGCTGGTGGGTGAGATCCTCGACGTACCGCAGGACTCCGACCCCCGGGCGAACGACGGTCTGCCCGTTGCGGCGCTGGATCAGCTGGTCGGCCGTCATCGAGGCCTCGCCCGAGCTCGGGCGGTGTCCCCTGATCACGAGGGGGCCCGCGCCGAGGTTCTCGCCGGACGAGTAGAAGCCGAGACGGATGTGGCGTTCGCCGTCCTCGAACACGAGCCGGGTCACGAGCCCGCCCGGGGTGATCGGGTCGAGATCGGGGAGCATCTGGCCGAGCGCGCCGCCTCCCGACCGCTCGCTGCGATCGCCGAACGCCCCGGTGGCCAGCACGAGCGCTCCCGCGACCGAGAGGGCTGCGAGAACCCCGAGCGTCACGAGCCGCGTACGGGTCACTCCGCTCCTCCCGCAACGGCCGACACGGGCGCGAGCGCGCCCCGCAGGGCACGAGCCGCAGCCTCGGGGTCGCGGCTGTCGCCGATCGCCCGGACGACGGCGATCCGCTCGGCGCCGGCCTCGACGACCTCGGCCAGATTGGCGGCGTCGATCCCGCCGATCGCGAACCACGGCATGCGGGCATGCTCCACCGCGTACCGGACGAGTTCGAGCCCGACGGCGGACCTGCCGGGCTTCGTGGGGGTGGCGTAGACCGGGCCGACGCCCAGGTAGTCGGCATCGGCAGCATCGATCTCGCCCGGCGCGTGCGTCGAGAGACCGACGGGTAGCCCGAACCGGCGAACCACGGCGACGGGAAGATCGTCCTGACCGACGTGGACGGCATCCGCCTCCACGGCCACGGCGAGGTCCGGGCGGTCGTTGACGACGAGCGGTACACCGGCCCGGCGCGTCACCTCGCGCGCGACCTCGAGGCCGCCGAGCAGCGCGCGATCGCCCACGGTCCTGTCGCGAACCTGCACGACGTCGACGCCGCCGGCCATCGCGGCCTCCAGGAAGTCCTCGAGATCGGGCCGGAGCGCCGTGATCAGATAGAGACGGCGATCGCCGAACACCCCGGGACCCTAGCCTCCCGCTACGGGACGCGCCACGACCACCCGGTCGCCCTCGGACAGCGACACGTCGGAGAACCGGCGGCGCTCGACGGGATCCCCGTTTCGCTCCACGAGGGCGTACCGGGAGACGATGCCGAGGCGCTCGAGCAGACGGGCGACCGTCTCGCCCTGCTCGAGCTCGTGAGGCTTCCCGTTGACGGTGCACGTCGCCACGGCCTACGAGCCCGCGAGGGCGCCCCCCACCGGGCTCGACGCTGCCGCGACGTCACCCTCGGCCATGATCCCGCCGAGCCGGGCGGCCCTGCCTGCCTCGACGGCGAGCCGGAAGGCCCGGGCCATCGTCACCGGATCGTCGGCGTGGGCGATCGCCGTGTTCACGAGCACCGCGTCGGCCCCCAGCTCCATCGCCTCCGCAGCATGGGACGGCGCGCCGAGCCCGGCATCGACGACGACGGGAACGGTCGCCTGCTCCACCATGATCCTGACCGCCTCGCGCAGCTTGAGGCCGCGCCCGGAGCCGATCGGGGCCGCGAGCGGCATCACCGTCGCGCACCCGACCTCCGCGAGCCGCGCCGCGAGCACCGGATCGGGGAACATGTACGGCAGGACGGTGAACCCCTCCTCGACGAGCTGCGCCGCAGCCCTCAGCGTCTCACCGGGGTCCGGCAGCAGGTACCGCGGATCCGGGATCACCTCCAGCTTGATCCAGTCCGGCAGGCCCCCGGCACGGGCGAGCCTCGCGATCCGCACCGCCTCCTCCGCCGTCTCGGCACCCGAGGTGTTCGGCAGCAACAGCACGTCCTCGGGCAGGAACGCGGTGATGTCCGCCGCATCGCCGAGCCGGTCGAGGTCGATGCGACGGACAGCCACCGTGACCAGCTCGCAGCCGGACTCCTCGACCGCCTCGCGCATCGTCTCGAAGCTCGGGTACTTCCCCGTTCCCGTGAGCAGGCGCGAGCGGAACTCGCGCCCGGCGATGACGAGTGGATCCACTGCGCTCATGACACTTCCCTTCGCTGGCATGACCCAGATCAGGTTCGACGGTCGCGGCCCCGTGGCCGCCTCTCAGTCCCTGCGCGCAGGGACTCCCGTGTCTCTCAAGCCTACCAGCGGGCCGCCCGCCGGCAGTCGGTCGGGCCGTCCGCTCGGCCAAGCCGCGCCGTCAGCCGCGACAAGCCCGTGACCGCCCGCTCCGCGGGCTCCAGGCGGGTCCGGCGCGGCCAAGCCGCGCCGTCAGCCGCTAGGCCCCCGTGAAACGCGGCTCGCGCTTCTCGACGAAGGCCGCCATGCCTTCCTTCTGGTCGTGCGAGTCGAAGAGCATCGCGAACAGCCTCGCCTCGGTGTCGAGGTTCGCGTCGTGGAATCCCTGCAACGCCTGGTTCGCGGCCTCCTTGGCGTGGGCGAGCGCGAGCGGGCTCTTCGAGCCGAACGCGGCGCACAGCTCGAGCGTCCTCGGGAGCAGCTCCTCGGGCTCGTAGACGGCGTTCACGAGACCGCGGGCCAGCGCCTCCTCGGGCTCGACCATCCGGCCGGTGAAGATCAGCTCCTTCGCGAATCCGAGCGAGGTCGTCCGCGCCAGCCGCAGGCTTCCACCCCACCCCGGGAAGATCCCGAGGTTGATCTCCGGCTGACCCAGCCTCGCCCGCGTGGAGGCGAGCCGCAGGTCGCACGCGAGCGCGAGCTCGCAGCCGCCGCCGAGCGCGAAGCCGTTGACGGCGGCCACCGTCGGCTTCGGCATCGTCTCGAGCAGGCGCCCGACGTCGTGGCCGATCGCTCCCCACCGCCGGGCACCGGCCACGTCGAGACCGTGCATGTACTTGATGTCGGCCCCGGCGACGAACGCCTTCTCGCCCGCCCCGGTCAGGACGACGGCGCGAACGCTCTCGTCGGCGGCGAGCCCGGACAGCCGGTCTCGCAGCTCCTCCCCGTGCTCGAGGTCGATGGCGTTCAGCGCCTCCGGGCGGTTGACGGTGACGAGCGCGGTGCCGTCCCGGCGCTCGACGTCGATCGACATCAGGCAGCCACCCGGGCGCGGAGGAAGTCGACGATACCGGCGAGCGGGGCGCCAGGCGTGAACACCTCCGCGACACCGAGCTCACGGAGCGTCTCGGCGTCCTCTCGCGGGATCGTGCCACCCACCGTGACGACCACGTCCTCGGCGCCGTTCTCGCGGAGCAGCTCGAGGATGCGCGGCACGAGCGTCATGTGCGCACCGGAGAGGATCGAGATGCCGATCGCGTCGGCATCCTCCTGAATCGCCGTCTCGACGATCTGCTCCGGCGTCTGGTGCAGCCCCGTGTAGATGACCTCGAACCCGGCGTCCCGCAGCGCCCGCGCGATCACCTTGGCCCCACGGTCGTGACCGTCGAGGCCGGGCTTGGCGATGACGACGCGAATCGGCCGCTCCACGGGCCGAAGTATAGGAACGGCAGGGCCCGGCCGGGACCCGGAGCGTCACGCCGCGCGACCCTCGATAATCCGCACGTCGTGCAGCTCACCGTGATCGGCTCCTCCCCGGCGTGGCCAAACCCGGGGAGCGTCCACTCCGGGTACCTCGTCGAGGCAGCCGGCTGCGGGCGGCTGCTGCTCGACTGCGGCCCGGGCGTCCTCGGCCGCCTGCGCGAGTGGGAGCTCCTACCCGTCGATGCGATCGTCGTCACCCATCTCCACCTCGACCACTTCGGAGACCTCGTCCCCTGGTGCTGGCTCACGCACCACGGCCTCGGCGCCGGCGCCTCCCCGAAGCTCCACCTTCCGCCGGGCGGCCTCGAGGCACTCGAGGAGGTCGCGGCCACCTGGGGGCACGAGCGGATGTTCGAGGGAGTGTTCGAGGTCGCCGAGTACCGCGAGAGCGCTCCGTTCGACG
Source organism: Gaiellales bacterium (assembly GCA_046330455.1). Classification (GTDB taxonomy): domain Bacteria; phylum Actinomycetota; class Thermoleophilia; order Gaiellales; family Gaiellaceae; genus CAVQXR01. Next base: position 53,927 of record JAXLSU010000010.1, read on the forward strand.
CGGGCGGCTTCATGATCGAGCCCCATCGCGTCGATCACTACGGCATGTCCGCGTTCGGGCTGAGAGCGACGCCGCCGGGCGGTCCGACGCTCGGCTACTCGGGCGATACCGGCCCGTGCGAGGGCCTTCGCCGTGTCGCGGCCGGCGCGTCGCTGCTCCTGTGCGAGGCAACCCTCGCCGCCGCGAGTGACGACCCGCCCCTCCGCGGGCACCTCTCCGGCGATGAGGCCGTCGCAGCCGCCGACGGTCGCGTGCTGCTCACGCACCGGCCGGTCGAGCTCGGAACGCCCAGCGGCGCGGAGCGGGCCCGCGACGGCTCCACCTACGAGCTCTAGCCACCACGCCCGGACGCCTTCCCTCGGACGAGGGCTTCGGTCTGCGCGGGCCCCGACCCGATGAGCCTGATGCACCGGTCATCGACCCTCGGGAGCCGTTCAGATGCCGTCGACCCTCGTACCCAGGCACGTCTCGATTCTTCGCGTTGCCCTTGCGCTCGTCGCCGCCCTCGTCATCGCGGCGGTCATCGCGGGCCCGGCCCGGTCGGTCACGTTCGCGACGAACATGTGGCTGACTCCGGCGGAAGCGGAGTCGCTCCCTCTGACGGGTACGGCCTGGAACGCCGTCAAGGCGGCCGCGGACGGCTCGCTCGGCACCGCCAACATCTCCGACCAGAACTCGAGCCACGACGTGAACACGCTCGCGGTCGCGCTCGTCTACGCGCGCACGGGCACCGCCTCGTACCGGGCGAAGGCGGCCGGGGCGATCGCGGCGGCGATCGGCACCGAGGCGGGTGGACGGACGCTCGCGCTCGCGCGGAACCTGACGCCGTATGTGCTCGCGGCCGACCTGATCGACCTGCCGGCTTACGACGCCGCGCTCGACGCACGGTTCCGCACGTGGCTCTCCGGGGTCCGCCGGGCGAACCTGTCGGGCATGACGCTCGTCTCCACTCACGAGCGCCGAGCGAACAACTGGGGCACGAACGCCGGAGCGAGCCGTATCGCCGCAGACATCTACCTGCGCGACACGGCGGACCTCGCCGCAGCCGTACGCGTCTACCGCGGCTGGCTCGGTGACCGGGCCCTGTATGCCGGGTTCGACTTCGGCGACCTGTCGTGGCAGGCGGACGCCTCGAAGCCGGTCGGTATCAACCCGAAGGGCGCGACGAGGAACGGCTACAACATCGACGGCGTCCTGCCCGACGACCAGCGGCGTGCCGGCGGCTTCACCTGGCCGGCGCCGAAGGAGAACTACGTCTGGGGTGCCCTCGGCCCGGCGCTCGTGACCGGAGAGCTTCTCCGCCGCGCCGGCTACGCCGACGTGACGTCCTGGTCGGACTCGGCGCTGCGACGAAGCCTCGACTGGCTGCACGGCGTCAACGGCTTCCCCGCCTCCGGCGATGACAGCTGGGTGCCCTGGCTCGCGAACCGGCTCCTCGGCACGTCCTATCCGGCCAAGTCGGGAACGAAGGGCAAGCCGATGGCGTGGACGGACTGGACCCACGGCGGAGGCTCGAGCGGCTCCACGACCTCGGGTACGGGCTCGACGTCCGGGGGCAGCTCGACCGGCTCGACGTCCGGAGGCACGTCCTCGACGGGCGCGTCCACCGGATCGACCTCGGGCGGAAGCGGCTCGACCGGAAGCACGTCGACCGGGTCGACCTCGACCGGAGGCGCGTCGACGGGAAGCACCTCGACCGGGTCGACGTCCACCGGCTCCGGCCAGTCGGGAACGACCTCGACCGGAGGCAGCTCGACCGGCTCGACCTCGACGGGAACCGGCGGCGGAACGACCACCGGGCGCACGATCGCGGCGGTCGCCGACGCACCGGTCGACTCGGGAGAGCCGACCCGGAACTTCGGGCGCTCCGAGACGCTCCGGGCCCGGGCTGACGCGCCGGTCAGGCGCACCTACCTGAAGTTCGACGTGAGCGAGCTCACGCAGGCGCCGGCATCGGCGAAGCTCCGCCTCTACGTGACCGACGACAGCGTCGGCGCGATCAGCATCCAGGCCGTGACCGGCACCTGGGACGAGGCGGGCATCACCTGGGACAACGCGCCCGCGCCCACGGGCGCCGTCGTCGGCTCCGGTACGCCCACCGCCGGCTGGATCGAGCTCGATCTCGGCTCGGCCGTGTCGGCAAACGGCACCTACACGTTCGTGATCACGACCCAGTCGACGAACGGCGCCAAGTTCGCGAGCCGCGAGACGGCGACGGCTCCGATGCTCGTGCTCGGCTGAGCGTCGCTGCACGCGCCGCCCGATCGCCAGCGAGATCGACGGGGCCCGACGGGCCCCGTCCGGTCTGCCGGGAATGCTGACTCCGGTACGAATTCCGTCGTGCGCAGCCGTCACGACGGTCGGGATTCGCGGAGGAGCCTCTCGTGAGCGTGATCGGTCGGACGGTTCAGGTGGCATCCATCACGCTGGGCGTGGCGATCTTCCTCGCCGCTGCGTGGCCGCTCGCCGTCGGAGGAGTCGCGGACCTCGCATCCGCGGGCCCGATCTCGACGGGCATCGCCCCGATCGACGGCTTCGACGACGAGCTACGCGCCGACTGGGGGGAGCTCGAGCTCGGGCTGCTGAAGCTGCTCGTGCTGCTGCCGATCGCCCTCCTGCTCGCCGCCGTCATCGCGCGCGGCGGCATCGCCCTCGGTCGCTCGCTCCGCGCCAGGGCGCGCCCGCACCAGGAGGCTCGGCCACCTGCCACGATTCCCGCCGTCTCCGAGACTCCGGAGGCTCAGGCCGCGATCGCCACGCCCGAGGAATCGGTCGCCACCCCCGCTCCCGTCGTCGTGCACGAGGTGCCGGTGCCCCGGCCCGAGCCAGACGAGGCACCTCCGGAGGTCGCGCCCGTAGCCGCTCCGGCCCCGTCCGGGCAGGCCACCGTCGCTCCCGTTGCCTCGACCGGCCATGTCGACGGCCTCCTCCCGGTCGGCGAGACCGTGACCCTGCACGGCATCGACCGCGAGCAGACCGTCGTCGAGGTGACGCTCGAGGATGTCGGGACGCTGCCCGCGGCGGCCCCGGCGCCCGCCGGGAGCGAGCAGCTGCTCACCGTGCTCCTGCGACTCCGCAACGTCGGCGCCGCCCCGTACATCGACTACCCGACCGGCGGTGCCAGCATCGTCTGCAGTGACGGCACGCTCCTCCGTCCGGCCCGCCATCGGCGCGAGCCGGCACTGCGCGAGATCCGCCTCCAACCGGGAGAGCAGGTCGAGGGCTTCCTGACGTTCGAGCTGCCGGACGACCCGGGCATCCGCAGCCTCCGGTTCGCGCTCGACGTGGGCGTCGCGCCGGAGTCCGCGGCGTGGGAGGTGACAGCGTCAGTCGCCGGCGCGTGAGCCGCCGGCCCCCTGCAGCTCCCCGGCATCCCCTCCCAGGCCCAGCTCCTCGCGCCGGGCACGGGCCGACCCGAGCAGGGACGAGCCCGCATCGACGGCGAGCGGCGGCAGGCCGCTCTCCCGTTGCTCCTGGACCTGATGAGCGCCGGCGCCGGGCCAGCGCGCCTCGTCCCAGCGCGCGAGCGCCGAGGAGAGGATGTCCGAGACGAGCGCTCGCAGATCGCTCTCGTCCTTGCGAAGCAGCTCGAGCTGACGGTGCTGCTCCCCGAGCGCGGACTCCGCTTCCTCCACGATGCCGGCCGCCTGGACGCGGGCGTCGCTCACGAGCGCGTCGGCGTCCTGCTTTGCCTGCGAGCGGATCTCCTCACCGGAGCGCTGGGCGACGACGAGCGTGTCGCGCAGCAGCCGCTCCATCTCGTGGAACCGGGAGAGCTCCGTCTCGAGCTCTCCGACCCGGGCCCCGAGCCGGTCCCGCTCGAGCTGGGCCGCCTCGCACGCCTCCGCCGCCTCCGTAAGCGCGCGGCCCACGGCGGCCCGGTCGAAGCCGCGAACGACGACCTCGAAGGTCGCGTTCCGGATCTCCTCAGGTGATCTGCTCATGCGGCGAACCTCCCACTGATCGCGCCGTGCGGCCGCACGGCGCTCACTCGAACGCTGCCACGGACGGCGAGAAAGCGCAAGAGCCCGGGCCCGCTCAGAGCAGCGCGGCCGCGAGCGCGACGATCGCCGTGACCGTCGCCGCTGCGACACCGACCGCGTAGGCGCCGAGGAACGCAGCGCGGCGGCGTCGGCGAAGCGCCGAGATCGCGACCAGCCAGAGCGGGATCCCGACCGCGACGAGCAGGACCGGCCGCGCCCCGACGAACGCGCTGACGAAGGTCGTCGCGTCGGCGACCGGTGCGTCGGGCTCCGCCCCCGCGGAGGCAGTCGGCGCCGGGGCGGACTCCTCCCCCACCTCCGTGGCGGCGCCCGTCGCGAAGGGATCGGTCCGCAGCGAGTCGTAGTGGTGCCAGTACCGGTCGGTGAGGTTGTTCGAGGCGAGCACGACGAGGCCCGTCTCGCTCGAGACTGCCTGCTTCGTGCTCGTCGGGTCGTTCAGATCGGGCTGCTCGGCATCTCGCATGACCGGCCGGCCCTCCCCCGGCTCGAACGCGAGGTCGGCGAGCGAGGCCTGCTTCTCGTAGACGGTTCCCTCCCGGGCCGGGGAGAGCGGTCCCGTCGCGAAGAGCCGGACGGTGTCGTGCTCCTCGTCGAGCACGAGGATCGGCCGGGTGTGCCCGTCCGAGACGCGCCCGAACGGGTGCGAGCTCCAGGCCCCGGTGTCCGGGTCGCGCACGAGCAGCGAGACGAGCACGTCCGCGGCCTCCTTGGCCGTCGCCTTCACGGCTGCGTACACGGTGCCGTCGGCTCCCGCCTTCAGGTTCAGGTGGTCGTCCGCCGAGCCGAGAAGGTCGATCCTCTCGACCGGCCCCCACTCTCGCGGGGGCGCTGCGTCCCGATGGACGGCGAAGTTGTAGGTGCCGCCGGTCTCGTCGTGGTTTCCCCAGAAGACGCCGATGCGATCACCGCCGAAGGCGATCACGGCGGAGATGTCGCGCTCGACCTGCGGGTCCTCGACCGGCAGCACGGAGGGAGCCGCCCACGCGAGCCCCTTCCGGACGGTGTGGTTCACGTACACCTCGCCGTCCTGCGTCCAGGTGGCCCAGATGCGGCCGCGCGAGTCCCGATCGATGACGAGCGTCTCGCTCGTCGTGTTGTTGATCACGGTCGGGAACCCCTCGTCGAGCGTGTACGTCTTCCGCTTGCGGTCGTAGCTGAAGCGCAGCAAGAGGCTCGGCTCGCCGGCCTGGGCGATCTCGGTCGTGAAATGCGTCGCGATGTACAGGTGCTCGCCGTCCCAGAGCGTGTCGGAGCGGCTCCGGATCCGTGCGTCGACGAGGACGCCCGTGCTCTGCCACTCCTGGGTCTCGAGATCGAGGCGATGGATGAGGAAGTCGCCGCTTGCGGCGTCGTACAGGCTTCCCCACCACGAGCCGTCGTTCCACCAGAGCTTGCTCTCCGGCTTCGAGCCGCTCGGCGAGCGCCGCGCGCCGGCGAACGAGCGGTCCTCGAACCCGATGTCACCGGTGTCGGCGTACTTCACGTCCTCGATCAGCACGAAGCGGTCGAGCGGGACCCCGTCGCTCGACACCGCGGTCGCCTCCAGCCTGACCCCGTCCACGTTCAGATAGAGGAAGCCGCGCTCGGTGCTGGCGGCGAGGCGTTGCGGGTACCCGAACGGACAGCGGGAGAGCTCGTACGTCCGTTCCGCGGCGGCTCCATGAACGACGTAGGTGACCCCGTTCACCGGCGCGAAGCGCTCGTACACGTGATCGTCCCCTGAGAGGACGAGCTGGACGCCGTAGCGATCGAAGAGCGGCGCGAACCGTCCGAGCACCTCCCTGCTCCCCTCGTAGCGCCCACACGTGTAGGGCCCCCGGTGGACGACCGCGATCTTCCAGCGCGCCGTCGATGCCTCGAGTGCGCCCTGAAGCCACGCGACCTGCTCGTCGTCGATCCGCGCCCGCGAGCTCGCGTCCAGCACGAACAGCTCCACGTCGTCGATCCGTCGCGTGTAGTAGGGCCCCGGCATCTCGAGCACCCCGAGCTCGTAGCGACCGTCGTCGGGCCCCTCGGTGTCGTGGTCGCCGAGCGCGCCGGCGACCCCGATTCCCTTCGCATCCAGCCAGCCGAAGCTCGCCTCCCAGTTCCGGCGAAAGGCGGCCGGATCATCCGTGTAGTCGTTGTCCCCGAGTGTGACGAGCAGCTCGGCAGGGTTGCGCTCGGCGTACTCACGGACGGCCTCGCCGAGCTCGATCTGGGCGTCGCCGCCGGTTCCGACGTCCCCGACGACGAGCAGGCCGGTCGCCGACGCGGGCGCCGGTGTGCCGAGGGCACCGAGCACGAGCGCGACGGTGGCGACCATGGTCGCCCACGCCCTGCGCGGTCTCGGTCCACGCTGCGCCACGGACGGATTGTAGGCGCTGACTAAAGGCTCACCCAGGTGTCGCCGACTATGGTTAGGCGGGGGCGCCCGTACAACTGAGCAACGACGGATGCACCTAGGAGACCGATATTGAGCACCTATCTCGTCACGGGGTGCGCCGGATTCATCGGATCCCGCCTCACCCGGAACCTGCTCGAGACCGGTCACCGCGTGATCGGCGTCGATGCGCTCACCGACTACTACGCGCCGGCCGCGAAGCGGTACAACCTCGCTCCGCTCGAGGCCTCCACGTCGTTTCGGCTCGTCGAGGCTGATCTCTCCGAGGCCGACCTCGGCAGCCTGCTCGAGGGCTGCGACGGCATCTACCATCTCGCGGCCCAGCCCGGGGTGCGCGGGAGCTGGGGCGACAGCTTCGGCGTCTACGTCCGCGACAACGTGCTCGCGACCCAGCGCGTCTTCGAGGCCGCCGTCACGGCGGGCCGCAGGGTCGTGTACGCATCGTCCTCCTCCGTCTACGGGAACGCGGATCGCTACCCGACGACGGAGAGCACTCCCTGCCGGCCGATCTCCCCCTACGGCGTCACCAAGCGCTGCTGTGAGGAGCTCGCGAGCGCCTACGCCGACAGCCGAGGCCTCGCCGCGATCGGGCTCCGGTACTTCACCGTCTACGGCCCGGGCCAGCGACCCGACATGGCCTTCTCGAAGCTCCTCGAAGCCCTCCTGACCGGCGGCAGCTTCCGGCTTGCCGGAACGGGCGAGCAGTCACGGGACTTCACGTTCGTCGACGACGCCGTCTCGGCGACCATCGCTGCCATGGCGCGCGGTGTGCCGGGATCGGTCTACAACGTCGGAGGAGGCGCCGAGACGACGCTCAACCGCGTCGTCGAGATCGCCGAGTCGCTCACGGGCAGGCGGCTCGCCGTCGTCCGCGAGCCGGCCGCGACGGGCGACGTACAGAGAACGGCCGCCGAGACGAGCCTGCTCAGGACCGACACCGCCTGGCAGCCGAGGGTCGCGCTGCGCGACGGTATCGCGGCCCAGCTGGCCGACGTCATGCAGCGGGCGAGCGCAGCCGCGGAGGGCGCGCCGCGGGTGGCCAGGGGCGCCGGCCGTTCTGGACGGCGTCGTGGCTAGACTGTCGAGCGGACAGCCTACGCCGATGGCCGATCGGTCGAGAACAGCACGCAGCGCACTCGAGTCGACCGGGTTTCTCCCGGTCCTGAAGCGCTGGTGGTTTCTGATCGTCATCGCGACGGCCGTCGCAGGCCTCGTCGGGTACTTCATCTCGGCCAGCGCGGCTCCCGAGTACGAGAGCCGTGTCCGCATGCTGATCGGCCCGATCGCGCCGGCCGTCGACGTCCAGCGCGCGTCGGGCCTGAACGCGCAGACCTACGCGGAGCTGGCGACGAGCACGTCCGTCCTCGAGACGACGATCGCCGAGCTCGGCCTCCCGATGAGCGTGGAGACCCTGAAGCAGAGCGTCTCCGCGACGGCGAACAGCGACACGCGGATCCTCACGATCGCCGTGAACGCCGATGATCCCACCCTTGCGCCCCGGATCGCCACGAGCATCGCGGACAATCTCCGCGAGCTGACCCAGAAGTCCGGAACCGGGGCAGAAGGCGGTCTCGAGGTCTTCGACCCGGCGGCCGAGGGATACCGGCTCGGCGCCCAGAGCGCCCTGATCGTCGCGTTCGCGGCGCTCGCCGGCATGCTCGGCGTGCTGACGCTCCTGCTGCTGACCGAGTTCCTTCGCAGCACGGTGCGCAACGAGGACGACCTGCTCGAGATCGCGCCCGCGTCCTACCTCGGCTTCGTGAACCGGCGCCCCGACGCGAAGAGCAGCGGCCGGCTCGTCTTCGACGGGGAGAACGGGGACTCCCAGCTCGCCTCCAGGTACCAGCTACTCGCGACCCAGATCGAGTTCTTCGACCGGCGGAGCACGCCGACGACGATCCTCGTGATCGGCGCCGATCGCAGCTCGGGGAGCGGCGAGGTCGGGGTGAATCTCGCCGGCGCGTTCGCGTCGAGCGGCCGGAAGGTCATCTTCGTCGACGCGAACGCCGTGGATGCGGAGGCCACGAAGATCGTCGGTCTCGACGGGCAGACCGGGCTCACGGACATCCTCGCCGGCCCGACGGGCGAGGATGGAGTCGTGTACTACCGCTCACGCACCTCCGACCTGCTCGACGTCGTTCCGGCAGGGATCTCGGGTCGCGAGGCGATCGACGCCGACCGCGCGCGCCAGCTCTTGACGGAGCTCCTGGCCGAGCACGACCTCGTGGTCATCGCCGCTGCCCCGCCCCAGGAATCCCCATCGGCGCTCACCTGGAGCCGCGTCGCGGACGCGTCCGTGCTCGTCGTGGCGGCAGATCGCACGAGGCGAAATCGGGTCGCGGACGCCGTTGAGAGCCTCGAGCTCGTCGGCGCGAAGATCGTCGGCACGATCCTGACGAGAAACGCTCCCATGACGTCCATGTTCCACAAGGAAGGGCGCGCCACGGCAGCGCGAAGCTGGCGCGCCGCACCGCGGGAAGCAACCCCGGAAGGGAGCCGGAACGGCAGCCGGAAGTCGGATCGGGGACGCGCGCCGGGACCGGCACCCGTGGTCTCGGAGCCGGGCTCCAGTACCGACGACTGACCGGCGATCGGGCGACCTCATGGACGGTCCGGTCGCCGAGGCCACCGCGACGATCCTGCGGGAAGGAGTCGATCCGGCCCCGACGGAGATCGCCGAGCCGGATCCGCGGCCTCGCGTCGCGTACGTGATGTCGCGCTTTCCGAAGCTCTCCGAGACGTTCGTGCTGTACGAGATCCTCTCGGTCGAGGAGCGCGGCGTCGACGTCGAGGTCTATCCACTGCTTCGAGAGCGGGAGTCGGTCGTGCAGCCAGAGGCGGCCGCCCTCGCGGAACGCGCGCACTACGAGCCCTTCCTCTCCCCCGGAATCCTCGCGAGCCAGGCCTACTGGCTCGTCCGGGCGCCGCGAGCCTACCTCGGAGCGCTGTGGGCCTCACTCGCCGGCACGCTGCGCAGCGCGAACTTCCTCGCGGGCGCCGTCGGCATCTTCCCGAAGGTGGCCCACGCTGCCCGGGACATGGAGCGTCGAGGCGTGAAGCACGTCCACTGCCACTTCGCCACCCATCCCGCGCTCGCCGGCTTCATCGTCCATCGCCTCACCGGCATCCCGTTCAGCTTCACGGCACACGGATCCGATCTCCACGTCGACCGGACGATGCTGCGGCCGAAGGTCGCCGAAGCGTCCTTCGTCGCCGCCATCTCGCGCTACAACCGCGACCTGATCCTCGAGGAGTGCGGTCAGGCGTACGCCGACAGGGTCGAGGTCGTCCACTGCGGCGTGGACACGTCGATCTTCCGCCCGGCCGGCCCGCGTGAGGGCGGCGGGCCGTTCCGGATCCTCTGTGTGGGCACGCTCCACGAGGTCAAGGGCCAGGAATACCTCGTCGATGCCTGCGCGCTCCTTGCCGCCGAAGGCGTCGACTTCATCTGCCGGCTCGTGGGAGACGGCCCGAGTCGACGGGCACTCGAGGAGCGGATCGCGGCTCGCGGGCTCACAGACCGGGTCGTGCTCGCCGGCGCGCTCCCGCGCGACCGGGTCGCCCACCTGCTGCACGAGGCCGACGTGCTCGCAGCGCCGAGCGTCCCCACCGACTCCGGCAAGCGCGAGGGCATCCCCGTCGTGCTCATGGAGGCGCTCGGCTCGGGCGTTCCCGCGGTTGCGAGCGACCTCTCGGGCATTCCCGAGCTCGTGATCGACGGCGAGACCGGGCTCCTCGTCCCGCCGCGCGACGTGGCGGCTCTCGCCGCCGCGCTCGCACGGCTCGCCTCGTGTCCCGTGCTCCGGGAGCGGCTCGGCGTCCAGGGACGGGAGAAGGTGCTCGCCGAGTTCGACCTGCGCCAGACGGCCGACGCGCTCGTCCGGCGCTTCCGCGCGGAGCGTGCGGCGTGACCGAGGCCGTCTTCTGGAGCGCCGTCGGGCTGATCGCGTACACCTACCTGGGCTTCCCGCTCCTCGTCCTCGCCCGGGGAGCGCTCCGCCCGCGCCCCGTCGCCGTGGGCGACGGCGAGCCCCGGATCTCGGTGCTCGTCGCCGCCCACGACGAGGCCCTGTCGATCGGGCGCAAGCTCGAGAACCTGCTCGGGCTCGACTACCCGGCAGACCGGCTCGAGATCGTCGTCGCCTCGGACGGCTCCGGAGACGGCACCGACGCGATCGTCCGTGAGCTCGCAGGGGCTCAGCACGGCCGGCAGATTCACCTCCTGTCGCTTCCGCGCCAGGGGAAGGCGCCCGCCCTGACGGCCGCCGCGGAGGTCGCGGAGGGCGATGTGCTCGTGTTCTCGGACGCGAACTCGATGTTCGCACCGGACGCGCTCCGCAAACTCGTCGGGCCGTTCGCCGACCCGTCGGTCGGCGGGGTCGCGGGCGATCAGCGCTACCTGAGCGGAGCCGGTGACGGCAGTGCCGCGGGCGAGCGGAGCTACTGGAGCCTCGACCGCGCGCTCAAGGTGGCGGAGAGCCGGGGAGGCAACGTGATCTCGGCAACCGGCGCGATCTACGCGATCCGCCGCGAGCTGTTCCGGCCCGTGCTTCCCGGCGTGACGGACGACTTCTACACCTCGACGGGAGTGATCGCGCAAGGCCGCCGCCTCGTCTTCGCGGCGGACGCGGCCGCGTACGAGCCGGTCGCCCCGTCGAGCGGCATCGAGTTCGGCCGCAAGGTGAGGGTGATCACCCGCGGGCTTCGCGGCGTGCTCGCCCGGCGGCAGCTGCTCGATCCCTTCCGTCACGGGTTCTACGCCGTCCAGCTCGTCTCGCACAAGGTGCTTCGGCGCCTGATGTTCGTGCCGCTCGCGGCGATGCTCGCGACGAGCGCGCTGCTCTGGAGCGACGGGCCCTTCTGGGTCGCGCTCACCTCGGCGCAGGCGGCGCTCTACGGCGCAGGGCTTGCCGGCATCGCGCTCGGTGGCACCCGTGTCGGGCGTTCGAAGCTGCTCGCCCTCCCCGCGTTCTTCTGCCTCGCGAACGCGGCCTGCGCGGCTGCGGTCTGGAACATCGCCCGCGGCCGCCGGATCGAGCTCTGGCAGCCCGAGCGCGACGCGCGGCCCCCGGCCGCCGGAGTGGAGCTCCCCGCGGGCGGAGCCGGCCGGCCGAGCGAGGGGAGCAGCCGGTGAGCGGCTACGCCCGGGCGCTCGAGCACCGTCCCGCGCGGAGCGTGATGCCGATCGCGCTCGTCGGCGGCCTGACGATGGCCGCGATCGCGGGCCTCGTCACGGCGAACCAGCCGGTCGCCGCGGTTGCGGCATCGGCGCTCGGGTTCGTCGGCGTCGCGATGATGATCCGCCCGAACATCGCAACAATTGCCGTCGCGGGCGTCCTCTACACGAATGCCGCCGCCGTCGCCGTTCGCGAGCATGGCCTTCCGTTCATCATGGGCGCGGCGTTCCCGCTCCTGCTCCTGATCCCGCTCGCCTACCTGCTCGTCATGAGGCGCGAGCGCCTGATCGCCGCCCCTGCGCTCCCCTGGATCCTCGCCTTCGTGTTCGCGAGCACCATCTCGACGATCGTCTCGTCCGAGCCTGATGTGGCGGCCAGCCAGCTCGAGACGTACTACCTCGAGGGCGTCGTCCTCTTCTTCCTGGCGACCAACGTGATGCGCTCCTCGAAAATCGTCAGATCGGTGATCTGGACGATCGTGCTCGCCGGCGCGCTCCTCGCGCTCCTCTCCGTGTACCAGCAGTTCACCGGCGACTTCGGAAACCAGTTCGGCGGGTTCGCCCAGGTGAGCTCGACCACCGAGGGCTTCACGGTCGAGGACGAGGGGCTCACCGCGAGCTCGCAGAAGCGTCTCGGCGGGCCGTTCTCCGGCGGCGGGGCGAATCGCTACGCCCAGATCCTGCTCGTCCTCGTTCCGCTCGCCGTGTTCCTCGTCTGGACGGCGCAGCGCCTGCGGGCGCGGCTGCTCGCCATGGTTGCGCTGCTCCTGCTCACGTTCGGCGTCGTCCTGACCTTCTCCCGGGGGGCGGCGCTCGCCTTCGCGGCGCTGGTCGTCCTCATGGGAGCGCTGCGCTTCCTCCGCCTCCGCCACCTCGCCCTGCTCGGGGCGGTCGTCGCGATCGTGCTCGTCAGCGTGCCCTCGTACTGGATCCGCGTGTCGTCGCTCGTCGAGCTTCCCGGCGTCACCTCGACCGGCAGCAAGGCGGACTCGTCGATCCAGAGCCGCGGGACGGAGAACCTCGCGGCGATCCTGATCTTCGCCGACCACCCGGCCTTCGGCGTCGGCCCCGGTCTGTACCCGCAGTACTACGAGGAGTACCAGGATCGGGTCGGGGACTACTCGAACGTGATCGACATCAACCAGAAGTACACGACGCGCCAGGCCCACAACCTCTACCTGGGCGTGCTCGCCGAGACGGGAATCGTCGGGTTCACGTGTCTCATGGGCGCGATCGGCGCTACCGTGCTCGGGCTGTGGAGAGCGCGCCGGCGCTGCCTCGGCGCCGCGCGACCGGACCTCGCGCTGCTACCCACGGCGGTGGGCCTCGCTCTCGCGGCCTACCTGATCACCGCGGTCTTCCTCCACCTCGCCTACGAGCGGTACTTCTTCCTGCTCCTCGCCCTCGGAGCGGCTGCGGCGGCCGTGACCCTGCGTGACCTGGCAACGGGGCAGGAGGAGAGCGCGGCTTCGGTGCCCCGATCGGCTCCTGCGGGACACACCGCTTCCGGCTAGCCCTCTCCCACGCTCCCGTACGTCCCGGGACAACGCCGACCGGCGGCTCGCGACGGTCAGGAGGACGGTCGGATCACCGCGTCGAGCGGCACGAGCTTGAAGTTCTGGTGCTCGTCGTCCTGCTCGCCGTCCTGGACGACGAGCAGGCCGCGCGGAAACGCCGGCCCGAGGCTCACGCCGGTCGCGTCGAGCCCGTCCGTCTCCTGCACGGCATCGATGCCGCCTGCGTCCACGATCTCGAACGTCCCGAGGAACTGGTTGTCGCCCTCGCGGCGGTAGACGGCGTAACTGTCCGAGCCCTGACTCGACACGATGAGGTATCCGGAGCCGCCAGGGCCGACGACGATCGCGATCCCCTCCACGTCCGCATCGAGATGGCCGAGCTCGCCGGTCGTGTCGACCGCACGTCGCGCCTCCCCGGAGTCGGGTTCGGCGCCGTAGCGCCAGACGCCCTCCGACTCCTCGCCGATGTACAGGCGACCGAGCTCGTCGTCGACGGCGCAGCCCTCGGTCTGCGAGCCCACGTCGAAGCTTCTCACGAGGCGGCCGTCGACCCTGCCGTCCGCCTCGAACAGCTCCCACTGCTGCACCTCGCCCTGCTCGCTGTTGACGAACACGTAGTAGACCCCCTCCGGGCTGCGATACATGCACAGGCCGTAGGCGGACATGTCGAGCTCCAGCGGCCTGGCGGCGACGTCGACGAGATCGCGAGTCGAGGGGTCGAGCCGGAACAGCACGATCGCCTCGTGCTCGCGGTCGCTCGCCGCAACGAGCGTGATCTCGCTCCCGCCGAGGGTGAACCCTTCACGGAGATCGACGTTGTTCATCGGCCCGACGTCGAGGTACCGCACCTCGGCGCCGGTCAGGTCGTACACGGCGAGCCCGCCCTTCTTGTCGGTCCCGATCACGAGTGAGTCGGCCGGGTTGGCGCCGTTCACGAAGATCGCAGGGTCGTCGGCTGCATCGCCGCGGTTCGGGACGGGCTTGGTCTCGACGGTCGCCCCGACGGTGCCCGCCACGACGACGCCGCCCACCTCGTCACCGCCACCGCCGCAACCGGCGACGAGGCCGGCCAGACCGAGCGCCGCGACGAGCGCGGCTCGTGCGGCCGTCATGCGATGCGCCCGGAACACTTCTCTGCTCAGCGTAGCGGTCGATTTCGAGGCTGCCGAGAAGCCCCGCCGCCGGCCTGGACGAATCCGGCGGACACGCCTACTGTCCGTCGGTGGGGACCTGGGGGGGATGCCGCGCGCTGCGCGTGCTCGCAGCCGCAACGGCCGCTGCCGGCCTTCTTGCCGTGTCGGCTCCCGCCGCCCTCGCCGGCCCGGGCGACCTCGGGGTCGAGGGACCGTCCTTCTCCGGCGCGAACGCCGGCGTCCCGCCCTCCGGCTCGAAGCCCGAGAGCAAGCTCTGGTGGAATGACGGCGCCTGGTGGGGCAGCCTGTTCGACAGCGTCAGCGGCGACTTCCACATCTTCCGCTTCGACGTCCAGACCCAGGCCTGGACCGACACGGGCGTGCCGATCGACAGCCGCAACAACAGCATCCAGGACACGCTCTGGGACGGCACGAGGCTCTACGTCTCCTCCCACGTCTACTCGGAGTCGCCCTCATCCGGCAAGCCGAGCTCTCTCTACCGCTACAGCTACGACGGCGCCGCGGACACGTACGTCCTCGACCCCGGCTTCCCGGCGCAGATCAACGACCTTGCGACGGAGACGCTCGTGATCGCGAAGGACTCGACGGGGCAGCTCTGGGCGACCTGGACCGCCGGCGGGCAGGTCTGGGTCAACCGGACGTCGTGCACCCCGGCGTGCGACGACGCGAGCTGGGGCTCGCCGTTCGCGCTGGCGAGCGGCCTGTACTCGGACGACGTCTCGTCGCTGATCGCGTTCGGCGGCTCGCGGATCGGCGTGATGTGGAGCAATCAGAACACCGACACGATGGCGTTCCGATCCAGGCTCGATACGGACATCGACACGACCTGGGCGGCGCCCGAGACGGCGTACGCGGGGCCCAACCTCGCCGACGATCACATGAACCTCAAGACCGACCCGGCCGGGCGTATCTACGCCGCCGTCAAGACGAGCCGCAGCTCGAGCGCCGACGTCCTCACGCACCTCCTCGTTCGCTCCCCCGAAGGAATGTGGGTATCGCACCGCTTCGGCCTCGTGTCGGACAGCCATACGCGACCGATCGTCGTGCTCGATACGGTGAACGGGCTGATCCGGATGTTCGCGTCGGTCACGCAGTCCGGCGGCACGATCTACGAGAAGTCGATCGCGATGGTCGATGCCGACGCGGCGGGAGTCGACTTCCCCGCGGGGGTCGGCGAGGCGCGGATTCGCGATGCCGCGGCCATGAAGATGAACAACGCGACGTCGACGAAGCAGAACCTGGACGCATCGACGGGGCTGCTCGTCCTCGCGACGAACAAGGCGACGAAGCGGTACTGGTCGTACTCCGTCGAGCTCGGCGTCGATACGACCCCTCCCACGCTCCAGTCCGTCGTCGCCGACGGGACAGCCCAGGCGACGACCGGCGCAGTCGCCCTGACCTACGACGAGGCGCTCAACGCGGCGACGGCACCCGCCGCGGGGGCGTTCACCGTCACCGGCTCGCTCTCGGGCCCGCTCCCCGTGCTGGGGGCAACCGTGTCAGGCTCGACGGTGAGCCTCGTGCTCGGTACGCAGCCCCGGCCGGCAGAGTCGCTGACGCTGAGCTACGAACCGCCCCCCACGGGGGCGATCGAGGACGTGATCGGCAACGACGCGGCCGCCGTCACGGGCCTGGCGGTGACGAACGGCACGACTCCGCCCGCGCTCCAGGCCGCCTCGGCGACCGGCAGCTCGCTCGTCCTGGCCTATGACGAGGCCCTGAACGCAGCCTCGGTGCCCCTGCCGGGCACGTTCGCCGTGACCGGCTCCGGCTCGGGCCCGCTCGCCGTTTCGGCCGTCTCGGTCTCGGGAAGCAGCGTGGCGCTCACGCTCACGGCACCGGTGCTCCCGGATGAGACGGTCACGCTCGACTACGCGCCCCCGGCGACCGGCCCGATCGAAGATGACGCGGGCAACGACGCCGGCACGCTCGCAGGTCAGGCCGTCGCGAACGACACGGTCGTCGACACGGTCTCCCCCGCCCTCCAGGCCGCCCGCGTCGACGCGACGACGCTGACGCTCGCCTACGACGAGCTGCTGTCGACAGCCCCACCGGATCCCTCGGCGTTCTCGGTCAGCGGCTCCGTCCAGGGCGGCCAGGTCGTGACCGGTGTCGCGATCGCCGGGCCCGTCGTCTCGCTGACCCTCACGCCCGGTGTCGCCGCCGGAGAGATCGTCGTGCTCGACTACGTGCCGCCCGCCTCGAGCCCCCTCGAGGACCCGGCCGGCAACGATGCGGCAGCCCTCGCCGGTCAGGCGGTCGCCAACGACACGGTTGCGCCGGGCGGCCAGCTCGTGCTGCTCCCGAACGGCGACGCCGCCCGCGATGCGGCGATCCGCGACCAGGGCGGCGGCAGCGCCGACCTCTGGGACCGGATCGACGACGGGATCGCGACCGCGGACAACGGCACCGGCTACGTCCGGAACGACAACCGAACGAGCGGCTCCTACGAGGCCGAGCTCTCGGGAACGCCGGCGCAGCTCACCCGGATGCTCACCCTGTCGGTGTCCGTACGGGCCCGCACGACGGGGCGCCTCGACGACGTCACTACGCTCTATGCACAGGTCGTCGAGGCCGACGGCACGCCCCTCACCGGCGAGGTGGTGGTAGCCGCCAACCCGGGCCTCGCCGCCTGGACGACGCTCACGGGCGTTCCGTTGACGATCCTCGGCGACGTCGGGAAGACGGCCTGGGACGCGGCGCGGCTCAGGCTCCGCTGGGCCTACGAGCCGGTCGGGACGCCGGACAGGACCCAGGCGCGCGTCACGGCCGTCGAACTGAACGGGACCTGGGGCTAGCAGCTTCTGACCGGCGCGGCGGCGCTCAAGCCGTGCCCAGCGGAGGCCGATTCCTGAGACGGGCTGCGCCGCGACCCCCGAAACGGCGCCCTGGCGCCGCGCAGGCCCCTGGATAAGCTGGCCGCAATGGACGCACCTGCACCTTCCCCCGACGAGGCCGCCGAGAAGCCTCGCCGCGGGAACGTGACGCGGTCGCACGTCCGGGGCTCGAGCCTGCTCCTGGCCGGGCGGCTGATCTCCCTGGCCGTCAACTTCGGCGTCCAGGTCATGATCGTCCGGTACCTGACGAAAGGCGACTTCGGCGCCTACTCCTACGCGCTCTCGATCGTCGCGCTCGTCCAGAGCGTGATCACGTTCGGGCTCGACCGGGCGATCACGCGCTTCATTCCGATCTACGAGGAGCGCGGCGAGTTCGGGAAGATCTACGGCACGATCGTGATGGTCGCCGGGACGATCGCCGCCCTCGGCGTCACGCTCCTCGCCTTCGCCGTCGGCCTGCGCTCGCTGATCGACGGGACGCTCGTGGACGGGGCCGAGCAGGTGACGCTGCTCCTGCTCCTCCTTCCACTCGCGCCGATCCAGGCCCTCGACGCGTTGCAGACCGGGCTGTTCTCCGTGTTCTCGAAGCCCCGCGCGATCTTCGTCCGCAAGTACGTGATCGCGCCAGGCCTCCGCCTGGCCGCCGTCCTTGCCGTCGTGCTCGGGAACCTCTCCGTCAACGCGCTCGCCGTGGGTCTCGTCCTCGCCGGGCTGATCGGGTTCGCCCTCTACAGCTACCTGCTCTGGGGCGAGATCCGCCGCCGCGGGCTCGTCGATCGCATGCGGGAGTCGGTGTTCAGCATGCCGTGGCGCGAGATCCTGACCTTTACCGTCCCGCTGCTCTCCTCCGACCTCCTGTACACGGTCATGAACACGACCGATGCGATCCTGCTCGAGCGCTTCGGCTCCGCCGACGACGTGGGCGCGTTCCGGGTGATCCTGCCGGCTGCGCAGATGAACCAGGTCGTGCTCTCGAGCTTCAGCCTCCTGTTCACCCCGATGGCCGCGCGCCTGTTCGCCCGCGGGGACCGTGAGGGGATCAACCAGACCTACTGGGGCACGGCAATCTGGACCGCGGTCATCTCGTTCCCGATCTTTGCGCTCACGTTCTCGCTCGCACAGTCGCTGACCGTGACGCTGTACGAGCAGCGGTACGAGGAGTCGGCCACGTACCTGGCGCTGCTGTCGTTCGGGTACTTCTTCCAGGCCGCGCTCGGCTTCAACGGGCTGACGCTGAAGGTCTTCGGGCTCCTGCGCTACATCGTGACGATCAACCTGCTCGCGATGGTCGCGAACGTCGCCCTGAACCTGGCGCTGATCCCGAAGTACGGGCCGCTCGGAGCCGCGATCGGCACCTGCGGAACGCTCATCGTCCACAACCTGCTCAAGCAGTGGGGCCTGCGCCGGGCAGGTGTCGCGATCTTCGAGCCACGGTACGCCGGCCTGTACGGAAGCATCGTCGCCGGCGCCGTCGGCCTCCTGCTCGTCCAGCTCTTCGCATCGCCTCCCTTCGCGGTCGGTTTCGCCCTGGCGGCCGCCGTCTCACTCGCCGTCCTCCTCGTCAACCGCCGCACGCTACAGGTCGGCCAGACGTTCCCCGAGCTGATGCGGTTCGGGCTCGTCCGCCGGTTCCTCGGAGCCTGAGCCACGATGCTCGAGCTCACGCTCTCGACCCGCTACGAGGCGGGAAGCAACGTCAAGGGATCCGTCGTCGGTGCCGGCTGGCGATTCGCCCTTCCGAGCCTCGAGCTCGGGCACTGCGTCTGCCTCGGCGCTCCGACGGAGGCGGCGCTCGCCGCGCTCGCACAGAGCTCGTCCCGGCTCACCCTGCTCGTGGACGATCCCGCGGCAGTCCAGCTACCCGCGATCCCGCAGGCGGAGGTCGAGATCGCACTCGACCCGCTCGCCGGCGGCTCGTGGCCTGCACCCGGATCCGCCGACCTCGTCGTGCTCTGTAGCCGCCGCTGGCAGCGCCGTCTGGCCGCCCGTCGCTCCGAGCTCGATCGACTGCTCTCGCCCGGCGGCCTCCTCTTTGCGGAGCGACCCGGGGGTGCCGTGCGCGGCGACGATGCCCGGCTCTGGCTCGCCCCTCCCTTCGGGGAGGTCACGTGCGTCGCGGAGGTCGACGATCAGGCCGTACGGCGATTCCTCGAACGGCATCTGCGGGCCGAGGCGGGCGTCCGTCGGCGCCTGCCCGACCGGGCCCGCCGGCTCGTGAGGACGTCGCGCCTGACCGGCGCCGTCCTCCCGCGTCCGGCCCTGCTCGCCGGCGCTGCCGGACCGCCAGGCTTGCCTCCCGCATACGTCGTCGAGCTCGCACGCGACGGAGGCGTCGACCTCACGGGCTGGCGGTGCGGCGTCAGCGCCCCCGGGCGCTACAGCTCGAAGAAGGTGCTCTGCTTCCTGTTCCCGCCCGGATCCGACCGCCCCGAGCGGATCGCGAAGCTGACCCGGCACCCCGCGTTCAACGCCCGCCTCGAGAACGAGCACCGCTCGCTCTCGTGGCTTCGCGAGCGGTGGCCGGAGGGGCAGTCGACGTTCCCCGCGACGCTCTTCCTCGGGCACCACGCCGGGCTCGCAGTCACGGGGCAGACGCACGTCGACGGGGTGCCGCTCCGGGAGCGGGCGAGCGGGAGGCCGGACTGCCCGGCCGTCGGCGCGGTCCTCGCCTGGCTCGCCGATCTGGCACGCGCGACCGTCGAGACCGTGCCCCCGGAAACGGTTGCAGCAGCGCTCGGGACCCTCCTCGAGCGGTACGCCGGGCTCTACCGCCCGGCACCCGGCGAGCTCGCCTTCCTCGAGCGTCAGCTCACCGCGATCGGATCGAGCGGCGACCCGTTCCCGCTCGTCTTCCAGCACGGTGACCCCGGGCTCTGGAACGCCGTTGCGACGGGCCCGGGGATCGCGTTTCTCGACTGGGAGGCCGCCGAGCCGCGCGGCATGCCGCTCTGGGATCTCTTCTACTTCGTCCGCTCGGTCGCGCCCCCCGGGCGGGGCCGTTCGCACCCGCTCACGACCGTGCTCCTCGGGCGCGAGCTCGACGGCTACTGTGAGCGGATCGGGCTCTCGCGCGACCTCGCCTCGCCCCTGCTGTATGCATGCTGGATGCACCGTGCGCTCAAGGAGGCCACGAGGCTGCCCGAAGAACGGTTGGCGGGCGGGCAGTTCGTCACGCTCCTGCGCGACTGCATCCGGGACGGAACCGGCCTCGGAGAGCTGTAGGCGAGTAGCGCTTCGGCCGGGTGGTGATCCTGCCGATAACAACGTGAACCTGCGATGGAGGTGTGATGGAGAGACCTGACCGACACGGGAGCGACGGGCGACGCCTGCTCGTCGTCGGGCTCGACTGCGCGGCGCCCGAGCTCGTCTTCGACGCCTGGCAGGACGAGCTGCCGACGATCGGGAAGCTCGTCCGGTCGGGGGCGTTCGCACGGCTCGAGAGCACGATCCCCGCGATCACCGTGCCGGCCTGGGCGTGCATGATGACCGGCCTCGATCCGGGCCAGCTCGGCTTCTACGGGTTTCGCAACCGTACCGATCACACCTACGAAGGCATGTCGACGGCGAACGGCCGCGCCGTCACGAGCCCGAGGCTCTGGAACCTGCTCGGCGACGTCGGCAAGCGCGTCGGCGTCGTCGGCGTGCCGCAGACCTACCCGCCGCAGGCCGTCAACGGCCACCTCGTCTCGTGCTTCCTGACCCCGGGGCCAGAGAGCCAGTTCACGTTCCCGCCCGGCCTCAGAGACGAGATCGCGGGCTGGGTGAAGGGCGAGTTCCTCGTCGACGTCCCGAACTTCCGCTCGGAGGACAAAGACCAGATCCTCGCCGACATCTACACGATGGCAACGCAGCACTTCACGGTCTGCAAGCGCCTCCTCGAGCGCGAGCGCTACGACTTCTTCATGACGGTCGACATGGGTGTCGACCGGATCCACCACGCGTTCTGGAAGTACATGGACCCCGCGCACCCCAAGCACGAGCCCGGCCACCGGTTCGCCCGTGCCATCCACGACTACTACGTGTGGGTCGACAGCCAGATCGCCGAGTTGAGCGACCGCATGGGGGACGACGCGATCACCCTCGTCGTCTCCGACCACGGCGGCAAGGCGATGGTCGGCGGCGTGTGCATCAACGAGTGGCTGATCGAACAGGGCTATCTCGCCCTGCGGGCGTACCCGGACGACGTCCGCTCGCTCGAGCGCTGCGAAATCGACTGGTCGAGGACGAAGGCCTGGGGTGCGGGCGGCTACTACGGGCGGCTGTTCATGAACGTCGCCGGCCGCGAGCCGGAGGGGATCATCCCGCCCGAGGACTACGAGCTCGAGCGCTCGGAGCTCGTGGCCCGCCTGGAGGCGATCACCGACCCCGACGGGCGCAACATCGGGACCGTCGCGTTCAGGCCCGAGGATGTCTACCGGGAGGTGCGCAACGTCCCGCCGGACCTGATCGTCTACTTCGGAGACCTCGACTGGCGGTCGGTCGGCTCGGTCGGGCTCCGCAGCGCCTGGACGTTCGAGAACGACACGGGGCCAGACGACGCAAACCACTCCCAGCACGGCATCTTCGTCCTCCACGACCCGCTCGCCCCGGCCCACGGGCAGGATCTCGGGACGGTGTCGATCTACGACGTGGCCCCCACGCTCCTCGGGCTCCTCGGCCAGCCGGTGCCCGACGGGATCCGCGGGCACGCTCTCGCGCGCGAGCCGGATGCCGTCTACTCGGACGAGGAGGAGGAGATCGTGACGCAGCGCCTCCGTGACCTCGGCTACCTGTAAGGTCGGGACGTGAGCTTCCTGAAGCGGGGCAGGCGCGGGCCGGCCGGCCGAAAGCGCGTCGTCGCGATCGGGCTCGACGGGGTCCCGTTCACCTACCTGCGGGGCCTGCTCGACGCCGGCGCGCTCCCGAATCTCCGCGCGATCGTCGACGAGGGCGCAATGGTGCAGATGGACACGACGGTGCCGAACGTCTCGTCGGTCGCCTGGGCGTCGTTCATGACGGGCCAGAACCCCGGCAAGCACAACATCTACGGGTTCATCGACCGCCCCCCGGGCTCGCTCAAGGTCTTCATCCCGACCTCGCGGGAGATGCGCTCGCCGGCGCTCTGGGAGCTCCTCAGCCAGGCCGGGAAGCGGGTATTCGCCATGAACGTGCCTGTCACCTATCCGCCCCGGGCCGTGAACGGGATCGTCGTCGGGTGCTTCCTCAGCCCGAGCGTCGAGAAGGCCGCGCCGAACGAGGTCGTGGCCCAGGCGCTGAAACGGCTCGACTACTGCGTCGACGCCGACCCCTGGCGCGCGCACGAGGACAAAGACGCGTTCCTCCCCCACCTCGACGAGGTCTTCGAGCGCCGGATCGAGGCGATGCGCTACTTCTGGCGCCAGGAGCCCTGGGACTTCTTCATGGCGCACATCATGGAGACCGACCGCCTCCACCACTTCTTCTGGGAGGAGATGGAGCACGGTCACCCCACGTACGGCCCGGCATTCCGCGACTTCTACGAGCGCGTCGACGCCGTGCTCGGCGAGGTGCGGACCTGGCTCGACGACGACACGACGCTGATCGTGCTCTCGGATCACGGCTTCTGCTCGATCAGGCAGGAGGTCTACGTCAACACCTGGCTCCACGACGCCGGCTACCTGCGGTACCGGACCGAGGCCCCGCGGTCACTCGAGGACATGGCGGGCGACAGCCTCGCGTACAGCCTCGACCCGGGGCGGATCTTCCTCAACCTCGAGGGCCGCGAGCCCGAGGGCCGGGTGAAGCCCGGGCCGGAGGCGGAGCGGCTGCGCGCCGAGCTCGCCGAAGCGGCACTGACGATGACCGACCCCACCTCGGGCGAGCCGATCGTCGAGCGTGTGTTCACGCGGGAGGAGCTCTACCACGGCCCACACGCCCACCTGGCACCGGACCTCGTTCTCGCGACGCGGGAAGGGTTCGACCCCAAAGGCGTCTTCGGGAAGCCTGATCTGACCCATAAGGGCGAGGTGCTCGTCGGCATGCACACGACGCCCGACGCGCTCCTCTACGTCCAGCACGTCGATGCGATCGAGCGCCGGCCGTTCATCACCGACGTGGCGCCCACGATCCTCGAGCTGCTCGACGTGCCCGTCCCGGACGACATGGACGGCACGACGCTGCTCGAGGACGCCGCGTGACCGTCCAGAGCTCCCGCCGATGAGCGACCGGCCGAACATCGTCCTGCTCGTGATGGACAGCGCCCGGGCGGAGAGCATGTCGTGCTACGGCGCTCCCCGACCGACGACGCCCCACCTCGAGGACCTCGCCCGGGAATCGACGCTCTACACCCGGGCGAGCTCGGTCGGCTGCTGGACGCTGCCCGTGCACGCGACACTGTTCACCGGCCTCTTCCCGGCCCGCCACGGGCTGACGATCTCGCGCGACGCGCTCCCCGAGGGCTTCCCCACCCTCGCGAGGCGGCTCTCCGGCGCGGGCTACGACACCGCCTGCTTCTCGAACAACCCGTACATCAGCTCCGCGACGGGGCTCGCGCAGGGATTCCGTCTCGTCGAGGACCTGTGGCGATCGAACCGGCCCCGCGGCACGGCCAAGCCACGAGGCCAGGTGTACACCGAGCGGCTCGAGGGCGGCGGCCCCGGTGCGCGGCTCGCCCTGCCGCTCGTGCGGAGCGGTCTGCGGGCACGCTCGCAGGCGCGGCGCTGGCGCAGCTGGACGAGCACCCGCGACAGCGGCGCGCGGACGACGAACGACCACCTCCGGTCGTGGCTCGTGCAGCGCGCCGACTCGAACCGTCCGTTCTTCGCATTCGTGAACTACATGGAGACGCACGAGCCATACCGACCCCCCCACCCGTTCAACGAGCGCTTCCTCCCCGGGCGCAGCGGCAGGATCCGCGCCGCGAGGCTCGGGTCGAAGACGGCCGTCCTGGCCGCCGCAGCCAGGGGGGAGACGGAGGCGATCGACACCCTGCGCGCCCTCTACGAAGGTACGCTCGCCTACCTCGACGAGCAGATCGGGGAGCTCGTCGAGGGCCTGCGCGAGCTCGGAGCGCTCGACGACACCCTGCTCGTCGTCACCTCCGACCACGGCGACAGCCTCGGCGAGCACGGCCATCTCGGCCATCGTCTCTTCCTCTACGAGCAGCTCGTCCACGTGCCGTTGCTCGTCCGCTACCCGGCGAGATTCCCGGCAGGGGCCCGTCGCGATCCGCTCGTCCAGCTCGGCGATCTCCACCCAACGATCCTCGAGCTCGCGGGCGCAGGCGGCGAGGCTCGGGACGGGGTCGAAACGTTCGTGAGCCTGCTCGACGAGGGGTCGCTCGCCCGCCGGCGGTACGCAGTCGCCGAGAACACGGCCCCGAAGGCGCTCGGGAGCGTCCGGATGCGAATGCTGCGCGGCGACCGGCACAAGTACATCTGGCGCTCGGACGGCACGCGCGAGCTCTACGACCTCGGCGAGGATCCGGGCGAGCTCGAAAACCTGGCAGCGAGCCGCGGTGACCTCGTCGACGAGCTCCACGGCGAGCTCGACGGCTGGGAGCGTGGGCTCGTCGGCGAGCAGGTCGAGACGCGCGAGGCCGCCTACGACGAGGAGACCGCCCGGCGCCTGCGCGGGCTCGGCTACATCGGCTGACCGACCTGCGCGCTCGACGCGCAGGTTTTTCGTTCGCCCGGACTCTAGAGAGGAACAGGAAAGCCACCGGGGGCTGCCGTCCCACGCCGTGTCGTGGCGCCCCCGGTCGAGCTGAGGGAGGTCCTATGCTCCGTCCCCACGTCGGTCTGCCGCTGCATGCGCACAGACGCCTCGTCTGCGTCACCCTTGCCGTTCTCGTCTCGATGCTCGCCGTCACGGGCATCGCGACCGCGGCGACCTCCGGTCGTGGAATCTGGCTTGCCCAGTCGCAGGTCGCCGCGCTTCCGATGTCGGGAGCGGCCTGGTCGGCCGTGAAGTCCGCCGCCGACGGCAGCTGGGGAACGCCGAGGCTCTCGGACAACAACTCGAACCACGACGCGATGACCCTCGCCGGGGCCCTCGTCTACGCGCGGACCGGCACGGAGTCCTACCGCACGAAGGTGATCTCGGCCCTCCGGGGCATCGTCGGCAGCGAGTCCGGAGGCGACGGCGTGCTCGGCGTCAGCCGCAACCTCGTCTCCTACGTGATCGCCGCCGACCTCGTCGGGTTCAGCGACCCGTCCTGGAGCTCGTGGCTCTCGGCGCTGCGCACGAAGGCGCTCGGCGACGGGAAGTCGGGATCGATCGTCGACTGCCACCGGATGCGCCCGAACAACTGGGGAACGAACTGCGGGGCGAGCCGGATCGCCGCCGACATCTACCTGAACGACGTCGGCGAGCTCGCGAGTGCCGTCAAGGTCTTCCGCGGCTGGCTCGGCGACCGGTCGCAGTACTCGGGCTTCAACTTCCACGAGCTCGACTGGCAGGCGGATCCTTCCAACCCGGTCGGGATCAACAGGAAGGGCGCGACGATCCAGGGCAAGAACGTCGACGGCGTGCTCCCCGACGACCAGCGCCGTGCCGGGGGGTTCACCTGGCCGCCGCCGAAGGAGAACTACGTATGGGGCGCCCTCGGCCCCGCGGTCGTCCAGGCTGCGCTGCTCCAGCGGGCAGGCTACGGCGACGCCTTCACGTGGTCGGACTCGGCGCTACGCCGCGCGACACAGTGGCTGCACGCCGTGGCCGGGTTCCCCGCCTCGGGCGACAACAAGTGGGTTCCCTGGCTCGTGAACGCCGCCTACGGGACGTCGTATCCCGCGCCGGCGAAGACGATGGGCAAGTCGATGGCGTGGACGGACTGGACGCATGCCTCCGGCCTCCCGGCTCCGTCGACGAGCTCGAGCTCGACCTCGAGCTCCACGTCCAGCTCGACCTCGAGCGAGCCGACGGGCTCCGGGACGACGACCACGAGCTCCGCGACCGGCCCGACCCTGACGGCCGTCGCCGACGCTCCCGTCGACTCCGACGCTCCCGATGTGAACGAGGGAACGGGCACGACGCTACGCGTGCGCGGCGGCTCCCAGGCGAAGCTGACGTATCTGCGGTTCGAGGTGAGCGGCCTCTCCCGGGCACCCTCGTCGGCGAAGCTGCGCCTGTACGTGAAGGACGCGAGCGAGGGAACGCTCGAGGTCCAGCGCGTGACCGGGTCCTGGAGTGAGAGCACGATCACCTGGGAGAACGCTCCGGCGCCCTCGGGAGCGGTCGTTGCCTCCGGTCGGGCCGCGGGCGGCTGGATCCTCCTCGATCTCGGGTCCACGATCACCGGGAACGGCACCTACTCCTTCGTGATCGCGACCTCCTCGTCGGACGCCGCGAAGTTCGCGAGCCGCGAGACGAAGAACGCTCCCGCGCTCATCCTCGGATAGCACAGTCAGCGCTGTCGAGGGCAGCCTCGCCTGCGGCGGGCGAGGGGTCGGGCCGGTGCCCGGCTCCTCGCCCTCGCCTTGACAGGGCCCGTGCCGTCGCCCATCGTGAGTCATGCTCGGGCAAGAGGAGGAGCCGCTTCCGGAAGACGTGCTCCCACCCGGGCGGTCAGCGGCTCGACGAGGGCGACGGAGGCAGGTGCGGGTGACCTCGTGGCGGGATGAGGTGTTCGAGGAGGGAGCGGACTGGCTCGCCTCGAGCTCGGTCGTGCTCGCGTTCCTGATCGTCCCGATCGCCGGCGGGCTGCTCGTGCTCGCAAGCCGCGCCGACAAGCCGCTGTTCAAGCTCGTCACCGGCGAGAACCGGATCCTCGAGACGCTCCAGTTCATCGGCTACCTCACCGCATGTGTGACCGCGGCGCTCGTGGCCGTCTGGCTCTTCCGGCGCCGCCTGGGCGTCCCGACCACGCTCTGGGCGGCCTTCGCGCTGGGATGCCTGCTCGTCGCCGGCGAGGAGATCGCCTGGGGGCAGACGTACTTCGACTGGGAGACGCCCGAGGCGCTCGAGGAGATCAACGAGCAGGCCCAGACGACGGTCCACAACATCGGCCCCGTGCAGAACGTCATGGGTGTCATCCTCCTGCTGATCGGTCTCTACGGAATCGCGAGCCCCCTCGTCTACCGCTGGCGTACGGGCCACAGGCCCGGCGGGCTCGCCAGGCTCTTCGTGCCCCCGCTCTTCCTGCTGCCGGCCTTTCTCGTGCTCTTCGGCTACAAGCTCATCCGCCTGACCGTGCTCACGTCCGACCGGTTCACCCTCGTCGAGCTGAGCGAGTGGCCCGAGCTCTGCCTCGCCGCGGCACTGGCAGGGTTCTCGTTCCTGACCCTGCGCTGGCTCAGGGCAACGCAGCCCGTGCTCGGGCGGACGGTCGTCCCTCCCCAGGCGGTACCGGTCGAGGCAGACTTGCGACGGATCGACCCCCCGCCCGCACGTGAACAGAAGCTCAACAAGGAGGCGTAGTTCGGATGACTCATGACCACCGCACCACCACGCGACCCAGGCGGCGGCTCCGCGCCCTCTCGGGCCTCGCGCTCGGGATCGCCACGGCGCTCGGGATCATGCTCCTGCCGGGGACCGCGTCCGCGGCGGTGACGTGCGTCGTCGAGGGCTCGACCATGACGGTCACCGCCTCCGGCGCGGATACCATCACCCTCACGCGCGCCGGCACGAGCATCACCGTCAACGGGTCGCCGTGCGGCTCGGCGAGCGTGACCACGATCGCCTCGATCGCCGTCGTGGAGACCGTCGGCGCGAACCTCGACCAGACGCTCACCATCGACCTCTCGGGGGGCCCCCTCGGCCCCGGCTCGGAGGCCGAGACCGGTGCGGCAGAGATCGAGGTCAGCGTCGATCTCGGCGGCGGGAGCGACGGCGTGATCGTCCGCGGCGCCGGGACGCCCGACGTGCTCCGCTGGGGGGCCGACGGGATCGCCGTCAACGACGACGACGATGTCGACATCACCATCGCGAACGCGGCGGCCCTCGCCACGCGCCAGCTGATGGGCCTCGGCGGCAACGACGTGCTGACGGGACAGGGCGGCGCAGGCACCGGCGCGGCGCTCACCGTCCCGGTCGATCTTCGTGGCGGGAACGACGTCGACAGCATCACGGGCGGCGAGGGCGACGACTCCCTGAACGGCGGAGAGGACAACGACTCCCTGAACGGGCGCGGGGGCACCGACACCGCGTCCTACGGCGGCGCCACCGGACCGGTCACGGTCGACCTCGCCTCCGGCACGGCCACCGGCCAGGGGAACGACACGCTGACCGAGATCGAGAACGTCAACGGCTCGGACTTCGACGACACGCTCGGCGGCGACACCGGCGCGAACCGGATTCGCGGCGGCCTCGGCAACGACCTCCAGAACGGGGGCGACGGGCCCGACAACCTCCTCGGCGAGGAGGGTAACGACACCCTGAACGGCGGCTCCGGCGACGACGAGCTCCAGGGCGGAGCCGGGAACGACGCGCTGAACGGCGACGCCGGGATCGACACCGTCTCCTACGCGAGCTCGCCGGTGGCCGTCTCGGCCGACCTGACGGCCGGCTCGGCGAACGGAGACGGCGTGGACACGATCGCCACCACGGAGAACCTCAGCGGCTCCGACTTCGGCGACACGCTGACGGGGGATGCCGCGGCGAATCTCATCCGCGGCCGCCTCGGCAACGACGTGATCGGCGGCGGGGCGGGAGCCGACAGCCTGCGCGGCGAGGAAGGCGACGACGTGATCGCGGGCGGTGCCGGTGCCGACACCGCGCGAGGCGGGCCCGGTCGTGACCACCTCACCGGGGACGCGGGCGCGGACGCTCTCTCCGGTGAGGAGGACAACGACACGATCTCGGGTGGCTCCGGTAACGACCGGCTGCTCGGGAATCTCGGCAACGACCGCCTGAACGGAGACAGCGGCGCGGACACGCTTCGCGGCCTGGCCGGCATCGACCTCCTGAAGGGCGGCTCCGGCAACGACCGCCTCGAGGGCGGTGTCGGCGGGGACACGATGAACGGCGGCGCCGGTGCGGACCGGTTCTTCGCCCGTGACCGCACCCGTGACTTCCTGAACGGCGGGCCCGGGCGCGACCGGGCCGAGATCGACCGCAACCGCGACGTCGTGACGAGCGTCGAGGTGCTGGTCTTCTAGGCATCCCGCTCAAGGCCCGTTCGGGCCGATCGAGCCATCCGGGCCTTCCCCGGGTCGCGTCGCGACGCGCGTCCCGGGGAAGGCCCGATTCGCGCGCAGGAGCCGCCGCGAGCCGCGGGCTTCTCAGCCGGCGTGCGTCCAGTCCGTCCAGGCCATGTTCTTGCCGGGAAAGACCGCGGGAGCCGTGGGGAAGCTCGTGCCGTAGCGGGCATTCACGAGCCACGGGAGCCAGGTGTCGTCGCCGTCTGCCCACCACTTCCCGTAGGCACGGTCGAGGTCGTAGAGGAACTGCACGGCGCGGCGCAGCGCCTGATCCTCCCAGCGCCAGGCATCGTAGCCCTGCCGGGAGAGGAGCTCGGCCGTGACGACGGCGCCGCCGAGCCCGCCCCACGGGTAGTCGGTGCGCTTCGGGGGCACGCGGAACTTCCCGCCCCGGCGCATCTCCGGCGGCAGGGCGCCGTCGATCGAGAAGCCGTTCCGGCGCGCTCCGACCGGATTCACTCCCACCGGCTCGTCGGGGTTCGCCTGCCACTCGACCTCCCCGTAGACAAAGCCGTCGTAGGAGGATCGATCGCCGAGCCAGCCCTTGAACACCTTCGCGACGCGGTCGAGCTCGGCCCGCTCACCGAGGTAGGCGGCGATCGCGGCCCGGCTGGCGCCGGCCATCGTTCCCCAGTTGTTCGGTCGCTGCTCGTGCGTGGAGACGAGCGTTCGACCCTCGAACCGCTCCTTCCTGACCTCGCGAAGCCACTTCGCGAACCGCTTCTGGTCGGACGGCGCATAGGCACGGAGGTTCACGAGATCGGCCGCGATCACGTAGGCGACGAGGTTTCGTCCCAGTGCGAGCGTCCGCCCGCCGTCCTCCGTTCCGATCGCGTCCATGATCGCATCGACGGCCTTCGCCCGGTAGCTCTCCTTCCCCGTCCGCGCGAACACGAGCGCGACGGCGAGCGTCTTCACATCGTGCGACGAGTTCTGGTCGGCGATATCGGCGTCGCCGAGCCCGGCGTCGGCGGCCTGCTTGAGCCGTCTCCACGCAGACCCGCTCTTCGGGAGCTGCCTCACCTCGTCGAGCGAGATCCAGATTCCCCTGTCGACGGCCGGAGCACCCTCGTTCACGGCTTTCGCGCCGTGGAGGACCACTCCCGCGACGAGAGCCGCGACACCGATAGCCGCAGCGGTCACCGCCAGTCGAGCGCGGCGGGATCGATATTGCCTTCGCATCTGTTCCACGAGCGTGGATCGATCAGGCCAGCTCACCGGCGTCCCGCCCGGCATTCGCGGCCGCGCCGCCCCGGTGCGGCGCCTGCTGCTACCCACTGACCGTAGCACGACTTTGTCAACGGGTGGTTAAGGCGGTCGGTCAGCCGGTCGAGTCCGGGTTCGCAGTCGCCACTCGCGAGGCGAGCGGCAGCAGCGACGTCCGGAGCAGCGGGAGGGGCAGGCTCCGGGAGACGTTGATGCGCCTGAGCCGGAGCCAGTCGACAGCGGGCAGGCGGTTGACGCCGTGCCGCATGATCGTGAAGGCGAGCTCGAACCGGCAGCGCTCGAGCATCGCGGCGACGGCACCGCTACAGGCGCCGCTCGGGTAGGCGAGGACGCGTGGTGTCGTGCCGATTTCCCGCTCGAGATCGGCATGGGAGCCCACGACCTCCCCCTCGGCCTCGGCGAGCGAGACGCGGTTGAGCAGCGGATGGGTCCGCGTGTGCGGGGCGAGGGTGACGCCCTCGGCGGCAAGGCCGCGGAGCTCGTTCCAGTCGAGCAGTGACCGTCCGAGCGAGGCCTCGCCGAGTCGGGCCACCACCTCGTCGACGACAGCCATGGCCTGCTCGTGGGCGAGCGCCTTGACCCGGGTGCGCAGGGCACGGTAGGCGTCGAGCCGCTCCGCGGACGAGCCCAGCGGCCAGCGCCCGAGCGACGTCTCGCACGCGAGCTCCTCCGTCCGCACGAGCGAGGCGTACAGCCGATCCCACCAGAAGGGCCGCTCGGGCTCGCCGACGAAGGCCGTCGGCACGAAGAGGGTGACCGGAAGCCCGTGCTCACGGAGCACCGGCCAGGCGTGCTCGGCGAAGTCGCGGTACGCGTCGTCGAAGGTGAGGAGGAGCGCGCGCCGTGGAAGGGACTCTCGCCCGCGCCGCACGTCGAGAAGGTCGCCGAGCGAGAGCACACGGTAGCGGCTCGCGAGATGGGCGACCTGCCGTGCGAACTCGTCCGGCTCGGCGCTGACGAGACCCGGGTACAGGCCCGTCGCGCCGGGATCGTCGATCCGGTGATAGGCGAGGACGGGAAGCGCCCCTGCCCGCCCGGGCCCGAGACGCTCGACGGCGCCGAGGGCCCTGTCGAAGGCCGGGCTCCGAGCCGCGCGGCCGACCGCCGCCTTCACGACCGTCCTAGCGCCCATCCGCCAGCTTCGTCCAGAGCTTGCGTCCGATCCTCGCCAGCTCGGAGAGGCCCGGGGAGGGATCGCGAAGCGACAGGATGTCGTAGCCGTCGGGGGGCCAGGGCAGGCGCAGCGCTGCGAACGCCCCCTCCCGGCGGGCCGGTGACGGGAGGAACGGGTAGCGCCGCCTGCCCCTGAGCACCGACAGGATCCACACGACCTCGAGCTCGAGGTTTCGGGAGCGGACGCCGAGCGCGTAGCCGCGAGACGGCTCCGCGCTCTCTCCGTCGTCGTCGAGATGCAGGGCGGCGAGCCGCGCCGGGAAGTCGACGCCGCTCTTCACCGCAAGCGGCAGCGAGCCCCAGATGCGGCCGTTGATCTCCATCAGCAAGGGCCCGGCCGGGGTGAGCTTGAACTCCACCATCGCGAGGCCAGTCCAGCGCAGGGCGCGCATCAGGCGCAGCGCGTGCCCCTCCAGCTCGGGGTCGAGGCTCACGCTCTCGCGAAACGCGCTCGCGCCGCCGCTCAGCGGCACCTCGTGCAGGCGCCGGTGCTGGAACGCGGCGAGCGGCTCCCCGTCCCGGAGCAGGAGCTCCACGCCGTGGCCCTCGCCGCGGACGTACCGCTGGAGGAGCACCGGGCACCTGCCCTCGAAGCGCCCCATCGCGGTCGCGAGCCGCGCGGCGTCGTTCGCGTAGGTCACCGTGAACGCCTCGACTCCGGTCTCTCCGACGAGCCGCGACGACTGCGGCTTGAGGACGATCGGCCAGCCCAGCTCGTCGGCGAGGGCGCCGGCCTCGGCAGCCGTCCGCACGACGGCGGTCGGCGGCACGGGCACGCCGAGCGAGCGGGCGAGCTCGATCGTCGCCTGCTTGTCGGCGGTCTGCGCGAGGGCCGCATCGGGTGCGATCGCGAGCTGGCAGACGTCATCGAACAGCGAACGGCGCCGGGCGAGCGGAAGCAGCACGTCGTCCGTCACCGGCACGATCAGGTCGACATCCCGCGAGCGGGCCGCGTGCAGGAGCACGTCGACCATCCCCTCGGGATCCCGCGCAGGCGGCGGATACCAGAGTGCGGCGGAGGCGTACCGCGACCTGAAACCGGGGCTTCTCGGGTCCGCGTCGGCCGCGACGACATCGACGCCTCGGCGTCCCAGCGAGCGGATGAACGCGATCGCGCTTCCCCGGCCCGCGTCGGTGACGATGACCCGGCTCATGCCTCGCTTCCGGCGGTGGTGCGGTCGAGGCGGCGCGTTGCCGAGAACGAGCGGACGAGCGAGACGACCTGCGCGGTCACCTCGTCGAGCGGGCGGGCGGCGTCGACAACGGCGAAGCTCTCCGTCAGCTCGGCAAGCGCGAGGTACTCCTCGCGCCGGCGCCGCAGGATCTCGATCGTTCCCTCGCCCTTCCGGGCGAACAGCACCTCCGGGGGAGCGTCGAGGAAGATCACGAGATCGGGGAGCGGGTACACCCGCGAGAGGAAGAACCCGTGAATCCGGCGTGAGAGCGGGAGATCCGCGCCGGCCACGTCGTAGGCGTGGTAGTCCGAGAAGAAGTGGCGGTCGAACACGACGATCTCGCCGCGCCGGGCTCCCCGCCAGGCGAGCCCCTGGCGGTACCACTCCTCGGCGAGCTGGTTCGCGAGCCGCAGCCCCGACTTCGTCGCCTTCAACGCCCGCTTCGCCGGGTTGCGCGGACGCGGCTTCGCGAGCTCCGCGTGGTCACGGGGACCGGCCCGGTCGGGCGTTGCCCCCCGTCGGCGCTTTAGCGCCCGCACGGCGCGGGTGGTCGGCAGCATCACGTTCGAGGAGTCCTTGCTGTCGCCCATGTACAGGTACCTGACCGGCAGCCCGAGCTCGTGCTCGAGCCGGCGCGCGACCGTCGTCTTGCCGGCGCCGTCGGCGCCGATCAGGGCGATGGTGAAGCCTCGCGTCATCGGGCTGCTGCCCGGGCACCGCGACCCGCGGTCGCCGCGGCGAGCAGCAGCGACTCGAGCCGCCTGCCGCCCGCCCGCCACGAGAAGCCGTCGCCGACGAACAGGCGCCCCTCACGCGAGGGAGCGCCGGACGAGCGCGCGAATGCGAGCGCGGACACGAGCAGGTCGGCAAGACCCTCGGCGCCGTCGGCCTCGTCGATCGGGGGGGCGCGGCCGTCCTCCACGTAGAGCCCGCCGGCGGCGAGCGGCGTTGCGACGACCGGGACCTCCATCGCCATGGCCTCGAGCACCTTGTTCTGGATGCCTGCTCCGAACCGGAGTGGGGCCGCAAAGACGGCCGCCCGCTCGAGATACGGCCGGACATCGTCGACGAACCCCGTCACCGTCACGCGCTCGGCCGTGCCCGCCTCACGCAGGCGCGGCGTGGGATCACGCCCGACGATCGTGAGTGTCGCATCCGGTACCTGCCGCCAGACGAGGGGCATGATCGAGTCGACGAGCCTCAGGGCCGCGTCCTCGTTCGGCGGGTAGTCCATCGCGCCCGTGAACACGACGGCGTCAGGCCCGAGGGTGGCCGTCGTCCGGTGCCAGAAGTCGACGTCGACGCCGTTCGGGAGGATCGTCGCCGGGATGGCGAGCGACCCGTGCTCGGCGACGAACGCCTCGAGATCGCGCCTGGACGCGAACGTCACGTGGGAAGCGCGCTCGACGAGCGCCCGCTCCGCCCGCCTCGCCTCGGCGCACTCGAGCCGCAGCAGCGCCTTCCGCCCGGGAGATGCGTAGGGGATCGTCGAGCGCAGCCGTGACGAGGTCGCATCGCACAGGTCCACCACCACCGGGAGCCCGGCGGGCAGGGCCGCCAGCGCCGGCGCGGTCTTCTTCCCGCTGAACAGCACCGCATCGAACCGTGCCGAGGCGGTCAGCTCCGCGGCCGCCTCGGACAGGCGCCGGATCGACGGATCGACGAGTCCGGCGGCCCGTCGCAGCCTGCTCGCCGCCTTGCGGGCGCGGCTACCCGACCGGCGCAGCGACGGGACTGCGACGATCTGCTCCGTGAACGGGGCGAGCTCCGCCTCGTGCTCCGGCCGGTGGGTCGCGGCGGCCAGCGAGAGCAGCGTGAGCTCGTGCCCCTGCTCCGCGAGCTCACGAATCAGGAAGTAGTGGCGCAGGTAGCCGCTCGTGAGGGGAAAGGGGAACCCGGCCGTCACGTACAGGATCCGCATCGTCTCCATGGAATCGGCAGTTGGCCCCGGCCAGATGATAGGCGTCGGGCGCTAGGCTTCCGCGCGGGCGAGGGCCGCCTGCCAGAGCGCGTAGGGCCGGCTGTCGCGGATCCAGCCGGTCGGATCGCCCGTCTCCGCGACGTTCGCCCCGCCTGCACCGCTGCGCACGGCGAGACCAGCCGTGTAGCGGGCGAAGCAGGCGACGACGAGCGGGACGATCGCCTCGTCGGGAACCCCTGCTGCCCGCGCGTACCTGCGAAGGGCGTCGAGACCCCAGCCGCTTGCGGGAGCGACGGCGGACTCGAACGCGCCCCGATGCTCGGCCGGCGTGACCGCACGCGCTTCGGCCGCAGCGACGTAGGCGACGAAGAAGACGAGATCGACGACGGGCAGGCCGTCCGGCACGGCCAGCTCCCAGTCGATCACGCCCAGCCGCTCGCCCCGAAGCCAGAACAGGTTCGGGTGACTGACGTCGCCGTGCTCGAAGACGACCGGCAGCTCGACATCGCGCAGCGGCTCGAGCGCCCTACGGGTCCGCTCGAGGGAGTCGCCGTCGAGAAGGCCGGACGCGAGCCGCTCGAGCGGCTCGTCGACGAGCCGGATCAGGCGCTCGTCCGCGCGGCACGGCGCGGAGCGCGGAAGGCCGAGCGTCCATGCGAGACCTGCCTCGAGCACCTCCTGGCGGTGACGGCGGACGAAGCGAGGGTTCACGAGCGCGCCGTTCATCGCGGTCGTCACGAGCGTGGGCCAGCCTTCGCTTCCCGCAGACCAGACGACCTCGGGCACGGTGTGAAGCGCACCCCCCGATCGGGACCGGATCGCCTCCAGGTTTCGCGCCTCCCGCTCGATCGCCGAACCGGGGCCGGGCTCGCGCGCGATCTTCGCCACGAAGGCCGGCTCCCGCCGGCCCTCGGGAGCGAGCAGCGCGACGACCGCACGCGAGGTCTCGAAGCGCGGAGTGACGAGCAGTACGGTCGACCGGGTCCCGAGCCCGGAGCGCTCGAGGCTCTGACCGGGCCCCGGCTCGCCCAGCAGGCCGATCCCGTGTTCCGCTCCTGCCGACGGCCCTTCGCCCCACCGGGCCAGCACGCTGGCGCACGGCACCGCGCGATCGAGCATTCCCAGGCGCCGGAGGGTGCGGGCGAGCGCGGCCTTCAACGTCGCGGCACGGCTGGCCTGACGGCGTGCCAGCGACATCGAGATCGACCCCGGATCGTCGAGGTCGACGAGCTCGAGGCAGGCCTGGAACGACGGCCAGTGCCAGTGGCGGCAGATGCCTTCGAAGCCGAGCTGCCGGAGCGCCCCGGCGCAGGTACGCGAGGAGCGGAGCTCCCGGCCCCCGGCCCGCCCGACCTCCACGTAGGCCCAGCCTCCCGGTCGCAGGAGCCGTGACGCGAGCGCCAGGTCCGCGTGCGTCGGAGAGGTGAGAACAGCGAGGTCGTAGGCACCCGCGGAGTCGGCTTCCGGATCGACGGTCACCCGCTTCGCGACGGCGACGAGGCCCTGCAGGAGCTCGGGCTCGGGGCTTCCCAGCACGACGACCGACCCGAGCCGCGGCGAGGGCAGGAGGAACCGCCAGTCGACCCGGCGCAGATCCTGGTGGCCGCCGGGCGCCGCGCCTGGCGGCGCGGCAGAGCTCATCCGCCGTCCGGCCGGCAGTGGGGCTCCATCGCCTCGAACAGGGCCCGGAGCGAGACCGGGTAGGGATGGACGACGGTGTGGGCCTGCTTTCCCGCGAACGCTGCTCGCAGCAGGTCGCGCTCGCTTCCCACCGCCGACTCGATCCCCGGACAGGCGACGTCGGGAAAGGCGAAGCGGAACTTCTCGTAGCAGGCCATGAAGTCGAGCCGCTCGTGCTCGAGGGAGAACGCCATCCGGTCTGCCACCTCGAGCGGGTCCACCGGCTCGACGTGCATCTGTGCACCCTCCGCGCTGGCGACGAAGAACAGCCGGTCGAACCCGGTCGAGCGCAGGATGGACGAGCGGTCGAAGAGCCGCTCGGGCGGCACGTCCACGTGGAGCTGGCGACGCAGCACCGGCATCGTCCGTCGCAGGGCCTTCGACGGCGGGAGGCCTCCCTGTCGTGGAATCCACCGCTCGAGCCCGACGGCCGTGCGGAGCATGCCGAGCCGGGCGCGATCGCCCCGGGCGACGGCCGTACGCCGCGCCGGCAGCTCGCGCAGGTGCCAGTCCCAGAGGCGGATCGGCTCCGGGATCCCGTGAGCCCGGCGACCGTCCGCCGAGACGTACACCCACTCGTCGGCGACGTACGATGCCCCCTGCTCCATGAAGGCGAGCAGGGCCTCCGTCTTGCCGCCCTTGGACCAGCCGGTGGTCACGATCCCGACGCCGTCGCGCTGGAATGCCGACGCGTGCAGCGGGAGGACTCCCTTCGAGAGGGCCGTCAGGTTCACGATCGGGATCAGGAAGGGAACCGAGGGCGTGCCGCGCTCACAGACGATCTCGGGGCTCCGGCCGACCTCGTGCAGGGGGAGCCGAACGCGTGCCCGGGCTTTGTGCCGCGCCCGCAGGACGAGGAACGCGTCGTCCGTGAAGCCGGCGTCGTCGACGCCGAGGTAGCGGAGCCTCGACGAGAGGTGGAGCGAGTCGACGAACCGGATGAGGATGTCCGGCTCCCGGTGAAGCGCAGCCTCGAGCGGCCCGAGCTGCCGGCGAACGACCCGCGCGTCGGCATCCGTGGCGTCGAGGAGGCGAATGCCGACCAGCCCGTGAAGATCGAAGTCGACGGTCGGGGCAGGCGCCTCGCGCTCCTGCGACCGCGAGGCGCTCACCGGCCACCCTCCGCGCGGCGGACGTACTCGTTCCACACGAGCCCCGTCACCCGCCGGAGCACGACCTCGGCCTCGACGTCGGTGTCGACCGTGGGCAGCTCGAGCCGTGAGGCGAGGGCGCGATACCTCCGACGCTGCCCCTCGAGCGCCTCGACACCGTGCTCACCGCTGCGTGCGAAGAGAACCTCGGCGGGCGCGTCCAGCACGATCGCGAGCTGCGGCCGTGAGCAGCTGTGGGCGAGCAGCCAGCGACGCAGGCGGCTGCGCGCCGACGTGCGTCCCTCCGTGGGCAGGATCGCGTCGTACGGATAGCGGTCGAAGACGACGAGCCGACCGCGCAGCTCGAGGAGACGGGCGCGCACCGACGCGGAGCGCAGCCGCACCAGCTTCCGGGCGAGCCCCGTGCCCGGCAGCTGCCTTCGCGCCCGCGAGCCCTGCGGGTAGAGGCCGGCGTAGACGCTCGTCGCCGGCAGCGGGACCGTCTCGACGAGGCGCGCCGAGACCGTCGACTTCCCGGCGCCGTCGGGGCCGAGCAGCGCAACGCGACAACCGCGCGGACGCGATCCCGCGAGCAGGCGAAACAGCCGCCGAGAGGCCTTGCTTCGCAGGCGCCTGAGCCGCGTCGCGACGGGGTGGCCCCGCGTCCAGCGGCGACGGAGCTCCTCACCGAGGTCGACGAGCGCGGGCCAGTCGCCCGCACGGGCGGAGGCCACTACCCGGTCGGACGTCCACTCGTGCGGGAGCATCGGGCCGACCTCCGCTGCGAGCGCCCCGCCGGACGGGCCGGCGAGCGCGAGCTCGTGCAGGCGCGCGGCATGGTCGGCACGGATCGCGCCCTTGTCGAGCAGGCAGTGGAGAAGCAGGGTCCAGAGCTCGTCGGCAACGTCGAGCTGCCCGGGCCCGTCGCCCCGGCGCGCGCGCTCGAGGCAGCCGCGCGCCGCATGCGTCGGGAGCTCATGGTGAGGGCCGTACGCGAGCTCCACGACGACGTCGAGCTTCAGCCATTCCCCGCGCTCCTCGTCGTACCCGAGAAAGAACCGGTGCGGCCCGCGTCCCGGAGCGGGCACGGCAACGAAGCCGAGCGAGAGCAGGACGGGCCCGAGCCGGGGATCGTCTGCGGCCAGGATGTCCACCTCCTCCGGGCCCGCGCCGTCGTGCGCCCCGGGGGCGCGCAGCAGGCAGGCCGGAACGCCCCCGGAGCGGAGCGCCCTCAGGGCAGCGATGGCGGCGGGCGGGATCGGCTGCCCGGTATGGGCCCGATCCTGCGGGTGGCTCAGGCTCCCGAGCCCTTGACGACCGACGCGACCGTCCACCAGATGATCTTCAGGTCGAGGCCCAGCGACATGTTCTCGATGTACTGGATGTCGAGGCGGAGACGCTCGTCGAAGGTGGTCTCGTTCCGCCCCCTGACCTGCCAGAGGCCGGTGATGCCCGGGGCGACCTCGAGGCGATGCGTGTGCCAGAGGTCGTAGGTGCTGGCGGAGAAGGACGTCGGGCGCGGGCCGACGAGCGTCATCTCGCCCTTGAGGAGATTGATGAACTGCGGAAGCTCGTCGAGGCTCGTCTTGCGCAGGACCTTCCCGACCCTCGTGACACGCGGGTCATCGGGGATCTTGAAGTCGGGGTACGGGAGGATGTTCAGGTGGGCGTACTCGGCCTTCAGCTCCTCGGCGTTCGTGACCATCGTGCGAAACTTGTACATCCGGAACCGAACGCCGTGCTGGCCGGTTCGCCACTGGGAGAACATGATCGGGCCCGGCGAGTCGATGCGAACGGCGAGCGAGCAGACCGCGAGGAGCGGCACCACCACGGGAAAGGCGATCAGGCAGAAGGCGAGGTCGAGCCCGCGCTTCACGAGCAGGTACCTGCGGTTCACCCCGGCCACGCCGATCGAGCTCCAGGCCGTGGTCAGGAGCTTGCGCCTGCGGCCGAGTCGCCGTTCGTCGCCAGCTTGCGAGCGGCGGCCCGCGACCCGGCGCTCGCGACGTCGTGCGGCGTGCCCGCGATCGGATTGCCCTCGAGCGCGCCGACGAGGGCGCCGCTCGTCGCTCCGTCCTCGGGGAACGACACCATCGCGATCCTGCGTTCCTGCAGCAGGTCGGGCACGAGCCGCCCGAGCCGGGCGACAAAGGCCTCCGCGCTCGAGCGGTCGCATTCGGGCAGCATGACGTAGATGCTGTCGCCGTCGACCCAGGCACGGTCGACGAGACGGAGGTGCCGCTCGATCCGCTCGAACGTCTCCGCGTACCGATCGGCGCCCGGCTCCCGGAACGACCCATGACCCGAGGAAGGAACGCCGCACGGAACGCGGACGACGGCGAAGTGGCGCTCGTACCGACGGCTGCGGTGGAGCTCCCGGTGGAACTCGTCCCATCCGTCCTGTGACGGTGCGGTCAGCGACGCGTCACGGCGCGACGAGCTCCGGCCCCGAACGAGGCCGGTGACGGCCGCTGCGACGCGGCGGAGCCCGGCGGGCGCGCGGACGGGCTCCATGCTGGCTGCGGTTTCGTCGACATGCACCGAGACGCCGTTCACACCTCCGATGTCGGCATCGTGCCGCGGGTGCTTGAGCGAGACCTGCCCGGGCCTTCGCCCGGCCTGCCGCCCCTTCCGTCTGATTCTATGTCTTGCCGTCGTGCTCACCGGATCCTCCTGTGCTCGAAGCTCCATCCACGCCGGCCGGACCGCAGGAGTCCGGCGGCCGTTCAGACGGAGCCGAGACCGGGAGGACGCTCGATCGGAGCGACGACGGCGAGAGCCCGCATGACGCAGGCGCCGCCGCGGAGGAGCCAGGCGAGCCCCGGCGCGAGGATTCCGAGCGCCGCCGCGAGCAGCATCATGCCGGCGGAGCTTGCTCCGGCAGACGCTGACCCGGAAGCGGCCGCAGAGCCGGCGCCGCCCAGGCCGGGCGCGCCGAGGCCATGGTCGAGGGCAGCGCTCTCCGTCTGGGCGGCCTCGCTCGACGGCTGCGGAGCGCCGCGCCCGGGGGCGTGGACCGTCGGCAACCCCGGGAGCTCACCGGTGAGGACCGGCTCGACGACGGCGTGAGCCTCGGTGCGAATCGGGGGCGACCCCGCGTCCGCAGGGACACCCCCCGGGATGTCGGCCAGCGGGACCCCGGCGCCGTCTCCACCCGGGTTGCCTCCCCCAGTCCCGGCCGGGGCGGCTGCCGGCCCTTCGGGTGCTGTCGCGGCCACGCTCGCGTACACGACCGCAACGGGCGCATCGAGACCGGGGCCTCCCTCTTCGCTGCCCGTCGGCACGGGAGTCGGAGCAGGCGCCGGAGCGACGACGGGCTGCGTCGGGGGCGGTGTCGTCGCGGGCAGCTCGAGGTCGGACGTCAGCTCCGCGCCGGGCGGAGTCTCGACGGGCGGAGCCGGCTGCACGGTCCCGGCGTCGGACGGTGGGACGACCTCGGCCGGAGGGGCCACGTCGGGCACGGGCACCTCGCTCGCCGGCGGCGCCGGGTCGACGGGCGGTGCGGCCTCGACGGGCGGCTCCGCGTACACGGGCTCCGGGGCACTCGACGGTTCGGCGCCCGAAGCGGGCACGGACGGGTCCGCAGCCGGGACTGGCGCTGCGTCGCCTACGACCTCCGCGCCGCCCGGAGCGGGATCGGGCTCCGCGGCCGGCACCGCGACGGGCTCGGCCTCGACTGCGGGCGGCGGCACGGCCTCTTGCGGGGCGACCTCGACGGCGAGGTCGGCCGGTACGGCCGGGGGCTCGGGTGCGTCGACGGCCGACGCCTGCGCGGGAGCGAGCCCGAGCAACGCCAGCGCGAGCACGGCGGCAACGCGGGCGACTCTCGACGCTCCTGAACCGTGACCCGGCGCTGCCGACCGCACAGCGGCACCCCCTTCGGCTAGTGACCTGCTGCGCCCCCGGGATTGCGCTGCAAGAGAGACTACGATACGCCTCCGCCCGGGACACGTCAAGGAACGGGCCGCGCTGTGGGTGGACTCGTCGTGAGGGCTCCGCCTGCCGATGAACGCGGGGCCGCGGCCCCCGCCCCGGCGGTCATGATGAGACGAGCGATGGACGCCAGCATTCCCTCGGCCACCGCGCGCCCTGCTGCCCTCGACCTGGGCAGTCCGGCGTTCCCGGCCGCGGTCGTGACCGTCCTTGCCTGGGTCGTGTGGGGCGGTCTCGACGGAGGCTTCTCGCCGACCGTCTGGGGCTCGGTCGGTGCCGGGCTCGTTCTGCTGCTCGGCATCGCGCTCGCCGCGATCCCGCACTCGCTCGACCTCTCCGAGCGGGCCCGGGCCGTGACGATCGCCGGGCTCGTCGGCCTCTGCGCGTGGAGCTTCGCGTCGATCCTCTGGGCCGACTTCCCGGGGGACGCCTGGGCGGGCAGCGCGATGACGCTCGCCTACGCCGCCGGCTTCCTCCTCCTCTCGCTCTGGCCGTCGACTCCCCGCGCGGCAACCCTGCTACTCGCGATCTTCACCGCCGGGGTGGTCGTGCTCGGGGCGCTGACGCTCGTCGGTGCGGCCGGGCAGGTCGACGGAGCGTCGCGCTGGTTCGTCGAGGGACGGCTCTTCGAGCCGGTCGGCTACCCGAACGGGACTGTGGCACTCTGGATGTCTGCCCTGTGGCCGGCTCTCGCCCTGGCGGCGAACCGCGGCCTACCCGTCGCCGCGAGGGCGCTCGCGCTCGGGAGCGCCGGGTTCCTGCTCGACCTCGCCGTGCTCGGCCAGAGCCGGGGCTGGCTCATCTTCTTCCCGCTCTCGCTCGCCGTTGCGCTGCTGCTCACCCGCCAGCGCCTCCGCCTCCTCGTCGCCGCGAGCCTCGCGACGCTGTCGACCCTCGCAATCGTGGCGCCGCTGCTCGACGTGTTCGACACCTTCGGAGAGGGCGGCACCGGGGGCTCGGCCGTCGTGCGCGCAGCCTGGCTGATCGGCGTGTCGGCCGGTGTGCTCACCCTGACCGGGGCGGCCTGGGCGGCCCTCGACCGGCGGGTCGTCCTCTCCCCCTCGGCCCACCGGGCACTCGCCGGAGTCGCGAGCGCGGCGGTCCTGCTCGTCTGCGTCGGGGGAACGGTCGGCGCGCTCGCCGTGGCGGAGCACCCGGGCCGCTGGGTGTCGGAGCGCTGGGAGGAGTTCAGGGGCGGCAGCTCGCTCGACGCCGAGGGCTCGCGGTTCACGAGCTCGGCGAGCTCGGGTCGCTACGAGGAGTGGACGATCGCCTGGGGTGCCTTCCTCGACCATCCCCTGACCGGGATCGGTGCCGACAACTTCGCGGCGACCTACCTCGAGGAGCGCGGTAACGACTTCCGGGAGCCCCGCTTCCCGCACTCGTTCGAGCTGAAGGTGGCGAGCCAGCTCGGGCTCGTGGGGCTCGCGCTGTTTCTCACCTTCGCGGTCGGCGCCGTGCTCCTGGCGCTGCGCCGTCGCCGGGCGCTCGGCGCCGCCGAGGCGAGCATCGTGGGCGCCGCGCTCATGATCCCGGCGTGGTGGGCGATCGCCGGCTCGGCCGACTGGTTCTGGGAGCTCCCCGCGCTCGCCGGTCCCGCGTTCGGCTTCCTCGGGCTCGCCGGGGCGGTTCGCCCGCCGGCAGCCGCGGCGGAGACGGGGCCCCCTCCCGACGAGAGCCCCCCGAAGCCCGACGCCCCCAGCGGCGGCGAATCGACTCCGGACGAGGCCGACGCAGGCGCCGCTGCCGGGGAAGGCAACGGACGGCCGCCCTCACGCCGCCGCCTCGTGGTGGTCTCCGTCGGCCTCGTGACCGGCGTCGCCGTGCTCGCGGGCGCGGCGAGCCTCGCCGTTCCGGCCCTGGCGGAGCGCTACACGCGCGCGGGAGTCGAGGGGTGGCGAGACGACCTCGGGCTCGCCTATGCGCGGCTCGACCGTGCGGCGAGCTTGAACCCGCTCGCCGGGGGCCCGCTGCTCCTCAAGGGGTCGATCGCGCTCCGCGCAAAGGATCTCGACGAGGCGGAGACGGCGTTCCGCGCCGCGCTCGAACGCGAGCCCACGAGCTGGTATGCGAACCTCCAGCTCGCACTGATCGCGGCGGCGCAAGGCGAGTCGGAGAAGGCCTGGGCATGGCTGCGACGAGCGCAGGAGCTCAATCCGAACGACAAGGTCGCGCGCCGGCTCCAGACGCTGCTCGAGCGCGGGAAGCCCGTCGACCCCGACGAGCTGAACGACCGCTACGTCCGGTCGTTCAACCAGCGTCAGCTCGGCGCTTTACGTTCTCCGATCGATGGAGTACGCTGAATGGGTAGGGAGCGAAGGAGGTGAGAGTATTGACGAAGAGACTCCGCAGGTTGGGCATCATCGGCACCGGCATGTTGCTGACCCTCGTCGCCGTGCCGGCAGCGCTTGCCGCCAGCCCGGACGACAGCGTCTACGGGGGCGTCGGCGGCAACATCCAGGGTGACGTCGCTGGAGCCCAGCCGGCCGGGAACCTCCCGTTCACCGGTATGAACCTGGCCCTGATCGTGATCGGCGGCGTGGCGCTCGTCGCGATCGGCGTCCTGTTGCGGCGGCGCACCGGCGAGAGCCACTAGGCGCGTGCCCGAATCGATCGACGCCGACGGGGCCCGGGTTCGCCGGGCCCCGTTTGCGAGACGGGGCCGCGAAGCCTCGAGACCGGTTTCCACGTCGCGCCGAGCACGGATCGCGCGGCGCGCCGGGACCGTGATGATCGTCGCGGGCATCCTCGCGCTCGGCTACGGCGCGGCCATCTACTTCTGGCACGATCCGGTCACCGACCTCTACGCGAGGGTCAAGCAGCGCCAGCTCGCCTCCCAGCTCGACGAGACGTTCTCGGC
Organism: Gaiellales bacterium; assembly: GCA_046330455.1. GTDB lineage: Bacteria > Actinomycetota > Thermoleophilia > Gaiellales > Gaiellaceae > CAVQXR01. Next base: position 98,153 of record JAXLSU010000010.1, read on the forward strand.
GTTCGCGCTCACGGCCCCGACCGCACGTAGCGCGGGCGCCCCGGAGACCGCCGCCCCCGAGGGCCCGGCCCGGGCCGAGCTCGAGGCGGCCGTTCGGACCGCCGCCACGCGCATGCTCGCCGAGGCGAAGCCCGGAGCGGTGCTCGGCCGGATCACCGTGCCCGCGCTCGGCATCTCACCGGTGTTCGTCAACGGCACCGAGTGGGGTCGCGACCTCACGCGTGGCCCCGGCCGGTATCCGGAGACATCGCTGCCCGGTCTCGGCCAGCTCACCGCGATCGCGGGTCACAGGACGACGTTCGGGGCGTGGTTCCGGCACGTCGACGAGCTCGAGGCCGGCGACGAGATCGTCCTCGAGCTTCCGTACGGTCGGTTCGTGTACACGGTGACCGGGCACGAGATCGTCGCCAAGGACGACTGGAGCGTGATCAGCCCGCACGGGTTCGACGAGCTCGTGCTGTCGGCCTGTCACCCGCTGTACAGCGCCGAGCAGCGCTGGATCGTCTACGCGCGGCTGACCGAGGTGAAGACCCCGCAGGGGAGCTACGCGGTCGACCGCGACGCCGCGCAGGCGGCGTCCTGACGGCGCTCCGGGGCCCGGACTCGCTCCGCCGTCGGGGCGCTTCCCGGCAGGAGTACGGGGTCGGACGACCGAACTTCGGGCTATAGTCCCTCCCTTGCCGACCCAGCACGTTCACGTCAGCGCCCTGGTTCGCAGGTGCTTTGTGCTCCTCGCGCTCACGGCCGGCGCGATCGCGATGCTGCTCCTCCCCGCGACCGCGAAGGCTGCACGCTCCGACGAGTCGGCCGTCCGGACCGACCGGGCGCTCAGCACGGCCCTGCTCGCCGAGGTCAACACGGCGCGCGCCGAGCGGGGGCGCAGGTCTCTCCAGTCGGTGGCCTCGCTGCGGCGGGCGGCAAGGACGCACGCCGTATCGATGGGCGAGCGTGGCTACTTCGGCCATGTCCGGACAGGAGACGAGCGCGGGCTCGCCCAGACCTACGCGGGCAAGGTCGCCGAGACGCTCTTCTGGACCGGCGGGTCGCTCTCGGCCCGCGAGGTGGTCGACCGCTGGCTCGCCAGCGCTCCCCACAGGACGATCGTCCTCGGCAAGCGATTCGCCGAGATCGGAATCCTCGCGGTGCGCGTCGCCCAGGCACCGGGCGTCTACCGCGGTGCAACCGTGACCATCGTCGTCGCGGACTACGGCATCCCCCGGCGCGCCCTCGCCCGCTCCTGACCGTCTGAGCCACCGGCTCGGCACCCTCATCCCCCGGGGCGCACCGGCCGCCTGCCCTCGATCGAGGGATCTCGATCACCCGTCGCGTCCCTGCGCCCGATGGGTCGTACGTGGCCCTCGGATGCAGCCCCGTGCGCGCCCGGCTCGCGCTCGCCGCAGCCCTCGTCGCTGCGGCAGTCCTCGGGCTGCTCGCTCTCCCGTCGCCCGCCGTCGCCGTTCCTCAGGCGCAGACGACACGGGTCGCCGAGGACGCCGCGCTCGTGCCGCGAATCGTCGCCGCCATCAATGCCGAGCGGCGAGGCAGGGGCCTGCGGCCGCTGCGGATCTCCGGCCAGCTCGCCGCCGCGGCGGAGCGGCACGCCCGCTCAATGGCGAACCTCGGGTTCTTCGCGCACGAGTCGGCCGACGGGACGTCGTTTGCCCGACGGATCCTCCGCAGCTACAAGGTGACCGGGTACTCGAGCTGGACGGTCGGCGAGAACCTGCTCTGGCGCTCACCCGGCGTCACCGCCGGGGAGGCGCTCGCCATGTGGATGGCCAGTCCGCCGCACCGCCGGGTGCTCCTGACCGGCGCGTTCCGGGAGATCGGCATCTCCGTCGTGCACGCCGAGGACGCTCCGGCCGCGTTCCGGAACCTGGACGTCGCGATCGTCGTCGCCGACTTCGGCGTCAGGCGCTGAGCAGGCCGCTACCGCGACCCGCCCGGCTTCCACAGCGGCTCGGAGACGCTGGCGTCCGCGTTCGCGGCACGCGAGAGGATGAACAGGAGATCAGAGAGCCGGTTCAGGTAGGCGAGCGCGACCGGGTTCACCTCCGTGGTCTCGGCGAGTGAGACGGCGAGCCGCTCGGCCCGGCGGCAGACGGTCCGGGCGACATGGAGCCTGGCGGCGCATTCCGTCCCACCCGGGAGCACGAAGCTCCGCAGGGGCTCGAGGCGATCGTTGACCTCGTCGCACAGCCCCTCCAGCCATTCGATCTGGGGCGTCTCGACGCGTAGCCGCTCCCTTGCGTTCGAGAGCGGCACGGAGAGATCGGCACCGAGATCGAAGAGGTCGTTCTGGATCCGTTCGAGCCAGGGGCGGTACTCCTCGGGCACCTCGCCTGCGAGCACGACGCCGATCGCCGCGTTCAGCTCGTCGATGGTTCCGTAGGTCTCGATGCGCGGGTGCGTCTTGCTGACCCGCTCCCCGCTTCCAAGGCTCGTCTCGCCTGCGTCCCCGCCCCGCGTGTAGATGCGAGTCAGCCTGACCGGCTCGTCGCGCTTCCTACCCATACTCGTAGAACCCCCTCCCGGACTTCCGACCAAGACGGCCCGCGGCGACGTAGCGCCGCAGCAGCGGGCACGGTGCGTACTTCGGGTCACCGAGGCCCTCGTGGAGCACCTCCATGATCGCGACGCAGGTGTCGAGGCCGATCAGGTCGGCGAGCGCGAGCGGGCCCAGCGGGTGGTTGAGGCCGAGCCTCGCGATCGTGTCGATCGCCTCGGCCTCCGCGACGCCTTCCATGAGCGCGTAGGCCGCCTCGTTGACGAGCGGCATCAGGATCCGGTTCGCGACGAAGCCCGGGAAGTCGCGCGCCTCGGCCGGGGTCTTCCCGAGCTCGCGAGCGAGCCCGGCGATCGCGTCGGCGGTCGCGTCCGAGGTCTCGAGGCCGCGGACGACCTCGACGAGCGCCATGACCGGCACCGGGTTGAAGAAGTGCATGCCGATCACGCGGTCCGGCCGTTCGGTCGCGGCGGCGAGCTCGGTGATCGAGATCGAGGACGTGTTCGACGCGAGGATCGCGCCGGCCGGCATCAGCGCCTCTGCTTCCCGAAACAGCGCCTGCTTCACCGGGGCGCTCTCGACGACCGCCTCGATCAGGAGCTCTGCCGGCACGAGCTCCGGCGCGACGTCCACCCGTGCGAGCACGTCCGCCGGCTCATACGGCGCGCCCTTCGCCGCGAGCTTCTCGAGGCTCGCGGCGATCCGCTCGAGCGCGCGCTCGGCGGCGCCGGGCACCGAGTCGACGAGGCTCACGCGCCGCCCCGAGGCTGCGACGACCTGCGCGATCCCGGCGCCCATCTGGCCGGCCCCGACAACGAGGACGTGCTCGAGCTCCACGACCCCAGCCTACCGGCCGGCGGCCGGCAGTCCCCGGGATCAGCGCGCCGGGGAGCGCGACCGGTTCGCCGTGCCCGGGGAGGCGGTGATGGCCTCGAGGACGTACGCAACCGGGCTCGGCAGGCGTGCAAGCTCCTCGAACCGGTCCGTCGGCGTCGGGGCGGCGACGAGGAACGGCGCCACGAGCCCGATCAGCCTGCCGTGGAGAAGTACCGCATCCATGGCGAAGAGCAGCTCGCCCTCGCCGCGCTCGCGAAGCGAGACGTCGAAGACGCGCACGCGATCGAGCCCGCCGCCGCCGGGAACGACGACGAGACGATCGTGTCGCAGCCAGAGCGGCTTCGCGACCACGTAGGGCCCGCCGAGCGGCGCAGTCCTGACCGTCCCGGTCTTCGTGTCGACGAGGACGACCCGCGAGGGCCGCGGGTCGGTGTAGTCGCTCCAGTCGACGGCGACCCCCGCGAGGTAGCGCCCGCCGGGGCTCGGCGTCAGCGGGCCGGTGAAGCGCGGTAGCCGCGCGAGCGCACGCCCGGCGCCGCTTCCGAGCGAGACCGCCACAGCGGTGCGACCGCCCTTACCGCCGCAGAGGTAGGCGCGCCGGGGACCGATCGTCCCCGCCGTCGCCTGCCCGCGCCAGAGAAGCCGGGAGCTCGACGGGCCGACGACGAGCAGGCGGTCTGGGGACACGTCTGAGCTCACCATCACCGCCGCCCTGAGGCCGTCACGCGAGAGGCACCGGACCGAGGCCGGATACCCGTTGCGCCAGTCGACAGGCGCGAGCGTCGCCACGACGTCCATCGTCGCCAGGTCTCGCACGTCGAGCCGGTACCCGACGGATTCCTCACCCGGAACGGCGACGAGCTCGACGACCCTGCCCCCGGCAGGGCACACCGAGAGCTCGACCGTCTCACCCTCTCCCTCGCCGTAGGCGACGACGCGACCCAGCTCGTCGAGCGCCACCGTGCGCACGTCGCCGAAGCTGCCCCCGACGAGCAGCGCTGCCGGGCCCTCGGACGTCGGCGCAGGGAGCGGCTGCGCGGCAGCGACCAGCTCGTCCGGATCGACCTGGGAGCAGAGGTTCGACCGCCACTCGGCGCCGTCCGCGGTCAGGAGCAGGCCGACGCGCCCGCCCACCGGGATCTCGAGGCCGCAGGTGGCGCCGTCCCGGTGCGAGCGCACGACGACCGTCTCGCCGAGCGCGCCCTTCACCGCCGTCTCGACCTCGAAGGTGTGAATGGCCTCCTCGCCGTCGACCACCCGCTCGGTCAGGACGCCGACGAAGGCGCCGTCCGAGCGTGCGAGGGCATCACGAACGTCGACGGGGGCGCACGAGCACGCGAGGGCCTGACCGACGAGAACGAGGCTCGCGGCGAGCGCGGCGACGAGAACGGCGAGGCGTGTCATGGGAGTTCGACCGCGGCCGCGCCTGCGAAGTTCCCGCGGTGAGCCTTTAGACCTCGAGCAGGATCGCGTCGCCCTGCCCCCCGCCCGAGCAGATCGCGGCGAGCCCGAGCCCGCCGCCGCGCCGCCGCAGCTCGTGGACGAGGGTCGTGACGAGGCGCGCGCCAGACGCTCCGATCGGGTGCCCGAGCGCCACTGCCCCACCGTGGACGTTGACGCGCTCCGGGTCGACGCCGAGCATCCGGCTCGAGTGGATCACGACCGAGCAGAACGCCTCGTTGATCTCGACCCGCTCGAGCTCCTCCGCCCGCCTTCCGGCCCGCCGCAGGGCATCCAGGCCCGCCAGGCCGGGTGTCCGCGCGAGGTATGCGAAGTCGTCGGCCGCGTACCCGGCAGCGAGGATCCGCGCCAGCGGCTCGAGCCCCCGGCGCCGCGCATAGGCCTCCGACGCGACCACGACCGCGGCCGCCCCGTCGTTCAGACCCGGCGCGTTGCCCACCGTCGTCGGCCCCTCGGGATCCATGACGGGAGGCAGCCGCGAGAGCTTCTCGAGCGACGTGTCGCGCCTGGGGGCCTCGTCGTGGTCGAGGCCCTCGACGGGCTCGATCTCCTCGGCGAGGATCCCCGCGTCCATCGCGGCGATCGCCCGCTTGTGCGATCTGAGCGCCCACTCGTCCTGCTCCTCGCGGGTGATCCCGAGCTCCCTCGCGACCCTCGAGGCCTGTTGGATCATGTGGCAGCCGTCGAACGTCGACGTGAGGCCGTCGTGCACCGCCGCGTCGACGACCTCGCCGTTGCCGAGCCGATAGCCGAACCTCGCCTTTGGCAGCAGGTACGGCGCGCCCGACATCGACTCCATGCCGCCGGCGACGACGACCTCGTGGTCTCCCGCGCGAATCAGCTGGTCGGCCGAGCTCACGGCGCGCAGGCCGGACGCGCAGACCTTGTTGATCGTCTCCGACGAGACCGTCCTCGCCAGGCCCGCGTGCACCTGCGCCTGGCGGGAGGGGATCTGGCCGGCGCCCGCCTGGAGCACCTGCCCCATGATCACGTAGTCGACGTCGTCGTCCGGAACGGGCGACCGTTCGAGGGCCGCACGAATCGCCCTGCCGCCGAGCTCGACTGCCGGAAATCGCGCCAGCCCTCCCGCGAACTTCCCGAACGGCGTCCGGGCGGCTCCGAGGATGACGCTGTGGGCCACGGAGAAGATCCTAGTCGGGCCGCTCGGCGGCCGGGCACCGCCGCAAGACCCCCAAACGGGGGATCGGGTCCTCCCCGTTCCGGGGGCCGACAGCGAGCGATCCGTAGCGCATGTTCTTCCTATGCCCGCCGCTCTTGCTCGAGGTATGCCCCGAACCGGCCGTCGCCCGAGCCACCTCGCCGTCGTGACGGCGCTCCTCGTGCTCGCCCTCGCGACGGCCGCCCCCGTCGGTGCGACCGCGCCGGCAACCACATCCCGCGCGGCCGGCTCCGCCGCGGTCGCCGCGGACGTCGTCTCGGAGATCAACGCCACCCGGCGGGCACGCGGCCTTCGGCCTCTCCGGCTCGCCACGGGCCTCGTCCGGGCCGCACGGGCCCACGCGCAGGCCATGGCGGCCGGCGGCTTCTTCAGCCACAGCTCGCGCGACGGGACCTCACCCGCGACCCGGATCCGGCGCTTCTACGACGGCTCCGTCGTCGGCGAGACTCTCCTCTGGCGCTCACCCACCGTCTCGGCCGAGCAGGCACTCGAGATGTGGCTCGACAGCTCCTCCCACCGGAAGATCCTGATGAGCCGCTCGTTCCGGGACGTCGGCATCGGGATCGTCCATGCCGACTCCGCTCCCGGCGCCTACGGGGGCCGGCAGGTCACGATCGTGGTCGCCGACTTCGGATCGCGGTGAGCCCGGAGTTGACGACCGCCCCGGGCGTCGCCTACCCTGTGCTCACGATGCAGACGACCTCCGTCCTTCTCTGGTGGGGCTGGCGCCGCGAGCGGGACGGGAGCGTCGGCTGAGCGACGCACGGAATCCCGACTCGCTCGTAGACCTCCGTGACGGAGGTCTTTTTCGTTCGAGGGCTACGACCGTGAGGACGGCTCGATGGTGAGGACGACGACGACCGCGATCTCCACAGACCTGATCACCCCGCTCGGGGCCTACCTGCGGCTGCGCAACGGCGAGCCGAGCTTCCTGCTCGAGTCCGTCGAGCAGGGTCGGCTCGGCCGCTACAGCTTCCTGGGCACGGGCGCCCGTCTCGTCGACGTCGACGAGGCGGAGGCTGCGGTGGGCGCCGGTGCGCCCGTCGTCGGGTACGTGGCCTACGACCACGTCGCGCGTCTCGAGGACACCGTCCCGCTTCCGGACGCAGGCCCGGGGACTCCCGAGAGCCTGTTCATCGTCGCCCACACGCTCGTGCGCTTCGACCACCTGGCCGGAGTCGCCGAGGTGATCGCAGGCGATCGTGAGGAGATCGCCGCACGCCTCGCGGGCCCCCTCACCGAGCCACGCAGCGGCAGCGGCCACCCCGCCGGTCAGACACGGAGGTTCAACTCACGGGAGGAGTACGAGGCCGGCGTACGGCGAGTCAAGGAGCACATCCGGGCCGGAGACGCGTTCCAGGTCGTGCTCTCCCAGCGGGCCGAGCGACCGACCTCGGCGACGCCGGTCGCCATCTACCGGGCCCTGCGGCGGATCAACCCCTCCCCGTACCTCTTCCTGCTCGAGCTCGGCGAGCTGACCCTCGTCGGCTCCTCGCCCGAGACGATGGTCAAGCTCGAGGGGTCGCGGGCAAGCCTGAACCCGATCGCGGGAACGACCCGTCCGGGCGAGGGCGACGCCGAGCGCCTGCTCGCCTCCGAGAAGGACCGGGCCGAGCACGTGATGCTCGTCGACCTCGGCCGCAACGATCTCTCGCGGGTCTGCGAAGCGGGAACCGTGAACGTCGAGCAGTTCCTGAAGGCCGAGCGCTACTCCCACGTCACTCACCTCGTCTCGGAGGTAGCGGGCGAGGTGAGGCCGGGCGTCGGCCCGTTCGACCTCCTGCGCGCCACGTTCCCGGCCGGCACCGTCTCGGGCGCCCCCAAGGTGCGGGCGATGCAGATCATCTCGGAGCTCGAGGGCTACCGTCGCGGCCCCTACGCCGGCGCGGTCGGCTACGCGCTTCCCGGCACCTCCACCTTCGACACCTGCATCGCGATCCGTACCATCGTGGTCAGGGGCGGCGTCGCCTACCTCCAGGCGGGGGCCGGCATCGTCGCCGACTCCGACCCGACCGCAGAGAATCAGGAGTGTCTGAACAAGCTCGCGGCCCTATCGGCCGCGATCGATACGGCGGAGGCGGCCGGATGAGCGCGCGCATCCTGCTGATCGACAACTACGACAGCTTCACGTACAACCTCGCCCACCTGCTCGAGGAGCTCGGCGCCGAGGTCGTCGTCGTCCGCAACGACCGGCTCGACCTCCGCGAGGCGGAGGCGATCGAGCCGACCCACCTCGTCATCTCCCCCGGGCCGGGGCGCCCGGCCGACGCAGGGATCTCGATCGAGCTGATCCGGGCGCTCGGCCCGCGAATCCCGACGCTCGGGGTCTGCCTCGGTCACCAGGCGATCGTGGAGGCGTTCGGCGGCGAGGTCGGGCAGGCACAACGCCTCGTCCACGGCAAGGCCAGCCTGATCGAGCACGACGGGCGCGGGCTCTTCGCCGGTCTCGAGAGTCCGCTCGAGGCCGGGCGTTACCACTCGCTCGCGGCCTCGTCCGTCCCCGACGTCCTCGAGGTCTGCGCACGTACCGCCGACGACGGAGAGGTCATGGCCGTGCGGCACCGCCGGTATCCGATCGACGGCATCCAGTTCCATCCCGAGTCGGTTCTCACGCCGCTCGGGCCCCGGCTCGGACAGCGGTTCCTGGCGCCAAGAGAGCCGCACGGGGCCTCGACTCCCGCGGCCGGGAGGGCCCGGTGATCCAGGCCGCGCTCGCGCAGCTGCTCGAGGGGCGCGACCTCGCCCGGGCCGAGGCGCGCGACGTGATGGACGAGATCATGCGCGGCGAGGCGACGGACGCGCAGATCGGTGCGCTGCTCGTCGCGCTACGGATCAAGGGCGAGACGCCGGACGAGATCGCGGGCTGCGCCGAAGGGATGCGCGCCCACGTGCTCGCCGTCCACCCGGCGCGGACGGACCTCGTCGACACGGCCGGGACGGGAGGCGACGGTGCCCGGACGTTCAACATCTCGACCGCGGCGGCTCTCGTGGCCGCGGCGGCGGGCGCCGGCGTCGCGAAGCACGGAAACCGTGCCGTCTCCTCCGCCTGCGGCTCGGCCGACGTGCTCGAGGCGCTCGGCTTCGACCTCGACCTCCCGCCCGGGCAGATCGAGCGGTCGATCGACCAGCTCGGCTTCGGCTTCCTGTTCGCCCAGCGTCACCATCCGGCGATGCGCCACGCTGCACCCGTGCGGCGGGAGCTGGCCACGCGCACCGTCTTCAACGTCCTCGGCCCGTTGACGAATCCGGCCGGTGCCCGCGCGCAGGTCGTCGGCGTCTACGCGGCCGGCCTCGTCGACACGCTCGGCGAGGTGCTCGTCCAGCTCGGCGCCACGCGCGCCTTCGTCGTCCACGGCGCCGACGGCATCGACGAGCTCTCCCCGACCGGCCCGAACCTCGTCGCCGAGGTCGCCGGCGGGCAGGTTCGCCGCCGCGTGATCGATCCGCTCGAGCTCGGGATCTCGCGCTGTTCCCCATCCGAGCTCGCCGGCGACGCGCCTGGGGACAACGCGGCGCAGATCCGGCGGATCCTCGCCGGGGAGCAGGGGCCCAAGCACGACGCCGTGATCCTGAACGCCGCCGGCGCCATCGCAGCGGCCGGTCATGCGACGGATCTCGCCGAGGGGATCGAGGTTGCGAGGGAGACGATCGGCTCGGGCGCCGCCGGGAATCGGCTCGAGGAGCTCATCGCGTTCAGCCGCTCGCCGGCGGAGGCCGTCTGATGGGACGCTTCCGCGACGCGCTTGCGGGGCCGGGCCTCGCCGGGATCGCCGAGGTCAAGCGCCGGTCCCCCTCGCTGGGAGACCTTCGGCTCGATGCCGATCCGGCCCGGATCGCCGCGGCCTACGCGGCGGCCGGGGCTGCAGCCGTCTCGATCCTCGTCGACGCCGAGCGCTTCGGCGGCAGCTGGGACGACCTGCGGGCCGCTCGGGCCGCCACCGACGTGCCGCTGCTCGCGAAGGGCTTCTTCTCGAGCGAGGACGACGTTCGCACCGCCGCGGAGGCCGGGGCCGCGGCCCTTCTGCTGCTGCTCCGTGACCTCGACGACGCAGCCGTACGCCGGCTCACCGCGCTCGCCGCCGGCTACGGCCTCGACGCGTTCGTGGAGGCTCACGACGGGGAGCTCGACCGAGCGCTCGCGCTCGGAGCCGATCCGATCGGGATCAACGCCCGCGATCTCGCCACGTTCGAGATCGATCGGGCCCGCCAGCTCGGCCTCGTGGCCTCGGCTCGCCGGCGCGCACCCAACCGGGTGATCGTCGCCGAGAGCGGGATCTGGAGCCGTGCCCAGGGGGCGGCCGCCGAGCTCGCGGGCGCCGACGCCGTTCTCGTCGGCTCCTCGCTGATGAAGGCACCCGATCCAGCTGGCAAGCTCGCCGAGCTGCTCTCGCGGCCCCTCGTCAAGGTCTGCGGCCTCACCCGCGCCGAGGACGTCGCCTGTGCGGCTGCGGCCGGAGCCGATCTCGCCGGCTTCATCCTGTACCCGCACACGCCGCGCCATGTCCCCGCGGCCCTCCCGGTTCCCGACACGATGCTGTCGGTGGCCGTGCTCGTCGGCGAGCTCGACGGGCAGGGCGCCGATCTCGTGCAGGCCTACGCGCAGGAGAACGGCCACCGCGCCCGTGACGCAGTGCTCCTGCGCGACGGCGAGCCGGTCGCGAGCGTGCTCGACCTCCCTTGGCAGGGCGAGGACGACGCCCACTGGCGCCGTGCGGCTGCAGCGGAAGGCCGGATCGTGCTGGCCGGCGGGCTCGGGCCGGAGAACGTCGGGGCTGCGATCGAGGCCGTCTCCCCGTGGTGTGTCGATGCGGCCCGTAGCCTCGAGCTCGAGCCGGGGGTCAAGGATCACGATCGTGTCCGCGCCTTCGTCGCCGCGGCACGGCAGGGAAGGTGAGGTGAGGCATGGCGACGGCAGTCCCGACCGACGTCCCGGAGCGCTACGGTCCCTACGGCGGGCGGTTCGTGCCGGAGACGCTGATTCCGGCCCTCGACGAGCTCGAGGCCGGCTGGCGGGCGGCGAAGGCCGATCCCGCCTTCTGGAGTGAGCTCGACGAGCTGCTGCGCACGTACGCGGGGCGACCGACGCCGTTGACGCTCGCGGAGCGCTACGCACCCGGGCGGCGCGTCTACCTGAAGCGAGAGGATCTCCTCCACACCGGTGCGCACAAGCTGAACAACGCGCTCGGCCAGGCGCTGCTCGCGAAGCGGCTCGGAAAGCAGCGGGTCGTGGCCGAGACGGGCGCCGGCCAGCACGGCGTCGCGACCGCAACCGTCTGTGCCCGATTCGGGCTCTCCTGCGTCGTCTTCATGGGCGCCGAGGACGTTCGCCGCCAGCGGCCGAACGTCGAGCGAATGCACCTCCTCGGTGCCGAGGTGCGGGCCGTCGAGCTCGGGACGAGAACGCTCAAGGAAGCGATGAGCGAGGCGATCCGCGACTGGATCACGAACGTCGAGTCGACCTACTACCTGATCGGCTCCTGCGCGGGCCCGGCGCCCTACCCCGATCTCGTCCGCTCGCTCCAGGCGGTCATCGGCGACGAGGCGCGAACACAGATCCTCGCCGCGGAGGGCCGGCTCCCGGACGCCGTGCTCGCCTGCGTCGGCGGCGGCTCGAACGCGATCGGGATCTTCGCCGGCTTCCTCGCCGACCCCGAGGTACGGCTCGTCGGGGTCGAGGCGGCGGGAGCGGCCAGCCTCGGTACCGGTCGCACGGCGATCCTCCACGGCTCGCGCTCGGCAGTCCTCGCAGACGAGTGGGGACAGATCACGGACGCGCACTCGATCTCCGCCGGGCTCGATTACCCGGGGGTGGGGCCCGAGCACGCCCACCTCCGCGACACCGGACGCGCGCGCTACGTGCCCTGCACCGACGAGGAGGCTCTCGCGGCCTTCCAGCGCCTCGCGCGCACCGAGGGCATCATCCCGGCGCTCGAGACCGCGCACGCGCTCGCGCGGGTGGACGACTGCGAGGGCGACCTCCTGCTCGTGAACCTCTCCGGCCGTGGCGACAAGGACCTCGCCGAGGCGCTCCGGGCCCTCGGAAAGGGCACGCCGTGAGCGGCCGCAAGACGCTCGTCATCTACCTGATGTCAGGTGAGGAGACGCCGCAGCTCGCGGCCGCAGCCGTCGAGGGAGGCGCCGATGTCGTCGAGCTCGGATTCCCGTTCTCCGACCCGCTCGCCGACGGCCCGGTGATCCGCCAGGCGGGCGAGCGCGCCCTCGCGGCCGGAATGACGACGGGCGCGTGCCTTCGCTGCCTCGCCCGGACGCGGGAGCTCGTGGAGGTCCCGCTCGTGCCGATGACCTACGCGGCGCTGCTCGAGGCGTACGGCTGGGAGCGCTTCGACAGCGATGCCCGGGCAGCAGGGGCGACGGGCATGATCGTCGCCGACCTCCCGGTCGACGAGCTGTCGCAGCTCAGGCGCATCCAGCTCGTGGCGCCGACCTCGACGGACGAGCGGATCCGGCTCGCCGGCGAGGCGACCGACGGGTGGCTGTACCTCGTGACGCTCACCGGGACGACCGGCGCCCGCTCGTCGCTCTCCTCCCAGCTGCCGGAGCTCGTCCGGCGAGCGCGGGCTCTCACCTCCGTGCCGCTCTACGCCGGCTTCGGGATCTCGAGCCCCGAGCAGGCGGCGAACGCGGCGGCACTCGCCGACGGCATCGTCGTCGGCAGCCGTGCCGTCGAGGTCGCCCACGAGGCCGGTCCCGACGGTCTCCGGGAGCTCGTCCGCTCGCTCCGCGCCGCGATCGACGCCGCTCCCGTCGCGTAGCGCGACGCCTCGTCCCCGCGACGGGAGACGGCTACCCGGCGCGTCAGGGCCTGCCGGGTGGGCGGAGGACTGCGAACTGGTCGGTCACCTCGAGCCGGGAGGTCCTGAACCTGAACAGCTCGGCCGGGCGGCCGCCGACCGGGCCGGAGCCGCGCCGCCGCCCGGTCGCCTCGAGCATCTCCCGTCGCACGAGGACGCGCTGGAGGTTCGTCGCCGACACCTCGTGCCCGAGCGCGGCAACGTACAGGTCGCGAAGCTCCGAGATCGTGAACTCGGCGGGAGCGAGCGCGAAGCCGATGTTCGTGTAGGAGAGCTTCGCGCGCAGGCGGTCGCGACCGGCGAGAACGATGGCCTCGTGGTCGAAGGCGAGCGGCGGGAGCGCGTCCACGCGGTGCCACGCCGTGTCGGTCGGCAGCGCCGGGTCGGCGTCCCGGGGCACGAGCCCGAGGTAGGCCGTCGCGAGCTGCCACTCGCCCGGTGACCGATCCGGGTCGCTGAGCGTCTCGAGCTGCTCGAGATGCGACAGCTCGCGAACGTCGACCTTGACCGCGAGGTGGCGGCGGGTCGAGCCCTCGAGGGTCTCCCGCTCCCCGAGGTAGCCGCCCGGCAACGACCACCGCCCTGCGAAGGGCTCGCGCGCCCGCTGCCAGAGCAGAGCCTGGAGCCCGCCGGCACGAACCTGGAGCACGACGGCGAGCGCCATGTGGGTGGGAACGGGACGTTCGATGTTTTCGATCACGGGTCTGGAACTGTGCTAGGCTTTACGCCAGGTTTTCGATTCATGATCGTAAACTAGCACCGCGATGCCGCAGACGCAATCCCAGCAGCCCACCTACGACCTCGTCGTCGTGGGCGGCGGCATCGCCGGGCTGTTCGCGGCGCTCTGCGCAGCCCCCGAGGCCTCGGTTGCAGTCCTCACGAAGACGCCGGAGCTGTCGGCGGCCTCGAGCTGGCTCGCACAGGGTGGGATCGCGGCGGCACTCGCCGACGACGACTCGCCGACGCTGCATGCGCAGGACACGTTGCGCGCCGGGCGCGGGCTATGCCGGGAGAGCGCCGTCTCCGTGCTCACGACCGAGGCGCCGGCCCGGGTGGTCGACCTCGTCGACCTCGGCGTGTCGTTCGACGAGGGCCTCGGGCTCGAGGGCGGCCACTCGCGGCGCCGGATCGTCCATGCCGGCGGAGCCGCGACCGGGGAGGTCGTCGCGCGCACGCTTGCGGAACGGGCGCGGTCACACCCGCGGATCGAGCTGATCCCCGACGCCGGCGTCCGGGCGCTCTGGACGTCCGGCAACCGCTGCGCCGGAGCTCTCACCGAGCGCGGGCCCGTGGCCGGGCGGGCGACGCTGCTCGCGACGGGCGGCATGGCGGCGCTCTGGGCTCGCACGACGAACCCGGACGGCGCGACCGGTGACGGCGTCCTCCTCGCGCACCGCGCCGGAGCGGCCGTCGCCGACGTCGAGTTCACCCAGTTCCACCCGACCGTACTCGCAGACCACGGGCTCCTCCTGAGCGAGGCGCTGCGCGGCGAGGGAGCGACGCTCCTCGACGCAGGCGGCGCCCGCTTCGTCGACGAGCTGGCTCCGCGCGACGTCGTCGCCCGCGCGATCGACCGGCAGGGCACCGCGCTCCTCGACCTCCGTGCGGTCGACCGGTCTCGCTACGTGAGGCTGATGGAGCGAATCGCCGCCGAGGGGTACGACCCGGCAACCGAGCCGATTCCCGTCGCGCCGGCCGCCCACTACACGATGGGCGGCATCGTCACCGACCTCGACGGGCGTACGGAGGTCGCCGGGCTCTACGCCGCCGGAGAGTGCGCCTGCACCGGCGTGCACGGAGCCAACCGGCTCGCCTCGAACTCGCTCCTCGAGTGTCTCGTCTTCGGTCGCCGCGCCGCGCTCGCCGCCCTCGGAGAGCCCGGGCTGCCGCAGCTCGCCGCACCCCCCTCTCCGCCCCCGCTGCCAGCCGTCACGCCGGAGCTGCGGCGTGAGCTCTGGGAGCGTGCCGGCCTCGTGCGTGACGCCGAGGGGCTCGCAGCGGTCGCCGCGCTCCCCCACCCCCTCGCCCGGCTGATCGGCTCCGGCGCCCTCGCACGGGAGGAGAGCCGCGGCGGGCACTTCCGCTCCGACTTCCCGGACGAGCACGATCGCTTCGCCCGCCACATCGTCCACCGGGCGGGGCAGGAGCCGACGCTCGAGGCCTGGCAATGAGCCCGCAGACCTCCTCGAGGCTCGACGAGATCGTGGCCCGGGCGCTGGCCGAGGACATCGGGCCCGGCGACCTGACGAGCGAGGGCCTGTTCTCACCGGACGAGCGTTGCACGGCCGATCTGGTCGTCAAGCAGCCCGGCGTGGTCTGCGGCCTCCGCGCGGCCGAGGCCGTGTTCCGCGCGCTCGATCACGAGGTCGAGGTCGAGGTCCTACTCGACGACGGGACGCAGGTGACGAGCCCGCCGGCCGTGCTCGCACGGGTCAGCGGGCCCTCACGTGCCGTGCTCGGCGCCGAGCGGACGGCGCTGAACCTGCTCGGTCGCCTCTCGGGAATCGCGACGCTGACGCGGCGCTACGTCGATGCCGTCGAGGGCACCGGCGCGGTCGTCCTCGACACGCGCAAGACCACGCCGGGCATCCGCGAGCTCGAGAAGGACGCCGTCCGCTGCGGCGGGGGGACGAACCACCGGCTCGGCCTGTTCGACGCGATCCTCGTCAAGGACAACCACCTGCGCCTCGCCGGTGGGATCACCTCGGCCGTCGACCGGCTCCGGGCAGCCGCTCCCCGGAGGCCGATCGAGGTCGAGGTCGAGACGCTCGACCAGCTCGACGAGGCGCTCGAAGCGGGCGCCGACCGCATCCTGCTCGACAACATGCCTCCCGCCGTGATGCGCGAGGCCGTCCGCCACCGGGACGCGCGGAACGCGCAGGTACCCCTGGAGGCGTCCGGCGGGATTACCCTCGACACCGTCCGGGCGGTCGCCGCGACCGGGGTCGACTTCGTCTCGGTCGGTGCGCTCACGCACTCGGCACGCTCACTCGACGTCTCCATGGAGGTGCGCTCATGACCACGCTCGCCGCCCCCGTCGGGGCAGCTCCGGGATCCGGCCGGGCCGGCTCCGTCGCCGATCTCCAGGGGGAGGTCCGCGAGCTCGCGAAGGTACGCGAGGCGGTGATCCTCGCCCACAACTACCAGGTTCCCGAGGTTCAGGACGTTGCCGACTACGTGGGCGACTCGCTCGGCCTCGCCCGCGAAGGCGCGAGGACCGACGCTCCGGTGATCGCGTTCTGCGGCGTCCACTTCATGGCCGAGACTGCCGCGATCCTCTCGCCGGAGAAGACCGTGTTGATCCCGGATCTCGACGCCGGCTGCTCGCTCGCGGCCTCGATCACGGGCGCCCAGCTTCGCGCCTGGAAGGCCGAGCATCCGGGCGCGGTGGTCGTCTCGTACGTGAACACGACCGCCGACGTGAAGGCCGAGACCGACTACTGCTGTACGTCCGGGAACGCCCGGCAGATCGTCGAGTCGATCCCCGAGGATCGCGAGATCCTGTTCCTTCCCGACATGTATCTCGGTCTCTGGGTGGAGCGCGTCACTCACCGCAAGCTGACGATCTGGATGGGTGAGTGCCACGTCCACGCGGGCATCCGCCCACAGGACATCGTGCGCTGGCAGGAGGAGTCACCCGACGCGGAGCTCCTCGTCCATCCCGAGTGCGGCTGCGCCAGCCAGTGCATGGCGTTCGGCAACGACCGGACACACATCCTCTCGACCGAGGGGATGATCCGCTTCGCACAGGCTTCGCCGAAGCAGCGCTTCCTCGTCGCGACCGAGACGGGGATCCTCCACCGCCTGCACAAGGAGGCGCCCGAGAAGAGCTTCGAGGCCGTCTCGGAGCAGGCGATCTGCAGGTACATGAAGCTGATCACCCTCGAGAAGCTGCGCGACTCGCTCGCCGAGCTGAAGCACGAGGTGCGGGTGCCCGAGGACATCGCCGCGAAGGCACGCGTGGCGCTCGACCGGATGGTCGCTTGCGGCTGAGCGGACGGCTCGGCCGGCCGCGACCCGCGACCGCGGGGCCGCAAGGCCCCGCACGGTCTTTGGGCTGACCCGCAAGGCGCCCGAGGCGCCGCGCAGCGGACGCGTCCGCAGGGCGCCAGGACGCGAAGCGTGGCGCGCAGCGGACGGCGAAGCCGGACGCGACCCCCGCACCGCGGGCGGCGCCTGGACACAACGACGGAACGCCCTACGATCAGATCGTGAGCATCGTCTCGACCCTGCAGTGAGCCGGCAGGCCGGCAACCTCACGGGAACGGCGCCGCTTGCCACCGCGGCCGTCTCGACACGGCTCGCCCCCTTCGCCCTTCCGGCGATTCTCGCCCTCGCTACAGCTCTTCGGTTCGCGAACCTCGGCGAGAACAGCCTCTGGTCGGACGAGGCCTACTCGGTGATCATGGCCCAGCGCGACCCGGTGGAGATCGTCCACAAGTCGGCGGCGGTCGACAGCCATCCCCCGCTCTACTACCTGCTCCTGTCGGCCTGGATCGCGATCTTCGGCGATTCCGAGTATGCCGTCCGCAGCCTCTCGGCCGTCATCGGCGTCCTCGTCGTGGCCGTCGTCTATCTCCTCGGCAGGCGAATCGCGGGCCGGCGTGTCGGCCTCGTCGCATCGCTGGTCGCTGCAATCTCACCGTTCTACCTGCTGTACTCGCAGGAGGCGCGCATGTACATCCTCGCCGCCCTGCTCGCCGGCCTGTCGTTCCTCGCATTCCTGCACCTGCTCGAGCTGCGGAGCCGGCGCAACGCCGTTCTCTACGTCCTGGCCACGGTGCTGCTGCTCTACACGCACGTCTACGGTCTGTTCGTCCTGCTCGCACAGCTGATCGTGCTGCTCCTCCGCACGAGGGAGCTACCCCGGTCGGCCCGTGCCGGCGAGCTCCGAAGCTGGACCGGCATCGCGGCTGCGATCGGTGTCCTCTACCTGCCCTGGCTCGTCGTCATCGGCAAGCAGACCCGAGACGAGGTACGCGGGACGGTGAACACGAACATCACGTGGCTCGACACGCCGTCGCCGGACTGGCTGGGGACAACGCTCGTCCAGTACGCGGGATCCGAAGCGGCGCTCGTGGTCATCGGGCTCGTCTGCGCAGGGGCGATCGTCGTCGCGTGGCGCGCGGCCCGTCCCGGCGTCGGCCCCAGCGTAGTCGCGGAAGCCTTCGGCGGCCGGTCCGCGCCCATGCTTGCGACCTGGCTCGCCACGCCCATCGTCGTCCCGTTCCTGATCTCCGTCGCATTCCTCCCGATCTACTTCCCGAAGTACACGATCCCCGCGTCGGTTGCCTTCTACCTCCTGCTCGCAACCGCGATCGGGCGGCTGGGAAGGGGCCTCGCAGGTGCGATCGCGCTCGCCGCGGTCGTCGCGGTCATGCTCGAGGGTGCCGTCGCCTACCACAGGACGTACACGACCGCTCCCTGGCGCGACTCGATGGCCTTCCTCGCGGGGGAAGCGAAAGAGGGGGACATCGTGCTCCTCGACAAGGACTTCAGCCGGACGAACTCGTTCGCCTACTACTGGCACAGGGAGGACGTCGTCGCGAAGGAGGAAGAGGAGGACCTCGTCCCTCTGCCGAAACGCGTCTGGGTCGTCGTCTCGCTGGATCCGGACGATCCCGGAGCCGTTCCACGGCGCCTCGGCCGGCTCGGCTTCGAGCAGACGCTGACGCGCCACTGGGACGGCGACGTGAGCGACGTCGACATCCTCCTCTTCGAACGCGCCACCTGACGGTCTACGGTCGCGGGTCCACCGGCCCCGCGACCCGCGAGTCGCGGCCGGAAGACCGTACGGGGGCCTCCCTGCCCCCGCGATCGCGGGTCGCGGCCGGCCGAGCCGGCCGCTCAGCCGCCAGGCCGTCAGCCGCCTAGACCGACTCGTCGTCGCCGCTCGTCACGACATTCACGACCTCGCAGCCGACTGCCCTGTCCTCGGCCCGGATCGCCGCCGTGTCGTAGCCGGGCCCGCAGTTCACGTAGTCGACGAGGTGATCGGCGGCGCGGGCAAACAGCACGTCGTCGCCGTCGTTGCCGTAGATCGCATCGCGCCCCTGGCCGGCGCCGATGCGGTCGTTGCCGCCGTCGCCCGCGATCGTGTCGTTGCCCGGGTTCCCGTGCAGCCGGTCGTCCCCTGCACCGCCCGCGATCCGGTCGGCTCCGTCGTCTCCCCACACGCGGTCTGCGTCATCGCCCGCCCGGATCAGGTCGTGGCCGCCCCGACCCTGGATCGAGTCCTCGCCGCCCTTGCCGTAGATCTGGTCGGCGGCGGCTGTGCCGCCGAGCACGTCGGGCCCGCTCGTGCCGACGATCGTCGCCGCCGCGGCGGTCGCCACGATCGTGAGCGCGGTGGCGCCGATCGCGCCGATCGCAAGTGCCTTCTTCGAGACCATCACCCAGACCCCCGTTCACGTCGCTTGCTGCTGTCGAGAACACCAAACCAGCCGTGCGTGAGAGCTCCGTGCGGGATGTGTGAGGCGGCCGTTCGCCTTTGTTAGCCGGCGGTTAGCGCGCTCCGGCGGACGAGAGGTTAGAGTCGAGACGGAGGCGCCGGGGAGCGCCCAACCGACAAGGGGGGCTGCAATGGCACACAGCTACGTCGACGCGAACGACCTCGAGCTCCAGCACGGCACGATGCGCCGGGTGCGTGCCGAGCTCGGTGTCCGGACGTTCGGAATCAACCAGTTCGAGCTGGCGCCGAACCAGTCGGGCTACGAGCACGACGAGAGCGAGTCGAACCAGGACGAGGTCTACGTCATCCTCGCCGGGAGCGGCCGGATGACGGTGGGCGGCGACGAGGTCGAGCTGAAGCCCGGCCGCTACGTCCACGTCACCGCCGAGGAGACGCGGAACCTCCATTCCGGCTCCGAGGGGCTGACCTGGATCGCGGTCGGTGCTCCCCAGGAGACGCCCTACCACCCGAAGGGCTTCTTCTAGAGCCGTGGAGGCACTCCACGCCCGTCGGGACGGGCCCGTCCTCTACGTCACGCTCTCACGCCCGGAGACACGGAACGCCTTCGACGCAACGCTGATCGACGAGCTCGCCCGGACGTTCACCGACGTCGGCGATGCTCGCTGCGTGGTGCTCGCGGGTGACGGCCCGAGCTTCAGTGCAGGTGCGAACCTGAACTGGATGCGCGAGTCGATCGAGCTGACGTCAGAAGAGAACGTGGCCGACGCGCTGCGCTTCCGTGCGGTGCTCGAGGCCGTCGACGGGTGTCCGGCTCCAGTGATCGCGCGGGTGCATGGGCACGCGCTCGGGGGCGCCGCCGGCCTCATCGCCTGCTCGGACATCGCGATCGCTGCACCGGACACCGTCTTCGGGTTCACGGAAGTTCGGCTCGGGATCGTGCCGGCCATGATCTCGCCGTACGTGCTCGCCAGGATCGGGCCCGGACCGGCGCGGCGCTACTTCCTCACCGGCGAGCGCTTCGACGCGGTCGAGGCGCACCGCATCGGGCTCGTACACGAGCTCGCGGAGGATCTCGACGCAGCGGTCACGCGGACGGTCGGCGCGATCCTCGCCGGTGGGCCCGAGGCGGTCAGAGCGGCGAAGTGGCTCGTGCTCGACCGACCCGACGGGGCGGAAACGGCACGGCGGATCGCCGAGCGTCGCACGAGTGAAGAGGGCCAGGAGGGCCTACGGGCCTTCCTCGAGCGCCGCGAGCCTGCCTGGCGGGCCGGCGCCGCGCCCTGAGGCAGGGGAACCCGGCTACCGCCCTTCCACCGCCGAGCGGGCAGCCGCCTCGCCCGCTGCCGCGAACGCCCGAGCCTGCTCGAGACGAGCGTCGGCGGGATCTGCGTCTGCGAGGTTGAGCTCGACGAGCCGCGAGGCGATCTGCGCCGCGCTCGCAGCGAGGAGCGCTCCCGCGGCCGCATCACCTTCCAGGTTCGGATTTCCGTGCCGTACCACCGCCGCCCCGAGCTCTGCGATCTCCGCCGCCAGCTGCCCGATCCGAACCGGAACGTCGGCCGCGCGCTCCTTCGCCTCCTCGACCCGGCGGCGCCTCGTCTCCTCGTCCACCGCCGTCGCCCGGCCTGCCTCGAGCACCTCGGCGTAGGCGGCCACGTCCTCGCCGGCGAGCGGGGCCGCTTGCAGGCGGAGCGCCTCGGAGCGCTCGGCCGCTGCCGGCGCCTCTTCCCAGTGGCGGTCGGAGAAACGTGCGGCCATCGTGACGAGGCCCGCCGCGAGCGCCAGGACGAGAGCCGCGACCGAGCCTCCGCTGGGTGCCGGCGTGCGCGCCGCGACGAGCTCACCGAGCTCGTCGAACCGGAGCCGCGCATAGTCGTCCGCAGAGACCACGGCGCTATCGTAGGCGGCCATGGACGCTCGAAGCACGATGCTCTCCGAAGAGACGGCCCAGTCCGACCCGATCGCCCGGGTCCGAGCCTGGCTGGACGAAGCGTTCGCGGCCGGGATCCCGAACGCCGAGGCGATCGCGCTCGCGACCTGCGGCACCGACGCCCGGCCGTCCGTCCGCTTCGTGCTCTGCAAGCACATCGACGAGCGCGGCTTTGTCTTCTACACGAACACCGAGAGCAGGAAGGCCGCCGAGATCGCCGCCAATGCCGAGGGAGCCCTCGCCTTCCACTGGACGGCGCTCGGGCGCCAGGCGCGCGCGACCGGCTCGCTCGAACGGGTCGCCCGGGCCGAGGCCGAGGCCTACTACCGGACGCGGCCGCTCGGAAGCCGTCTCGGGGCCTGGGCCTCGCCCCAGAGCAGGCCGATCGCGTCGCGCGCCGTGCTCGAGCAGCTCTGGCACGACGCAGCGTCCCGGTTCGAGAGCGGGGAGCCGCCGCTCCCGCCGCACTGGGGCGGTTACCGCCTCGTGCCTCGCGAGCTCGAGCTGTGGGAGCATCGCGACAGCCGGCTCCACGACCGGCTCCACTACACGAGGGCCGCGGACGGCTGGACGCGCGTGCGCCTCGCACCGTGACCCGGACGTAGGGGCGCTAGAAGAACAGCTCCTTGAGCTTGAGGGCCTGGCCCATGTCGCCCTCGATCTTGATCCGGCCCATCATGAAGGCCGCCGCCGGGCTCTGCTCCCCCCGGAGGAGCCTGAGGAACGTCTCCTCTCTCATGCGCAGCACGGTCTCCGCCGCGTGGTCGCCCTCCGCGACGCTCAGGACGCCGTCGGCGACCGACACGACCCAGCTTCCGGCGCCGGCGATGTCGAACCGGTACGAGAGCGTCTGGCCCTCGAGCCGCGAGGTGTCGAGACGCGTGTCGAGCGTCCCGAAGAACTCACGTGCGGTATCGGACATCTGCTCTCCTCCGCAGTCGCTCGCAACCGGCGAACCTGTCAGGTCGTCGCTGGTGCCCTTTCTAGCATCCGGCTCCGCCGTTCGCTCGGCAGGGCCAGCGCGAGCACCGCACCGAGCGCGGGCCCTGCGGCCGCGGCGAGGATGGCAGCCTGAAGGTCGATGGAGTCGGCGAGACCGCCGAGCGCGATCGCGAAGATCCCGCCCAGCCCGATCGCGAGCCCGATCGAGAGCCCCGAGGCGAGGGCGATGCGGCTCGGCAGGTACTCCTGGCTCAACACCGTCGTAACGCCGAACGTCCCGACGACACAGGCCCCGGCGGCCGCGATCGCGACGATGCCGATCGCGCCGCCGACGAGCGCGTAGACAAGCACGAGCGGCACCGAGAGCGCGAGGCTCGCAATGATCACCGGCTTGCGACCGAGTCGGTCGGCCAGAGGCCCGCCGACGAGCGTCCCGATCGCACCGGCGCCGAGGAACACGAAGGCGAGCATCGTCGCCCAGGACGGGCTGCGTCCGAGCGAGACCTCGTAGAGCGGCACGAACGTGAACAGGCCGTAATGTGCCGCGCTGCGCAGGGCGACGACGACCTGGAGCAGGGAGAAGGCGCCGAGACGATCGGGGAGGTCGGAGAAGCGGCTCGTACGTGTTCCGGTGACGTCGAACTGCCCCAGATAGCGTCGCTCGGCGAGCAGAACCGCTGCGGCCGCCACGCCGGGCACGGCGAGCAGAAGCCCGCCGTTCAGGCCGAGCGCCTCGAGCAGCAGGCCGCCGACGAGCGGCCCCAGCGCGAAGCCCACGTTGCCGCCGACCGAGAAGAACGCCATCCCGCTCGCGCGACGATCGCCGCTCACGAAGCTCGCGAGCTTCGATCCCTCCGGATGGTAGGCGGCGACCCCGAGACCCGAGACGAGCACGCAGACGAGCAGCGCCGGGTAGCTCGGCGCCACCGAGGCCAGAGCGACTCCCGTGCCCCCGAGCAGCACGCCCACGGGAAGGAGCCAGAGCGCGCCGCGCCGATCCGAGACGAGGCCGAAAGCGGGCTGGACGAGCGAGGAGGCGGCGGTGGCGACCATGACGACGACGCCGGCGAGCATGTTCGAGAGCCCGAGTCTCGGCACGAGGAAGACGAGCAGGGCCGGTACCGCCCCCTGCCCGAAGTCGGTCGCCATGTGCCCGGCCGAGAGAAGCGCCATCCCGCGCCTGTCCACACCGGCAGCAGGGGAGCGCCCGACCACGAGGCTGAGCATAACGCCGGCGGCTCGGACCCCTCTGGCCTACCGTGACGATACGCGCGCAGCCCTCCCTGATCGGGAGGGCTTCGGGCTGGGAGAGGAAGTCCCCGCCGCCAGGGCGACGGGTGGAGGACGGGGCGCTGCCGGGCGCATCACCGTCTGTCCCCGGTATCGGCCGGTAGCGCCCCCGGCTTGAGCGCGGGTCGTGACCCGGCACCGCAAGGGTGGCGGTTACGATGGCTCGCGAGCCGATGGAGATCGCCGTCACCACCGCCGAGGCCGAGGCCGTCGAGGCAGACGTCCTCGCCGTCGCCGTGCCCGAGCCCGTACGGCTGACCGGCACGGCGGCCCGTCTCGACGGGCTGCTCGGTGGTCGCCTCGCCCGGCTCGTGGACGACCACGAGATCCGCGGCACGACCGGAAGCGTCACGGTGGTCCACACACACGGCGAGCTCGGGGCTCATCGGATCGCGCTCGTCGGGATCGGCAAGGAAGGCTCGCTCGATGCAGACTCGGTCCGCACCGCAGCGGCCCGGGTCGCCGAGCGGACGGGCACGTTCGGGGCCGGCAGGATTGCCTGGGCGCTCGGCGAGCCTCTTCCCTCGACAGCGGCCGAGCAGGCGCGGGCGCTCGTCGACGGGACCGTGCTCGCCTCCTTCGACCCCGGTTGCCGGAAGACCGGCGAGCGAGAGCGTGCTGCCGTCACCGCCCTCCTGCTCGCCGGACCGGAGGCGATCGAGACCCCCGCGCGGCGCCAGGCCGTCGTCTCCGGCTGGACGAACCGCGCCCGCGAGCTCGTGGACGCACCCGCGAACGAGCTGTCGCCGGCCGCTCTTGCCGAGCAGGCTGCCGGGATTGCCGCGGTCCTCGACGGCGTTCGCTTCGAGGCGATGGACGGCGAGGAGATCCGGGCGGCGGGCATGGGCGCCCTTGCCGCCGTCGCGCAGGGAAGCTCGGCCGACGCGCGGCTGATCCGGCTCGAGTACGAGCCTCCCGGCACATCCTCCGACACGGTGCTGTGTCTCGTCGGCAAGGCGATCACGTTCGACTCGGGCGGCCTCTCGCTGAAGCCCGCAGCCCGGATGGACGAGATGAAAGGGGACATGGCCGGCGGCGCCGCTGCGATCTGCGGGCTCGCGGCGATTGCCGAGCTCGGGCTTCCGCTCCGCGTCCATGCCGTCGTTCCCGCCTGCGAGAACATGCCCGGCGGCGGCTCGTTCAGGCCGGGGGACATCGTCACGGCGCTGAACGGCACGACGATCGAGGTGACGAACACGGACGCCGAGGGCCGCCTCGTGCTCGCGGACGCCCTCGTCGAGGCGCGCCGGCGCGGCGGCACCCATCTGCTCGACCTGGCGACACTGACCGGGGGCGTCACCGTTGCGCTCGGGGACTTCTACGCCGGCCTGATGGCGAACGACGATCAGTGGCGGGAGTCCGTTCGAACCGCCGCCGAGCGCAGCGGGGACCACGCCTGGCCGCTTCCACTCCATGCGACGTACCGGCGGATCTACCGTTCGACCATCGCGGACGTCAAGAACTCGTCCACGTGGCGCCAGGCGGTGCCCCTCTACGCCGGGATGTTCCTCCAGGAGTTCGCCGGCGACGGCCCGTGGGCGCACCTCGACATCGCCGGGACCGCACATCTCTCGCGGGGCCGCGGCGACTACTACACGAAGCCCGGGGCGACCGGGTACGGCGTCCGGCTGATCGCCGCGCTCGCCGAGCAGCTCACCGGCGAGGCCTGACGCCCTCCCTGCGAGCTGTCCCGTAGGCTGTCGGCGTGCCTCGCGGGCCGCTTCCGCCCGAGCTCGAGCGATTCCTGGCTGCGCCGCGCCCGGCCGTCGTCTCGACGCTGACCGCCGATGGAAGCCCCGTCACAACGCCGACCTGGTACGAGTGGACGGGAGCGCATCTCGTGCTGGTGATGGACAGAAACGGCCGGCGCGTCGGGAACCTACGCCGCGATCCCCGCGTCGGGCTCACGGTGCTCGACGACGACTGGTACAGGCACCTCTCGCTTCTCGGGCGGACAATCGAGATTCGCGACGATCCCGACCTCGCCGACGTCGATCGCCTCGCGGAGCGGTACTGGGGGCACGCGTACGAGCCCCGGGACTGGAAGAGCGTGACCGTGACCGTCGAGGTCGAGCGCTGGCACACCTACGGCAGCCCCGGCGAGTCTGCACCCCCGTAGGGGCCGGACCTCATCCGGCCCGCTACCAGACGCCGCCTCCCGTAGGGGCCGCTCATCCGGCCCGCCGCCGCACGCTACGAGACGAGCTCGACGGTCGTGTAGCACAGCGGCGCTTCGCCCACGTTCGTCAGCTCGTGCACGAGCAGCTCGCCCGGCCCGAGCTCGTGGAACGTGACCTCGCCCGGTGCGTCCTCGCCGGTCAGGACCTCGCCGTCGAGCGTCCGCACCCGCCAGCGCCCGCCGGACTCGCAGCGGTAGAAGTACGTCGTCCGGTGGCAGTGGAACGGGGTGCGCTCCCCGGGGCCGAGGGTGATGTCCCAGACCCGGACGCGATCGTTCTCGAAGAGCAGTGCGCTTCCGACGACGTAGTTCGTCGAAGCCCGCTCGAGCTCGCCGGGCTCGACGCCCGTGAGCGGGCTCCCAGGGCGAGAAGCCGGAATGCCGGGAGCCGGAGCAGCCGCGCGGGCCTGCCCGAGGATCCAACCCTCGACCCTCGCTTCCGGCGAGCCGTCCTCACCGGGCTCACGACGGCCGAGCACGACTGCGAGCATCCCCACGAGCCCGGCGACGGCGTCGAACCTGTCCTCCCCGTCCGGCTCGCTGCCGAACCCGTCCTCGAGCTCTGCGACGAGCCCGCGGCCGGCCTCGATGCCGGCCGTGCGAAACCACGCCAGCACGCCGGCCGCGGCGGCGCGCCGCCGCTCCTGCAGCCGCTTGCCGCCCGTGAACCCGACGAGCCCGTAGTACTCGGTCGGGTACGTCTCCGCGATGACGACGTCGTTTCCCTCGACGAACTCGGTGAGGGACCCGTGGAACGGCCAGATCGCGACACCGCCGGAGCGCCCGCGCAGGGCCGGGACGAGCACGTCGCGCCAGCCGGAGAGCGCCGCCTTCCCGACCTGGTTGCCGCCCAGCGTCCAGAAGAGCGGGCAGGCAGGGCGTCGCGTCGACGTCTGACGCTCACAGGCCCGGCGCAGATCGCCGAGCGCCGCTACTCCGAGCCCGTTGCAGAGGTGCTGCTGCCTCGTACCGCCGGGCCGGAGCGGGTAGAACGGCCGGCGTACGGAGATCTGCTCACGACGCTCGGCGACGTTGGCGAACTCCGACCAGTCGCGAAGACCGAATCGGTCGCGCAGGAACGCGACGAAGTCCCGGATCCCGGCACGCTCCGCGTAGGCGATCGGGACACCGATCGGGAAATCGAACCCCACGAGCACCGGAGTCGCGTCGCCCCGGAGTCGCGTGAGGAGCGTGCCCGAGTCGCCCACCGGCTCCGGGGTACCGACCGTGTACCGGTCACCGTCGAGGCGAGCGGTCGCGAGCCACCGCTTGCGCGGCTCGAGGCTCCAGTCTGCGTGGGCGACGATCGCCGGCCGTGGCACGGGACGAACCGTACTCGCACCTCGCCGGGCGGGTCGTTGCGGACGACCGTCTCGCCGGCCCACTCACCTTCCGCCGTGGCGACGGGCAAGGAGACGGGGGCGGCCTCTCCCGCGCGCAACGGTGCCCTCTCGCACGAATCGCGGGCAGGAGGCGCACGAACCACACCCCGGTACCAGGCACCGCAGCCCGTGGCCGCCACCCGCTCGATCCGCTCGGCGTCAGCGCAGACGCTCGACCGGGTAGCCCCAGCTCGCCATCAGGCCGATCACGGCCTCGCAATGCTCCTGGTCGCGGGTGAGCAGGGTCAGCTCGATGCCCGTCTCCCACACGGCCAGGTCGACACCCTCCCGGTGGTGTCGCACCTCGACGACGTTCACGCCCT
Organism: Gaiellales bacterium; assembly: GCA_046330455.1. Classification (GTDB taxonomy): domain Bacteria; phylum Actinomycetota; class Thermoleophilia; order Gaiellales; family Gaiellaceae; genus CAVQXR01. The sequence goes on from JAXLSU010000010.1 coordinate 125,407, forward strand.
CCTCACGGGCGAGCCGCGCAAGCAGCGCCGCGAGCTGGCCCGGACGGTCGGGAACCCGGGTTCGTAGGACGAGGTAGCGCCCCGCCTGCGTCAGGCCGTAGCGAGCGACCTGGATCAGCAGCGTCGCATCGATGTTCCCGCCTGAGAGGACGACCACGACGGGGCCGTCACCCGGAACCTGCCCGCCGAGCAGCGCGGCGACGGACGCGGCCCCCGCCCCTTCGACCACGAGCTTCGCGCGCTCGAGCAGGAGCACGATCGACCGGGCGATCTCCTCGTCGCTCACGGTGACGAAGCGGTCGGCAAGCTCGTCGAGGATCGGCCTCGTGATCTCGCCGGGCCGCTTGATCGCAATCCCGTCGGCGATCGTGTAGCCGACGTAGTCGCGGCCCGCGTACGGCGCACACCGCTCCGCCTGCACGCCCACGATCCGGGTCCCCGGGCGAAGCTCGGCGAGCGCGATCGCGACGCCCGACGCGAGGCCTCCGCCTCCGACCGGAACGACGACCGTCTCGAGCTCGGGGAGCTGGTCGTGCAGCTCGAGGCCGAGGGTTCCCTGCCCGGCGACGACGGCCACATCATCGAACGGGTGCACGAGTACCGACCCCGTCTCCTCGCAGTGGGCACGTGCCCGGATCACGCATTCGTCGACGCTGTCACCGCCGAGCAGCACCGTCGCGCCATAGCCTCTCGTCGCCTCGACCTTCGCGAGCGCCGCGTCCTCCGGCATGAAGACGGTCGCCTCGACCGCCGCCTCCCGTGCGGCCCAGGCCACGGCCTGGCCGTGATTCCCGGCACTCGCCGCGACGACACCGGCCCTGCGCTCGGGCTCGGCGAGCGCGGCGATCCGGTTCACGGCTCCCCGAACCTTGAACGAGCCCGTGCGCTGGAGGTTCTCCGCCTTCAGCCACACAGGGCGTCCGGCGAGCGCGGTCAGCGTCTCCGACCGTTGCGCCGGTGTGACCCGCACGACATCGGAGATCAGCCGGCGTGCGGCCTGGATCTCAGCGAGCGTCGGTCGGGCTGCCATCGGCGTCCATCTGAAAGACTCGCTCGAGGATCTCGCCGACCGCGGTCAGCGGGTCGAGGCGGCGCTCGCCGACCTCGTCGAGCAGGCGGCGAAGCTCCGGGCTCGCCGCGACGCGCCGCTGCAGATGCACTCTCGCCCTGCCGCTCGCGAGCGCGAACACCTCGGCCGTCAGCTTCGCGGCCCTGCGGGTCTCGAGCCGGCCCTCCGCAGCGAGGAACTCTCTGTGGGAGCAGAGCGCCTTCCAGAGGTCGTCGATTCCCTCCCCGCGCAACGCCTCCGTGAGCACGATGGGCGGGCTCCAGTCGCGATCCGGAGTCATGGCGAGCACGGCCCGCACCTCCTGGAGCATCGTCTTTGCGAGGGGGTGGTCGCGCTTGTTGATCGCGATCACGTCCGGGATCTCCATGATTCCTGCCTTCAGCGCCTGGACGGAGTCGCCTGACCCCGGCATCAGGACGAGGAGCACGGTGTCGCTCACCTGGGCGATCTCGACCTCGCTCTGCCCGACGCCGACCGTCTCGAGCAGCAGCAGGTCCTTGCCGGCAGCATCGAGCACGAGCGCCGCCTGCAACGTCGCCTCCGCCAGCCCGCCGAGGTGGCCGCGACTCGCCATCGAGCGGATGAAGACGCCCGGATCGAGGAAGTGATCGGCGAGGCGGATCCTGTCGCCGAGCACCGCCCCGTGGGAGAACGGGCTGGAGGGATCGACCGACAGGACGCCGACGGTCGTGCCCCCAGGCCGAACGTGCCCGATCAGCGCCGCCATGAGGCTCGACTTCCCGACGCCGGGAGGGCCGGTCACGCCGATCGAGGCCGCCCGGCCGGTTCGCGGATAGAGCGTGCGCACGAGCGCGTACGCCTCAGGCAGGCCGTTCTCGACGAGCGTGAGCGCGCGGGCCACGGCTCGCCGGTCGCCCGCCTCGACGCCGGAGACGAGCTCGTCGAGAGTGAGCGAGCGCGCCATCACATGCGTTCCGGCGAGGCAGTTACCGTGTCGACCACGGGCTCGGGGGCGCCCCCGGCCGCCGGGGTGATCACGGCGCTCGTGTCGCGGGCGAGCACGAGTGCGAACGGTACACAGGCTGCGATCGTCACGGCCGCAAGCGCCCAGACGTCGCGGGGGCCGAGCGCGTCGGTGAGCGGGCCGGCCACGACCATCCCGAGGCCGAGCGCGGCGTAGCTGAGGCTCATCGCGACCGTGAACGCGCGCCCGCGCAGGTGGTCGGGCACTCCCCGCTGGATGAAGAGAGCGTTGCACACGAGGGCGGCACCGTTACCGAGCCCGGCGAAGACGAGCAGTGGAGCGGCAACCCAGACGTTCGGAGCCGCGGCGGCGGCCCCCACCCCGAGCGCCATCGACCCGAGCGCGACCGCATACAGGCCACGGAGCCCGTGCTCGACCGCAAGACTGCCTCCGGCCAGGCTCCCGATCACGATCCCGAGGCCCATCGCTCCGAGCATCAGGCCGTACCCGGCATCGCCCGCAGCGAAGACCTCCTTCGCCAGCACCACCTCTGCGACGCTCACTCCTGCCGAACCGAGCATGAACACGGCCCAGACGACCACGACCGTTCGGAGCGCCCGTGACCGCGTCAGCAGACCCAGCCCCGATCGGAGGTCCTGCCAGTGCCCCTCGCTCTCCACGTGCCCCTCCTCGAACGACCGCCGGATCCCCAGGATCAGCCCGGCGGAGACGACGAACGAGAGGGAATTCAGGACGTAGGCGGGCCCGGTACCCGTCCAGGCGACCAGCAGGCCGCCGAGCACGGGCCCGACGGACAGTGTCACGTTGTCGGCGGCCTGGAGCAGACCGTTCGCCCGGGGTAGCTCGCCCTCGGAGACGAGGTTCGGCAGGCCGGCGTAGACCGCTGGGCGGAAGAAGCTCGTAGCGGCCCCGGCTGCCAGTGCAAGAAGAACGATCTGCAAGCTCGACGTTGCGAACGGCAAGACAAGAAATATCGCCGCACGAGACAGATCTGATGCAATGAGCACACGGCGGCGGGGCAGGCGATCGAGCAAGGGGCCGGCAAGCAGGCCGATCAGCACGAGAGGCGCGAACTCGGCGATGAGCAGAGCGCTCACCCAGGCGGCGCTCGACGTGCGGTCGTAGATGTCGAGCACGAGCGCGACGACGGCAAGCCACGTGCCGATCGAGGAGGCGAGCGTCGAGAGGAACAGCAGCCGGAAGTCCCGGTTTTCGCCGACGAGACCGCGACCGGACGCGACGCCGCTCACGCGGCGCTCCCCCACCCGGAGCGCGCCCTCGCCGGAGCGTGCTGACTCGAGATGCTCATGCCCTCGTTCCGCCCGCCAGCGAGGCTAACACGCGCACCTACGTGCCGAATCGTCCGAAAGGGACATTTTCGCCTCCATCCCCGAGCAATACGACGGACGGGACGGCGCCCCTGCGCCGCCCGTCAGAGCGCCGGGAGGACGCGCGCGAGCGCTTCGAGGCAGATCACGTTCTCCTCAACCGTACCGACGCTGATCCGCAGGGCCTCCGGAGCGCCGAACCCGTGCATGGGACGAACGATCACCCCCTCGGCGAGGAGGGCCTCGAACACGGGCCGGGCGTCGCGGCCGAGCTCGACGTAGACGAAGTTCGCGACCGACGGGGCGGTCGCGAGCCCGAGCTCGGCGAGGCCTCGCTCGAGCTGGGTGCGCCCGGCGGTGTTCGCCTCGCGCCGGCGTACGATCTCGGCCGTCTCGCCGATGCTGGCGAGGGCGGCATCCTGTGCCGGCTGCGTGACGTCGAACGCGTTCTGGACCTTGCGGATCTCGGTCACGACGTCTGCCGGGGCCACCCCGTATCCGATACGAAGCCCCGCGAGACCGTAGAGCTTCGAGAACGTCCGCAGCACGACGACCCGATGCCCGGCCTTGAAGTGCTCCTCGATTCCGTCCGGGTAGTCCGGGTCGTCGATGTACTCGAAGTACGCCTCGTCGAGGACGGTCAGCACGTGATCGGGAACGCGCTCGAAGTACGTCTCGACCTCGGCTCGCGGGACCATCGAGCCGGTCGGGTTGTTCGGGTTGCACACGTACACGAGCTTCGTACGCTCGGTGATCGCGCCGAGCAGCGCCTCGAGGTCGTACCGGGACTCGCGAAGTGGTACGCGCACCGCACCGGCACCGAGCTTCAGCGCGTCGAGCACGTAGCTCGGGAACGACGGCCAGCCGCAGACGATCTCGTCACCCGGGTCGAGGAAGGCCAGCGAGAGGTACAGCACGACGCCGTCGGCACCGGCCGCGGGCGCGATCTCCTCGGGGCGGACGCCGTGGCGGGAGGCGAGCCGTTCGCGGAGCCGGTGGAACCCGCCGTCCGGGTAGCGATTCAGCTCCGCGATCCCGCGCTCGAGCGCCTCCCGGGCCGCGGGGAACGGACCGAACGGGCCCTCGTTCGAGGCGAGCTTGACCACCCGGTCGAGCCCGAGCTCCCGCTGGACCTCCTCCGCCGGCTTACCCGGCTCGTAGGGCACGAGGTCCTCGAGCGCAGGCCGGAAGAGCGTTCCGGGGGAGCGCGATGCTGCGCCGTCGGTCACGCGCGCAGCTTAGTCTGTCCCGTGATGGAGATCGGCCTCTTCCCGCTCGGGCTGGTGCTTCTCCCGGGCGAGCAGGTCCCGCTGCACATCTTCGAGCCCAGGTACCGGGAGCTGATCGGGGAGTGCCTCGCGCAGTCGACGGAGTTCGGGCTCGTGCTTGCCGACGACGAAGGGATGCGCGAGGTCGGGACCACCGCCGCCGTCGTCGAGGTGCTCGAGCGGTTTCCGGACGGTCGCCTCGACATCGTCGTCGAGGGCCGGGAGCGGTTCGAGATCGTCGAGCGGACGAGCGGCCGCTCGTTCCTGACCGTCACGGTGGAGCTCTCACCCGACGACGGATCGGACTGTCCGAGCTCGCAGGAGCGCGATCGTTGCCTCGCGGCGTTCCACGCGCTCGCCGAGGCTGCCGGGACAGAGCCGGACGAGCCGACCCCCGAGCTCGGCGACGTCTCGTTCTGGATCGCCGCGCGGGTCGACCTCGGGACGAGCGTCAAGCAGGAGCTGCTCGAGCAGCGCTCGCCCCGTCGACGCGCCCGACGGCTCGTCGAGCTGCTCGGTCGCGCTCGCACGACGCTCGCCTGGATGCGGACGGCGAGCGAGCGTGCCACGACGAACGGTCGCGTCGAGCCGCCGGGCTGATCCGGTCAGGCTCGCCTCACGCCGTGCACCGGTCGACCGGCGGCCTCCCAGAGGTAGTACGAGGCGCAGGGGCCGAACGCGGCCTCGTACGAGACGACGCGCGGATTGCGCCCGACCTCCTTCGCTCGCTGCGCGTGGCGCAGGAGGTTCGGATCGTCCCGCTCCTGCCACACGAGGATCAGGTGGGCGGCGGTCATGAACTCCGCGACGAAGGCGCAGCCGACAGCAGGGCACGGGAACGGATCCGTCCGCACGCAGAACCACCCGTCGTAGTCGGCACCCGTGTCGTCGGTCCAGAGCTCCTCCTCCTCGTCGAGCCCGATCTCCTCGTCCCCGAGCAGAAGCGAGCCCCGCTGCGGCACCCCCGTCTCGCTCATCGGTGAAGCATGACCGATCGCGGGGTACTCGGAATGACTATCGAATACTCTGATTCGCAAATACACCAACGCATGGTAGATTGAATGTTTGACCTTCTATTATACAAGAAGCTGTCTGCAAACACTAGAGAACAGCCTGAACCACGATCCATGGTGCAGGCCGCAGGGCGAGACCTACCTTGCCGGGACGGGGTGCAGCCCGAAAGCGCGACAGTGTACGCTCTCGGGCCGCACGTCCACCTCGACCCGGCTCTGCTCCGGGCGGCCGCGAGCAGCGACCTACCGTCGTGCCTGTTCAAATCTAACAGTCGTGTAATGAAGATCATGCAAATCTAGTCGAGCAGCTTTGCCATCAGGATCGCGTCGGTCATCCCGGTCGATCGCCGGAACTGCCTGACCCGGTAGCCCTCGCGCAGGTAGCCGAGCCGCTCGTAGAGTCGCAGTGCGACCTCGTTGTGCGGAAACACGTGGAGCTCGAGCTTCGACACGCCCACCGCGCGGGCCCAGCTCTCGGCAGCCAGCATGAGCGCCCGGCCGACCCCACGTCCACGATGATCATGGGAGACCATGAGCCCCACGTCGGCGACATGGCCACACGCGGGGATCGGATCGCGCACGATCGAGAGCCGGCCGACGACGAGCCCTTCGAGCTCCGCGACGAGCACCGCGGCCTGCTTCGAGCCGCGCACGCTCCGCAGGTACCGGCGCTCCTCGCCGACGCTCCGCCACTCCCCTGCCGTGATCAGCCATCCCTCGGGCTCGGAGCCGACCGCCTCCGCCATGGCGACGAGCGCGGCGGCGTCCCCCGGCCTCGCCTGGCGAACCTGCACGTCGGTCGAGGGAGCCCGCACGGCTCCCTCAGGACGCTGACGCGACGACCACACCGGCACCTCCCCGCCGGATGTCCCCCGCAGCTTCGAGAGTACCGTCCGGCCGCCGTCCGACCGCCGCGACCCCGCCGAAGAAGAGGTTGCGCTCCGGTCCCGGCCAGCGGGCGAGCTCGTAGCCCATCGTCTCGAGCCGCGAAAGCTCCTGCTCGTCGTGGCCTCCCTCGACGTGGAGCAGCTCACCCGCGAGATGGCTCCGCGGGCTCTCGATCGCATCGTGCACGCCGAGGTCATGATCCGCGACGTTGACGACCGTCTGGATGATGGCTCCGCGCAGACGCTCCGAGCCTGCGCTGCCGACGACGAGGCGCGGACGGCCCTCGAGGAGCAGCAGCGACGGCGACATCATGCTCGTGAGGCGCCGCCCGATCGGACGGGCGCGACCGCCCTGCGGGTTCAGGTCGACCTCGCCGAGCATGTTGTTCAGGTGGATCCCGGTGCCCGGGACGAACATGCCCGAGCCGCACCCGAGCGACGACGAGAGCGAGGCGGCGTTGCCGTCGGCGTCCAGGACGCTCACGTGCGTCGTCGACGGGAGCCCGGACGGCTCGAGCACGCCGGTTCGTGTCTGGCTCCGCTCGATCGCGGTGGCCGCCAAATCGACGCGCTCGTCGGTGAGCAGCACGCCCGGTAGCCCGCCACGGTGGAGTGCCGCCGCGAAGGACGGAGTCCGCGTCTTCGCGGTCTCGCGGGCGACCTCGGCGAGGATCGCGATCGCCCCGGCGCTGCCGGGTGGCCCTCCCACGCCGAGCCTGTCGATGAGGCGCAGCGCGTATGCGATCAGGATCCCGCCCGACGAGGGCGGAGGGTTCGACACGAGCTCCATGTTCCGGTACGGCACGCGCACGGGGCGCCGACGGATGACGCGAAAGGACGCGAGGTCGGCACGGGTGATCCTCCCGCCCCGCTCGGCGCTCGCCGCTGCGATCGTCCTTGCGAGCTCTCCCCGGTAGAAGTCGTCGGCCCCTCGGTGAGCAAGGAGCTCGAGGGCGTCGGCGAGCTCGGGCAGCGCGATCCGCTCACCGGCCTGGAGCGTGTCGGGAGGGCCGTACACGCGATGTCCCGCCTCGTCGCGGTGGAGGACCCGCTCGAGCAGCCGGTGCACGACTGCCTGCATCGGAACCAGCTCGAACCCGTCGCCTGCGAGTGTGATCGCCGGGGCCAGCAGCTCGGGCCACGGCACGGTTCCGAGCAGCTCGTGAGCTGCGGCCAGGCCGGCCACCGTGCCGGGTACCGCACACGAGGCGGCGCCGACGTGAAAGGCCTGGGTCGTCTCGCCGGCTCCGAACGGGACGTGCACGATCTCCATCTCGCTTCCCTCAGCAGGGTCGAGGCCGAGCCCCGGGATCGCGACCGAGAAGTCGAGGAGCACCTCGCTCCGATCGCGGGCACGGTGGACGAGCATGAAGCCCCCGCCGCCCGGCCCGGTCAGCGTGCTCTCGACCACCCAGGAAGCAGCCGCAGCCGCGATGCAGGCATCGACGGCATTCCCGCCGGAGGCGAGCACGGAGGCCCCGACCTCCGCCGTCACGGGATGCCCTGCTGCGACCGCCCCTCTCACGCCTTCATCGTAGGCTGCCCGGCAGCCGAACCCGGCCTCCGGAAGGCGGGGACGCGCGCTACAGATCGCGCAGGAAGCTCGGAGGCTCGAGCGTCCCCGCGTCCTGCTCGGTGCGCGGGCGCGATCCGGTCGGCGCCGACGAGCGAGCGGGCTTCTTGCCGAGGCCGGTGGCCACGACGGTGACCCAGATCTGGCCGCTGAGCTTGGGATCGATGCTGGCGCCGAAGATGATGTTCGTCTCGTGCGTCGCCGCCGCCCGGATGACTTCCGCTGCCTCGGTCACCTCGAGCAGCGAGAGGTCCTCGCCGCCGGCGATCGAGAGCAGGATCCCGCGGGCACCGACGATCTCCGTGTCGATGAGCGGCGAGCGGAGCGCCCGGATCGCGGCCTCCTTCGCCCGGTTGTCGCCGGTCGCGAAGCCGATGCCCATGAGCGCCGAGCCGGCATCGCGCATGATCGTGCGCACGTCGGCGAAGTCGAGGTTGATCAGACCCGGCATCGTGATCAGGTCGCAGACGCCCTGGACGCCCTGACGGAGGACGTCGTCGGCGATCCGGAACGCCTCGACCATCGATGTCGAGCGGTCGAGCACCTCGAGCAGGCGATCGTTCGGGATCACGATCACCGTATCGCAGACCGCCCGGAGCTCGTCCGCCCCCGACTCGGCCTGGGCCTGGCGCCGGGTGCCCTCGAAGCGGAACGGCATCGTGACGATGCCGACGGTCAGAGCCCCTACCTCGCGCGCGATGCGCGCGACCACGGGAGCTGCGCCGGAGCCGGTCCCGCCACCCTCGCCGGCGGTCACGAAGACCATGTCGGAGCCACGGAGCACGTGCTTGAGCTGATCGTAGGACTCCTCGGCGGCACGCCTGCCGATCTCGGGGTCGGCTCCCGAGCCGAGCCCCTGGGTGAGGTCGCGGCCGATGTGGAGCTTCACCGGGGCCTCGGAGGTCCGGAGCTGCTGGATGTCCGTGTTGACCGCGATGAACTCGACCTGCGGAATCCCGGCCTCGATCATCCGGTTGACGGCGTTCAGGCCCGCACCGCCGACGCCGATCACGCGGATCACCGCGAGGTAGGCGGACGAGTCGGTGCGGCGCACCGGCGTGAGTCGCGGCGCGGGAGCGGTTGCGACCTGACCGGTCGCGTAGCGGGCCACCGGGGGCTCGGGCGCCGGTACGGGCTTCGAGCGAGCCTTCGCCGCGCCGACGCTTCTGACCGTACCCGCCGCCTTCTCCCGAGATGCTTCCGGGGACGCAGCCGTCGAGCGCAGGCGCGGCTCCGGCGCGGGCTGATCCGTGTCGGGCTCATCGGCGGTCCTTGCCCGAGCAGCAGGCTGCTCGGCACCGGCAACCGGTCCCACGGCGACAGCCGCGGTGGCCGCGACCACGGTGTCATCGACGGCGACGGGTGTCTCGCGCACTCGCTCGGGCTCGCCGATCGGAAGCTGCGCCTCAGTACCTTCAGCGGCGGGGCTCTGCTCCTCGACGGGCGCGGCGACCTCGCCGGGCGGGACGGTCTCGGCAGCGCTATGCGGCAGTGCCGAGATCAGCTGGGTCGGCTCGTCGATCGTCGCGGCCGCTTCGACCGTGGCGTCGTCGGCATGCTCCTCCGGCCGTCCGGCCTTGCGCTGTGCCGCCTCCGTCGCCTTGAACAGCTCGGCGAGCGGCCCCTCGCGCATGCTAGCCCGGCGTCGCACCATTGAGCACCTCCCTGGCAAGGTCACGGTAGGCCGCGGCCGCAGGCCCCTCCGGGTCGTACTTCAGCACGGAGCTCCCCTGGACCGGCGCTTCCGCGTAACGAACCGTCTTCCTGATCCAGGTCTTGAAGACCAGATCGCCGAAGCTCTCGCGCAGCAGCTCGACCGCCTCGCGGCTGTGGAGCAGGCGTCCGTCGAACATGGTCGGCAGGATCCCGCGGATCGATACCGACGGGTTGAGGTTCTCCCGGATCATCTCGAGCGTGTTCTGGAGCTGGGCGAGCCCGCGGAGCGACAGGTACTCGCACTGCACCGGGACGATCACGTCGTCGGATGCGGTGAGCGCGTTCACCGTGAGCAGCCCGAGCGACGGCGGTGTGTCGATCAGGATGAAGTCGTAGTCGTGTCGGGCAGGCAGGATCGCCTTCTGGAGGGCACGCTCGCGTCCGATCATGCTCGAGAGCGCCAGCTCGGCACCCGCGAGGTCGATCGAGGACACGGCGATGTCGACCTCGGCCTGGTGAATGACCTCGGTGATCGGGGTCTGCCGGACGAGGACATCGAACATCGACACCTCGATCTCGTCCGGGTTCATACCCTGGCTCATGGTCAGGTTGCCCTGCGGATCGAGGTCGACGACGAGCACGCGTAGGCCGTGCTCGTGGAGCGCGACTGCGAGGTTCAGCGTCGTCGTGGTCTTTGCCACGCCGCCCTTCTGATTGGCGAGGGCGATGACCTTGCCCAGGGTGACTCCTTGGGAGGACGTGAGGCTTTCATCAGGGCGCGCGAGCAGGGAAACCATGACCGCGCCTCTTTCGTGTCACGGTAGCACAGTCCTTCTTCGCTTCCTCCCGGCCCGGCCGGACGGCCCCCGTCAGGCCGTCAGATGCGACTTCGCGCCGGTCTGCGGCGCCAGCTCACAGCTTGCCTGACGGCGCAGACGGACGAGCACGGCGACGAGGAGCACGAGGATTGCGAGCGCCCCCAGGATCGGCTGGAGCGGCGCGAACCAGCTGACCGCGCCGGCCGAGCCGAGCAGCAGGAGAGCCGGCTTGTTGCAGACGGGGCATCCGACCGCGAAGAGCGCAAGCAGCCCTCCGCCGGTCAGGGGCCGCCCCGGCCGCAGTTCCGTGGCGAGGAGCACCCCGGCGAGCAGCGACGAGACGATCCAGACCGGGTATGCCCAGGCCGTGACCTCGAGCGAGCGGCCGAACACCGGGTTCGGGATCAGATCCGTTGGAATCCCGACGATCACGGCCGACAGCACCGCACCGGCGATCGCGATCGCGATCCGCCGCCGGTCCCAGGAGCGAAGCTGTTCGAGCGCGAGGCCCACGATGCGGCCAGTATGACACCGGCCCCGTCGGCGGCGTTCCGCCGCGGATCCTCGCCGTTCGCCTCAGCGCCGAAGCGCGAGGAGGGAGAGCATCTCGAAGCAGGCGTTCGCGGCGACGAGCGCCGTGACTCCCGACGGATCGTACTGTGGGGCGACCTCGACACAGTCGAAGCCGCGGAAGTCGAGCCCTGCCAGCGACCGAAGGTACAGCAGGGCCTCGCGGCTCGACGGACCGCCGACCTCGGGCGTTCCCGTTCCGGGCGCGAACGCCGGGTCGACGAAGTCGATGTCGAACGAGAGGAAGCATGGCCCGCCACCGACGCGGTTACGCGCCCGGAGCGAGAACGCGGCCGGCCCGAGCGCCGCGAGCTCCTCGTAGCTCAGCGCGTCGATGCCCAGCTCGCGCGGCATCTGGACATCCTCCGGCCCGTAGAGCGACCCGCGCAGGCCTGCCTGGATCGACCGGGCAGGGTCGATCAGCTCCTCCTCGACCGCACGCCTGACGATGCTGCCATGAAAGACTTTCTGCCCGAAGTACTCGTCCCAGCAGTCGTGGTGGGAGTCCAGCTGGACGAGCCCGAGCGGACCGTGCACCGCGGCCAGAGCGCGGAGCTCTGCAAGGAGCATCGAGTGGTCGCCGCCGAGGCACAGCGTCACGACCCCCGCGCTCGCGATCTCGTGCAGGGCGGCACGGGTTCGCTCGAGTGACTCGAGCGTGTACCCGGGCACGGTCGGGGCGTCTCCCCAGTCGACGATCGAGAGCTTCTCGGGAACGCTCACGTGGAGGATCGGGTTGTACCGACGCAGAAGCGCCGAGGCGCTGCGGATCGCCTCCGGGCCGAAGCGTGCGCCGCTGCGAAAGGACACGGCGTCGTCGGTCGGGATTCCGACGACCGCGACGTCCACGTCCTCGAGCTCGCGAACATGCGGCGTGCGCATGAACGTCCGCACCCCCGAGAAGCGTGGTGTCTCGAGCGCATCGGGTGGACCGTAGCGCGGCATGACGGGCGATTCTACTCCCGCAATGGCCTCGCCGACGTCAACCCGGCCCGGTCTCCGGTCGTCCGGGCAGGCCATCGGGCTTCCGGCTCGCCGGGCTTCCGGCTCGACGGGCGACGGGCTTCGGGCTTCCGGCTCGACGGGCCTCCGGCTCGACGGGCCAGGCAGCCCACGCCTCCGCCACGAGGCGCCTGCTCGGGAACCGTCTTCTCAGGGCCTGAGCTGCAGACCTGTCCGGCCCCCGTCGGCCTCGACGGCGGGCGGTCGGACACGCCCGTGATCCGCCACAGCGCCTCGTGCCTCGTCAGGGCGCGTGCCGACGCCGAAGGCCCTACCCGCACGCGCTCCGTCGCGTCGGCGCCCCCGAATCGGGCTCACGTGTCTCGGCTGCAGTCTCGCGCCTTCGCGACCACCTCCTTTCCGTGCAGGCCGTCGGTACGGGGCTCGAGCACGTGCGCGAGGCGATCGAGCGCCGCCGCCGCGCCGGCGGTGCCGCGCACGCCCTCGGACGCAAGCCAGGCCTGCCCGTCCCGGAGGAGGCTCCGTAGCTCGGTGAGCAGCTCTCCGGCCGGCACCGCTGATGCCTTCATCGCCTCGATCCGCTCGAGCCGCTCGATGACCCGGTGTGCCTCGTCCATGGAATCACCGTACGCCGGAGAACCGCACGGGTGTGTCACGGTCTGTGCCGAGAGATGCGCGGGCCCGTGTCGAGACACGCACGGCCCCGTGTCGAGAGACACACGCGGCTCCGTGTCGGAAGACACGCGGCTCAGCGCCGGTCGAGCCAGCCGAGCGAAGCAGCGTGCAAAGCGCTACCGAGCCGCCTGGGCCCGGTGTGCACCGGAGAAAGCCGCATGGGGGCGGAGCCCGAGGAGCGCCTCGTCGAGCGAGGTGACGAGCGCCTCCCTGGAGCGGGCGAGCAATGCCTCGACGAGCGCTCGTCGAACGACGTCCTCGGCATGCGTGCCCGGGCCGTCGCCGTCGACCAGCGACCGCAGGGCCTGCACGAGCTCCGCCCGCTCTGCCGGGGACTCACCGAGCAGCGCCGACGCTCGCATCGCGGCCGCCCAGGAGCCGTCCTCGCCTCCGAGGAGGAGCACGAGCGCCTCGCGGAGCTCGTCGGCCCGTAGCGGGCCCCGGTTGAACAGCGCGATCTCGTATCGCTCGAGCGCTTCCAGGAGATCGGTGTCGACCGCGCCCTCCTCCAGGCGCTGGATCAGGTCGGCGGCGAGGCGACCGCGAAACGGATCGAGCCGGGCCGGCTCGCCCGCCGGCGCCTGAGCGGCAAGCGCGGGAACGGGTCGCACGTCGTAGGGACGCCAGTCGAGGCGCTCGAAGATCACGGGGCCAGCCGCGAGCGCCCCGGGCGTTGCGAGCCGGAGAGCGCTGACCGCCCGTCCGATCATGGCCGGCGCGTCCGGCACCTCGGGGGAGGCAGGATCGAGATCCCGCTCGAGCTCGACGACGAGCGTCCGGTCCCATTCGCGCAGGTAGTCGCGCGGGAGCAGGCGTCCGGCCTCGGGCCAGTGAGTGGTGAACTCGCCGGCCGCAGCGGGCCTCACCCTGAGGCCCTGGCCGAGATGGAGCTCCCCACCGGCCGTCGCACCGACGAGCGGAGTGACCGCCGCGTAGGCACGGCGATCGCCGAACAGCGAGCCCTCGAGCTCGGCATAGACGAGGTCGAATGCCTCGTCTGACCAGTCGAAGCCGCCGCAACGCTCCGCCATGCGGACGAGGAGGGGAACGAGAACGGTACGGCGCAGTGCTTCGTCCTCGCCGACGTGCGCGCTCTCGTGGGCGCGCGCGAAGATCCCCGCAGCGGGCTCGTCCTTGAGAGCTCCCAGCGCCGTGAGCGTATCCTCGCGCTGGCCGAGCCAGGAGGCACGCTGCTCGACGAAGGCGCCGACGAGGGGTCGGTACTCGTAGAGCGTCGGCCGGTCGACGCCGCCGTGCTCCGCGAGCGCGACGGGCATGTCCGCTCCCCCGTCGAGGTCGTCCGCGAGGGCGAAGAACGAGCCGAGGCAGTAGTTCCGAAGCGCCCGGTAGAGAAACGGTGATCTGACCGGACGCTGGGCCACGCGGAGGGTTACGCCAGCGCCCCGTCGGTTCCTGCCTGCACGACCTCGCGAGCGGCGCCGCGGAGGCCAGGCCTTGCTGCTTCGCGGTTCACGGCGACGCCGTGGATGGTCGGGCCTGCCTCAACCGGGCTGCATCGACCGGAACGCCGCAGCATGATTCCTGCGGGCTCGCAGTACGGCCACGCGGGCCGGTCAGTGAGACACGGACGGCTGGCAGACGGGGCACCAGTAGGCCGTTCCGGCATGCTCACCCTGAGGCCGCGAACGGATCGAAGCGCCGCAGCGCGGGCAGGGCTTTCCCGCACGGCGGTACACCCACCGCTTTCTCCGGCCCGCCACCATCAACCGATGCGTCGTCGCGAGCGTGCCGCGCAGAGAGTCGCAGCTCAGCTCCGAGAGCCGGGCCCAGGGCGAGACCGCGGCCGCAAAGAGCCCCTCCGCCTTCCACAGGTTCCCGATCCCGGCGACCAGCCGCTGGTCGAGCAACGCCTCGCCGATCACGGTCTCCTGCGCGATCTTCCTCATCCCGGCGACCATGCGCTCCAGGTCTGGCGGCGACGCCATGATCTCCGGACCGAGGCAAACGAGGCCGGAGCGTCCGAGCTCGAGAACGGGCCCGTGCCACAGGATCGCCTGGTGCTCACGACCGCGAATCACGAGCCACGGCCTGCCCGTCACGGCGCGTCGTGCCGGTTGCACGCGCCAGCGCCCCTTCATCCGGAGGTGGCTGCGCAGCACGAGGCCGCCCTCGAAGGTGAGCACGAGGTTCTTCCCGAGAGCCTCGACCCGATCGAGCCGCTCCCCGTCGAGCTTCGGTGCGATCGCGAGCGCCTCCGCCCGCGGGTTTCGAGCCTCGACGGCCACGTGCTCGCCCACGAGCACCGACAGCTGGCGGGCGATCTCCCGGAGGCTGTCGCCCTCAGGCACGCGCCGGCGCCGGCCGCCGGGCCCGGACGACCAGGTCGATCGCGGTCCGCACGCCGTCCGGTGTCTCGACGGGTCGCCGCACCCGCTCGGCCAGCTCGAGCTCGAGCCCCTCGAGATCGGAAGCCACGTCGTCGCTCCCGTAGAGGACGGCCGGGTTGCTCGGGCCGCCGTGCCCCTCGGTGCGGTTGGCGACGTCATGGGCAACGACGAGCACGGTGCCGCTCGGCGCGAGAGCGGTCGCTGCACGCGCGAAGACTGCGCGACGATCGGCTTCCGGGAGCTGGAGATACATGACGCAGACGAGATCGAACGAGTCGACCGGGGGATCCCAGCCGACGACATCGGCCTCGACGAAGTCCACGTGGACGCCATGCTCCTTCGCAAGCCGTCTGGCCTCGGACAGCGCGACCGGCGAGAAATCGACGCCGGTCACGCGCCACCCGTGTCCGGCGAGCCAGACGGCGTTTCGACCCGCCCCGCACGCGAGATCGAGGGCCCGGCCTACCGGGAGCCCTTCCACCTGCGCGATGAGAGCCGGGCTGGGCTCGCGAACCCCTTCGGCGATCCGCTCCTCCCAGCGCCGGTCCCAATCGGCGGCACGCATCGCCGAGGTCATGGCCGGACGATCGCCCTGCGGTCAGCGTTCGGCGTACGGCCCATCGCCTCGACTCTACCCACCACCGCGTCATGCCCGGGCTTCTGGCCGTCCCCTTCCCGAACGAGTCGGTCGCCACATCTGCTAATCTGACTGACATGACAGTCAATACTCTTGCAGCCGACGACACGACCATGAACGCCCCACTCGGAGCGCAGCTCGAACGTGGATACACCCTTCCTGCGAGCTGGTACTCGGATCCCGAGATCTGGGCACTCGAGCGGGAGCGGATCTTCGCCCGCACCTGGCAGTACGCCGGGCCGGTCGAGTGGCTTCCCGACCACGGCAGCTACTTCACGAGCCGGGCCGGCCACATCCCGGTCGTGGTCGTCCGTGACGGTGACGAGATCCGGGCGTTCGTGAACGTGTGCCGCCACCGCGGGCACCTGGTGGCGGCCGGACGCGGCCGACGAAATACCCTCCAGTGCCCGTACCACGCCTGGACGTACGGGCTCGACGGATGCCTGAGAAGCGCGCCTCGCGCCCGGGAGGAGCAGGCGACGTTCGCGTTCGACGAGCTCGGCCTCTACCCGGTCGGAGTGGAGGCGCACGGCCCGTTCGTGTTCGTGAATCCCGACCGCGACGCCCCTCCGCTCGCGGAGACGCTCGGCGACGTTCCGGCGCGGCTCGAGCGGTCGGGCGTCGACCTCTCGTCGCTCCGGCTCCGGCGCACCGTCGACTGGGAGTGCAGGGCCAACTGGAAGAACGCGGTCGAGAACTACCTCGAGTGCTACCACTGTGCGGTTGCCCATCCGGGGTTCTCGGCGGCGATCGACGTCGCGCCTTCCCGCTACCTGCTCGAGGCAGCCGGAGCGACGATGAGCCAGTACGGGCCTGCCAGGCACTCCGCCGGCACCAGGGTGCTCCCTGCCGGTGAGATCGAGGAGGCGCAGTCCCACCTGATCTTCCCGAACACCTCGATCGACATCGCCCCGGGCCCGCCGAACCTCATGATCTATGCCTGGGGCCCGACGGGTCCCGGCACGATGGCCGCGTCGAGTCACTACTTCTTCCCCGACGGCGTCGCCGAGGAGGATGTCCAGCAGATCGTCGACTTCAACGAGCAGGTCAGCGAGGAGGACATGAGGCTGATCGACGCCGTCCAGCAGGGACTGGACTCGGGCGCGGTACCCTTCGGACGGCTGATGCCCGAATCCGAGCGGCTGATCGCCCATTTCCAGCGCCTCGTCTTCGACCACGTCTCCGGGGAGTCGGCCCCATGAGGGCTGCGCCGTCCGAACGGCTGACCGATCTCCTCGATGCCGCCTGTGCCGCCATCTGCGAGCGCGGCGCCGAAGCCGTGCGCATGCAGGCCATCGCCGACCGCGCGGGCGTGTCGCGAACGCTGCTGCACTACCACTTCTCGTCCCGCCGCGATCTCCTGCACCAGGCGTTCGAGCACGCTGATCTCGAGGTCGACCGCTACGTCGAGGCACGGCTCGAGACCTGTGGCACGCCGCGCGAACGGCTCGACTGCGTGCTCGGCTCCTACCTCGACGACGAGCCGGCTGTGCGAACGAACTGGGGCGTGTGGCTCGAGCTGCGCCGCGCGGCGATCCACGACCCGTCGCTGCGACCCGCCGTGGACGCGAGCTACGACTCGTGGGTCGAGAGCGTCGCCGGCCTGCTCGCACAGTGCGGCCTGACGGCCGGAGCGGTGCCGGCCGCGATCAGGCTCTGCGCCCTCGTCGACGGGCTGGGCGAGCAGATGCTGCTCGGGCGCCTCATCCCCGAGGACGCACGGCGGCTTCTCGGACACGCGGTCGCCTCCGAGCTGTAGCGAGCACGCTCAGCACCCGCGCTCGGACCCGTTCCCGGGTATATCTCCCGTATATGAGCTCCTTCGCTGCTCTGATCGCCGGGCGCGACGTCGTCCTCGACGGGGGCTTCGCGACCGAGCTCGAGGCGCGGGGGCACGACCTGCGCGACTCCCTCTGGTCGGCTCGCCTGCTCCGCGACGATCCGCAGGCGATCGAAGACGTCCACATCGCGTACTACGAGGCGGGCGCCGACGTTGCGATCACCTCGAGCTATCACGCGACCCTCGAGGGGTTCGAGGCCGTCGGCATCGACCGCACCGAGGGTGCACGGCTCCTGCGGCTGAGCGTCGAGCTCGCCCGGCGTGCGCGCGAGCGGACGGGCGGGCAGGGGCTCGTGGCCGCGAGCCTCGGTCTCTACGGCGTCGTCTGGGCCGACGGGACCGAGTACACCGGGGACTACTCGCGGGCGACCGACGAGCAGATCGCACAGACGCAGCGCTCGCGAATGGCCGAGCTCCTCGCGGCCGGTCCCGACCTGCTCGCGATCGAGACGATCGGGAACCGGCGCGAAGCGGCGATCCTGGCGGACCTGCTCGCGGAGTTTCCCGACGCCGAGGCATGGATCTCGTTCTGCTGCCGCGACGGCGAGCGGCTGAGCGACGGCACCCCGATCGGCGAGGCGATCGGCCTCGCGGGCAAGACAGGCCGCGTGGCCGCGTTCGGGATCAACTGCACGCCGCCACAGCACGTCGACTCGCTGCTCGCGGCTGCCCGACGCGCGACCGAGCTGCCGCTCCTCGTCTACCCGAACCACGGCCGGGTGTGGCACGGAGACACCTACACGTGGAGCGGCGTCGGCGTCGATCACTTCGAGCCGGAGCTCGTGCGGCGCTGGCGCGACCTCGGTGCCCGTGCGATCGGCGGCTGCTGTGGCATCGGCCCGGCGGCGATCGCCGAGATCGCGCGCGTGTTGACGTCGGACGGCTGAACAGCGGTCCTCCCGGGCCGCCGAGACCGGTCATGTCCACCTCGGACGCCTGGTCAACGGCAACGACCAGAGCCAGCCTCTGAGCGATGCGTACGATTTCGGCCGCGGAGTTCAAGGAGCAATGCCTCGCGATCCTCGAGTCCGTCGACCCGGACGGCGTGGTGATCACGAAGCGAGGCCTCCCGGTCGCGAGGCTCCTTCCGTACCGGACCGAGCAGGCGGAGCCGATCGGGAGTCTCGTAGGCAAGCTCGCAATCAAGGGCGACGTCCACTCCACCGGCCTGCGCTGGGATGCTGAACCCCGACACCCGCATCGTCCTCCACGCGCTCGCCGGAAGCCTCACAGCACGTGAAGCGCAGCTTCTCGGAGCGGACGCGTGGGACTCGGGCGCCGTGCTGTGGGAGATCGCCATGTCTCGGAGCTCGGTCGCATCGAGGCCGATCTCGACGATCCTCTGTTAGCCCGTGCGTTGACGCGAATCCACGGGCCGATCGACCTCGACGTCTGCCGCTCGCTGCGGGCCCTCGACGTCGGCTCGGATCCCGCCGATCGACTCATCGCCGCCACGAGCCTCGTCCATCGAGCGCCGCTCGTAACCCGTGACCGGACGCTCGCCGAAGATCCCGCATGGTTCGGCTCGCCGGGTAGCCCAACGGGCGCTCCAACTGCGCTCCGGACTCGGGCTGTCGAAGGTCGAGAGCTCGAGCAGCTCGAGGTGATCTCGCGATCCTCCCCGATCAGCCGTAGCTCGGGCGCCGGCTCTACGAGCCGTGGAGCACTGCCCGCCGCGGGCCGGCCCTGAAGCCCACCTCGACGAGGAGCTCGAGCACATCGCTCTCCGTGACGGGGACGCCGTCGAACCGCTCGACCGCAAGTCGCTTCATCCGGGTGCGCCGGGCGTGCTCGACGAGGGCTGCGAGGGCCTCGCGCAGCCAGCCCGGCTCGGGATCGCGCAGAGGCAGCAGAGTCTTGCCGCCACGCTCGACGTAGAGCGCAGGCTGACCCTCGAGCAGCACGACGTAGGCTCCGGCGACCCGGGCTGCCCGCCCGCCGGCGCGCTTTGGCCACGGAAGCACGGCGCCGTACGGCTGGGCGGGGTCTGCCGCAGCGAGCACGAGCCCGCCCGGGGCGTCGTCCGGCGGCTTCTCGCGCAGCCGCTCCACCGCTCCGGGCAGGGCGAACTGGGCACCACCGAGCCCCTCGACGAAGTAGCCACGCCGGCAGACCCCGATCGTCTCGAGTCGCCGCAGCTCGCGGTACACGGGCGCGTATCCGCCAGGAACCCCCTCCCCGCGAACGCCGTCCCGGGTCACGATTCCCTGGCGCTCGAGCAGCAGCTCGGCGAGGGCGCGCGGGTCGGGATCACCGCCGAACAGGCCCGAGGTGAGCGACCAGCGTCCCTGCGTCGCCTTCGCCCCGTCGCCACGTTGGCGGGCGAACCGCCTCGCGCGCGGCGATCGTACGACGGGCCGGGGCGCCGCGTAGCGGCGCGACGCACGCAGCGGCTGCCAGGCGTCGTTCGTCGCCTCCCCTGCCCAGACGAGCTCCCAGAGCGCCGCGAGCGCCGTCTCGGCGTCGAGGCCCGAGGCTTCCAGCAGACCGTGCCAGAACAACGCCTTGCCGTCGAGTGCCGAGCGCAGCTTCCCGGCAGCCTCGCCCTCGGCAGGAGGGAGCGCTGCCGGGCGCCCGAGCGCTGAGGCATCCTCCCGGTAGTAGAGCGCGGCCCGCTCGAGCCCGGCCCCGATCCAGACGACCTCGCCCGTGGCGCAGAGCTGGTCGAGCTGTTCGGGTCGGTAGCCGGGCACGCGGCGCGGCAGCACGTCCGTCTCCCAGAGCGCGACGGGGAGCGAGATTCCCTGCAGTGGGACGATCGCCTCACGAAGGCTCGCACGGCGGTCGATTCCCTGCCAGGCGGGGAGGAAGCGTGCGAGCGCCTGGCGCTCGACGGGCTCGACCTCCTTGCGTAGGCGCGCAAGCGTCGTGCGCCGGAGTCGCCGCAGGACGTCCGGGTCACACCACTCGCGCTCGGTGCCTCCGGGCAGCAGCTCGCCGCGGACGAGACGGCCCTCGCGCTCCAGACGCTCCAGCAGCTCCTCCATGCGGGACGGCTCGAGCCCGAGCCGCCCGGCCGCCTCGGCAGTCGTGAACGGCCCCCGGCCACGGGCGTAGCGAACGACGATGAAGCCGGCGGGATCGTCACCCGCATCCAGGAAGGCCTCTGGCAGGCCGCCCGGCGGCATCGCGCCGAGCGCGTCGCGGTACCGGCCCGCGTCCTCGGCGGCGATCAGCCGTCGCCCCCCGGCCAGACGGATCCAGACCGCACGCCGGTCGGCGACGAGCGCGTCCGCCAGCGCCGCGTCGCACTCGTCGGGAAGCCGGTCTCCGCGACGGAGCAGCAGGTCGTGAAGCTCGTCGGCTGTCCTCGCTCGCCCGCGCAGCTCGATCTCGACCTCGGCGATCGCCTCCCGGTCGAGGAGGTCGCGCAGCTCATCGGCCCCGAGCAGCTCGCGCAGCAGGTCGCGGTCGAGTGCGAGCGCCTGGGCCCGGCGCTCCGCGAGCGGCGTGTCGTCCTCGTACATGTAGGTGGCGACGTAGTCGAAGAGCAACGACGACGCGAACGGCGACGCGGCCGGCGTCTCGACGTCCACGAGATCGAGGCGGCGCGTCTTCAGATCGTTGAGGATCCTCTGGAGCGCAGGCATGTCGAAGACGTCGCGCAGGCACTCACGATAGGTCTCGAGGACGACCGGGAAGTCGGCGTAGCGCCGTGCGACCTGCAGCAGCGCCTGGGCCTTCAACCGCTGCTGCCAGAGAGGGGTCCGCTGGCCCGGACGCCGCCTCGGGATCAGCAGCGCCCGGCCCGCGTTCTCGCGGAAGCGGGCGCCGAACAGGGCGCTGCCGGCGAGCTCGCCGACGACGAGATCCTCGACGTCGCCCGGATCGATCATCACGTCCTCGAGCGGCGGGGGCGTGTCCGCATCCGGCAGATGGAGCGCGATCCCGTCGTCCGACCAGATCGCGTTCACCTCGAGCCCGAGCGACTCCCGCAGGCGCGTGGCAAGCGCGAGGGCCCAGGGCGCGTGCACGCGGCCTCCGAACGGGGTCAGGATGCAGAGGCGCCAGTCGCCGATCTCGTCGCGAAAGCGCTCGACGACCACCGTCCGGTCGGAGGGAAGGGCACCCGTCGCCTGCTCCTGCTCGCGCAGGTAGGTGAGGAGGTTCGTCGCGGCGGAGGCGTCCAGCGCATGCCTCGTCGTGAGCCGCGCGACGGCCTGCTCGTCGGGGAGGCCGACCAGCTCCCGGGCCGTTCGCCCGATCGCCTCCCCCAGCTCGTACGGCCTGCCGGTACCCTCGCCCTTCCAGAACGGCACGGCGCCGGGGATGCCCGGCGCCGGCGAGACGAGCACGCGATCGCGGGTGATGTCCTCGATCCGCCAGGTGGTCGCCCCGAGCATGAACGTCTGCCCCTCGCGCGCCTCGTAGACCATCTCCTCGTCGAGCTCCCCGACGCGGCCGCCGCCGTCGACGAGGAACACGCCGAAGAGGCCGCGATCGGGGATCGTGCCCGCATTCGTGATCGCGAGCTGCCGTGCGCCCTGGCGCCCGCGCACGATGCCCCGAACCCGGTCCCAGACGATCCGCGGCCGCAGCTCGGCGAACTCCTCCGACGGATAGCGGCCTGCAAGCATGTCGAGGACGTTCTCGAGCGACGTCCCGGGAGAGGTCGCGGAAGTTCCACGCACGCCGAACGAGCTCGTGCAGCTCGTCGACCTCGATCTCGTCGTCGGCGGCGATCGCGACGATCTGCTGGGCGAGCACGTCGAGCGGGTTCTGCGGGATGTGTGTCTCCTCGATGGCGCCCTCACGCATCCGCTCGACGACCACGGCGCATTCGAGGAGATCGCCGCGGAACTTCGGGAAGATACGGCCGCGCGAGACGGCGTCGAGGGTGTGCCCCGAGCGACCGATCCGCTGCACTCCACGCGCGACGGACTTCGGCGACTCGACCTGGATCACGAGCTCGACCGCCCCCATGTCGATCCCGAGCTCGAGCGACGACGTGGCGACGAGGCACGGGATCTCTCCTCGCTTCAGCAGCTCCTCGATCTCGACGCGCTGCTCGCGGGCGAGCGAGCCGTGGTGAGCCCGGGCGACGATGCGCTGGGCGGCATCCTCGAGGCCTGCCTCGACCGCGCGCTGCTCGGCCAGCTCGTTGAGCCGGACGGCGAGGCGCTCGGCGAGGCGCCGGTTGTTCACGAACAGGATCGTGGAGCGATGCTGCTCGACGAGATCGAGGATCGCAGGGTAGATCGAGGGCCAGATCGAGCGCGACGAGGTCTCGACTCCGGGGCCCATCTCGACTCCGTCCGGCATCACGGGCGTCGGGAGCCCCGCGGTGCTCGGCAGCTCGCGCATGTCCTCGAGCGGAACGACGACCTGGAGGTCGAGCTCCTTCGCCCGTCCCGCGTCGACGACCTCGATCGGTCGTCCGCCCGACACGAAGCGCGCGATCTCCTCGAGCGGACGCTGGGTTGCCGAGAGGCCGACCCGCTGCACGTCGTCCCCGACGAGCCGGACGAGCCGCTCGAGGCTGAGCGCGAGGTGGGCGCCCCGCTTCGTGCCGGCGATCGCGTGCACCTCGTCGACGATCAGGAAGCGCACCGTCTCGAGCACCTTGCGCGCCTGCGAGGTCAGCATCAGGTACAACGACTCGGGCGTCGTGATCAGGATCTCCGGCGGGTGCTTCTGGATCGCCGTGCGCTCCTTCTGGGGCGTGTCCCCCGTCCGCACGGCGACACGCAGGTCGAGCCCGATCCCGGCGAGCGGCCCGCGGAGGTTGCGCTCCACGTCGTAGTTCAGGGCCTTGAGCGGGCTCACGTAGAGCACCTGGAGGCCCTCGCCGGGGCGAGCCTGGTCGAGCGCCCAGAGAAACGCGGCGAGCGTCTTTCCCGACCCCGTCGGCGCCTGGATCAACACGTGCCGGCCGCTCGAGATCACCGGCCAGCCGAGCTCCTGCGCCGGTGTCGGCGCGTCGAACGCACGCAGGAACCACGACCGCACGGCAGGGGTGAACGGCGCGAGGGCGTCCATCAAGGCAGGGTACCGCTCGCCAACCACGGAACCGGCGCCGCGTCCCTGTCCGGCCTGTGCCGATCCCGGCTGCCGTGCACTTCCCGTGGCCGTCGCCGGCAACTCCGGGTAGCGGCCGTCCCTCCACGCTCCCCCGGGGTTCACCCGTCCCGCGCGTTGGGCCCGTTCCCCGGAGCCCGGTTCCCCGCCGGGGTCATCCAACATCCCCGGGCAGCCGCCCGGTCTCCCAGCGCCCCCGCAAGAGACCCCCGGGCTTCCAACCCGGCTCACACACGCGGGCCGTCACCCGGGCGCTCATGCGGGTCCCCCTCCCAGGGTGGGGTCCCACGATCCCGCCTCGATCGTACTCCCACGCCTCGCACGGGACCGGCACAGACCGTGTCAAGTCGAGCCCGAGAGCGTGTCGGGTTCGTGCAGCTACCGGCGGGCCCGTGGACACGCTCCGACGGCACCGCCTCTCTCATCGGGCGCCAGACTCCGACCGGGCGCGGGCTCCCCACGCCTAGGGCTCGTCTCTCACACGCAGGGCTCCCGGCTCACGCGGGGCTCCCCTCGCGCAGAACTCCCGACTCACGCAAAGCCCCCGTCGCACAGGGCTTCGCTCACGCCGGCACTCACCTGGCGGGGCTCCCCCAGCGCGGGGCTCCTTCACACGCCGAGCTCCCGCCGGACCCGGGGCTCCCGCGAGACCGAGGCCGACACCCGGTGTGCTCGTTGCACGCCGGTACACTCGCCGGATGGCCGCCGCCGTCGATCGACTCCCCTTCACCG
>JAXLSU010000011.1:0-138799 GCA_046330455.1 Gaiellales bacterium
GGTCACCTACCTCTCGGTGTACGCGACCCCGGCCGTCGTGGAGCGACTGCCCGAGGGGCGGGTGATGATCTAACCGACAGCAGGTGTCGCCGACATCTAATGTCGCCGACATATTGCGTCGGTATCATGAAGACAGTGCACTTCGTGAACCGTGAGCGGGAGCTTCTGGCCCTCGGGGGCTGGTGGGATGCACCCGGCTCCTCGCTCGCGCTCGTGTGGGGCAGGCGGCGGGTGGGAAAGACCGCGCTGCTGCAGGAGTTCGCCGCCGGGCGCCGCGTCGTCTACCACACCGCGGCCGGTCGGCCGGTTCAGGATGAGCTTCGCCTCCTCGCCCGCGCGACCGCTCCCGCGATCAGAGGCGGCCTGCGCGACCTCGAGGCGAGGCCGTTTGCCGACTGGGACGACGCGTTCGAGACGCTGGCCCAGCTCGGCGAACGCGAGCGCCTGCTCGTCGTGATCGACGAGTTCCCGGAGCTCGTTGCCACATCGGCGGGGCTCGAGGGAACCCTGCGGGCGGTGTGGGACCGTGTCCGGGACGCATCGAAGCTCAAGCTGCTCCTCTCGGGCTCGTCGTTTCGGACGATGGAGGCGATCCAGGAAGCACGGGCGCCGCTCTACGGGCGCATCGACCTCGTCCTCCAGCTTCGGCCCTTCGCGCCGCACGAGGCTGCCCTCATGCTCCCCGGGCTCGAGGCGACCGAACAGGCGCTCGTCTGGGGGCTGCTCGGAGGCGTTCCGCTCTACCTCGAGTGGTGGGATGCGGCGGCGAGCCTCGAGGCCAACCTCGAGCGCCTCGTCTGCACCCCGGGCGGCCCGCTGCTCACGGCCGGCGAGCTGACACTCGCAACCGACGCCGACGCTGGCGAGCTCGCCCGCCAGACGCTGTACGCGATCGCGGCCGGACGGACGAAGCACAACGAGGTCGCGGACGCGATCCGTGCCGACCCGACCCGGGTGCTCGAACGGCTGACCACCCTGGGCCTGATCGAGCGCGTCGCGCCGGTGACCGAGGATCCGCGGCGCACACGTCGGCGTCTCTACCGGATCGCAGACAACTTCCTCGCCTTCTGGCTCCGCATCGTCGACCGCTACCGCGCCGAGATCGAGCGTGGCCTCGGACACAGCATCCTGCCTGTCCTCGTCGCCGATCTGGACGACCACCTGGGGCCGCGCTGGGAGGAGGCGTTCCGCGTCCACCTGCGTCGCCTGGCCGAAGCCGGCGAGATCGGTCCCGACATTGTCGCCGTCGGCTCGTTCTGGACCGCGACCGTACCGCCCGTCGAGATCGACGCCGTCGCGCTCGCGGGTCGCGGGCGGGCGCCCGTCCTGGCCGGGGAAGCGAAGTGGACCCGGACGGTCGACGCGGCCCCGATCGTCCAGGAGCTCCAGAGGAAGAGCGCAGCCCTTCCCGGCGCGCCCACCACCCTCCGTTTCGCCGTGGGTGCGCGCGAGCGAGTCGAGAACCCCGGCGACGCCCTCACTGTCACGGCGGAGGAGGTCTTCGGCCCGTAGGGTTCGACGCCGCCGTCCTTACCGTCGCCTTCTCGCGTACGGCGACCCACGTACCCCCGGGTGTGGGCGAGGCGACTACCGGGTGGCTCGAGCAGGCCTGACCCCGGGGTCTGCTTGGTCGTCATCGCCGGCGATCTTCACGAACAGGCGGTCGAGCGCCTCGCCGAACGCTCTCGCGTCATCCAGATTCATCTGGCGTTGGTCCTCGCCACCAAGCGCTGCAGCGACCTCCTCCACCGTCACCGGGAAGAACTCAGAGAAGGCCTCGGCTGACAGGTACATGGTGATCGCGCCCTCATGGCCGGAGAAGGAAGCAGTGAACAGCATCCTGTTCGCCATGCTCGGCGGCGTGTACATGAGCGAGTACTTCCATGGCCGTGTATAGAGCCCGTTCCGCTCGGCGGCGCCACGGATCGTTTCCATGATCTCCCGGTTGATCGGGGAGGAGGTGCGTCCGAGCACCCCTTCAACCGACCAGGCCTCGGGCCGCGTCGGCTCCTCGGCCTCGGTCACTTCTCGGATGAGGAGCTCTCGGCCGTCGCCTCCGTCGAACACCTCGAACGACACGACCCGGATCGGGAGGCTGTGATCGCCGCCGAGGAACTCGACGAGTCGGTCGAGGCTAGGATCGCGCCCCGTCCCCACGACGACAATGGCCACCTCGCGCGGCTCGTCGGTGTCGCCTTCGAGCACGTTCGAGACCGGCTGATCCGCGGCGGGTGCAGAACGCTGGGCGAGGTAGCCCTCGACGATCGGGCGCAGCTGGGCGCCTGGCATCCGCGCGATGGAGGCCGCGTAGTCGAGTGCCTGGACGAGCGCGTCCCGGTACAGCGCCCCCTTCTTGACCTCGATCACGACCAGGCGGCCCTGGGGATCGATGGCGAGTAGATCCAGGCGACCGCCTGACAGGGTCACCTGTCGGCCGACCATCTGGAGGCCGTCGGCGACCAGCGACGGATCGGCTTCGATCCACTCCTCGAGATGCTTCTCGAGACCGATCGCAAGCGACCCTGCCCGTACCGGGCGCCCGTCCTCCACTCTCCATGCCCGCAGCGCCATCGTCCCTCCCGAGCCGTCTCGAATCGCACCGTACGCGGCCCGGGCATGCTCTGCATCCGTAGTTCTCCGCGCGCAGCGATCCGGACCCGCCCGGATGCAGAGCCAGCTCCGGCGTAAGAGGATGTCACCCTCCGCGCGACTCTGGAGATGGCAGTGACCGAAGGGCTCACCGACAACGGTATGCGGCTCGTCCTCGGCTCCCCGGCCGGGCTGGAGGCTGCGCTCGTCGAGCGGGTGCGCGAGCTGCGGGCCGCCGATCCGCTCGCTCCGATCGTCGTGCTCGTCGGCGGAATCCTCCAGCGCCCCTATCTGGCCCGCCTGCTCGCGACCGAGCTCGGCGGGATCGTCAACGTCCGCTTCCTGACCGTCGGCGAGCTCGGGCTGACGCTGGGCGAGCCGGCGCTCGCCGAGCGCGGGTGGCGGCCGCTGCAGGCGCTCGGGGAGCGCGTGCTCGTCGCCGAGCTCGCGCGCCAGGCGGGCGGGTACTTCGAGCCGGTCGCCGGGACGCCCGGCTTCGCGGAGGCGCTGCGCCGCCTCGTCCGGGAGCTCCGCCAGGAGGGGATCGACCCGGAGCCGTTCCGGGCCGCCCTCCCCGGCGCCGCCGAGTCGGACCGCAAGGCCGACTCGCTCGCCGCCGCCTACGAGCGCTACGCGGAAGCCCGCGAGGGCTTCTACAACGGCGACGACTGCCTGCGCCACGCCGAGCCCGAGCGGCTCGACGCCTGCGCCGTGCTCGTGACGGGAATCGAGCGCGTCGCCGGGGTAGCCCGCGGCCTCCTCGAGCGGATCGCCGCGCGCCTCCCGGTCACCGTCTACCTCCCCGCGCTCGGAGGGATCCCCGACGCGGCTCACGCCGCGCTGCGCGACTGGCTCACCGCCGCAGGCGGCACGACCGAGCACCTGCCCGAGCCCGACCCGGCCACGGCGCTCGACCATCTGAAGGCGCGCCTCTTCCAGCCCGACGGCGCTGCCGAGCTCGACGGCAGCGTCGCGCTCCTCTCCGCCCCCGACCCTGCCGCCGAGGTGCGCGAGGCCGCGCGCGCCTGCCTCGCCTGGGCCGCCGAGGGGATCGACTTCCGGGAGATGAGCGTCGCCTACCGGCAGGCCGGCGTCTACCGCCCGCTCGTCGAGGCCGTGTTCGCCGAGGCCGGGATTCCCGTCTACCTCCACGACGGCGCCTCGCTGGCCGAGCGGCCGATCAGCCGGCGCACGCTCGCGCTGCTCGACCTGGTCGGCTCACCGCTTCATGCGGCGCGACGCGTGATGCGGTTCGTGACCGACGGGCGGCTGCCGAAGCACGGCCGAGCGCTACGACGGCGCTGCGAGCGCGCGCTGGGACGACCTCTCGCGTAGGGCCGGCGTCGTCGAAGGGATCGACCAGTGGCGCGACCGGCTCGGGCGCTACCGCGATGCGCAGGCAACCCGCTACGGCGACCGGAGTGGCTCGGCGACCGGCTCGCCGCGATCGACGGCCTGGTCGCCTTCGTCGAGGAGGCTCCATGCCGTCGGCCTCGGCCCCGGAGCGCGCCTCATGGAGCGTCCACCTCGACCACCTCGATGGGCTGCTGCGCGACTACGTCCTCGACGGGGAGCAGATCGCCGGCTACCTCGACGGCCTGCGCCGACTCGACGAGCTGCTGCCCGAGGTCGACGCGGAGCGCTTCCTCGCCGTCGTGCGCGCCGAGATCGAGAACCTGCGCACGACCGATCTCGAGGAGGGCCGTCAGGGCGCCTTCGGGCGCCGGGGCGTCAACGTCCTCGACGCGAACCAGCTGCGCCACCTGCGCTTCCGGGCCGTCTGCGTGCTCGGGCTCGCCGAGCGTGCGTTCCCGCCCCCGCCGACCCAGGATCCTCTGCTCCTCGACGAGGAGCGCGAGCGGCTCCGGCAGGCGTTCCCGGGCTTCCCCTGCGAGCGCGCGGCCCCGATCCCGAGCCGCTCCAGTTCGCGCTCGCCGTCCACGCGGCGCGCGACCGGCTTCTGATTAGCTACCCGCGCGCGGAGGAATTCCGGCAGGCGAGGGGGCGCCTCCCCTCACCCACTTCTTCCGCGCGGCCGCGCGAGCGCTTGACTGGGCAGCCGGTGAGCGCAGCGAGGAGATCGACAGGCTTCCGGCCGCGCTGCTGACCAGGCGCCCCGCGGGCAAGGTCGGTGCCGTCGAGCCGGCGGGCGCTCTCGGAGGCCGAGTGGGATCGCACGCTCCTCGAGGAGCATCCGACCCTCGGGGCGGGCGCTGCTCCTCGCGACCGCCCAGCCGTTCGCGCGCGCGCTCGAGGGCGCGACGCGCCCGCTTGCTCTCCCGCACGCTCACACCCTTCGACGGAGCGCTCGAGACCGACGAGGCCCTCGCCGCCCTGGCCGCCCGCATCGCCCGGCCCTCGCCCCGACGAACCTCGAGACCTACGCCGCCTGCCCGCACCGGTACTTCCTCGGGAACGTGCTGTCGCTCGCCCCGGTCGAGGAGCCCGAGGCCGTGCAGCGGATCGCGGCGAACGAGAAGGGCAGCGCAGTCCACGCGATCCTCGAGCGGTTCCTCGCCGAGCTCGGCGACGAGGGCGTGTCGCCGGTGGCACACGAGGCGCACCTCGCGCGGCTGCGGGAGATCGCCGGGGAGGAGCTCGCGCGCGCCGAGGCGGAGGGAATAACGGGGTACCCGCTGCTCTGGGAGTACGACCGTCGCCGGATCCTCGAGATCTCGAGGCGTGGCTGCGCGACGAGCTGGCGACCGGTGCCGGCTTCACACGCCGCGCCTACGAGGTGACGTTCGGCCAGACCTGGCGCAGGCGAGGCCCGAACGACCTCGCCGAGCCGATCGAGAACCGAGGCTCGACGGCCGCACACCGTCTCGTTCCACGGCGGGATCGACCGCATCGAGTGGACGCCCGGGTCCGGGCTTCCGCGTCGTCGACTACAAGACGGGACGGGCCTACGGCAAGGCCGCGGCCACGCTCGAGCGCGGCCGCAGGCTCCAGCTCCCCGTCTACCTGCTCGCCGGACGGCTGATCGCGGGGGCCCCGCTCGAGCGGGGCCGCGCCGAGTACCTGCACGCTTCGCGCCGCGATCGGTTCCGCCGGATCGGGATGGAAGGCGCCTACCTCGCCGAGCGCCTGGACGGGCTGCGCGACGTGCTCGGCCACATCGTCGGCGGGATCGCCGGCGGCGACTTCCACCTCGAGCCGAGCGAGCGCGAATGCCGCTGGTGCGCCTTCCGGGGCGTCTGTCCGATCGCGAGGGAGCGGCTCACCGAGCGCAAGGCGGGGGATCCGCGCGTCGTCTCGTTCCGCGAGCTGCGGGAGATCGAGTGAGCGCGTTCACGCCCATCGATCAGGCCGTGCGCGACGAGATCGCGACGCGGCTCGACCTGAGCCTCTGTGTGGAGGCGGGAGCCGGCACCGGCAAGACGAGCGTGCTCGTGCGGCGGGTGGTGGCGCTGCTCGCCTCGGGACACGCGACGGTCGACGAGCTCGCCGTGATCACGTTCACCGAGGCGGCCGCGGCCGAGCTGGCCGCGAGGGTCAGGGAGGGGCTCGAGACGGCGCTGCGCTCGCAGGAGGACGAGGCGGCGCGCGGACGGATCGAGGAGGCACTGATCGGCCTGCACCGGGCCCGGATCGAGACGATCCACGCCTTCGCCGCCAACCTGCTGCGGGAGCGGCCGGTCGAAGACGGGGCTCGATCCCGGCTTCGAGGTGCTCGACGAGGCTCGCCGGACGGCTCGCGTTCGACGAGACCTACGCGGACTGGCTCGACGACCTCCTCCAGGGCGAGCACGACGAGCTCGTGCGCTGCCTCAACCGCGGCTTCGACCTGCGCGAGCTCCGCAGGCTCGTCGAGGCCGTTCACGCCCACCGCTACCTCCTGCCGCTCGCAGTGGTTCACGCGCCCGCACCGGACGTCGAGGGGCTTCGTTGCCGGGCTGCGGGAGATCGAGGCCGAGGCTCACCGAGCTGCTGCCGCTCGCGGCGCGGGACAGAACTGGCCTTGCCCAGATCGAGCGGATCCTCGACTTCGCGGAGCGGATCCGCGCGGCGGCCGACGATCCCGCCTGGCTCGAGCGGGAGCTGCTCTTCGGCGCGCCGAGGATCCGGTCGAACGACGGCGCCCAGAAGCACTGGGACGACGCGAACGACTGCCGGAGGACGAAGGGCCTGTTCGTGACGGTCAAGGAGCGCCTCGCCGCCGTCGCGGGGGCATTGCGCGCCGAGGCGCTTCTGGGCGTGCTGCCGCTCGCCGAGGGGTTCGTCCGCAACTACGAGGCCCGCCGGCGCGAGCGCGGGGTCGCCGACTTCGACGACCTGCTCGTCTGGGCGCGCGACCTGCTCGGGCAGAGCCCCGAGGCGCTCGGGTACTTCCGCCGCCGTTTCCGCGCGATCCTCGTCGACGAGTTCCAGGACACCGACCCGCTGCAGGCCGAGATCGCGCTGCTGCTCTCGAGCGACGGCGCGGTCGGCGACTGGCTGGCGCTGACGCCAGGGCCGGGCCGGCTCGTCGTGGTCGGCGACCCCAAGCAGTCGATCTACCGGTTCCGCCGCGCCGACATCGAGGTGTATGACCGGATCAAGCACGGCCCCCTCGAGCCGGGCGTCCGCGAGCTGCGGCAGAACTTCCGGTCGGTCGCCGGGGTGCTCGACCTCGTCAACGACGTGTTCGACCGCGCGTTCGTCGAGGAGGTGGGCGTCCAGCCGCGCAACGTCCCGCTCGAGGTGGGCGATGCCCGGCTCGCGGACGAGTCCCGCTGCGTGGTCGTCGTGCCCGGGGTCGCGGGCGAGAAGGCCGCCGAGTCCTACGCCGAGGAGGCGCGGCTTGTCGCGGCGGCGGTCCGTGCGGCGATCGACGAGGGCTGGACGGTGCGCGACGGCGAGCGCGAGCGGCCCGCCGGCTACGGCGACGTCGTGTGCCTCTACCGGGCCCGAACGGGCACCGAGGAGCTCGAGGAGGCGCTCACCGCCCAGGGGATCCCGTTCCGGGTCGAGGGCAGCCGCTCGTTCTTCCGCCGCCAGGAGGTGCGCGACCTCGCTCACGTCCTGCGCGCGATCGACGACCCCACCGATGCGCTGAGCCTGTTCGGGGCGCTCCGCTCGGCCGCGTTCTCCTGCTCGGACGAGGATGTCTACCGCTGGACGCTCGCGGGCGCGCGCCTCGACTACCGGCACGTGCCCGAGCACGGCCCCGAGCTCGTGCGCGACGCGCTGCTCTGCCTGCGCGACCTGCGCGATCTGCGTGCGCGCGTCTCGCTCGCCGAGCTCGTCCGCGAGACGATCGCGCGCACGCGCCTCGTCGAGTCCACCATGGACGCGCCGGGCGGTACGCAGGCCGCGGCGAACCTGCTCAAGCTCGTCGAGCGCGCGAGGGCGTTCTCGGCGGCGGGTGGAGGCGGGCTGCGCGACTTCGCGCGCTGGCTCTCCGAGAGCGAGGCGGCCGCCGCCGAGGAGGCCGAGGCCGGGATCGCCGACGAGCACGACCAGGTCGTCCGCCTGATGACGATCCACTCCTCGAAGGGGCTCGAGTTCCCGATCGTCGCGCTGTTCGGGCTGTTCTCCGAGCCGGGCGCGCGGCGTGGCCCGATCCCGCACCGCGACGGCAACCGCCTCGACCTGCGGATCGGGGTGAACTCCGGCACCGACTGGGAGGCGAACTTCGACACGCCCGGCTACGAATCGGCCGCAGACGAGGAGAAGCGCTTCGAGGACGCCGAGCTGCGCCGCCTCCTCTACGTCGCACTCACACGCGCGCGCGACCGGCTCATCGTCCCGGCGCTCAGGGCCGACAAGGAGGAGAAGAACGGGCCCCTCCTCGCCGAGCTCCTCCCCTCGCTCGGCGACTGCTTCACCCTCGACCCCGAGGCGTTGCCGGAGCCGGCAGACGACGAGGAGGCGGAGCCCGAGCCCGTCGACACGGCGGCGGTCGAGGCGGCGCTCGCGGAGCGCGCGGAGTGGGCGACCGGGCGGGCGGAGCTGCTCGACCGCGCCCGGGCGGAGCTCGTCGTCGTGCCCGCGACCGCCCGCGAGGGAGCCGAGCCCCACGCCTCGATCCTCGCCGCCGGCGACGGCCCGCTGATTCTCGGCGAGGGCCCGCCCCGCGAGGTCGGCGAGGCGCTCCACAAGGTCATGGAGCTGTGCGACCTCGCCCGGCCGGAGTCGCTGCCCTCCCTCGTCGAGTCGATCTGCGCGGTCGCCGGGATCCCGGAAGCCGCCGGCGAGGTGCTCAAGCTCGCGCAAGCCTGCGTCGGATCGCCCGTCGTCGCGCGGGCACTCGCCTCGGGCCGCCACTGGCGCGAGGTCCCCTACACGGTGCCGATCGAAAACGGCTACGGCACCGGCCGCATCGACCTCGTCTTCGAGCAGGATGGCGGCCTCGTGGTCGTGGACTGGAAGACGGACGCCGTCGAGCCCGAGGGCGTTGAGGCCGCCGCCGAGGAGCACCGCCCGCAGGCGGAGGCGTACGCGGAGGCGCTGACCGCAGCGACCGGGCGGGAGGTGAAGGAGATCGTGCTCGGGTTCCCGCGAGCGGGCAGGGAAGTGAGGATCCGATGACTGAGAACAGGGCCATGACCCGCGAAACCCTCGAACGCGACGGCTTCGCCGGCTTCCGGCCGTTTCGGCGACTCTGGCCCGAGGGGCTCGAGATCGTGCCGGCTGCGGGCGGAGTCTATGCCGTGCTCCGAGCCTCGGCTTCCGAGCCGGTCTTCCTCGAGTCGAACCCGGGAGGCCGGTTCAAGGGCCGCGATCCCTTTGTGCCGATCGAGGAGCTCCACCGCAACTGGGTTCCGGGCGCGGCTCCGCACCTCCGCACCCCTCGCTCGACGTCGCCAACGACCGTGCTATGCTGATAATGCATAACCACCATCGAGATATGAGAAAGGAGGCCACGATGCCTCGGAAGCAGACGAGCAAGCGGGCGGCGTCGGCAGCGTCCGATGTGCTGCGAGACAAGCGCACGAGCGGCAAGTCGAAGGCTGCGGCGGGCTCGGCGCTGTCGCAGCGTGAGCGCTCGAAGCGCAAGAAGTGACGTCTCTGTCGCGTGCCGACCTAGGGAGCCGCATCGCGCGCGCCCGCGATGCTGCAGACCTGTCTCAGACCGACCTCGCCGAACTCATCGGCCTGAGCCAGTCGGCGATCTCACGGATCGAGTCGGGGCAGCGAGGCATTGATTCCCTTGAGCTGGCCGCGATCGCCGAGGCGCTCGGGGTCTCGGTTCTCGACCTGCTCGAGCCACGCCCGCTCGCCCAACGTCTTCGCGTGGCGGCGCGGCAGCAGGATGTCGAGTCCACGGTCGTCGAGAAAGCGATCGACCGCGTGTCGGATGTCATCCGCTTCTGGGAGCTCATCGATCGTCGCGAACCCATCTTGGTACCGACTTTCCATGCTCCTGACACCGGGCGCGCTATCGACCAGGGACGCACGCTCGCCGACGAAGCTCGGGCTCAGTGGGACCTCGGTGACGATCCCCTTCCCGATCTGTTCGGGGTGATCGAGGATCAGGCCGGGCTTCCCATCCTGCTCGAGCCTCTCGGATCAGGGCTCGACGGGCTTCTCGTCCGGACGGAGGAGTTCGCGCTCGCCCTGGTCGACAGCTCCGGGACATTCGGCCGTCAGCGATTCACGGCCGCCCATGAGCTGTGCCACTTCCTTGCCGGAGACGGCGAGCTACTCGTCATCGATGAGGACGTCTTCGCGGGTGGATCGACATCCGAGATGCGGGCGAACGCCTTCGCTGCGCACTTCCTCATGCCGCGCGACGGCATTGAGCGATACCTCCGCAACCGTGCCGTCGACGCCAACGTGCTGGCCGAGCTGCAGTTCGTCTTTGGGGTGAGCCTCGACTCGCTCCTCTGGCACCTCCTCAACAACGAGTTCATCTCCGAGAACGACCGACGACGCATCAAGCAGATCGGCGCGAAGACCCTCGCGTTCCGCGCCGGTTATGCGGACGAATGGGACGCGGCGGAGAAGCGTCGTAATGTCCGGCGTCCCCCTCGGATGTTGCTCCTAGAGGCTATCGACGCCTACGCCGACGGTCTGATAGGGATCGAGCCTCTCGCAGATCTGCTCGGACGTGACGATCGCGAAGAGCTCCGGCGCGAGCTCGATGATCACGGGATCGGACGCGAAGACCGCTGGTGGGAGCCGACCGCGCCCGCCTGAAGTGAGCGTCGAGCACCCGATCTACGTCTTCGACGCCGACATCCTCCGCTCGTTTGCCGTCGTCAACCGGCTCGACG
Source organism: Gaiellales bacterium (assembly GCA_046330455.1). Taxonomy (GTDB): domain Bacteria; phylum Actinomycetota; class Thermoleophilia; order Gaiellales; family Gaiellaceae; genus CAVQXR01. Next base: position 10,791 of record JAXLSU010000011.1, read on the forward strand.
TCTTGGAACACCGGTACGGAAGGCGGGCACGGATCACCATCGAGGTGCGCGAGGAACTCGCAGCTGCCCTGCAGTACGAGCCAACGCTCGGAGCAGTACTTGCAGCCGACTCGCTGTTCCCACCGGAGCGTTCCTTCGCCGTGGATGAGATCGAGCGCATTCGCCTGCGGCTCGGCGGGCGATCTCGCGATCGGCGCCACCTGGGCGAGGCCGCGTCGATCCAGGTGGCGCTCGAGCAGGGGTGGACATTCGCAACGGACGACAGAGATGCCACCAGGATCGCCCGCGCTCTCGGCGTCGCTACGATCAGCACGCCGGCGATCCTCCGTGTCTGCGCCGCTGACGGCATGATCAGCTCAGCCGAGGCCTATGCGCTTGTCAACGAGATGCGCGAGGTGCACGGTCGGGGGCTTCCGTCGGTCGAAAGGTCGTACTTCGATCCATGAGGCGAGCCAGGAAGAGCGCTCATGCGGCGAGGCGGTACAGCCTCGACGTCGCACTCTGCGGCGGTCTCGGCGTGATCAGGAGCGGCTGATTAGCTGCCGAGTTTCAGACCACCACTTCGGCCTTGCCCCAGCGGGCGCGGATGTACTCGTTCGCCGCCTTGATATTGAGCGGCTGGCTCGAGTTGCCCGCACGGACATAGAATTCCGTCTCGCCGCCGTCCTCGAGGAAGACGGGCTTGTGGTACGGCTCGCACGAGGTGTCCCGCGTCATGAAAGTGGCAGGGTTTCGGGCTCGGTTGGCTTGAGGATCTTAGGGTCGTTGATGGCTTCGAGGTGGACGTCGAGCGGTCGGCGCATCGCGAGTGCTTCGTGGGGCCGGATCTCGTTGAAGAGCCGGCGGTAGCTCTCGGTTTCGAGGCCGAGCTGATGGCCGTCGTCGATCTCGTGGCGGTAGAGGTGCTCGTACTTGAGCGATCCGAAGGCGCGCTCGCGGACGCCGTTCTGGTTCGGCGACTTGCGGCGAGTGCGGATGTGGATCAGTTCCGGCCGTTTCTCGATGTAAGCGGCGAAACGGGCCGCCTTGAAGCAGGGGCCGTTGTCGGTGACCAGCGCGACCGGCCGGATCTCGCCGCTCGTCGGGTCGGCGAGCAGCTCCCGCAGCGGCCTGCCCGTGAGGCGCTCGGTCTCGGCGAGCGCGAGCTCGACGGTCTCGATCGCGTCTCGATGGTTCTGGGTGGTGGCAACGCGCCAGCCGAGCTCCATTTTCGACCAGTAGTCGGCGACGCCGCCGATCCGCCAGCTGCCGCCGTGGCGGGTCTCGAACTCTGTGAAGTCGAGCTGCCAGACCTGGTTGGGCCCCGACGGCGCGACCACGAACGCCGCCCTTCGTGCCCGGGCGAACTGGCGCCGCTCGGCCTGGTAGTCGACCGGCAGCACCCGTCCTGTGCGCTTCAAAGCGCGCAACACCGTCGAGTCCGGGGCATGGTGGCCGTCGACGCGCAGCAACTCGGCGATCTTGCGGTGCCCCCAGGCCGGGTACCGGTCCGCCGTCGCGACGGCGACCGGCTCGACCCGATCACGGGCGGGCGCCGGCCACGGCCCCTTCGCCGGTCTCCCCTCCCGCTGACGCTGCTGCCAGCGCCGATACGAGCGCTCCGGGACACCAACGAGCTTGACAAACCTCGAGGTAGGCATCCCGGCGTCGAAGCGGATCACCTCGAGCTCCTCGTAGGCCCCAGGCGGTACTCGGCGCTCTTCTTCCAGACTCTCAGCTCGACGTGGGCCTCACCCAGCGCCGCCTTCAGCTCCTCGTTTTCCTCCGCAAGCGCCCGCTCCCGCTGGCTTGGCTGGAGGCGCCCGCTCTCGGCCAGGCCCGTCTTGCCGCCCTCGAGGAACTGCCGCTTCCAGGTCGAGAGCGACTGCTCGCTCGCCTTGCCGCGACGGGCAGCCTCCGCGATCGTCAGCTCACCGCTGATGACTGCGAGGACAAGCCGATACTTGTCTTCAACAGAGAAAAGAGAAGGACGTGCCACAGACAGCTCCCTTCACGAGGAGCCCGACACTAACCCCTCTGCCACATTTCGTGAAGCGGGACACATGGTGGACTCCTGGGAAGACAAAGGTCTCGTTCTCGAAACTGAAAGGCTCGTCAGTGACCTGGACTCGATCAGGTCGCGGAAGAAGAACTGCGTCGTTGCGTCGGTCGCGATTCCCGTCGGGACGATGCAGCCCACTCGGCCGCGGCGTCAATCAGCGAGCGCATGAGCTCGGCGAAGATCGAGTAGGTGTTGACGTCGCCCCGGCCGCAGAGCGGGTAGCGGCCGCTCGTGCGCACGAGGTGGCTCTCCCCGTCTGCCTTGCGGAGGGCGGCGAGCCAGGCCGCATAGAGCGACGGACCCTCGGACTCGAGGGCTGCGATCAGCCGCTTCCGTGCAGCAACGTTCCGCGCCCGGCGATCTCCGTGTGGTCGGCGAAGAACTCCTTCTCCTGCAGCTTCACGCGCTCCCAGGGCGGATTGCCGAGCACGACGTCGAAGCCGCCCTCCGCCCTCCCGAAGACGCCTGGGTACTCGACCTCCCAGTGGAAGAAGGCGTACTCCGCGGCGAGGCGACGGACCGCCGCGGCGACATTGTTGGGGACGGCTCCGTTGCCACTCGCAAACCGGCGGACGACGCCAGTCGTGATCCTCGGCGCGTCCTTCTGCTTGCGCTGGACGAACGCAGCGCACCAGGCGTCGGCGGCGAGCTTCGCCCGCTCGTAGACCTCGGACCGCACCAGGTCGCGGAAGAGCTGCTCCTTGGCGTGGAGCTCCTCCGGGGTCGCGTCCCCCGCTGCGTCGAGAATCGCCACCCGGTCTTCGAGGCCGGCGAGGAGGTCGATGGTCTCGTCCTCGAACGACAGTTGGCCCTCGCGCTCGAGCTTGTTCTGCTTGCGCAGAGCCTTCGCGATCTCCTTGTCGTCGCCCTCGAGCCCCTTGAAGGCATCGTCGGGGATCCCCTGCGCCATGAGCTCGGCGGTCGTTCCAAGCAGGGAGTTCCCGCACTTAACGTGCGCATCGAGAAATGAGAGCGGGCGTCCCGGGTCGAGCGCCTCCATCCAGAGAGAGACCTTGCAGAGCTCGACCGCCATCGGGTTCACGTCCACGCCGTAGAGGCAGCGCGAGACCACGTCGCGCAGCGCGTGGCGAGTCGCCTCGGGCGAGGGCTCCTCGTCGCCGGTGCGCAGCGCTGCCAGCCGCTTCGCGATCCGGTGGGCGGCCGCGACCAGGAAGTGACCCGAACCGCAGGCGGGGTCGCAGACCTTCAGGTCGAGGACCGCCTCCTCGCCCTTGGCGGCCGCCTCCTCGAGCACCGGGTCGAGCGCCGAGTCGAGCAGGCACGAGATCAGGCTCGACGGGGTGTAGTAGCTGCCGGTCGTCTTGCGCTCGTTGCCGGCCGCCGTCGACAGCGCGAAGGTGCCGGCGTCGGCGTTCAGCTCGGGATGGAGCTCGAGGAGCGACTCATACACCGAGCCGAGCTCCTCGGCGCCGAGATTGCGGTAGTCGACTGAGCGCAGCACCCTCCCCTCGCGCACGGTCGCAAGCGCCCGGACCGCCTCGAGGAGGTCGGCGTTCGCGAGCTCGGCCTTGGCGAGGTGTGCGATCGCCTGCTCCGACCAGAGAAAGCTCCCGAGCGAGGGCAGGCCGAGCTCGGGGCAGCCGCCGTCCTGGCCGAGCTTCGTCATCACGAGCTTGAGCGCCTCGTACAGGTCGGCGTGCTTCGTCCCGCGCCGGCGTTCGGCGAGCTGGCGGAGACGGCGAGTCGAGTACCAGCGCTCGTATCGCTCACGGGCGTCTGCACTCGCATCGGGCGAGAGCAGGAGCTCGCGGTCTTCGGCGACGAAGAGGAAGAGGAGGCGGTAGACGAGGCGGAGGAGGCTCGCGGTAGTAGTCGTCCTTGTCGAGCTCGCCGTCTCGGAGCGCGGCTCGAAGCGCGCTGTTTGCGGGATGCGAGAGGAAGCCCGCTCCCAGGTGCGAGATCGCACGTTCGACCCCGTCGCGCATCGAGTCGAGCGCGCGGGTTCCCTGCTTCTGCGCCTCCTGCGACCAGCGCTCGAGCCAGCACTCGTGCGGGCGCTCGCCTTCGAGGCGCGACTGGTGGCAGGTGAGCCAGAGAAGGACGAAGTCGGAGTAGGCCTCCGACTCGAGCAGCTGCTCGAGGTCGAACTCGAGGTAGGCCTGGCGAGTGAGCGCCGAGTTGTCGCGGAGCAGGCGAAGGGAGAGCCCGTTCGAGACGAAGCCCCAGGAAGTTTCCTCAGAGCGGTTCGGGAGGCTCCTGCAGGGTCCGTGCGGTGAGTGGGCAGCGGCGGCGACACCAGGGCTTCGCCGATCGAGGGAGACGTTGCAGCCAACGAGGTGGATGGGGGCGTTCGCCCAGGCGTGCGAAACGGGGTAGGCCTTCCCGTCGATCTCGACTGCACGGGCTATGCAGGCGACCGTAGCCGAGGCTCCTCGAAGAGGACGAGCGTGGGCGCTCGCGGGTGAGCGTCGTTCCGGGGTCATCGTCGGAGAGGGAGGAGCGGGCCTCGGAAGCTCGCCCAGGCGCCGACGAGTCGGTTCCAGGAGCGGACGATGCGCTCGTTGAGGGGGAGGTCGGAAGCGTGGTAGTCCTCGGCGCGCAGCCCGCCCAGGTCCTTGTCGCCCTGGGCGATCCGGTGCAGGAGGTCGGCGGGCAGGAGGCCGCCCTCCGAACGGATCGACTGGAAGGGGGTGCGGGTGGAGAGGCTCATGTGGAGGGCATCGGAAGGAGGACGTAGACGCCGAGCAGGTCGACCGGGAGCTGCGGCTCGACCGAGTACGTGACGCCTCGGAGGCGGGCGCTCTCGCGCACGCGCTGGTGGGCGTCGTGGAGCTCGGCTGCGCAGTCGCGCGCGACCTCGTCGAGGTGTTGGCGGAGCTCGCTGACGCCGTCGAGAACGCGGGAGACCGCCTCCCGCGCCGCCTCGGGCGTGACGTTGCCGTCCGGGGCCGCATCGAGCAGCGGGGCGACCATCTCCTCGACGAGCCAGCCCGCACTCTCGGGTGCGCCTCCAAAGGCGAGCGTCAGGGACTCCTCGGCGATCTGGGCGTGATCCTCCTCCCCGCGCCGGCGGGTGACGACGTCGTAGCGCACGCGGACGAGCAGGAGCGTGGTGCGCGTCTCGACCGCCCTCGTGCGCATCGCGCCCACCCGTTTGGCAACACCGGCCAGCTGCTCGTCGAGCGCGGTGTCGACGACGTAGCCGGCGAGTCCCTCGACGACGGGTTGCGTGCGCGAGAGGTAGGTCACGCCGTCCGGGACGGGGAGCTCGAAGCGAGCTCTGAGGGCCGTCGCATCGCCCAGGCCGAGCTGGTCGCGCAGCCCACGGGGGGTCTCGGTGAGATCGATCTCGATGGGGTCGCGGCCGGTGAGAGTCGCTCCGTGAGCTCCGAGCGCATCGCGGACGAAGCGCTCGACGACCTCGCTCGAGCCGATCGCCGCACGTGAGGCATCGAGCTCGCGGACGACCTCGTCGGTCTTGATCGTCTCCTGCGCGAAGACGGTGCGAGACCGCTTCTCGCGTTCGGCGGCGAGGTCCCATTCCCCGTGGAAGGCATCTCGCTCTCGGGCGAGGTCGGGCGAGTCGAGCAGCGAGAGCTGCTCGTCACGGCCGCGCAGGACGAGCCCCTCCATGATCGCCTCGAGCACGGCGTTCGAGTCGACAGGCACGGGCACCGAGATCCCGAGCGAGTCGCGAATCGCCCTGTGCTTGCGGAGGAGCACGTCCAGGACGATGCCGTCGATCCGGTTGTCGGCGCCGAAGTAGGTGAGGACGCGGATGGGATCGCTGGCTTGGCCGAAGCGGTCGACGCGACCCTCTCGCTGCTCGTGGCGGGTCGGGTTCCAGGAGAGGTCGTAATGGACGACTGCGTCAAAGTGATCCTGGAGGTTGATTCCCTCCGAGAGACAGTCGGTTGCAACGAGAACGCGCTTCCCCGCCTCTCCCAGGGCGAGCACTCGAGCCTCGCGCTCAGCAGGCGGAAGCTCACCCGTCACCGCCTCGACGGCGACTCCCTTGAGCTTGGGGCGGAGCGCATCGGCGAGGTAGTGCGCGGTCGGAATGAAGCGGCAGAAGACGATCGGCTGGTAGCCGTCCTTGACGAGCTCGCTGATCAGCTCAATGCCTCTGGCGAGCTTGGGGTCGCCGGCGCCCTCGAGCGCGTCGGCCTCGCGGGCAAGAGCGAGAAGGCGGCGGCGATTCGGGAGCTCCGGGTCGTCGCCGGCCTCGGCGTCGGCGCCGGGAATCACGTCCATCCCCTCGGCGCTCGCGTCGTCCACGAGATCGAGGACGTCGCGGCGGCCGACGTCATCGGCTTCCTCTGGCGTCGTGGTGTCGGCAGTACTGGCCCGGTTCCGGAGCGTGGCGGCTGCCGCGGCCGGGCTCGAGGCGAGCGCTCGCAGGAGCCCGAGCACGGCCCACCAGCGGACACGCTGGCGGTGCGCCCCGTCGGTCGGGTCGGCGACCGTCTCGCGCGCGTAGGCGAGCACCTTGTTGAAGAGGGCGCGGTATTCGGGAGTGAGCGAGTAGGTCTCCTCGCGCACCTCCCGCTTGGGGAAGGGCGTGTCTGCGAGATAGTGCTCGATGTCGCCGCGGCGGCGCTGCACCATGTGCTGTGCGAGGCGGCGACGCTCCCGGGCCTGCTCATCGCTCGAGAGGTCGTCGGGGAGCTCGCGGAAGGACTCGTCGAGGAAGCCCACGAGCGCACGGAAGGCCTCCTCCTTGCCCGAGTGCGGGGTCGCGGTGACGAGCAGCAGGTGCCGCTCGGGATCGCGGGCGAGGCCGGAGACGAGCTGGTAGCGCTGATGGCGCCCCCCACGGCCGGCGCTCGCGTCGGTGCACGTGTGAGCCTCGTCCACGATCACGAGCTCGGGCGCCGCGCGCAGGAAGTCGTCACGCCGGCGATCCGACTTGATGTAGTCGGTCGAGACCACGGTGAGCGGGTGGCGCTCAAAGAGCGAGGTGCCGTAAGGCAGGTCGCGCTCGAGGCGGGCTGCCGTCCCCGCGAGGACGAGCTCGGCATCGAGGTGAAACTTGTCGCGCATCTCGGCCTGCCACTGCTCGGCGAGGTGCGGTGGGCAGAGAACGGCGAGGCGGCGGACGTCGCCCTGGTCGAGCATCTCGCGCGCGACGAGCAGCGCCTCGACCGTCTTCCCGATGCCGACGTCGTCGGCGATCAGGAGGCGAAGGGGGTCGAGCTTGAGCGCCATGAGGAGCGGGACGAGCTGGTATGGGCGCGGCTCGACAGCGATCCGGCCGAACGAGCGGAACGGCCCGGCGCTCGAGCGGAAGGTGAGGCGAAGCGCGTCGCGGAGCAGTCGGGCCGAGCGCGCGTCCCCGAGGTCGTTCGGGTCCGGGAGGTCGAAGGAGGCGGACTCGACGGACTCGAGCGCGGGCAGGACGCCAGCGATCTCGTCGTCGGTTCCGCCGAGGGGGCGCAGGACGAGGAGGTCGTCGGTCGAGTCCGGAAGGACGACCCACTCGCGGCCGCGCGCTTTGACAAGGGTGCCGATGGCGTGGCTCACGTCGGGCTCCCGAAGATCGAGGGGTAGGCGGCGAGAACGGCCGGCCAGTCGTCGTCGTGGCGGACACGGATCACCAGGTACCCGCCGTCCTCGAGCCGCTCGGTCGCCTGGCGGTCGCGTTCCTGGACGTCTGGCGGGTTGTGCGGCAGACCGTCGACGAACACGACCGCCGTGCGATGGGCGTAGGCGAAGTCCGGCCTCGCACGAAGACCGTCGACGTAGACCTGCGCGTCGGTCGGGAGCTCATAGCCGTTCTCGTCGAGGAAGCGCACGAAGCGCTTCTCGAGCTCGGAGTCGCAAAGCTCGAGCAGCCGCTCGGCCTGGTCGGCGCGAGGAAGCGAGCCTGGCGATACCTCGACCGAGGCCGCGGCCAGGAGCTGGAGGATCGGTAGGATCGCGTGCCGGTCGAGCAGGCGGTGGTCGGACTGGTTCGCGTAGGACAGGAGGCAGTCGTAGCAGGCTGCCTCGCAGTCCTCGCGGGCCGCCGGCGCGCGGCGCAGATCGGTGCCGTCCTCGGCGAAGTGGCAGAGGGCGAGCGCCTGGCGGGCGACCCGGGCCAGGGCGTCTGGATCGGAGGCGAGCTGGCGGAGGACCCCCGCACCGCCCTCGGCCGCCTCGTAGAGGAGCAGCTGGTTGCGAAACTCCCGATTGGGAAGCGGCTCGCAGGCGAGCTCCGAGTCCTCGAGGTCGAAGACAAGCTGGATCGCGGTCTTGAGGGCCGCGGCGAGGGAGGCCGCCTCGGGCGTCTCGAGCGGGTGCGACGGAGCGAACAGGAGGGCGTTACGGCGGTCCTCGACGTACGGGATCACGCGCTGCGTGAGCTGGCTGAGAGGGTCGTCCTGGTCCTCGACTGCCGCCTGCTCGTTCTTCGCCCAGTAGCCCCGCTCGGTGTCGAGCACGAACCCGTGCTGGCTCGGATCCTTGCGGCGCGTCCAGCCGAGGTTGATCCGCCACAGGGTCGCGGCGCCACCGTATGTCAACCGCCCCCAGGTCACGCCGTCGCTGACGACGTGAGCGACGCGCTCACCCACGCCGTCCCGGTTCGCGAAGCGGATCCCGGTCCGTAGCTCGAACCCCTGCCGGACGCGTTCTTCCTCGTCGGAGTTGATCCGCTCCCGCCGCTTGGTCGCAACGTTCTGGAGCCGCAACAGGTCGACGAGCGGGGGGTCGAGCGGTGCTCCGCACTGCTCGCACATGTCGAGCCCCGGGTCGCCCGATGCGACTGGATGGAGATACCCGCAGCTCGAGCACTGCTTGATCGCGGCGGTGGGCAGGCGGTTGTCCTCGTCACGCTCGAGCGGAAGGAAGACCCGATTGATCACGTAACGGGAGCCCTCGTGGTAGACGATCGACCGGGGTCCGAACTCGGAGATCGCGAGGAACCGCGGGCGCTGGAGGAACTCGTCCTGTCCGCGCCTGCCCCGCCGGGCGGGGATAAAGGCCGAGAGCGGAAGGCGCGGGAAGCTATAGCCGGGCAGAAAGCCCTCGCTCGCGAAGTAGCGGTAGCTATAGAAGTCCGACTGGAGCCGGCGCTTCTCGTCGCCCCCACGGAGCAGGTCGATCTGTGTCTCGGCCTGCGCGCGCAGACGTCTGGCGAGGTCGCGCTCCCGCTGGGGGCGCGAGTGGTCGGTGACGACTCTGTGCTGCCCCTCGCGCATCTCGACGGCCCCGCGGTAGAGGTCGCGCCAGCGATCACAGGCGCGGTCGAGGGCGAGGGCTGCGCCGCGGAGCTGGTCGTCGAGCCACTGATCCGAGTACCAGTCGGCATCGCCCAGGCCCTGGATGCTTGCGACCATCCGGCCGGCACGTGGCCGTGCGCGGGTGACCGCTCCGGCGTCCTCGAGCTGCTCCCGGACGGACTCCCGCACGGGGTGAGCGGGATCCTCGTCGTCGAGCTCGAGGATCTCGGCAAGAGAGGAGCCGAGCCAGGCGCCGGTCTCGGCGAGCCAGACCGCATGAACATGGGAGCGGACGAGATCCTCGTTCGTCAGATCGAGACGTGGCGGCTTGACCTGACCCGACACCATCAGCGTCGGATGGGCGAAGAAGTACTGGTCGTGCGAGTTGCCGGCGGCGCAGTAGTTGAAGACGAGCGCGGGCTGGCCTGACCTGCCCGCGCGGCCGCTGCGCTGCGCATAGTTGGCCGGCGTCGGCGGGACGTTGCGCAGGTTGACGACGTTGAGCTCGGCGATGTCGACTCCCAGCTCCATCGTCGGCGAGCAGAAGAGGATCGGGAGCTTCGCTGCCCGGAAGTCCTCCTCGCGCTGCTCGCGCTCCACCGGCGGGACCTGCGCAGTGTGCTCGCGGGCCCGGATCCCCTGGCCGTCTGCAGCGACCCCTTTGTAGAAGTCGACGAAGAAGCGATTGGTGCGTCCGCCGTCCTCCGGAAGCGATGGGACCCGGATCGGGTCGTGGTACGCGCGCGTGCCTTGGCCGGCCCGCCAGCGCATCCCCGAGGCAGCGAGCTGGTAGCCGGGCACGTCCTCCTCGTTCTTGGCCGAGACGACCTCCGTGACGAGACCGGCCACCTTGAGGGCCTCGAGCAGCTCCTTGATGACGCGATCGGTGTCGTCGAGAGAAAGCCGGTCGGTGGTGTGAGGGAAGGTCGTCGGACGGCGGAGATATTGGCCGAAGCCCCCGCGCGGGGAGACGTAGATGTTTCCGCGGTACTGGTACTCCTTCGCAGCCTTCGTCCTCGGCTTCGGATACAGAACTGACGCGTGCACGAGCTGCTCATCGTCGTCGATCGCCCACGGCTCGACGAGGAACTGGCTCGACCGCTGCTTGAGCGTCTCCTGCCAGATGCTGTCGAGGAAGTCGACACGGACTGCGAGACCGCGGCGCATCAGGTCGAGCAGCACCCGGGCGACGCGTTCACGGTCGGCGGGCGGGGCCGTGGCGAGCATCGGGTGGCACGCGTCCCAGACGTCCTCGGCTGCGCAGAGCTCGTCGAGCGACGCGTAGTCGATCTCGAGCAGCCCGCACTGCTCGAGGTTGGGCGCGGTGATGCGCCAGCCCCGCTCGAGGTCGCGGTAGAGCCGGTAGCCGAGCACGTCGCGCAGGGCGCGGTCGAGCTCCTGCTTGGCCCCGAACCGGACAGTCGGGTCGACCGCGTAAAGCTCGGGATCGAGGTCGAGCGCCTCGAACACCTTGATCGCAAGCTCGTCGTGGGCGAGCCCCGTGTCGCCTGCCGCCGAGGCCGCGCGGTAGAGGGCGGAACGAATGAGACCCACCTCGACGAAATCGTTGAAGTGGCCCGCCTGCAGCGAGGCATCCTGGCGGTTGTCGGTAAAGCTGAGGAGCTTGCGAGCCCGTTCGTTGAGCTCTTCGTCGCCGCGGAGGCTTCGAATCGCGGCCAGGCTAAGGATTGTGGTCGCGCTCGATCGCCCGCCGGCTCCGAGGGTGAGCAACTTGCCGAAGTCCCCGGCTGGCGGCCTCCGTGGGAGACGCCGCACCGCAGGCAGAAGCGGAACGGCGCTGGCACCCAGTGGAACCGCAGCCCGCCGTCGGCGATCGCCCCGTCCGGGCGGATCGAGATCGGGCGCGGGAGGTACTGCCTGTAACTCGGCTTGACTCGCTCACCCGCGCCATGCGGCTCGACCCATTCGTCGGGAACGCGGTCGAGCGCGCCTGCCGGATCGTCCGGCCACGGATAATCCGACCCGAGGTAGAGAAAACCGGCGTCGGTGTTCTCATCGCCCGAGGTGTCGGAGAGGCGTCGGGGAACGACGGCTGCGCCGTCGGTTGCTGCCGTTTTCGCACTGTGTAGTACTCCTGGCCGCATTCGCGACAGAACGCGAGTGGCATCAGGACACGGCCGCGGTCACCTGGGACGAACTTGCTGCTCCTGTGTCGTCACGTGGCGGTCGGCCTCCGGTCTTCGAGCGAGGCGTAGACGGTCTCGCCGCGGCTGAAGAACTGGTGGACCCGGAACGCGAACACGGGGAAGCCCGTCTCCGGCTGGTCGAGCCTGTGCCCTTCGAGCAACGTGTCTCGGATAGCCGTGGCGCACTCGGCGAGCGGCTGCGCCGTCAGCTCGGCGAGCTGCTCGGCGGCCCCGTCCTGCCCGGTGATCGGGCGAGGCATCGCTCGGCGGAGCCGTCCAGTGCCTTCTTCCTGCGTGAGGCCCAGCTCGGTCTCGATCCAGGAGGCGAGCGGGTCGCCCAGAAAGGCATCGAGGCTGGCCGGGCACGGCTCTGCAAGTCGGTCAGCGAGACGCTCTGGCGAAAGTGGGATCGCCGAGCGCGGTTGGGACGGTAGCCCGGCGGAGGGTCTCCCGATCACGTGCTCCGGCCGTACGTCGGCCCCGAAAAGCATCCCGGCCACGCGCGCGACCTCGGCTCGCTGCTCGTCGACCGTGCCGGGGCCCGCAAGCGTGGCCGACGTGCCCACGCACTGCAGCTCGTTCGCGTTACAGGCCTCGCGGACACGACGGGCAAGGAGCGCGACGTCGGCGCCCTGTCGGCCTCTGTACGTGTGGAGCTCGTCGAGGACGAGAAAGCGCAGCCCCTGGGCGGCCTTGACGATCTTCTCGTCACCGAGCGGGCGCGTCAGGATGTATTCGAGCATGACGTAGTTCGTGAGCAGGATGTCGGGCGGGTTGTGCTGGAGCTCCTCGCGCTCGTCGTGGCTCTCCTGGCCGGTGTAGCGGCGGAAGCGAACGAGCCCGGTCGACCCGGGAGGGCCGATCGCGAGGAACTTCTCGAGCTCGCCCAGCTGGCTGTTTGCGAGGGCGTTCATCGGGTACACGACGATCGCCTTGATCCCCTTGTCCGAGCCGGCCCGCAGGACGTGGTCGACAATTGGGACGATGTAGGCGAGGCTCTTGCCCGAGCCTGTTCCGGTGGTCAACACGTAGTTGGCGCCGGTGCGCGCCACCTCGATCGCCTCGCGCTGGTGGCGATGGAGGCGGAGCGGCTCACCGCTCGGATCTTCCGGCGTCTTGCTGCGGCGGAAGATCGGCGCGCATCGCTCGTGGAGCAGGCCCTCGGCCACGAGGTCGTCGATCGTCCCGCCCGACTCGAAGGCGGGGTTCAGCTGGACGATCGGGTCCGGCCAGAGCAGTCCCCGCTCGAGCTCGTCGTCCACGAGCGAGCGCACCCGCTCGTCGCGGATGTGGATGAAGCTTCGCGTGTAGTCCGCGAAGTCTCGGACGAGGCGCTCTCGGAGGTCGAAGACGTTCATTGGAAAGCGAGCCCCGGTGCACCACCATCGCAAGCGGGGCAGCGCCGCTGGAAGACGTCGGAACCGTTGGCGCCGTAGTGGTGCCCGCAGCGGCGACACTGGATCTCATAGACCCGCTGGTTGAAATCGTTGCCCGGGAGGGCCGTACGAGCGCGTACCTCCTGGTCGTTTCGGTTCACGTACCCGATCTCGGTGGTCCCTTTCGATCGCCGGCCCATGACCTAGCCCTTCATCGCTTGCTCAGCCCCGACTGCACGGAAGCCGGGTAGTCGCTGCCACCAGACGGTCTCGCACGGGAACGCTCGTGCACGCGTAACCGTGGCCTGCCCGGACATGGCGCATCTTGTCGCGTCGGAGCGGTTCGAGTCAAAGGGGCACGATCGGCCGGGCAGACGTGGCCTCTGGCGGAACCGCGAGGGCGGGATCAGATCCCGCCCCTACGACCACCCCGGTCACTACCGCTCGCTCCGCCCGAGCATGTCGCCGAACGGGCGGCGGGACATGGGCGGGTCGGGCTCGCCGGTCGCGTCGTCGGCGAGGTAGTCCGACTCGCTCTGGCCGGCGTCGGCGAACAGCTGCTCGCTCTTCATGGCGAGGTCGGCGCGGCGGTGCCGGGCCGCGGTCGCGAGGGAGCGCATGCTCCGGTGTGCCGAGGCGGCGTCGGGTGTCCAGCGCATCGCGTTGGCGCGCTTGAAGGCGAGGCGGTCGGCGAGGTCGCGCGCATCCTCGAGGGTGTCGTGGGCGGCGCCGAGGTAGACGAACGTCCAGTTCGGCCGCGCGTCGTAGGAGGCGACGAGGCGGGAGAGTCGCTCGGCCGTGTAGTCGGTCGAGGAGTTCTCGAGCCCGTCGGTCATGACGACGAGCATCACCTTCTCGTGGGCACAGCCCTGCTCCGTGAGCCTCCTGTCGGTGTCGAGGATCGCGTGCGCGACAGCGTCGAAGAGCGCGGTCATGCCGCCGGGGCGGTATCCCGTGTCCGCGAGCGACGACACCTGGTCGAGCGGTGTCGCCAGGTGGAGATGGCGGAACTCGGTGTCGAACGTCGTGAGCGTCAGGAGCGTCTCGCCGCCGTCTTCGCGTAGCTCGTCGACGAACTCGTCGAAGCCGGTGACGACCGCGCGGGCGAGGCGCTCCATCGAGCCCGACTCGTCGAGGACGAACGCGACGTGGAGGGCACCGGGTCTCGGGGCGGTGTGGGGCTTGCCGTTCGTGGCCATCAGTCGATCCTTTCGTTCGCGGGACGCTCTGGGGACTCGTCGTCGGTCGACTCGTTTCTTACGCGCACGCGGGCCAGCTGTTCCTCGAGGTGGGCGGTCCGCGCCTCGAGCTCGCGCGAGCTCCTCTGCCAACGCTCGAGCTCGCTGCGGAGCGCTACTACCTCGGCCTCGAGCGCACGGACCCGGTCGAGGCGCCGCTGCGTGCTCGGGCTCTCGAGGCGCTCGAGCTCCGAGAGCCGGCGCTGGTCCTCGGCGAGGGCGCGAAGCAGCTCGCGCCTGCCCGGGGGAGAGGTAGTGCCACTCCTCGCGCAGCGCGCGGAAGTCCTGCGACGCTTCCGGGCGCCTCGGGCGTGGGCGTCGGTCTCGCGCTGCCGCGGCTCACTGGCCTCGGGTCGGCGGCCGGGCCACGCGGTCGGAGCCATGCGGGTTGGCCGAAGAGCTGCGCCAGAGCGGGGATGTACGCACCCGCGTCCGTCGCCTCGACGAACGCCCGAGCGAGGATGCCGCGGAGCTCGCGCGCCGCATCGTCCATGTCCTCGAGCGACCCTGTCTCCGCCAGCAGCGCGTCTGGAGGTCGCCCGGAGCCTGTCCTACGCCGCCGCGACCTCGGCGAGCACGCGGTCGACGACGGGTCGGATCTCGTCGAGCGGAACCTGCCCGCCGGCGACCATGAGGATGTACGGGCTGCGGCGCAGCGCCCGGCGATCCTGGCGATCGTGCCGACGGACGGCCGCTTCGCGTCCTCTTCGATCCGCCTCAGCTGGGCCGGCGAGATGCGGGCTCTCCGCGGCGAGCTGACGCACGCTGAGCCCGTCACGCTCTCGCGCCGACCTGATCACTCGCCCGAGGCTGGTCTCGTTCGCCGCCACGCAGGCGAGTATAGGCGATGGTCGTGACACTTTTTGTTTCCTCAAGGGACGGCGATGTCGGGCGCGGGCCGGCGGATCGGGGGATCGAGGCGGACCGCCGGGCAGGCGTGGAACAGCTCGGCAGGCCGGCCGCCCCGGGCGGGGCCACACGGGAACCGGACGCGCTCAGGAAATGCGGGATCGACAGTACCTTCCGGCGAAAGTTCGAGCCGGGTCGAGCTCGACGCCCCAGACCGCCTCGTACACCGCACGAAGCTGGGCGATCGTGAAGGCCTGATCGAGGAACTCCGTGGCGACGGGGTGGGTCTCGAGCCGCCGCCGCGCCCACTCGACGGCGTCGCCGACGATCAGGTTGTGGTCGAACGCGATCTCAGGCCCGTCGGGCTCGGCGAGCCGCTCGGACCGGCGCCAGAACCGAGCCTCCGCCGGATCACCGCTTCTACGCGCGAGGCTCCGGTTGGCCGGGCACGAGGCACACGAACGCGGTCGACACCACCCACATGCGACCGCGGTCAGGCGCGGAGTAGGCCCTCAGCTGCTCGAGCCCGGCGCGCACGGCGCCCGGGCCGAGCCGGGTCTCCTCGGCAAGCTCGCGCCGGGCCGCCGCGTCCAGGTCTTCGCCCTCCCGCACGAACCCGCCCGGGAGCGCCCAGTGCCCCGCGAACGGCGGCCGCCGCCGCTCCACCATCAGAACCGAAAGCCGACCGTCGCGAAGCGTCAGCACCGCGACATCGACGGTGACCGCAACGCGCGGAAAGTCGCCGGGATCGTAGGCGTCGAGGAAGGCCCGCTCCTCCTCGAACACCCCCGGGCGGTGGCGCCGGCGGATTATGGTCATCCAACCAGAATACGCTACGGTCAGGGCCTCGGGCGAATTGACACGAGCGACCAGATCCGGTAGGAAATCCTCCCATGTGGCTCCTGACACCCGATGGGTTCTACTCAGTGGTGCAGAAGCACGGGGAGAGCGATCTGTGCATTCGGGCCCGGACGCTCAGTGATCTGTTACGGCTCCGGGGCTCGTATCTCCCGACCATGTCGGATCCGGTCGAGACACCGGACGGCGACTACCCATTCCGTTCCTGGGCATCGCACCGAGACTTCGCGGACGCGCTCCGCAGGATCGCGCTGGAGATCGACTACACGAACTTCAAGGATGAGGTGCGCAGCCGTCGAGGGTGGGAGCGAGCCCATACCTACCACGACGTCTGGGACGTGCTGCGGGGACTGCAATCGCAGGCAGAGGACGCGTGACCGAGCTCGTCTTCGATCTCATGGACGACCTTTGTGCGGAGGCGGCGAGACGACTGACCGATCAGTTGGGAACTGTGCTGTGCGCATCCTCCGGCACGGACACGTGCGCGCTCACCTTCACCCATCCGGCGTTCCTTCGGCAACGCGGTCTTGTGGGTCTGCCCGCGGTCGGCCTCTACGTCTACCTCGACCGCACCTCGAGGGAAGTACCCACGGTCGAGTTCGACGACGGGCTCACACAGATTCGCGTCCAACGGGCGGAATCGCTGAGGGTCTCGGGCATCGAGGGCCACCTGCTCACCGTGGAATGGCAGGGCCTCGCCGATTCGTCCCACCCGGAGTACGGGCGGCGCCGGGTGCTCGTCGCTCTGCTCACGACCCAGAACGAGGCTGCCGCATCGTTGTTTCGTACTCAGCAGTGGGTTCCGGATCTCTTCATCGGGGTTTGCGATGGTTGTCGGTTCGGCGGCAACACCCAGTGCGTGAATCAGCTCACCCGGCACGGAGTGCCACGCGCCCAGCTTTCCAGGGTGCCCGTATCGCGCTGGTGGATCACCGACCACTTCACCGATTGCAGGGAGTACCCGGGCGAGCTGCGCAACGGCGACCTCGTCGAGTCGAACGATGCGGACTTCCCGTTGCGCTTTCGCAAGGTTGCGCTCCTGAGCAGCGAGTGGGGCAGGTACCGCAACTCGGGCCACCCGCCCCTTCGAGGCGCCACTCTCTTCGAGGTCGAACTAGTTCCACAGACCGACGCGGCATGATCCGCTTCCTCGATCCATCCGAGATCGACGAGCGCTATCGGGGTCTCGTTCGTCCCGGATCGAGCGTCGGTGCCGCGGTGTCCTCCGCCGCACAGCGCCACCATTACGAAGGAGTGACCGACCTCGTCGAGCTCGCCGCAACGCTGCTCGTCCGGATCAACGAGATGCATCCGCGGATCGACGGCAACAAGCGAGCATCGGTGCAACTCTGCGACGAGTTCCTCGGGCTGAACGACCACCGCCTGGAGGGCGAGCCGGACAAGCTCGCCGCCTTCGTGTGGAAGGTCGCGCAGGACCGCCGGCGCGCCGACGCCGTCGAGGGCCTTCGAGCGTTTGTCACCGAAGGAGCCCCCGCCCGACCGTTCGACGAGCGCTACCCCGAAGTGATCGACGACCTCGCCCGCTGACGCCGATCGTCCCACCGGTGCTCGGGGGCTTCGAAGGCCTGTCACCTCGTGACCGGGAGCGCCATCGCGAGCCTCGATGCCGGGATGTGTTCCGTCGCGATAATGGCTCGCATGTCGAGGGCCGACGCCGGTCACGTCTTCATCGTCCGGGCCGATCTCGCACGACTCGGCTCTGACGCCTGGCTGCTCCCCTGCGACGAGGGCCTCCGTGTCTCCGAGAGCTGGAAACAGCGTCTCGAGAGGGAGCGCCCCGAGTTCCTGTGTGGGTCACGGCTCGCCAAGCCCGCACCGGCCGGGTGGGGAACGGGTGGGCGGAGAACCTACCGTATCGGCCGATGGCCCGGCCAGTCGTCGACCTGGGCCGCGCTGACCGGCTATCCCTGGGAAGAGCCTGAGTGGTTCGTCGAAGGCGCCCGACAGTTCGTACGGGCTACGGCCGGGAAGATCGGGGGATCGAGCAGCCTCCACGGTCGTGCGAAGCCGCTCTTGGCGCTTCCCGTTCCCGGCATCGGAGAAGGCGGTGGCAGGGAGCGCACCGGGGAGATCATCGAATCGCTGCTCGACGCACTGGAGAACGAGGCAGTCGAGTTGGACGTCGACATAGCCCTCGTTCTGCGCGACAGGTACGACCACGCCGCTGCCCAGTCGGTTCGCCGACGCCGGCTTGCGCGACGCAGGGTTGAGTCGCGGGAGACCTGGAGCATCCCGCAGCCCTTACTCGACGCGGCCGTCCGGCTCGGGCGGCAGGCGGCGACGGGCTCCCTGGTGCTGTTTCTCGGTGCGGGGATCAGCCAGGAAGCCGGCCTGCCCGGCTGGGGAGCACTGATCGAGGGCCTGGCCCGGGACGCCGGAATGCCCACCGAGGAGATCGCCGCGTTGAAACGCCTCGACGTCCTCGATCAGGCGCAGCTCGTCGAGGGCCGGCTCGGCGATCTCGGTGGGATCGGCGCGGCGGTGAGCGCCCGGCTCTCGACCCCGACCTATTCGCTCGCGCACGCTCTCCTGGCAAGCCTCCCGATCAGAGAGGCGGCGACCACGAACTACGACGCGCTCTTCGAGCGGGCTGCGGAGTCGATCCACTCCGACTTCGCGGTGCTCCCCTACCACCCCGCGCGGGACCGCGAGCGGTGGCTTCTGAAGCTGCACGGAGACGTCGACCATCCTGAGGACATCGTCCTCACCCGGGAGCACTACCTGCGCTACTCGGAGCAGCGTGCTGCGCTCGCCGGCATCGTCCAGGCGCTGCTCGTGACCCGCCACATGCTCTTCGTCGGGTTCTCGCTCAGCGACGACAACTTCCACCGGATCGTGACGGACGTGCGCAAGGCTCTCCCACCGAGCAGCGAGGGTACCTTCGGCACCGCTCTCTTCCTCGAACGAGACCCGCTGCTCGAAGAGCTGTGGTCGCGGGATGTCGAGGTTCTCGCTGCGTCGACCGGCGAAGGCGGCCAGGATACGGCGAACGCAAGGCGGTCGGTTGAGCTGTTCCTGGATCTCCTACTCCACGAGGCAACCGACGATTCGGCATTCCTGCTCGAGAGGCGGTTCGAGCACCTCCTGCTGCCCGAGGAGCGTGAGCTCGCGGCGAAGCTCACGGCGCCGATCGAGGAGACGCCCGACGCGGCCCGTAGAACGCGAGCCTGGTCGACCCTACTGGCCGCCTTCGGACAGCTCGGGCTTCCGGGCGCAGGCGAACACCGATCCAGAGGAACTCGATGACCGAGGGCGCGGCGCAGGACCCGGTCGCCTCGGGTCGCTACCCTGCCGCGATCGTGACGCTGCTCCGATGATCGCATCGCCGCGACCGGCTTCGCTCAGACTCGCGGTCTGGAACTGCCGAGGCGGGCTCGACCGTAAGTGCGACGCCCTGCGCAGCCTGGGAGTCGACATCGCGGTCGTGCCTGAATGCGCACGGGCGCCGGCGTTCGCGGACAGGCCCGGTGTGGCGTTCGCATGGAAGGGTCGCTCTCCCACCAAGGGTCTCGGAGTGTTCGCGTTCGGGGGCTGGTGCCTCGACCCGGTCGCGGAGCGCGACGAGCTCCCGTGGGTGCTCCCGCTCCGGCTGATCGATCCGGACGGCGCCGAAGCGGCGCTACTGCTCGCCGTCTGGACGATCGCGAACGCAGCGGGGGGCTGGCCGGGATACGCGGGGCAGGTCGCGGCGGCGATCGATGCCTGGGGCGCACAGCTCGAAGGACTGCCCATGATCCTGGCCGGCGACCTGAACTGCGCGGCGCAGGGCTCCGGCGCCGGCCCGCACCTGCGCAACGTCGAGCAGCTCGCGGAGCTCGGCGTCGAGTCCGCCTACCACGCCCACCACGGGCTCGAGCACGGCGACGAGACCGCGATGACGCTCCGCTGGAAGGGGCGTGGCGGTCACGTCTCCGGGCACCACGTCGACTTCGTGTTCCTGTCCCGGCCACTGCTCGATCGACTCGAGGCTGTCGAGATCGGCAGCATGCGCGACTGGGTCGAGAGCGGGCTCTCCGACCACTGCCCGGTCATCGTCGACCTTGCCCGGCGCCCGTTGCCAGACAGCGCAATACCCCCAGGCCCGCCCGCCCTCGTAGCTCAGTAGATCGAGCTACTGCCTCTCTGAACGGGCACACCGCAGACGGATCGAGCCTGCCAGGAGTCGCTCAATCCCGGTCGACTGCGTCCCGGCACACCCACGGCGAGCCGAGGGCCAGCACAACCCCGAATGAAGGCTTCTCGCGGGAGCCGCCGACGAGCATCGCCGGTACCGTCGCGGCGACATGGCCCCGCCTCTCTAGGGACGAGAACACCGGCGCGTACTCCTCGGCGTCCTCGGCACTCAGATAGCCCAGCATGCCGCCGCCGTCCGCCCAGATCGCGACGGCGTTCTCGTCGTACTCGTTGTCGGGTTCGGGCACCAGGATGGCCCTGAACCACCTGCGATCGGTCTCCTCGCGGGCGACCTCGGCCGCGTACTCGTCCAGGACATCGAGGAAGGGCTCCGCGGTCGAGGTCGCAGGTGCGAGAGCCCTCAGAGCATCCTGGTGGTGGCTCTCGCCCACGACGCGCACGAGACCGGTCGCCGGGAGCTCGAACGCTTCGAGTCTCAAGGAACCTTCGCGGCCGGTTCGCCTGCGGTGTCCGAGCGCGCGTTTCAGGATCCCCATCTCGCTACTCCATCGAGCTCACGGCACCCTCGTGCTCCGGCCCGCAGTTGCCGTCACCCCACCCCCGCTCACCGTCACCTCGAGCCGCAACAACGGGGCCCAGCGCCTCACGACGCGGCTCCGAGCTCACGCTCGAGATCGTCGAGCGTGTCGCCGACCTCGCTCACCAGCCTCTCGAGATGGACGGTCGCGTCGCCGATCGCGTTCTTTGCCTTCGTGTTGCAACTCTTGATCGTGGCCGCCGTCTTGAGGCTCAGGCGTGCGGCGTCGATCAGGCTCTTGACGCTGAGGCGATCGATCGTCTCGAGGTCTTCACGCTCGCCGCGCAGGCAGACCCAGCGTGCCCAGAGGCAGGCGAGCCGCAGCGCCTGGGTGTCGCCCGACTCCTTGTCGAGAACGACGATCGCCTTGTCGTCGAAGACCTCGAACGGCTCACGGACAGGGGCGCCCGCCTGGCTCGAGAAGACCATGAGGCCGGCCTGGGCGTCCCGGTTCTCGATCGCGCGCTCGAGCTCGTCGAGCGCCGGCTTGAGCGCGAGCGACTCGTCCTTCACCTCGACGACGTACCTTGGCGCGCACCCGGTCGCGCCCCCGGCCCCGACGTACACGACGAGATCGCCGACCTTCCCCTTCTTGCCGGCCGTGTTGCCGACGTGCTCGGGCACGTCTTCGCGCACGGTCACGAGGCGAGTCACTTCCTCGAGGACGGCCTGCTCGAACTCGAGCCCCTTGATCGTCGTGCGCTCGTGCTCCTTCGCCCGAGCCTCGTCGATCCGGAGCTGCTCGCGGAGCTCGCCGAGTGCCTTCTCCGTCGCCTGCCCACGCTCCTTGATCTCCCGGACGATGTCACGCTGCCAGGCCGAGAGCGGGCTCTCGTCGTTGTCGGGATCCAGGAGGCGGCGAACGGCGAAGACCTGGTCCTCGCGCGCCTTCTTCAGCACGGTCTCGAGCTTCGCAAGAGCGCTCGTCTTCGAGTTCTCGTCGAAGGTCGCGCCGAGCTTCTGCTCGACGTCGGCAAGCCACGTGCGAAGCGCCGATGCGAGCTCGCCGTCCTCCTCGTCGAGGAGGCCGCGGGCGGAGTCGTCGACGCGCTGGGCGAGCTCTGCGACGCTGCGATCGAGTGTCGAGGTCAGCTCGGCGAACCGGTGCTCGACGAGCTCGGTGTCGAGGGTGGCGGCGGCAAGGCGCAGCGCCCGCGCCCCCATCGCCAGGCAGCGGTGCACCGCCTCCTCGACGTCCTCGGCCTCCCGCACATGGGCGACAACGTCCGGATCGGTCTCGCGGAAGTCCTCGAGAACGAGCTCGTCGCCCGCCAGAAATGCGCTCATGGTGTCGCTCGTGATGCTCATGTCCCCTATTCACCCCCTGAACGACAATGCCTTACGCGTCCCTGCGGCACGGGAACCCGATCGCATCGTCCTCCGAATCGAAAGAGGCGACATCAGGGGACTCGCTGATCCGCGTTCGCGGATCTCTACGGATCGGCAGCTGGTGTCGCCGCCGGCTCTACCGGCTCAGCCGGGCGGCGGAAGAAGCGTGAAGCCCTGACGAGCGAAGTCGTCGTCGAACGCAAACGCCTCTGCGATCGCGAGCCGGCGCATGAGCTCGAAGCTCGTCCAGTCGACGAGCGAGACGTCTCTTGCCCCGCAAGCGAGCAGCGAGGCGACAGCCGCCCGGTGCAACGACTCGTCCACGAACACGAGCTCGAGCGCCGGCAGGAGATCATCGGCGAGAGAACGCACCGCCTCCATCCCGAGACGCCGCTGCACGAGCGCCGTCGCCTCGACAACCGCATACCCGTGCGTCACGAGCGTCTCGCCGTCGAGCAGCGCGGTCAGCGTCTCTGCCGCCGCGGCGTGGTTTCGGTCGTCGCGATCGAGCACGGCGTAGAGCGCCGACGTATCGACAAAGACGCTCACGCGGCCTACTGCCCGTACGCGTGCTCGAGCTCACGGTCGTGCTCGACCGACACGTCCTGCGCACCCGATGCAAACCGGCCGATCGCGGCCCGCGCCCGGACTGCCCGGGCCGAGGCCGGGGTTCGCAATCCCTCCTCGATCAGCTCCCGGATCACGGCAGCCATCGAACAACCCCGCTGAGCAGCGACCGAGCGCAACACCCGCGCCTGTTCCTCTGTGAGCTGGAGTTGGGTCCTGACCACCTCCATCATGTTAGCACTAGCTGCTCCTTGACAGCATCTCTCTCCCGGGGCGGGCGTCGGAGGTTCGACCACTCCCTGGGCCATACTGCTCGCCGGGACGCCGTCCCGAGGACGGCTGGCCTGCGGGAGCTACGAGACCCGTCCCCGCTCCGGCAAGATCACCTCGTGGAGGAGCGTGATCTCGGGAGCACGGCGGCCGGACCGGACGGGGGCCGAGCCGTTAGCCTTCGCTCCAGAGTGAGCCTCGTCGTCGCCGTTGCCGCGCTCGTCGTGGCCCTCGACGCGGCCACGAAGGCGCTTGCCGTTCAGGTGCTCAGCGGGCGGGACGCCGTGGAGGTGCTCGGCGGTGCCGTGCAGCTCGAGCTCTACCGCAACTTCGCCGGGCCGCGGAACATGCTCGAGGGCCACCCGGTGCTCGTGTCGCTCCTCGCACTGATCGGGGTCGTTGCGTTCTCGCTGCTGGCGACCCGGGTCCGGACGACGACGACGGCGATCGCCGTCGGGCTCGTCCTGGGCGGCGGGATCGGGAACCTCGCCGATCGGATCGTCCGTGCTCCCGGCCCCCTTCACGGCGGCGTGATCGACTGGCTGAGGCCGGGGTGGTCGTCGGGCAGCATGAACCTCGCCGATCTCGCGATCCAGATCGCGTTGTTCGTGTTCGTCCTCGGGACGGGGTACGCGTGGTGGCGCGACCGCCGACGACTCCGGGACATCGCCTCGACCGCTTGCCCGGGCTGCCAGGATCCGGGCAGCCCGCGGTAGCCTTCAAACCGGGCCCCCGTAGCTCAGTGGATAGAGCAGCGGTTTCCTAAACCGCGTGCACAGGTTCGATTCCTGTCGGGGGCACTTCCCTCGTTTCCCGAGGGTGCCTGCCACGCGGCAACTGAGAAGGCACCATGGCTACACGGCGACTGACCGACCTCGATCAGGAGGTCGCGAAGGATCCGCCGTATCCAACGAGCGGCAGCACAGGATCACCAGCGCCGAGGTACGGAGGTTCGAGCAGACGCTTGCCGCTGCGTGTGTAGCCGGAGGGTCAGACGCTCCGCCGGATGCCCAGACGTCGGCGAGATCATTCCCCGTCGTCGTCGCTGACGCGACCGTACTGATCCGGGATCCATCCCCAGCCCCAGATCGGGACGGGTCCCTTCGGTGGAACGCCGTACTCCTCCACCGGGTCGACGTCTGTCGCCTGGACCCCGCAGCGGTGGCGCCAGCTGTCACCGAGGTCGAAGACGTAGTCGAATGCAGACCCGCGGGCGAGACCGAGTGTGCCCAGCCGCACGCTCACACTGTCGATCACATCCGGCTCGAAGTCGCTTCCGCCGAGCATGTAGCGTCTTCTGTCGGTGAGTTCGAACTCGTGCAGATGTGAGTGATCCCAGCGCGCGAACGCGAGGTCGATTCCCGCGGCGAGCTCTGCGAGCGTGTGTCTCGGCGAGGCGATCATCACCCGGCCCGGCGGCCGCTCCAGCACGAGACCCCCGCCCGAGAGGAGCTCGACCCGGATCGAGATCCAGCGCACGCTAGGCACGGCGCTCCTCCGCCGCCGCCCACCAGTCCGGCAGATCCCCGGCTTCGGTCAGACGCTCGAGCGTCGCGGCAACGGTCTCGACGTCGGCGCCCGGGCCGCCGAGGAAGCCCTGTCGCTCCATCGCCAAGGAGGCTACCGCGTGGGCACCACAGGTTCTCGCCACATGATGGTGTATAGTGACACCATAGGACGGACGCAGATCTACCTGGGAAGCGACGAGCTCGAGCTGCTCGACCGCGTCGCACGCGCGACCGGCGCATCGCGATCCGAGCTCGTGCGGCGCGCCGTGCGGAGGACCTTCGGAGAGCCCACGAAGGCCGACAGGCTCCAGGCGCTCGCCGCGAGCGCCGGGTCGTGGCGTGGTCGCGGTTTCACCGGGAGCCAGTACGTGGACGCGGTCCGCGGCGACCTCTCCGAGCGCCTGGGCCGCCTCGGGCTCGAGTGAAGGCCCTCGACACGACGGTCGCGGTCGACCATCTTCGAGGCGACCAGGCCGCCGTCGACCTCCTGAGAGAGCTCGTCGAGAACGACGAGACCCTCGCCGCGAGCGAGGTGGTCCGGTTCGAGCTCATCGCGGGAGTCCGGGGCGACGAGCTCCCGGCGCTCGAGGAGCTCTTCTCCGCAGTCTCGTGGGTTGCGGTCGACGAGGACGTCGCTCGCGCCGCCGGCGAGCTGGCCCGCAAGCATCGCCGTGCGCACGGCGGGATCGACGACGCCGACTACCTGATCGCCGCCACGGCGCTCCTGCTCGACGCCGACCTGCTGACGACCAACGTCCGCCACTTTCCGATGCTCCCGGGCCTCACCGCACCGTACTGACGCGCTGGCGGTCACGCCGGCGCCGCGACGCTGAGACCGTGTGCCCGGGCCGCGGAGGCGAGCTTCGAGTCGTAGCAGACGAAGTCGCGGAGACCGCTCCCGGCAGCGAGCGCGGTCGCCAGGTGGATCGCGTCGAGGGCCCGGAGGCCCGGGTCGAGGCCGATCGCGACCCGCTCGATGGTCTCGTCGAGCTCGACCACGGCGAGCGTCGAGGCGAGCGCGTCGGCGCGGTCGGCGGCTCCGAGCCGGCGACCGACCCGGCGCAGCTCGACGATCCCGGCCCGGCTGGTGAGTAGCAGCTCGTCGGTCGAGGTCAGGAAGGCGAGGAGCGCCCCGGTCTCCCGTTCCTCGGCCAGAAGCTTCACCGCCGCCGAGGTGTCGAGGTAGTGCACGGGTCACCTTGCCCCTGACGGCGCCCGATCCGTAGTACCGGAACGCCTCGGGAGCCTCCGGCAGCGGGTACCGCCGGTCGATCACCGGCGCGAAGGCTCCCGCCTCGAAGAGCTCGTTCATCCGCACGAGGTCAGCCGACGACGGCCTGTACAGGAGCAGCTTGGCCTTCCTTTCGCCCCGCCACCCGAGAGCGACGGTCTTCAGGATGACGGAGGTCGAGCCTCCGACGATCACGCACAGGCCGCCCGGGCTCAGGGATCGCCGGTAGTCGGAGACCGACCGCTGCGCCACGACATCGATCACGAGGTCGTAGGTCTGGCCGTTCCTCGTGAAGTCCTCGCGCGCATAGTCGATCACGTGATCCGCGCCGACGGAGCGCATCAGCTCGAGCTTCCCGGCGCTGTCGACGCCCGTGACCTCGGCTCCGCGGGACTTCGCGAGCTGGATCCCGATCGTCCCCACCCCGCCGCCTGCGCCGTTGAACAGCACCCGCCGCCGCCGCTCGACCTCACCCTTCCGTAGCGCCTGCAGCGCGAGGACGCCCGCCTGGGGGACGGCGGCGGCCTGCTCGAAGGTCATCCCCGGGGACTTCTGCGCCAGGGCTTCCTCCCGGGCACACACGTACTCGGCGAATCCTCCCCAGCCGCAGCCGGAGAGATCGCCGAAGACCTCGTCGCCCGGGCCGAACCGCGTCACCTTGCCGCCGACCGCCTCGACCGTCCCCGCGACGTCGCAGCCGAGGACCCGCTTGCCGCGCCTCGGCCGGACGAGCCCGAACATCGCCCGGTTCGCGAACGGCGTGCCCCTGAGGCGGCCCCAGTCCCACTCGTTGATGCACGAGGCGTGGGCCCGGATCAGCACCTCGTCCGCCCGTGGGGTCGGCCGCTCGACCTCCTCGAGGCACAGGGCATCGGGCGAGCCGTACTCCCGGTGGACGATCGCCTTCATCCCAGCACGAGCGTAGATGCTCGTCGCGAGGGAGGCGATCGCGCCGCGAGCCTGGCCGGAGGTCCGCCTCTAGCAACGGATGGCACGAATCGCCGATCGGGCGTATCATCCTGGCTTCCCCACTGGAGGAGGGTTCTGATGGGCATAGTCGTCCGCTACAACCCGCCGGGCTTGACCGCCGCGCAGTACGACGCGGGTGTCCAGCGCATCAACGAGGAGGCTCGGCGACGCCATCCCGGACGGGCTCGAGCACGTCTGCTTCGGGACGGACAGGAACCTGTTCGTGAGCGAGATCTGGGACTCGCGCGAGCAGTTCGAGGCCTTCGGCGAGCGCCTGTTGCCGATCCTCGCCGCGGCCGGCATCGACCCGGGCCGGATCGACATCTACGAGGTGCACGCAGTCCAGAACCGCGAGGCGGCCGAGCCTGACCGCAGGGTGTCGGCGCAGGGCCGTCACGGCGGCCCCGCGCGCACAGCCGTCGCGTCCAGGCGACAAGCCCGAATCCGAGGTCAGCACAGATCCGGAAGAACGCCGGCCGGAGATGACTCGGGGACGAGGGGAGCGAGGGCCGGATGAGATCCGGCCCCCACACCGGCCGCGGCACACGCCAACCGACACCGACCGCGGGCACACACGCCACACCGGACCACACGGGGCGGGCCGGATGAGATCCGGCCGGGGGTCACACGCCAACCGACACCGACCGGGCGCACGTGCCACGTCCGACCGCACGGGCGTCCGGATGAGATCCGGCCCCGACACCGGCCGGGCACACGCCAACTGACACCGGCCCGGGGGTACACGCCACGTCCGGCCGGGTCCGCCGGGATCCGGTCGTAGGGGCGGGATCTCATCCCGCCCGGACGTTGTCCGGCGGCTAGCCTTCGAGCCGCTGCGGGAGACGCACGGTGAAGCGGGTGTCGCCGGGACGGGACTCGACGGTCAGCTCGCCGCGATGCTTGATCACGATCCGCTGGGCGATGTCGAGACCGAGACCCGTCCCCTTCCCGACCGGCTTGGTCGTGAAGAAGGGCTCGAAGATCCGCCCCAGCGCTTCCTCCGGGA
Organism: Gaiellales bacterium; assembly: GCA_046330455.1. Lineage (GTDB taxonomy): Bacteria > Actinomycetota > Thermoleophilia > Gaiellales > Gaiellaceae > CAVQXR01. The sequence continues at coordinate 38,075 of JAXLSU010000011.1, forward strand.
TCCCGGGCCCGTCGTCTGCGATCTCGACGACGACCCGGTCGATGTCGAGCGTCGAGGTCAGCCGGATCGTCCCGCTCCCGCCCACGGCGTCGATCGCGTTGTCGAGGAGGTTCGTCCAGAGCTGGTTGAGCTCCGAGCCGTAGGCCTGGATCTTCGGGAGCCCGGGGTCGAGGTCCTGCTCGACGGTGATCGAGCCCTCCCTGAGCTTGTGGCCGAGGATCGTGAGGGTGCTGCCGAGGCCCTCGTTCACGTCGACGTCACCGCGCGGCGCCTGGTCCATGAACGTGTACTGCTTCACGGCGTCGATCAGCTTCGAGATCCTCGAGGTCGCCTCGAGCGCGGTCTCGATCAGCAGTGGGGCCTGTGCCAGAGCGCCCAGCCAGCGAACGGCGGCGGGCAGAGCCGCCTCGCCCACCTGCGCCACGAGGTCCTCGACCAGCGCGTCGTCGACGCCGGCGGGGACGAGCATCGCCGCCGTCCAGGCCGCATCCTCGACGCCGTGCGACGCGAGCCGGGCTGCGATCGCATCCTCGCGGTCGCTCGCCTCGAGTGGGTCGAGATCGCGGCCGGCCTCATGGTCGAGCCGCTGGCGTACGTCGAGCATCGCGTGCATCTGCTCCCGGGACAGCCCGGCCAGCACCATCTCGTCGAGCGCCGAGTCATGGGCCTGGAGCGCGCGCCCGAGCTCCGTCACCGCGCGACGGGCCGCGCTCGCGGGATTGTTCAGCTCGTGCGCGAGCCCGGCCGCGAGCCCGCCGAGGGCGACGAGCTTCTCGCGCTGGGCGGCCGCACCCTGCAGCCCCTGCATGACAGGGTCGAAGACGCGGTAGATGACGCGACGCACGGTCGGCTCCTCGAGCACGAGCCGGTGGAAGGCGTCTGGCTCGAGGCAGAAGACACGGGACGGTTTCACGGCTCGCGTCGACGCGCGAAAAGGCGTGTCGGTGAGGAGCGCGATGGCGCCGAGGTACCCGCCCGGGACGTGTCTCTGCAGGACCACGTCGTCGCCGCCCATCGACTTCGTCGTCTCGAGCTCGCCGTCGAGCAGGAACATGAAGCACGTTGCGGGATCGCCCTCGTGGAACAGGAACTCACCCACCGCGAACCGCCGCTCCTCTCCGGACGCCTCCAGGTCGGCGACGCGCTCCTCGCCGACGTCCGCGAGCAGCCCGACCTCCCGGAGCGAGTCGATGCTCACGAGCCGCGAATGTACTGGTGGACGAAAGCCACGGACATCGAGCCCTCTCCGACGGCGGAGGCGACGCGCTTGATCGACCCCTCGCGGACGTCTCCGGCGACGAAGACGCCGGGGACGCTCGTCTCGAGCAGGAAGGGCTCGCGCTCGAGCGGCCAGTCGGGCGCGATCGCGTCCCGGCCGGAGAGCACGAACCCGGCCGGTGTGCGGGCGACGGTGCTGTCAAGCCAGTCGGTCGCCGGCCGGGCACCGATGAAGATGAACAACCCCGCCGCCGGGAGCGTCTCGCGGGCGCCGCCGCGCTCGAGCATGACGGCCTCGAGGCGGTCGCTGCCCAGCGCCTCGACGACCTGACTCTCGGTTCTGACCTCGATCGTCGGGATCGCCTCGATCTGGTCGATGAGGTAACGGGACATGCCACGCTCGAGTCCCTCGCCGCGGCAGACGATCGTCACCCTGGCCGCGAAACGGGAGAAGAACACGGCGGCCTGCCCGGCGGAGTTGGCACCGCCGACGACGAAGACGTCCTCGCCGGTCATCGCCTGGGCCTCGCTCGCCGCAGCGCCGTAGTAGGCCCCTGCCCCGGTGAGCCGGTCGACCCCGGGAGCCTCGAGGCGCCGGTAGGAGACCCCGGTCGCGATCAGCACGGTGTGCGCCGCGATCTCGCCGCCGTCGGCGAGACGGATTGCGCGGAGCCGCTCCCGCACCTCGAGCCCGACCGCCTGCCGCGTCGTCAGCATCTCGGCGCCGAGCCGTTGTGCCTGGGCGGCGGCGCGACGCGCCAGGTCCCCACCGCTGAGACCGGCCGGGAAGCCGAGGTAGTTCTCGATCCGCGAGCTCTGGCCCGCCTGCCCGCCCGGAGCCTCGTGCTCGACGAGCAACGTTCGCAGGCCTTCGGAGGCGCCGTAGACGGCCGCCGCGAGGCCCGCCGGCCCTCCTCCGACAATGGCCAGGTCGTAGAGATCGAGCTCGGCCTGGGTGCGGAGCCCGATACGCTCCGCGACGTCCTGCAGCGTCGGGCGGGTGAGGAGGGTGCCGTCCGGGAGCGCGACGACCGGCAGCTGTCCGACCCCAGCCGCCTCGAGCATCGGCGCGGCCGCCGGGTCACCCGCGTCGAGCCAGCGGTAGGGCACGAGATTCCGGGTCAGGAAATCGCGCATCCGGTGGGAGTCTGGAGACCAGCGATGCCCGACCACGGTGACACCGGCAAACGGGTGCGTCCGCGTCGACTGCCAGTCCGCGAGCAGGTCGTCGAGCACGGGGAAGAGGTGGTCATCGGGGGGGTCCCACGGCTTGAGCAGGTAGTGGTCGAGCGCAACCTCGTTGATGGCCCGGATCGCCACGTCGGTATCCGCGTAGGCGGTCAGGAGCACGCGCTTCGTCTCCGGCGCGACCTCCCGGAGCCGGGCGAGCAGCTCGACGCCGCTCATCTCGGGCATCCGCTGGTCGGTCACAACGAGCGCGACCTCCTCGCCGCGATCCAGGACGCGCCGGACGAGGTCGAGCGCGGCCGCGCCCGACTCGGCCCGAAGCACACGGTAGGAGTCGGCATAGCGACTGAGCAGGTCGCGCTCGACCGAACGCGCCACCACGGGCTCGTCGTCGACCGCGATCAGCGCAGCTCGCTGCGACACATCCTCCTCCGATCCACGCCTCGCGATCCCACCGGCTGGGCGACCGGCGGACGCACGCGCTGCCACACGATCCTACGCTGCCTCCTCCGTTCCGGTCAATGCGCTCTCGCCGACACCGCGTCGCGGCTCTGCGTGAAGCAGCGAGGCGACGACCGCCGCGACAAGCGTGGCGACGATCACCCCGAGCGAAACGTAGACGGGCAGCTTGACGACGTCGGCGAGCGTCATCTTGAGGCCGACGAACACGAGCACGGCCGCCAGGCCGAGGCTGAGAAGGCGTTGGCCGCGTAGACGATGAACATCTCCCGCGTCACGGCGAAGATCGCAGGGATCGAGTCAACCGCGCAGAGGGTTTCCGCCCACCGGTCACCGGCGAGCAGCGCCGCGAACGCATACGGTGCAGACGGCAGGTACTGCGGCAGAAAGGGAGGGCACCGTGCCCGGAAAGTTCGTCGTCCAGAAGAACAAGAAGGGCGAGTTCCACTTCAACCTCGTCTCGACGAACGGCCAGATCGTGGCGACGAGCCAGCGCTACGCGACGAAGCAGGCGTGCATGCGAGGTGTCGCCTCCGTGCGGAAGCTCGCCGCCGACGCCGCGCTCCAGGATCTCAGCTCGCCCGAGGCGGGGCCGGCCGCGGCGAGGAAGAAGGCGTGAGCGTCGTCAAGATCAACGCGATCGAGACCCCCGAGGGCGCCGGCTCACGGCTCGAGGAGCGGTTCCGCGAACGGCTCGGCGAGGTCGAGAAGAGCCCCGGGTTCCTCGGGTTCGAGCTCCTTCGCCCCACCGCCGGCGAGTCGCGTTACTTCGTCTACACGCGGTGGGAGACCGAGGAAGCGTTCCAGGCGTGGCGCGAGAGCAGCGCGTTCCGGCGGGGCCACGCCGACCGTGGCCCGTCGGGAGAGCAGGCACCGGTCGGCACCGGGTCGTCGCTGCTCGAGTTCGAGGTCGTGCTCAGCGCCAGGCCTGTGTAGCGGTGCCTTCCCGGCAGTGCCGGGCTGCGCCCGGCCGGGCCCGATGGGATCCGGCCCCTGCACCAGGCAAGGCACGCGCCCGACCGACCCGGCGCCACGGCTGCAGAGACTCGTGCTGTTTGCTACGATAAGATTTTCCGCATGCGCCGCCTCCTCGCACTGGCAACAGCTCTCGGGGCGCTTGCCGTATCGGCGCCGGCTGCGCAGGGCATGGCTCTCGGCCCGCCGGGCGGCGTCGATGCGCTCGTGGCGCGCTGCCCGACAGCGGCCGAGGTCGCCGCGATCGCGGCAGACCTCTCACTCTCGTTCGAGCACGACCCGACCGCGCCGGACCTCGTCTGCACGAGAGCCGCCGGATCAGCGGATCTGACGGAGCTCGGGAAGCGCGTCCATCAGGCACTGATCGCGATGGAGGAGATGCCGTTCGCCCGGCCGCTGCCCTGGACCGCGCTGACTCCCTACCGCTGGCTGGTCGGCGCGATCGACGGGATCCGCTTCCGGGATCTCGCTGTAGGAGTAGGCTCCTGCTGCGATCCGGCGGGCGTGATCAGCGTCGACCCGGGCGACTCCCTTGGGAGCGGCGCCTGGATGGACCCGCAGTCGGGCGCCGGTCTCGGGGGCCTGCCCCACATCTTTGCCCACGAGGCGCGACATGCCGAGACCGGCCCGCACACCTGCGGCATCGTCGACCAGACGATCGCCGAGCTCGGAGCGAACGGGGTGACGTACTACCTCACCCTCTGGGAGGCGCTCTACACGGGCTCGTACCTCGACTCGGCGATCGGCTCGGGGGAGTACACCCGCGAGATGACGCTCTCGTGGGCCGAGACGCACGCGGAGATCTACTGCAACATCCCCTCGACCGACCTCGAGCTGACGGGGAACGCGCCCGTGGAGGTGGCTGCCGGCTCCCCGATCGACTGGAGCCTGGTCGCCCGAAACGCGGGGCCCGTCGCAGCACCGGAGACGTACCTCTACGTCGACGTTCCGACCGGCGCGCGCCTCGTCAGCGCGACGCCCGCAGCAGGATCCTGCATCGCGACCCCGGTCGACGAGCCGGTGGTCGTCGGCTGCGCGTTCGGTTCTCTCCCGCCGCTCGCCTCCGTCGCGGTCGAGATCCGGCTTCAGCCGACCATTCCGGCGGGGCTCGTCAGGGGCGGCTTCTTTTTCGCAGCCCGCGTGACCGGGCCGGTGCGGGAGCCGCTCGCGACGAACAACGCGGTCGAGCTGCGAGTGTCGGTCACCGCTGCGGCGCGAGCCTGCCCGGGCACGCCGACGTCGGGCGGGCGCGTCATCCGGGGCACGGCCGGAAACGACGTCCTGGCGGGGACCCGCGGGGGCGACGTGATCTGCGGCTTCGGGGGCACGGACGTGATCAGGGGCCGCGGCGGCAACGACCTGTTGAGTGGCGGCAGCGGGAAGGACCGCCTGATCGGAGGCGCGGGACGCGATCGGTGCCTCCCGGGTGCGCCGGGCTTCCGCCGCGGCGATACCGCGACGGGCTGCGAGCGAACACGTTAGGGCGTCGGGCTCACCGTCCAGGCACGGGAATGTGGGGTTGCCGGGCCCGACGCACGACGAGGCCGGGCTCTGCCCGGCCGGGCCGGATGAGATCCGGCCCCTACACCGGCGGGGGCGCGCCGCAGGTCCGACGGGGGCACGCCGCAGGACCGACGCACGACGAAGCCGGGCTCCGCCCGGCCGGGTCGGCTACGTCGCGGTGACCGACACGCGCACGTCCGCCTCGACACCGTTCTTCGCCAGCTCCTCGGCGAGCGACTTCGTGAGGGACGCCTGGACGCTCTCGCGCAGGCGCTCGAGGAGCTCGGGCCGGACGCGCTCGGCGAGGCCCGCCTCGACGGAGGCCTTCACCTGATCGTGAATCGTCGAATCGACGCGATCCTTGACCGGACCGAGCCCGGCGAACATCCCGACGAGACCGCCCTTCTCCTTCTTGACGATGTCGTGGTAGTTCTGGACGTCGAGCTCGATCGCGACCTCGACCTGGACCGGCGCGACGTGGTGGGTGACGTTGACCGTGACCATCGGCGATTCGCGGAACCCGCGCAGCATACGTCTCCGTCGGGGGTGCTCGCAGTCGCCCGCCGGGTCGACCGGGGTAACCTCTCTGCGATGGAGCCGGTGCGACTGACCCGGCGGCGGCGCCTCGCCGTGCTCGGGATCCTGGCCGTGGCCGCCGTGGTGGTCGGAGCGTTCGTCGGTGGACAGCAGCCGTCGAGGGCGGTCGCCCAGCAGCCGGTGACGACCGACGCCGCTCCGGCTGCCGCAGCCCCCGCCCAGGAGCCGGCGGCGGAAGCCGTCAAGGCCGTTCCGCAGCAGGGGCCGTCGGCGGCCGCCGAGAAGCCGTCCGGGCCCCCGGCTCCCGTGCGCAACGGGTTCCTGACGGCGCGGATCGCCCCCGGCACGTCCGTCGTCCTACGTGCGAAGCCTGACGGACGGCGCATCGTCACGCTCGACGCCCGGACGGAGTTCGGCTCGCCGCGCGTCCTCTCGGTGGTCGAGCGCCGTGGCGACTGGCTCGGCGTTCACGTTCCGGAGCTGCCGAACGGCACGCTCGGCTGGCTCGACGGCTCGGCCACACCGCTTCGTTTCCGGTGGACGACGCTGAGCGTGCGCGTCGATCTCTCCGAGCGCCGGCTCGTGGTCAGAGACGGCGGCAAGGTCGTCCGGGAGGCTGTGATCGCCGTCGGCTCCTCCGCTACCCCCACCCCGACCGGCAGGTTCGCCGTGACCGACATGCTCGACGGGGCGCCCTGGGCGGGTGTCTACGGGTGCTGCATCGTCGCCCTCACCGCGACGCAGCCCCAGCTGGCGTCCTGGTGGCAGGGAGGCAATCGCATCGCGATCCACGGGACACCTCAACCGGAGCTGGTCGGCCAGCCGGTCTCGAACGGCTGTCTGCGGGCCTACGAGGAGGACATCCGCTTCCTGTTCGAGCGGCTGCCGCTCGGAACGCCGGTCACCATCGTCGCCTGAGCGGCCCGCCCGGGAGCGGCCGCTGAACGCCGGCGCCGCCGAGGTTACGCTTCGTTGCGCCCGTGACGCCCATCACAAGCATCGTGATCGCGACGCGCGACCGGCCGGCGCGACTGGCCGAGTGCCTCGAGCGTCTCGTACGCCTCGACTACCCGCGCGAGCAGTTCGAGGTCATCGTCGTCGATGACGGGAGCGAGCAGGCGCTCGACTCCACGGTGGCGCCGTACCTCGAGAGCCTCCAACTCACTCTCCTCGCCCGTCCTCCGGGTGGCCCGGCCCGGGCCCGCAACGCGGGGGCAGCAGAGGCAGCAGGCCGCTTCCTCGCCTTCACCGACGACGACTGCCGTCCGGACCCGGGCTGGCTCGGCGCGCTCGTGGCACGCCTCGAGGCGACGCCCGGCGTCGTCGTCGGCGGTCGGGTCGTCAACGGCCTGCCGGCGAACGCCTGGTCGAGCGCGAGCCAGCTCCTGTGCGACTACCTCTACCGGTACTACAACCCCGATCCCGACGCGGCCCGCTTCTTCACCTCGAACAACCTCGCGATGCCCACGGACCGGTTCGACGGCGTCGGCGGGTTCGACCCCTCGTACTCGCTCCCCGCCGGCGAGGACCGCGACCTCTGCGATCGTCTCCTCGGCTCTGGCACCCGCCTCGTCTTCGAGCCGACCGCCGTCGTGATCCACGCCCACGCGCTCGATGCGCGCCGGTTTCTACGCCAGCACTTTCGCTACGGCCGCGGCGCCCGCCGCTTTCGCCGGCAGCGGGCCGGCACCGCCGGTCGGGCCGAGCCGATCGGCTTCTACACCGGCCTGCTCGCGGCCCCGTTCTCGAGCGGGCACGGCCTGCGCGAGGTGCAGCTGAGCGGTCTGCTCGCGCTCGCCCAGCTCGCCAACGCGGCAGGCTTCCTCACAGAGCTCGTCCGTCCCGGCGGCGCCAGCGCTCAGCGAGCGTCGAGGACCTGACGGTACAGCGCCAGCATGCGCTCGGCAGCCCGGTCGGCCGTGAGGTGGAGCACCCGACTTCGCCCCGTTCGCCCGAGGCTCGCCCGACGATCCGGATCCCGCGCGAGCGCGAGGAGGGCATCGGCGACCGACTCTGCGTCGCGCTCGACGATGATCCCCGCCGCGCCGTCACCCGTGAGCGAGCGCACGCCGTGCACCGGCGTCGCGACGATCGGCAGCTCGCAGGCGGCAGCCTCGTGGGCGGCACGGCACATCACCTCGAACAGGGTCGGCAGAACGAACACATCCGCACCCTGGTAGTAGCGCTCGACGTCGGGCCGATCGCCCGCGAGCAGCACCCGCCCTGCCAGTCCCAGCCGGTCGGCCGTCTCGCGCACCGCCACCGCGTCGTTCGCTCCGGGCCGGTCTCCCAGCACCCACAGTCGCAGCGGAACGGAGCCGAGCGACGCCGCCCGCGCGACGCCTTCGAGGGCCACGTCGAGCCCCTTGAGCCGCCAGTCACGGCCGACGAAGACGGCCACCACCTCGTCCTCGCCAACGCCGAGCGAGCTGCGCAGAGCAGCGCGCGCCGCGGGATCGGGACGGAAGCGCTCGGTGTCGATCGCCAGCGGCACGACGACCGCGGGCACGTCGGGAAAGCGGCGGGCGAGGTCGTCCATGATGTCCTCGGCCGGCGCGACGAGAAGACGCGACCGCCCGAACGTCCAGCGCTCGAGGCCGACCGAGAGCGAGCGGGCCAGCCGGTCGGAGGACGTGCGACGAACGCCGGCCCGGTCGAACGCCTCCTGCAGCGCCGCGTGGCAGACATGTACCCAGACGATGTCGGCCCGGCTTGCGACGAGCGGCATCCCGCCCGAGACGTGCACGAGGTCGAAGCCGTGCCCGAGCAGCCGCAGCGAGCCGCCGACGAAGAACGACGCCCACCGGAGACGCAGCGTGCGCCGCGGCGCCGGAACGCGGCGCCATTCGACGAGGTCCCGGAGCGAGGGCGCGAGCGTCGAAGCGACGACCGTGAACTCGAACTCGTCGCAGCCGCGGCGGATCACCTCGGCGAAGATCCCCGCCGGGCTCTCCGCCTCGGCGACGTCCCAGGCGACGAGCGCGACGCGCGGGCGGCATCTGACGGGCGCGCTCAGGCCGGCTCCAGGAGCGGCTCGCCCGCGAGACCTGCAATGTCGCCCACGAGCAGCGCCGCCGCCGTCGCCCCGAGATCCGTGAGCCGGGGGTCGCGGGCCGGCGTGCGGAGCCGGGAGGCACCGGGGGCGAGAAGCGCCCAGGCCTCGTCGGTGTGGTTTCCTTCTCGCCCGCTACCCGCCCCGTGACGCACGACCTCGCCGAACACCGGTGAGACGACGCGGTCGAGTGAGCTCGTCGGCGTCTCGGCGAACCGGACGACGAGATCGGGCAGCTGCCCGGAGTGGGCGCCGTGCTCGATCACATCCGCCGTGCGCTCGACGGCCGCCACGGAGGCAGTGCCGTCGGGATCGTGGAACGTCGCGAGCCCGGCGGCGAGCTCCGCGACGAGCTCGCCGACCTCGCCCGGGGAGACGATCCCGTCGCGCTCGCGCCCGGTGAGATTGAGGCGGATGAAGCCGTGGTGGTCGTTCGGAACGGTGAAGGCCCGGGTCCTGCTCCAGTCGATGCCGCGGAGGTCGAGCCGCGCCGTCAGCTCGAGCGCCACCCGATCGGGAAGCATCCGGGCGACCGACGCACGAAGGTCCGTCGGCAGCTTCGCACGGAGGCGCCAGAGCGAGTCGCCGCCCCGGCGCTGCTCCGGGCGGCGCCCCGTCAGGACGGCGTCGAGCATCCCGGGCAACAGGTCGGCGCGACTCGTATTCGTCGCCATCCCGAGCGGGGAGAAGACGATGATGTCCGCGCCCGGCGGCAGCGACGCGATGATCCTGGCGAGCGCCGCGTCGGCAGCTTCGTACAGCGCCGGCAGGCCCCCGTCCGCCCGCTCGAGGCTCCAGAACTGGTGCCCTCCGAGATGAACCGACGGCAGGCAGCAGACGAGCAGGTCCGGCGGCTTACTCGCGAGCGCGTCGCAGACGAGCGAGGCGGTCCGGTCAGGTGCGGCGAGCAGCCGGCCATGCAGCCGCCGGAGCGCCCCGGGCGAAGGCTGTCCGAACACCTCGTCGGCGGCGGGCCCCCGACCCTGGCCTCGCTCCGCCGCCTTCAGGGCAGCAGGCGCCGACGACCAGCGCTGGAGCGTGACGCGGTTCGTGAAACCGACACCGCTGAGGATGACGGCGGACGAGTCCCGCATAGGTCGTGCCTCGTAAGGATCGACGACGAGCACGCGCCGGCCCGCCCTCGCGATCCGTTCCCAGAACGCTTCCGGCGCGGGAAACGCGGACGCCGGGCGGATGCGCTGCCCGGACGCGCACCACTGGAACGGGTAGTGGAGGCCGTGGTCGCCCGGCTCGATCCCGCTCCAGAGGGTCGGGAACGACGCGGCGGCGAGCCACGTCGCGGGCGTGCGGAGCCTGAGCTCGGGACCGCGCGCGAGGAGCCCGGCCAGGGCAGGGAGGCGGCCCTCCGCGATCAGCGCGTCCCGCAGCGCCGGGCTCGAGGCGTCGAAGCCGAGCAGAGCGAGCACGTCAGGGGCCTCCCTCGACGCCGGCCGGAGCCGCGACGAGCCGGGCCTCGTCGAGCACGGTCATGACCCGGAGCCCGTCCAGGGCCGTCGCGAGCTCGGACCGGCTCTCGCCGCGCGTCGCTGCCGCGAGCGCCTCCAGCTCGGCCGCGAGGCACGCGACGAACGAGCCCGCCGCGCCGAGGCGCTCGCGCAGCCGGCGCAGCCGCCCTCCTCGCTCAGCCCGTCCAAGCTCGCGGCCGCCGGAGCGAACCGCCACGAGCTCCCGGTAGGGACGGTCATGAGCACAGGTCACGAATGCCGTCCCGCGTCCGAGCTCGAGCTGGAGCGTGACGCTCGACCGGTCGATGCGGGCCGCCCCCACCGCCTCCACCTCGCTCCCCGAGATCCAGGCAGCGAGGTCGACTAGGTGGGGAGCGAGATCGAGCAGCGCCTCGTCGCGGACGACGTAGGGCGACCACGACCGGCGCTCGATGTCGAGCACGAGCTCGAGCTCGAGGCGCTCCTCGCGCGCGCCCAGCTCGCGAAGGCGGACGAGCTCCGGATCGAACCGGCGCTGAAAGCCGACGAAGAGGGTCGGCTCGAGGAGGGCCAGCTCGGCGGCGCCGGCCGCATCGGCAGCGGGAGGCTTCTCGACGAGCACGGTCACGCCGGCCTCGACGCAGAGCCGGGCGTCGGCGAGGTGTGCCTCCACCGGGGTCGCGAGCACGACCGCGTCGATCCCGCCCGCAGCGACGAGCTCCGCCGCCGATCCGTACGCGGGCAGGCCCGCCGCGAGTCGCGTCCGGCGACCCTCGTCCGGATCGGCCACGGCAGCGAGGCGAACGCCGCGCGCCGCGCGGGCGGCCGGCACGTACCCCGCTCCGCGAGGCGCCCGCAGCCGACGAGCCCGAGCCTGACGGCGGCGCTCATTCCTGCTCCGCTCTCGGACGGCCCGCCGCGGCCGCCAGCGACACGACGTGGTGCAGCTTGCCGGACGGGTCGACGGGAATCCGGTCGACCCGCTCGACCCGCGTTGTGCCGGGCGCGCCCAGCATCTCCTCGATCTCCCCGGCGATCAGCCGCCGGTAGAGCTCTGGCGAAGGGTCGTCGCGCTGCACGACGAGTACGCCGACGCCAGATCCTCCCGCTGCACGACGCGGAAGTCGAGCACGCTCTCGCACTTGCGCGTGATGATCCAGGCGACGGGATCGGGCGGAACGAGCGTCCCGTCGGCCCGGACGAGCACGTCACGCTCACGACCGGTGAGCTGCCCGAGGACGGGCAGGCCACGGCCGCACCGGCAGTCGTGTCGCTCGGGAGCGATCGCGCGATCGCCGAGCCGGTAGCGCACGAGCGGCATGGCCAGGTTGCGCAGGTCGGTGACGAGCACGTGCCCGAGCTCGCCCGGCGCCGCAGGCTCGCCGTCGTCGCGCACGAGCTCGACGAGCACCGTCTCGGCCGCGACATGGAACGAGCGCTCCTCGGGGCACTGGTAGGCGATCGCGCCGTTCTCGACGTTTCGATACCGCTCGAAGACGGGTCGGCCGAGCACCGCCTCGATCGTGTCGCGGTGATGAGGCAGGAGCCGTCCGCCGCCGCTCCAGCAGGCACGGATCGGCAGCTCGAGGCCGAGCTCCCGGGCCGACCGGGCAAGCACGAACACGCCCGTCGCGACACCGGTGACGAGCGCGGCGGGGCGCCCTGCGAGCGACGCAGCCAGGTTGCGGACGACAGCTGGATCGGCGAGCGACGCACCCGGAACCACGGTGATGTTCAGCGCGGCGGCTGCGGCCATCGACCGGGTGGTCATCGATGCCGGCCGGTTGGGAAGCGAGATGCGACGCTCTCCGAGGGAGACACCGAGCCACTCGTTGAAGCGGCGATCGTTTGCCTGGAACCAGGCGGAGGCCGAGCGGGAGCCGAGCGTCACGAGCGGCTGCCCCGTCGCCCCCGACGTTCTCCGGAGCTGCCCCCGGGCCGAGGGAACCGAAAGGCGGGCGACACCGAGCCGCTGGACGTCCTCCCGTACGAGCTCGGGGACCCGGCGCAGGTCGGCGATCGACCGGAGCTCGCCGGGCCGCACTCCGGCGGCCTCGAGCCGCTCGCGATGGAACGGCACCGCTGCGGCGGCGGCGAGCACCGTGCGGAGACGGTCGAGCTGGAGCCGTTCGAGCCGTTCCCGGTCCCACCACTGCGACTGCCGGAGCAGCTGGTAGGGCCGGGACGGCCGCGCTGGATCAGCGTGCCAGGCGAGTCGCGCTACCCGCTCGCGTATGGCGGCGGTGGCCGTCACGCGCTCTCTCCGGGCGTTCGCGGCCCCGCGTGAGAGACGATGTGACGAAGCTTGCCGGAGCGCTCGAGCGGGATCTCGTCGACCCGCTCGACCCGGGTCGTGCCGGGAGCGCGCAGCATCCCGTCCAGCGCCGCCGCGATGCGCTCCCGAAACGCAGCGGGTGGTGGATCGTCGCGCTGCACGACCTTCACGTCGACACGGCAATCTGCATGCTGCTCGATCTGGAACTCGACGACGCTCGCCGCAACCGCTGTCATGACGTGGTTGCCAACGTCCTCGGGCGTGACGTAGGCACCGTCGCCGGTGACGAGGAGCTCGTTCGTGCGCCCCACGAGCGAACGGAGCACGGGCAGCCCGCGGCCGCAGGAGCACGGCTCCGCGGCGAGTGCCGCAAGGTCACCGAGCCGGTACCGGATCATCGGCATCGCGTGGTTGCAGAGCGTCGTCACGAGCACCTCCCCCACCTCCCCCGTGGCGGCGGGCTCGCCGTCCGGCCGGACGACCTCGACGATCACGTTCTCGGCGAGCAGGTGGAGCGAACGGCCCTCCGGGCACTCCTGGCCGATCAGGCCCGTCTCCCAGGCTCCGTAGCGCTGGTACACGGAAGCCCCGAACGCGCGCTCGACGGTCTGTCGCTGGGGCTCGTGCAACATGCCGGCGCCGCTCCAGACCACCCGGGCCGGAATCGAGACTCCGGCGTCGATGAGCTGGCCTGCAAGGATGCTCAGCGGCCCGACTCCGCCGGTGACGAGGGCTGGAGGCACGCGGCGAAGCGACCGCGCGAACCCGGCGACCGTGCTGTCGCTGCCCGGCGGGCGGATCACGTGGTGGAGCCTCGTGTTCTCGAGTGCCGACACGATCCGGCGACGACGCCCCATGCGCGATCCGGTGATGTGGAGCCGGTGCTCGGCCGGGCCGATCCCGTGCCAGTCGCGGGCCCGGAGGTCGGCGGCCTTGACGAACGCGATCAGCGACAGCGGCCGGAGCACCTCCACGGGACGTCCGGACGACCCCGACGTCTCGACCCGCATTCCCCTGCTCCCGGGGCGCCGCAGCCCCTCGACTCCGAGCCGCTGCAGCTCGTCACGCTCGAGCGGCGGCAGCGCCGCGAGCTCGGACAGCGCCTCGATCCGGGCGGGGTCGAGACCGGCGGCGTGCAGTCGCTCGCGATGGAAGGGCACCGAGCGGGCCGCGTCGAGCAGGTCGCGCAGCGCCTCCAGCCGGAGCCGGTCGAGCTCCGCGGGATCGAGCCACTGCGTCTCGAGCAGCCGGTGGTATGTGGCCCAGACCCCGCCGGGATGGACGCGTAGGGCTCCCCGGGTGAGCCGGCACCGGGCGCCGGGGATCCTCACCGCCCGCCGCCCGCATTCGAGACGATGTGTCGCAGCTTCCCGGCGCCCGTGAGCGGGATCGAGTCGACCCGCTCGACGCATGTGCCTCCGGCCACCCCGATCAGAGCGTCGATGCCGGCCGCCACCTGAGCGCGGTAGCGCTCGGGAGCCGGCTCCTCACGCTGCACGAGCCTCACGTCGACGTGCAGGTCGGCGTGCTGCTCGACCTGGAACTCGACGACGCTCGCCCGGGCGCCCGTCATGACGGCAGAGACGAGCTCGGGCAGGACGAGCCCGCCGCCGGTCGCCCGGAGGAGCTCGTTCGAGCGCCCGACGAGACGCTCGAGCACCGGCAGCCCGCGGCCGCAGGAGCACGTGTCCGAGGCGGGCGCGACCGCCAGGTCGCCGATCCGGTACCGCAGGAGCGGCATCGCCCGGTTTCGCAGCTGGGTGACGAGAACGTGCCCGAGCTCTCCGGGCGCTGCCGGCCGCCCGTCGTCGCGCACGAGCTCGACGAGCACGGACTCGGCCGAGAGGTGGAAGGAATGCCCCTCCGGACATTCGTGCGCGAGCATGCCCGTCTCCCAGGCCCCGTAGCGCTCGTGGACCCGGCAGCGAAGCGCCTCCTCGATCGGCTCCCGGTAGAACCCGGGAAGGTGGTTCCCCTCACTCCAGCAGGCCCTGGCGCGGATCCGTCGCCCCGCGGCGAGCAGGCCGCTCGCGAGGGCATAGAGCGCGTTCGACTGGCCCCAGACGAGCGAGACCCCTCGCCGCTCGAACGAGTCGGCGAGCGCCCGGACGACGGCCGGATCGGCCAGTGTCGCGGAGGGGACGAGCGTGACGTTCCCGAGCGCGGTCGCGATGCGACGGCGAAGCAGCGCTGTCGACGGGGACGCCGCCAGCCACAGGCGCCGCTCGCCGTGGCGGACGCCGAGCCACTCGTTGCACCGCCGCTCGTCGGCCTCGAACCAGGCGATCATCTCCCGCGGCCAGAGCGCCTCGACGGGCTTTCCGGTCGAGCCGGAGCTCGAGCTGTGCAGCCCGTGGCGACCGGGTACGCGCAGACCCTCGACGCCCAGACGCTGCAGCTCGTCCCGTTCGAGCGGCGGCAGCTCCGCGAGGGCCTCCGGAAGACGAAGCTCGCCCGGAGCAAGGCCCGCGGCCCGCATCCGGTCGCGGTAGAACGGCACCCTCGAGGCCGCCTCGAGAACCTGGCCGAGCGCGCGGGCCTGGAGCGCATCCAGACGATCCCGGCCCCACCACTGGCTCTCACGGAGCAGCCCGTACGGTCGACTGGGCCGTGCCGGATGCGCGGCGAACGCCGCCCTCGCCGCCAGCTCTCGCACGTCGCTCACGGGTCGGCCAGGGCCCCGCCGGCCGGGTTGGACGCGTCACGCCGCCGCCGGAGCAGGACGACCGAGACGACGAGCGCGGCCAGGAGCAGCGGCACGACCACGACGAGCTCCTTCGGGACGCCCATGTCGGGCAGCGGATGCTCCGCGCTCGAGGCGGCTCTCCACGAGTTGAACAGGTAAGCGCCGAAGCACAGCGCACCGAGCGCCGACGAGACGCGCCAGTTCCGGGCGAGACTCGCGGCGGCGATCGCCGTGAACAGGTACCAGGGCGATCGCGGATCGACGACGAGGATCGCGAAGGCGAGCCCGACCAGCCCGAACGTGCGCAGGAGCCGATCGTCGGTCCCGTCCTGACGCCAGGCCGCCCACACGACGAATGCGAGCACCCCGGCGAGCAGGAGCGGCCGTGGGATCTCCGAGAGCCCGGGCTGTGCCGGCGCCGGTGCGCTCGAGGCGCCGTCGCTCCTACCGCCGCCGAACAGGCCGGCCTGGTCGAGGAGCAGGTCGAAGCCGCCGAACGGCGCGTAGACGGCCAGGGTGACGACGACCGCGATCACGACCAGCGCGGCCGCGTCCCAGAAGCGCCGCAGGCGCAGCGACCGCAGCCAGTAGACGGCCACGAGCGGCAGCGTGATCAGCTTGACGAGCACCGAGAGCACGAACGCCAGATCGGCGAACCGGAGCTGGCGGCGTACGAGCAGGGCTGCGCCGAGCGCGAGGAAGAACACCATCACCGTGTCTGTCTTGCTCGCGACGAAGGTGGTCACGACCGGGTTCCAGCCGAACGTCACGATGGCGGCAAGGACGGCGCGCGGCTCGACCGACCTGACGGCCAGGGCCAGCAGCGCGAGCGTCCCGAGCCCGAGGGCGAACAGGGCGACGCGGTAGAGCATGAGGTTGCCGACCGGGCTGTCGATACCCGCCTCGGCGAGCATCCGGTTCACGAGCTGCCAGCCCGGCAGCTTGTTGTCGGGCCGTTCCCGGTAGTTCTCGCTGGCGTAGGGGTAGGTCGGATCGTCCGGGAACGCCGACGGCGCGGTCTCGTACGGGTTCTCCCCGTGGACCGCCGCCACACGACCGAAGCTGATGTAGTCGTAGATATCCGAGCTGACGTTCGGCAGGGCGAGCACGGAGACGAGCGAGAGGACGGCCGCGACACCCATGGCAGCGCCGATCAGGCCACGCCCGGCGGCCCTGCCCCAGCTCGCGTACACGGCGACGCCGTAGGCCGCGAACGCAAGCACGGCCATCACGACGAGGAGGGCGGCGATCGTGGCGCCGCCCCGGGGCACGGGGAGGACCGGCGAGGTGATCCAGGACCAGAGCCCCAGCTCGTCGAAGAGGGCAGCGCTCGCGCGATCGAGCCGCCCCGGTGTCTGCGGGACGACGAACGCAGCGAAGAGCGACGCCGCGAGCAGGGCGACCGCGCTGAGACCGAGCACCGGGCCAGGGTGCTTCGGCGAGGACGCCGGCACGCACGCCGGCCCGGAATCGTGCACGATGCTCGTCAAGGTCGCGATCGAGGGCGTGCTCACAGCCTGACGCCCACGCAGGCGGATGTCCACCCGGCGGGACTTGCGGTTCATAGGGATCACCGATCATGCTGAGAGAAGTCCATCGGAGGGGGATCGTTGCGGCAGCCCACCAATCGGGGCAGTCCCGGAGGCGATGATCGTTCGCCCGGCATCGCCGTGCTCGGTGCGGGCCCGGCCGGGCTGACCGCGGCGCACGTCCTCGCGCTGCGTGGGCGCTCGGGCGTCGTGTACGAGGCAGACGACGTCGTGGGCGGGATCGCCCGCACCGTCGAGTCCGACGGGTACCGGTTCGATCTCGGGGGCCACCGGTTCTTCACGAAGATCCGCCAGATCGAGCGCCTCTGGGAGGAGACGCTCGGGGACGAGTTCCTGACGCGGCCCCGGCTCTCCCGCATCTACTACGAGGGCAAGTACTTCGCGTACCCGCTCGCTGCCCGCGACGTCGTCGCGCGGCTCGGGGTCGTCGAGTCCGCACGCTGTGCCCTCTCGTACGCATGGAGCCGGCACCGGCGTCACGAGGAGCCCGAGACGTTCGAGGACTGGGTGACGGCCCGGTTCGGGAAGCGCCTCTACGACGTCTTCTTCCGTTCCTACACCGAGAAGGTCTGGGGCATTCCCGGCTCCGAGATCCGCTCCGAATGGGCCGCTCAGCGAATCAAGAACTTCTCGCTCGGAGCCGTCCTCAAGGGCATCCTCGGCGTGAACGGCGACCACGTCACGACCCTGATCGAGGAGTTCCGCTACCCGAGGCTCGGCCCGGGTCAGATGTGGGAGCGGCTGAGCGAGCAGCTCGTGGAGCGGGGGATTCCCGTCGAGCTCGGGCACCGCTGCATCGCCGTTCGGCACGACGGGACACGCGTGCACGGCATCGTCGTCGCGGCCGGCGAAGCGGAGACGGAGCTCGAGGTCGACGCCGTGCTCTCGAGCATCCCGCTCGGCGAGCTCGTCCTGAGCCTCGACCCTGCACCGCCGCCGGCGGTGGCCGCTGCAGCCCGGGCGCTGCGGTACCGGTCGCTCTGCCTCGTCGCCCTGATGACGACAGAGGCGAGCCCGTTCCCGGACAACTGGATCTACCTCCACGATCCCGGCATCCGCGCCGGGCGCGTCCAGAACTTCGGAGCGTGGAGCGAGGGAATGGTTCGCCCGGGAACGAGCTGTCTCGGGATCGAGTACTTCTGCTTCGAGGACGACGAGATCTGGCGGCTCCCCGAGGAGGAGGCGATCGAGCTCGCAAAGGCGGAGCTCGCCAGCATCGGCCTCATCGACCCGTCCCTGGTCATGCGCGGCGCCAAGGTCTGCGTCCCGAAGGCCTACCCGATGTACGACGCGACCTACCGCGAGAACGTCGACGTCGTCCGGGAGCACCTGCAGCGGTTCGAGAACCTGAAGACCTTCGGCCGCAACGGGCTCCACCGCTACAACAACCAGGACCACTCGATGTGGACGGCGATCCTCGCGACCCTCGAGCTGATCGACGGGACGCCGCACGACGTCTGGTCGGTCAACACCGAGGCCGAGTACCACGAGGAAGGCGTCCTCGTCGACGCGCTCCTCGACCTCGGCCTCGAGCTCGATTTCGCCTCCGGCGTGTCGGCGCTCGTGCCGCACCGCCCGGCCCCTGTGGGCCAGGTTCAGCCGACGTAGGCCCGCTGGACCTCGCGGAAGGGCCCGTCGGCCTCGATCTGGCCCTCCCCCATCAGCACGCCACGCTCGCACAACCGCTCGAGGATCGCATGGTCGTGCCCGGTCGCGATCACGATCCCTCCGGCCTCCCGCACCTCGAGCGCCCGCTGCTCGACGACCGCCCTGAACTCGTGGTCGAGAGCCTCGTGCACCTCGTCGAGGACGAGGATGGCGGGGCGGGCCTCGTCGGCGACGGCGAACCCGAGCCGCGCGCGCATCCCCTGCGAGTAGCTCGCGACGGGCCGTTCGAACGGCTCGCCGAGCCTGCTGCGCTCCTTGACGCTCTCGAGCGCCCGGCGCGACTCGGCCCGCGAGAGGCCCGCGAGCACCCCGAGCAGGGTCGCGTTCTCCCGGCCGGTCAGGGGCGCGAGCAGCCCGGCGTCGATCGAGAGCAGCGAGCCCACACGGCCGCGCACCTCGATCCGCCCCTCGTCGGGCGACAGCACGCCGGCGATCACCCGCAGCAGCGACGTCTTGCCGGAGCCGCTCGGGCCGAGCAGCGCGACGCCTTCCCCGGGCCCGATCGACAGCGAGAGGCCGCGAAGGCCCCAGGTCTCGACGCCCTTCCTGCGGAAGCGCGAGAGCGTCGGCGTGACGACCCGCCGATGGCGGTCGAACAGGAACCTGACACCGATGTCGCGGGCGACGACCGCGGGGCTCACTCGACGACCTTCGCGAAGTGGTGGGCCTCGGAGCGGTACAGAGGGACGAAGCAGGCGAGCAGCACGACCGAGTAGGCGAGCGGGACGAGCAGCTCCCAGGGCGAAGGGGCCTGTCCGTACAACAGGACGTCGCGGTAGGCCTCGAACAGGCCCGTGAGCGGGTTCAGGCGCACGAGGGTGTTCGCCGTGCCCTCGATCGCCGAGAGCGCGACGAGACCGGGAGCGAGGAAGAACATCGCCCGGACGAAGCTGATGAAGAACACCCGGAGGTCGGGAAACCAGAGGCCGACGAGGGAGATCGGGTATGCGGCCCCGATCGAGAACAGGATCGTCACCGCGATCACCACGGGCAGCCACAGGATCGCAAGGGTTGGCGCGATCGCGTACACCGCCATCATTAGCGCGAGCAGCAGCAGGCTGGCCGCGAACGCGATCGTCTCGGTCAGCACCGAGGAGATCGGGATCAGTGACCGATCGAAGCTCATGTTCAGGAGGATCGAGCGACGCTGGTTCGCCGCCGTCAGCGCGTTGATGATCGAGCCCATGACGAGCTGGAACGGAACGACGGCGCAGGCGAGGCTGAGCCCGGTCGCCGAGCCGCCGCGGTCGAGAACGATCGAGACGAGCAGCAGGTAGACGCCGACGAGCGCGAACGGGTCGAGCAGCCACTTCACGAGTCTCCAGGCGCCGCGCCCGTACCGGGCCCTGAGATCGGCGATCGTGAGCGCGACGAGAACGTCGGTCGCCCGCGACAGCCGCCCTCCGAGGCTGCGCTCGTCACCCTCCTCTGCGCTCGGGGCGAGGGTGGTGTCCTCGGCGCTGAGAACGCTGTTCCCCATGCCTTCTCTCAGTGTGGCGTCGAATCGGAGGACACGCTCGCCCCGGGGTCGGTCCCGTTACGCAGATGGGCGAGCACGCCGGCCGGAACGGCTGCGACGGCGACGAGGTGGTGGACGGCATGCAGCCCGACTCCGGCAGCTGCCTCGGCAGGGCCACGGCGACGGAGCAGGAGCCCGTAGAACGAACGGTTGAGCGCGACCAACGCCAGCGCCGACCCCACGGCGAGCGGCGGCCGGCGCGTTCCGACGCCGAGCGCGACACCGAGACAGGCCAGCGCGCTCAGGCGGTGTCGCCACCCCAGGTTCAGCGCCGACGAGCCGCGACCCCGGCGGAGCAGGAGCTCGACCCACGGGACGCCGCGGCGCGCGAAGTCGGTCCGGATCATGTCGGCCAGCGTCCACGTCTTCAGGTGCGTCCCGAGGATCCGCGGATCGAGCACGATGCGCGCGCCGGACCCGGAGAGGCGCATCCCGAGCTCCACGTCCTCGATCGACGGCCGGTCATAGCGGTCTGCGTCGAAGCCCCCCGCGCGCAGGAACACCTCGCGGCGGATCGCCCCGACCCCTGCCCAGAACGTCGTCGCCGGGCCCGCCGCCTCCTGGTGCACGTGGTGGTGGAGGAGGTTGCGGAACGCCGAGACGACGCCCTCCGCGGTCGGGCCGTCGTCGTAGGACCCGAAGACGGCGGCAAGCTCGCGATCGGCCTCGAAGGCGAAGCGCAGGCGCCGGAACACGTCGTCGTGCACGACCACGTCGGCGTCGACGAAGACGAGGATCTCACCCGCCGCGCTCCACGCGCCGGCGTTACGGGCACGGGCCGGTCCGGCGCCGGCTGGACCGTCGACGACGATCAGCTCCTCCGGTGCGTCGTCGGCCGCACGGATCGCAGCAAGACACGCGGGAAGAGTGCTCGGCCGGTTCGTCGCCGGGACGACTACCGTCAGGCTGGGCACAGTTCTGATTGTAGGGAGCTACGGAACGATCGCTCGCACGCCGCGCCGGGCTCAGGGCTCGACGACCCCGCGCGAGCCCGGTGCCACGTCCACGAGCTGCGGGGCGGTCCGGTCGGACAGCGGCCGGATCATGAGCCAGCCGAGCATGGCGGCGACGGCGAGGCCGGCGAGCGCGACCCTGCTCGCGTCGAGCGCGCTCAGCCACCCCGTCCGGTCGTACAGGAGCCACACCGTCCCGCTCCAGATCACGAGCGGGCCGAGCGCCGAGGCAACGCGGCTCGCGAGGTTGAAGAAGCCGAAGAACTGGCCGCGAAGCTCGGGCGGTGTCAGGATCAGCATGAACACCCTGTCGGCGGTCCAGACGAACCCGAGCGCGACCCCTGCGACGGGGCTCGTCACGTAGAGCGTCCAGCCCTCGCCGGTGACGGCGGTCAGCAGCACGCAGACGGCGAACACCGGGAGGACGGCGACGAGCGGGCGGCGAGGGCCGAACCGCTCGACGAGAGGCCCTGCCGCGAGCGCCCCGAGCGCCGCCGTGACGACGCCGATGCCGATGACGACGTTCTTGTCCCCCTCCGAGAAGCCCCCGAGGCGGGTCATGTACACGGCGAGGAACGCGGTCAGGGTCGCGATCGCGTCCGAGTACAGGAATCGCCCGGCCAGGAACTGGAACGCGCTCCGATGCCGGTGCACGGCCCACAGGCTGCGACCCACCTCGGCAAACGCTCGGCGCACCGAGACCGCGTCGCGGGCTCCGACTCCGTGGCCGGCGTCCCGGACGAACAGGAAGGCCGGGAGCGCGAAGACGACGAACAGGATCGCCGCAGGGATGAACGCTCGCTGCTTGTCACCGTCGCCGACGATGAGCTGCGCGACGACGACGAGCCCGAAGATCACCCCGACGAAGCCGAGGGAGACCGCGAGCCCCGAGACGCGCCCGCGCGACTCGAGCGGTGCAACGTCGGCGAGCAGCGGGTCGTACTGCGCGAACGCGAGCTGGCCGAACAGCGCCGCGAGGCCCCCGGCGACGAGCAGCCCGAGCACCGAGCCGTCGGACGGCAGCAGGCCGAGCACGACCGCAGCGGCCGACGCGGCGACGGTGAACGCGACGAGGAACGGCTTACGGCGACCGAGCTGGTCGGCCAGCGTGCCCGCGAGCGGCATCGCGACGAGCACGAGCAGGACGACGACGAACTGGGTGACGCTGAGATACCAGTCGGGCCGATCGAGGTCGTTGATGATCCACGTCGGCAGGAACCGGATCAGGAGCAGGAACGAGAACGTCGAGTAGGCGAGGTCGTACAGCGCCCACGAGACCGGCGCCCGCTGCCACTGCGAGAAGGGCGGCTGCTCCACGACCTCAGCCTAGTGAGGCCCGGTGCGGCCGTCCGGCCGCTGCCGCTCAGCCCGCGACCGAGACGACGTCCGCTGCCTCGGGCCCCTTGTTGCCCTGGCGGACCTCGAACTCGACCCGCGAGCCCTCGTTCAGGGTCCGAAAGCCCTCACCCGCGATCGCGCTGAAGTGCACGAAGACGTCCTTGCTCCCGTCGTCCGGGGCGATGAATCCGTAGCCCTTCTCGTCGTTGAACCACTTCACGGTGCCGGTTGCCACGAGCGATCTCCTTCCGCGAGTTCCGTGCCACGAGGTAGGGAGAGTGCCGAGCACCACCGAACCGCGCGCCCCGAACGAACGCGGCGAGTGTACCGGAGCGGCGGACGGGACGCGGCGCGCGGGTGGCCCTGGCGGGCCGCCCGCGGTGTCTCCGAACCTTCGCGGACGAGGCAGGCCCGGCCGGGCTGTGGGGGCCGGGCCTCATCCGGCCCCCGGACCGCGGCCCGCTGCGCGGCCACGTGACCGCCGGGCCCAGCCCGGCCCCTGCAGGACACTTGTTCTCATCCGTGGGCGTTCCGGACGGGCCGGATGTCGTCGGAGATCACCCTGCAGGACCCTTGTAGGGGCCGGATCTCATCCGGCCCTCGGACCACCTGCCGCTGCGCGGCCCCTTCGGAAGACCGTGACCGCCGGCCTACGCCCGGCTTCTACGCGGGTCCGGCCCGGCCGAGCCGGGCCGTCAGCCGCGGAGGCCGAGGGCTGCCCGCACGAACCGATCCTGCTCCACGAGATGGGCCGTGGGGTACGCCTCGCTCGTGCTCGCCCGCCACGGTCTACCCGCGTACGAGAGCGCGACGCCCTCCGGCAGCGACTCCTCGAGACGATGACGGATCGAGCGGTACGGGCCCATGTTCTGGGGCTCCTCCTGGACCCAGACGAGCTCCTCGAGCGCAGGGTAGGACCGCATGAGCTCGATGAACGCCGGGACGGGGAACGGGTACAGCTGGTCGAGCCGCGCGACCGCGAGATCGGGGCTCTCCGCGTAGCTCGGGTGCCCGACGACGTCGTAGTACACCTTGCCCGAGCAGAGCAGCAGCCGGCGGACGCGGACGCGCTCGTCCGGCGTCACGTTCGGGTCGTCGAACACCGGCCGGAACGAGCCGCTCGTCAGCTCCTCGAGGTGGGACGTCGCCTGCCTGAGGCGCAGGAGGCTCTTCGGCGTGAAGATCACGAGCGGCCGCGGCGTCGAGCCGTGGGCCTGGAGACGCAGCAGGTGGAAGTACTGGGCGGGTGTGGAGCAGTTCGCGATCCGGATATTTCCCTGGGCGGCGAGCTGCAGGAAGCGCTCCACCCGTGCGCTCGAGTGCTCGGGGCCGTTGCCCTCGTACCCGTGCGGCAGGAGCAGCACGAGCCGTGACGTCTGCTCCCACTTCGTGAACCCCGAGACGATGAACTGGTCGATCACGACCTGCGCGTTGTTCACGAAGTCCCCGAACTGGGCCTCCCAGAGCACGAGCCCGTTCGGCACCGCCACCGAATAGCCGTACTCGAAGCCGAGCGCGGCGAACTCCGACAGCGGGGAGTTGTGAACCTCGAACGACGCACGGGCCTCGCGGACGTGGTGGATCGGCGTGTACCGGGCACCCGTGGCGAAGTCGTGCAGCACGAGGTGGCGGTGCGAGAACGTGCCCCGCTCCGAGTCCTGGCCCGTGAGCCGGACCGGGATCCCCTCGGTCAGGAGGCTCGCGAAGGCCAGCTGCTCGGCCTGGCCCCAGTCGATCCCGCCCTCAGGGCCGAGCGTCTCCCGCCGCCGCCCGAGCTGGCGCGCGAGCTTCGGGTGGACGGTGAAGCCCTCCGGAACCACGAGCAGCTGCTCGTTCAGGTCGCGCAGGACGTCCTCGGTGACCGAGGTGACCGGAACTCCGCGGTGGCTGCGCTCACGCCGCCCGTGGCCGTTCGTCGATGCGGCGAGCTCCGCCTTCAACGCCTCGTGGGAGGCCTTCAGCCGGTGCTCGACCTCGCCGATCAGACGGTCGACCTCGCCCTCGGCCAGCACGCCCTCACGGGTCAGGAGCTCGGCGTACACGTCTCGCACGGTCGGATGACCCTGGATCGCCCGCGCCATCAGGGGTTGGGTGTAGGCCGGCTCGTCCTGCTCGTTGTGGCCGAATCGCCGGTACCCGACGAGATCGACGACGACGTCGTGGTGGAAGCGGGCGCGGAACGCCATGGCCAGCCTGATCGCCGACAGGGCGGCCTCGGGATCGTCCGCATTGACGTGAACGATCGGGCAGTCGTAGCCCTTCGCGAGGTCGCTCGAGTATCGCGTCGAGCGGCTGTCGCCCGGATCGGTCGTGAAGCCGACCTGGTTGTTCGCCACGACGTGCAGCGTCCCGCCCGTCGTGTAGCCGGGAACGCCCTGCAGGTTGAGGGTCTCGGCGACGACGCCCTGACCCGGGAACGCAGCGTCGCCGTGGATCAGGATCGCAAACGCCGAGTCGGGATCGTGCTCGCCCGTCGGCGTGGCGTGATGGGTCTGTGCGGCGCGGGTGCTCCCCTCGACGACGGGATCGACGGCCTCGAGGTGGCTCGGGTTCGACGCCAGCTCGAGCGCCACGTCCCCGGCAGCCGTCGAGCGCGTTCCCTGCGCGCCCAGGTGGTACTTCACATCGCCCGTGCCCTCCTCGGTGTCTCCGGTCACGGCCTCGAGCACCCGCTCGCCCTCGAACTCGCGCAGGATTCGCTCGTACGGACGCCCCAGGACGTGCGCGAGGACGTTCAGCCGGCCGCGGTGGGCCATGCCGATCACGACTTTCCGCGCGCCCGTGGCCGCCGCGAGCTCGATCGTCTCGTCGAGCATCGGGACGAGCACGTCGAGGCCCTCGATCGAGAACTGCTTCTGGCCGATGAACGTCCGCCGCAGGTAGTGCTCGAAGCCCTCGACCTCGGCGAGGCGGCCGAGCAGCGACCGCCGCTCCTCCACCGGAAGCTCCGTGCGAAACGTCCAGGACTCGATCGCCTGACGTAGCCAGACGCGCTGCTCGTGGCTTCCGATGTGCTCGAGCTCGTACGCGATCGTGCTGCAGTAGGTGGCGCGCAGCCGCGGCAGCGCCTCCGCGAGCGTCTCACCGGCGACGGCGACGCGGAGGACCGAGGCCGGGATCCGACGCTGGAGGTCGGGCGTCAGCGACGGCTGGAGGTTCTCGGGCTCGAGCGCCGGGTCACCGACCGGCTCCGAGCCGAGCGGATCGAGTCGGGCGGCGAGGTGCCCGTGCATCCGGTAGGCCTTGACGAGCGCCATGGCGGCAGCGACCGCCGCGAGCAGCTCCTGCGGAACGGGCTCCGTCGCTGCGGGCGCCGGCGCGGGAGGCGCGACCGGTCGAGGCGCCGCGGCGGGAGGAACGACGGCCGGCACTCCGGGTGGCGCCGCGGCCGCAAGCCCGGGGACGATGCGCAGGAGCTGCTCGACTGCCGGGTGTCCCGACAGGACCCCGTTCGCCCCGTGCTCGAACAGCTCTCGCCAGGCCGGGTCGACCGACTCGGGCGAGACGAGGTACTGGTCGAGAAGGTCCCGGACATAGCCGAGATTCAGACCGTCGACGTGCGCTTCGGGCACCGAAATCCGCTCCGCGTACACCTTACCGGCATCGGCCCGCGACCTCGCCCGGTTGAGGCCACCCCGTGCGCGATCCGGCACGGTCTCGTCACGCAAGGGCGACGGCCGACTCGGCGATCAGGAACACGCCGACGGCGGCGACGAGGACGACGAAGACGAGGTTGAGCGTGCGGCGGGGCATTCGTCCCGAGAGCCGGCTCCCGACGAGCGACCCGACGGTGGCCGCGGCGGTGAACGCCGCGGCCACCGGCCAGTCGATGCTCCCGGTCGTCAGATGGCCGGTGAGCGCCGCGGCGCTCGCGATCGTGACCACCATGAGCGACGTCCCGATCGCCTCGTCGATCGGCAGCCCGAGCAGCAGCACGAGCACCGGGACGATCACGAACCCCCCGCCGACGCCGAAGAAGCCGGTGAGCACACCGACGCCGAGCCCGGCCGCCAGCGCCCGCGGGGACAGCCCACCGACGCTGCCCAGCGATCGGTCCGGCCCCCCACGTAGCAGGGCGGCGGCAGCGACGAGCATGAGCACCCCGAAGCCGAGCAGGAGGAGGTCGCCCTCGACGAGACGGTTCAGGGCCGTCCCTCCCACCGTCCCGAGCGCCGCGGCGGTTCCGAACCCGAGCGCAACCTGCATCCGCACCGAGCCACGGCGCCGATGCGCGATCGCCCCGGCAAGCGACGAGAGGCCGACGATGAGCAGGGTCGCCGTGGTCGCGTCCTTCACGTCCTGGTCGAGGACGTACACGAGGACGGGCACCGTGAGCAGTGAGCCACCCGCACCGACGAGCCCGAGCGAGAGGCCGATCGCGATCCCGAACGGGAGCGCGAGCAGCTCGAGCGCCACCGTGCCCTACGCGACGAACCCGGCGGGCGGGTCGAGGGGCAGCCCCGCCGCGTGCCAGGCCTGCATCCCGCCGGCGAGGTTCTCGGTCCGGTAGCCGGCGGAGACGAGGAGCTGGGTCGCGTACGCGCTGCGGCTTCCGCTCCGGCAGACCGCAATGATCGGCACGCCGGTGGGAAGCTCCTCCCTGCGCAGCGTGAGCTCACCGGCAGGGATGTGCACGGCGCCCTCGATCCGGCCGCACTCCCACTCGTCGAGCTCGCGCACGTCGAGTGCGACCGCCTCGCCGGCGACGAGGCGAACCCGTGCGTCCGTCGGCCCGACCTCCGTGAGCGTCCTCAATCCGGCCACGTCCCGGCCAGCGAGGTCGCAAGCTTCGACGCGCCCCAGGCATCCATGCCGCCGAGCAGGTCGCGGAGCTCGCCGCAGCCCCCGCGATCGAGGACGCTCATCGCGATCGACGACCGGTAGCCCGTGCCGCACACGACGACGAGCGGGCGGCCGGCCGGCACCTCCGAGAGTCGTTGCGGGAGCTGGCTGAGCGGGATGTTCAGGCTCCCGTCGATCGAGCCGGCCTCCCACTCCCCCGGGGTCCGGACATCGAGAACGGCAGGAGGCTCGGTGGACGCGAGCGCCTCGGCCAGCTCGAGCGCCGTCAGCCGCCCGTTCGCGTCGACGAGATCCGCCCGGGAGGCGACCGACTGCATGCCGCCGCCGAGGTATCCCTCGATGTTGTCGAAGCCGATCCGGCCGAGCCGCGTCGCCGCCTCCTCCTCGCGGCCGGGGTCGGCGACGATGACGATCGGCCGTGCGGTGTCGAGCAGCGTGCCGCACCACGTGGCGAAGCTCCCGGAGAGACCGACGTTCACCGAGCCGCGCAGGTGGGCCGCGCAGTACTCGGACGGCTCGCGCGCGTCGAGGATCTGCGCCCCCTCACCCGCGAGCTGCAGCACGTCGTCGAGGGCGAGCGGGCGGAGCTCGCGCTCGAGCGCCTGATCGAGCGTCTGGCGCTCCTTCGTGTTCAGCACCGCGTCGTAGGTGAAGTAGGCAGGTGCGTCGGGCTGATCGGCGGTGACGATCTGGATGAACTCCTCGCGGCTCATCGGCTGGAGCGCGTAGTTGTGCCGGCGCTGCTGTCCCATCGTCGAGGCCGTCTCCTCGCTGAGGCGCTTGCCGCAGAGCGAGCCCGCGCCGTGTGCCGGGTAGACGAGCGTCTCGTCGGGCAGCGGGAGGATGCGCTCCTGGATCGACTCGTAGAGAAGCGCCCCGAGCTCCTCGGCCGTCCAGCCGAGCGCCGCCCGCAGGTCGGGCCGGCCGACGTCGCCGACGAACAGCGTGTCCCCGGTCAGGGCGGCGTACGGGCGCTCCTCGCTCGCCTCCCGGTCGTACACGAGGATCGTGATCGACTCGGGGGAGTGCCCCGGCGTCTCGAGCACCTCGAGCTTCACCTCCGGCCCGAGCTCGAGCATGTCACCGGTTGCGAACTTCCGGGCCGCGAACTCGGTCTCGCCACGGGCGCCGTAGCAGACCTCCGCGCCGACCCGGTCACGGAGCTCGAGGTGCCCGGCGACGAAGTCGGCGTGGAAGTGGCTGAGGAAGACGTAACGGATCTCGACACCGGCAGCCTTCGCATCTGCCAGGTACTGGTCGACGTCGCGCTGGGGATCGACGACGGCGGCGACGTTCGAGCGTTCGTCCGCGACGAGGTACGAGGCGTGGGCCAGGCAGCCGAGGTAGTACTGCTTCAGGATCATGGCGGGCCTCCGGGGCTTCGTGGCTAGTCCTGAGCGAGCCGATCGACGACCCGGGCGAGGCGGTCGCGTACCTCCTCCGCGATCGGGTCGAGCGCGTCGTTGCCGACGAGGGAAAGCATACGGGCAGCGTCAACCGCCGAAACGTGCGTCACCCCGTCGCGCTCGTACACGATCACGTTGCACGGCAGGAAGACCCCGAGCTCGGGCTCCGCCGCGAGCGCGCGGTGTGCGAGCGCGGGATTGCAGGCACCGAGGATCGTGTACGGCTCGACGTCGACATCGAGCTTCGCCTTCAGCGTCGCCGCGACGTCGATGTCGCAGAGCACACCGAAGCCCTCCGTCGAGAGCTCGGCACGGACCCGCTCGATCGTCTCGGCGAAGGGAAGGCGGGTCGTCGTGGCCAGGGAGTACGGGAGGCTCGTCCGTGTCATTTCTCGCTCCTTCTCAACTACTTGCGTTACTAGTTGAATAACGATACCATATCTCGATGGCCGCCGTTCCCACCGAGCTCGTCGACGAGGCTGCCCGCCGCTTCCGGCTCCTGGCGGACCCGACGAGGCTCCGGCTCCTGAACGCGCTCCACGATCTCGGCGAGCTCTCCGTCTCGGGGCTCGCTCAGCACACGGACACGGGGCTCGCAAACGCCTCGAAGCACCTCGCCATGCTCGAGCGCGAGCGTCTCGTCGCGCGCCGGCGCGAGGGGACGACCGTCAACTACCGCATTGCCGACCCGACGATCATGGCTCTCTGCGATCTCGTCTGCACGAGCCTGCGCGAGCGGTTCGCCGAGCTCGGGCGCATCGGAAGCGGGGATGCGTCCCGCACCGACAGCCCGCCCGTGCCCGCCCCTCGCTGAGCCCGCGCCACCTGCCGGCGACTCCACGCCGCCCGCCGACGCCTCACCCCCGTGGGCCGGATGAGATCCCGCCCCTACAACCGCTTCCCGCGGCGCGTCACGCCTACCGGCGGGCGTCCGCGAGCACGCGCTCGACGGGGACGTCGCGGATCGCGGCGTCGACGAGCTCGATCGGGTGGAAGGCCGGCAGCGGGCGCGCCTCCCGGCGGAGCTGGGCGGTGACCTGGATCAGGCAGCCCGGATTCGCCGTCGCATACGCTCCCGGGCCGGTCGCGAGGACGTTGGCGGCCTTGCGCCGGCCGAGCTCGCGTGCCGCCTCCGGCTGAACCATGTTGTAGATCCCGGCCGACCCGCAGCAGAGCTCCTGCTCGGCGGGCTCGGCGAGCTCGAGCCCGGGGATCGCGGCGAGCATCGCCCGCGGCGCGGAGCGAACCCGCTGGGCGTGCAGGAGGTGGCAGGAGTCCTGGAAGGCGACCCTGACCGCGAGCGGGTGCCGGGTCGCCCGCGGGCTGTCCGCGACCACCTCTGACACGTCGCGCACGCGCTGCGAGAACGCCCGCGCCTTCTCCGCATAGGCGGGATCGCCCGCGAGCAGATGGGCGTAGTCCCGCAGGCTCGAGCCGCAGCCGGCAGCGTTGGCGACGATCAGGTCGAGCTCGTCGGATGCGAACGCGTCGATCAGGCGCCGGGCACGCTCGAGCCCCTCCTCGAGCCGGCCGGCGTGGATGCTCAGAGCGCCGCAGCACGCCTGGGCCTGCGGCACGACGACGTCCCACCCCTCGGCGGCGAGGACGCGCGCGGTGGCGGCGTTGACGTCGCCGAACACGACCCGCTGCACGCAGCCCACGAGCAGGCCGATCCGCCCCCTCCGCTCGCCCGTGGCAGGCGTGAGCGCGGGCAGCCGCTCGGACGAGCGCCACGGCGGCGCCAGGTCGACCAGCGGCGCGAGCGAGTCGGGAACCGGCAGGTGCCGGCCGAGGGGCTGGAGCGCGAGCGCCATCCGCATTCGCCGCGGGTAGGGAATGACGCGGAAGATGAGCGACCGCAGCAGCCGGTCACGCCGGGAGCGCTCGACCCGCTGCTCGACGAGCGCGCGCGTCTGCTCGATCAGGAGGTCGTACCTGACACCCGACGGGCAGGCCGTGACACAGGCCATGCACCCGAGACAGCGGTCGAAGTGCTTCGTCACGGACGGCGCGAGCTCGAGCTTCCCGTCCTCGAGCGCCTCCATCAGGTAGATCCGTCCGCGGGGGGTGTCCATCTCCTCGGCCCAGAGCGCCCAGGTCGGACAGGTCGGCAGGCAGAAGCCACAGTGGACGCACTCGCCGAGCAGCTCCCGGTCGATCACGCGAGCACTCCCTGCGGGTCGAGCGCGACGCGGACGCGCTCGGCGAGGAGCCGGGCACCGTCCCCGCCCTCGTCGGCGAGCGCCTCCATCGTGTAGGCCGACCCGATGCCCGGGCGGACGAGGGCCTCGCCGGTCGTGCCGAGGATCTGCGCCAGCTCCCGGGGAGAGAACGAGACCCTGCCGCGCGCCCGTGCCTGCCAGGAGCGCGCCTCCGCCCAGGCCTCCTCGCCGACCTCGTCGCCGCCGACGAGCCGCCGCGCCTCGGCGAGCTGGGCGGCGACCGAGCGAGACGAGCCCTCGAAGAGAGCCTGGAGACGTGAGCCGGTGCCTTGCCACAGCAGGTCGAGCGCGCTCGGAACGAGCTGGGACGAATGGACGAGCTGCGAGCGGGCCAGGGCCTCGTCGGCGTCGTCGAGCGAGGTGACGAGGCTCGCCGCGGCCTCCGGAAGCGGATGGAGGCGAAAGCTGAGGCGCGCGAGCAGCCCGTAGCGCCCCAGGGAGCCGCAGAAGAGCTTCGCGATGTCGTAGCCGGCCACGTTCTTGACGACCTTCCCGCCCGAGCTCGCGACCGTGCCGTCGGCGAGCACGACCGTCGCCCCGAGCACGAGATCGCGCGGCGCTCCGTAGCGGTGCCTGCGGGGGCCGGAGAGGTTGGCGGCGAGGCAGGCGCCGACGGTCGGGTCACCGGGGGGATCGAGAGCGAGCATCTGCCCCTTCGCGGCCAGCCGGGCGTTCAACACCGAGAGCCGGATGCCGGCCTCGACCGTGACGGTGAGATCGCCGGCCTCGTGCTCGAGCACCCTGTCTAGCCGGCGCGTCGAGAGGACGACCTCGCCTCCCGGGCGCTCGATCGAGACCGTGCGGCCCTCACGCGAGGCTGTCGCAAACAGCTCCGCGGCCTCGGCGACCGATGCCGGCTCGAGCGAGCCCCCCACGTCAGAACCGCTCGCCGAGCCCTGCGAGCTCGATCGGATGGGCGCGGTACGGGCCCGGGACCTCGCCGCAGAGCCGCGGGGTCGGGAAGATCTTCCCCGGGTTGCTGATCCCGTCCGGATCGAACGCCCGGCGAATCCTGTGCATGGTCTCGATGTCGACCTCCGAGAACATGAGCGGCATCCGGCAGGCCTTGTCCACGCCGATCCCGTGCTCGCCGGTGAGCGCGCCGCCGACGTCGACGCAGATCTCGAGGATCGCCTCGGCGAGCTCCTTGGCGCGTTCGGGCTCGCCCGGGTTTCGCCGGTCGTAGAGCACGAGCGGGTGCAGGTTGCCGTCGCCGGCGTGGAAGACGTTGCCGACCCGCAGCCCGTACTGCCGCTCGAGCTCGCCGATCCGATCGAGCACCTCGGGCAGGCGCGTCCGCGGCACCACCCCGTCCTGCACGTAGTAGTCGTGGCTGACGCGACCGACCGCCGCGAAGGCCGCCTTCCGGCCCTTCCAGACGAGCGCGCGCTCCTCGTCGTCGCGCGCGACCCGCAGCTCGGTCGCCCCGAGCCTGCGGCAGATCTCGTCGACCCGGGCGAGATCGTCCTCCACCTGAACGGCGTTGCCGTCGAGCTCGACGATCAACACCGACCCGACGTTCGGATAGCCCGCATGCACCGCAGCCTCGGCCGCCTCGAGCGTGAGCCTGTCCATGATCTCCATCGCGCCCGCGAGGATCCCCGCGGCGATGATCTCCGAGACGGCGAGGCCCGCCTGGCTCGTGGAGTCGAATCCCGCGAGCACGGTGCAGACGGCCTCGGGCCTGCGGATGATCCGCAGCGTGACGCGCGTCGCGATCCCGAGCGTGCCTTCCGATCCGATCACGAGCCCCATCAGGTCCGGCCCGGGCGGGTCGAGGCCCTTGCCCCCGAGCTCGACGAGCTCGCCGTCGG
This sequence comes from Gaiellales bacterium, assembly GCA_046330455.1. Lineage (GTDB taxonomy): Bacteria > Actinomycetota > Thermoleophilia > Gaiellales > Gaiellaceae > CAVQXR01. The sequence goes on from JAXLSU010000011.1 coordinate 70,686, forward strand.
GGAGCACGAGCTGGAGGCCGGTCACGTGCGTGACCGTGAACCCGTGCTTGAGACAGTGGGCGCCGCCGGAGTTCTCGGCCACGTTGCCGCCGATCGTGCACACCTGCTGGCTCGACGGATCCGGCGCGAAGTAGTAGCCGTCGTCTGCGACCGCCTGGGTGACCCCGAGGTTCGTCACCGCCGGCTCGACGGTCACCCGGCCGCTCTCGAGGTCGATCTCGAGGATCCGGTTCATCCGCGCCAGCGAGATCACGATCCCTTCGGCCACCGGCACGGCCCCTCCGGAGAGCCCGGTGCCGGCTCCCCGGGCGACAAAGGGGATCCCGTGAGCGTGACAGGCCCGCACGACTGCCTGGACCTGCTCGGTCGAGGTCGGCAGCGCGACGAGCGCCGGGGTGACGCGGTGACCCGTGAGGCCGTCGCACTCGTAGGTGAGCAGGCCCGCGTGGTCATCGACGATGCCGCCGACGCCCACGGCCTCGCGCACCGCCCGGACGAAGCCCGGCGGTAGCACCTGCTCCTCGACCTGAACGCCGTCGCTCGTCGGGGCCACCCCTTGCCTCCTCCCGCTATCCAGCCTAGCGACGAAGGGCGCGCGCGTGGCGCGCTGATCGTGCCGGATCCGGGCAGAAAGCGTGCCGGATCATGCGCCGGCGGTCCATCGGCCGCGGGCGGTGCGGATCTCGAGCGCCTCGGGGTTCAGCGCGTTCTCCGGGCAGCGGCCGTCGAGCAGCACCGCCCGCAGCGCCTCCACGCAGAGCATGCCCATCGCCTCGCGGGTCTCGGTCGTCGCGCTACCGAGGTGGGGTGCGAGGACGACGTTCTCCAACCCGAGCAGCCCCGGATGGACCTCCGGCTCGCGCTCATACACGTCGAGGGCGGCACCCGCAAGGCGGCCCTCGGCGAGCGCGGCGACGAGCGCCTCCTCGTCGACGACGAGGCCGCGGCTCGTGTTCACGAGGACCGCTCCGGGGCGGATGAGCGAGAGCGCCCGGGCGTCGATCAGGTGACGGGTGTCCGGGGTGAGCGGGCAGTGCAGGCTGATCACGTCGGCGGTGGCGAGCAGCTCGTCGAATCCGAGTCGCGGGTAGGCGGCTCCCGCGATCTCGCGGCGGTTCGTGTACACGACTCGCATCCCGAACGCCTCCGCCAGTCCCGCGACGTCCTGGCCGATCCGCCCGAGCCCCACGATCCCGAGCGTCCGTCCCTCGAGCCCCGCACCGAGCATGAACCCGGGCGCGAGGATCCAGGGACGCCCGGCGCGAACATGGCGGTCTCCCTCGCCGACGCGGCGAACGAGGGACAGGAGCAGCGCGATCGTGAACTCCGCCGTCGCGCGCGTGAGCACCCCGGGGGTGTTCGAGACGAGGACCCCACGCTCGCTCGCGGCGGCGAGGTCGACGTTGTCGTAGCCGACCGCATGGTTCGCGACGATCCGGAGCTGCGGGCCGGCGGCCTCGAGCAGCTCGGCATCGACGCGGTCGGACGGGGTCAGACAGAGCCCGTCGACTCCCGCGCTCGCTGCGAGCAGGTCGTCTCGCGAGGGCGGCCAGTCCGAATCGTGGTAGGTGAGCTCGAAGGACGCGTGCAGCTCATCGATCACGCGAGGCAGCAGGCGACGGGCGACGTGAATGGTGGGCATGGGGGCATCTTGGTATAACTTCCCAAAATGAAGCGAGCGAGAAGCGCCGATCCGTACCGCGACACCGACGTCATCGACGCCCGGGCGCCCCGCGTCAACCAGGCTGCCATCGGCTCGCTCGCACTCGTCGCGTTCCTCACCGGGTGGTGGCCGCTGCTCGCGATCCTCGCCGGCCAGCTCGCGATCGGGCTCCGCTTCGGGCGCCGCTTCTGCCTCCCGTGCCTCGCGTACTTCGAGCTCGTGCAGCCCGTCTTCGGCGAGGGCCCGATCGAGGATTCGCGGCCGCCGCGCTTCGCGAACCTGGTCGGGATGGTGGTCCTCGGCGCCGCGTCGGTCCTCCTCGCGGCCGGGCTCGAGACGGCAGGCTGGGCGCTCGGGCTGCTCGTCGCCGGGCTCGCGCTGTTCTCGGCCGCGACGGGCATCTGCGCCGGCTGTGAGATCTACAGGCTCGCCGCCCGCCTGAACGGGATCCGCGCGCACGCGCTCGACCGCATCGACCTCGGCGAGCTCGGGCCGACACCCGAAGGCGAGCTCGTCGTCCAGTTCACCCACCCGCTCTGCAGCGACTGCCGGTCGCTGGAGCGGCGGCTTCGGGGTGAGGGCCGTCACGTGCTCACGGTCGACGTCTCGCGCCGACCCGAGCTGGCTCGCAAGTACGGGATCGCGATCGTGCCGACCGCGGTCGCCGTGCGACCGGACGGCACGGTCAGCGTCCGCCTCGCCGGCTGACATGCCCGTCGTGATCAGACCCGAGCGCGCCGGAGACGAGGCGGCGATCGGACGCGTTCACGAGCGTGCCTTCGGGAGGCCGGCCGAAGCGGGCTTCGTCGAGGCGATCCGGGACACCGAAGCCTTCGTCCCCGAGCTCTCGCTCGTCGCCTACGACGAGGACGACATCGTGGGGCATGTGCTGCTCAGCGCCGTACCGCTCGATTCCGGCGTCGAGGTGCTCGCGCTCGCACCGCTCGCCGTGCTCCTGGAGCGGCAGCGACAGGGGATCGGGGCCCTGCTCGTCACGGCGGCACTCGAGCGCGCACGCAGGACCGGCTACCCGCTCGTGGTCGTCGTCGGGGATCCCGCCTACTACCGGCGCTTCGGCTTTGCGCGCGCGAGCGACCTCGGGATCGAAGCACCGTTTCCCGTGCCCGAGGACGCCTGGATGGCACTCGCCCTCCCCGGCCACCGGCCGGCGGCGCGCGCCCGGGTCGTCTACCCGCCCGCGTTTGCAGGCGTCTGAGCGGAGGGCGGGGAGATCGGCAGGCCGGTCGCGACCTGCTGGCGCCCGTTGCGCTGGTACACGACGTCCACGGAGTCGTTCTTGCGATACGTGCCCGCGATCCCGAGGAAGATCGAGAGCCACCGGACGGGACCGAGCTTGCCCTCCTGCGCGAGCGGCTTCAGGAAGCGCAGCGACCGACCGTCGACCGTGTAGTCGACGTCTCGCTGCTGGAGCACGCCGTTGACGTAGACCTCGAACGGCTCGCTCACGCGCTCGGGGAGCGCCACCGTCCAGGCGTCGGTCACGGCGCCATGGTAGAGGGATCGTGTGGGCTCGCGCTTCCGGTCGCCCACCGCCGCCGATGCGCATAGAATCGCCGGGGGCATGGTGTGGAGGCTTGTACGTCTCGTGGCGGCGCTCGGTGCGTTGACGCTCGTCGTCACGCCGGTCGCGATCGCGGGTAACGGCGGCATCGCCCCGCCCGAGTCGGCCACCCCCGAGGGTCAGGCGATCAACGAGCTGTACTGGATCCTCATGGGGGTCCTGATCCTCATCTTCCTCGTCGTCGAGGGCGCGCTCGTGTACTTCATCGTCCGCTTCCGACGCAGGAAGGGCACGGCAGCCGACACCGACGGCCCCCAGATCCACGGCAACACCCGCCTCGAGCTGGTGTGGACGGGCATCCCGCTCGTGATCCTGATCGCGCTCATCGTCGTCACGATCGTCAAGGTCCCGACCGTCCAGGCAACGCCAGGGCCGAACGACCATCCGCTCGTCGTGAAGGTCGACGGGCACCAGTTCTACTGGGAGTACGTGTACGAGGACGGAACCGCTGCGGTCGACGAGGTCGTCCTGCCGGTGGGCCAGCCGATCCAGCTCGTTCTCGACGCCAAGGACGTGATCCACAGCTGGTGGGTGCCCGAGCTCACCGGGAAGCTCGACGCGATCCCGGGCCGGACGAACACGCTGAACTTCACGATCGAGAAGGAGGGCGTCTTCCGCGGGCAGTGCGCCGAGCTGTGCGGAGCCGAGCACGCGACGATGTACACGACCGTGCGCGCCGTGCCGAAGGCCGAGTTCGAGCAGTGGCTCGCCGATCGCAAGGCCCTGACGCTCGGACAGGAGACGTGGGAAGGCGTCTGTGCGAAGTGCCACGGTGCGCTCGGCGAGGGCGACTACGGGCCCGCCATCGCCGGGAACTCGACCCTCGCCGACGCGGACGCGCTCGCGACGCTGCTCGAGAACGGCCAGGACACCGAGGCGCTGCCGGGCTACATGCCGCACGTCTCCATCGGCTGGCCCGACGGCCAGCTCAAGGCGTTGATCGACTACATCGCATCCAACCCGGACCTCGCTCCGGCCGCGCCGCAAGGAGGATGAGGTGGCGGTAAGGATCGACGAGCCCGCCGTCCCGACCGTCGCGCAGGGGAAGCTCGTCAGCTGGCTGCTGACGGTCGACCACAAGCGGATCGGTCTCATGTACATCTGGAGCGCGCTCGCGTTCATGCTCGCGGGCGGCGCGATGGCCCTCATCATCCGCCTGCAGCTCGCGCACGCCGGGGCCGAGGTTGCCACCCAGGACGCCTTCAACGGCCTCACGACCATGCACGGGACCGTGATGGTGTTCCTGTTCGCGATGCCGATCCTCGCGGGCTTCGGCAACTACCTCGTCCCGCTCATGATCGGGGCGAAGGACATGGCGTTCCCGCGCATGAACGCGCTCTCCCTCTGGCTCTACATCTTCGGCGCGATCGCCCTGATCGGCAGCTTCGGGATGGGCGGCGGCCCGGCAACGGCCGGCTGGACGGGCTACACGCCCCTCTCGGGCCCCGACTTCACCCCTCAGGCCGGTCAGGACATGTGGATCCTCGGGCTCCATCTGGCCGGGCTGTCGTCGCTGCTCGGCTCGATCAACTTCCTCGTCACGGTCGCCAACATGAGGACGCCGGGCATGACCTGGCGGCGCATCCCGCTGTTCGTCTGGTCGATGGTCGCGCAGTCGATCCTGATCCTGCTCACCGTGCCGGTGATCGCGGGCGCCCTCCTGCTCCTGCTCCTCGACCGCCAGGCCGGAACCGGGTTCTTCCTACCTCCTGACGGCAGCGCCGTCCTCTACCAGCACCTGTTCTGGTTCTTCGGCCACCCGGAGGTCTACATCCTCGTGTTGCCGGGGTTCGGGATGATCTCGGAGATCATCCCGGTCTTCGCGCGCAAGCCCATCTTCGGCTACGCCGCGGTCGCCCTCTCGAGCCTCGGGATCGCCTTCATCTCGATGGTCGTCTGGGCTCACCACATGTTCACGGTCGGGCTCGGCAGCATCGCCAACAGCTACTTCATGGTCGCCAGCTACCTCGTCGCGATTCCGACCGGGGTCAAGGTGCTGAACTGGACGGCGACGCTGTGGCGCGGCAACCTCTCCTTCCGCACGCCGATGCTGTTCGCGCTCGGCGCCGTAAGCGTCTTCATCATCGGCGGCCTCTCGGGCATCGTCGTCGCGAACTTCCCCGTCGACTACCAGGCGCACGACTCCTACTACGTCGTCGCGCACTTCCACTACACCCTGTTCGGCGGGCTCGTGTTCGCCGTCTTCGCCGGCCTCTACTACTGGTTCCCGAAGATGACCGGCCGGCTGATGGACGAGCGGCTCGGCAAGCTCAACTTCTGGCTCATGTTCATCGGCTTCAACGTCGCGTTCATCCCGCAGCACATGCTCGGCCTGATGGGGATGCCGCGCCGTGTCTACACCTACGACCGCGGGGGCGTGTTCGAGATCTACAACCTGACCTCGACGGTCGGTGCGTGGCTGATGGGCCTCGCGGTCCTCATCTTCCTCGCGAACGCCCTGCGCAGCTGGCGGATCGGGCCCCGGGCCGGAAACGATCCCTGGCTGGCGGATACGCTGGAGTGGTACGTCTCCTCGCCTCCGCCGGAGCACAACTTCGACCGTGTCCCCTACGTCTCGAGCCACCGTCCCCTCCGCGACCTCCGGCTCCGTCTCGGGCTCGGCAGCGGTGGCGACTGACGCTCCCTCCGTGGCGCCCGGCCTCTGGCTGCGCCTGACGGCGCTCGCCGCGGCCGCCGGTGTCGCTGCGACCGTCGCGACCGGCGAGTGGACGCGCTCGCACGAGGCGACGGTGCTCGGCACGCTCGCGCTCATCCTCGCCGTCACGGCCTCGGTCTGGTTCGGACATCGTGACCGGAAGGCGCTCCTCGTCGCCTCGTTCCTGGCACTCGGCCTGTTCCTGGTCGAGATCGCGATCGGTGCGATCACCGCCTCCGTGGGCTCGGGGAGCTGGGCATCCGGCCTCCACGTCGCCTTCGGCTCCCTGTCGCTCGCCGCGTCCGTCGTGACCGTCGCGCTGACCCTCCGCGGCGCTCCGAGCGAGCGGCCGGCACGCTCGAGCTGGCGCGACTACGTCACGCTCACGAAGCCGCGGATCATGGTGCTCCTGCTGCTCACGGCCGTCGCCGGTGCGTTCGTCGGGGCAGAGGGCGTGCCCTCGCTCGGGTTGCTGCTGACGCTGCTCGGCGGCCTCGCGCTCGCCTGCGGCGGGGCGTCGGCGCTCAACCATGTGCTCGACCGCGACATCGACGTCTACATGAAGCGCACGGATCGCCGGCCCGTCGCCACCGGGCGGATCTCGCCCGAGCGCGGGCTCGAGTTCGGGCTCGCCCTGTCCGCGTTCTCCTTCGTCGTGCTCGCGAGCTTCGCGAACGTGCTCACCGCGCTGCTCGCCGTGTTCGGAAACCTGTTCTACGTGGTCGTCTACACGCGCTACCTCAAGCGCTCGACGGCGCAGAACATCGTGATCGGAGGGGCCGCCGGAGCCGTTCCCGCAGTCGTGGGGTGGTCGGCGGTCACGGGCAACCTCGGGCTGCCCGCGCTCCTGCTCTTCCTGATCGTCTTCTACTGGACGCCGCCGCACTTCTGGGCGCTCGCGCTCCTGATCAGGGGGGACTACGAGGCGGCGAAGGTTCCGATGCTCCCGATCGTCAAGGGCGACCGCGAGACCGCCCGCTCGATCACGCGCTACACGGTGCTGATGGTCGCGATCACGCTGCTCCCGTTCGCGGTCGGTGGTCTCTCGTACCTCTACCTCGGAGCGGCGGTGGCGCTCGGCGCCCTCTTCCTCTGGTACGCCGTGGCCCTCCAGCGCGAGACGACCCGCGCGCGGGCGAAGACGCTGTTCACCTACTCGCTCAGCTATCTTGCGCTGCTATCGGTCGCAATGGCGGTCGACCCGATCATCCTCTCCTGACATGGATCCAGAGATCACCCGTAAGAACATCCGGCTCGGCCTGATCCTCGGCGCGGTCGTCGTGCTGCTCGTCGTCGCCACGGTCGTGACGGCGTTCGTCTACAACTCGGCGAACTAGGAGCCTCGTGAGCGACGTCGAGCCCACCCTGCCGGAGCCGACGCACATCCTCGTGCTCGCCAACGAGACGGTCGCGGGCCGCAGCCTCGTCGAGGCGCTCCGCGGGCACGCAGCCAGAGGGCCGATCCGCGTCACGGTGCTCTGCCCGCAGAACGATCCGCTGTCGGGCTACGTCGTGTACGAGGAGAGCCGGCGATCGGCCGCCGAGCGCCGCCTGCGCCGGACGCTCGACATGCTCCACGAGGCCGGGATCGCCGCCCGCGGCATGGTCGTCGACCCGGATCCGCTCCAGGCGCTCCGCGACGGGCTCTACCAGCAGCGGCCAGAGCTCGTGATCATCTCGACCCATCCGCAGCAGCGATCGGGCTGGCTGAGGCAGGACCTCATCGAGCGGGCCCGGAAGCTCTCGGCGGTGCCGGTCGAGCACGTCGTCGTCGACCTCGAGTCGACGCGCGAGCGCGCCCAGGTGCTCGTGCTCGCGAACCAGACGATCGTCGGCGCTCCGCTCCTCGACGCGATCCACGAACGCGTGACGCAGTCGCCGGCCCAGTTCACGCTGATCGCGCCCGCCGACGAGCCCGGCGCCCAGCGGCGGCTCGAGGCCGCCCTGCGCACGCTGCGCGAGGCCGGGGTCGACGCGTCCGGCTACATCGGCGACCCCGATCCGTACACGTCGGTCATGAACGCGCTGCGCGACGAGGCGATCGACGAGATCGTGATCTCGACGTTCCCGGGCCGGACCTCCGGCTGGCTGCGACGCGACCTCGTCCAGCGGGTGCGGGGATCGACGAGCGTACCGGTCAGGCACGTCGAGGTCTCGCGCCGCGAGGTCGAAGCGGCCTCCTGAGCCGGCTCACGGCGCCTGATCGCGGCGATCCTCCTCGGCGAGAAACCGCGTGAAGAAGACGATGAACGCGGCGAAGAACACGATCGCCTCGCCGAGCGACATCAGGATCCCCGCGATCCGCTGATCGGCGATCGCCGAGAGGCCCCGAAGCCGCGGCGCGTCGGCATAGAAGCCGTAGACCGCGTCGGGAAACAGGACGAACACGAGCCCGATCGGGCCGGAGAGGACGAACGCGAGGAAGATGTAGATCGCCTTCACCCCCGAGCGACCTTCCCACGACTCCCGGTAGAGGACGGGCCACCAGAGCAGGAGGCCGACGAGCAGGTAGGTTGCGTGCTCGAGCGCGAGCAGGCTGTTCGGATGCGCGAGCGCCGTCTCGTACGAGATCGGAACGTGCCAGGCCGCGTACGTGAGGATCCAGGTAGGCAGGGCGACGCACGGTCTCGTCAGCACCCTCAGCACGGGAAGTGCGCCGAGCCTCCGGGCGAGGACGGGGCCGAGCCCGATCGCGAGCAGCAGGGGCACCCATTCGGCGAGCGCGATGTTCTGAAAGAGGTGGGCAGAGAGCAGGTAGTGGCGCGAGAGCGTCTCGAGCGGGGTGAGAAACAGGGCCGCGGCGATCAGGCACCCTGCTCCGAAGGCGATCCGGCGGGGCCTCGAGGCCGGAAAGCGACGCTGGGCCCGTATGTACGCAGCCGTCAGGGCGGCCAGGAGGCCGAGCTCGATCCACGCGGGCTCGATGCTCGTTGCCGGGGGCGCCACGACGGACAACGCTAGACGGCCCCGGCGCCGGTGCGCCGGACCGTGGGGCCGAGCGAGCCGGGCGGAGCGCGTCACGCGGTCAGGCTGAGGGTGAGACCGCCGCCGCGACCGCCTGCTCGTACACCGGATCGCGACCGAAGCTCTCGAGCTGGGCCGAGAGCAGGTCGGCGGAAGATGCGCCGCCGTTCCCGGCCGGCTCCACCGCAGCCCCGTCGATCTCGACGAGGGTGAGCTCCTCTCCGGGTGTGTGCTCGAGCTCGAACGGATGCCCGAGCCGGGCGCGGAGCCAGCCGGCGAGCAGCACAGCCTCGCAGCGCGGCCCCTCGACGCGAAGCCGGCGACTCGCGGCGACCCCGGGCCAGCGGCGGGCGAGCGCGAGGCGCCACGGGACCGTCCGGGCCCAGGCGATGTCGGAGACCGCGACTCGATCGAACAGCCCGGGGAGCACGGCGAGCGCACGGTCGGGCTCGGGCCACTCGGCGGAGTCGACAATGAGGCGGTCTGCGACGTCGAGGAGCTGCTCGAGCTCCGGCGTCCCGAACGGAAGCGGCCCGCGCCAGCGCAGGAACACGGGCAGATCGGCGACGACGAGCGGCGAGACCACGCTCGCGGGAGCGGCCGCGCAAACTCCGCAGAGGCGCAACGCGATCACCTCGGTCGAGACGGCACGGCCGGCCACCGCGGCGCCGAACACGTCGACGCTCACCTCGGCGTCGATCGCGTCGCGGCCGGCATCCGGATCCGGGAGCAGCAGGATCATTCGCGACGGGTGCCTGCCGCCGAGCCCTGCCATCACCTCGCGGGCCGCAGCCTCCCATTCCGGTGGGATCCACGCCAGGTGCGTCTGGACACGGGTGCGCAGCGTCTCGCGATCTGCTCCTGCCGCCGCCTCGTCGAGGCGGTGCAGCTCCTCCTGGATGTCGCGGATCGCCGCGTTCGGGATCAGTGTCGCCGCCACGAGCGCTCGTCCCTGTGCAGGAGCTCGTCGGAAGCGAGCGGTCCCCAGCTGCCGGCCTCGTAGTTGGGGAAGCTCGGCCGTTCGCGCCGCCAGCCCGCCACGATCGCGTCGACGAGCTCCCACTGCTCCTCCACCTCGTCCGCCCGGGTGAACAGCGTCGCGTCGCCGAGCATGCAGTCGAGGATGAGCCGCTCGTACGCCTCGGGAAGCCCGGTCCGGAAGGCGCCGCCGTAGAAGAAGTCCATGCTCACGGGCCGGATCGTGATCCCGTGACCCGGCACCTTCGCGCTCATCGTCAGCGAGATGCCCTCGTCGGGCTGGATGTGGATCAGCAGCACGTTCGGGCGCAGCACGTCCGTCGCGTCGAGCTCGAAGGGCGGATGGGGCGCCCGCTTGAACTGGATCGCGATCGTGGTCTCGCGCTTCGGCATGCGCTTGCCGGTCCGGATGTAGAACGGCACGTCCGCCCAGCGCCAGTTGTCGATCTCGAGCTTCGCGGCCACGAACGTCTCGGTCAGCGAGTCGGGGGCGACGCCCTGCTCCTCGCGGTACCCGGGCTCCGCGACGCCCTCCACGAAGCCCGCGCCGTACTGGCCACGAACGACCTCGACGGGCGCCGGCGTGCGGATCGCGCGGAGCACCTTCACTTTCTCGTTACGGACGGCCTCCGCCGTGAAGTCGATGGGCGGCTCCATCGCGGTCAGGGCGACGAGCTGGAGCAGGTGGTTCTGGACGATGTCGCGGATCGCGCCGGCCTGCTCGTAGAAGCCCGCCCGCCCCTCGATCCCGAGCGCCTCGGCGACGGTGATCTGGACGTGGTCGATCAGCTGACGGTTCCAGATCGGCTCGAAGATCCCGTTCGCGAAGCGCAGCACCAGCATGTTCTGAACGGTCTCCTTGCCCAGGTAGTGGTCGATCCGGTAGATCTCGCTCTCGTCGAAGTACTGCCCGAGCAGCGCGTTCAGCTCGCGGGCCGTCCCGGCGTCGCGACCGAACGGCTTCTCGACGATCAAGCGCGTCCAACCCGCCTCCGGTGACCGGTTCCGGTGCTTCCCGATCTGGGTGACCGTCATCTCCATCGCCGAGGGTGGGATCGCCAGGTAGTGAACGCGGTTGCCCCGGGTGCCGCGCGTCCGGTCGAGCTCGTCGAGGCGCTCGACGACCGCCTGCTCGCCGCCCTCGTCGGCGAACTCGGTCGCCACGTACCGCATGCCTGCGGCAAGACGCTCCCAGACGTCGGTCCGGAACTCCTGGCGCGCGTGCGCCTCGACCGCGTCGCGCATGTGCGAGCGCCACTCGTCCTCGGACATCGGCGTACGCGCGACGCCCACGATTGCGAGCTCCTCGGGCAGGTAGCCGTCGGCTGCGAGCTGGTACAGGGCCGGGAGCAGCTTCCGCTGCGTCAGGTCACCAGAGGCTCCGAAGATCGTGATCGCGCAGGGGCTCGGCGTCCGCAGCAGCGGCAGGCCGGTGAGGAGCGGGTTCTCGTCGCCCTTCTCCGCGCCCGCTCCGGTTCGCCGTGCCATCGCGTGGCTCCGGGAGCTACGCGGCCTCGAGCTGCTCGCTCGCGGTGCGGATCCCGTCGAGAAGCACCTCGAACGAGGCCGTGAACTTCTCGACGCCCTCTCGCTCGAGGGTGCCGGTGACATCGTCGACGTCGACGCCGGCCGCACCGATCTCCTCGAACAGCTTCCGCGCCCGGTCGAGGTCCTGCTCGAGGGTGAGAGCGACACGGCCATGGTCCTGGAAGGCTGCGATCGTCTCCTCGGGCATCGTGTTCACAGTGTCCGGGCCGATCAGCTCCTCGACGTACAGCACGTCGGAGTAGGCCGGGTTCTTCGTCGAGGTCGAGGCCCACAGGCAGCGCTGGGGCCGGGCGCCCTTCGCGGCGAGCTCCTGCCACCGCTCGCCGGAGAAGACCTGCCGGTAGTGCTGGTAGGCGAGCTTCGCGTTGGCGATCGCGAGCTGTCCCCGCAGGCCGTCGTGCCCGCCGATCGCATCGAGCCGAGCATCGGCCTCCGTGTCGACGCGCGAGACGAAGAAGCTCGCGACCGAGTGCACCCGCGAGAGCTCGCCGCCGTGTGCGGCAAGGCGCTCGAGCCCCCGCACGTAGGCCTCGGCCACCTCGGCATACCGCTTCAGCGAGAAGATCAGCGTGACGTTGATCGACTTGCCCTTCGCGATCATGTCCTCGATCGCCGGCAGCCCCGGCCTCGTTGCCGGGATCTTCACGAACAGGTTCGGACGGTCGATCAACGCGTGAAGGCGCTGCGCCTCGGCCGTCGTCCCTTCCGTGTCGTATGCGAGCCGCGGATCGACCTCGATCGACACGTACCCGTCGCCGCCCGACGTGCGCTCCCACACGGGTCGGAGCAGGTCGCACGCATCGCCGACGTCGCGAGCGGCGAGCTGGACGAACAGCTCCTTCGCGTCGCTCGTCTGCCCGAGCGCTTCGCCGAGCTGCTCGTCGTAGGCATCACCGGTCGAGAGCGCCTTCTGGAAGATCGTCGGGTTCGAGGTGACTCCGACGACGGCATCCTCCTCGATCGCACGTTCGAGCGCACCCGAGCGAAGCAGATCGCGCGAGAGGAAGTCGATCCAGACGCTCTGCCCGAGAGCCGAGAGCCGATGAAGCGGGGAGTCCGCCATGAGTATCAGTCCTTTCGAGAGAGCAGTGTTCGGATGCGCTCGCCCACGTGCTCGACCGTGAAGCCGTAGTGCGCGAGGACCGTGGCGCCCGGGGCCGACGCGCCGAAGCGCTCGACCGAGACGGCCGTCCCGCCCGGGCCGAGCCAGCGCTCCCAGCCAAGGGAGACTCCCGCCTCGATGGACACCCTCGCCGTCACGCCGGGCGGGAGCACGGCGTCGCGGTACTCGGGCGACTGGGCGGCGAACAGCTCCCAGCACGGCATCGAGACGACCCGGGCGACGATGCCGTCCTCCGCGGCGCTGCGGGCAGCCTCGAGCGCGAGCGCAACCTCCGACCCGGACGCGATCAGGATCGCGTCGGGCGAGCCTCCGTCCGGCCCGGAGAGCACGTACGCGCCCCGCGCGACGCCGCCCGGGTCTACCGGGTCGAGCACCGGCACGTCCTGGCGCGTCAGGATCAGGGCGACAGGACCGTCCTCGCGCTCGAGCGCCACCCGCCAGGCGGCGGCGGTCTCGTTCGCGTCGGCCGGGCGGATCACCCAGAGGTTCGGGATCGCCCTGAGCGACGCCACGTGCTCGACCGGCTGATGGGTCGGGCCGTCCTCGCCGACCCCGATCGAGTCGTGGGTCCAGACCCAGACGACGGGCAGCTCCATGAGCGCCGAGAGCCTCACCGCAGGACGCATGTAGTCGGAGAAGACGAGGAACGTCGAGCCGAACGGCTTCACGATCCCGCCGTGCAGCGCGAGCCCGTTCACGATCGCGCCCATTGCGTGCTCGCGGATCCCGAACGGGACGTTGCGCCCGGCGAAGTGACGGGCGAAGGTTCCCGCCCCGTCGAACGCCGTCTTCGTCGACTCGACGAGGTCGGCTGCCCCGCCGACCATGGTCGGGAAGGACGGCTTCACCGCCTCCATTACGACGGCTCCGGCGCTGCGCGTCGCCAGCTTCGGCCTCGCGGCCGGGTCGAAGCGAGGCAGCGTCTCCTGCCAGCCGGCCTTTCCCCGCCCTGACCACGCGAGATCCCAGTCCTCGGCGAGCTGCGGGAGCTCTGCCCGCCAGGCGGCAAAGCGCTCCTGCCACTCGCCCTGGAGAGCCGCTCCGCGCTCGCGCAGGCTCATGTGCTCGTAGACGGCCTCGGGAACGACGAAGCTCGCGTCGGGGTCCCAGCCGAGCGCCTCCTTCGTGGCCCGCACCTCGTCCTCGCCGAGCGGCGCTCCGTGAGCCTTCGCGGTGTCGGTCGCATTGGGTGCCGGGTAGGCGATGTGCGAGCGGACGACGATCAACGAGGGACGCGCGTGCTCGGCACAGGCGGCGTCGATGGCCGCGTCGAGCGCCGTCAGGTCGTTCACGTCGGGGACGTGCTGGACGTGCCAGCCGTCGGCCTCGAACCGCCTGCCCTTGTCCTCGCCGTCGAACGACAGCGCCGTCGTGCCGTCGATCGTGATCCGGTTGTCGTCGTACACGAAGACGAGCTTCCCGAGCCCGAACGCTCCGGCGAGCGAGGCCGCCTCCTGCGAGATGCCCTCCATGAGGTCGCCGTCCGAGACGATCCCGAACACGCGGTGGTCGACGACCTCGTGGCCCGGCCGGTTGTAGCGCTGGGCGAGGAAGCGCTCCGCCATCGCAAAGCCGACCGCGTTCGTGATCCCCTGGCCGAGCGGTCCCGTCGTGATCTCGATTCCCGGGGTGACATGGACCTCAGGATGCCCGGGCGTGCGTGAGCCCCACTGACGAAACTGCTGGAGCTCCGCGAGCGGCAGGTCGTATCCGGTCAGGTGGAGCGCCGCGTACTGGAGAATGCAGGCATGGCCGGGCGAGAGCACGAACCGGTCGCGGTCGGGCCACGCCGGGTCGGCAGGGTTTGCCCGGAGATGCCTCGTGTAGATCAGGTAGGCAACCGGCGCGAGCGCCATCGCGGTGCCCGGATGGCCGGCGTTCGCCTTCTGGACGGCGTCCATCGCGAGGACGCGAATGGTGTCGACAGCAAGCCGACCAACGTCCCGGTCAACGCTCGCAGTCACCATCTGAACCTTACCCGTACGGCGACACCGACCGCGCAACCGGCACGATGAGGGACCGAGCCCGGCCTGCGCGGCTCACCAGGCCGGAGCCGATCCGCCCGTGATCCCGATCAGAGACAACATCCCCACGCAGCGCCGACCGGTCGTGACGCTGGCGCTGATCGGGGTGAACCTCGCGGTATGGCTCGTCTACGAGCTTCCCGACCTCGGGCGCGCGATCGTCGACTCCGCCTGGTTTCCGTGCGAGCCGAACGGGGCCTGCGACCCGCCGGGCCTCCCCTGGCCGGCCGACGCCCTGACCTCGACGTTCATGCACGGAAGCTGGGCTCACGTCCTCTTCAACATGCTCTTCCTCTGGATCTTCGGCAACAACGTCGAGGACGCGCTCGGTCGACTCCGGTTCCTGGGCTTCTACCTCTGCGCGGGCCTTGCGGCGATCGCGCTCCAGACCTTCGTGACGCTCACGTTCGGGTCGGTCGACGAGTCGTTCGTTCCGAACGTCGGCGCGAGCGGCGCGATCGCCGGCGTGCTCGGTGCGTATCTCGTCCTCTACCCGAACGCCCGCGTCCTCACCCTCGCGTTCTTCTTCATCCCGTTCGAGATCCCGGCTGTCGCCTTCCTCGTCATCTGGTTCGCCTTCCAGCTCTGGTACGGAGGCTTCGACCTGCTCGCGCCGACCGGCGCCGGCGAGGGCGGGGTCGCGTTCTTCGCGCACATCGGAGGCTTCGTGTTCGGGCTGTTCGCGGTCTGGCTGTTCCGCGGCCCGTCGAAGCGGCGACGCTCGCCCGCCTGGCCGCGCTCCGAGGCATAGAGCGTCAGAGCGGAACGGCGGCAGTCAGGATCTCCGGGGCGTCGCCGGTGATCAGCACGTTCTGCTCGAGGCGCACCCCGCCGAAGCCGTGCAACGCGTCGACGCGATCCCGGTCGACGCCCTCGTGGCCGCGCTCCCGGGCGAGCAGCGAGGGAACGAAGTAGATCCCCGGCTCGACCGTCCACGCCTGGCGCGGCTGCAGCCGGATATCGACGCGCAGGCGCGGCAGGCCGGGCAGGGGCTCGGTCGCCTCGTCGGAGGCCGGGCCCGTGTCACGAACGCCGAGGCCGACCAGGTGGCCGACCCCGTGCGGGAAGAACAGCGTCGCCGCACCGCTCTCGACGAGCGTCTCGGGCCGGCCGCGGAGAACGCCGAGCTCGACGAGACCCTCGGCCACGACCAGCGCGGCCGTGCGGTGGACGTCGTGCCACGCGGTCCCCCGGCGGCAGGCTGCGATCGCCGCCTCACCGGCACGCTTGACCGTTTCGTAGACGAGCGCCTGCTCCCCCGTGAACGTCCCGCCGACGACGAAGGTCCGGGTGACGTCGCTCGCGTAGCCGCGGCACTCTGCGCCCGCGTCGACGAGCAGGAGGTCGCCGTCGCGGAGCTCACGCGCCGTCGGGGAGAAGTGCAGGACGGCCGCATGGTCTCCTGCCGCGACGATCGTCTCGAACGCGAGCGAGTCGCCGCCGTGCCGCAGGAACGATGCCTCGAGCGCGATCTGCAGCTCGCGCTCGGTGCGACCTGCGGCGATCGAGGACACGAGCTCCTCGAACCCGCAGCGCGTCGCCTCCGCCGCCGCGCGCATGCGGTCGAGCTCGACGTCGTCCTTCGGGCGGCGTACCCGGATCAGCGCGTCGCGGAGCTCGACGTCGGCCTCCGCTGTGGCGCCGAGCCGCCGCACCGGCCGGCTGCCGACCCACGCCTCGAGCTCGTCGAGCGGGCGCGTTCCTTCGGGCACTCCCTCGCGGTCCCCCTCGAGCCCCGTCCACAACAGCTCGGCGGCGGTGACGGGTACGACGAACTCCACCCAGCCGTCGTCCGGCGCGTACGCCAGCACGCCGCCGGGACGCTCGCGGTCTGTGAGGTACAGGTACTCGGAGTGCGCTCGGAACGGGTAGGTGCGGTCGCCGCGCCCCGGCACGGGGATCTCGTCGCCGGCAGCCACGAGCACGACACCACCGTCGAGGCTCCACGCGGCTGCGGCTTCGCTTCGCCGCCGGTCGAGGAAGGTGTTCATCCGGGCTCAGACGTCCTCGAACGTGGCGATCAGCGCCTCGGCGACGACCTTCATGGGACGCCCCGACACCTGGCTCGCGCGGCGCAGGCGCGCGAACGCCTCCTGCTCGGTCAGCCCCTCGCGCTCCATCAGCAGGCCCTTCGCCCGCTCGACGAGCTTGCGCGTCGCGAGCGCCTCGGCGAGTGAGTCGGCCTCCTCGCGCAGCGCCGTGAGCTCGAGGTGCCGGGCCCGGGCGGCCTGGATCGCGGGCACGAGATCGGCCTCGCGAAACGGCTTGACGAGGTAGCCGAAGACACCGGCCTCGACCGCCCGCGCGACGAGCTCTTCCTGGCTGTAGGCGGTCAGGATCACGATCGGGATCGACCGCTCGCCGAGGATGCGGCGCGCCGCCTCGATCCCGTCGAGACGAGGCATCTTCACGTCGAGGATCGCGAGGTCGGGCTCCTCGGCCCGCGCGAGCTCGACCGCCTCCTCGCCGTCGCGTGCCTCGGCGCACACCTCGAAGCCCGCCCGTTCGAGCAGCTCCCGGAGGTCGAGCCGGATGATCGTCTCGTCCTCGGCGATCAGGACGCGGGTGCCCGCCGTGTGCGCGCTCAGCTCGGAAACACCACCTCGGCCCGCAGGCCCTCCCCGGAGTCGACGAGCTCGAGCGTTCCGTGAAGCTCGTCGCGAACGAGCGCGTGGACGATCGAGAGGCCCGTGCCGGCAACCGACTGGCCGACGCCGGCGCCGTCGTCGACGACCGCGAGAACGATGCCGCCGTTCCGGCTCCCGAGCTCGATGCCGACGTGCTGACCTCCGTGCTCGAGCGCGTTCTGCAGGAGCTCCGCGAAGACGAGCGCAAGGGCGGTCGCGCGATCGCCGGCGAGCGAGACGGGCTCGACGGTCGAGACGACGTCCTTCCCCGCGCCGATCCCCTGGACGATCATCCGGCGGAGGCGCTCGACGAGGTCGCCGAGGTCGACATCGTCGTCCCAGCGCTCCATCAGCGCCTCGTGCACGGCCGCGATCGCGAGAATCCGGTTCACCGAGTCCTCGAGCGCCTGGCGCGGATCGGAGCCGGTCGAGCGCGCCTGGAGCCGCAGCATCGACGCGACCGTCTGGAGGTTGTTCTTGACCCGGTGATGGATCTCCTTGGCGAGCACTCCCCGCATCACCGACCGCCCCTGCTCCAGCGCGACCGCTGCATGGTGGGCGATCGAGGTGAGGAGCGTTCGCTCCGCGTCGCCGAACGGGGTGTCGCGCTCGCACACGAGCTCGCCGAGCTCGCGCCCCTTCCAGCGCAGCGGCGTTCGCTCGCTGAAGGCCCCCGACGTGCCTCCCGGCCACGCCGTGCGGCCGTCGGCGAGGACGATCCTCGCCCCGCAGGCGCGGACCGCGTCCATCGTCGTCTTGACGATCGTCTCGAGCGACTCCTCGAGGTACAGCGACTCCGAGACCGCCTCGGAGATCCGCGCGAGCGCCTCGAGCTCGGCCACCCGCCGTCTCGACTGGTCGTAGAGCTTCGCGTTCTCGATCGCCTGCGCGACCTGACCCGCGATCGCCATCAGCAGCTCGATCTCGCCCCCGTCGAACTCGCGTGGCTCGATCGTGCGCACGTTCAGGGCACCCTCGAGCCGCTCCTTGGCGAGGATCGGCACGGCGAGGATCGACTGGTACTGCTCCTCGTGGAGGTTCGGAAAACGCTTGAACCTCGGATCGAGGTGCGCGGCGCGCGGGATCATCACCGGCGCGCGCTCGGCCACGGCGAAGCCCGTGATCCCCTCGCCGGGGCGCATGCGCGGGGTCACGGTGGCCGCGTCGACCTGCGACCCGACGGAGGCCCGCAGGATCAGCTCGTCAGTCTTCTCGTCGTAGAGGTAGACGAAGCACGCATCGGCGTGGAGCGCCGCGGCCACCTTCGCCGCGATCAGCTCGAACAGCTCGCCGAGGTCGAGCGTCGAGTTGACCGCGGCGATCGTCTCCGTGACGAGCTGGAGGTGTCGCTCCGACCGGTTCAGCGTGCGCCTCCCCCCGTGGCCACCTTCCATGTCCCCGATAATAGGGCCGTGTCGGCGTACCAGATCGCGCTCCTTCTCCACATTGCCGGCGCGATCGCGTACTTCGCGGGGGTCGCCGTCGCGGGGCTGGCGTTCGCCGCCGCCGCCCGGAGCCCGCGGCCGAGCGAGATCGTGGCCGTGCTCGGGCTCGCGCGCTCCGGCGTGCTCGTGACCCTCGCCGGGACGGCCATGCTGCTCGGCTGTGCGTTCTGGCTCATCGAGCTCTCCGGGTCGATCGACATGGGCGACGGCTGGGTGAGCGCGGCGCTCGCGTTGTTCGTCCTCGCCGCCGTGGTGGGCGGGATCGCCGGCCAGGCGCCCAAGAAGGCGCGCAAGCTCGCAGCCGCGCTCGCCGACGGTGACGATCGGCGAACGCCCGAGCTCGACCGGCTGCTCGCGGACCGCCCCTCGCTCGTGCTGAACGTGGTCGCGGCGCTCGCCGCGATCGCCGTGCTCGTGCTCATGGTGTGGCAGCCCGGGGGCTGAGCGCGAGCCGCTGAGCCCGGTCCCGGCGGGCACGTCCGCTAGGCTCGGCACGGTGAGCAGCCTGGATCCCAACGTCGTCGCGGGCACGACCGGCTATCTCGTCGCGGACACGCGCGGGCGGGTCGTGGGACGGGTCGAGCGCGCCGCGGCACCGATCGACGGCGAGGCGCTCCGCCTCTGGGTTCGCGGGCGCTTCCCGTTCCGGCGCCGGCGCGTCGTCCCGGTGGGGGCGATCCAGGAGATCGACGAGACGAGCCAGGTCGTGCTCCTCAACGTCACGCGCGAGTCGCTGCACAGCCACGCCTAGGCGATCCCGGCGGCGGTTCGACCACCGGGACCGCCCACGCCGCGGGTCAGAGTATCGACAGGTACCGGTTCAGCTCCCAGGGCGTCACCTGGACGCGGTAGTCGTCCCACTCCTTGCGCTTCAGCGACACGTAGCGGTCGAAGATGTGGGGGCCGAGGATCCGGTGGCAGAGATCGGAGTGCGCGAGCTCGCGGATTGCCTCGCCCAGGTTCTCGGGCAGGCTGACGATCCCGCGGTCCTCCCGCTCCTCCGGCGTCAGCTCGAAGAGGTTCTCCTCCATCGGCTCCGGGAGCTCGTAGCCCTTCTCGATCCCCTCGAGGCCCGCCTGGAGCAGCGCCGCGAACGTCAGGTACGGGTTGCACGACGGATCCGGGCAGCGGATCTCGGCCCGGGTCGCCTGTTCCTTCCCGGGGTGGTAGAGGGGGATTCGGATCAGCGCCGAGCGATTCCGGCGCGACCAGGCCACGTAGACCGGCGCCTCGTAGCCGGGCACGAGGCGCTTGTAGGAGTTCACCCACTGGGCGAAGATCGCGCAGATCTCGCGGGCGTGGTGCAGCTGGCCGGCGATGAAGGCCTTGCCGACGGGGGACAGATGCCAGGGATCGGCGGCGTCGTAGAACGCGTTCTTGCCGTTCGTGAACAGCGACTGGTGGGTGTGCATGCCCGAGCCGTTCTCGCCGAACAGCGGCTTCGGCATGAACGTCGCGTAGATCCCGTACTTCGTCGCGATCTCCTTGACGATCAGCCGGTAGGTGACCGTGTGGTCGGCCATTCCGAGCGCCTCCGAGTAGCGCATGTCGATCTCGTGCTGGGACGGCGCCACCTCGTGATGGGCGTACTCGACCGGGATGCCCATCGACTCGAGGGCCTTGATCGTCTCCTTGCGCCACTCGCCGGCGACGTCGAGCGTGGCGAGGTCGAAGTAGCCGCCGTGATCGAGGATCTCGGTCGCCTCGTCGTTCTTGAAGTAGAAGTACTCGAGCTCCGGGCCGACGTTGAACGTGTCGAAGCCCATCGAGCGCATGCGGTCGAGCGCCCGCTTGAGGACGTAGCGCGGATCGCCCTCGTAGGGATCTCCGTCGGGCGTGACGACGTCGCAGATCATCCGCGCGACCTTGTACTCGCCGGTGCGCCAGGGCAGGACCTGGAACGTCCTCGGGTCAGGGATCGCGACCATGTCCGATTCCTCGATCGAGTTGAAGCCCGTGATCGAGGAGCCGTCGAAGCCCATGCCGTCGTCGAGCGCGTTCTCGATCTCGGCGATCGTGACGGCGAAGCTCTTCAGCTGACCGACGATGTCGGAGAACCAGAGGAGGACGAAGTCGATCTCCTCGGCCTCGATCCGGTCGAGAACTGCTCGCCTGTCCGCCGGATCACTCGTTGCCCTACCCATGCAGCTCCCTCCTGAAACGGTCCCAGAAAAACAAAAAGACCCCAGGCGCCTGCTGCGCCTGAGGCCACGTCGCCTCGCGAACGCGGGGAGTATAGCGAAGCGGGCGGCGATCCGCACCGGGAAGCCGCCGGGGGCGGGCCGGGCGCCCACCCCCTCGCAGGCCATGCTCAGCCGATCGCGAAGGTCACGGTCAGGGTCGCCTGGATCTCCTGCTGGCCGGGCTGGATCGGGACGCCGCCCCCGTCGGCGGCTGCCTCGGCGACCCCGGCGACGGGGTACGCGGCGCCGCCCTCGACGACGTTGACGACCTTGCCGAGCGTGACGCCGGCCGCTGCGGCGACGGCCTCCCCCTTGTCGCGGGCGTCGTCGTAGGCGTCTGCGAGCGCCTGCTTGTACAGCTCCGTCTGGTCGGCGATCGAGAGGTTCGGGCCGTACACCTGGTTCGCGCCCGCCTTCGCCGCGGCATCGACCACGGCGCCGACCTGCTCGAGGTCGTCGATCAGCACGCTCACCGTGTTGCTCGCCGAGTAGCCGACGATGATCTGGCCGTCGTCGGAGTAGCGCGGATAGACGCTGACCGACTGGGTCTGGATCTTCGCCTCCTCGATGCCCTGACCCTTGATCGCGTCGATCACGGCCTGAACGGCCTCGTTGTTCGTCGCGAGCGCCTCGTCGGCGGTCGCGCCCTGCGTCTCCACGCCGAACGAGAACGAGGCCTGGTCGGGCGCAGCCTTGACCTTCCCGACGCCGGCGACCGTGATCCCGAGCCCTGCACCGTCGGAGCCCGTGGCGCTGCCGCCGCTCGCTCCCTCGGGCCTGCCGACGCCCATGAAGGCCGCCACCGTCACCCCCGCGATCGCGAGCGCTGCAACCGCGACGATCCGCTTCTTCCCGTTCGTCATCTCGAGCCCCTCCCGGACGGAGTCCCTTTCAGGTCGTCAGTTCGACGGCCCGGAAGGCGAGGAAGTTCCCGGTTTCGCTCAGGCCGCGGCGGGCCCGGCAACGGCCGCCGAGAGCGCCGTCAGGTACGGTCGCCAGCCGTCAGGGATCGCCGGGGCCGCCAGGGTGATGAACAGAGCAGGCGCGGGCGGATGCGGCTTCACCCGCGGGTGCATCTGCACCTCGTCCGGAAGCCTGTCGCCCTTCCGCAGATTGCACGGCGCGCAGGAAGCGACGACGTTCTCCCAGACCGAGTCCCCGCCGCGGCTGCGCGGCACCACGTGGTCGAGCGTGAGGCGCCCCGAGGTGCCGCAGTACTGGCAGCGCCAGCCGTCGCGGGCGAACAGGGCCCTGCGGGAGATCCGCCGGTGCACGACCCGGGGCGCCCGGACGTACGAGAGGAGGCGGATCACGTGCGGCCACGGGTACGACCTCGTCGCGGCGCGAAGCGGCCGGTCGACCGCGGTCAGCACCTCCGCCTTGCCCTTGAACACGAGCACGTGCGCGCGCCGGACGGAACAGACGTTCAGCGGCTCGTAGCTCGAGTTGAGGACGAGGACCTGCTTCACTCGACCGTCATTGTATGGACCGCGGGTACCGGCCTTCGCCCGCCGGCCGTGGCCGGCGCGGGCGGGATGAGATCCCGCCCCTACAAGCCCACGAGAACCGAGCAGAAACCCTGCCGCCCACGCCCACGGGCGGGATGAGATCCGGCCCGGGCTGGGCCCCGAAGGGATCGCGACGGTCGACGACCGTGACCGCCGGGCTCCGCCCGGCTTCAACGCGGGTCGCGGCCGGCCGAGCGTGACCGCGGCCCTGCCGGGCCGCTCCGTGGCGGGTTGCGGCCGGCCGAGCCGGCCGCTCAGCCGCCGAGGGCCGTCAGCCGCGGCGTCAGCCGCCGCTGGTTGCCATCGCCCGGTCGACTGCCGCCTGCTCCTCGGGCGAGAGCGCCACGGTCGAGCGACCGCGCTCGAGCTCCTTCACGTAGATCCTCGCGTGGTCGCGGCCCTGGATCGCCGAGAGGACGACGCCCGACCTCGCGGAGTCGAGCAGGGCGATCGCCGCCGACTGCTGACCGCCGAGGTCCTCGAAGGCGTCGAAGCGAACGATCGCCGAATGGGCGACGGTGCCGTCGATGCGCTTGTCGACGCGAACGAGCCCTGCCGCCACCTCGTCGACGGCCCGGTGGAGATCGTCGATGCGCGTCTGCAGGGTGACCGCGAAGTCGACGAGATCGTCGCGACCCGAGCCGAGCAGCACCGTCTGCGCCCTCCGCACCTTCCCGAGGGAGGCAAAGACGACGAAGGCCACGAGCAGCGAGGCGACGGCCACGACGGCCGCTCCGATCGCGATCCAGCCGGCGGTCGTGGCGGACATCGTCCGTGCCTACGCGAGCGTCAGCAGGATCGGGTAGTCGACCGAGTTGTTGGCGGTGTTCTGCTCGCCCTCGACCGGCTTCACGGCGATCTTCAGCGTCGTGGACGTCGCGTACGGGAGCTCGACGAAGTCCGTGAAGGTCACCGTGGCCGTCTCGCCCGGATTGACGATCTCGATCGTCGCCGACTTCTTGATCGCGGGCTGACCCTGGATCGTCAGGTTCACCTTGACGTTCGTCTCCTGGAAGTCACCGGAGTTCTCGACGAAGACCTCGATCGCGAAACCCTCGGTGACGACGATCTCGTTCTCGATGTCGGGCGAGAGCTCGGCCCCGTCGGGCTGGACGACGACCCTGGTGATCCCGTTGCCGTGCGCGCCGCCCGTCTCGGTGCCGCCGCCACCCTGGTTGATCCGCTCGATCATGGCGGTCATCGAGGCCGTGCTGACGAGGTCGGGGTCGGTAAGGAACACGGAGTCCGGCACCTGCACGCCGCTCACGCCCTCCTGCTTCAGCACCGCCTCCGCTCGCCCCTGGAACGAGTCGGCGTACACGACGTCGCCCGCGATCAGCCGGTTTCCCTGCTCGTTCAGGATCTTGCCCGCCTCGGTCGGATCGGTGGACGGCTGGATCTGGCTCACCGCCTGCGCCATCCCGCGGAGCCCGTTCTCGCGCAGCTGCATGGCGTCGACCAGCCCCTGCTGGGCCTCGAGCATCGCTCCCGGCGCCTCCAGCTGACCGGTGCGCTGCACCACCTGCGCCTGCTGATCGGCGAGGCCCGTGAGCTGCGACTGGAGCTCGTCGAGCGTCAGGCCGGTCTTTCCGAGCAGCTGTGTGAACTGGCTTCCGACGTCGTCCGAGGAGCGTGCGAGCCCGCCGACCGACTGCATGTAGTCCTCGTAGTCGCCCTTCGCCTTGTCACCACGGCAGCTCGTGACCCCGACGACGATCAGGACCGCGATCACGATGATCCCGCCGATCAGCGCGGCGAGCCGGACGATCGGCGTCCCACCGCCGGGGCCACGCGGACGCATCGGGCCGGGTTTCGGTACCGCCGGGCCACGCTGTGCGGGCGTTGTCGGGCGGGCCGACGTCTCGACCGTGCGCGGCTCGTCCTCGAAGAACTCGAAGTCGAGGTCGTCGTCGTCTGGTCGGTCGCGCTCGGCCACGGCAGACAGAACTGTTCGGGGCACGGGGGGCCAACCCTTTCTCCCGCACGGGAGCGAGCCTTGCGGCCCCCTCGAGTCCGCGGAGCATAGCAGCCTCTCGGCGCCGGGACGTGAGCTTCCCGCACCCTGCAGCGTCGCGTTCGGCCCGCGCTTGCAGGAGTTCCGGCCACCGCGGGAAAGGGAGCCGTCGATGGCCCAGAGCGCCGTAGCGGCAGCGTCCGACCACGAGCTGATCCTCGGTCGCTTCCGTGCCCTGCGACCGCTCGGCAGCGGCGGCTCGGGCTCGGTCTGGCTCGCCGTCGACCAGCGCAACGGACACGAGGTCGCGCTCAAGGTCGTTCCCCGTGAAGGCAAGGCCGGAGTCAGGGCCGAGCGTGAGGCCGAGGCGGTCGCACGTCTCCGTCACCCACATTGCGCGCGGGTGTTCAGCGTCGACCGGGATGCCGGTCACGTGTACGTCGCCTACGAGTACGTGCCCGGGATCACGGTTCGCGAGGCGATCCGGGGCGGGCGCCTCGACGACCGGGGTGCGATCGAGGTCGCCGCGCAGGTGCTCGACGCGCTTGCCCACGCGCACGCCAAGGGGATCATCCACCGCGACGTGAAGCCCGCGAACGTGCTCCTGGCCGAGACCGGGAAGACCGACGCGCGCCTGCTCGACTTCGGGCTCGCGCTGATGGCCGACGCGGAGACGCTGACGGCCACGGGCGACGTTCCGGGGACGCTCGGATACATCTCCCCGGAGCGGCTCCGCGGCGAGGAGGCGACCGGCGCCGCGGACGTGTGGGCGGTGGGCGTGATGCTCTGGGAGGCGCTCGCGGGGCAGCAGCCGTTCTTCGCGTCGTCTCCCGTCGAGACCGCGAACCTGATCATGTCGGGCGCTCCACCGCTCGCCTCGGCCCGGCCCGACCTCCCACGCCCCGTGCTCGAGGCCGTGGAGGGCGCGCTCGCGCTCGACCCGGCAGAGCGCCCGCCGGCCAAGCGGCTCGCCCACGAGCTCCGCGACTCACTCGCCGCCCAGGCGCGGCGTCGGGTCGAGGCGCCTGCCGGGTCGCGGCGCCATCTGCTCGCCCGTGCCGAGCCCGCCGCGCTCGCCGCGACGTTCGCGGCCACGACGACCTCGCTGCTCCCGTTCTTCCCGCAGGGCGGGCCCGCCGTGCTCGGAGCGCTCGCAGGAGCCGCTGCCCTCGTGAACGCCCGCGCCGGCCTGGCGTTCGCGCTCCTGACGCCGATCCTGCCGCTCGGAAACGTCTCGTTCGCGCTCGCGAGCCTCTACTCGCTCGTTGCGCTCGTCTGGCTGCTCGCTTTTTGGGGCGATTCCTCACACGGTCTCCTCGTCGTCGCCGGGCCCGTCCTCGCGCTCGTGCCCGGAGGCCTCGTCCTCATTCCGCTGGTCGCAGCCCGCGCCACCGGTGCGCTCCGACAGGCGCTCACGGCCGCCGCAGGGGTCGTAGCCGGCGCGCTCACGATGGGCCTCCTCGGCAGAGGGCTTCCCTTCGACGGGGCCTCGCCCCCGCTCGGGCTCGGGCTCGCGGGCAGCGAGTCACCGCTCGCTGTCGCCGGGGCTCTGTTCTCGACCCTCGCCGACCACAGGCTGATCGCGGTCGAGGCGGCGATCCTCGCCGCAGTGACGCTGGCGCTGCCGCTCGTCCGGCGGGCGGGGCCGCTCGCCGTGGTCGGCCTCACGGTCGTCCTGCTCCCGTTGCTCGTGATCGGCCCCCCGCTGCTCGGAGCCGCCCGACCGGAGCCGTTCCCGATCGTGGCCGGCACGCTGCTGCTCGGCCTCGTCCTCGGCCTGCCCTTCCTTCGCGCAAGAACGCCCAGCTACACTCGATCTCGCTGAGGACACACCTCGGCCAGCTGTCGACGTGCTGCGGAACATCGAGCACCGGATCGAGTCCCTCGTCACGGGCGTCTTCGGGCGTGCGTTCCGTTCGCACGTCCAGCCGGTCGAGATCGCGCGCAAGCTCGTCAAGGAGATGGACGACCACAAGACCGTTTCCCTCTCACGGATCTACGTCCCGAACGAGTACCTCCTGTACCTATCCCCGCGCGATCGCGAGCAGTTCGTCGGGTATGAGGACGGCCTGCTCCTCGAGCTCGGCGGCTTCCTCGCGGAGCACGCCAGGCGAGAGGGCTACTCGGTCGCGTCGCCTCCCCGCGTGCTGCTCCACGAGGACGACGATCTGTCGATCGGAGAGTTCGGGATCGCGACGCGAATGGCGCAGCCGCCTGCCCGGCCGGAGCCACGACCAGGGCCGGCGCCGAGCGACGGTGCTCCGGCGCCCGTGGAGCCGCCCGTGACGCCTCCGATCGTCGTCACCCCTCCGGCTCCTCCCACGACGCGGGTCGCTCCTCCTCCTCCGCCGCCCGAACCCGTAAAGCCACCGGCGCCGGCCGACCCCGACAGCGGCACGGGCGTCCTCGGTCCCGCGGCGCCGGCGGAGACTTCGGCCGCACCCGCAGATCCTGTCCCGCTCGCCGTGCTCGTCGTTTCCGGGGCTCGACACGAGGTCGGGCCGGGACCCACCACGCTCGGTCGGTCCAGGGAGTGCGACGTCACGGTCGACGACCCGAGCGTCTCGCGCCGCCACGCCGAGCTCCACCTCGAGGATGGTGCCTGGGTGCTGACCGATCTCGGGTCGACGAACGGGACCTTCATCGGCGGCAAGCGGGTCGACCGGTCGACGCTCTCGGAGGCGATCGGATCACGCTCGGCCAGTCCGAGCTGCGTTTCGAGCTCGCCTAGAGTGGAGGCCGGTCGATGGTCGATCGGCTCCTGCTCCTCTTCCAGGCGCTGTTCCTCGTCCTCCTCTACCTGTTTCTCTGGTGGGTCGTGCGAACGGCGAGCCGGGACCTGCGCCTCCCGCAGGAGAGCTTTCTCCTGACGCCCGCCCAGCTGGCCGGGACCCCGCTCGCGCCGCCCCAGCACCGGCTCGTCGTCGAACGGAGCCCGTCGCAGCCGACCGGCCAGGCCTACGACGTCGGCATCGCTCCCGTCACGATCGGGCGGATCGACGCGAACCTGATCCCCCTGCCCGACGACGAGTTCGCCTCCGCCCAGCACGCGCGGATCGAGAGCATGCGCGACGGGCTGTGGGTCGTCGATCTCGGGTCGACGAACGGGACGTACGTGAACGGGCGCCGGATCGACGACCGCGAGCCCGTCCATCCCGGCGACCTCGTCCAGGTCGGAGCGACGACATTGCGGGTCGTGGCGTGAAGCTGTCCGGGGTCGCCGGGCTGACCGATCCGGGCCGGGTGCGACGCCGGAACGAGGACGCGTTCGTGTGCGACCCGCCGCTGTTCGCGGTCGCCGACGGGATGGGTGGGGCCCAGGCCGGCGAGGTCGCGTCCCCGGCTCGCGGCCGGCGCCTTCCAGGACTTCCACGAGGCCGACCTCCTCGAGGCGGAGCCGCGCCTGCGCTCGATCATCCAGGAGGCGAACCGGCGCATCTACGCGCGGGCCGCGAACGACCCGCACGCGTCGGGCATGGGCACAACCGTGACCGCGGCGCTCGTCACGGGCGACCGCGTGGCGGTCGGTCACGTCGAGGACTCCCGTGCCTATCTGCTCCGCGACGGCACGCTGGAGCAGCTCACCGAGGACCATTCGCTCGTCGCCGATCTCGTGCGCTCGGGGCGTCTGACCCCGGAGGAGGCCGAGAGCCACCCCCAGCGCTCGGTGATCACGAGGGCGCTCGGAACCGACAGCGCGGTGGACGTCGACAGCTTCTCGGTGGACGCGAAGCCGGGCGACGTCTTCCTGCTCTGCTCGGACGGGCTGACGACGATGCTCGCTCCCGACGCGGTGCGCACGATCCTGCTCGAGACGGTCGCGCTGCCGGAGGCGGCCAGGGCGCTCGTCGCCCAGGCGAATCGCAACGGCGGCGACGACAACGTGACGGTCGTGCTGTTCTCCCTCGCCGAGAGCGGCCCCGACGAGGACACGCTCGCCGGCGTCGAGGGGCTGCGGATCCCGTTCGAGTCCCCGGACGAGCCCGTCTCCGGCAACGGGAGGGGGCCGGTCGCCGCCGCGCCCGTGACGACGGAGCGGCCGCGGCGAGAGCCCCGCGGCCGGACGGGGCGCTGGGCGCTCGCGCTCGTGCTGGCCGTCGCCCTGTTCGCCGCCCTCGTCGCGGCCGCGCTCTGGGGCCTCTCCCGCGCCCACTTCGTCGGAGCGACCGAGGACGGCCACGTGGCCGTGTACCAGGGTGTTCCCTGGGACCTGTTCGCGGGCATCAGCCTGTACCGGGAGATCTACGTGAGCAACCTGCGCATCGAGCAGCTCTCGCCCGAGGAGCGCCAGCGCCTCTTCGACCACGCGCTCAGCAGCGAGGGGGCCGCGCTCGCGCGGATCCGGCCGTACGAGCGGGAGGCCCAGCCCTGACGGCGGTGACGGGCCCGGTCGCCGGTGGACGTCCGGGCAGATCCCGCCGGAGAGCGGATCGCGTCGACCCATGAGCCTCCGGAACCGAGAGCTCCTCCACCTCCTGCTCGTCGGGGTCCTCACGGGCCTCGGCTTCGCGAGCGTCTACATCGCCCAGCAGGAGATCATCTCGACGGCGTCGCTGACCTACCTCGGCTTCTTCCTCGGCCTGTACCTCGCCGCGCACGTCGTCACCCGGATCGCGCTTCCGTTCGCCGACCCGTACCTGCTCCCGCTCGCCGCGCTCCTGACGGGGATCGGGCTGACGATGATCTACCGGATCGAGCCGGAGCTCGCGCTGCGACAGGGTGTCTGGCTCGTCGTCGGTATCGGCGTGTTCGCCGTCTGCGCCCTCCTCGTTCGCGACTACCGCTCGCTCGACCATGTGAAGTGGATCCTCGGCACCTGCGCCGTCGTGCTGCTCGTACTGCCGGCCGTGCCCGGTCTCGGCGAGACGGTGAACGGCTCGTCGCTCTGGATCGAGCTCGGCCCGATCCGGTTCCAGCCCGGGGAGGTCGCCAAGGTGCTGATGGTCGTCTTCCTCGCCGGCTACCTGCGAGACAAGCGCGAGGTGCTGACCACCGGGCTCGGCCGGTTCGGGCTGCCGCCGCTCAAGCACTTCGGCCCGCTGCTCGTCATCTGGGGTGCAGCCATGCTCGTGCTCTTCCAGACCAACGACCTCGGCGGAGGCCTCCTCTACTTCTCCGTGTTCCTCGCCATGCTCTACCTCGCGACGGCGCGCTGGCAGTACGTGGCCGTTGGCACGCTGCTCTTCGCGGCCGGCGCGTACGGCCTCTACCACGTCGTGCCCCACGTCCAGGACCGGGTGCAGATCTGGCTCGACCCCTGGCACGACCCCTATGACACGGGCTACCAGCTCGTCCAGTCGATCTACGCGATCTCGAGCGGCGGGCTGTTCGGGACCGGCCTCGGACGGGGAGTCCTGATCGGCACGGACGGCACGACGTACATCCCCTTCCTGCAGACCGACTTCATCTACTCGGCGCTCGCCCAGGAGCTGGGGCTCGCCGGCGGGGCGGCAGTGATCGTTCTCTACATCGTCCTCGTCTACCGGGGCCTGCGGATCGCGATGCTTGCAGACGACGGCTTCTCGAAGCTCCTCGCCGCCGGTCTCACCGCAACGATCGGCATCCAGGCCTTCATCATCCTCGGCGGAGTCACCGGCCTGATCCCGCTCACCGGCATCACCCTGCCGTTCGTCTCGTACGGAGGCTCGAGCCTCGTCGCGAACTTCGTCGTGCTCTGGCTCCTGCTCGCGGTCTCGAACCGCGTCAACGCGCGGAGCGCGGGCAGATGAACCCGCAGCTGCGACGGCTGTTCCTGTTCCTGTGCACGCTCTTCGTCGCCCTGATCGCGACCGCGACCTACTGGCTGTGGCGATCGCCCGACCTCGAGGCACGGCAGGGCAACCCGACACTCGTCGTGAAGCAGGTCACGGTCGAGCGCGGGCTCATCTACGCGTCCGACGGAACGACGCTGCTGGCGGCGAACCGCAAGCGCAGGGTGCAGGGCCAGACCTGGTATCTCCGTCGGTACCCGCAGCGCGGGCTCGTTGCACAGACCGTCGGCTACTCGACGATCTCGCGTGCCCGTGCGGGCCTCGAGCGCTCGCTGAACGACTTCCTCACCGGCTCCAACCTGAATCTCTCCACGATCGTCGACCGGGTCACCGACCGGGTGAGAGGGCTGACCCGGCAGGGCAACTCGCTCGTGCTGACGATCGACGTGGATGCCCAGCGGGCCGCCATGGCCGAGCTCTCGTCGGCCTGTGGCGCCGCGGTCGCGCTCGACGTCGAGTCGGGTGCTGTCGCCGTCATGGCCTCCACCCCCACGTTCGACCCGAACGACGTCGAATCGCGCTACGAGCAGGTCCTCGCCGCTCCGGGCCCCTGCCCCGACCCCGCGCCGCTGCTGAACCGCGCCACGGCCGGGCTGTTCATCCCGGGCTCGACGTTCAAGGTGATCACGGCGGCCGCCGCGCTCGACTCCGGGCGCTACGAGCCGTCGAGCGAGTTCGACGACCCCGGCTACTGCACGGTGTACGGCAAGAAGGTCTCGAACTTCGCCGACCAGAGCGGCCCCCAGGTCTGGGGCCGGGTCACGCTCGCCCAGGCCCTCGAGAACTCGATCAACTCCGTCTTCTGCAACATCGGCAAGGAGCTCGGCCCGCAGCTCGTGCTCGAGTACGCGAAGCGGTTCGGCTTCTACGACCTGCCGCCGCTCGAGACGCCCGACGACGAGCGCCGCCCGAGCGGCCTGTACGTGCGCGGCCGGCTCTTCGACCCTGACGACCCGAACGCGGTCGACCCCGGCCGGCTCGCCTTCGGGCAGGAGCGGCTCCTCGCGACGCCACTCCAGATGGCGATGGTTGCCGCCGGCGTCGCCAACGACGGCGTCGTGATGCGACCGTTCGTCGTCGATCGAATCCTCACCCCGGACGGCAAGATCCTGACGAAGACGGGGAGCGAGGAGTATCGCAAGGCGATCGAGCCGGAGACGGCAGCCGAGCTGACCGCGATGATGGAGCTCGCAGTGCAGTCCGGGACGGGAACGGCGGCCCAGATCCCCGGCGTTCGGGTCGCCGGCAAGACCGGCACGGCCGAGACCGGGAGAGCAGGGGCGAACGACGTCTGGTTCATCGGCTTCGCACCGGCGGAAGCACCGCGGTATGCGGTCGCGGTCGCGCTCTCCGACCAGGCCGGGACGGGCGGGGCGCTCGCTGCCCCGATCGCCCGCACGATCCTGGAGGCACTCCTCCGTGCCTGAGCCCGATCGGTGCCACACTTCACGCTCAGGCGTCCCGACCAGAGCACGTAGCCTTTGAGACACATGGCGAACCTCCAGGACACGCTCATCGACACGCTCTTCCACGAGCGGTACCGGATCATCCGGCGGCTGGGCGCCGGGGGGATGGCCAACGTCTATCTCGCGGAGGACACGGAGCTCGGGCGGCTCGTCGCGATCAAGATCCTCAACGACCGGTACGCCCACGACGACCTGTTCGTCGAGCGGTTCCGCCGCGAGGCGAAGGCCGCCGCCTCGCTGTCCCATCCGAACATCGTCTCGATCTACGACCGCGGCGAGGCCGAGGGCACGTACTACATCGCGATGGAGGCGATCGAGGGCCGTAACCTCAAGGAGCTGATCCGGGAACAGGGTCGCCTCCGGCCCGGCCAGGCGATCGCGTACGCCCGGCAGATCCTCGACGCCCTGCGCTTCGCGCACCGGAACGGGATCGTGCATCGCGATATCAAGCCGCACAACATCCTCATGAGCCCGGACGAGCGGTTGAAGGTGACGGACTTCGGGATCGCCCGGGCCGGCGCCTCGCAGATGACCGAGGCCGGCTCGATCATGGGCACGGCGCAGTACCTGTCGCCGGAGCAGGCTCGCGGCGGCGATGTCGGCGCCCCGTCGGACGTCTACTCGGTCGGGATCGTCCTCTTCGAGATGCTGACGGGTCAGGTGCCGTTCACGGGGGACAACGCTGTCGAGATCGCGATGAAGCACACGACCGAGATTCCGAGCGCCCCGTCGGCGATCGCGCCCGGCATCCCGGCCGACCTCGACCGGGTCGTCCTCCGCGCGCTCGCCAAGAACCCGGCCGACCGCTACCAGAGCGCCGCCGAGTTCGACTCCGACCTCGCCCGCATCGAGGCGGGACTCCCGGTCGCCTCCGAGACCTCCGAGGCGGCGACGGCGGTCCTGGCAGGGGTGTCGTCGACGGCTCCCACGGAGGTCATTCGTACCGCCCCGGGAGGGCAGCCCCCGGGTGGAGGCCGGCGCGGGCCCTACGACCCCTACCAGCGTCCTCGCAAGAAACGCTCGGTGCTGCCCTGGCTCATCGCCGTCATCGTCCTCGCGATCCTCGGGGGGGTCGGCTGGTACGCGTTCAACGAGATCAACGATCGCCTGATCGAGTCGAAGCCGGTCACCGTTCCGTTCGTCGAGGGGATCCCCCAGGCACAGGCCGAGCAGAAGATCCGTGACTCCGAGCTCGTCCCGGTCGTGGAGGAGGAGGCGAGCGACGACGTGAAGGCGGGAACGGTGATCCGCCAGACACCCGAGGCCGGGGTGAAGATCCAGAAGGGCCAGAACGTGACGATCATCGTCTCGAGCGGGGTGGAGCAGCTCGCGGTGCCGAAGGTCGTCGGGAAGTCGCAGGCCGAGGCCACGCAGCTACTTCAGGACGATTTCCGGGTCGATCCCAGGCTCGTCTTCTCGAAGCAGCCGGCCGGCACGGTCGTCGACCAGAACCCGAACGCGGGCGAGCGGGTCCCGAAGGGATCGACCGTGATCATCAAGATCTCGCAGGGCCAGCAGCTCCTCGACGTGCCCAACGTGATCGGCCACGACCAGGCGACCGCCGAGTCGATCCTCCAGAGCAGCGGCTTCAAGGTGTCGGTCGAGCCGGCCGAGAGCAGTCAGGACGCCGGGATCGTGATCGACCAGACGCCGAACGGCGGCCAGGCCCCCAAGAACTCGACCGTCACGATCGTCGTCTCCACCGGCCCTCCGCCGGAGCCGGAGCCGCCGACCGGCTCGGTCCCGAGCGTGATCGGTCGTGGCGAGCTCGAGGCGTCCACCGTGCTCACGCTCGCGGGCTTCCATGTCGCCGTCACCGACGTGCCGGCGATCGGAGCCGACGAGGAAGGGATCGTCCTCAACCAGGACCCGCCGGCAGGGACGAGCCTCGAGCTCGGCTCGACGGTGACGATCCAGGTCGGCGTCCTCCCGTGACAGCCGTTCGCGTCGCCGTCCTCATGGGCGGCCGCTCGAGCGAGCACGAGATCTCCGTCGCCTCGGCGACTGCCGTGATCGCGGGGCTGCGTGAGGCCGGGGTCGAGCCCGTCCCGATCGAGATCAGCCGCGAGGGACGCTGGCAGCTTCCCGGAGCGGCACGGGCCGAGGTCGGACCGGGCCTCGCACCGGCCGGCGGGCTCCCGGTGCCGACCGAGCTTGCGAACCCGGTAGAGGTCCTCGGCTCGGTCGACGTCGTCTTTCCCGTGCTCCACGGGCCGTTCGGCGAGGACGGCACGGTGCAGGGCCTGCTCGAGCTGGCCGGGGTCGCGTACGTCGGCCCGGGTGTCGCCGCGTCCGCGGTCGCGATGGACAAGGATCTGTTCAAGGCGGTGATGCGCGGAAACGGGATCCCGGTGACGCCGAGCGTCGCCGCCCACTCGCACGATCAGCGCGCCGGCGTCGCGAACCCGTTCGGCTACCCGGTCGTCGTGAAGCCCGCGCGGCTCGGCTCGAGTGTCGGCATCTCGATCGTCCGCGAGGAGGCGGATCTCGCGGCCGCGGTCGAGCTCGCGTTCGAGCACGACGACAAGGTCCTCGTCGAGCAGTACGTCACCGGCCGCGAGGTGGAGTGCAGCGTCCTCGGCAACGCGGAGCTGACCGCCTCGCTCGTCGGCGAGATCGTGCCGTTGAAGGCCGACTGGTACGACTTCAGCTCGAAGTACGACGAGGACGGCATGGAGCTCGTGGTCCCGGCGCGAATCCCGGCCGATCAGGCGGCGCGCGTACAGGAGCTCGCGGTCAGGTCGTTCGTGGCCTGCGGATGCGAGGGCATGGCCCGGGTCGACCTGTTTGCCACGGATGACGGCGGGGTGCTCGTCAACGAGCTCAACACGATCCCCGGGTTCACCGCGACGAGCGTGTACGCAAAGCTGTTCGAGGCCTCCGGGATCCCCTACGTCGAGCTCCTCGGCCGTCTGGTCGAGCTGGCGCTCGAGCGCAAGGAGCGCCGGGACGGCCTGAGCCAGGCAGGCCCCGCCCGTCCGCTCAGCCGTAGAGCGTGACCGCCGGGCTCCGCCCGGCTCAACGCGGGTCGCGGCCGGCTGAGCCGTCCGCTCAGCCGCGTGATCAGACCGCCGGGCTCCGCCCGGCTCCAACGCGGGTCGCGGCCGGCCGAGCCGTCCGCTCAGCCGCGTGATCAGACCGCCGGGCTCCGCCCGGCTCCAACGCGGGTCGCGGCCGGCCCGGCCCGTCCGCTCAGCCGCGGAGGGCTGCCTCGAGCGCTTCCTCCCAGACCGTCAGGCCCTCGTCGAGCTCGGTCTCGGCGATCACGAGCGGAACGAGCACGCGGAGGCAGTTCCCGTAGATGCCCGCCTTGAGCAGCAGCAGGCCGCGCCTGGCCGCCTCGAGGGCGACCTCCGTGGCGAGCTCTGGGGCCGGCTCCTTCGTCGCCCGACTGCGAACGAGCTCGAGCGCGATCATCGCGCCGAGGCCGCGCACGTCGCCGATCTCCGGGAATCGCTCCTGCCAGCGCTCCATGCGCGCCCGGATCGTGGCGCCGATCTCGTCGGCACGGGCGAGGAGCCCTTCGGCCTCGATCGTCTCGAGCACGGCGACGCCGGCCGCGCAGGCCACGGGATTGCCGGGAAACGTCCCGCCGATCGCCGAGTCGGGCGGGGCGTTCATGATCGCGGCGCGGCCGAGGACGCCCGAGAGCGGCAGGCCGCCGGCGATCGACTTCGCGACGGTCATCAGGTCGGGCTCGACGCCGAAGTGTTCCATCGCAAACAGGCGGCCCGTGCGCCCGAAGCCGGTCTGTACCTCGTCGGCGATCAGCACGATCCCGTGCTGGTCGCAGATGCCGCGCAGCCCCTCGACGAAGGGCGCCGGGGGAACGACGAACCCACCCTCGCCCTGGACGGGCTCGAAGATGATCGCCGCCACCTCCTCGGCCGCGACCCGGGTCGTGAACGCGCGCTCGAGCTCGGCGAGCGCGGTCGCCGCGTCGGGGCCGCGGTACGGGTTCGCGTACGCGACGCGGTAGACCTCGGGCGCGAACGGGCCAAGCCCAGCCTTGTACGGGTGCGTCCTCGAGGTGAGCGTCATCGCCATCAGCGAGCGGCCGTGAAACGCCCCGTCGAACGCGACGATCGCATCGCGCCCCGTCGCGACCCTGGCGATCTTGACGGCGTTCTCGACCGCCTCCGCGCCGGTGTTGAAGAACGCCGCACGCACGTCGCCGCCGATCGGGACGAGGGCGGTCAAGCGCTCGGCGAGCTCCACGTAGCTCTCGTAGGGGAGGATCGTGAAGTCCGTGTGCGAGAAGCGCGCGAGCTGCTCGGTCGCCGCGGCGACCACTCTCGGCGCCGCGTGGCCGACGTTCAGGACGCCCACACCGCCCGTGAAGTCGACGAAGACGTTGCCGTCGACATCGGTCACGGTCGCGCCGCGCGCCTCGGCGACCACGATCGGGAGGTAGATCGACAGGGGCTCGGCGACGACGCGCTCCTTTCGCTCCAGGATCTCGAGGCTGCGCGGGCCCGGAATCGCCGTCCGGAGTCGGATCGTCCTCGTCGTGGCCATACCGGCACGGTAGCCGACGACCCGGACCGGGCCGCGCGGCCTTCCCGGTGTCACGACGTAGAATCGGCCGATGGTTCTCGCCGACCGTACGATCCGGCGGCTGATCGCCGAGGGGCGCATCGGGATCGAGCCGTTCGACGAGGGACTGGTGCAGCCCTCGAGCATCGACGTCCGGGTCGACCGGTTCTTCCGGGTGTTCCGCAATGCCCGGTATCCGTACATCGACGTCAAGCGGCCGATGGAGGACCTGACCGAGCTCGTCGAGATCGCGGACGAGGAGCCGTTCATCCTCCACCCGGGGGAGTTCGTGCTCGGCTCGACGCTCGAGCGCGTGACGCTGCCCGACGACCTCGTCGCTCGGCTCGAGGGCAAGAGCTCGCTCGGTCGGCTGGGGCTCCTCATTCACTCGACGGCCGGGTTCATCGATCCCGGCTGGGACGGCCACGTCACGCTCGAGCTGTCGAACGTCGCGAATCTCCCGATCACGATCTACGTCGGGATGAAGATCGGCCAGCTCTCGTTCGTGCAGATGACGGAGCCGGCGGACAGCCCTTACGGGGCATCCGGCCTCGGCTCGAAGTACAAGGGGCAGACCGGGCCCACGCCGAGCCGCTACTGGCAGAACTTCGCCGAGGGCTCATGATCCTCCTCACCGGCGCCACGGGCTTCGTCGGCTCGCGGGTGGCGACCACGCTGCGGGCCGAGGGTCGCCCGACGCGCTGCCTCGTGCGTGACCCGGCCCGGGCGAGCTCTCTGGAGACGCTCGGCTGTGAGCTGGCGGCCGGCGACGTGACCGATCCCGCGTCGCTCGAGGCCGCTGCGGCCGGCTGTGACGCGGTCATCCACCTCGTCGCGATCATTCACGGGAGCGCGGAGGACTTCGACCGCGTGATGATCCGTGGCACGGCGAACGTGATCTCGGCCGCGCGGGCGGCGCGCGTACGGCGGCTCGTGCTGATGAGCGCCCTGGGCGTCGGAGAGCAGACGCGCGACCTCGTGCCCTACTACCGGGCGAAGTGGGCGATGGAGGAGGCCGTGCGGAGCTCCGGGATCGAGCATGTGATCCTCCGCCCGAGCTTCGTGTTCGGCCCGCACGGCGGTGCGATCCACGAGTTCGCGAAGATCGTCCGGTATTCGCCGGTCATCCCGATCGTGGGCACGGGCACGCAGCGAATCCAGCCGATCGACGTCGACGACGTCGCGCTCTGCACCGTGCGCGCCGTCGACCTGCCCGAGGCTGCCAATCGGACCTTCGCGCTCGGAGGCCCCGAGGTGCTCACTTGGAACGAGCTCTGGAAGCGGCTCGCGACGGCGATGGGAAAGCGGCGGGCGACCGTGCACGTTCCGACCGGTCTCGTCCGCCTGCCGGCGATGCTCCTGGAGCGCCTGCCGAAGCCACCGGTCACGCGCGATCAGCTCACGATGCTCGAGGCGGGAGACAACGTCTGCGACCCCGCCGAGGCCGTCCGCGCGTTCGGGCTCACGCTCACGCCGCTCGACGAGCAGCTGCGCCGGTCACTCAGCGGCTGAGCGGACGGCTCGGCCGGCCGCGACCCGCCAGGAGCGCCCCGAAGGGGCGCGTCACTCAGCGGCTGAGCGGACGGTCGCGACCCGAAGGGCCCCGAGAAACGGGGGAGGGCCAGGTTGCCCTGGCCCTCCAAAGGGTCGGTCATCTCGCCTGGATTTCGTAGGAGCGCTGTCTGCCCCCCACGCTGGCTAGGCGATTCCCCGTAGGTCTCGGGGACACGCCCCTACGAGCGAGCACCTCCACTGCCCGTACTGTCGCATTCGCTCAAGTCCGGATCACCTCCTTTCCGTGGTACGCGCATGATACGCGCAACGGCCGGATGCAGCCACCCGCGGGCCGGACAGAAGCCACGAACGGCGTAGGGACCGGATCTCATCCGGCCCGGCCGGGCGCAGCCCGGCCGTCGTTCGCGGCTCGTGACCGCCGGGCTCCGCCCGGCTTCTGCGCGGGTCGCGGCCGGCCGCGCCGGCCGCTCAGCCGCGTGGGTCCGTCACCGCACCCGCGACCAGGATCGAGCCGGTCGGCTCGTGACCGATCAGGAAGGCGAACGGCCGGTCGAGCGTCAGCTTCGCCGCCGGCGGCGCCGAGGCGACGCCGACCACGACGGCGGTGGCTGCCGCCGCCTCGGTTCCCTTCTCGTCGACCGAGACGAAGCCCTGGTGGATGACGTCCTGGAGGTGGAGCTCCGGCTCGGCGACGATGCCGGTGAAGTCCGCCCCGCCCGGCGGCGGGACGAATGCCGCCTTGAGACCGAGCGCCTCGAGCGCGCGCCTAAGGCCGAGCGGAGAGCGAAACTCGAAGCTCGGCATCGTCAGCGTGAGCAGATGGTCGCTCCTGCTGGCAGCCGCAGCGTCGAGCGCTTCCGGCGTGAGCTCGTCGAGCATCGTGGCCAGGTCCCGGTCGGGAAGCAGCACCAGCATGGAGGCCTCACCGACGTAGGGGAGCCAGGCGGCCGCGAACCCGTCGGCGTCGACGTACCCGAGCCTCGCGTCGACCCGCATCATCGGCACCGTCACCTGCGAGCCGGAATCCGTGGTGAACGGCCCGTCGGCGGTCTGCTCCTGGTCGAACTCGTGCAGCCAGTTCGCCTTGAAGTAGACGGCGTTCGTGAGCACGAGGCGCGTCAGATCGTCGATCACGCCGCGCGGTACGAGCTCGACGATCCGTTCCTCGGTCTGGTCCTCGACCCAGGCGTTGATCGTCCTCCGGGCTGCCTCGGGGTCGG
This sequence comes from Gaiellales bacterium, assembly GCA_046330455.1. Taxonomy (GTDB): domain Bacteria; phylum Actinomycetota; class Thermoleophilia; order Gaiellales; family Gaiellaceae; genus CAVQXR01. Next base: position 109,449 of record JAXLSU010000011.1, read on the forward strand.
CCTCGAAGTCGACGAGGAGCCCGCCGGCGTCGTAGGAGCGGGCGAGCGCGTCGAGGTAGTCGGGCAGGATCGGGTAGCCACGCTGCGCCCACCAGGCATTGACGGCGTGGAGCGTGAACGGCTCGAGCTCGTTCCCGGACGGGGAGGACGGCGGGGCGTTCACGGCCTCGAGGAGCGCGCCGCGGGCAGGTTGGAGCCTGTCATCGGTCAGCGTCTCGTGGAGAACCGCTGCCAGCTCGTCACGCGTCTCGCCGCGGGCTCCCGGCTCGAGCATCGCGAGCGCCATCGCGATGCTGAGCGGCGAGAGGATCAGGTTGCCGCCTTCATGTGTCTCTCGAAGGAGGTCGAGCGCGAATGCGGTGTCGCCTCGCACCACCGCAGCGATGTCGTCCTCCGGGGCCGCGGAGACGTCGAACGCGACCTGGCTGCGCACCTCCTCTGCGCCCGTTGGCGGCTCGGGCCCGGAGGGCGTCGTCGGCGAGCCTCCCCCGCAGGCAGCGACACCCAGCCCGAGGAGGACGGGCAGGAGCATTCTCATACCCCTCAGACCGGGCCGGCCGGCCGCTGGTTCCCTACAGCACGACGGTCAGCTCGAGGCCCCGGTCGAGCGGAACGGTCACGCTCGAGAGCCCCGGATCCGACTGACGGGCGCGGCTGTAGGGGCCGAGAGCCTCTGCATGGGAGAGCACGTTGTCGGCGACGATCAGGCTGCCCGGCTCGACGACGCGCCGGGCGAGCGCGAACAGCTCCTCGTAGTCCTTCTTCTCGGAGTCGAGGAACACGAGGTCGAAGGGGCCGTGGATCGTCGCGAGCGCCGCGAAGGCATCGTCTGCGACGAGGTCGGCCCACTCGGCGAGACCGGCCTCGGCGACGTTCGCCCGCCAGGCCGCGCACTTCACGGGATCGCGCTCGAGCGAGGTCACGTGGCCGCCCAGCAGGCGCGCTCCCGCCGCGAGCCAGATCGACGAGTACCCTCTCGAGCCGCCGAGCTCGAGCACCTCGGCGCCGGCCTGACATCCGGCGAGCGCGAACAGGAACCGGCCGGTGGTCGGCGCAACCTGTCGTGCGCGCAGCTCCACCGCGACCCCCTCTGCGCGCTCGCGCGCATCCTCGTCCTCGAGGCGGGCGAGCACCGCCATGACCTGCGCGTCCAGCACTAGGGAAGCTCGAGCAGGACCTGGCCGGCCTCGGCCCACACGCGGTAGATGCTGACCGGCAGGTAGGCGGGCAGCGTCCGGGGCTTGCCCGTGCGGAGGTCGAATTCGGAGCCGTGCCGGGGGCAGATGACGATGCAGCGCTCCTCGTCGAACTCGCCCTCGGCGAGGGGGCCGTTGTCGTGCGAGCAGCGGTCCTCGATCGCATACAGCGTCCCGTCGGCGTTGAAGACGCCGACCGCCGGGTCGCCGACGCGCACGATCCTCCTCGACCCGGGCGGCAGCTCGTCGACGCGGCAGACCTCGACGATCGGCATCAGCGGATCTCGAACTCCTCGTGCGCCGCCCACTCCTCCGGCAGCGGCGTTCCCTTCGCGCGGTGGAGCGCCACCTTCAGGACGCCGAGGCCGAGCAGGGCGCACTTGAGGCGGGCCGGGTTCTGCTGGAGGGGAACGCCCAGCTCGTCGAGCAACTCCTCCTTCGGCAGCGAGGCGACCTCCTCGATCGGCCGCCCCTTCACGAGCTCGGTGAGCATGGACGTCGCCGCCTGGCTGATCGCGCACCCTCGTCCGTCGAAGCGGATGTCCTCGATCGTGTCACCGCCGTCGAACCTGACCGAGATCGAGACCTCGTCGCCGCACAGCGGGTTCTGGCCCTCGGCGCTCGCGTCGCACGGGTCGAGAACACCGTGGTTGCGGGGGCTCTTGTAGTGATCGAGGATCAGCTCGCGGTACAGGTCTTCGGTCATGACGCTGATCAGGCGAACGTGGCGCGCACCTTCGCGAGCCCGTCGACGAGCCGGTCGATCTCCTCCGGCAGGTTGTAGAGGTACCAGCTCGCCCTGGTCGTCGCCGCGACCCCGAACCGCGCCATCACGGGCTGCGTGCAGTGATGGCCTGCCCGGACCGCGATGCCCTGCGAGTCGAGGATCTGCGCGACGTCGTGCGGATGCACGCCGTCGACCTCGAAGGAGACGATCCCGCCGCGGCGTTCTGCCGGCGGCCCGAAGATCCTGACGTACGGAAGCTCCGCGAGCCGGCCGAGCGCGTAGCTCGTCAGCTGCTGCTCGTGCTGCTCGATCGCCTCGAGCCCGACGGCGTTCAGGTAGTCGATGGCCTGCCCGAGCCCGTAGGCCTCCGCGATCGGGGGCGTTCCCGCCTCGTACTTGTACGGCAGGTCGGCCCAGGTCGACTCCTCGAGCGTGACCTTGCGGATCATCGAGCCGCCGAGCTCGAACGGGGACATGCGGTTGAGCAGCTCGGCCTTCCCCCAGACGGCGCCGATCCCGCTCGGGCCGAGCAGCTTGTGGCCGGTGAAGGCCAGGAAGTCACAGCCGAGCGCCTGCACGTCGATGGGCCGGTGCGGCGCAGCCTGGCAGGCGTCCACGACCATCAGGGCATCGCGTTCGTGCGCCCACGCGGCGAGCTCGGCGACCGGGTTGATCGTGCCGAGCGTGTTCGAGACGAGCGCGCAGGCGAGCAGCTTCAGGCGCCCGAGCCGCTCGATGCCCGCGAGGGCCTCGAGGTCGAGCTCTCCCTGGTCGTCGATCGGGATCGCCGCGAAGCGGGCACCCGTCCTGTGCGCCATGTACTGCCAGGGGACGAGGTTCGAGTGGTGCTCGAGCTCCGTCGCCACGACCACATCGCCGGGCCCGAGGTTGTCGAGCCCCCACGCATACGCGATCAGGTTCAACCCTTCGGTGCCGTTGCGGACGAAGATCAGCTCCTTCGCAGACGGCGCGTTGACGAACGCTGCCGCCTTCTCGCGCGCGCCCTCGTAGCCGGCCGTGGAGCGCTCTCCGAGCTCGTAGACGGCCCGGTGGACGTTCGCGTACGACGTCTCGTAGAACGCCCGCATCGCATCGAGGACGGGGAGCGGCTTCTGGGAGGTGTTGGCGGAGTCGAGGTAGGCGAGCGGCTTCCCGTTGATCTCGAGCGCGAGGGCCGGAAAGTCGCTGCGAATCCGCCGGACATCGAGCGGAGAAGCGACGGTGCTCACGTCCTCATCGTACCCGCCGTGGCCTGACCGGTCTCCGAAGACCGACCGACGGGACGAAGCGGTCGTCCGTCAGGGCGAGCCCGGTGAGCGCGACCGCGGAGCCGCCGAGCGAGGTCAGCACGATCGCGGCGTTCGGGACGGCGAGCGAGAAGAAGTCACGGGTGACCGAGAACGTCAGGATCAGCGCGTAGACGGCGAGCAGGACGAGACAGAGCCCGATCACGAGGGCGGAGCGGACACGGCCGGCCGCCTCCAGCGCGACGATCAGGTACAGGCCGACGATGATCAGGACGGTGACCGAGACCGTCTGGGCCTCGATCGGCGGGAGGTCAAGGACGTTCACCGCGAACAGATACGACGAGACGACGCCGAGCCCGGCCGCCGTCCCGGCCGGGAGTGCGAATCTCGCCACGTCGCGCAGGAAGTTCGGCGTCGTCCAGGGCCCCGAGCTGGGGGCGAGGGCGAGGAAGAACGCGGGAATCCCGATCGTGATCCCCGCCGCGAGCGTCAGGTGGCGCGGGAGCACCGGGTAGTCCTCGGGCACGAGCCCGGCGGTCAGGATCAGGACGACGGCGAACGCGGACTTCGTCGCGAACAGCTTCGAGACCCGCTGGAGGTTGCGCAGCACCTTCCGTCCCTCGGCGACCATGGGCGGAACGACGCCAAACTCGCCCTTCACGAGCACGAGATCGGCCACGCTCTTCGCCATCTGCGAGCCGTTTCCCTGGGCGATCGCGAGGCGCGCCGACTTGAGCGCCGGAACGTCGTTCACCCCGTCGCCGATCATCGCGACGTACCGGCCGTCGTCGCGCAGGGCTTCCACGATGCGCTGCTTGCCCTCCGGGGAGATCCGGCCGATCACCGTCGCCGAGAGCGCGATCCGGCGGAGGTCTCCCGGATCGTCGGGCAGCAGACGGCCGTCGAGCGGCGGGCCGGAGACGGTGATCCCCGCATCGGCCGCGATCGCGGCGACCGTCTCGGGCGCGTCTCCGGACAGGACCTTCAGCTCGACTCCCTCCCGCTGGAAGTACTCGACGGTCTCGCGGGCCTCCGGCCGCAGACGCTCCGCCAGCACGACGATGCCGAGCACGACGACGTCGTCCGGCGGCAGCCGGTCAGGGTGTGTGGCGATGTCGAGATGCTCGAAGGACGAGGCGGTCGTGCCGATCGCGACGACGCGACGTCCGGCGCGCTGCTCCTGTGCTGCCTGCTCGGCGAGCGGGCCGAGCGCGAACAGCTCCGGCGCGCCCATGACGTAGCCGACCGACCCGGCCCGGACGGCGCTCCAGCGGCGGCGCGACGAGAACGGCACGTATCCGGTCGCCGGCTCTCCCGGAGCAGGGAACGCCTCCGCGATCGCCTCGAGCGTCGAGTTGCGGGCCGGCGAGCTGGCGGCATAGCGCCCCAGCGAGTCGGCGAGGAACACCTCGTCGACTCCGGGAGCGGGCACCGTCTCGGCGACCCGCAGCGCGGCCTCGGTCAGCGTGCCCGTCTTGTCGAGGCAGACGATCTCCGCCGCGGCGAGCGACTCGATCGCGTTCAGCTGCTGCGCGAGCGCCCCCCGTCGCGCCATCCGGAGCGCGGCGACGGCGAAGGTGAGGCTCGTAAGCAGGATCAGGCCCTCGGGAACGAGCGTGACCACGCCCGCGACGCCGGTCGTCACCGCCTCGTTGAGATCGAGACCCCGTTCCCAGAGCGCGTACCCGAACATCGCGCCGAGCGGGATCATCACGGCGACGAGGATCAGCAGCAGGTGGTTGAGCGACCGTTCGAGCGGCGAGCGCGGGTGTCGAAACGTCCTCGCGACGTCGGCCACCCGCTCCGCGTAGCTGTCGGGCCCGACCGCGCTCACCGTGTAGAAGCCCGACCCCTCGGAGGCGAACGCCCCAGATCGGACCTCCTCCCCCGCGTAGCGCGGGATGGGATGCGACTCGCCCGTCAGGATCGACTCGTCGATCGCCAGTCCGTCGGCATGGACGAGCTGCCCGTCGGCCACGAGCTGGTCGCCGGCCTCGACCCGGAGCAGGTCGCCGACGACGATCTCCTCCACTCCGAGCTGCTGGGCGACGCCGTCCCGGACGACGGTCGCATGCGGCGCCACGAGGGCAGCGAGCCGATCGAGCGCCGCCTTCGCCCGCCATTCCTGCACGATTCCGATCCCGGCGTTCGCGACGAGGATCGCGACGAACAGCGCGTCCTCCCAGTGCCCGAAGGCAAACGTGAGCACGCCGGCCGCGACGAGGATCAGGTTGAAGACCGTGAAGACGTTCGCGCGGACGATGCTCGCGAGCGAGCGACTCGTGCTCGCGACCTCGACCGGGCCGCGCTGCTCGAGCAGGCGCTCCGCCTCCGCCTGCGAGAGGCCGGCGAGCGAGCCGCGCGGGACACCCGGCAACCGCGTCTCGGTCACGATGGTGACGCTACCACGCAAGCGGCGCGCCAGCGCCGCGCGCAGCGGCCGCCAGGACGCGAAGCTCCATCGGGCCCGCCAGGGCCCGATACCCAAGCGGCGCCTCAGCACCGCGCGCAGCGGCCGCCAGGACGCGAGCTCCATCGAGCCCGCCAGGGCCCGATACCCAAGCGGCGCCGCAGCGCCGCGCAGCGGCCGCCAGGACGCGAAGCTCCATCGGGCCCGCCCGGGCCCGATACCCAAGCGGCGCCTCAGCGCCGCGCGCTCCGCGGTTGACGGCCCGGCTCGGCCGGGCCGGACCCGCGCAGGAGCCCGCGGAGCGGGCGGCCACCGGCCGCGCCCGCAGGGCGCCAGGACGCGAAGCTCCATCGGGCCCGCCAGGGCCGATACCCAAGCGGCGCGCCAGCGCCGCGCGCTCCCGCGGCTGACGGCCCGGCCCAGCCGGGCCGGACCGCGCAGGAGCCCGCGGAGCCGGCGGCCACCGGACGCGCCCGGCACGGCCCAGTATTCGGGCGTCCACGCGTGCCGGGTATACGATCGCCGGGTGGCGCTCGACGACGTGACCCTGGAGCGGATCCTCGACGAGCTCGGAATCTCGCTCGACGTGACCGCGAAGGGCCACGCGGTGGCACCTCTCGTCGATCGGCTCGCACACGGCGCTCCGCGTGAGGAGGCCGACCTGGTCGCCGCCCGCGTCGCGGCCGAGATCTGGGACGACGCGCTCGCCGGGGCGATGCGTGAGCGACTCGTCGCCCTGCGCGAGGAGTACCGTGGGCGGATCGCTGCGATCGACGCCGTCGCCGGCGAGCTCGAGCGACCGCCTGCCCAGAACGAGGTCGCGCTCGCGCTCGTCGCCCGCGCCGCGGTCGAGCTCTGGGCACGGGCACGCAGAAGCTACGCGGTCGTCTCGGTTCTCGAGGACGAGCTCGAGGATGCGCCGCCCGCCGAGCATCGCTCGCGGACGCTCGCGATCGCCTCCGCCGCCATCGCGATGATCGATCTCGATGCCGATGAGGTCTCTGCGGCGGTCGGTCGCTTCCTCTCCGACCGTGACGAGGCCTGGCTTGCGAGGACGCTGGCGACCGACGCGCGTCGCGCCGCAATGCGACGGGCGCTGAGCCAGCTGGCGGACGCGGCCGGCGAGGAGTTCCCTCTCGCGGTGGGCGCGATCCGCAGCCTGCTCGACGAGCCGATCTCGAACGACCCGGCCGGCGACGACCTGTGGACGAATCTCGTCGTCGGGCTCGCGCAGGCACACCTCGACTTCGAGCCCGGCTAGCAAGCGGCGCCGAAGGTGCCGCGCGCAGCGGACGCGCCCGCAGGGCGCCAGGACGCGAAGCGCCTCCGAGCCCGCAGGGCTCGGTACCTAGCAAGCGGCGCCGAAGGTGCCGCGCGCAGCGGACGCGCCCGCAGGGCGCCAGGCCGCGAAGCGCCTCCGAGCCCGCAGGGCTCGGTACCTCCAGCAAGCGGCGCCGAAGGTCCCGCGCGCAGCGGACGCGCCCGCAGGGCGCCAGGCCGCGAAGCCCGTCGAGTCTGCCAGGGCCCGATACCAAACAAGTGGCACGGAGGAAGATCCCGACTGCTCACCTCGCCTGGCGCGACATCAGTCGGCCTGCTGGTTCGAGGCCTGAATCGTCACGCCCTTCCAGAAGCCCTCCCGCAGGCGCTTCCGCGCGTCGGCGTCGAGGGTGGGAATAGGCAGAGGGAAGGGCCCTAACGGGCCCTAGACAGAATCGTGCGGCCCAACGACCACACGCCCTAGGAGTAGCAGGGCGTTGGCGACTTGTCAGGCCTCCGGGATCCGCGTCTCGAGGGCCTGCGCGACGGCCTCGCGCACCGGCTCGAGCTCGATCCGGTCGAGCATGTCCTGGAAGAAGCCGCGGACGATCAGGCGCTCTGCCTCGGCCCGCGACATCCCGCGCGCCATGCAGTAGAAGAGCTCGTCGCGGTTCACCGGGCTGTTCGTGGCGCCGTGCGTGCAGCGCACGTCGTTGGCCATGATCTCGAGGCCGGGGATCGAGTCGGCGTGGGCGGCCTGCGAGAGGATCAGGTTGCGGTTCTCCTGGTAGGCGTTCGTGTGCTGCGCATCCGGCTCGACGCGGATCATTCCCCGCCAGACGGCGCTCGCGCCGTCACGTAGCGCGCCGCGGAACGCAAAATCCGACGTCGTGTTCGGCGCCGCGTGCTCCTGGAACGTGTCGTAGTCGAGGTGCTGCGTGCCGTCCGCGAAGTAGGCGCCGGTCACGCGGGACGTCGCTCCGGGCCCGGCGAGGTCGTTCTCGATCCGTACCTTGCCGCGCTTCGAGCCGAACCCGCCGTTCACCCAGTCGAGCTCCGCATCGCGGTCGACGCGGGCGTGGTGAGAGGCGAAGTGCCACGTCTCTCGCGACAGGTTCTGGATCGAGACGTACTCGAGCTTCGCGGCCTGGCCGACGACCAGCTCGACCGCCGCATTGACGTAGGCGCCGAGCTCCTCGGTCTCGGACACGTACTCCTCGATCAGCGTGAAGCGGCTCTCGGGCTCGGCGACGACGAGCATCCGCCAGAACAGCGCCCCGCCCTCTGCCGAGTTCGCGATCCGGACGTAGAGGGGCCGGTCGAGGACGACGGCCTTCGGCACGACGACGAGCAGCCCGTGCTTCCAGAGCGCTGCGTTCTGAGCGGTCAGCTTGTCGTCGATCCCGACGAGCGTCCCGAGCAGCTCGTGATCCTCGAGCGGGACGAACGTGACCCCTTCGGGAGCGGACACGATCTCGATCCCGGACTCCGTCGCGAACGCGCTGCCGATCGACTCGACGTCGAGCATCGAGTCGGGTCTTGCCGCACCTGCCGCCGCCGGGTCGAACGCGTCAGGGTCGAAGCCGGCGAGGTCGGTGAAGCGCCAGTGCTCGTCCTTCGTGGTCGGGAGCTCGAGGGAGCGATAGCGCTCGAGCAGGTCAGTCCTCACTGGGCGCGTACCTCCGGTGCAGCATCAGCGCGTTGCCATCGGGGTCCGAAAAGAAGGCCATGTGACACACGCCGGTGTCGAGGACGTCGCCCTGGAACTCGACGCCGCGGCGCTCCAGCTCGGCACGGGCCTCCGCCACGTCGGCGACGCGCAGCGCGATGCCGCCCGTATTGGGCCCGGTGAACTCCTGGCCCATGTTGGTCGGGTCGATCAGGTACAGGCTGACCTGTCCGAGCTGGAACTCCGGCCAGGCGCCGCTGCCGGTCTGGCGGAGCCCGAGCGTCTCCGCGTAGAAGCGTGTCGACCGCTCGAGATCCGTGACGGGCACGGAGACGAAGTCCGTCCGCTCGACCGCGATCATCCGACCGACCCCTCCAGCTCGTGCGCGGGGGAAACCAGGTTTTCCCCGCGGGCCCCCTTCTTCACGACCTCGACCGCGATCATCCGACCGACCCCTCCATCTGGAGCTGGATCAGCCGGTTCATCTCGACCGCGTACTCGAGCGGAAGCTCCTTCGTGATCGGCTCGACGAAGCCCGAGACGACCATCGCGCTCGCCTCCTCCTCGGAGAGCCCGCGGCTCATCAGGTAGAAGAGCTGCTCCTCGCCGATCTTCGAGACGGTCGCCTCGTGCTCGGTGAACACGTCCTTGTTCTCGTCGACGCGGATGTACGGGTAGGTGTCGGAGCGCGACGTCTCGTCGAGGATCAGAGCATCGCAGACGACCTTCGACCTCGTGCCGACGGCGCCCTCGGCGACCTCGAGCAGGCCCCGGTAGCCGGCGCGGCCTCCGTCCTTCGAGATCGACTTCGACGTGATCACCGAGGAGGTGTGGGGGGCGACGTGCACACACTTCCCGCCCGCGTCCTGGTGCTGGCCCTTGCCCGCGAAGGCGATCGAGAGCACCTCGCCGTGGGCGCCCTTGCCCGCGAGCCAGATCGCCGGGTACTTCATCGTCACCTTCGAGCCGAGGTTCCCGTCGACCCACTCCATCGTCGCGTCCTCGTAGGCGACCGCGCGCTTCGTGACGAGGTTGTAGACGTTCGTCGACCAGTTCTGGATCGTCGTGTAGCGGCAGCGGCCGCCCTTCTTGACGATGATCTCGACGACGGCCGAGTGGAGCGAGTCGGTCGAGTAGATCGGGGCCGTGCAGCCCTCGACGTAGTGCACGTAGGCGCCCTCGTCGACGATGATCAGCGTCCGCTCGAACTGACCCATGTTCTCGGCGTTGATGCGGAAGTAGGCCTGTAGCGGCATCTCGATCCGCACGCCCGGCGGGACGTAGATGAACGAGCCGCCCGACCAGACCGAGGAGTTGAGCGCCGCGAACTTGTTGTCGTTCTGCGGGATGATCGTGCCAAAGTACTCGCGGACGAGGTCCGGGTGCTCCCGCAGTGCGGAGTCCATGTCGAGGAAGAGCACGCCCTGCCGCTCGAGCTCCTCCTGGAGCTTGTGGTAGACGACCTCGGACTCGTACTGCGCGCCGACGCCGGCCAGGTACTTCTTCTCCGCCTCGGGGATCCCCAGCCGATCCCAGGTGCTCTTGATGTCGTCCGGGAGCTCCTCCCAGGAGCCGGCCTGCTTCTCGGTGGGCTTGATGTAGTAGTAGATGTTCTCGAAGTCGATGTCCGAGAGGTCGGCTCCCCAGCCGGGCATCGGCCGGTTCTGGAAGTACTCGAGCGACTTGAGGCGGAACTTCCGCATCCAGTCGGGCTCGTTCTTGTGGGCCGAGATCTCCTCGACGATCTCCGCCGAGAGCCCACGCCTGGACTTGAAGACGTAGTTCTCGGGGTCGTGGAAGCCGTACTTCTCTGCGTAGTCGCCGCCGATTCCTGCGGCGATCTCGGTCTCGGACGCGCTCACGTGGCCTCACCTCCTGCGACGGCTGCCGGAAGGAAGGCGTCGTAGCCCTCGGCCTCGAGCCGGTGTGCAAGCTCGGGCCCACCGCTCTCGACGATCCTCCCGTCGACGAACACATGGACGACGTCCGGCTGGACGTAGTCGAGGATGCGCTGGTAATGGGTGATCACGAGCGCACCCATGTCGGGCCCGACGAGCTCGCGCACGCCGCCCGCGACGACCTTCAGGGCATCGATGTCGAGCCCGGAGTCGGTCTCGTCGAGGACCGCGATCCGCGGCGCGAGCATCGCCATCTGGAGGATCTCGACGCGCTTCTTCTCGCCGCCCGAGAAGCCCTCGTTCAGGTAGCGGCTCATCATCTCGCGCGGGACCTTCAGCCTGTCCATGGCGGCGGTGAGCTGCTTGCGGAACTCGGGGATCCGGATCGGGTCGTCCTCGCTCCCGTTTGCCGCCTTGCGCTGCGCGTTGATCGCCGAGCGCAGGAAGTTCGTCACGGTCACGCCGGGAACGGCGTGCGGGTACTGGAAGGCGAGGAACAGCCCGCGCTGGGCCCGTTCGTCGGCCTCGAGCCCGACGATGCTCTCACCGTCGAGGACGATGTCGCCCTGTGTCACCTCGTAGGCCGGATGGCCCATCAGCGTGTAGGCGAGCGTGCTCTTGCCGGAGCCGTTCGGCCCCATGACCGCGTGGACCTCGTTCGTGTTCATCGTGAGGTCCACGCCTCGGACGATCTCGGTGCCATCCTCGATCGACGCGTGAAGATTCCTGATCTCGAGAAGCCCCAAGGCTCCGTCAGCCCCTTTCGCGAGTAGCCGCTTTCGCTATTGTTTTTACCATCAACGTCAGATAAAATCAAATCACGCCATGGCCCTGCACGCGCACGAACAGGTGCAAAGCGTCTCGTCGCACGAGGCACGCGTCCACCGCGCGCTCGGAGACCCGAGCCGGGTGCGGATCCTCGAGCTGCTCCGGGCCTCGGAGGTCCCTCTCGACGCGACCCAGCTCTCGGAGGCGGTGGGGCTCCACGCGAACACCGTGCGCTCGCACCTGCGGATCCTCGAGGAGTCGGATCTCGTCGAGGCCCGACCCGAGGAGCGCCGGCGACCCGGGCGGCCGCGACTCGTGTACCGGGCGATGAGCGGTGACACCCGCGCGGACACCGCCGGCTACCGGTTGCTCGCCGAGATCCTCGCCAGCTACCTGGCGGGCACCGGCCAGGAGTCGTCGGTGCAGGCCGAGGAGGCGGGCCAGGCCTGGGGCAGGTACCTCGTGGGCCGCCGCCCGCCGTTTGCCACCGCTTCCGCCGAGGAGGACATCGACGCCGTCGTGCAGCTCCTGCGGCAGTTCGGCTTCGATCCCCGCCTCGAGCGGGACGACGACGGCCTGACGGTGCTGACCCAGCACTGCCCCTTCGGCGAGGTTGCCGAGCACTACCGGAAGGTCGTGTGCTCGGTGCATCTCGGCCTGCTGCAGGGCGCGCTCGAGGAGCTAGGGGCCCACGTCGAGGCCGAGCGCCTGCAGCCGTTCGTTCGGCCGGGGGTCTGCGCCGCCCACCTCGAGCGCACGGCCGCTTCGTAGCGTCTTAACACGGCCCGGATCCGGGCGCCCGACGTTAACGAAGCCGTAATCGCGCCTGCGGGCAGCGGTCCGCCGGGACGGTGCTACGCTCGATCCATGCCGAATCTCGGAGTCTGGGAAATCCTGCTGATCCTCCTCGTCGTGCTGATCGTCTTCGGGCCCAAGCGCCTGCCCGAGATGGGCCGCTCACTCGGTCGCGGCATGCGCGAGTTCAAGGACTCGATCTCCTCGGCCGCACCGACGGAGGAGGACATCGAGGGAGGGACGCCGGACGCGCCGGACGCCGCCCGCCCGGTCCCCACCGTGGTGCAGGCGAGCGCGACGCCGTCCGCGCCGGTGAGCGAGCCGGTGAGCGCGGAGGCTGAGCCGGCTCCGGAGGCCGAGAAGCAGGCTACGGGGTAGTGGGAAACTCGACGGGGAAAAGGCGGTAGAACCGATGCCACTCGGAATCTTCAGGAACTTCGGCGTGTGGGAGATCCTCATCCTCCTCTTCGTCGTGCTGCTCTTCTTCGGGCCGAAGCGCCTGCCCGAGATGGGCCGCTCGCTCGGTCGCGGCATGCGCGAGTTCAAGGACTCGATCACCGGGAACAACCCGAACGACGAGGACGAGGACGAGCAGGCCACGCTGACGAAGGCCGAGGCGGCCGCAGCCCCGACGGCGCCCGCTCCGGCCGCGAAGTCCGAAGCCGAGCAGGCTTCCTCCTAGGGCACCGAGCCCTCGGGCAAGGGAGGGGCGCGTGCGCCTTCCACGTCGCCTGGATCACAGCGACAGCGCGACCCTGACGGAGCACCTGACGGAGCTCCGCCAGCGGATCTTCGTGTCGCTGATCGCCGTCGCGCTCGCGTTCGGCGTCGCCTACGCGTTTCGCCACTCGATCCTGGCGGCGCTGAACCGGCCGATCGAGGACACGCAGATCGACAAGCCGATCACGTTCACGGTCGGCGAGCCGTTCATGACGTCGTTCATGATCAGCGCCTACGCGGCCGTCTGCGTGGCCCTGCCGGTGATCGTGTACCAGCTCTGGGCCTTCATCGCTCCCGCGTTCGAGGACCGCGACCAGAAGATCATGAGCCGCCTCGTCGTGTTCGCGACGATGCTCTTCGTGGCCGGGATCCTGTTCTCGTACTTCATCGTCCTGCCGTCGGCGATCCCCTTCCTGCTCGCCTTCGACTCCGGCGAGTACGACATCATGCTCCGCGCGCGGGACTACTACGGGTTCGTCGCCCTCACATCGCTCGTGATGGGTCTCGTGTTCGAGATGCCGGTGATCCTGCTCGGCCTGGTCCGGATCAGGGTGCTCACGGCCGACAAGCTGCGGCGCAACCGCCGCCTCGGGATCGTGATCTGCGTCGTCGTCGCGGCCGCGCTCCCCGGGGTCGATCCGATCACGACGACCATGCAGGCAGTCCCGCTGCTGTTCCTCTTCGAGGGCTCGATCTGGCTTGCGACCTACTTCGAGAAGCGCTGGGCGCTCGCCGAGGCACGTGACGCGGAATTCGCGGGCACGGCCGCTTCGTGACGACGCTCCACGCGGCCGACTGGGTGTTGCCCGGAAACGGCGCACCCCCGATCCGCGACGGCGCGGTCGAGATCTCGGACGAGGGTCTGATCCTCGGGGTCGGCCCGGCGGCCGAGCTTCGCGGTGAGCCGGAGCACCACGCCGGCTGCGTGATCCTGCCGGGGCTCGTCAACGCTCACACCCACCTCGAGTACGCCGTCTACGGCGGCTTTGGCGACGGGCTCGCGTTCACGGACTGGCTGCGCCTCCACGTCGATCGCAAGCGGCGCCTCTCGTTCGGCGACATGGAGGCGATCGCACGCCTCGGCGCTGCCGAGTGCCTTGCCTCCGGAGTGACCACGGTCGGCGACGCGAGCTTCAGCGGTGCCGGCGCGACGGCCGCCGACACGCTCGGGCTGCGGGCGATCGTCCACCTCGAGGTCTTCGGCGATCCGGGCGATCTGACAGCCCGTTTCGAGCCGAACCGGGAGCGTATCGCTCCCGCCCTCTCCGACCGGGTCGCGCTCGGAGTCTCCCCGCACGCGCCGTACACGGCCTCCGCCGAGCTCTACCGCGCCTGCCTCGCGCTCGGGCTCCCGGTGTCGACCCACCTCGCGGAGTCGGAGGCCGAGACGGCGTGGCTCACCGACGGCAGCGGCCCCTGGAGCTCGCTCAGCGAGTTCCTCGGGCCCCCGGCCGGGACGACGGGCATCAGGGCGCTCGCCGAGCGCGGCGCGCTCGGGCCGTCCATGTCGGCAGCCCACTGCGTGACGGTCGACGACGAGGAGATCTCGCTCCTTTCGCGACACGACGTCGCCGTCGTCCACTGCCCCCGGTCGAACGCCTACCTCGGCTGCGGGATCGCACCGGTCGCGAAGCTCCGCGGGGCGGGCCTCCGGGTGGGGCTCGGTACGGACAGCCCCGCCTCGGCAGGCTCGTTCGACATGTTCGAGGAGCTTCGGGCCGCCGTCACGCTCTCGCGCGCCCGGGAGGCCGATAGCTCGGCCCTCACGGCCGGCGAGGCACTCGATCTCGCCACGGTCGGGTCGGCGGCCGCCCTCGGGCTCGACCGCGAGATCGGCTCGCTCGAGCCCGGGAAGCGCGCCGACCTCACGATCGTCGACCTGTCCGACTCGCCGCTCGCGCCCGTCGAGGATCCCGCGGTCGCGCTCGTTCTCGCCGGCACGCCGACACGCGTGTCCCGTACCATCGTGGGAGGCGCGACGCGGTATGCAAGAGGAGGTTCTGGATGGCACGAGCTTCGGCTAAGGGCGGCCGCCGCCCGCGCCCGGATGCTCGAAAGCAGCCCGCCGACCCGGTAGACGAGACCGGCGAGGCGCAGCCTGCGACGCCCCCGGCCGAGAGGCCGCCCACGTCCGGTGTGAAGCCGGTCAAGCGCGGCTCGCGCGTCGTCAGCCGGACGGAGGCTGTCGAGCCCGCCGCTCCCCGCGAGACGAAGGCGAAGACGAGCGAGAACTGGGAGGACCAGCTCTTCTTCTCGCGCCTGCGACACCACATGAAGTGGGTGTTCGCGCTCCTCGCCCTCCTCTTCGCCGTCGGGTTCGTCGTCTTCGGCGTCGGAACGGGAACCGGTGGGGTCGGCGACTTCCTCGGCGACCTGTTCGGCTCGAACGACGGTGCCGAGATCGAGTCCGTCGAAGAGGCGCAGCAGCGGGTCGAGGAGAACCCGCAGGATCCCGAGGCGCTGCTCGCCCTGGTCGCCGCATACCGCAGCACGCGGCAACCGAAGCTCCAGGCCGAGACGCTCGAGCGATACCTCGAGCTCCGACCCGACGACGCCGACGCCGTGAGCCAGCTCGGCCGCGCCTACTTCACCGCCGCCCAGGACAAGGTGACCGAGGCGTCCGCGGTCGGTGCGCAGTACGCCACGCCGATCACGTCCGAGCTCTGCACGTTCCCGGACACCTCCGGCCTCGTCGGGGCGATCTGCGACGACCCGATCGATCAGGCGCTCAGCAATGCGGTCGGCCAGCAGGCAGCCGATCTCTACACCCAGGCCGACGGGCTGTTCGCCCAGTCGGTCAAGGCCTTCGACCGCCTCACCGTGCTTCGCCCCGACGACCCCACGTCGTGGCTCTTCCTCGGGAATGCGGCGAGGAGCGCCGGCGATCCCGAGGCCCAGCTCGCGGCGTTCAAGGAGTTCCTGACGCGGTTCCCGAGCGACCCGAACCGCGACGAGATCCAGAAGATCGTCGACCAGCTCGAGAACTCGGACGACCAGGTCGTCGGATAGGGTACCGCCGTGCGTTACCCCGGTCTACCGCTGCTCCTGGCCGTGCTCGCGATCGGCATCGTCGTCTCCGCCTGCGGCGGCGCGGGAGGGGTCTCCGAGGGCACTGACCTCGCCCAGGGGCGGACGCTGTTCAGCGACCCCGACGTCGGCTGCGCCAACTGCCATACCCTGGCCGCCGCCGGGTCGTCCGGCACGGTGGGGCCGAACCTCGACGACGCCTTCGGGGCAGCGCGGGAGCAGGGGTTCGACGACAGCACGTTCGAGCAGGTGGTCCGCGAGCAGATCAGCCTCCCCGCAATCGGCTCGGCGATGCCCGCCGACCTCGTGACCGGCACGGACGCCGACAACGTCGCATACTTCGTCGCCCAGTGCGCCGGGAATCCCGACCGTGAGGACTGCGCGCCGACCGGCGGTGGGATCACCGCCACCGACGGTGCCGAGATCTTCACGCAGGCGGGTTGCGGCAGCTGCCACACCCTTGCAGCAGCCGGGGCATCCGGTGCCGTCGGGCCGAACCTCGACGACGCGAAGCCCGCCCTCGAGCTCGTGGTCGACCGGGTCACGAACGGTCAGGGCGGAATGCCGGCCTTCTCCGACAAGCTCACGAAGGAACAGATCCAGGCCGTCGCCGAGTACGTGGTCAAGAGCACCGGCGGGTAGACCGCACCTGGGGGTGGCTCGGCGGGCGGCTCCGATCCCGCCGGACCGGCCAGGCTAGGCGGGCTCGCGCTCGAGATCGACGACGACGTGCGTGATCGGAACGCCGGGAAACCGCTCGCGGGCACGCTCGACGATCCCCTGCTCGAGCCAGTTCGACCGGCCCGGCGGATGCGTCGAGACGATCACCTCGTCGGGGTCGAACGTGTGCAGCGCATCCTCGATCGCCTGGACGGGATCCTCGTCCCCGATCTCCCCGCTCGCCGCGATGCCGGCCGAGGCGAGCGCCGCGAGCGAGCTGTCCAGCCGCGCCTGCGCGGCCGCCCGTTCGTCGTCTGTGTCCGACGTCCAGTGGTGAAGGTGTGAGGCGAGTGCGGGTGCCACCACGAGCACCTCGACGGCCTCGTAGCCCGCGGCGCGGTAACGCACCTCGCCGAGCAGTGCGCGCCCGCGACAGGTCTCGTTTGCGACTACCAGCAGCCGCCGCTGCCCGGGCGACTCGCCGTGCCGCTCCCAGATCGCCGGTTCGGAGGGTGCTCCCTTGCTTCTCAGCTGGGAGGCGAGGAGTGCCCCGAGCCCGATTCCCAGCGCAACGCCCAGGGCCACCCAGCCGCCGCCGAGAATCCCGGCGACGGCGACAACGACGCCGAGGCCCACCGCGAGCATGGTGAACCGGAACGCATCGGTCTCGCTGCGGATCGGGTTCCGCATCGGTCCTCCCTCAGACGGTAGCACCAGCGGCCGCGAGACCAGGACACCGTCCACTAACCCCACCCTGGCTCGGCTCGCGTCCTCCCCCGGGGTTCTGTCCCTTCCTCCGCCCAGGCCCGGAATCCCGTCCTCCGCCCGGGCTCAGCTCCCGTCCCCCGGAATCGGCTCCCGTCCTCCGCCGAGCCTCGCGTCCCGCCCTCCGTCGCGCCTCAGCTCCCGCCCTCCGCCTTGGCTCGAAATCCTGTCCTCCGCCCGGGCCCGGTTCCCGTCTCCCGGAATCGGCTCCCGTTCTCCACCGCCCGCGCTCGGCCCCTGTCCTCCGTCGAGAGCCCCGCTTGTGTTTCATCTCACACGTCGCGACCGGGCCGGCCGCGGCAACAGAGCGTCGTGGCATGAAACACAAGGACACTTGCGTGGCAGTCTCGGAGCAATCGGGGCACCCTCGTGACGGAGGTGCGCGCCCGGAGTCGGCATCCTCGGGGTGTGGCGTTCCGGGGGTACGTCGATGTGCGACTCGTGCATACGCTCGGAGCGATGACCGACCTTCCCCACGCCGAGGCGTGGCGGCGGCTCGCCCCGATCGCCGCCCGGCTCGGGGCCCGCCGGCCGAGCTACCCGTCGGTTCGCCGGGCTCTGCTCGAGCATCGCTACCTGGACGAGCTGCGACGGGCGCGCCGCGAGCTCCGGGAAGAGCTGCTTGCGGATCTGCTCAGCGGCCGGGTCCCCCATCGCTGGCTCCACGCCGTGATCGTCGGCACGCCCTGGCTCCCGGGCGTCGATCCGTCTCCGTTCCGGCCGCCGTGACGTGCCGGGGCGCGCCCACGCCGCTCAGATCACGTAGACCGTGACGTAGACGACGATCCACATCACGTCGACGAAGTGCCAGTAGATCGCGGGGATCTCGACGCCGTGGAAATGCTGCGACGAGTAGTGGCCACGCACCGAGCGGATGAATGCGTACAGGAGCAGGTTCAGGCCGACGAAGACGTGGAGGCCGTGCAGGCCGGTCAGGCCGAAGAACGTCGTCGCGAACGCGTTGTCCTTCAGAGACCAGCCGAGCCTCGTGTACTCGAGGCCCTGGATGACGATGAACGTGAGTCCGAGCAGGAAGGTCAGCCCGAGACCGCCGATCAGCCCCGCGCGATCGTCCTTGCGGATCGCCGTGGTCGCCCAGTGCACCGTGAAGCTCGAGCTGACGAGGATGATCGTGTTGACGAGCGCGAGGTAGACGGGAAGGTGGTAGCCCTCGGGCGGCCACGTAGCGCCATGCTCGCCGTCGACACGAGCGAAGAAGTAGGCAGCGAAGAACGAGCCGAAGAGCATCGCCTCGGACGCGAGGAACAGGTAGATGCCCACCATGAGCGGGTGGGCCCGCGAGCTGTAGTGCGCCTCGGGCGGATGGTCGCCGTGCCCGTGGGCGTGCACGTCGGCAACGGCGCTCATCAGTGGTGCGCCCCGACCCGTTGCGGCTCGGGAACCGCCGCTCCCTCCTCGGGGAAGATCGCATGCCGCGCCCCGGGGATCCCGTACTCGTAGGGACCGCCGATCACGGTCGGGAGCCGGTCGAAGTTGAACTTGGGCGGCGGCGAGGGCACGAGCCATTCGATCGTGAGCGCCCGCCACGGATTGGACGGTGCCGGCTCGCCGCGCCGCCAGCTCACGATGAAGTTGTAGAAGAAGACGAGGGTCGCGAAGCCGAGGATGAAGCTCCCGATCGTGCTGACCATGTTCCAGTCGCCGAACACCGGGTCGTAGTCGGCGACCCGGCGCGGCATCCCGCGCAGCCCGATGTAGTGCTGCGGGAAGAAGGTGAGGTTGAAGCCCACGAACGTGAGGAAGAAGTGCAGCTTCCCGAGCGTCTCGTTGTACATCTTCCCGGTCATCTTCGGGAACCAGAAGTACGCGCCGGCGAAGATCGTGAACACGGAGCCGCCGAACAGCACGTAGTGGATGTGCGCCACGACGAAGTACGTGTCGCTCGCATGCTGATCGATCGTGACCGAGCCGAGGTAGATGCCCGACAGGCCGCCGATCACGAACATCGAGATGAACCCGACCGCCCAGAGCATGGGTGTCTTGAACTTGATCCGCCCCTCCCAGAGCGTCGCCAGCCAGCTGAAGATCTTGATGCCGGTCGGAACCGCGATCAGGAGCGTCGTCACCATCATCGGGATCCGCAGCCAGGGCGCCATTCCGGCCACGAACATGTGGTGCGCCCACACGGAGAAGCCGAGGATCAGGATGCCGACGAGCGACATCGCCATCAGCCGGTACCCGAACACCGGTTTGCGGGCAAAGGCCGCTATGACCTCCGAGATGATCCCGAAGCCGGGCAGGATCATGATGTAGACGGCCGGGTGTGAGTAGAACCAGAAGATGTGCTGGTAGCCGACCACGTAGCCACCACCGGCCGGGTCGAAGAAGTTCGCGTGCAGGACCCGGTCGAGCATGAGCATGAACTGCGAGCCGGCGATGAACGGCGTCGCGAGCACGACGAGCAGCGAGGTCGTGAAGTTCGCCCAGACGAGCAGCGGCATCCGCCAGAACGTCATGCCCGGCGCTCGCATCGTGATGATCGTGACGAGGAAGTTGAGCGCGGTCAGGATCGAGGAGGCGCCGGCCCACTGCACGCCCATCTGGAACATCAGGTTCCCGACCGGGTTGACCTGGGACAGCGGCGGGTAGTTCGTCCAGCCGGCCGCATAGTCCCCTCCCGGCAGCAGGAAGCCGGCGAGCATGATCGAGCCGGCGATCGGGAGAAGCCAGAACGAGACGGCGTTCAGACGCGGGAACGCCATGTCCGGCGCACCGATCATGAGCGGGATCACGTAGTTGCCGAACCCGGCAAAGACCGGGACGATGAAGAGGAAGATCATCAGCCCCGCGTGGACCGAGAACAGGCTGTTGAACGCCTGTGTGTCGACGAACTGCATCCCCGGTTGCGCGAGCTCGGCGCGCATGAACAGTGCCATCAGGCCGGCGATGCCGAAGAACACGAACGTCGTCGCCACGTACTGGACGCCGATCACCTTGTGGTCGGTGTTGACGCGAAGGTAGTCCTTCCAGGAGTCCGCGCCGTGCGACGAATGATCCTCCGGACGGGTCTTCCGGCCCGAGATCCAGTAGGCCCAGTAGTCGAAGGCGCCCATGCCGGCGAGGAAGCCGAGCGGGACGAAGATCGTCCAGAACGTCAGCAGCACCGCGAGATCCCACACGGGCTCCGACGCGAACGTGTCGCGACCGAGCCAGCGGAACAGGCAGACGAGGCCGGTGACGACGCCGAACGTGAGGGACGTGACCCAGGCCGCGCGCAGCCAGCCCGGCTTCGTGAGCCGCCTCAGACCGCGCGGCGGCGCCTTCGGCGGAGCCTCGTGATGCTCGACGTGCCCGTGCTCCAGAACGGTCGCCATCGTCCCCCTACCCGTTGCTCCCGATCACCTTATCGGGGCCGGCCGCCGCAGCGCTAGCGCCCGTGTCCGTGCTGGCGCCCGTGTCCGTCGTACCCGTATCGCCTTTGCCCCCCGCCTTCTGCTCGGCGAGCCACGCCTTGTACTCGTCCGGCGTCTGGACGATCACCTTGCTGCGCATCGTCGAGTGCCCGAGCCCGCAGAGCTCGGTGCAGACGATCGGGAACTCACCGACCTTCGTGGGCGTGATCAGGACGTGCTGGACGGTGCCGGGGACCACGTCCTGCTTGATCGACCACTCGGGCACCCAGAACGAGTGGATCACGTCCGGCGACTCGAGCCGCAGCTCGATCGGCGTGCCGACGGGCACGTGGAGCTCTCCCACGTAGGCGTCCCCGAGCTCGGGGTACCGGAACTCCCAGGCGAACTGCCAGCCCTTCACGTTGATCACCGGGCGCCCCTCGGCGTTGGCCTCGTTCTTCACGAGCACGACCGCGCTGAACACGGCGATCACGATCACGAGCGCCGTCGGGATCGCCGTCCACACGATCTCGAGCCGCGTGTTGCCGTGGATCGGCTTCCCGTCCTCCTCGTCGTCGTCGGGCACCCTGAACTTGATGAACGCGTACACCGAGACCGCCGCGACGATCGCGAAGATGACGAGGCAGATGATCGAGACGAGGACGTAGAGGTCGTGGATCCGGTCGGCCTCCCGGGCCCCGGACTCGGGCAGCCAGTCGATCCAGAACGCGATGGCGAACGAGATCGCGCCGATGACGACGGACAGCCCGAGCAGCTGGAGTATCAGGCCCTTGCGCACGTGGTTCTCTCGCCGACCGCTGGATCGCGAACGGCAGAAGCCTACTCGCCCTGACGGCCGTGAGACAACAGGGAACCGTCAGCGGGCCCGGGTCGAGGCGGCGGCCTGCGGCAGGCTGAGCTCGCGGATCGCCGGGAGCGCCGCGAGCGCGGCGAGCCAGAGCCCGACCGCGACTGCGAACCCGAGCTGACCGTCGCTCGGCAGCGAGAACGAGAGGCCGACGAGGGGCGTGCCCGCCACGATCACGAGGTTCGCCGACATGTTCACGACCGCGATCGCGACGGCGGGCGCATCCGGCCTGATCCGGGCCGCGACCGTGAACGCCGCGGCGAACGGGATGCCCGAGGCGAGGCCGAGCACGAGCGCGCCGACGAGCGACACGCCGACCGTGCCCGCGAGCGCGAGCAGCCCCGTGCCGAGGGCGCTGAGCGCGAAGCTCGTCCCGAGAATCGGTCGAAGTCGAGCCGGATAGCGACGGGCGAGCCAGCCGCCGAGGGGCCGGCTCACGATCCCGCCGGCGAGGATCAGCGAGCCGACGAGGCCCGCCGTTCCCTGCTCGTAGCCGCCGGCCCGCGTGAGCAGCGACACGACCCAGTTGCTGAGGACGACGGCGAGCCCGAACGACGCCATGTAGACGACGCAGAGGCGGTACAGCCGCCCGTCGCGGAGCACGGACGGGCCGTCGCCGCTCGCACGCGAGACGGGCCGGGACCTGGTCGCGTCGGACGGACCGACGAGGAGCACGGCGAACGCGAGCAGCAGCACCACGAGCATCGACATGTAGGCAGCTCGCCAGGCGAGCCAGTCGTCGAGCTGGGGGACGATCGCGAGGGCGAACCCGCCGGCCGAGAGCGCGACCCCGCCGAAGATCCCCTGCGCGAACGGCGAGCCGCCGTGGGAGCGTACGTACTCGATCCCCGAGACGAAGCAGAGCGCGGAGCCGATCCCGCTCACCGCGCGCATCGAGATCGCGAGCGCCGGATCGGGGGCGATCAACGCCAGGGCGTTCGGGATCGCCATCACCGTCAGCCCGATGAACGCCCCGCGACGCGCTCCGAGCCGGTCGACGAGCTTGCCCGCCGGAACCTGCATCGTGGCGTGGACGACGAACAGCGCGGTCGTGAACAGCCCGACCGTCGCGAGCGCCACACCGTAGTCGACGGCCATCGAATCGGCGATCGCGCCGACGTTCGCGATCGTCCACCCGGCGCCGAGCCCCACGGCACAGCCTCCGATCGTCGCCCGCCGCGTCGCCGACGGCCCACCTGCGGCCGTCACGTCTACAGGACGAGCACGAGCTTCGTCGCGGCGCCCGCGGCCTGGCGCTGCCAGGCCTCCACCCCTCGCTCGAGCGGCACGCGCTCGAGCTCGAGCCGGAGACGCCCCGCCGCCGCATGCTCGACGAGTGTCCGGTAGCCCTCGGCGAGCACGTCGTGCGGGACGCGCAGGTTCGTGTACCCGAGCAGGTCGAGCGCCTTCCCGCGGACGAGACCCGACGGGATCGCCGCCTCCGCGCCCGCCGCCTGCCCGATCTGGACGATCCGCGCGCCCGGAGCGGCCGCCTTCATCGCGGCGACGACGGGCTCACCCCAGAGCGGGTCGATGACGAGCGTCGGACCCTCGCCGCCGCACGCCTCGCGCAGCGCCCCGGCGAGATCCTCGTGCGCCCCGAGCCTGACCGCCGCGTCGGCCCCGGCACCGATTGCGCGCGCGAGACCGTCCGCGCGGCGACCGGCCGCCACGACGCGGCCCGCCCCGAGGAGGCGGGCCGCCTGGACGGCGACGAGGCCGAGCGTGCCCGTCGCACCGAGCACGAGCACCGTCTCGCCCGCCCCGACCTGGCCGCGCCAGTCGAGCGGAAGCCACGCCGCCACGCCGGCGATCCCGAGGGCAGCCGCCAGCGCAGGATCCGCGCCCTCGGGCACGGCGACGAGGCCATCCTCGCGGGCGGCGACGAGCTCTGCGAACGTCCCGTCACGGCGAACGCCGAGACCCTGCATTCCCGTCCACACGAGCGTTCCCGGCTCGAAGCGAGCGCCCGACACGATCCTGCCCACGGCCTCCGCTCCGGCAACGTAGGGGACGCGCGGTGCTCCGGCGAAGAAGCTCCCGGACGCGACCGAGAGGTCGACCGGGTTGATCGCGGCGGCCACGACCTCGACGAGCGCCTCGCCCTCGGCCGGCGCCGGCTCGGCGGCGTCACGTAGCTCCGGCGGCGAGCCGAGAGCGGTCACGACGAGCGCGCGCATCAGGCGGCCGCTCCGGACGTCGCGAGCGCGGGGCGCCGCTCGTGCCAGTCGGTCAGCTGCTGGTAGGCATGGGCGGCACGAAGGGCAACGGACTCGCCGAAGCGGGGCCCGACGAGCGCCAGGCCGACCGGCAGCCCGGCGACGAACCCGGCCGGAACCGAGACGACGGGCGCACCGACGCAGCTCCACGGCGAGTTGTACGGGATGAGCGTGAGCCGGTAGAGGATTCGCTCGCCGCCGCCGAGCTCGACGGTGTCCTCGCCGATCCTCGGCGGGAGCACGGGCAGCGTCGGGGCGGCGAGCAGGTCGACGCCGTCCATGGTGCGCCGGAACGCCTCGTGGGCGAGACGCCGCCCCCGCTGCCCGAGGACGTACGCGGTCGGAGGAAGAAAGAGGCCGGTGAGCAGACGCGCGCGGACGTCCTCGCCGTAGTCGGGCAGGCGCTCCCTGAGCCACTCCCGGTGCACGGTCGCGGCCTCCACGAACTGCATGGCCTGCTGGATCGCGCCGAAGTGCTCGAGCCCGTCGATCGCGACATCGACCAGCACCGCCCCGGCCGACCGGAGCTCGGCGAGCGCACCCTCGAGCGCTACCCCGATCCGCGGATCGAGGAGCTCCGACTCGAAGAGGGCCCGGACGACGCCGATGCGCAGCCCGGCAACGCCGCGCCCGAGCTCGTCGACATAGGCCGGCACCGGCGCGGCCTCGGTCGTCGGATCGCCCGGATCGTGGCCGGCGATCACTTGGAGGATGAGCGCGCAGTCCTCGGCCGAGCGGGCGATCGGGCCGACCGTGTCGAACAGCCAGGCGACGGGAACGACGCCCCGGTTCGACACGCGCCCCCAGCTCGGACGCACGCCGGTGACCCCGTTGAAGCACGAGGGAATCCGGATCGAGCCGGCGGTGTCCGTCCCGAGCGTTCCGGCGGCGAGGTCGGCGACAGCACAGGCGCCGCTGCCCCCGCTCGAGCCGCCGCAGATCCGATCGAGATCCCAGGGGTTGTGGGCGGGACCGGGGAACGGGCTCGTCGTCATCGCCCCGTACGCGAACTCGTGGGTGTTCAGCTTCCCGACGATCACCGCGCCCGCGGCGTGGAGTCGCTCGACGACGTCCGCGTCGGCCCGGGGTACGTTCTCGCGCCCGAGCACCCGGGAGCCCGCCGTGGTCGGCACGCCGGCGACGTCGATGACGTCCTTGAGCGCGATCGGGACTCCCCAGAGCGGGGAGTCGGCCCCGGGTGGGCCGGAGCGCTCGAGCGCATCGGCCCGTGCGAGCGCCTCGTCTCCCAGCACCGTCACGTACGAGTTCAGGGCGGGGTCGAGCGCCTCGATCCGGTCGAGGTAGTCCTGGACGGCCTCGCGCGGGGACAGCTGGCGCGCGCGCAGCCGCCGGGCGAGGTCGGCCGCGCCCATCAGGCGAGCGGGAGGTAGAGCCCGGCCGGCACGGTCTCCTGCGGCACGAGCGCTTCGAGCTGCTCGAACTGGGGGAAGAGGACGGTCAGAAACGCCTGGACACGCTCGAGGTCGTCGTCGGTCGGCTGCACGCCCAGGGCGGCTGCCTGCTCGCGGAGCAGCTCCAGCGAGGGGACCTCGTACGGCATCGTCGCCAGAGCCTATCTCAGTACACTCCCGGAGCGATGCCGATCTACGAGTACCGCTGCGGGGACTGTGAGCAGCAGTTCGAGGAGTACCTCGCGGCCTCGACCGCGCCCGTCCCGACCTGCCCCGCGTGCAGCTCGGCGAAGGTCGAACGGCTCTGGTCGTCCTTCGCGACCGAGTGGAAGCCGAGCAGCGTCAACTGGCACCGCGTCGGCTCGAGCTGGGGCACGAAGCCTCCGAAGAAGAACTTCTAGCCGGTGAGCGAGGCTCCGCTCGCCGCCGTCATCGTCGGCGCGGGCGTCGCGGGTCTCACGTGTGCGCGCCGGCTGCACGAGGAGGGTCTCGACGTCGCCGTGCTCGAGGCCTCGGACGGTGTCGGCGGCCGGGTCCGGACCGACCGGGTCGACGGGTTCCTGCTCGATCGTGGCTTCCAGGTGCTGCTCACCGGCTATCCGGAGGCGCAGCGCTGGCTCGACTACGAGGCGCTCGACCTGCACGAGCTCTACCCGGGCGCGCTCGTGCGAGCAGACGGCCGCTTCCAGCGCGTTGCCGACCCGTACAGGCGCCCGCTCGACGCGCTCCGGTCGGCACGCGGCTCGGTCGTCGGGCGCCGTGACTACCGGCCGCTCGCTCGCCTCCGAACCCGCGTGCGCCAGGGGTCGCCCGAGGCCGTGCTCTCCCGCCGTGAACAGACCTCGCTCGAGCTGCTGCGCGGGAGCGGGCTGTCGGAGCGGGCGATCGACCGCTTCTTCCGACCCTTCCTCGGGAGCCTCCTCCTCGACACGTCGCTCTCGACCTCGAGCCGGATGCTCGAGCTCACGCTGCGGATGCTCTGGCTCGGGCCGGCGGCGCTGCCCGCGGAGGGCATGCAGGCGATCCCCGATCAGCTCGCGGCCGCGCTTCCGGACGGGACGATCCGGCTCGGTGCTCGGGTCGCCGGGGTCGATGCCGGCTCGGTGACCCTGAGCTCGGGCGAACGGGTCGAGGCCCAGGCGGTCGTCGTCGCGACCGACGGGCCGGCGGCAGCGACCCTGCTTCCCCAGGTGATCGCCCCGGCCTCGAGAGGCGCGGCGTACCTCTCCTTCGCCGCCGACGCCGACCCCGTCGAGGTTGGGCCGGTCCTGCTGCTCGACGGTGACGGGAACGGCCCGGCCGTGAGCGTCTGCGTGGTGAGCTCGATCGCCCCGACGTACGCACCGCCGGGAGTGACGCTCGTGTCGGCCACGGTGCCCGGCGTGGTGGCGCAGGACGATGCGGCGCTCGAGACGTCCGTCCGCGAGCAGCTGGCCGGATGGTTCGGCACCCCGGTCGGCTCCTGGCGACATCTGCGGACCGAGCGACTCCCACATGCATTCCCGGCGCTCGACCCGCCGGCGCTCGACCCGGCCGACCGGGCCGTGCGACTCGCCCCGGGCGTGTACGTCTGCGGCGACCACCGCGACACCGGCTCCCTCGGCGGCGCCATGGCGTCCGGCCGGCGCGCCGCCCAGGCGCTCATCGAGGAGCTTCGGCGCTGAGCCCGGGCGCAGCTGCGACTGCCCGCTCCCCGGACCACTCCCACTGCCGGGGCCTCGCCCGATCCGGCAGACTGCCTCTCGTGCCGAGCCCCGTCTCGCTCACCCCTGCCGCCCTCGATGCGCTCGGGCGTGTCTCCTGCGCGACGCTCACGGCCCAGCTCCTGCGTCGCGGGTTCCGGAGCACGTTCATCGCGGGCCTGCGACCGACGAGACCAGACCTGCGGCTCGTCGGCTACGCGTTCACGCTCCGGTACGTCCCGGCCAGGGAGGACATCGGGATCCGGGTCGCGTTCGACAACGAGACGAACGTCCAGCGGCTCGCGGTCGAGTCGGTCGGCCCGGGCGACGTCCTCGTCGTCGACGGACGGGGCGAGCTCGGCGCGGCGACGCTCGGCGACATCCTCGCGACACGGATCGCCGCGCGCGGTGCAGCGGGGGTCGTGACCGACGGATGCCTCCGCGACAGCCCGGGCTTCACCGGGATCGACCTGCCCGTCTACTTCCGGGCGCCGCACGCGAGCCTCTCGTCGATCGCCCACCACCCCCTCGAGCTGAACGTTCCGATCGGGTGCGGCGGCGTGCTCGTCCTCCCCGGCGATCTGATCATCGGCGATGCCGAGGGCGTCGTCGTCGTCCCGGCCCAGGTGGCCGAGGAGGTCGCCCACGACGCCCTCGAGCAGGAGTTGGTCGAGGAGTTCGCGATGGAGCGGGTGCGTGCCGGCGAGAGCATCCGCGACCTGTACCCGTTGGCCGAGAGCCGCCGCGCCGAGTACGAGGCGTGGCAGGCAGGCCGGAGAGGAGAGCCGTGAGCAGCGCGATGCGCGAGACGATGTGGCGCCAGCCTGAGGATCTGCGGAAGGTGCTCGCCGACCCGGATCCCGTCGAGCGTGTCGCCGCGCGCCTGGCCGGGAAGCGACTCGTCGTCGTCGGAACCGGGACGAGCTGGCATGCGGCGAACCACGCCTGCTGGTTCCTGCGCGCGGCCGGCGTGGACGCGCGGCCGGTCCAGGGGATGGACGCCGCGCTCTACGGCACGGGCGCAGGGCCGGACGACGCCGTCGTCGTCCTCAGCCATCGCAACAGCAAGCGCTACACGAGCGAGGTCGGGGCCGCAGCACGGGCTGCGGGAACGACCTGCGTCGTGGTGGGCGGCATCGGCTCCCCCGACGTCGACGTCGAGACGACGGAGCAGGAGCGCTCCGCGGCCTTCACGGCGAGCCACCTCGGCGCACTGCTCCGCATGGCGCAGCTGGCGACCGTCCTCGGCGCCGAGCTCGGGCCCCTCGACGCCGTGCCCGGAGCCGTCGCGACGGCGCTCGACGGGCCCGGGCCGGACGTTCGCCCGCCGGCGCGGCTCCTCGAGCTGACCGGAGCCGGCCCGAACCAGTGGACGGCGGCCGAGGGGGCGTTGAAGGCCCGCGAGACGTGCTGGGTCGCAGCCGAGGGCCTGTCCGCCGAGCAGCTCCTTCACGGCCCGGCCGTCGCGCTCGACGGGCGCGACACCCTCGTCACGCTCGACGGCGGCGGGCCGGGCGCCGAGCGCGTCCAGGCGGTCGCGGCGGCGGCGAGGGTGGCCGGTGCCACCGTGCACGAGGTCGTGGCCCGCGAGCTCGGGGAGCAGCTCTCGGTGTTCCCGCTCACCGTCGCGGTGCAACGGATCGCGCTCGAGCTCGCGGAGGCGCTCGGGACGAACCCCGATGACTTCCGCGCGAGCGAGCACACCGCGTGGCGCGGGGTCGGGCTCTGAGCTAGCCGGCCGGAGGATTTCCCGGCATCGGCGCCCGGCGGCGGGCGAGCGCCCGGATGCCGAACACCGCGACAGCGACCACGCCGGCGGCCAGGAACGCGACGACGATCGCGTTCGCTCCGGGCACCTCGAGCATCTTCAGCCCGGCCACCGTCAGCGTTGCCGCGAGCACGCCCCGCAGGATCGGCTCGGGCATGCGGACGGTGAACTGACTGCCGATCAGCACCCCGGGGATCGAGCCGATCAGGAGCCAGCCGACCGCACCGAGGTCGACGTTCCCGGCCGCGAAGTGCCCGAGTCCGGCGACCCAGAGCAGCGCCGCCGCGTGGAAGATGTCCGTCCCGACGACCTTCGCGGACTTGAGCGGGAAAGCCAGGAGCAGCGTCAGCCCGAAGAACACGCCGCTGCCGACCGAGGTCAGACCGACGATGAAGCCGCCGAAGAAGCCGATCGAGAAGGCGACGATCCTGTCGCGCCGGGTCAGCGCGATGTTGTCGACGCGCTCGACCTGGCCGCGGAAGAGGAACGTCTTGAGCAGGAGGCCGCAGCCGCCGACGAGGAGCGCGATCCCGAGCACCCGCCCGCCGATCGACTCGACCCCGTCGCCGTAGCTCCGCGCGAGCCAGGTGGCGAGAGCGACGCCGACGAGCGACATCGGGGCGCTCCCGAGCAGCATCCACCCGGACAGCCGTGCCTTCACGTTCCCGAGCGTTCGCTGGCGCCAGGCGCCGACCGACTTGAAGATCGCCCCGTGCAGGATGTCCGTGCCGATCGCGGCCGTCGGGCTGAACCCGAGGAAGAGCACGAGCACCGGCGTCATCAGCGAGCCCCCGCCCATGCCCGTGATCCCGACGAGAATGCCGATCAGCAGGCCGGTGAGGGACAGTTGCCAGGTCATGCGCGGGCGGCGCCCGGCCGCTACACGCTTATAGCACCTGCCCGGGAG
>JAXLSU010000012.1:0-111084 GCA_046330455.1 Gaiellales bacterium
GGCGTGCTTCGGGTACACGGCGTAGCGCCGATGCATACCATCGCCCGCGGTGAGTGGTCGCAACCAGGCGGTCGGCGCGACGGAAGCACACGCTCCCACCACCTGGCTCACGCCGGGTGTGCGAGGGATCGGTACCGCAAGCCTTCTCTCCGACCTCGGTCACGAGGTCCCGACCGCTCTTCTACCGAGCTTCCTGACGGCGACACTCGGTGCCCCTGCCAGCGCTCTCGGTCTGATCGAAGGCATCTCGGATGGCCTCGCTGGAGCGGCCCGCCTTGCGGGTGGTGCGCTCGCCGATGACCCCCACCGGCGTCGCGCCACGGCCGTCGGAGGCTACGCGGCCACGGCGGTTCTCTCCGGGCTGATCGGGGTCGCCACCACGGCCTGGCAGGTCGGCATCCTCCGCGCCGGTGCCTGGACCGCTCGGGGCCTGCGTGTGCCGGCCCGGAACGCGTTGCTCGCCGACGCGGTACCCGCGCATGCATACGGGCGGGCCTACGGCTTCGAGCGTGCGATGGACAACCTCGGGGCGGTATTCGGCCCGCTGCTCGCGCTCGGGCTGCTGGCGCTCGTGGGGGTGCGATCGGCGATCCTGATCTCGATCATTCCCGGCGCCCTCGCTGCGGTCGCGGTCGTCTACGCGATCCGGGCCATCCCGCAGGAGACGCGACGCGAACGCCAACCGATCCGGTTACGCGTCCGGCCGGTGCTGCGCGGCGATCTCGGGCGCCTCCTCGTCGCCGTGTCCGCCTTCGAGATCGGTAACGTCACCGCGACCCTGCTGATCCTCCGCACGAGCGAGCTCCTCGAGCCCCAGCACGGGACGGAGAGCTCCACCAGGATCGCCGTCGCCCTCTACGTCGGCTACAACGTCGCCGCCACGCTGGCGAGCATCCCGGCGGGCCATGTCGGCGACACGTTCGGAAAGCGGCGGGTATTCGGGCTCGGCGTCCTGTTGTTCCTCGCCGCCTATCTCGCCTTCGCGGTCGCCGGGCCCAGCATCCTCCTGCTCGGCGTCGCGTTCGTGATCGCCGGGATCGCGATCGGCTGCGTCGAAACCGCTGAGCACGCCGCCGTTGCGTCGTTCGCGCCCGGCGAGCTCCGCGGGTCGGCGTTCGGGCTCCTGGCCGCCATGCAGAGCGTCGGCAACCTTGCCGCAAGCGCGGTCGCCGGGCTCGTTTGGAGCCTCGCCTCGCCCCGCGCCGCGTTCCTCTACCTCGCCGCGTGGATGATCGTCGCGCTCGCAGGGCTGGCGGTCGCG
The DNA here is from genome assembly GCA_046330455.1 of Gaiellales bacterium. Classification (GTDB taxonomy): domain Bacteria; phylum Actinomycetota; class Thermoleophilia; order Gaiellales; family Gaiellaceae; genus CAVQXR01. Next base: position 1,262 of record JAXLSU010000012.1, read on the forward strand.
GTCAGCCGCCGCGCGTCCAGGTAGCAGCGTCCAGTGTGGCCTCTCACAACGTTGCGCCCGAAACGCACGGGCGCTGTAGGGGCGGGATCTCATCCCGCCCGAGACGGTGCGCGCAGCGGGAACGGGCAGGTTGCGGGCCGGACAGGTCCGGCCCCTACATCCAGCTCAGCGTTACGGACGGCGGCGAGCGCACCGGAGCGCTGCGTCTCGCAGCCCGCGGGCAGCGCCTCTGCGCCGGGCCCGGCGGACGGCATGCCCGTCGTCGATTCGCGCCTCCACGAGCGTCACGCCGGGCGCCTCGAGCGCCCGGGCGAGCGAGGGCTCGAGCTCGCCCACGAGGCGCACGTACCCGACCCCGGCAGCCCGGGCGATCGCTTCGAGGTCGACGGCTGGTAGATCCGTGCCGAACGCGAACGCTGCCCGTCCAAGCTGCTCGCGACGGATCAGCCCGTAGCGCCCGTCCGCGAGCACGACGACGGTGAGTCGGATCCCCTCGCGGGCCGCGGTCGCAAGTTCGAGCGGCGCGACCGCGAGGCCCCCGTCACCGACGATCGCCACCACGCGCCGCTCCGGAGCCGCGAGAGCGGCACCCACGGCCGCCGGCAGCCCGAACCCCATCGCCTGGAAGTCGGTCGGGGTCAGCAGCCCGCGCGGCGAGAGCACCGGGAGGTGCCGGCGCACGAGATACTGGTGCAGGCCCGAATCGGTCGCGACGACGGCATCACGCGGGAGGCAGCGTCGCAGCGCCCCAAAGAAGCTCGCGGTGTCGTCGGGGACGAGGTCGGGAAACCGCGGCTCCGGCGCTCCGCCCGGCCGCGCCGCCACGAGCGCCGACCGAGCCCGGGCGAGCTCCCCGTCCGGCCAGCCGCGTCGCGGCTGCAGAGACGAGGCCGCCAGGGCCGTGAGCAGCGCCGGCACGTCGCAGACGCCCGTGAGGCGCGCCGGGTAGTTTGCGCCCGGCACCGCCCTGTCGGCATCGATATGCACGAGTCTCTCCTCCGGGAGCCGCAGCCGGAATCCGGCCGAGCCGTTGTGGGCGAGCTTGCATCCGAGCACGAGCACGAGGTCGCATCGCGCCACGAGCGCGTTCAGCTCCTCGATTCCACCCCCGACGGGATCGAAGGGGAGAGACAGCGGATGGTCTTCCGGCAGGACTCCTCGGGCGGAGGTCGTCGCGACCACGGGCGCTCCCAGGCGCTCGGCGAAGCTCGCCAGCGCCCCGGGCGCTCCGGCTGCTCCCTGCCCCACGTAGAGCAGGATCCTGTCGGCGCTCCCGAGCTCGCGAACGAGCCGGCGCACGAGCTCCTCCTGCGGCGCCTCCGGCTCCCCGGCGCTCACCGCGACCGGCACCGCCGCGAAGCCGGCGAGCGCCTCCGGGCCGAGCTCGAGCAGCACGGGGCCGGGCTCGCCCCGCACGGCGACCGTCACGGCCTCGCGAACGGCCGGCGCGAGCTCGCCCGCGGCCGTCGCCCGCAGGGTCGCCTTGCAGACGGGACCGGCCATCGCGGCCTGGTCGACCGCCTGCAGCCGGAATGCCGACCCCGGTCCCTCGGCGGGCGTCGAGGTGACGAGCACGAGCGGCACCGAATCGTGCCTCGCCTCGGCGAGCGCCGGCAGCGCGTAGGCAAAGCCGGGGCCGGGGATCGTCATGAGCACTCCGGGAGTACCGGATGTCCGGGCGTAGCCGCACGCCATCATCCCGGCCGCGAGCTCGCTCGTGGCAACGACGGTGTGCAGGCGCGACTCGCGCAGGGCGGAGAACAGCGCGACGTTCTGCGTCCCGGGCAATCCGAACACCACACGGACGCCGAGCGCGTCGAGCTGTGCACAGACGAGCCGGGGTCCGGAGAGCCGGCGCGTCACGCGCGGCCGCCGGCCGCGACGCGCCGAACCTGCGAAACGGCCCGCGCGAGCGCCGGGGCCGGATCGTCCCACCGCAGGATCGCTGGCCGGGCGCCCACAACCGATCGAAGCCAGGTCCCGAGCCCGAGCGCCTGCTCCTGCCGGAGCGCGCGAAGTGCACGGACGTCCTTCCCGAGAAAGACGAATCGCTCCCCGGTGCGGTATCCGGTGATCGGCTCGACCGGGAGCCCGAGCGCGTCCCGGTAGGCGAGGCCGCACACGTCGACGCCGCAGAGCGCGGCGAACTCGACGTACCACCAGGCGCGAGTGTTGATCTCGATGATTCGCAGCACCCCGTCCCGCTCGTCGCGCTTGAACTCGGCGCTGAAGATCCCCCGGTAGCCGACGTCCGCAAGGAACCGCTCGAGATCGGCAACCGCCTGCGAGGCCTCGGCGAGCGGGACGCTCACCATGATGCTCGAGTTCCCGAAGTCGACCGGGTACATCCGCAACCGCCGCCGGGCGAACCGGGCCGCGACGACGCCGTGGCGATCGACGAACCCGTCGACGAAGTAGTGGGACGTGGCGGGCCCGGGGACGTACTCCTGCAGCACGGCCGCGAGCCCGGCCTCCCGCATCTGTGCGAGCCGGTGCTCGGCGTCAGCCCGATCGGCGATCGGGAACGCCTTGCGGCGGAAGCGCCGGTTGAAGAGATCGGATCGTCGGGGCTTGAGGAAGTAGCCGGGCAGGTCGGTATCCGGAACGCTGCGCAGATCGTCCTCGTGCTCGACCCGGATCGTGCGCGGCTGAGGAACCCCCGAACGCGCGGCGAGGTCCGAGAACGTCGCCTTGTCGATGAACGCGCCGAGGATCGACGGGGACGGAACGGACGAGGAGAACCGGCAGGAGGCTCCGTCGGCAAGGCCGGCGACGGCTTCCGTCCAGGGGTCGCTGCACGGTACGAGCACGCCGCGCGGGAGCGCGAGCCGATCCAGGAAGGCGGGAAGCTGCTCGGGTGCCGGAGCGCCCGGCGGAGCGTCCGGCAGCGTGTGCGCGAAGCGCGACGCGGCCGCAAGGTCTCCCCTGGGACCGACGAGGTACGCGCGGATGCCCGACCGGCCGAGGCAGCGTACGACGCCGAGCGCCGTCATGTCGGCGCCGAGGACGAGGGCGGGTGGGGCGTCCACGAGGACTGCCGGACGGCCCGTCCGGGCGCCGTCGGATGCGACCGGTGCCTCGCCGTTCGTTGCGGGAGTACGGGGGGTCATCTCGCTCCTCGTTTATATCGGCGGCGAACCCCGACGGCTTCAGGACCGCGGCGAACGCACGGCGCGGGCTACGTTTCGCGCGTGCCTGCTCTCGCGCCCCGACCCCGGCGAGCCGCCCGGACGTACGCAGCCTCAGCGGAGACACGCCGGTGAGGATCGTCTTCCTGACCTTCGCGTTCCAGCACCCGGACATGCGGGGGTCGGCCCGTGCATATCACCTGCTGCGGGGGCTCGCGCCAGGGCACGAGGTGACGCTCCTCGCCCTCAGCGAGGTGCCCGTGCCCACTGAGGTACGGGAGGACGTGGCGAGCTTCGTCGAGCAGGTCGAGGTCTTCGAGACCGGCGGGCGTGCGTCCGGCCGGCGGGCGCGCCATCGCGCCTACCTCGACGGGATGGCGCGGATGCGCGAGACGCTCGCGCTGGCTCACGCGAAGCGGCCGTTCGACGTCGCCGTGCTGCACGGCAGGTCGTTGCTCCCCGTGTGGAAGGGGATTGGCGGCCTGCCGCTCGTTGCCGACATCTGCGACGCAGACTCGATGCGGATCCGCAAGCACGCGGCGACCGCACCGCTGCGGAGACGCCCGGAGCTTCTCGCCTACGCCGCGCTCGTGAGGCACCGTGAGCGCGGGCTCGCGCGGGCCACGCCGTGGGTCTCGTTCATCTCGGCCCGTGACCGTGAGGCGGTCATGGGCCCTGCGAGCCGGGCCGCCGTGATCCCGAACGGCGTCGACCTCGAGCTCTGGCGCCGGACGACGGCCGCTCCCACCGGCGGGCAGCGCCTCGTGTTCAGCGGCGTCATGGACTACCGCCCGAACGAGGACGCTGCGATCGTGCTCACGGACGGCGTACTCCCGCTCGTACGGGAGCGTGTGCCGGGGGCCGAGGCGGTGCTCGTCGGTCGCGATCCGCGCCCGGCGCTGCTCGACCGAGCCTCGCGTCCGGGTGTGACCATCACCGGCTACGTCGAGGACATCCGCCCCTACCTCGAGCAGGCGTCGCTCTTCGTTGCCCCGATGCGCTTCGCGTCCGGGCAGCAGAACAAGGTGCTCGAGGCGATGGCGATGGAAGTCCCCGTCGTCACGACACCCATCGTGGCAGCCGGGATGGAGATCGATGGGACGGCAGCCCCGCTCGTCGTCGTGGAGGGCACCGAGGCGATCGCGGCCGCGGTGGCTCGGCTCCTGCGCGACGACGGCGAGCGGCGGCGCCTGGCGGTCGCCGGCCGGCGCTTCGTCGAGCAGCACGCAGTGTGGGCCCGCAGCGCCGAGGCGCTCGAAGCGCTCTGCCGCGCTGCCGCCGCCGGGTAGTCGCTACTCGGCGACGATCACGTCGCAGCCGGCGTGCTCCTTCACCGCTCCAGCGACGTCAGCGCCGAGCAGGCGGCCCAGGAAGCCGTGGTGGTGCGAGCCGAGCACGATCAGGTCGGCCTGCTGGTCGCGCGCAGCCTGCAGGATCACATCCGCCGGGTCGCCCGCAGCCCAGAGGTAGTCCGCCTCGACCCCCGCCTGCTCGATGCGGTCGCGGGCATGCCCGAGGCTCGCCTCGAGCTCCGCCGGCATCGCGAGGTCGAGCGGGCCCGCAGGCAGATCGTCGAGCGTTGCGAAGTTCGGCGGGATCGTCGGGTCGAGCGGCATCTCGAGCACGGCGGCGACGACCAACCGGCCATCCGTCGCCTTCGCCTCGTCGATGGCACGGTCGAGCGCCCGCCTGGCGGCGTCGTGGTCGTCCCAGCCGACGAGGATCACCGTGCCCACGAACGCAGCATCGCAGATCGGCGCGAGACCGTGCGGGCCCTCCGGGCCCGTGATCGCGGGTCCGGCCCGGCCGAGCCGGGCCGTCAGCCGCCGGGCTCGGCCGGCTGCGACCCGCGCAGGAGCCGGGCAAAGCCCGACGGTCACGGCCTTAGCGCCGAGGGGAGGGAGCGCCGGGGCGGCCCGGAGGCGGCGAACGTCGGCCGCCCCGGCTCACTCTCAGGATCAGATGCCGGATCGCGAGGGAAACTTGCGGTGGTTCACCCGGATGATGCGAGAGCGCTGCAGCACCAGCCGACGACCCGTGGGAACGAAGCGTCGTCTCCGTCCGACCGGAACGCCTGGGTGATCCCGGCCTCGACCTCGACCTCGCCGGCTCCGTCGACCGGGACGTAGAGCCACTGGTCGCCCTGCTCCCACCCGACGAGCAGGCGCTCGCCGTCGGGCGACCAGGCCAGGCCGGCCAGGCGCCCGGGTACCGCGAGCAGCACCCGGGCCTTCCTGCCGTCGAGTAGCGACAGCGTCGTCACGCCGGTCTGCTCGGAGAACGCCGCGTAGGCGATCGCAAGTGCCCCTGGACGCACGGCGGCCGCGACGACCGCTCCGGTCGTGACGGGAACGCTCACACTCGCGACGAGCCTTCGCGGGGTGCGGAACAGGGCGATTCGATGCTCGGCCGCGGCGAGGACGTGCTTGCCGTCGGACGACCACTCGAGCACGGTCGGGACCGGCGCCCTCGGTGTCCGCCACAGCACCTTGCCGCCGGGACGGACGACGACGACGCGCCCCTCCGGATCGGCGTAGGCCAGCACCGGATCGGGGCCTGGCCGCCAGGCCGGGACGGTCGGGGCAGCGGCTGCGGCGAGCTCGCGGTCGCCCGAGCCGTCACCCTCGACGACGCGGACGGACGTCCCCGCCGCGTAGGCGACGACCCCACCGTCCGTCGTCATCCGGGCGCCGTGGATGTCCGCGGCCTCGAGCGACCAGCGCACGTCGCCCGGAAACGCCTGGTCGAGAGCGGCGAGCGAGCCGTCGCCCCAGGCGAGGATCGCCTTGCCGGCCGGCGACCAGGCGGCACCGTCGTAGTCGCCGATCCGTCTCGGCGTCCCGTTCGCCTCCACGGCCCAGACCCCCGGCGAGGGCGCCGCAAGGACAGACCCTCCCCCGGGGACCGCGAGCGGCGCGGCAGCGTCCGGCTCGGTCGCCGTCCCGACCGTCTGCTCGGTGCCGAGCCAGTCTCTGACCTGGTCGGCGATCGTCGATCCGGCCGAGCTCATCCCGATCGCGACGCCCGCGCCGACGAGCGCGAGCACGATGATCGGCTTCCAGGGAACGCGCACCTTCCGCGGCACCGGGTCGCGGACGACGAACGCCGCCCGTACGACGTCCCACGTGCGCTCCTCGGCGATGTGCTCGTTGGGTACCGGCTGCTGGAGCAGGAGGTTGCGAACGTCCTTCTCGCTCAGCTGCGCGCCGGCCAGGGCCTCGCGCAGGGAGTCGCGACCGCGCCGGAGCCTCGAGCCGACGAGCGAGCGGGGCGCCTCGAGCAGCTCGCCGATCTCGCCCGGCGAGTAGTCGAGCAGGTGGCGGAGCACGAGCACCACCCGCTGCTCCGGCGGCAGGGCGACGATGCCGGCGAAGAGCGCCTGGGCCTCGGGAGCCGCGTAGGGCGGCGGCGCCCCTGCACGCGCGCCGCCGGGAGGGACGTAGGACTCACCGGAGACCTGTGCTCGGGCGAGCTCGCCGCGCGCAGCATCGAGCGAGCGGCAGGCGACGAGCTGGTGCAGCCAGGGTGCGAAGGGCCGATCACCGTCGAAGCCGTCGAGCGTTCTCGTGGCGGCGAGGAACACCTCCTGGACGATCTCCTCGGCGAGGGCGTGATCGAGCAGCACGAGGTACGAGACGCGGTAGGCGCGCGGCCAGTGGGCCCGGAACAGCTCCTCGAGGTCGGAGATCGACCCGGCGCGGGCACGACGGAGCCAGGATCGCTCGTCCCGGTTGAGTCCCGCCATGCGCGCGGACTATAGGAGGACCGGCATCCGGTCGTAGGACAGCGGGGCCGTGTCCACCGTCACGAGCGACGCTCCGGGCGGCGCCGGACGGCCTCGACGTCTCCGGCCGCGGCCCGCTTCCGCCGCTCGAGATCGCCCTCGTCGACGAGCTGCCCGTCGCGCCCCACGTACCCGTCCTTACCGCCGAGGATGAGCAGCACGAGCTCGTCGTCGCCGGCATTCCAGACCTGGCGCGGCGTCGTGGCCTCGACGTGCACGACGCCGCCGGGCCCGAGCTCGAAGGTCTCCCCGTCGACGAGGAACCCGGCCCGTCCCCGGTGCACGAAGTACAGCTCGTCCTGCCGCTCGTGGTAGTGGTGGAACCACTCCGTGCCGGCCGGGAGGACGAGCGCGTTGACGCCGAACGCCGTGATCCCGAGCGGTTCCCGGAGCGGCCGGAAGAACCCGCGCTCGACCGCATCGATCGTCGTTCGTGCATGCGTCACGGAGAGAGCGTACCGTTCCGGGCCCGAGAGCCCGCCGGCCGCTCAGCCGGCCGAGGCGATCGCGTGGTCGAGCCGCGCGAGCGTCTCGTCGCGTCCGAGCAGCTCCATCGACTCGAACAGGCCGGGCGACACCTTCGAGCCCGTGACGGCGATCCTGACCGGCTGGAACGCCTCGCGCGGCTTCATCCCGAGCCGCTCGCAGAGACCGCGCAGCGCAACCTCGATACCGTCCGACACGAACGGCTCCACCGCGGCGAGCGCCGCTCGGGCCTCGCCGATCAGCTCTGCAGAGCCCGCGAGCAGCGCGGCGTCGGGCTCGACGTCGGCAAAGAGAAAGCCGGCGAACCCCGGGAACTCCCCGAGCCGGCCGAGCTTCTCCTGGCACAGCGTTGCCGCCTCGCGGATCCGTTCCGCCGGCCAGCCGTACCCGCGCTCGCGCAGGAAGGCGACGAGGGCGTCCGCGTACGCCTCCGGCGAGAGCCCTCGGAGGTAGACGCCGTTCAGCCAGTCGAGCTTCGCGTAGTCGAACGTGGGCGGCGCCGAGCCCACCCGCTCGAGGCCGAAGCGCTCGACGAGCTCCTCGCGCGACATGACCGTCGTACGGTCGTCGTAGCTCCACCCGAGGAGAGCCAGGAAGTTCGCGAGCGCATCGGCCAGGTAGCCGGCCTCGCGAAACTCGTCGACGGACACCGCCCCGTGCCGCTTCGAGAGCTTGCGGCCGTCCGTCCCGAACACGTTCGGCACGTGGGCGTACACCGGCGCCTCGGCCCCGAGCGCCTTCAGGACCTGGAGCTGCTTCGGGGTGTTCGAGACGTGGTCGTCGCCGCGGATCACGTGCGTGATCCCGTCGAGCCAGTCGTCGAGGGGCGACGCGAAGTTGTACGTCGGGCGCCCGTCCGACCGGACGAGCACGAGATCCTCGAGCTTCTCGTTCGGGAACTCGATCCGGCCCTTGACGGCGTCGTCCCAGCCGGTCGTCCCCTCGTCGGGCATCCTGATCCGGATCGCGCCCTCGTCCTCATAGGCGGCTCCCTCGCCGACGAGCCTGCCGGCCTCCTCGCGCGCCCGCTCCATCCGGTCGAGCTGGAACCTCGTCGGGCCGTCCCAGTCGATGCCGAGCCACGAGAGTGACCGCTCGATCTGCGCGACCGCTTCCTCGACCTCCCGACTCGTGTCCGTGTTCTCGATCCGGAGCAGGCATTCGCCGCCGCGCCCGCGCGCGAACAGCCAGTTGAAGAGGAACGTCCGCACCCCGCCGATGTGGAGGAAGCCCGTGGGGCTCGGCGCCATGCGGACCCTGACCGGCATGGCTGCCTATGCTAGCCACGTGCTGATCGGCGGCCACGTGTCGAGTGCGGGCGGGATCCAGACGGCCGTCGACCGGGCCGTGGCGATCGGGGCCGACGCGCTCCAGCTCTTCACGCAGAGCCCGCGGATGTGGAGGCCCACCGCGCACGACCCCGTGAACCTCGCAGAGTTCCGCCGGTGCCGGAGCGAGGCTGGCATCGGATACGTCCTCTGCCACGCCCTGTACCTGATCAACCTCGCCTCACCCGACCCGGAGCTCCACGCGAAGTCCGTCAAGGCCCTGCTCGCGACGCTCGACGTCGCCCGGGAGCTCGAGGGCGACGTCGTCTTCCACGTCGGCTCTCACCAGGGGGCCGGGTTCGCGGCCGGGCTCGAGCGCGTCGTGCCCGCCATCGCCGAAGCGCTCGAGCACACCGGTGACGGCACCTGGCTGTTGCTCGAGAGCTCCGCCGGGGCCGGGGGAACGATCGGGCGCTCGCTCGAGGAGCTCGTCGCGATCGTGGAGCGCCTCGACCGGCATCCGCGGCTCGGCCTGTGCCTGGACACGTGCCATCTGTACGTGTCGGGGATCGACGTGGCGAGCAGGCCCGCCGTCGACGAGCTTCTCGCCGGCGTGGAACGGGGTGTCGGCCTCGACCGCCTGCGGGCGATCCACCTGAACGACGCGGCCGCACCGCTCGGCTCGAATCGCGACCGCCACGCCAACATCGGCGAGGGCACGATCGGCGACGGCCTGGCGGTCATGCTCGGCCATCCTCTCCTGCAGGGCACGCCGTTCCTGCTCGAGACTCCGGGGCCCGAGGGCCACGGGCCGGATGCGGCCCAGATCGAGGCCGCGAGGGCGCTGTGGCGGCGGGCCAGGCGGGGCCGCGGAGCGACGGCGGCCGCACGCCGCAAGCCGGGGCCGGCATGAGGAATCGGCGGCGTCCCTCCCCGGTGCCGGGGCTGTCCGCCGCGGCCGGAACGACGCCGCGCCGCCGGCCCGGCCGTCACCTGTTCGGGGTGCTGTCCGCCCCCCTGGATATCGTGCGGCCGCACGCACAATTTCCGTGCTAATGTGCGTCTTCCGCTCGTTCCGCATCCTCCTTCCCAAAGCGGTCACCGAGGAGCGCGGGTGCGCCGCCGCGCCCGCGCGCCTCGGTGAGGGCGACCTCCCCCTGTTGCCGTGAGCCGCGAAGTCGACGACGTCGCGATCGTCGCCCACGAGCTCCAGGCACCGGTTGCCGCGATCAGGGCCGCCGCCCGGACGCTCGCTGGCGCCGATCTTGCCGACGCGGCGCTGCGCGGCCGGCTCCTCCAGGTCATCCTCGACGGCGCGGACGAGCTCGGGCACCTGGTCGACGACCTGCTCACCGCGGCCCGGCTCGACGCCGGCGCCGTAGGGATCGTGCTCGAGCGCTGCGACGCGGTGGAGATCGCCGCGCAGGCGATCGCGGTCGCCGGGCAGGCGTCGGAAGCGAGGCGTCAGCCGCAGCTCGCCGCCGGGCCGGGGCCCGTCTACGTCCTCGCCGATCGGCGACGGCTCCGGCAGGTGGCGACGAATCTCCTCACGAACGCGCTCGGCCACGGCCGGGGAATCGTGACCGTCGCCGTCGAGGCGGTCGGCGACCGCGTGCAGATCTCCGTGGCCGACGAGGGGCCGGGGATCCCGGACGCCGATTGCGAGCGGGTCTTCGATCGGTACGCGCGACTTCCCGGCGGGAGCGTTCGCGGCACCGGACTCGGCCTCGCGATCGCCCGCGAGCTGACCGAGACGATGGGCGGCACGATCCTGGCCGAGCGAGGCAGGGCCCGGGGGGCGAGGCTCGTCGTCGAGCTACCGGCCGCCTCCGACCCCGGCTGACCCCGCATCGGCACACGGGCCGACCCCGTCGACCGGCCCACCGCCGCTCTCGCTGTCCACGACGGATCGGCGGGCCTCGCTCCGGCGGCCGCGGGCACGATCGCGTGCGGGCACGCCAACCGGCGTCCGGGTCTTCCGGTCTTCGCCGGTCCCCGGCCGCGTCGGGCAGCTCACCGGCTCGTCGGCTTCCCACCGCGGGCTCCCCACCGGTGAGCCCGAGGAGGCAGACCCCCACCCTGGGTGGGGGGAAAACCCGCCGCCCGACTGCGATCGTAGCGCTCCGGGGCGCACGGGTCTGTGACGGATCGTGTCGATATCGGCGCGGGTCCGTGCCAACCTGGCACGCACGGGTCCGTGGTCCCCGGATCCCGGGGCCGGCGCTCGGCCTCTCCTGCCGACCTCGCACGTACGGGTCCGTGCTGGCCCTGCTCACGGTAGGCGCGGGAGCGGCTCAGGCAGGCGCGCGAGCGGCCCGGCGGACGGTCGGCTGCCCTGCGGGTAGGCCCTGCCCTGGGGAGCGGTCACGCGGCCGCCCGGAGGAAGCGTCGCGAGCACCGCCCAACGGGAGGCGCGAGTGCGAGCGCGGGCAGGCCGGATGGGTCAGCCGACGGTATCGAGCTGTGAGAGCACCCGGAATGACGGGCGTCCCCGGGAGAGCTCGCAGAACTCCGGATTGAGGCAGCCGAGCTCGTCCTCGCGGGGCTGGTAGCAGCGAACGACCTCGCCGCGACACATCGGCAGCGGCTGGCGGCGGGCCCGCACGGCCCCGAACCCGTCGCGCCTTCCCCGGCTCTGGCTCAGGACCTCGAGATCGATCTCGACGTCGTAGATGCGCTGCATGCAGCCGACGTACGTATGCCCCCACTCCTCGTAGGCGTACACGAAGGGGCACGAGCGCTCGAGGCAGGCCGACGGGTACACGACCTTGTCGCAGTGGACACGGCAGCGCCGACACTCCACCTCGTCCTGGGGACGCAACGAGAGCTGCGTCGTGATCGCCTGCCGACGGGCCACGTCTCCCTCCATCTCGGTCCGATTCTGCGCCACCCGGGCACGGGCCGCAAGACTTGACAAACCGACGTTTCGGGAGTAGGGCGCCCGGCACCGTCTGCTCCCGACCGGTCTGCTCGGGTGGCCGTCGTTCGCCCACGGGACGCTCCGGTAGGCTCCGCCGCGGTGGTACGGAAAGTCCTCTGGGCCGGTCTCGGCGTCGGTCCGCTCGTGATCGCCCTCGAGCACCTCGGTGTCGGAGACGTCACCCTCTTCGTGCTGGCCGCGGTCGCCCTGATCCCGCTCGCCTGGCTGATCGGGGTCGCGACCGAGCACGCCGCACACCACACCGGCCCCGGAATCGGCGGCTTCATCAACGCGACCTTCGGCAACGCGCCGGAGCTGATCATCGCGCTGTTCGCCGTTGCCGACGGCCTGACCGAGGTGGTACGGGGCTCGCTCACGGGCAGCGTCATCGGCAACCTCCTGCTCGTGCTCGGCTTCTCGCTCGCGTTCGGCGGCAAGGGCCAACTCGACCGCTGGTCGAGCCTTCTCTCCCTCGCGCTCGTCGGCGGCGCCAGCCTGCTCTTCCTCGTCCCGTCGATTCCCGGCTGGGAGGGCGACCCTGAGCGCCACTCGCTCGTGGTCGCGTCGCTCGCCGTCTCGATCGTCCTGCTCTGCGTCTACGTGGTCGTGACCTGGTACGCGCTGCGGCGCCACCGCCAGACGCACGTCTCCGACGAGCCGGAGGCGATGCAGGCCTGGTCGCTCCCGCTCTCGCTCGGCGTGCTGCTCGCAGCCACGGTCGTCACCGCCTTCGTCGCCGAGGCGCTCGTCGGGTCGATCGAGGTGTTCTCGGAGGAGCTCGGGCTCTCGGAGTTCTTCGTCGCCGCGGTGATCGTGGCGATCGTCGGCAACGCGGCCGAGCACGGCGGCGCCGTGGTCGTCGCGGCGAGGGGCAAGATCAAGCTCGCGGCCGAGATCGCGCTCGCCTCGAGCGCCCAGGTCGCCGTGTTCCTGATCCCCGCCGTCGCGGTGCTCTCCTGGCTCGTGACGCCGGCGCTCGCCCTCTCCTTCCGCGTCGTCGAGATCGCCGCCCTGCTCGGCTCGATGCTGTTCGTCGCCGTCGTGATCTGGGGTGGGCATTCGAGCAGAGGCCGCGGCATCGCCCTGATCGCCGCCTACGTCGGGGTCGCGGTCGCGTTCTTCCTGGTCGGGGAGCGCGGGCACTAGCAGCCTCCGGTCTATCCTCGCGGGGATGGATCTCGCGCTGCTCACCGACACGCTCCGCTCCCGGGGCGAGCCGGCCTACCGGCTCCGCCAGATCTGGCAGGCCGCCTCCACCGGCGCGGCCGGGTACGGGTCCATGACGAGCCTTCCGGCCACCCTGCGCGAGCAGCTCGCGGAGACCGTCCCGTACTCGACCCTCACGCCGAAGCGGGAGGAGACAGCGAGCGACGGCACCGTCAAGGTGCTGTTCCAGACCGCGGACGGCCGCCCCGTCGAGTCGGTCCTGATGCGGTTCCGGGACGGACGCCGCTCGATCTGCGTCTCGAGCCAGTCGGGATGTCCGCTGACGTGCAGCTTCTGCGCCACCGGATCGATGCGCTTCGGACGCAACCTCTCGACGAGCGAGATCCTCGACCAGGCGCTCCACTTCCGGCGGCTCGAGCCGATCGACCACTGCGTGTTCATGGGCATGGGCGAGCCGATGATGAACCTGGACGCCGTGCTCGAAGCCTGCGACCGCCTGCCCGACCTCGGAGTCACGCACCGGCGCACGGCGATCTCCACCGTCGGCTGGCTCCCGGGTCTCAGACACTTCCTCGACACGCCGATCCCGGTGCGCCTCGCCCTCTCCCTCCACGCGCCCGACGACGAGCTACGGTCGCGCCTGATGCCGGTCAACGATCGCTTCCCGCTCGCCGACGTCCTCGAGGCCTGCTCGACGTACTTCGAGCGGCGGCGGCGGATGGTGTTCATCGAGTACGTGATGCTCGCCGGCGTCAACGACCATCCCGACCAGGCCCGGCATCTCGCCCGCCTGCTCGACCCGCGCATCTACAAGGTGAACCTGATCCCGTACAACCCGGCGGGGCCCTACGAGGGCTCGCCGCCCGCGACGATCGCGGCCTTCCGGGGGGTCCTCGAGCGCGCCGGCTACTCGGCCACCGTCAGGCTCACCCGCGGCCGCGAGATCCGCGCCGCCTGCGGCCAGCTCGCCGCCGAGCCGTGCGCCGCGACCTGACGAACGAAGCACTCTTGTCAAACACGAGCCGCCCGCCGATAGGAACGGCATGCCCGAGACTGCGAACGTCGAGACGGTCGTCTGGACCGACGGCAGCTGTAACGCGAGCGGGAGGCAGGGCAGCGGCGGCTGGGCCGCGCTGATCGAGCAGGGCGGGACTGCGCTCGAGCTGTCCGGTCGCGAGGAGGGCACGACGCAGAACCGCATGGAGCTCACAGCGATCTGCGAAGCGCTCGAGACGCTGACCGGGGTAATCCACGTCTTCACCGACAGCACCTACGTCGAGAGATGCTTCAACGAAAGGTGGCATGAACGCTGGCTGCGCGACGGTTCCTGGCGGGGCTCGAACGGCGCGGTCAAGAACCGCGATCTGTGGGAGAGGCTGTTCGGCCTGGTGTGGGACGAGACGCGCGTGGTGACCTTCACCTGGATCAAGGTCACACCCGGCGCTATCCGAGCAACAGGAGGGTCGACCAGCTCGCCCGAGCGGCGGCAGCGAGCGGCTAGCGACACCGCACAGCGAGCTCCGAGAGCGGAAGAATGGCGATTGCCCGCCCGGGTCGCCCTACTCGGCGTTCCCGCCGACCGTGATCTCGAGCACCGACCCGAACACAGGGCCTGCATGAGCGGGGCTCACCCGCGGCCGCGAGATCCGCGCCGCCTGCGGCCAGCTCGCCGCCGTCGGCTGACGACCCGCCCAAGACCCGTGCGGCCCTCCGGGCCGCGATCAGCGGGTCGGCCCGGCCGAGCCGCCGTCCCCCGCGCCCTCCGGGCGCGATCGCGGTCGCGGGGCCGTCAGCCGCCCAAGACCCGTACGGCCCTCCGGGCCGCGATCGGCGGGTCCGGCCCGGCCGAGCCGGGCCGTCAGCCGCCCAAGACCCGTGCGGCCCCCGGGCCGCGATCGGCGGGTCCGGCCCGGCCGAGCCGGGCCGTCAGCCGCCGGGCTCGCCGAGCACGAGCCCGGCCGCGAGGCCCGCCTCGAACAGGGCGGTGACCGGCGCGGTCAGGGCAGCGCGATCGTGCTCGCTGCCCGGGAGCTGCTCCACGAGCGTGTCGGCATAGGCGAGCTCGAACCGGGCGACGGCGTCGAGGTCGCAGAGCTCCGCGAGCACGGCACGCGCCCCGTGCGCGCGGACGTGCTCGACGGCGTGCGGAAGGAGCGTGCCCCGGTCGCCGCGCGCGTCGGCCCCGCGGAGGTAGGCGCCCACGAGGAAGCCGCCGGCGAATGCCTCGACGCCGCTCGCGACCGCGTCGAGCTCATCCGCATCATGGCCCAGCTCGTGCTCGGCGAGCCCGATCCCGACCCAGACCAGGTAGTCCCATTCCACGCCGAGCCCGGCCGTGAGGTCGGCGGGCGCAGACGCGCCTCCGACGATGTCCATGGCCTGCTGGAAGTCCGCGTCGGCGAAGGTGGCTCGCATCGGTGCTCTCCGCCGTGATCGACCGCGCCGTCCCGGGCGTGAGCGTGCGCCCCGCTCCGGGCAGACCGCCCTTACCGGCTCGGGTGCTCCCCGAACAGGTACCGAACGATGGGCTCCTTCACGGCCCTGACCTCATCGAGGCGAGTGACGGGGCGTGTGTGCGGGGCCTCGCGCAGTAGCTGCGGGCTCTCCTGCGCCTCGCGCGCGATCGCGAGCATCGCCTGTACGAACGCGTCCAGCGTCTCCTTCGACTCGGTCTCCGTCGGCTCGATCATCAGCGCTTCCGGGACGACGAGCGGGAAGTAGATGGTCGGCGGATGAAAGCCGTAGTCCATGAGCCGCTTGGCGACGTCGAGCGCCGTGACGCCGTGGTCGCGTTTCAGGGCGCGTGCCGAGAGCACGAGCTCGTGCATGCAGGGTCGATCGTAGGGAAGCTCGTAGGCTTCCCTGAGCCGGGCGAGCAGGTAGTTCGCGTTCAGAACGGCGGTCTCGGACATCTCGCGCAGGGCCGGGCCGTAGGCGCGCATGAACGCGTACGAGCGCACGAACACGCCGAAGGGGCCGGCGAACCCCCGCACCTTGCCGATCGAGCCCGGGCGGTCACCGTCGAGGTCGAAGCTGCCGTCGTCCAGGCGAACGAGCACGGGAACGGGCAGGTACGGCTCGAGCAGCGAGCGGACGGCGATCGGCCCGCCGCCGGGGCCGCCGCCCCCGTGCGGCTGGGCGAACGTCTTGTGGAGGTTGATGTGGACGACGTCGAACCCCATGTCGCCGGGCCGCGAGATCCCGCACACGGCGTTCAGGTTCGCCCCGTCGTAGTAACAGAGCCCGCCCGCCTCGTGCACCATCCCGGTGATCTCGGCGACGCCCTCGTCGAAGAGGCCGAGCGTGGACGGGTTCGTGAGCATGAGCCCCGCCGTGCGCGGGGAGACCTTCGCCCGCAGGTCGCCCAGGTCGATGTTGCCCCGCGCGTCGGTGGCGACCCCGACGAGCTCGAACCCGGCCATCGTGACGCTCGCGGGGTTCGTGCCGTGAGCCGTGTCAGGGACGATCACCTCGGTGCGACCGGTCTCGCCCCGGTCGGCGAGGTAGGCACGGATGAGGAGCAGCCCGAGCAGCTCGCCCTGGGAGCCCGCCGCCGGCTGGAGCGTGACGGCGTCGAGGCCCGTGACCTCGATCAGGATCTCCTGGAGGCGCCACATCAGCTCGAGCGCCCCCTGGCAGGCCTCGGGCTCCTGGTGGGGGTGGAGGTCGCGAAAGCCCGGAAGCTGGACGAGCCGCTCGTTGACGCGCGGGTTGTATTTCATCGTGCACGAGCCGAGCGGGTAGAAGCCCGTGTCGACCCCGAAGTTGCGTGTCGAGAGCTCCGTGAAGTGGCGGACGAGCTCGGGCTCCGCCACCTCGGGAAGCCTCGGCGCCTCGCGACGGGCGAGGCCCGCGGGCAGGTCGGGCACGGGTAGCCCGTGGGCGGGGATCCGGCTCGCACGGCGCCCCGGACGAGACTTCTCGTACAGAAGCTTCATGCCGTCACCTCGGTGAGCACCGCGGCGAGTCGGTCGATCTCGGCCACGGTCCTGCGCTCCGTGACCGCGACGAGCAACACATCGTCCAGGCCCGCGTAGTCCCGGCCGAGCGGATACCCGGGATGGACGCCGAGCGCCCGCGCCCGCCGCACCGCGTCGGCCGCCGGGATCGGCAGCCGCACGGCCACCTCTCGGAACGCGCCGCGGTCGAAGGCGGCCGGGAAGCCGGCCTCCCCGAGCCGCTCGCGCGCGTACGCCGACAGCGCGAGGCATGCCTCCCCCACCTCCCGGAGCCCGGCAGGCCCGAGCCAGGACAGGTAGACGAGGCCGGCCAGCGCGAGCAGCGTCTGGTTCGTCGTGATGTTCGACGTCGCCTTCTCGCGGCGGATGTGCTGCTCGCGCGTCTGGAACGTGAGCACGTAGCCGCGCCGTCCCTCGGAGTCGGCGGTCTCGCCGACGATGCGGCCCGGCAGCCGGCGTGTGTGCTCCTCGCGCGCGGCGAGGAACCCGTAGTGCGGGCCGCCGTAGCTCAGCGGGTTCCCGGCCGGCTGCCCCTCCCCGAGCGCGAGCGCGCAGCCGTACCGTCCGGGCGCCTCGAGCACCCCGAGCGAGAGCAGGTCGACATGGGCGACGGGGAGCGCGCCGGCGACGCTCGCAGCGGCCGCCAGCTCGGGGGCCGGCTCGAGGCACCCGAGGAAGTTCGGCTGCTGGAAGATCGCGATCGCGGCCCCGTCGGCGGCTGCCGCGAACGCGCCCGGGTCGGTCGTACCCCCCTCGGACGGGACCTCGACGACGTCCATTCCGAAGCCCACGGCGTACGTGCGGACGACCGCCCTGACCTGCGGGGCGAGAGTCTCGGCGACGACGATCCGCGAGCGCCCGGTCACGTGCTTCGCGATGAAGCAGGCGTCGGCGGCGACGGTACAGCCGTCGTACCCGGAGGCGTTCGCTACGGGAAGGCCCGTCAGCTCGCAGATCGCGGTCTGGTACTCGAAGATCGCCTGGAGCACGCCCTGGCTCAGCTCCGGCTGGTAGGGCGTGTAGGCGGTCAGGAGCTCGCCGCGCGCGAGCACGGCGTCGACGATCGCGGGAACGTAGTGGTCGTAGACCCCGGCGCCGAGGAACGACAGCTCCGCCCCGACGTGGACGTTCCTCGCGGCCAGCTCCTCGAGGTGCCGGGTCAGGTCGGCCTCGGCGAGCGCCGGCTCGAGCGCCAGCTCCCGCTGCATCCTCACGCCTTGCGGGAGCTCGCGGAACAGCTCCTCGACGCTCTCGACGCCGACCGCGGCGAGCATCTCACCGCGGTCCTCGTCGGTCAGGAACAGGTACGGGTGCGTCATCGTCAGGACGCGGCGACGACGGCCTGGTAGGCCGCGGCGTCGAGCAGGGACGACGTCTCGCCGGCGTCGCCGAGTCGGATCCGCACGAGCCAGCCCGCGCCATACGGGTCGTCGTTCACGAGCTCGGGGGCGCCGACGACGGCGTCGTTGACGGCGAGCACCTCGCCGGAGAGCGGCGAGATCAGGTCGGACACCGCCTTGACGGACTCGACCTCCCCGTAGCTCTCGCCCTTCTGGATCGCGTCACCGACCGCGGGAGGCTCGTAGTGGACGATCTCGCCGAGCGCGTCCTGCGCGTGCCAGGTGATCCCGAGGACGGCCTCGTCGCCCTCGATGCGGGCCCAGTCGTGCTCGGCGTTGTACAGCAGGTCATCCGGGTAGCTCTCTGTTGCCACCGTTCACTGCTCCTTCCGTCGATAGATCGGCTTCGTCACGATCCGCGCCGACCTGGCGCGGCCTCTCACGTCGATCGTCAGCGCGCTTCCGGCCTGCGAACGTGCGGCGGGAACGTAGGCGAGCCCGATGCCCTGCTCGAGGGTCGGCGAGAACGCCCCGGAGGTCACGACGCCCCCCTCGGCGATCGCCATGCCGGCCCGCGGGATCGCCTTCTCCTCCATCACGAAGGCGACGAGCCGCTCGGCCGGGCCCGCCTCGCGCTGCGCGCGCAGGCGCTCGACGCCAGGGAATTCCTTTGCGAGCTCACAGGCCCACGAGAGCCCCGCCTCGACGGGCGTCCGATCGGGGCCGATGTCGTTTCCGTGCAGCGGGTAGCTGGCCTCGAGACGCAACGTGTCGCGCGCGCCGAGGCCGCAGGGGACGACTCCGCGCTCGAGGATCCGATCCCACAGCTCCGTCGCCGCCGCCGGGTCGCAGAGCAGCTCGCAGCCCCGCTCGCCGGTGTAGCCGGTGCCGCAGACGAGGCAGGGGACGCCGAGCACCGGCGCCTCGCGCCACGCAAACGGCGCGATCTCGAGCCCGAGCAGCGCAAGGGCCGCCGGGCCCTGGACGGCGAGCATCGCGTAGCGGTCGGAGACGTCGCGAGCCTCGCGCAGAACGGTCGCATCGCCTGAGACGTTCGCAGCGTTGACGACGAGCAGGTAGCCGTCGTCGCGACGGTAGGCGATCAGGTCGTCGACGATCCCGCCCCCGTCGTTCGTGAGCAGCGTGTACTGGGCCTGCCCGGGCTCGATCCGGTCGAGGTCGTTCGAGAGCCGCGCCTGCAGGTAGGCACGGGCGCCCGCACCGGTGAGCTCGAGCTGGCCCATGTGGGAGACGTCGAACACCCCGGCGTGCTCTCGAACCGCCAGGTGCTCCTCGACGATGCCCGCGTACTGCACGGGCAGCTCCCAGCCGGCGAACGGCACGAGACGGGCCCCCAGGGCCGCATGCCGAGCGTGGAGCGCCGTGCGCCGGAGCGTCTGCACCGAGGGCCGATCCTACCGCCTCGATCCCCCCGCGAGCGACGCGAGGCGCTGCGTCCGGCCAGGTTCCCGGTTGCCTTTGTCCTGGCAGGCTGGTAGCGTTTTGCCCCGACCTACGCCCTCTTTGGGAAAGGAGAGTCCATGCGATCGGGAGGGGTGATATGAGTACAGCTCCAACGCGGAAGGGCCGGCGCCGGGCGACGCTGCTTGCGGCGTTCGTCGGCGTGGTCGGTGTCTTCCTGAGTCTCGGGGTGGGGAGCGCCAGTGCGGCGGCGACCTGCTCCTACAATGCGGCGACCGATACCGCGACGATCACGCTGCTGAACGACACGGCGGTCGTCTCGAAGGGGTCGCTGAACCATCTGAACGTGAACGGCGTGTGGTGTTCGCCGGCGCTCGTCAACGGTGACACCAACAACAACGGCGTCCAGTACGTCGTCGTGGTCGGAAACGGCACTGCGGATGCGCTGGTGCTCGACGAGTCCGGCGGCATGTTCGAGCCGGGGATCATCGCCGACGCGGACTCGACGCTTCCGCCCGGAATCGAGGGCAAGAACGACGTCGAGTTCGTGCTCACGAGCACGGTTGCCGGCGGTGGTGTCGAGGCGCTTTCGATCCTCGGCAACGCTGCGGCTGACACGATCACGATCGGCTACGACAGCCTCTATGGCCAAAGCCTCGACTCGGAAGGGACCGCGGCGGTCATCGGGGCCGTCTACGGGATCGTGAACCTGAACGACGACGAGGACGCCGACGTCTGGCTGACCGGCGGTACGATCTACCCGGCGGCGATCTCGGCCGACGGTCGTGGTGGCAACGATGTGATCTCCGGTAAGGGCAGCCACGGGACCGGGCCCGCACACGGGGTCGGTGACCCGTTCGGCTCGAACGGGCTGATCCTGTCCGGCGGTGCCGGGAACGACCATCTGCAGGGCGGCGAGAACGACGACTGGCTGATCGGTGGTGCCGGTGACGACGTGATCGACGGGAACGGCTCCGACGAGAGCCCGTTCGATGGTGCTGAGTGCAGCGTCCAGATCGACATCTCCACCGGCAACCTCGAGTGGCTCGAGGAGCCGTGGGTGACCGGCGACACCGTGGACTACACGGGCTCGACCGGCCCCGTGACCGTGGATCTGGATCCGGGCGAGGTGCAGGGTCTTGGCTCTGGCAGCGGCCCGGACGTCGGCACGGATGTGCTCCAGAACATCGAGAACGTGCTCGGCTCGCCGGGCAACGACTCGATCTCGGGTGACAACGCCAACAACCTGCTCGCCGGCGGTGCCGGTGACGACACGATCGCCGGTGACGCCGGTGACGACTGCGAGTGGGGCAACGACGGCAACGACACCTTCAACGAGAACGAGGGCACCTCGCAGGCCCAGGGCGGGACCGGCACCAACAACGGTTCCGATCTGATGGTCGGCGGTGCCGGTCTGGATGACACGATCACCTATTCGGAGCGTTCGACCCGGGTGGTCGTGTACCTCGAGCCGCTGCCCAACGAGGCAGACGGCGGCGAGGGCGGTTGCTGGGACGATCAGAACCAGAACAACTACGGGCTTGTCCGTGATGGTGCTGATCTGAACGGTGACGGTGACTCCTGGGATGCCCCGGATGAGGGTGACTGTGTGTTCCTTGACACGGAGAACGCGGTCACGGGTTCGGGCAACGATGTGTTGTTTGCTGCCTACACGAACAACCGGGCCGACAACGAGTTCACCGGCGGGGCCGGGAACGATGTCGAGATCGCCGGTGCCGGCAACGACGTCTTCCACGAGGGCGCCGCTGCCAACGGGGCCGACGACATGGACGGCGGCACCGGTAGCGATACCTGCGACTACGCTGCTCGCTCCAACAGCGTCAGTGTCTCGCTTGATGGTGTCGACAACGACGGCGAGGCCGGCGAGGGCGACAACTGCGGCGGCGTCGATCCGGCCTGGGTTCCCTACGAGAACTTCCGCTCGAGCGGTTGGTTGGGCGGCGACGAGGGCAATCCGCTCTCGGGCCAGGATGTCGAGAACGTGAACGGCGGTTCGGGTAACGACCAGTTGGTCGGCTCGGATGCCGGGAACGTGCTGAACGGCAACGCGGGCAATGACGCGTTGACGGGCGGCGGCTCGACCGACACCCTCAACGGCGGTGACGGTGACGACTGGATCTCCGGTGGTGGCGGCAACGACGCCATCAACGGCGGCAACGGCACCGACACCGGTGACTACTCCAACGCCGGCTCGGGTGGTGTTGGTGTGAACGTGAACCTGACCACCGGTCAGGCTTCGGGTGAGGGTAACGACACCCTCTCCGGCGTGGAGAACGCAAACGGCTCCTCGTTTGCGGATGCGCTGCGTGGCGATGCCGGCAACAACACCCTGAACGGTCGCGGTGGTGCTGATGCGATCCAGGGCGCTGCCGGTGACGACACGATCAACGGCGGCGACGGCACGGACGAGCTCGGCGGCGGCGCCGGCAACGACCGTGTCTCGGGCGCCGGTGGCGCGGACGCGATCAGCGGCAACGGCGGCGATGACAACCTCGCCGGCGGCCCCGGCGCCGACACCCTCAAGGGTGGCGGCGGCGATGACGTCATCTCTGGGAACGCCCAGAAGGACTTCATGCGGGGCGGCCCCGGCACCGACCGCTGCAACCCCGGCACGCCCGGGTTCGCACGCGGCGACGTCGCGGTCGGCTGCGAGAGCTAGAAAGGCGCTCCGAGGGTGGGGCGGGCTGCGGCCCGCCCCGCGAGGATGTAGGTCAGACGAGGCCCCCGGCGACGGGGGTCTCGTCGTTTCCAGTGTGACCGCGCCTCCCCTCCCTCCTCCCCGGCCTGTGCGGCACACATGGCAGCCGGCTCCCCTCCATGGCCACGACGAGCCCATCCGTCCGGGGGGCCACGACCGAACCGTCGCCCCCGCGGCAGGACGCGACGGGCCGCCCGATCGTTCGAGACACGACGAATCGGCCGGACGGGATAGCTGTCCGGCGGACCGCCGTTCGGACGGGGCGCGACCCGACGGACCGTCGTAGGGGCCGGATCTCATCCGGTCCGCACATGGCCCGCCTGACCCGAAACGGCCCGACCGCTCGCGTCCCGGACGCGCGCCTCGAACAAGCCCGGGCCTGGCGACCTCTCCGCCGTGACGAGGCGCCTCCCGACTTGACCCCGGCGTAGGGGCCGGATCTCATCCGGCCCGTGCCCGGGACGGGAACCCCAGCGGTGGGGAACATCCGCGCCGTACGGGCGGTCAGAACGGGAACGTGTCCAGGTGGAAGGACGGTTTCGCACGCCCCGATCGTGACCGGCTCCGGTTGCCGAGCGGGGCAGCGGGTGCTAGGTTCGGTTGCGAATGACCGCCGTTCGACCTGGGAGAAGCCGTCCGCGAGGCACGCTCGCCGCCTCCGGCGCAACAAGGGGGAGAGGGATGAGAGGAATGTTCTCGAGACCGACGAGCGGACGGGCGCGACCGCGACGGAAGCGCCTCGCGCTGCTCGCCGCGATCGGCGGGGCGGTGATCGGCACCGCTGTGTTCGCCGCGCCCGCGATGGGCGCCGTCAACGTCACGGACAGCACCAACTTCGTCATCACGACGACCGCGGGCGAGACCATCGCGGTTGACTGCGACGGCGGGGATGTTCGGGTCACAGCTACTCCCGGCGGCGCGACCACCTACACGACAGACTGTAACCTGGTCACCTCGCTCACCATCAATGGTGACACGGGCAATCAGACCATCACGGTCACCGCCGTCGACTCACCCGACTTCACCGCCGGCCTGCTCGACGGAGACGTCACGGTGAACGCCGGCGCCGGCACCGACACGATCGACGGCAGCGGCTTCAGCGACAACCTGAACGGCGGCGACGGTACCGACACGATCAACGGCGACGACGGGGCCGACGTGATCAACGGCGGCACCGGCAACGACACCGAGAACGGCGACGGCGGCAACGACGTCTTCTACCAGGGCGGGACGTCGAACGGCGCCGACACGATGACCGGCGGCACCGGCATCGACCGCGCCGACTACGGCGACCGGACGGCGAACATCGTCGCCAGCAACGACGGGATCAACAACGACGGCCAGTCCGTTCCGGCCGAGGGTGACAACATCGGGATCACGGTCGAGAACATCGAGACCGGCGCCGGTAACGACACGCTCACCGGGAACGGCGACAGCAACGTCCTCACGGGCGGCGGCGGCAACGACGCTCTCGACGGTGGAGCCGGTAACGACACGCTGAACGGCGGTAGCGGCAACGACACGCTGAACGGCGGGCTCGGCAACGACACCGAGAACGGCGAGGCCGGCGACGACATCTTCGACCAGGGCGCGGTCTCGAACGGCGCGGACGTGCTCGACGGCGACACCGGCATCGATCGGGTCGACTACGGCGACCGCACGGCGAACATCTCGATCACGCTCGACAACCTGCCGAACGACGGCCAGGCGGGCGAGCTCGACAACGTCCACAGCGACATCGAGAACTTCATCACCGGCAGCGGCTCCGACAGCGTGAACAGCCTCGGCACCGGCTCCGGCTTCGCCGGCGGCCCCGGCACGGACACGCTGACGTTCGCCGGCTCGCCCGCGGGCATCTTCGTGAATCTCTCGACCGGGACCGGCACGGGCGTTCTCGGTCAGCCGTTCCTCGTGTCCGGGTTCGAGAACGTCATCGGGTCTGCGTTCTCCGACACGATCGTCGGCGACGCGGGCGTGAACTCGCTCGACGGCGGCGACGGCAACGACTCGCTCACCGGCATGGCCGGCAACGACCTGCTCACCTGCGGCCTCGGCGTCGACGTGCTCGGCTACAACGCCGAGACCGCGTCGGTCATCGTCGACCTGACGGCGAACACGGCGTCGGGCGCCTCGGCCGGCACCGACACCCTGAACGGGTGCGAGAACGTCGTCGGCTCGCCGTTCGACGACACGATCACCGGAGACGGCAACGCGAACTCGCTCGACGGCGGCGCCGGCAACGACACGCTCGCCGGGGGGCTCGGCAACGACGCCTTCCTCGGCGGCGACGGCTCCGACACGGTCACGTTCGCAGGGGCCGGCGGCTCGATCACCGCGAACCTCACGAACGGCACCGCTACCGGCCAGGGCAGCGACACGATCGCGACGGTCGAGAACCTCACCGGCTCGGCGCAGGGCGACACGCTCGAGGGCGACGCCGGCCCGAACGTCCTGACCGGCGGCGACGGCGGAGACACCCTGCGCGGCAAGGCCGGAGCCGACACGGTCCGCGGCGGTGCCGGCAACGACCGGGGCAACGGGGGCGCTGGGAACGACAGCGTCGCCGGTGGCGCCGGCGGCGACACCCTGACCGGTGGCGACGGCCGTGACACGCTCCAGGGCGGCGCAGGCGCCGACACCCTGAACGGCGACAACGGCGCGGACACCCTTCGCGGTGAGGACGGGCGCGACGAGGTCAGGGGCGGCAACGGCAACGACGAGGTCCGCGGCGGCGGCGGCAACGACAGCCTCTTCGGCGGCAACGGAGCCGACGTGCTCGACGGCGACGGCGGCAACGACCGCTGCAACGGCGGCTCGGGCCGGAACACGTTCCGCAACTGCAACTCGATCTCGTAGACAGACCGCGTTCGTAGGCCTCGACAGGGGCCGGTCCCGCACCGCGGGGCCGGCCCCTTTTTCGTGAGCGGCCCATCCCCCGGATGGGGAGGGTGGGTTCCCTCGTTCGAGCGGTGCCTTGCACCCCGGAGACCGCCGATAGCGGAGGAGAGCAACCGTCTCACGAGGAGAGCCATGCGACGACCAACGAAGACCGCACTCGCCCTGACGCTCGCTGCGTGCGTGGCGCTGGGCGCGCAGGCTGGCGCTGCGGCGGCCGCGAACGACGACCCGGTCGTCAGCTTCACGCGAACCGACCCGGCCGACACCGTTTCCGCCACCGGCCCGGACACCGTCTCCGTCACCGCCCGCACCGCGGCGTCGACGGGGCGTGTCTGGTATATCGTCGGCGAGCAGCAGCGGCTGCCGCTCGACGCGAACGGGAACGGCGAGTACGACGAGGGCGACATCCCGGAGCTTCCGTCGTCGTTCCCGTCCGACTCCATGGGAAGGCTGGCCCTGCTCCAGGCGGCGGGGATCGCGACCGACGCCACCACGCTGGAGGAAGCCGTCTCGCAGCTCGAGCTTCCGTTCATGTTCGCCGGCCGCGAGCAGTGGGTGCTCAACCTCACCTCGCCTGACGGCGCCGCGGCCGACCCGCGCCTCTGGAACGTCTCCATGGAGAGCCCCGCGGTCGAGGCCAACTCGCTCCGGCTCCTGCTCGGTCGCGCCGCGTGGGCGCTCGAGGAGCGCAGGACGATGGCCGACGACGTGGCCTACTGGGAGTCCCTCGTTCCCGAATGGGCGCCGAGGGTGCGTGACGCGCTCGCCGCGCGTGGCATCCCGTTCTCGGTCGAGCTCCTCTCCTCCCCGGACATCGAGCTCTACGATCTCGCGAAGCCGCTGTTCCCGAAGGATTCCGCCCCGACGTCGCTCCAGCAGCTCGGCGTCGAGCAGGCAGGCGAGAACGCCTTCCTGCGCAGCCTCGGAGCCGACGAGCTGATGACCGAGGTCTGGCCCTACTACTTCCGCTACCACCACCGTGCGGCTGGCTCGGCGCTGCCCGAGGACCTGGAACCGGGGCTCACGTTCGGTAACGTGATCGCCGAGAGCTGTGACACGGAGGGGCGCAACGGCTGCATCAACGGCGTCTACTACCGCCACTCGCCGCTCAAGGACACGTTCGCCTACCAGCGCTGGCTCGCCTACGGCATGCCCGGCGACTCGCTCGGACACAACGGCTACGTCGTCGACGACGGGCTCGGCTGGGCGTACAGCCCCGTCACGAACAAGTTCTGGAAGGTGCACGAGGGCTGGGGTGACATGTTCAACGTCCAGCGGAAGATGTGGTTCGAGGCGCTCCAGAACGGCGAGATCCAGGCGAGCTACTTCGCATCGATCCCGTGGCAGGAAGTCGTCGAGATCTTCCTCCGCTCGAAGATCGCGGTCGCGGGCTTCCTCGGAGATCCCTCCATCTGGTTCGACGGTCCCCGGGCGGACTTCGCCCCGGATCTCGTCGGCGACACGGTTCTGACCCGCTACAAGACCATGATGGGCTAGTGGATGGGCGATCGACTCGTATCGGCGGGGCGGCGCTTCGGCGTCGCCCTGCTGCTCGGTCTCCTCAGCCTCTGGCTCTGGGCGCTTGCCACGAGCCTCGCCGCCTGACGGCGACCGCTGAACGGCCTCACGGGGGACCGTGCGAGCGGTCCCCCGATTCGTGGGCGCACCTCGAGGCCGATCCACGTGACGGTGCGCCGACCGGTGCGGGCCGGATGAGATCCGGCCCCTACAGGGTGTAACGCGGCGGCGGCGCGCAGCCGGCTGGGACGAGACCGGGAGACGCGGCGTCCGGCGGGTCGAAACCCGTGCCCCCACCTCGCGGTGGTTCTCACCGGTCCTCCCGCGCTGCCCGCCAGAATCCGCCCGGGAGATGCGCCACCCGAAAGACGACGGACATTCCGCCGCCCTTCGCGACGTAGGGAACGGTTTGACGCCGCGCCCTCGTCGGTGTAGGGGCCCGACCTCATCCGGTCCTCGCGCCCCCGTCCGCCGCACGTCCGATACGCCCGGAAATGCGCCCACCCGGAAAGCCATGAGCCCGCCCCTCGCGACGCAGGGAACGGTTTGACGCCGCGCCCTCGTCGGTGTACGGGCCGGACCTCATCCGGCCCAGGGCGGCATGAGATGCCGCCCCTACCGCGCGATCCCGACGCCGGCCGCCAGCCCTCCGGCCCGGCTACGGGCACACGACCCGCCAATGGCGGACAACCTCAGCGAGGGACACCGATGCCAGGCACCCCGGCGCAGGAAACACCGGGTAGGAGGCGCCGTCGCCATGGCCCCCGTAGACCCTATGCGGATTGGCCGTTGTCCGGTCTGGGCCGGACCCTCTGGTGGCACCGAGGCGAAGACCCCGCAGGGCCGACCTCATCCGGCCCAGGGCGGCATGAGATGCCGCCCCTACCGCGCGATCCCGACGCCGGCCGCCAGCCCTCCGGCCCGGCTACGGGCACACGACCCGCCAATGGCGGACAACCTCAGCGAGGGACACCGATGCCAGGCACCCCGGCGCAGGAAACACCGGGTAGGAGGCGCCGTCGCCATGGCCCCCGTAGACCCTATGCGGATTGGCCGTTGTCCGGTCTGGGCCGGACCCTCTGGTGGCAGTTCCGGGGGTTGTCTGGCCGGGGACGGGCTCCGGCTGTCCCCGTGCACCGAAAGGAGGGTCCGGCCGTGGTGGCAACGATGACGTACGTGGGGCTGGATGTGCATGCTCGCTCGACGCATGCGGCGGCGGTCGATGTGGTGAGCGGTGAGTTGCGCCGGGCTCGGTTCGGCGCTGGCTGTGAGGAGGTGGTCGGGTGGCTGGGGACGTTGCCTGGGCCGGTGCGGGCTTGTTATGAGGCCGGGCCGACCGGGTTTTCGCTGTTTCGGGCGGCTGAGGCCGCGGGTGTGCGCGTTGAGGTGGTGGCGCCGTCGAAGACGCCGCGGGCGCCGGGCGGTCGGGTCAAGACCGATCGCAAGGACGCTGAGCTGCTTGCGCGGCTGCTCTTGGCTGGGCAGCTTGCGTTTGTGGCTGTGCCGAGCGCGAGCTACGGGGCGGCCCGTCATCTCTGCCGGGCCCGGGAGCAGGTGCGCTTTGACCTGATGCGCTCTCGCCATCGGGTCTCGAAGCTGTTGCTTCTGCACGGGCGGCTCTACCCGCACCCGAACACCTGGACACAGCGCCACCGTGACTGGCTCAGCCGCCAGCGCTTCGAAGAGCCGGCTGCCGAGCTTGCCTACCTCGACGCGCTCGCTGCCGTTGAGGGGCTGGTGGCGCGCAGGCAGGCGCTCGATGAGCGTCTCTCCCGGCTTGCCGTCGAGGGCGAGTGGCGGTCGACGGTGGCGCGGCTGCGCTGCTTTCGCGGCATCGACACGCTCAGCGCGTTCGCGCTCACGCTCGAGATCGGTGACTTCCACCGTTTCCCGCGGCCCTCCCGGCTCGCTTCCTGGCTTGGGCTCGTGCCCGCGCTCGACCAGTCCGGGGAGCGCAGAGTCGAGGCGATCACCAAGACCGGCTCCGGCTACGCCCGCCGTCTGCTTGTCGAGGCCGCCTGGCACTACCTGCGCCAGCCCGCGGTCGGGGCGGCGCTCGCCGCCCGCCAGCACGACCAGCCGGCCCAGGTGCTCCGGATCGCCTGGCGCGCCCAGCACCGCCTCTACCGCCTCCACGCGCGCCTGCGCGCCGCGGCAAGCCCGCCAACGTCGCCACCATCGCCGCCGCCCGCGAGCTCGCCTGCTTCCTCTGGGCCGCCGCCGTGGCCGAATGACCCCGACAACACCGCCGCCTGCTCGGGCGGGCGCCGGGCCAAAGCCGCCAGGCACGCGCGATGCCCCTATGGGCAGCCCCAGCAGCCACGCCCGCTCGTAGACAGCGCACGCCCGGCGACGCAACCAGGGCACTGGGGTAACCAACCCCCGCATCGTGAGACTGACCGCAAGCCACCGTCGCCGCCGCGCCCGACGCCCACCCGAGCAGCCACTCACCCCACCCCGGGGGTGACGCGGCCTGGACCGTTGACAAAACCACTCCCATATGAGGGGCCGGATCTCATCCGGCCCTCGAGGTCGGACCGACACGGAACGCCCCGGCCACACTGCGGCCGGTCCGTACCGCCGGCTACCGCGACCGGCTCAGCCGTCCTCGCGCAGGAAGGACGGAACCTCGAGCACCTCGGGTGGGATGTCGAGCCCCTCGGCATCCGTCTCGGCGGCCGGGATCGCCCGCTCGCGCGAGACCTCACGGTCGGTACGGGCCGTGGCTCCGGCGGGCACCCGGGCGGCACCCTCGTCCCGGCGCGGCCGATGCCGCTGGTCAAAGCCGGTGGCGATCACCGTGACCCGAACCTGCTCGACCATGCTCTCGTCGATCACCGCGCCGAAGATCACGTTCGCATTGCGATCCGCAGCGCCGGTCACGACCTCCGCCGCCTCGTTGACCTCGAACAGCCCGAGATCCGAGCCGCCCGTGATGTTGAGCAGGATCCCCGTCGCGCCCTCGACCGACGCCTCGAGCAGCGGCGACGATACGGCCGTGCGGGCCGCCTCGGTCGCGCGGCTGTCGCCCTGCGCGATTCCGATGCCCATCAGGGCCGAGCCCTGGTCGCGCATGATCGTCCGGACGTCCGCGAAGTCGAGGTTCACGAGCCCGGGGACCGTGATCAGGTCGGTGATCCCCTGGACGCCCTGACGGAGGATGTCGTCCGCCATCCGGAACGCGTCGAGGATCGACGTCTGCTTCTCGACCACGGACAGGAGCCGATCGTTCGGAATGATGATGATCGTGTCGACCTTGTCCCGGAGGTTCTTGACCCCGAACTCGGCCTGGTCCGCGCGTCGCTGCCCCTCGAACGTGAACGGGCGCGTCACGACGCCGACCGTCAGCGCGCCGAGCTCCCTCGCGATCTCGGCGATCACGGGAGCAGCGCCGGTACCGGTGCCGCCGCCCTCTCCGGCCGTCACGAACACCATGTCGGCGCCCTTCAGCGCCTCCTTCAGCTCGTCGCGGCTCTCCATCGCCGCCTGAAATCCGATCTCAGGATCCGCGCCCGCGCCGAGACCCCGGGTCACCTTCGACCCGATATGCATCTTCACGTCGGCCTCGCACATCAGGAGCGCCTGCGCGTCCGTGTTGACCGCGAGGAACTCGACTCCCTTCAGCCCCGCATCGACCATCCGGTTCACGGCATTCGTCCCGCCGCCGCCGACGCCGACGACCTTGATCACTGCCAGGTAGCTACCCGATTGCTCTCTCACGGAAACCTCAACCTGTCTCTAGGTGAATCTCAACTGGAACGTTGACTCAGGGTACGCTCTCATCATCGGCGTGTCAATGCGCTATTTGCAGGGATAAACCGCATGATGATTCAACCTCAACTTTCGACTTGAGAGTTACTGCCTGCGACGACGCGCGTCGGCAGGCTCACATCGAGGTAAGCCAGCTCCGAACGTTCGGTGGCGCTCAGGTGTCGCAGGACGACCGCAGCGACCTCGAGCTTCAGACGGATGTCGGTCGCTTCACCGAGTCGTAGCTCCGTCTTGCTCCCGAGGACGAGCCGGAGATCGTCGATCGTTCCGCGTGCGGCCGCGATCCGCATCGGGAACTGCTTCGGGAGGCGCGCGATCGCGCGGACCGCGGCACCGCCCTCTCGATCGAGGATGTACGCGCCCTCGCTCAGCGAGGCCTCCTGCTGGGTCAGCCAGACGCGCGGCAGCTTCGTCAGGTCGCCCTGCTCTATCTCGCCCATGATCCGGCCGCGCTCCGACACGACCCATGCCGTCTCGCCCTGACGGAGCACCGCGACGGGCCGCTCCGGCCGCACGGAGACCCTGAGGGTGTCCGGGAAGGCCCGATCGACGCTCGCCGCAACGACGAGCGGCAGGCGCTCGAGGTCGTCCTGGATCCCTTCTGGATCGACTTCGACGAGGCTGACGCCGTCGTATCGCGCAAGGGCCGCCCGGACCTGCGCGGCGGTATCGCCTGCCCCGCCGAGCACCTCGACCCCGTCCACCGCAAACAGGGGAGTCTCGCGGGCGACCACGTACAGACCGCCGCACAGCGCCGCGAGCAGGAATGCCGCAGCGTACACACGCCGGAAGCGAAGGCCAGGCCGCGGCCTACGTGCCTGCGGCCGGGCAGCGTCGGTCGCGGGCCGGCGAGTCGAGCTCACGGCCGCAGATTCGCCGTCACGCAGCCTGCTCCTCCCGTCCGGCCCGCAAGACCCGCGGAGCGGTCGCGCAGCGAACGGCGAAGCCGGACGCGAAGCACCGCGGCCCGAAGGACCGCACACCCCGCGTCAGCGGGTCGCGCAGCGGACGGCGAAGCCGGACGCGAAGCACCGCGGCCCGAAGGACCGCACACCCCGCGCACCACCCGCGGAGCGGGGCCCACATCCCACACCGAAGCCGGCAGGCGAGACCGAGGACGACCCGCACGCGGCGTCTGAGCCCGTGCCAGGACCGTGCCGAATCTGGACCGACCTGCACCTCGATGCCTGGCACGTGTCCGGCACCAGCCGGTCGGGAACGTCGTCGGCCCTGTCCGTCCCGGCCTGCTCAGTCACATGGCGGGATCGCGATCGGCCCGAGGAGCTGGACCTCGGGCTCGAGCACGACCCCGAACTGCGCCTTCGCGCGTCGGCGGGCCTCCGCGATCAGCGCGAGGATGTCCGCCGTTGTCGCCTCTCCGGCGTTCTCGACGAAGTTGGCGTGACGGGGTGAGATCTGGGCGCCGCCGAGTCTGTGGCCGCGAAGCCCGCAGGCCTCGAGCATGCGGCCCGCGGTGAGCTCGTGCTCCGGGTTCTTGAAGACGCTGCCGAACGTACGCCGGTTCGTCGGCTGGGCGGCCTTGCGCGTGGCCTGGAGCTCGGCGACGATCGCCCGGATCTCCGTCTCCGGTCGCGGGGTCAGCTCGAGCTCGGCCGCGGCGACGACCTGACCCCGCTCGAGAGCCGAGCGCCGGTAGCGGAGGCCGAGCTCGTCCGGGGTGAGCCAGCGGGCGCCGCCGGCCTCGGCAACCTGCGCCCGGGCGAGGACTGCGGCGAGGTCGCTCCCGTACGCGCCGGCATTCATCCAGACGGCCCCGCCGACCGTGCCGGGAATCGCGCACGCGAACTCGATCCCGCCCAGGCCGGCCGCACGCGCGCGGTGGAGGCACACTGCCAGTGAGGCGCCTCCGCCCGCCGTCAGCCGGGTGCCATCCACCTCGACGGTGGCGAGATCGCCTCCGAGCCGCAGGGCGAGGCCGTCGAAGCCGGCGTCCGCGACGAGCAGGTTCGAGCCGAGCCCGAGCACGGCAACCTCCGCCCTGCGCTCGCGCGCCCAGGCGAGCGCCTCGACGAGGCCCTCGACCGAGTGCGGCCGGACGAACCAGCGGGCCGGACCCCCCGTCCCGATCGTCGTGAAGCGGGCCAGTCTGACCTGTTCCTCGATCGTGATCATCGGCCGCCGAGCGCCTCGAGCACGAGCGGGCCGGCGCGCTCGATGTCACCGGCGCCGACCGTGAGCAGGATATCTCCGGAGCGTGCCAGGGCTGCGGCGAGCTCGGCGCCCACCTCCACCGACGGGGCCCAGCCCACCGCCATGCCCGGCCGGACCTCGCACAGCCGCTCGACGAGCAGGCGACCGGTCACCCCGGGGATCGGCTCCTCACGGGCGGGGTAGACGTCGGTCACGACGACCGCGTCGGCACCGGCCAGCGCACGGGCGAACTCGACGGCGAGGTAGCGGGTCCGCGAGAACAGATGCGGCTGGAACAGCACGACCACGCGTCCACCCTCCGCGATCGACCGCGCCGCGGCCAGCGTCGCCGCGACCTCGGTCGGATGGTGTGCGTAATCGTCGACGACGCGGACGCCGCGAGCTACGCCGCGAGCCTGGAAGCGGCGCCCGGCCCCGAGGAACCCCGACAGCACCGCGGCAGCCGCCCCGATATCGACCCCGGCGGCGCCGAGGGCGCCGAGAGCGCAGGCGGCGTTGACCCGGTTGTGGACGCCCGGCACCGCGAGCTCCAGATCGGGGTCGGGCGTCACCTCGTCGCCACGCACGACTGCCGCACCCGTGGGAAGCGAGGCGAGCCAGCCCTCGAACAGCGCCTCGACCTCCGCCTGCGACCGGAACGTCGCGTGGTGGTCGAGCTCGACGTTCGTCACGACGGCGATCCGTGGGCGCAGCAGGAGCAGCGACCGGTCGGACTCATCGCCCTCCGCGACGAGCCAGCCCTCCCCCGCCCTCGCGTTGCCTCCGAGCTGCGGGACATCGGCGCCGATCAGGTACGCGGGGTCGAGGCCGAGCCGGTCGAGGCAGTAGGCGATCATCGATGCCGTCGTCGTCTTGCCGTGCGCACCTGCGACGACGATCGACGGCCGTAGCTCCACCAGCTCGGCGAGGAGCGCACCGCGGGTGATCACACGCCCGGCCGCCGCGACGAGCTCCGGGTTGGCGGGTGGAATCGCCGACGAGACGACGACCTCGGCGTCCTGGGGCACGCTCGCCCCGGCGTGTCCGATCGTCACCTCGATGCCCTGGCGCTCCAGCAGCTCGACGTAGACACTGCAGGAGCGATCCGACCCGGCGACCTCGGCGCCCCACGCCTTGCACACGGCGGCGAGCGCGCTCATGCCGGCGCCCCCGATCCCGACGAGCCAGAGTCGCCTACCCGCGAGAGGCTGCAAGCTCGATCAGCTCCTCGGCGATCACATCCGCCGCTTCGGGGCGCGCCAGCGCCCTCATTGCCTCCCCCATCGCGACGAGCCGGGCGGGATCGCCGAGCAGCTCCTCGACCTGGCAGACGAGGTCGAGGTCTCGCTCCTCGACGAGCACGGCGCCGCCGCCGCGGGCGAAGTAGCGGGCATTCCTCGTCTGGTGGTCGGCGGTCGCATGGGGGTACGGAACGAGGATCGCGGGCCTGCCGGCCGCAGCGATCTCCCACACGGAGCCACCCGATCGCGACACGACGAGGTCGGCGGCGGCCAGCGCCGCACCGAACTCGTTCGTGAACGCCAGGAGCCGGTACCCGGGCCGGACGGCACGACCGGCGAGCGCGGCGTGGTCGCGCTCCCCGCAGAGGTGGAGGATCGCCGGGCCCACGGCTGCGAATGCGGCCACCACGGCCTCGTTCAGCGCCCTCGCCCCCTGGCTCCCTCCGGCGACGAGCACGACGGGCCCCTCGGCCGGGAGCCCGAACATCCCGCGGGCGGCCGCCCGGTCGACCGGGGCCCGGGACCGGGCCGGGATCGGGCGTCCCACGACGCGGTACTTCGGGCCTCGCCGCCCGGCGAGCGGGTAGGCGAGGAAGACACGATCGGCGAAGGGAGCGGCGAGCCGGTTTGCGAGCCCGAGGTGGGCGTCCGCCTCGGTGAGCGCGGCGGGGATCCCGAGCGTTCGCGCGGCGAGCACCATCGGGCCGGCGACGTACCCCCCACCTCCGAGCACGACATCAGGGCGACGTCGACGCAGGATCTCACGGCACTCGACCGGGGCCTTGACGGCCGTGCCGAGCGCCCTCACGGTGGCGAGGCCGACGCTGCGGGGGATCCCGCTCACGTCGAACTCGTCGAACGGAAACCCGGCGTCGGTCACGAGGCGCGGGTCAACGCGCGCCGACCCGGCGAAGCTCACGCTCACCCGCCGGTCGCGCAGCGCCTCGCCGACGGCCAGCGCCGGCAGGACGTGCCCCGCCGTTCCCCCTGCCGCGATCACGCACCGAAGCTGTCGACGATCCTGCATCGCTCACCGCGATGTTAAGGAGGATCCCGACTGCGCAGAGTGACATGATGAGGCTCGAGCCGCCGTACGAGACGAACGGCAGCGGAACGCCGGTCAGTGGAGCGAGCCCGAGCACGGCTGCGATGTTGATCGCCGCCTGGCCGCAGATGAGCGCCGTGAGCGCCGCGGCAAGACGCTTCCCGAAGGGGTCGCGGCAGGCGAGTGCGGTCCGGAAGCCCGCGTAGCCGAACACGCCGTAGGCCAGGATCACGGTCGCCGTCCCGAGCAGGCCGAGCTCCTCGCCGACGATCGCGAAGATCATGTCGGTCGACGCCTCGGGCAGGTAGTAGATCTTCTGCACGCCCTCCCCGAGGCCGACTCCGAACAGGCCGCCCGACCCGACCGCGAGCAGCGCCTGCACCGACTGGTAGCCGGTCGCCTGGGGGTCGGCCCACGGATCGAGGAACGCGAGCAGGCGCGCCTTCCGGTAGGGCTCGAGCCAGGCGAGCAGGAGGACGGCGGCGATCAGGGACGCGCCGGCGCCGGCGAGGAGACGGAGCGGCGAGCCGGACACCATCACGACGGTGCCGGCGATGATCGCGAGCGAGAGAGCCGACCCGAGGTCGGGCTGGACGAGGAGCAAGAGCGCGGCTAGACCGGTCACGAGCCCGACCGGCCGAAGCAGCTCGCCGAAGGTGGCCGGAGCGGGCCGGCGGGCGAGCAACGCGGCGATCCACAGGGCGAGCGCGACCTTCGTCAGCTCCGAGGGCTGCAGCGAGACGAAGCCGAAGTCGAACCAACGTCTCGCGCCGTTCACGCTCGAACCGAGCACGAGCACGGCGACGAGGAGAACCAGGCTCACGGCGAGCAGCGGCCCGCCGAGCCGGCGTAGATGCCGGTAGTCGAATCGGGAGAGGATCGCAAAGAGCGTCAGGCCGATGAGCGCGTAGATCCCCTGGCGCTTCAGGTAGTAGGCCGGATCGTCGGCTGCAACCGCCGCCCGCGCGGAGCTCGCGCTGTACACCATCACGAGGCCGAACGCGACGAGCGCGAGCGTCACGAGCACGAGCAGCCCGTAGGAGACGGAGGCCTGGCGATGGCGTCGGTCGACCGTCCTTGCGGCCCGCTCGTAGGTCGAGGTGTTGCCGGCGGCGCTCACCGGAGCTCCTCGACGAGCTCCCGGAAGCGCGCACCCCGCTCCTCGAAGTTTCGGAACTGGTCGTAGCTCGCACACGCCGGCGAGAGCAGGACGGTGTCCCCGGCGCCGGCCTCGTGAAAGGCCCGCCGGCAGGCCGTCTCGAGCTCGCCGCAGCTCACGTGATCCACTCCCGCTGCTGCGAGCGCCTCGGCAAGCTCCCGGGCCGTCTCGCCGATCAGGTACACGCGCGCCACCCCGGCCGCGTGCGCGGCGCGCGCGAGCGCCGCGAACGGCGTGCCCTTACGGCTCCCGCCCATGATCACCCGCAGACCGGGCGGATACGCGGCGAGCGCGCGCTCGGCCGACTCCGGGTTCGTGGCCTTCGAGTCGTTCACGAAGCGCACACCGTGTACCTCGCCGACCGGCTCGAGCCGGTGGGGAACGCCGGGGAATGTCCGCAGTGCCTCGGCGATCGCCGTCTCGCCGATCCCGACGGCGCGGGCAGCTGCAGCGGCGGCGGCAGCGTTCTCGCGGTTGTGGGCGCCGGGGATCAGCGGTTCGGCCGGGAGCGGGTCGGCGGCCGAGAACTCGATCGCCCGACCCCGTCCGGGGACGGGACCGAAGCCGCGCGGGACGACCGCAACGTCGTCCTCGCCCTGGTTCTCGAACAGCCGGAGCTTCGCGGCCCGATAGGCGTCGAGCGTGCCGTGACGATCGAGGTGGTCCGGCGTCAGGTTCAGGAGCACTCCGACCTGGACGCGAAACGTCTCGACGTCCTCGAGCTGGAAGCTCGAGAGCTCGCAGACGACCGTCTCACCGTGGAGCTCGCCGTCGAGCGCGCAGAGCGGCCGACCGACGTTCCCGGCCACCACCACCGGCCGCCCGGCGGCGCGGTAGATCGCTCCGATCAGCTCGGTCGTGGTCGTCTTGCCGTTCGTCCCGGTGACTCCGACCTCGGGGTCACCGACGAGACGGGCGCCGAGCTCGAGCTCCGACCACACGGGGATGTCGCGCATGCGCGCCGCGGCGACGAGCGTCGCCTCGCTCGGAACCCCGGGGCTTTTCACGAGTAGCTGCACGCCTTCGATGAGCGCGATCTCCTCTCCCGCGCCGAGGTGCACTTCGACACCGGCGTCGCGAAGCCTTCCGACGGCGGCGTTCGCGGAGGCGTCGACACCCACGACGTGGATGCCCCGGCGGGCGAGCGCGAGCCCGGCGGCCTCGCCCGAGCGGGCGAGACCGACGACGAGCGCCCGGGTCACCGATGCGGGTAGGCCCGGAGCGTCCACGGGATCACCTAGAAGCGGAAGAACTCGAAGTAGCGGTAGAAGAGGACGAAGGCGCAGGCGCAGAAGATGAGCGCCGCGATCCAGAACCGCACCATGATCCGGGCCTCCGACCACGCCTTCATCTCGAAGTGGTGGTGGACCGGCGCCATCAGGAAGATCCGCTTGCCGGTCCACCGGTAGCTCAGGACCTGGAGGATCACGGAGAGCGCCTCGATCACGAAGATGCCGCCGATCAGGATGAGCAGGACCTCGGTGTGCGTCATCACGGCGAACGTCGCGATTGCACCGCCGAGGCCGAGCGAGCCCGTGTCGCCCATGAACACCTGGGCGGGGAAGGCGTTGTACCAGAGGAATCCGATCGAGGCGCCGATCAGGCTCGAGCCGAGAATCGCGAGGTCGAGCTGGGATTGCTGCCCGCCGCCGCCGCCGCCGCTCACGATCCAGGCGACGACGGCCATGGCCGTGTACGTGAACAGTGAGATCGTGACCGTGCCGGCGGCGAGACCGTCGAGGCCGTCCGTCAGGTTCACGCCGTTCGCGGTGCCGGCGATCATGAGGAACAGCAGCACGTACCAGCCGTACGAGAGCTCGAGATCGACGCCCACGAGCGGCACGTAGACCGTCTGATCGAAGCCTTCCTCGGCCCCGAGTCGCTCGGCCACGACGGCGACGAGCGCGGTCAGGAGGGCGAGCAGCACCATCTTCCAGCGTCCGGAGAGACCGAGCGAGCGCCGGTGGGTGATCTTCGTCCAGTCGTCGACGAAGCCGATCGCGGCACACCCGAGCGTGACCGCGAAGACGGTGAGCGCCTGGAGCGTACGGTGCGAGAACACGAGGAACGGGACAACCATCGACGCCATGATCAGCAGGCCGCCCATCGTCGGCGTGCCCTGCTTGCCTATGTGGGTTTCCGGGCCCTCCGCCCGGATCGTCTGCCCGAACTCGTTCCGCCGCAGGAACTCGATGAACTTCGGGCCGGCCGCGATCGAGATGACCATCGCGATGATGCCCGCGAGAAGGACCTGAACCATCGCTCAGCCCGCTACGCGGTGACGGCCAGCGCTTCGGCGACGCTCTCGAGGCCCATCGAGCGAGACCCCTTCACGAGGATGCAGTCACCCTGGCAGAGAACGGTATGGAGGACCGGGACCGCCGCATCGGCGGCCGGGGCCCACAGGCGGGTCTCGATCCCCTCGGCACCGTCGAGGTAGCC
Organism: Gaiellales bacterium; assembly: GCA_046330455.1. GTDB lineage: Bacteria > Actinomycetota > Thermoleophilia > Gaiellales > Gaiellaceae > CAVQXR01. The sequence goes on from JAXLSU010000012.1 coordinate 39,680, forward strand.
CCGGGCCAGCTCGCCGATCGCCACGAGCACGTCGACGCCCGCGCGCGCGGCGGCGGCGCCGACCTCGCCGTGGTAGGCGGGAGCGTCCGGGCCGAGCTCGGCCATGTCGCCGAGCACGGCGACCCGCCGGCGGTGTCGTGCCCGCTCGGCCAGGTGGTCGAGCGCAGCCGCCATCGAGACGGGGTTCGCGTTGTAGCAGTCGTTGATCAGGAGCCCGCCGCCCGGCAGCGGTACCTCCTCCTCCCGGAACCGGGAGAGCGAGACCTCCATGGCCCCGTGCCACGCCTCCTGGAGCGGCAGCCCGAGCGCGGCGTAGGCGGCGAGCGCGGCGAGCGCGTTCTCGGCGTTGTGGCGCGACCGGAAGTTGAACTCGAGCTCGATCCGCTCCCCGAGCACGTCCACCTCGAGATGGGCGTGAGCGTCCGCGTGGAACGCGAGCAGGCGAACGTCGCCGCTCCCGCCGTAGGTCAGGACGCGAACGTCGCTGCGGGAGAGATGGGGCCCGAGTAGCGACTCCCCGGCGGGCACGACCACGACGCCGCCCGCCGGCAGCGCCGCCACGATCTCGGCTTCCGCCTGCGCGACCCGCTCGACCGTCCCGAACAGCTCGAGGTGCGCGGGCCCGATCCGGGTGATCACGGCCAGGTCGGGCCGCGCGATCGCGCACAGCTCGGCGACCTGGCCGAGCCCGCGCGTTCCCATCTCCGCGACGACCACCTCCGTGTCCTCCTGGATGCGCGTCAGCGTCAGCGGCAGCCCGATCTCGTTGTTGTGGCTCTGCTCCGAGGCGATCGTGCGGGCGTGCGGGCGACAGAGCGACGCGAGGATGTCCTTCGTCGAGGTCTTGCCGGTCGACCCGGTCACGCCGACGACGCGGGCCGTGCTCCGCGCCCTGACCGCCGTCCCCAGGGCAGCCATGGCCTGGTGAGGATCGTCGGGGACGAGCGCTGCCGCCGCCCCGCGCTGCAGCGCCTCGCCCACGAAGGCGGCGCCGCCGCGGATCGCGACGAACAGGTCGTCGGGCTGGATGCGACGCGAGTCGATCTCGACGCCGGTCGCCTCGACCGCTCCCTCCCGGGCCTCGAGCCGTCCCGGGCAGAGCGCGCTGATCTCGCTCACAGGCAGCGGGATCACGACGCCGCCCCCGTCCGGAGCAGCCGCAGCGCCTCGCTCGCCTCGTCGACGTCCGAGAACGGAACGGTTCGGTCGGCGAACGTCTGCCCGTGCTCGTGCCCCTTGCCGGCGATCACGATCGTGTCGCCCTCCTCGGCCGTGCCGATCGCTCTCCGGATCGCCGCGCGCCGGTCCGGCTCGGCCTCGACCTCGGAGGCCGAGGCCGTCGGGGTCCCGGCGAGGATCTCGTCGATGATCGCGCCCGCGTCCTCGCTGCGCGGGTTGTCCGACGTGACGATGACCGTGTCGGCGAGCTCGTACGCCGTCCGGCCCATCAGCGGCCGCTTGCCCCGGTCGCGGTCTCCGCCGCACCCGAAGACGCAGACGAGGCGGCCGGGCGTGATCTCCCGCGCCGCGGTGAGCACGTTCGCGAGCGCGTCCGGCGTGTGGGCGTAGTCCACGAGCACGGTGAACGGCTGCCCCTCCTCGACCGCCTCGAACCGCCCCGGAACGCCCGCCAGGTGCGCGACGCCGCGGACGATCGCCTCGTCCGGCAGCCCGAGCAGGCGCCCGGCCGCCACGGCCCCGAGGACGTTCAGGACGTTGAACCTCCCCCGCAGGCGCGTCTCGAGGGTGAGCCCGTCAGCGCTGAACGTCGCGCCGTGCGGCCCGAGCTCGAGGCGATCGGGCTGGACGTCGGCAGGCGTCTCGAGACCGTACGTGAGGAGCCGGGCGCCGGTCGAGCGCAGCTCGCCGGCGAGGCGCCGGCCGTAGGGGTCGTCCACGTTCACCGCCGCGGCCGGGCACTGCCCCTCGGGATCGCGCACAACGAACGGCCGCCGCTTCGCCTCGAAGTAGGCCTCCATCGTCTCGTGGAAGTCGAGATGGTCCTGAGTCAGATTCGTGAACACGAGGGCGGCGAACCGGACGCGATCCAGGCGGGCCAGCGTGGACGCATGCGAGGAGGCCTCCATGGCACAGCTGCGGTCGCCCGCGTCGAGCATCTCGCGGAGGGTCTCCTGCAGGTCGATCGCCTCCGGTGTCGTGCGAGCGACCCCGCGCCGCTCGCCCCCGACGCGGCTCTCCACGGTACCGAGCAACCCCGGTCTCCTGCCCGCCGCAGCGAGGATCGAGAAGAGCAGGAAGGCCGTTGTCGTCTTCCCGTTCGTCCCGGTGACTCCGGCGACGGTGAGCTCGCGACTCGGATGGCCGAAGAAGGCGTCGGCGGCCGGCGCCATCGCCTCGCGCACGCTCGGGACGAGCAGCTGGGGGACAGAGGGCAGGCCTGCGGGGAGCTCGACGGCGCGCTCGACCACGAGCGCGACGGCACCGAGCTCGACCGCCGCCGACGCGAACTCGTGCCCGTCGGCGTCGAACCCGGGCACGCAGAAGAACACCGTTCCCGGCCTGACCCGGCGGCTGTCGTAGGCGAGGCCCGTGACGGTTACGGGCGCCCCGTCACCCCGGAGTGACGCGCCGATCGCCCGGGTCAGAGTCTCGAGGTCGATGGACGCCGATTCTACCAGCGGGTCCCTCCGTCACTCCGTCGCAGCCTGGCAAGAAGGCGGCCGTTTGCGGGGGTTTTCACACCCCCGGCACGATCTCGACACCGTCCGGGACACACGCGTGCGCATCTCGCCGCTACCCTCGGAATCATTCCCACCCCGGGGTGGGCGCTGGTGAGCGCTGGTGGGCGCTGGTGGGCGCTGGATGACCTGTGGGACAGGTGCGGGCAGTCGACGCTGTGGGCGGTGTGCGTGCAACGGGAGTCGCGGGCACTGCAGGGTCGCGGGCACTGCAGGGTCGCGGGCACTCCGGGTGCTGCGCGCACTGCGGGCGCTCCGGCAGCCTCGGGAATCCCCGAGTCCCCCCGGGCCCCGGGTCTCGCCGCCGGAAGGCCAGCTCGCCCCCCTGGAGGGGGGCGAAAACGCAGGCCGTGCCCCGCGGCCGACGGGCGCGACCCGGCGCCTCGGAGGCTCCTCCCCGGCAACTCGGAGCCTGCGACCCGGTGGCTCGAGGACGCCACCCGGCAGCGGTCTGCGGCCCCGCGCGGCGGTTCGGAGCCGCCCGGGCTCTGCCCTCTCGCCCGGCCCCGGGGCGGCCCCAAGGTCGACACTCCGCCTGCGCGGCGCACCGCTAACCGGCGGTCGTGCTCGGGAGGGTCTCGGGCGCGTCCGGCGGGACCTCGAAGTACTCGAGCGCGAACTGCGCGATCTCGCGGAAGGCAGGCGCGGCCACCGTGCCACCCCAGATCTCTCCCTGGGGCTCGTCGACCGTCACGAGGATCACGAGGCGCGGCGCCCTCGCAGGGACGAACCCGACGAAGGAGGCGACGTAGCGGGTCTCCGAGTACCCTCCGGTGGGCTCGGGCTTGGCCGCGGTCCCGGTCTTGCCGGCCACCGTGTAGCCGGGTACCTGGGCCTCGACACCCGTCCCGTCCGAGACGACGCCCTGCATCATCGTCCTGACGAGCCTCGCGGTCTCCACGGAGAGCACGCGCCGCCGCCTGGGCTCTGGTGCATCGTCGTCACCGATCCGGGAGACGAGCCGGGGCTCCACCCATTCCCCCCCGTTCGCGATCACACCGTAGGCGGCCGCCATCTGGATCGGCGTGACCGCGATCCCGTGCCCGATCGGCACGTTGCCGATCGTCGATCCGGTCCAGTCGGACGGCTTCAGCACGATCCCGCGACTCTCTCCCGGGAAGCCGATGCCGGTCGGGTGCCCGAAGCCGAAGCGCTTGATCCACTTCGCGAGGCGCCTGCGCTCGAGGAGCAGGGCCAGCTTCACCGCTCCCACGTTCGACGACCGGGCGAGGATCTCGGACACCGTCATCGTCTCCGTGCCACGCTCCTCCGCGTCATGGATGACACGGTCGGCGATCTGCAGCTCGTACGGGAGGGTGAAGGAGCTCGACGGCTCGACGAGGCCCTCCTCGATCGCGCCCGCGACGGTGACGACCTTGAAGGTCGAGCCCGGCTCGTACGTGTCGGTGACGGCCTTGTTTCGCACGGAGTCCGGCGAGCTCGCGTACGCCGAGCTGTACTCGTTCGCATCGAAGCCCGGCTCCTGGGCGAGCGCGAGCACCGCGCCCGATCTCGGATCGAGCACGATCGCCGTGGCGCCCTTCGCACCCCAGGCGGCGCGAACCCTTCGGAGCGCCTGCTCGACCCTCGCCTGGAGGCGGTTGTCGATCGTCAGGACGAGGTCGCGGCCGTCGCGTACCTGGCGGAGCGTCACGACGTCGATGACGCGCCCCTGGGCATCGTGTACGACCGTCTCCTCGCCGGCGCGGCCGGTGAGCTCCTTGTTGAAGGCCAGCTCGAGGCCGGCGAGCCCGTCGTTGTCGATGCCCGCGAAGCCGACCACCGAGGACGCCACCCGCCGCTGCGGATAGATCCTGCGCTCCTCGGGATAGAAGCCGAGACCAGCGATGTCGCGCCGCTCGAGTACCTTCGCCTTGTCCGTGTCGACCTTCCTGGCGACGTAGACGAAGCCTCGGGATCGATCGCTGATCGCCTCGAGCACCTGCCCGGGATCGAGATCGAGGTCCGCGGCGATGATCGGAGCGACGGCACGCGGGTTGGCGATGTGCGTCGGGTTCGCGTAGACCGTCGTTGCCTGCTCGCCGATCGCGAGCTGCACGCCGAGGCGATCGTAGATCGTGCCCCTATGGGACGGTCGGATGACCGTCTCACGCTGCTGCCGTGAGGCCAGGCCCTCGAGCGAGGGGCCTTCCACGGCCTGGAGCCAGGCAGAGCGAACGAGCGCGGCCGCGAAGAGGACCGCGAACAGCGCCACGAGGAGCCGGATGCGGCGGTTGGCCAGGCGAAGCGTCACGGCGCCGGCGTCGGGCTCTCGTGCTTTCGCTTCAGCTTCAGATACGTCGGGTCTGCGGGCTCGGCAAGGCCGAGCCGGGATCCGAGCGTCTGCGTCCGGCCGACCGCTGCGGCCCGCGAGATCTCGGCCTGCAGCTCGGCGTTCTCGGCCCTGATCCGGGCGATCTCCGAGCTCACCGTCCCGCGCTCGACCCGAAGCTGGAGCACGGCGACGTTGAGCGCGACGATCCCCGCGAGCAGGCCTGCGACGATTCCGATCCAGAGGACGCTGCGCCCCATCTTCGGTCGCCGGGCGGCACGGGCCCGCGACCGGGGCGCCGGCTCGAGGGTCGGAAGAGCAGCGGCGCCCGCGGAGCGCGCGCGAGGAGCCGCAACCGCCATCAGTCCTCGGCCACCTTCAGGGCCGCGCGCAGCCGCGCCGACGCCGAGCGCGGGTTCTCGTCGATCTCGCGCTGCGACGGCCGTACGGCCTTCTTCGTCAGCGGGCGTAGGACGGGCTCGTGCCCGCACCGGCAGACAGGCAGCTCGGGCGGGCAGATGCAACCGCGGCTCTCGTTCGCGATGAACCGCTTGACGATCCGGTCCTCGAGGGAATGGAAGCTGACGACGGCGATGCGCCCTCCGGGACGGAGCATCTGCACGGCGGCCGGAAGCGCCCGCTCGAGCGTGCCGAGCTCGTCGTTGACGACGATCCGGAGCGCCTGGAAGACCCGCTTGGCGGGGTGGCCGTCACCGAAACGGCGCGGAGCGGGGACGCTCGCCCGGATCACGTCCACGAGCTCGCCCGTCCGCTCGAAAGGGCGCTCCTCGCGCCGGCGCACCATCGCGCGCGCGATCTGGCGGGAGAACCGCTCCTCGCCGTAGCGGTGGAAGATCTCGGCGAGCTCTCGCTCGTCGGCCTCGTTCACGATCTCGCGCGCCGAGCGCGGCCCGGACGGGTCCATGCGCATGTCGAGCGGGGCGTCGACCGCATACGTGAAGCCACGCTCGGGACGGTCGATCTGCATGCTCGAGACGCCGAGGTCGAAGAGGATGGCGTCGATCCGGACGTCGTTCTCGGCGAGCTGGCCGAGCACGGTGTCGAACGCGCCGCGCAGGAACCGCGTCTGGACGCCGGCCTGGCGGGCGAACGGCTCGAAGTACGCGCGCGCGCCCGGGTCGCGGTCGATCGCGATCAGCCGGCCGTGGCCGGCGAGGTCGGCCGCGAGCAGCCGGGCATGTCCCCCCGCGCCGAAGGTGGCGTCGACGACCGTCTGGCCGGGCTCCACCGCGAGCAGCTCGCGGATCTCCCCGGCGAGAACGGCGACATGGTCACTCGCGTTTCGCTGCAAGGCGTTCGGCAACAAGCTCGGCACTCCCTTCCACCTGCTCGAGGTACCCGCGCCAGGTCGCGCGATCCCAGATCTCCACGTGGTCACGGACGCCGGCGACGACGACTTCACGGTCGAGCTTTGCGTGCGCGAGGAGCGCGGACGGGATCATGACGCGTCCCTGGCGGTCCGGCTCGGCCTCGGCGGCGCCCGAGAACAGGAAGCGCTCGATCTGTCGCGCCTCGCTGCTGAAGGGGTCGAGCTCACCGAGCCGAACGCTGACGAAGCGCTCCCAGTCGCTCTTCGCGTAGACGGACAGGCACCCGTCCATGCCCCTGGTCACGACCGCTCCCTCCACGAACGCGTCCCGGAACTTCGCCGGAAGCGTGAGGCGGTTCTTGTCGTCCAGGGTGTGCTCGTACTCGCCGAGGAACATTCGCTGTCTGCCTGATCGTCTCCCACGACGACCCACTTTACTCCACTTCACCCCACTTAGCAACCCCACGAAGCGACGACGCGCCCTCACCCGTTGCGGTGATGGCGCCGGCGTCTGCCCACCGGGTGCGGGAAGCGGCCGCGCGCTGCGTCAGACGAGCCGGAGCTGGCCCTCGTAGGCACCCCGGCCGGTGAGGCACGCCGCGCCACAGCGCGCCGCGAGGGCGAACGCCTCCGGGAGCGGGAGGCGCCGGCCGAGACCGTAGGTGAGCCCGGCGGCGAAGCTGTCGCCGCAGCCGTAGGCGTCCCGGACGGCGCCGGGCGGCGGAACGGCAGGGAATCGCCCCCGCTCGCCCGCGGAGGTCTCGTAGCTGCCGCCGCGCTCGCCGTCCGTCCGCACGACGAGCGCGGGCTCGGGGACGATCGCGCCTCGCCGGTAGCGCTCGGCCTCGTCCCGGGCGCTTCCGATCAGCGCGTCGAGGAGAACGCCGGCCGGCACGAGCGTCGCGAGTGAGCGAGGCGTGGCGGCGAGGACCCGGGCAGCTCGCGCAGCCCTGACCGCCGCCGGGTCACCACCGGTCAGGTAGACGGCGTCGTAATCTCGCAGCTCGTCCCACGGGAGCGGATCGCTTCCCTTCGGAACCATCCGGTCGCCGACGACGGTGATCGTGCGCTCACCGGCGGCGTCGACGTGGATCAGCGCCCGCCGCTGCGGCTCGGGTCGCATCACCGCCTCGACCCGCACCCCGAGCTCTCGCAGCTCCCGGAGTGACCGGTGGCCGAGCTCGTCGTCTCCGAGCGCGGTGAAGAGCGTCGCGGCGCCGGCGAGGCGGACGAGCTGGACGGCCGCGCCCGCGCCGCCACCGGCAGGCTCGGCCCAGAACTCGCTCGCGTGGACGATCTCCCCTGCCGCCGGGAGCCGCTCCACACGGACGCCGTCGACCCACTCCACGTGCCCGACCACCGCTACGCGCATACCGAAGTCTTGCATCGGCGAAACTCCCTGCACCGTGATCGCCTTCCTCCTGGCCGGACTTGCCGGCGTGTGCTTCGGCGCCCTCGCCGTCGCCGTGCGGACGGGGCTGACCCGTGCCCCGGAGCCGTACGTCGGCCCGTTCGTGGCCTCCGCCGTCGCCTGCGTGCTCGTCGTCGTCGCGGCAGCGGTCTCCGGCGACCTCGGTGATGCCTCGCCCGGCTCCCTGTGGCCCTACGCGGTGATCGGGCTCGCCGTGCCCGGGCTCTCCCAAATCCTATTCGTGCGGGCGATCCGCGACGCAGGCCCCGCCCGGGCCGCCGTGCTGATCGGCACGGCGCCGCTGATCTCGGCCGTGCTTGCGATCGCCTTCCTCGACGAGACGTTCGGTCCGGCCCTCGCGATCGGCACGGTCCTGATCGTCGCGGGCGGGGCGCTGCTCGCGTTCGAGGGCGCCCGGCCCGCTCATTTCAAGGCCATCGGCGCCGTCCTCGCCATCGTCTGCGCCGTCCTGTTCGCGCTGCGCGACAACCTCGTCCGGGCGGTCTCGCGCGGCGACGAGATCCCGGCCCTCGCCGGCGCGTCGGCATCGCTCGCGGGGTCGACGCTCGCGCTGCTCCTGTTCCTCGTCGTCGTGCGGCGCGGACGCGATCTCGACCGGCGGCTCGGACACACGACGATGGCGTTCCTCCCCGCCGGGATCTTCCTCGGCGCCGCCTACTGCGTCCTGCTCGAGGCGTTCGCGCGAGGCAACGTCACGATCGTCGCGCCCCTCAACGCGACGCAGTCGCTGTGGGCCGTCCTGTTCTCGGCCCTGCTGCTGCGCCGAACGGAGTCGATCGGCTCGCGGCTCGTCGTCGCCTCGGTGCTGATCGTCGCCGGAAGCGCGGTCATCGGGGCGACCCGCTGAGAGCTGCACCCCACCCGGGGGCCGCCGTCCTCCACCCCGCTTTCAGCGTATCGCCGCTGAGCGCACGCGTGGTGCGCGGATCGGGTCGGAAGCGTCGTGTAAGTGCCACGATCGACGCCCGCGAGGTCCGGACGGCTCACGTCCGGAGCCCGCTCGTCTCACAGGCGGGCCGCCTTCACCGTTACAGGTGATGATGGTGGTCGTGGCGGTCCCGCCGTTCGAGCAGCTGTACGAACGTCATGCGGGCGAGATCCTCGGCTACCTGCGACGCCTCGCCGGGCCCCCGGCGGCCGAGGACGCGTTCCAGGAGACGTTCCTGCGCGCCCTGCGCGGGTACCCGTCGCTCCGATCCGCCGAGAACCTCCGGGCCTGGCTCTTCACGATCGCGACCCGGGTCGTGATCGACGAGCGGCGACGCACGGTGGCCCCTGCCGCCGAGCTCCCGGAGCTGCCCAGCGAGGACGTACTCCCGCCACATCTCGATCTCGAGCACCTCACCGGGTCGCTGCCGCCGACGGAGCGGGCGGCGGTCACCCTCCGCTACGGCTACGACCTCTCGTATGCCGAGATCGGCGCCGTTCTCGGCTCGTCCGAGGAGGCGGCTCGTCAGGCTGCCTCATCCGGCGTCCGGCGGCTCCGGCGAGACACGCAAAGGAGGACCGAGTGACCGTCCCGACCGAGCTCGACCGCCGGTTTCGCACCCGCGCCGCCCAGGAGGGCCTCGTCGACGTCGCCTACGAGCTGACCGACTCACCGCTCGGAACGCTCCTCGTCGCGGCCACCCCGGCCGGCGTCTGTGCAGTCTCGTTTCGCGGTGACGCCGACGAGACGCTGCTCGGGCTCTCGCACGTCCACGGCCCGCGCGTCCTCCGACTCGCCGATCCCGTCGAGCCGGCGCTCCGGGAGCTCCACGAGTACTTCGACGGCGCGCGACACGAGTTCGACCTCACGCTCGACCTGCACGGGGTCGCGCCGTTCCAGCGTGCCGTGCTCGAGGGTCTTCTCGATGTTCCGTACGGCGGAACGGCCACCTACGGGGAGCTCGCAGCCCGCATTGGCCGCCCCGGCGCCGCCCGCGCCGTCGGCGGCGCTCTCAATCGCAATCCGCTCCCGATCATCCTCCCGTGCCACCGGGTGGTCGGCGCCGGGGGCAAGCTCGTCGGCTACGGGGGCGGCCTCGAGCGCAAGGAACGGCTCCTTGCGCTCGAAGGTATCAGCCTCTGAGAACGACCGTTATGCCCAGTCCATCGGCTCGTAGCCGCTCGACCGGGGCGCGGAGAGGATGAGCACGCGTGCGATTCCCTCCCCGTCGTTACGGGCGAATCTGCGCGGTTCGGGGTCGAGGCGCACGAACGTCCCCTCCGGCGCCGGAAACGGCTCGCCGTCGACGACGATCGTCGGCGCACCGCTGAGCGTGACGAACACCTCCTCCTGATCTCGCGCGACCTCGTCGTGCTCGGGGATCTGCTGCCCCGGGGCGAGCTCCGCGATGTTCATGCCGAACGCCGAGAGGCCGAGCCCCTTCCGGCACAGGATCCAGTTCGGCCACGGATGCTCGAACTCGTCGACGTGCTTGACCGTGACGCGCTCCGACATGACGCACCTCCTCGTCTTCGGGCTGACGCAGGAGGTATACGGGTCGTGGGGCTCGACGTCAATCGTCCGGGCCGGCAGGGCCGAACCCACCGCCGCCCGGAGTCTCGATCCGGAGCACGTCACCGGGCTCGAGCGTCCGCGTCACCTTGGCCGGGAGCTCCTCGCCGTTCAGCAGGTTCCGGCCGCATGCCCCGGGCTCGCCGCCCCGTGCGCCACGGGGAGCGTGCGCCCGGCGCTCGGTGAGCAGCGAGAGCCGGCACGACTCGAGCACCTCGAGCTCACGGATCACACCGTCGCCGCCGCGGTGGCGCCCGGCTCCGCCCGACCCGAGCCGGAGAGCGTAGCGGCGTACCCGCAGCGGGTAGGCGAGCTCGAGGGCCTCGATCGGGGTGTTGAGCGCGTTCGACATCGCGACGTGGACGGCCGACGGCCCGTCCGCCGTCGGACAGGCTCCCTGCCCCCCGCCGATCGTCTCGTAGTAGGTGAAGCGCTCGTTTCCGAACGTCGTGTTGTTCATCGTTCCCTGTCCCTGCGCGGGCAGCTCGAGCGCCTGGCCGAGGGCCGCGAAGACGACGTCGGTGATCCGGCTCGAGGTCTCGGTGTTACCGGCAACGACGGCCGCAGGAGGGCGGGCGTTCACGAGCGACCCGATCGGCGCCCGGACGTGCACCGGCGCGAATGCGCCCCCGGAGGCCGGTATGTCCGGTGCGGTCAGGCAGCGCACGACGTAGAAGCACGCGGAGCGCGTCACCGCGAGCGGGCAGTTGAGGTTCCCGGGATACTGGGCGGCCGTCCCGGCGAAGTCGATCTCGATCTCGTCGCCGGCGATCTCCACCGACACCCGCAGCTCCAGCTCGCGATCCACCGCCTCGAGCACGTCCCTCGCCTCGTAGCGGCCGTCGGGCAGCTCCGCGATCCCGGCCCGGACACGACGCTCGGAGTACGCATACAGCTCGTCCATGGACGCCCGCACCCTGGCGACCCCGTAGCGGAGGCAGAGCTCACCGACCCGCTGCTCGGCGAGGCGCTGGGCACCGATCTGGGCGCGGAGGTCGCCACGCCGCTCGTCGGGGTTGCGCATGTTCGCGAGCAGGAGGCGCAAGACCTCCTCGTCGAGGCGGATCGGCGGGATGATCACCCCCTCCTGGAACAGCTCGCGGGACGTCGCGGGCAGGCTCGACGGCTCCATGCCGCCGACATCGGCGTGGTGGGCGCGCGAGACCGCGAACCCGACCTCGGTCGGCGAGACGAGCGTGATGTCGGGCAGGTGCGTGCCTCCCGTGTACGGGTCGTTCACGGCATACACCTGGCCCGGCTCCGGGTCGCGAGCCATCACAGCCTCGACGGCCTCCGGCATCGCACCGAGGTGAACGGGAATGTGCTCGGCCTGAGCGATCATCCGGCCACGCGCGTCGAACAGCGCCGTCGAGCAATCCCGGCGCTCCTTGATGTTCGAGGAGAAGGCCGAGCGGATCAGCACGGCCCCCATCTCCTCCGCGGTCGCCCGCAGCGCGCTGCCGATGACCTGGAGCTCGATCTTCACGAACTCGTCACGATCTCGTCAGGATCTCGTCAGGATCAACGTGCTAGAACCATCCCTATCCCCCACCCACCCGGGGGGAATCCAGCAGGTGGCGCCCTCGAGCTCGACGACCGCCGGGCCGGCGACGTGGAGCGGCTCCGCCGAGGGCAGCCTGACCTCCGGGCCCGGAACGATGTCGGCAGTACGGATCGCGACGAGCTCCACCGGCCGGTCGCGATCGGCGTAGCCGTACCGCTCCTCGTGGGCGTCGTGGAAACGCTCCTCGAGGCCGGGACCGAGCGGGACGGTCAGCTCGAACGACTGTCCCCGGTAGCGAAGACCGGCCTCGCCTTCCGGCGGCAGCTCGGCCGCCACGTCGCCAAGCGGCCGCACGAACGAGGTCACGTGGTCGCGGCGCTCGTCGCTCGCGACGAGGCCGAGTGCCGACAGCACGCCGGCGGCCGCGGGAACGAGCACCGTCCCGATCCCGAGCTCCTCCGCCAGCGCACACGCGTGCAGCGGGCCGGCGCCGCCGAACGCGACGAGCGCGAAGTCCCGTGGATCGTGCCCGCGCTCGACCGACACGACGCGCAGTGCGCGGAGCATCTCGGCGTTCACGACCTCGACGACGTCGCGCGGGTCGATGTCGCCGAGCGCGCGGCGTGCAGCCTCGAGATCGAGGCGAATGCCTCCGGGAAGCTCGGTGGGAAGACGCCCGAGCAACAGGTTCGCGTCGGAGACCGTTGGCAGCCTGCCTCCGCGCCCGTAGCAGGCGGGCCCCGGGTCGGCGCCGGCGCTCTCGGGACCGACCCGAAGCGCACCGCCGGGATCGACCCAGGCGATCGACCCGCCCCCTGCTCCGACCGTGTGGAGGTCGACCATCGGCAGGCGAACCGGGAACCCGGCGACGGAGCGCTCGCTCGTTCGTTCCGCGACGCCGTCGGCGATCAGGCAGACGTCGGTCGACGTCCCGCCCATGTCGAACGAGATCGCGTTTCGGAAGCCTGCCTTCCCGGCGACGAGCGCCGCACCGACGACGCCGCCGGCCGGCCCCGAGACGAGGATCCAGGAAGGATGGGCAGCCGCCTCGCCGATCGAGGCGACACCGCCCGAGGAACGCATGACGAGCGGCTCGGGAAGACCCGCTTCCCGGCTCGCTTCTGCGAGCGCCCGGAGATAGCGCGCGGTCGCCGGTCCGAGGTACGCGTCGGCTACGGTCGTCGAGGCGCGCTCGTACTCTCGGAACTCGGGCGCGACCTCGTGCGAGGCGACGACGTGTGCCGACGGAAGCCTGCGCCGCAACTCGCCGGCCACGGCTCGCTCGTGAGCGGGATCGCGGAAGGCGAAGAGCAGGCAGACGGCGACCGCCTCGGCGTCCACGTCCGGAACCGTCGAGGGATCGAGCGCCTCGATGACTCCCTCCGGCCCCATCCGCTCGCGCACCCCGTAGCACCGGTCGAGATCGACGAGCGGTGCCGGATGGTCCTCACACGGGCGATAGAGGTTGGGCCGCGCCTGGCGCCGGAGCTGGAGCAGGTGCTCGAACCCCTCGGTGGTCACGAACGCCGTCCGGGCGCCCTTTCGCTCGAGGAGCGCGTTCGTGGCGGTGGTCGTGCCGTGCGTGAACCGTACGACCTCGGCCTCGAGCCCGTCCCTGACCGCCGCGGCCGCTGCGACCACGGATTCCTCCTGGGCGCGCGCTGTCGGGACCTTGGCGGTCAGGAGCCGCCCGCCGTCGAGGAGGACGGCGTCGGTGAACGTCCCGCCGACATCGATGCCGAGGATCGCCACGAGCGGGCAGTCTAGAGGCCCCCGGGCCGGCGCCCGAACCGAACCGCAGCCCGGGGTGTGCGCCCACCTCTTGGCGGGCTCGACTATTCTCGGCCGACACGCGGAAGGAGGTCTGGATGCCAGCCCACAGGGTCGCCCGACTCGACGAGATCCCGCAGGCCGCCGAGCCCGAGCCCGGCTCCTACGTCTGGAAGCCCGTCCGCCACCATCTGGGGGTGACGGCGTTCGGTGTCAACGCCTGGATCGGGCGCGAGCCCGGCGACTGGGTCATCGAGGAGCACGTCGAGGAGATCGAGGGCGGCAGCCCGCACGAGGAGCTGTACTACGTGGCCAGCGGCCGGGCGACCTTTCTCGTCGACGGCGATGAGATCGACGCGCCGACCGGAACGTTCGTGTTCGTCCCCGACCCGATGGTCAAGCGCGGAGCGCGGGCCGTGGAAACGGACACGGCCGTGATCGCCGTCGGCGCGGCGCCCGGGATCGCGTATGAGGTCTCTCCCTGGGAGCGCAAGCACTGGGATGAGTAGCTGGTCACTCGGGCTCCCGGTTTCCGGTGCGGGCGGCGAGCCGGTGGATCTCTGGCGAACGATCAGCTCGCACGGGCTCGCCGAGCTTCCACCGACCCGGGTCGATGAGACCTGCCGGACGCTCGAGATCACGCTTGCGATGCCCGGCGCCCGGCCCCGGACGGTGACGGTGGAGGAACGTCGCCCCGGGCTCGCCGCGATCTCCGGCGGGGGGCCGACCCCGTCGGCGCGCACCGAGGCGGCCCTTCGCGCCGCCGTCTCCCGGGTGCTGCGACTCGACCAGGATCTCTCGCCCTTCTACGCGCGAATCGTCGCCGACCCCGATCTGTCGTGGGTTGCGCAGGGCGCCGGCCGGATGATCCGGAGCCAGACCGTCTTCGAGGACGTGGTGAAGACGATCTGCACGACGAACTGCGCGTGGTCGGCGACCGAGCGGATGGTGAGGGCGCTCGTCGAGCACCTCGGCGAAGCGGCTCCCGACGCACCCCGGAGTGGTGCAGCCGGGCGAGCCTTCCCGACGCCGGCCGCGATGGCGGCCGCGCCCGAGTCGTTCTACGTCGACGTGGTGCGCGCCGGGTATCGCGGGGCGTACCTGCACCGACTCGCGACCGACGTCGCCGCCGGCACGGTCGACCTCGATGGGCTCGACGATCCCGAGTTCGACGACGACGAGGTCGAGCGGCGGCTCCTCGCGCTCCCCGGGGTCGGCCCGTACGCGGCCGCCCACGTGATGCTGATGGGGCTCGGCCGCACCTCGAGGCTGATCCTCGACTCGTGGACGAGACCGAAGTACGCGAGGATCACGGGTCGCCGAAGCGTGAAGGACGGTGCGATCGAACGCCGTTTCCGCCAGTATCGCCCGTACCAGGGCCTCGCGTTCTGGCTGTACCTCACCCGGGACTGGGTTCCCGGCGAGCACCCCGTCTGAGCGAGCGCTCCCGGGCGGCTCAACCACTCGAACCGGCCGACTTCCGCCGGACTATCGGCACGAAGCGCGGCATTCCGTGCGCCTCTCCCGGATAGGATCTGCCCAGGGGCGCCGGGTCCCACCCCCGGGGCGGGGACCGCGGCGGGCTACAGACCCGCCCGCCGCCGGACCGAGAGCGGGTCGGGAGACCGCGCGTGTCTGCAGCGAACTGGTCGCGGTGCCTACCCGTACGGGCCCGACATCGTTCTCAGAAGGGTGGAGCCGGCACGTGTCGTCTCGAGGAGCACGGCCGTCCTGCGGTGGGGCTTCCGCTCACCGTCCGGCCGCGGCGAACAGCTCGTCGAGACCTACGGGCCGAAGCCCCTTCGCTCGAAGGCCGGCGAGGATCTCCGGGAGAGCGGCAGCCGTCTGTGGAAGCGCGTGCAGGAGAATGATGCTTCCGGCTCTCGCCGGTCCGACGGCCCGCGCCGCGATCGCTGCGGCTCCCGGTCTGCGCCAGTCCTGGGGATCGACGTCCCAGAGCACGATTCGCCCGTACCCGGCCGCTCCGATCCCGCGAGCAGCGTCGGCGTCCAGGGCTCCGTAGGGGGGTCGGTAGAACGGCATCGGCGCCTGCCGCGCCAGACGCCACCAGGCGAGGGTGGCACGCCGCACGTCGGCGGCGACGCCGGCCGGCGCGAGCTCGGGCAGGTAGACATGGTTCCACGAGTGGTTCCCGATCGAGTGGCCGTCACGCAACGTCCGGCGCGCCTCGGCGGCATGCCGTGCGATCTGCGATCCGAGGCAGAAGAAGCCGGCCTTCACGCGCGCCGCTCCGAGCACGGAAAGGATTCGCGACCAGGCCGCCCCGTCGTTGCAGTCGTCGAACGTGAGCGCGACCCGTCGCCCCGCGCCCTCGACTCTCCTGACGACGCGCGCCGCCACCCGGTACTCGACGAGCAGCGCGCGCGGCGACGAGGTGCCCCGGTTCCCGGCATCGTCCACCGCCGTCAGCCAGACGCGAAAGGCGCCCGGCGGGAGCCGGCCTCCTCCGGCTCCCTGAAACGTCCAGCCCATCGTCTCGAGGCCGACGGGCACCTCGTGCTGCCCGCCCGCAAAGGCCCGGCCCTGCCGATCCCGAGCCCGCAACGAAACACCGGTCGCCGGCGCCGCATCCGTGACGCGGAAGCGGGCGTGGAGCACCGATGACCCGATCGAGGACGGAACGTCGACCCAGGCGAGCCTGGGCGGCTCCGTATCGATCCTGACCGTCGTCCCGGCCTCGGCAACGGCACCGGAGGCGAGCGTTGCGACAACGGCGATCCGGTAGCTTCCGTCGGCGAGCCGGGCGGCTCCTGCCCGCCCGTCCCAGCGGATCGGGGTCGCTCCCAGGGGAAGCGGCGCCGCCTCGAGCAGGGTCACGATGAGCTCGCCCCCTGCCCCCCGGACGGTCAGGGTCACCGTGGCGGGCGAGGCGAGCGTGACCGTCGCGACGAGCCCGTCCTTCACACCGTCGTCGTTCGGGCTGAACGCCGCCGGTGCGGTCAGCGTGAGGAGCGTCGGCCCGGCCGCCGCAGGACCGGCGAGGCATCCGGCCACGAGCACGAGCAGGAGCGTCACGAGGACCATCGCGTGTCATCCTGCCAGCGTGCACCGGCGACTGCTCCGAGAGCTCGAGCAACGCGCTACGGGCGGGACTCCGCTCCGATTCGCGCTCGCGGGGGCAGGGAAGTTCGGGACGATGCTGCTCGCCCAGGCCCGCGGCCTGCCCGGCCTCGAGCCCTCCGGGATCTGCGAGGTCGATCCCGGCCGGGCCCGGCACGCTCTCGCGACTGCAGGTTGGGACCCCTCCCGAGTCCCGATCTCCAACGATCTCCACGAGCTGCTCGGGGGCTCCGACGTGGTCGTCGAGGCCACCGGCTCTCCGGTTGCCGGCGTCGACCACGCCCTCGCCGCGATCGGCGCCGGGTGCCATGTCGTGATGGTCACCGTGGAGGCGGACGCGCTCGTTGGCCCGGTGCTCGCGCGGGCGGCCGCCGAGGCAGGCGTCACCTACTCGCTTGCGTACGGCGACCAGCCCGCGCTCGTCTGCGAGCTCGTCGACTGGGCGCGGCTCGCCGGCTTCGACGTGACCTGCGCCGGCAAGGGCACGAAGTACCTGCCCGCCTACCACGCCTCGACACCCGACACGGTGTGGGACCACTACGGCCTGACCGCTTCCGCAGCCCTGGCGGCCGGAATGAGCCCGCGGATGTTCAACTCGTTCCTCGATGGAACCAAGTCGGCGATCGAGATGGCCGCCGTCTGCAACGCCGCGGGCCTCGAGCCGCCGTCGAACGGATTGCAGTTCCCTCCCTGCCCGGCCGGGTCGCTCGCCGAGGTGTGCATCCCCCGGGCCGCCGGAGGCGTGCTCGAGCGCCCGGCCACCGTGGAGGTTGTGTCGAGCCTCGAGCGTGACGGCACCCCGTTCCCCGACGACCTGCGCTGGGGTGTCTTCGTGACCTTCTCGGCCCCGTCGCGGTACACGGCCAGCTGCTTCCGGGAGTACGGAATCCCGACCGACCGATCCGGAACGTTCGCCGCCCTCTACCGGCCGTTCCACCTGATCGGGCTCGAGACGTCTGTGAGCATCGCCTCGGCCGGGTTGCTCGGCGAGCCGACCGGCCGGCCCGATGCCTTTCGCGCCGACGTCGTGGCGACCGCGAAGCGCGACCTGGCGCCCGGCGAGCTACTCGACGGCGAAGGCGGGTACACGGTCTGGGGAGCGCTCTCTCCCGCCAGGGCGTCCGTCGCGGCCCGCCAGCTGCCGATCGGCCTCGCCGACGGGCTCCGCATCCTCCGCCCGGTTCCCACCGGGCAACGCCTCTCGTGGGACGACGTCGCGAAGCCGCCGGAATCGGCCGCCTGCCGCCTCCGCCGCGAGCTCGAGCGATCCCTTTTCGCCTGACCGATCCCCTCACCCGAGCAGCCGGACCGGACGGTGCGCGTCCTCCGTCTCCGGCTCCGGCTCGGGGTCCGACGGAGGCTCGGGAGGAGCTTCCGTGTCGATGCCCATGTACGGAGGCACGGTGACGGTCCGGGCGCCGGGAACGCCGTCGAGCACGACGAGCCGCGACGACTCGTTGTTGGCACGAGTTCGCTCGAAGAGGCGGCCGTCCGGATTCGCGATCACGCGCACGTGGTAGGTGCCGTTCGGCAGGTTCGTGATGTCGAACGACTGACCGGGCAGCCACTGGTAGTAGGTGTCGCCCCAGCCGGCCGCCAGGGCCTCGCGGATCCACAGCGCGGTCGCGTCACCGCACGCCGTGTGGAGATCGCCGCTACCGGGGTGGTAGGAGGCCCCCCTCACGCGTAGGTCGATCGCGTCGGTCGGAGCGATGCAGAACGCCTCCTTCTGCGACCGGACGACGTCGGCCGTCTCGGTCGAGACGAGCTCGTAGCGCGCGAAGTCGGTGAAGTGCCAGTGATCGTGAGCCGACTGCCGGTCGTACTCGAGCGTTCCTGTCGATGCGTAGCCGCGCGCCTTCCCGTTTCGGTAGAAGAACTGGTACGCGTCCATCACGTCCTCGCCGGGCGTTCGGAAGCCCTCTACCGCCAGCACTCCCGGCCCGCGGTTCCACACGGCGGCGGCAAACTGGAGGTAGTCGCGACCATCCTGGGGCTCCGCCAGCATCGCCCAGGCGGGAAGAGCGACGAGATCGGGTAGGGTCGACGGCGCGACCTGGGCCGACGACGCGAGCCTCGGCAGCCCGGCCGGCAGCCTGTGCGGGACGCGCGAGGAAGACGAGCTGCGCCTGTCGACGGGCAAGGCCGTGCCGCTTCCCTCACCCTCCGCGAGCCACTCGGATGTCTGCATCGTCACCGCGAGCGAGATGTCCGCGGCACGGGCGGCGCGCGGAATCCCGAGCAGGTCGGCGAGCGCCGTCTCCACCTCCAGGTGAACGCGGTAGACACCGCCCGGGCCGCTGAAGCCGCCGTCCGTCGAGAGAGCGGTTGCCCAGCCCGCATCGATACCCCAGACCGATCCGAGCGTGAAGGGGTTGAAGCCAGAGCAGTCGTCCGGATAGGCGCTCGTGACGCGCGCGGTCGGAGACAGGCGGGCCCGGTTCCAGCCGTTCGGGCAGAAAGGCAGGTCCTGCTCGTGGACGATCGTCCCGGCCCGGTCGGTAACCGTGACGTGGGCGAAGCTCGTGAACCCCGAGAACGTCGTGGGGATTCCTTCCGGTACGGGGAGCAGGCGCTTCCCGAGACGGATCTCCGCGGTGATCGGATCGCCGTATCCGTCGCGGCCGACGCGGACCTCGAGCGGAGCATTGCCCCGGTTCGTCACCCAGACGCCGAGACTCAGCGGGATCCACCCGTCCCAGCCTGCGATCTGAACCGTGCTCGACGCGACCTCGACCGACACCCGCGGCGCGCGCGCCGCGCTCCCGAGCGCCGGGCCGCAGACGAGAGCGGCCACCACCGCGCCGATGCAGCCACCGACCCAGAGCCTCGCGAACGTCCTCATCACGTCCCCCCTCCTCACGGCCCCGAGGCCGGTCCGACCCCGTCCGGTGACGCTCGGTTCCCGGCCGCCGGATTCTCCGTTGCGAACCGGCCCCGAGTCAAGAGGGGACGGGAGCGGGAAGGCTCGCTCGCACGGGGGCAGCGAACGGGGGACGAAGCCAGGCCCTGGGCGAGGGTTCGGCAGGAGCCCGGCCGGGCCGGGCGTCCGGCCCTCGACGCCGGGCTAGGGTTGCGGCGCGACGAGCCGGTAGCCGACGCCCCAGACGTTGAGCACGAACTTCCCCTCCCCCGGCTCGTTCAGCTTGCGGCGCAGCCGGCTCGCGTGAGAATCGAGCGTCCGCGTCCTGCCCAGGCTACGGAAGCCCCAGACATCGCGGAGCAGGTCGTCCTTGCGGAACACCCGGTCGGGCTCGGCCGCGAGCGCGACCAGCAGGTCGTACTCCTTGGCCGACAGGTCGATGACGACGCCCTCGAGGCGAACCGTTCGCGCCCGCCGGTCGATCTCGAGCTCCGCGACCCGCATCCGGTCGAGTCTCGGAGCGCCGCCCGAGCGCCGCAGCACGGCCCGCATGCGAGCGACGAGCTCCTCGTAGACGAACGGCCGCACGACGTAGTCGTCGGCTCCCCGCTGGAAGCCGCGGACGCGGTCGACCGGGTCGGCCCGCTCGCTGACGAGGATGACGGGGACGTCGCGGTTCCAGACCCTGCCGGGCTCTCCCTCACGCAGGCGGCGGCAGAGCTCGAAGCCGGACGCGTCGGGGAGCCCGACGTCGAGGAGCACGAGATCGGCGTCGCGCCGCTCGAGCAGCTCGAGCGCCTGGGCGCCGCGGTCGGCGGAGAGGACGTCGAACCCGTCGTCGGTCAGCTGCCGCTCGAGATACGTCCGGGACGAGGCCTCGTCCTCGACGAGAAGGACCGATTCACGTGCCATGCGCCGACGCTATCAACCGCCGGCACCGGCCTCCAGATGTCCTTTTCGCCGAGATCGTGACAACCGCTCGACAGCCGCCCCGGAGGGCCACGTCCGCGCCGGCGGCCGGTCCGACGTCAGTACGACTCGGCCTCGAAGAACCAGCGGGCGATGTCGAGCTGCGGCAGCGCACGGCCGCCCATCCAGAGGCTCATGATCTTCGAGTCCCGCCAGTGCTTCTCCGCATCTCCCTCGCGCGCATACCCGTAGGCGCCCATCAGGTCGATCGCCTGGTTGGCCACCTGGGTGAGCCGGTCGGAGACGAACAGCTTCGTCACGCGGGTACGGGCGAGCATCTCCGGCGTGTCCCGGGGCCCGTAGAGGTCGGGGCGGTCGAGCATGCGCGCCTTCAGGTAGGTCTCGGCCCGGCTGACCTCGATCGAGGTGACGATGTCCGCGAGCACGGCGGCCGTGATCGTGTGCTCCTTGAGAGGCTTCCCCGCGATGATCCGGGTGTCGCACCAGGCCTTCACGAGCTCGTAGAGGTTCTTCATCACCCCGAGGCACTGCGCGGCCGTGCCGACGTTGCCCGAGACGACCATCGCCCGGGCCCGCTCGGCGTCCTTGCCGGGTCCGTGCGCCCGGAACTCGAACGGAACGCGGACGTCCTCGAACCAGACGTCGCCGTTCGCATCGCCTGCCATTCCCGCCTTGCGGTACGGCTTGCCCTGGGTCACCCCTGCGGCCTCCGCCGGCACGAACACGATCGCCACCCCATCCTCACCCGCGGCAGGGTCGGTCGTGCAGAGGACGCAGAAGACGTCTCCGACGCCGCCGGAGTTCGTCGGCCAGAGCTTGTGCCCGCTCACGACCCACTCGTCGCCGTCGAGCCGCGCCCGCGTGCGGATGTAGCGTCCGTGCGTCCCGTCGACGTTCTCGACGTCGGAGCCGCTCGGCGGCTCGGTGAGCGCGACGCACCCCGCGTACCAGCGCTCCTGGTCGAGAAAGAGGGGCGTGAAGTGCTCCATGAGGGCGCTGTTCTCGTGCGGCGGGAAGATCGGTGACATCGCCCAGACCGAGCAGCTCGCGGCCGTCGCGAGCCCCGAGTCGGCGCGCGACATCTCCTCGAGCAGCAGGCAGGACGTGATCGCGTTGATCCCGAGCCCGCCGTAGGCCTCGGGCCAGCACGCCTGCTGGTAGCCGAGCTCGACGCACAGGCGGTGCAGGAGCCGCTTCGCGATCGTGTGCTCGGCCCAGTCCTCGTCGATCTCCTGACGCACCGGCATCACGTCCCGTTCGGCCCAGCCGCGCACGGCCTCGACGAGATCCCACGACTCCTCGGGGATCCACTCCTTCGGGATGGAGAAGCTGTCGACGTCGGCCATGGTCGTGATCGCCCTCGGCGGTCGCACGGACACTTGCAGCACGCGCGTTCCGTCGCCTGATCTATTTCGACTACAGACTACCCACCACGCCGGGACGGCCAGGCCTGCAGCGATCACCCGTTGGAGGGTCGCCGCCGCACGGGCCGGAGTCGATACGCGAAGCACGATGCTCCGGCGCAGGCTCACCCTTCTCGCCGCGCTGCTCGCAGCGCTCGTCGCGGCCGGCTGCACGTCGCTTCCGGGCACCTCGGCCGAGGACGCCGCGGCGGCGAAGGCCGTGCTCGAGCAGGCGAACGCCGCCATGGAGGACGCGAGATCGCTCCGCTTCAACCTGGTGATGACCGGCGAGGCGAGCGGCCAGCAGTTCTCGATGAAGATGAACGGCGGCGCCTACCTGAAGGGCGAACGGGCCGGCGACCTGATCGTCGAGGGGGTCGTCGAGGCGCCCGGCATGCCCCGCACGAGCCTCGGGCTGATCTCCCGTCGCGGCGCCGTCTACATGAACATGGGCAACGGCTGGCAGGCGCTTCCGGGCGGGCTCGGCGCCGACGCCACCTTCCCCGGGCAGGAAACCGAGCTCGAGGCGGCCATGGCCGACTTCGACTTCACGAAGTACGTCAAGGACGTGAAGGTGGAGCGCCACACGACGTTCCTCGGCGAGCCGGTCACGAAGATCGTCGGCAAGATCGACACGCAGGCGCTCATGGGCGGCATGCTCGATCAGCTCGGCGGCCAGCTCTCCGGGTTCGGCGCCACGCCCTCGACGGCCGATCTCGCCGGTCTCGGAGACGTGCACGCGACGCTCTACATCTCCGAGCAGACCCACCAGCTCCGCGCGGCGCACATCTCGATGTCGGTCGAGCAGGCAGGTCAGACGGTGACGATCGACCTCGATCTGAACATCCTCGGGATCAACGAGAAGATCAAGATCCCGAAGCCGCCCGCCGTCGTCGCGTAGCCGGCCCGGTCAGAGCCGTCCGGAGCGAACGACGCCCCAGACGAGCCACGCGCCGAGCAGTCCCGAGAAGCAGAAGCCGACGACGGAGAGCACGAGGAAGCGGTCAGAGAGAGCTCCGAGGAGCGCGGAGCCGACGATGCCGCCGGCGGCCACGACCGCGATCACGAGCCGGTTCACGACGAGATCGAGCTTGTGCGAGAGCTCCTCGACCCCCTGGTGGCGGAACCCGATCTCGATGTGGCCGTCCCGCAGCTCCTCGAGCACGTCCGACACCTGGTAGGGGTACTCGGCGACCACGGAGCCGAGCCGCCGCACCTCGTCGCGGGTCGCTCCCACGATCCGTCTCGGCCTGAACCGCTCGAGCATCAGGTCTCTCGCGTACGGCCTGGCGACCTCGAAGACGTTGAAGTCCGGGTAGAGCTCCACACCCACCGCGCCGAGCGTCGCGAGCGCCTTGTCGAGGAGGACGAAACGGGACGGGAGCCGCAGGTTCATCCGGTAGACGAGCCCGAGCGCCTCCCGGAGCAGCCGCATCGGATCGATCTCCGAGAGCCGGGTCCCGTAGTACCGCTCGTACACCTCCCGCAGCTCGGCAGCGAACTCCTGCTCGCGGTCGCGCGGGTACTGCACGCCGAGATCGGCGAGCCGGCGGGGCAGCGCGTCGACGTTCTCGCGGGCGGCGTCGATGAACAGCTTCGTCAGGTTCGTCATGTCCGCAGACGACAGCTTCCCGACCTGCCC
Organism: Gaiellales bacterium; assembly: GCA_046330455.1. GTDB lineage: Bacteria > Actinomycetota > Thermoleophilia > Gaiellales > Gaiellaceae > CAVQXR01. Next base: position 63,106 of record JAXLSU010000012.1, read on the forward strand.
GAAGTCGATCAGCCCGACCCGGCCGTCGGCGAGGAGGAGGACGTTCGCCGGGTGCGGATCGCCGTGGAAGAACCCGTGGCGGAAGATCATGGTCATCCAGATCTCGGCCACCCGGTAGGCGAGCTCGCGCCGCGCTGCCATCGAGCTCTCGGCGACCGGGAGGTCTCCGAGCTGCGTGCCGTCGAGAAGCTCGAGCGTGAGCAGGCGGGCGCCGCTGTAGCTCCAGAACACCTGCGGGACGTGCACCCCCCGGTCACCGGCGAAGTTCCGACGGAAGCGCTCCGCGTTGCGCGCCTCGGAGCCGTAGTCGAGCTCTGCCCGGATCGACTGGGCGAACTCGTCCACGAGCGCGACCGGATCGACGAAACGAAGCAGCCGCTCGCGGCGGCTCCGCAGCACCCGCGCGGCCTGGTACATGAGCTCGAGGTCGGACTCGATCTGCCTCGGGGCGTTCGGTCGTTGCACCTTCACCGCGACGGCGCTGCCGTTCGGGAGCACGCCGCGGTGGACCTGCCCGATCGAGGCCGCGGCGATCGGCTCGGGATCGAGCTCGCGGAAGGCCTGCGCCACGGTCAGCCCGAGCTCGGCCTCGATCACGCGCTCGACCTCCGAAAACGGAAACGGGCGCACCTCGTCCTGCAGCCTGCGCAGCTCGTGGACGATGTCGGGGGGCACGACGTCGGGTCGCGTCGAGAGGAGCTGCCCGAACTTCACGAACGTCGGGCCGAGCTCGTCGAGGAGCTCCCGTAACCGCTGGCCGCGGGCCGAGCCGGGCCCGGCGTCGCGCTCCTCGTCGGACAGCCGCCACGGCCGCAGATCGATCCGGCGGCGCTCGAACAGGTACCCGAAGCCGTGCCGGGCCGCAGCCTGCCCGATCTCGGACAGGCGACCGAGCTGCCGGACGCCCGGCTTGACGCTCATTCGCGGAGTCTACGGGGCTACGGGCCCGTCGCGGTCAGCGCCCGGAGCGCGGCGGGGGAGGCGGCCCTCCGGGGGGCCTCTCCTCGAGCAGCCGGAGCCTGTGCTCGAGCTGGGCGACCTTCAGCTCGAGCTCGTCGAACCGCTCGCGCTTCACGAGCCCGAGGTCGTCGAGCAGGCCGGCGAGCACCGACGTCGCCCGCTCGCCCAGCCGCTGACCGGCGCCCGAGGCCCCGAGGAAGCTCTCGGCCTTGCCGGCCGTGGCCTCGACGGCACCGATCCCGGCCGAGACGAGCCGGTCGATCGCCTCGCGCACCGCCGCCGCGTCGGGCCCCTGGGTCGGGCCGGGCGCCTCCTCCGGCGGCGGGCCGAGGGCCTCTCCGCCCGGGGGCTCCTCGTCCGTCCGGGGTGCGCCGTCAGCGTGCTCGTCCATGGGGCCTCGTTCGTCGTCGCTGCCTGCGCGCCTCCCGCCGGGCGGCCTGATCGGCCGGCGAGACCGGGGCCGGGACCTCGGCATCGGCCTCGACAGGGGCCTCGTCGACATCTGGCTCCGCACCGGGCGGCTCCTCGTCGCCGGTCGGCGTTGCGGCTCCGTGGCCGGCTCCGGCGACCGCGCCGGCCATCCTGCGCGAGAGCCGGCGGGAGCTCACAGCGGGCGGCACCGCGGCGCCTTCCGCCCGCTCGCCCTGCTTGTCGTAGACGTCCTCGGCCGCCGTTCCCCGCCGGTTTGCCCACTCGGGCTCGCGCTCCATGATGACCGCGAGCAGCGGCGTCGCGATGAAGATCGTCGAGTACGCGCCGGAGATGATCCCGACGAGCAGCGCGAGCGCGAAGTCCTTGAGCGTGTCGCCGCCGAACAGGAGCAGCGAGAGGACGGGCAGGACGGTGATGAAGCTCGTCGCGAGCGAGCGCCTGATCGTCTCCCAGAGCGACTGGTTCGCGACCGCGGCGAAGCTCGAGTGCCGCATCAACGGGATGTTCTCGCGAATGCGGTCGAAGATGATGATCGTGTCGTAGATCGAGTAGCCGAGGATCGTGAGCACCGCGGCCACCGTGGACGTCGAGACCTCCGCCTGGACGAGCGCGTAGACGCCGAGCGTGATCACGAGGTCGTGGAGGAGCGCGACCATGACCGGGACGCCGAAGCGCCACCCGAACCGCAGCCAGACGTAGAGGAAGATGAGGACGAGCGAGACGCAGATCGCGAGGATGGCGCTGCGGAGGATCTGGCCGCTGAAGCTCCCGGTCACCGTGCTCGAGCCGATCGACTCGGCCTGGACCCCTTCGACGAGCGCCCGGTTCAGCTCGGCGCCCTGCTCGGCAGTGAGCGACTCCGTCCGGATCTGGAACTGGGTGAAGAGATCGTCGCCCTCGGGCGTCCCGCGGCCCTGGACGACGGCGCTCTCCCCCACCACCTCGCCGGCGACGCTTCGGACCTCCTCGACCGAGGTGGGCGCCGGCGTCGTGAACCCGACCTGGGTCCCGCCCTCGAAGTCGATGCCGAGGTTCAGCCCCCGGACGCCGAGCGCGACGATGCCGATCAGCACGACCGCGGCGGAGATCGCGAACCACGTCCGCCGCTTGCCCATGAAGTCGATCTTCTGCCAGGCCGGGACGGGGTTCGGCGAGGCCCCCATGAACTTCGGGTTGTCGAACCAGCGGAAGCCGGAGATCACCCCGAGCATCGCCCGCGTCGCGGCGACCGCGGTGAACATCGAGAGCGCGGTACCGATCAGGAGCATGAGCGCGAAGCCCTTCACGCCCGCCGTCGCCACGGCGAAGAGGATGAAGGCCGTGATCATCGTGACGACGTTCGCATCGACGATCGTGGCGAAGCCCTTCCGGTAGCCGGTCGTGATCGCGGCCCGGACGGACTTGCCGGACCGTACCTCCTCCTTGATCCGCTCGAAGATGACGATGTTCGCGTCGGCCGCGACGCCGATCGTGAGGATGAGGCCCGCAAAGCCCGGCAGCGTCAGCGTGACGTTGAAGAGCAGGATCGCCCCGTACAGGAACACCCCGTACACGGCGAGCCCCGCGATCGCGACGAGCCCGAGGAACCGGTAGATGAGGAGCAGGAAGAGCGCGACCGCCACGAGGCCGCCGATCGCGGCGATGACCGCCTCGCGCAGCGAGTCCTCACCGAGGGTCGCCGAGACGACGGTGCGGTTGACCTGCTCGAACTTGAGCGGCAGGGCGCCCGTCTGCAGGACGAGCGCGAGGTCCTGCGCTGCCTGATCCGACTCGAGGCCCGTGATCTGCGCGTTGCCGGCGATCCCGTCCGGGTTCTGGTTGAAGTCGATGTAGGGCGCCGTGATGATCTTCCCGTCCAGCACGATCGCGAAGTGCTGGAACAGGTCGGTGCCCGTGCTGTACTGCTGTGTCTTGAGGACGCCCCGCTCGGCGAGCGCCTTCGTGATCGCATGGAACTTGTCCTGCCCCTCGCCCGTGAACTGCAGCAGGACGATCGACTGACCGGTCTGGTCGAAGTCGGCCCGTGTGCCCTTCAGCTCGAGATCCCGGCCCGTCAGCTCGGGAACCGGATTCTCGGGGTCGGTCGGCTGGTAGCGGAAGACGTAGTAGAACGGCTGGATCGGGACGCCGCTGACGCCCGGGCAGTAGATGGACTCCGGCGGCCCGCACGTGAGGATCGTCATCCCGGCCGGGACGCCGAGGAACTCGGAGCCCTCGGGCGCCTTCCCGTCGGGCAGGTCCTCGAGGATCTCCTCCTTCGTCACCTCGGGCCCGGCGAGCAGGCGCTTGTCCTTGCCGTACAGGTACCACGCGGCCGCCGGCTCGCCGGAGCTCTTGAGCTGTGCCTGGAGGTCCTGGAGCAGCGGGTAGAGCTTCGGGCTCGGCAGCACCTGGGTGCCGGTGGAGTCGATCGACGGCGGGAGCGCGTCGCCCTCGAGATCGTAGAACTGCAGCTCCGCGGTCTTGCCGACGATCTGCGCCGCACGCTCCGGGTCGTCGACCCCCGCGAGCTCGATCACGATCTGATCCTCGCCCTGCGTACGGATCTCTGGCTCGGAGACGCCGATCCGATCGACGCGGTTGCGGATGATCGAGACCGACCGGTCGAGCGCGTCCTTCGTGATCTCCTCGCCCGCGGGTGCCTGCGCCTCGAGGACGATCTCGACGCCGCCCTGGAGGTCGAGCCCGAGGACGGGGCTTCGCGTGAGCGCGAGGGCGACGGCGGCGCCGAGCAGGGCGACCACCAGGACGATGATCAGGTGGTAGCGGCGCACGGGGTGAGGGTAGCGGGCGGACTACCCGGAACGCTTGCCGAATCCACCCCAGCGCTTCTCCTCGCGCACGGGCTCCGGCATGCTTCCCCCGTCGACCGACTCGGCTACGACGGTCTCGAGGGCCGCCGGCTCGACGGGCTCCTCCACCTCGGGCGGCACGATCTGGGCGATCGCCCGGCGGGCCACCTCGATCTGGACGTCCTCGGCGATCTCGAGCACGATCCGGTCGTCGTGGACCTCGATGACGTCGCCGTAGACGCCGCCGACCGTGACGATCTCATCGCCCGGCGCGAGCCGGGAGAGCATGTCCTGCGCGGCCCGCTGGCGCTTCTGCTGCGGCCGGATCGCAAGGAAGTACATCACGGCGAACATGACGACGATGATGATCAGAAATGCCAACTCGGGACCCTCCCTAGACCGGCCCCGCGCCGGTCGAGCGAGCGAGTACATCCGCCTTGAAGGCGGCGAATGCCCCGCGCTCGATGGCGTCCCGCGCGCCGGCGGTCAGCTCGATGAGATAGCGCACGTTGTGGATAGACAAGAGTACCAACCCGAGCAGCTCCCGCTGGGTCACGAGGTGACGCAGGTAGCCGCGTGAGAACCGGGCGCACGCGGGACAGCGGCAGGCGGGGTCGAGCGGCCCGGGATCCCGCGCGAACCGCGCGTTCCTGAGGTTCAGCCGGCCCTCCCGCGTCAGGGCCGTGCCCGTCCTCCCGAGCCGGGTCGGCAGCACGCAGTCGAACATGTCGATCCCGCGCTCGACGACCTCGAGGATGCCCTGCGGGTCCCCGATCCCCATGAAGTAGCGCGGCCGCCCGGCCGAGAGCAGCGGGGCGGCGTCCGAGACCGTGTCGAGCATCGTCTCCCGCGTCTCGCCCACCGAGAGCCCTCCGAGTGCGTACCCGTCGAAGCCGAGTGCGCAGAGCTCCTCGATCGAGCGGCGGCGAAGCTCCCGGTCGACCCCGCCCTGCGAGATCCCGAAGAGGAGCTGCCCGGGCGCACGCGGCGCCGCGAGCTGGCGCGCCGCCCAGGCGGTCGTTCGCTCGACGGCGGCCTCGAGCCGACCCGTCGGAGCCCCCGCGGGCTCGACGACGTCGAGGCACATCGCGATGTCCGAGCCGAGCCGGCGCTGGATCGCGGCGACCGACTCCGGGGTGAGCCGGGTGGCGGTCCCGTCGTACACCGACCGGAAGGTCACACCGCCGTCGTCGAGGGCGAGGATCGTATCGCGCAGCGAGAAGATCTGGAACCCGCCGGAGTCGGTGAGGATCGGCCCGTCCCAACCCATGAACGCGTGGAGCCCGCCGAGCCCCTCGACGACGTCCTCGCCGGGGCGGAAGTGGAGGTGGTAGGTGTTCGCGAGCACGACGGACGCCCCCAGGTCGGCCACGACCGCCGGGTCGATCCCCCTGACGCTCGCCCGCGTTCCGACCGGCATGAACACCGGCGTTCGCACCTCACCGTGAGCGGTCTGCAGCACGCCTGCGCGGGCCTCACCGTCCCGGGCGACGAGCCGGAAGCCGGGCCCGGAGCATCCGTCTGCGGCGTCGCTCACAGGATCGCCATCGCGTCGCCGAACGAGTAGAAGCGGTAACGCTCCTCGATCGCGATCCGGTAGAGGCGGCGCGTTTCCTCGACCCCGGCGAACGCCATCACGAGGGCGAGCAGGCTCGAGCGCGGCAGGTGGAAGTTCGTGACGAGCGCATCGACCCGCCGGAACGAGAACCCGGGCGTCACGAACAGCTCGGTCCTCCCCTCGAGCGGGCCGCCCGCGGCGATGGTCTCGAGCGTCCGGACCGCGGTCGTTCCGACCGCGACCACGCAGGAGGCAGCGCGGATCCGCACCCACACGGCCGGCTCGACGCGGTAGCGCTCGCCGTGCAGCGCGTGCGCCTCGAGCTCGCCGTCTCCGAGCGGCCGGAACGTGTCGAGCCCGACGTGGAGAGTGACCCGCTCGGTGTCGAGGCGGGCGAGCACCGCGTCCGTGAAGTGCAGCCCCGCGGTCGGCGCCGCGGCCGAGCCGGCGTCGCGCGCATACACCGTCTGGTAGCGGCCGGGGTCGCGTAGCGGCTCGTGGATGTAGGGCGGCAGCGGCAGCTCGCCGTCCGGCTCGCCGGCGAGCTCGACGGTCCACTCGCCCTCTCCGTGGTAGCGAAGGAGCGTCACCCGGCCGAGCCGCATGCCGGGCCGCAGGCGGCGTGACGGGCGTGCGAGCGCCCGCCAGCCCGTCCCGTTCAGCCGCTCGAGCAGCAACACCTCGGCAGCACCTCCGCCGGGCCGCGTGAGGTGGAGCCTCGCCGGCACGACACGGCTGTCGTTGACGACGACGAGCGCGCCCGCGGGAAGCACGTCCGGCAGCTCGCCGAAGCGGCGATGCGAGACCGTGCCGGTCGCGCGCTCGAAGACGAGCATGCGTGAGCTGTCCCGCGGCTCGAGCGGTCGCTGCGCGATCAGCTCCGGCGGCAGCTCGTAGTCGAGCTCGCTCGTCTTCATCCGCAGACAACGGTACAGTCCGTTCCGTGGACGCCGACGCGATCGAGCGTGCGCGGATGCGCCTGCAGGCGCTGTCGGGTGAGCGGGTCGACGAGCCTGCCCTGCAGGCAGCGCTCGAGCGCGCCCGGGCAGGGCTCGAGGCGTTCGCCCAGAGCACGGCGGAGCTCGAGGCGACGCTGCCCCAGCGCGTCTCCGAGGCCCTCCACGACACCCTCCGCTCGGAGGTCCTGCCGGTCGGGCGCCACCTCGCCGAGGTCAGGGGGCTCTCGTCTCAGACGATCCGGCGTCTCGAGCGCCTCCAGGGTGAGATCGAGGCCGAGCGCAAGGCCCGCGTCGAGGATCTCGCGTTGCTCGTCGACCTGATCACCGCCGGCTGGCGGGGGGTCGAGCGGCGTCTCGACCGGATCGAGCGTGTCCTCGACCGGATCGAGCAGAACCTCGACGAGCGCTGGCGCGGAACGTCGATCCGGCGCCTCGAGGACCGCCGCCTCCCCCCGGCCTGAGCGGCGGATGGACGCGCAGCCGCTCCTCTACACGGAGCTGGCAGGCTGGTTCCACCTGTTCACCCATCCGGACGACTACGCCGACGAGGCGCGCACGTACGAGCGGCTGATCAGGGACGCCTGCCCGCAGGCGCGGACGCTGCTCGAGCTCGGCTCCGGCGGAGGCAACAACGCCTTCCACCTGAAGCGGTCGTTTCGCTGCACGCTCAGCGACCTCTCGGAGGCGATGCTCGGGGCGAGCCGGACGATCAATGCCGACTGCGAGCACGTCCACGGCGACATGCGCACCCTGCGGCTCTCGCGCACGTTCGACGCCGTGTTCGTCCACGATGCGCTGTCGTACCTGACCTCGGCCGACGACCTGGGCGCGGCCCTGGCGACCGCGTTCGTCCACACGCGGCCGGGCGGCGTCGCGCTCCTCGTTCCGGACTGGACCCGCGAGAGCTTCGCTCCCGGGACGCACGCGGGCGGTCACGACGACGGGCCTCGGGGCGTGCGGCACCTCGAGTGGGTGCACGAACCGGCGCCCGGCGCCACCACCTACACGGTCGACTACGCGCTCCTGCTCCGGGACGGCGACGACGTCCGCGCCGTCGCAGACCGTCACGTCTGCGGGCTGTTCCCGCGCCGGGAGTGGCTCGAGCTCCTGGCAGCGGCCGGGTTCGAGGGAGTGAAGACCCCACCGCTCGACCCGGCCGTCCACGCCGAGCAGACCGCCTTCGTCGCCCGCAGGCGGGCGTGACGCCTCTCACGCGGTCGGCAGGAGGAGCCGGAAGCTGGCGCCGCGAGGCGCGCCCGTGTCGAGTTCGAGGTGCCCGCCGAGCGCCTCGGCGAGCTCGTGGGCGATCGCGAGCCCGAGGCCCGTGCCGTGCCCGTTTCGCGACCAGAAGGGTCGAAACACCCGGTCGCGCTCCTCCGGGGAGACACCCGGCCCGCTGTCGCTGACGGACAGGCAGGCCCGCCGGCCGTCGATCTCGAGACGTAGCGACACCTCTCCCCCGTCCGGCGTCCACTCGAACGCGTTCGCGAGCAGGTTCGAGACGATCTGGAGGACCCGGTCGCCGTCGCTGCGGAGCGTCGGCGCGGTCGCAACCGTGCGCTCGAAGCGGATCGAGCGGGCGCGGGCCTCCTCGGCGAAGCTCTGGTAGGCCTGCTCGGCGAGCTGTCCGAGGTCGACCTCCTCCTCGACGAGCGTGAAGCGGTTCGCATCGAGCTTCGCGAGGTCGAGGAGGTCGCCGACGAGCCGGGAAAGGCGCTCCGCCTCGGCCTGGACGACCTCGAGCGAGGCGTCCCGGGCCTCCGGATCGGACGCAAGCCCGTCCCGCATTGCGCCCACGTGGCCGCGGATGGCCGTCAGCGGCGTTCGCAGCTCGTGTGACACGGACATCAGGAAGTGGCGCTCGAGCAGGTCGGCCTCGGAGAGACGGCGGGTCATCTCCCGGAAGCGATCGGCGAGCTCGGCGATCTCGTCCCCCGACCGGAGCTCCGGCACGTCCACGTCGTAGCGTCCCTTCGCGACCTCGTCAGCGGCGCGCGAGAGCGCGAGCACGGGACGCGTGAGCCGTCGCGACAGGTAGAGGAAGAGGCCGGCCGCGACGGCGAGGCCGACGGCGATCGCGATCGCCACCCGCCAGAGCAGCGCCACCCAGCTCGCACCGAGCTCCGCCCGCGGCCGTGCGACCACGAGCTCCCCGAACGTCTCACCGCCGAACCCCAAGGGCTCGGCGACCGCGTGGTAGACCTGGTCGGCCCCGGGCGGTGTGAACTCGATCTGCGTCGGGCGCTCCGGGAGCGTCTCGAGGCCGGCCTGCTCGAGGGTCAGGCTCCGGAGCCCGGAGATCTGGCCGGGGAACACGTCCGTCCCGACGTAGTAGAGGCGCGTGCCGGTGGCGGCCTCGAGCCGGGGGGCCGCGAACGTCGGCGCACGGGCGCCCTCGTCGACGGCCTGCAGAGCGGCGCCCTCGTAGAGCGCGGCGAGCTCTCGCGCCTGCCGGCGCAGGTCGTTGACGGTCTGGCGCTCGGTGTAGTCCTGGAAGAGCCGGATCGCCACGACCGCCGTCACGATCCCGGCCAGGACGACTCCCGCCAGGAAGATGGCGGGGAGACGGAACCGCAGCGATCGCATCGCAGGCGCTCCGGTTACGCGGGCGCGGGCCGCGGCTCCGCCGAGACCTTGTAGCCGACCCCCCACACCGTCACGATCGGGCATGCCTCGCCCAGCTTGCGCCGGAGCTGCCGGACGTGAACGTCGACCGTCCGCGTGTCACCCGCGAAGGTGTAGCCCCAGACGCGCTCGAGCAGCTGATCGCGCGTGAGCACGAGGCCGCGATGATCGAGCAGCTCCCAGAGCAGATCGAACTCCTTCGGCGCCAGCTGGATCTCGGTACCGTCGACGCGGGCCTCCCGGCGACCGGCGTCGACGACGAGGGAGCCGTTCTCGAGCACGGCGCTCTCAGGCTCCCGGCGGGCCGGAGCCGCGCGGCGCAGGATCGACTTGACGCGGGCGACGAGCTCCCGCGGGTTGAACGGCTTGGTGAGGTAGTCGTCGGCCCCGACCTCGAGGCCGACGATCTTGTCGACGTCGTCGTCCCGTGCGGTCAGCATCAGGATCGGCACGTCCGAGCGCTGGCGGATCCGGCGGCAGACGTCCATGCCGTCGAGATCGGGAAGCCCGAGATCGAGGACGACGAGCGCCGGGCTCTCGGCCCGCTCCTTGCCGATCGCGTCCTCACCGGTGGCGGCGATCGAGACGGCGAAGCCGCCCTTGCGGAGGTACATCGAGACGAACGACGCGATGCTCTCCTCGTCCTCGACGACGAGGATCCGCCGGTCGCGATCGCTCACTGTCTCGCCTCCGCGGCGACCCGCGCGCGGTCCAGCTGCAGCGTCTGCTCGACTCGCGGCCACGGCCGGTCGGGCCCACCGCCGAGCGAGTAGGTGCCGGTGCCGCGCAGCGTCACCGTTCCCCGCCCGGCCGCGCTCGCGTTGATCCCGACGCCCTGGGCGACCAGGCGCCAGTGGCCGCGGAAGAGGCGAAACCTGATCCCCTGGCCACCGTAGACGACCGCCCCGCTGTCGAGCCGGCGAGACCACTCGTACCCGTCGACGCGCCACGAGGTCTGCGTCCCCGTCACCTTCACCGTGACCCGGCCTCGCTCCACGGCTCCGAGCACCGCTCCCCGCAGCGCGAGCACGGCACGCCCCGACCCGTTCGAGAGCTCGATCCCGGACACGCTCGGTCGGGCACCCGCAGGGGGCGCCGCAACGAGGGCCAGGACAGCGGCCAGGAGAAGCGAGCGACGAAGCACCACGATGAGCGTCCTTCTTCCACTGTCTCGGATCGGCGTGTGCCGAGGCTTAGCTCTTTGTTAAGGAAGTATTGGGTCGCTCGTGCCGGACATCCATCCGATCTCCGGGACCAAGCATGCCGGAGCGACCTGCGCACGAGGCGGTCAGGCGGCTGCGCTGACGACGAGGCGAAGCCCGGCATCGAAGGCATCGAGGCTCCGGAGGTGGCCGTGCCGTTCGTCCCACAGACCGCTCTCGAGATCGCGGCCTACGTCGACGACCACGCGGTCGACGACCGCCGGATCCATGCGTGCGAATCCCGAGGTGGCGTTCCGCGCCCGCTCGTCGAGCACGCGCTCCGGATGCGCCCAGAACGAGCCGAGCATCCAATCCGGCGTGTCCCGCCGGATCGGCACGACCTCGATGCGGGCCCGGCCGCCCAGCCAACCGGCGAGCAGCCGGGGCTCCGGAAAGATCCGCCTGTCCAGCCGGGCGACTTCCGGGAGGTAGTCGGCCATGAGCCACATCTCGCCGCTGACCTGCGGGTCGTACGTGAGGATCACGACCGCATCGCGGGCGACGCGGCGCAGCTCCCGTAGCCCGCGTTTCAGCTCGTCGTCCCAGTGGTGGACGGTGAGCACCGCCATCGCCGCATCGGTGCTGTTGTCGCGCAGCGGGAGGTCGGCTGCGCTCGCACGGAGAGCAGGCGCGGCCGTGCGCGGGCGCTGCGCAGCCATGACGTCGCTCGGCTCTATCGCGATGACATACCGGTCGTCGGGCTCGTACGAACCAGCTCCGGCGCCGACGTTGACGACGGATCGTGCATCGCCGAGGGCACTCCGAATGGCCGTCGCGATGTGCTGGTCCTCCCGCCGTGTCCGGGAGTAGCCCTCTCCGATCCGGTCGTACCGGGCCATCCGACCCATCCATCGTCCTCCCGACTGGGGTGGGATACGCGCCTCGTCCTCCTCGCCGATCGCGGCGATCGGGTCGGTCAGGCGACGAGCCGTACGCGGGATCCGAGCCCGAGCGCGCCCTCGCGCTCCGGCCCGGCCGGGATCCGCGACCACCCGGCCTTCGTCGCCTCGCTCTCGCAAAGGTTGCACACTGGCCTCCCCCCGCGGCCGGGCTCGGGCTCGAAGCGGCGATACTGCTCCCCGGCCAGGAGGTTCCTGCGGCACAGGGAGCACATCGTCACGGATCCCGATCGTACGCACCTCGGCGGACGACAAGGCAAGGCGCTCCGCGGCTGAGCGGCCGGCCGCGACCCGCGCAGGAGTCGCCCGAAGGGCGGCGTTCACCAACCCCACGACGACGAGCCGGCGCCAGACCGTGCGGCCCTTCGGGCCGCGATCGGCGGGTCCGGCCCGGCCGAGCCGGGCCGTCAGCCGCCGGGGCCGTCAGCCGCCCAGGGGCAGCCAGACCGCGAAGACCGTGCGGCCCTCCGGGCCGCGGTCGGCGGGTCCGGCCCGGCCGAGCCGGGCCGTCAGCCGCCGAGGGCCGTCAGCCGCCGAGGGCCGTCAGCCGCCGGGACCGGGGTACTCGTAGAAGCCCCGGCGCGTCTTGCGCCCGAGGTGGCCGGCATCGAGCATCCGGCGCAGGCGGGGCGGCGGCGCGAAGCGGGGCTCGCGGTAGGCCGCCCACAGCGCCTCCGATGCGTGGACCTGGACGTCCACTCCGACGAGGTCGATCAGGGCGAGCGGGCCGATCGGCCAGCTCGTCCCTCCCACCATGGCGCGGTCGATGTCCTCGGCGGTCGCCGTTCCCTCGTCGAGCACTCGCACGGCGTCGTTGAGCGCGGGCACGAGGATCCGGTTGACGACGAAGCCCGGGGTGTCCGCGCAGGCGATCGGCTGCTTGCCGAGCCGCTGCGCGAGCCGGAAGGCGGTGTCGAACACGTCGCCGTCGACGAGCTCCGTCCTCACGACCTCGACGAGCGGGAGCACGGGCGCCGGGTTGAAGAAGTGGAGGCCGACGACACGCTCGGGATGTCGCGACGCGGCAGCCAGCTCCGTGACGGAGAGGGCCGACGTGTTCGTCGCGAGGATCGCATCGCCCGCCACGATCTCGTCGAGCTCCCGGAACAGATCGTGCTTGACGCGGCAGTCCTCGAGCGCGGCCTCGATCACGAGGTCGCAGTCCGCGAGGTCGGCGAGCTCGACCGTCAGGGTCAGGCGTCCGAGCGCGGCGTCCCTCGCCTCGGCGTCGAGGCGGCCCTTCGCGACCGACCGCTCGAGCTGACCCGCGATCGTCGCGTGTGCGCGCTCGACCAGGTCGGGCGCCAGGTCTCGCCCCACGACCGGCACGCCGGCCAGGATGCACACCTGGGCGATCCCGGAGCCCATCGTCCCGAGCCCGACGACGCCGATTCGCTCGATCTCGCGCACCGCGGCAGCGTATCGCGCGAGCGTGCGCTCGACACGGCCGTACCGTCGGCAGGCATGGTTCAATAGCGCGATGCCGCAGGGCGCGGCGAGCGAGGCTGGCCGGTGGACGAGACGGAGCATCGAGACGTGCCGGGCGACGGGGTCGAACGCCCCTCGCCTCCGTGGGTGTGGGCAGCCCTCGTCGCGTTCGCCCTCGTCGCGGTGACGGCCGGTGCGATCGTCGGCATGGTCGCGACGGACGGGCAGGGGACGCCGGCTGGGGCGATCGCGTCCGGTACGGGCGAGACCGATGCGTCGCCGACCTCGGTACTCCCCCAGACGGTCCCGATCCCGTCCGCGACCGGCATCCCCGAGACGGGAGCGTTCGATACGGGCACGATTCCCACGAGCCCGATCGAGACGATCCCGACCGAGACGACCGTCGCACCTCCGTCGGGTCTCACCACCTGGCCGGCGGGCACGTCGGGCTTCACGGTGATCCTCTCGTCGACCCCGGTAGCCCAGGGCGATTCGATCCCGAACTCCCGGGCCCAGCAGGCGATGACCGCAGGTCTCCCCTCGGTCGGGATCCTCGACTCCACGGCCTTCGCCAGCCTGCGCCCGGGCTTCCTCGTCGTCTTCAGCGGTGTCTACACGACGCTGCAGCAAGCACAGAGCGCGGTCCCGCAGGCCCGGGCCGCGGGCTTCCCGTCCGCGTACTCACGTACGGTTGCGCCGTGACCTCACGGGCTCGCCGCGCCGCTCGCGCCCTGGCCGATTTGTAACAGAAAATCGGGTTTGTAACAGCAGCTGGAATGCGCTAGAGTGTTACAAGCCTCGCAGCGCTCGCGGCCCACAAAGAGCGTGTTTTGCAGGCATTTCCTGCTGTCCGACGAAAGCTGAGTATTGTGACGAGTCTGCCTGTCAACGAGCGAATTCTCACCGTCATGTATCAGTACTCGCGAGCGGTCTATCGCTCCGTGAAGGATCTCATCGATCCCTATGTCGACAGCGAGACCCGACTCGAGTACCGGCGCGCCGTGCTCGTCGCCTGCGAGGACACGGTCGAACGGCTCGCCCGCGACCCCCGGTACTTCTCCCGGCCCGACCGGACGCTCTTCACCGACATCCGCCGCTACTTCCCGATCACCGCCCAGGCGCAGGTCTCGTGGGCGGTCACGAAGGGGATCGGCGCCGCGGTGGGCTACATCGAGGAGCAGATCGAGAGCGGGGCCTTCGACGGCGGCGCCGCCAGGTGTCAGGCGACGACCCGCAAGGGCAAGCCCTGCCAGCGCACCCCGCTGCCCGAGCGCGACTACTGCCCCTCGCATCAGCACCTCGAGGCCAGGCGTCCCGCCGCAGCCGGCCGCGTCGCAGCGTAGCGTCCGGCCGCTCACGTGCCGTCTCCGCCCGGGATCGCAGACCCGGGTCGGCAGCGAACGCCGCGGTGCGCTTGAATACACCCGGTGTCGCACGACGCTGACAAGCTGATCCGGCAGCTCTCGCTCGTCGCCTTCCTGATGGCGGAGCGCCGGCCCCTGACCGCGCGCGACATCAAGAGCTGCGTCGAGGGCTACTCGGAGATGTCCGACGAGGCGTTCGCCCGCCGCTTCTACTCCGACCGCAGCGAGCTGCTCGGGCTCGGGATCCCGCTCCAGTCCCAGCGGGACGAGTTCACGGGCGAGGAGCTCTACACGCTGCGCTCGGAGCAGTACTTCCTCCCGCCCCTCGAGCTCTCCGACGACGAGCTCGCCGCGCTCCAGACGGCGCTGTTCTTCCTCGAGGGTCAGTTTGCGTACGCGGAGCCGCTCCGCCTCGCCCTGCAGAACCTCGCGCTCGGGCGCCCGCTCGCTTCCGAGCAGCCGACCCGGACCGCGGTCGAGGTGAACGTGCAGGGCAAGGACTACTCGCCGGAGATGCCCGGCTGGTTGACGAAGCTCGACGCGGCGATCTCGAAGCAGCGAACGGTGCGCTTCCGGTACCGGTCGATGTCGCGGGACGCCATCGGCGATCGGACGCTCAACCCGTATGCCCTCTTCTCGGACAACGGCGTCTGGTACGTGGTCGGCCGTGACCTCGACCGCGACGACATCCGGACGTTCCGCGTCTCGCGAATCCAGGGCGAGATCACGTTCGCGACCCGCCGGGAGCGCGACTTCCGGGCCCCCACCGACTTCGACCCTTCCGGGTATCGCGGCCGGCCCTCGTGGCAGATCGGGGAGCTCGCCGGGCAGGCACGGATCGAGGTGGCGCCGGACACGGCGTGGTGGGTCGAGCGCTCGTTCGCCGACCACGGGACGGTCGAGGACGGGATCTTCGTCACCGACTACGCCGACGTCAGGCAGCTCGCTTCCTGGGTCCTCCACCAGAACGGGCGTGCCCGGCCGCTCGAGCCGGCCGAGCTCGTCGCCGAGGTCGAGGACGGGCTCAGGCGCGTGGCCGAAGCCCACGAGGGCCCACCGCCGCGGACGGCCAAGCCACTACCACTCGCCGCCGAGGAGCACGCGCCGGAGCGCCCGGCGGCGCCGCTACCGCCGGAGCGGTTCGCCGTGCTCCAGGCCCTTCTCGCCCACCTGCTCGCCCGTTGCGGAGACGGCAAGCGCGCCGTCATCCCCGCCGGTGAGCTCGTCGAGGGGTTCCGGATCCCGTACGAGCAGCTCGACGAGCACCTGCAGCTCCTGAACCTCGTCAACTTCGGCGGTGGCTGCTACGCGGTGTACGCGGTGCTCGACGGCGACGAGGTTCGCGTGGAGAAGGAGCTGTTCGGGGACGCATTCCGGCGCCCTCCCCGGCTGACGCCGCTCGAGGCGAGGGCGATCCGGCTCGCGCTCGAGTTCGTCGGGCCGATCGTGGCCGCCCACGCGGAGACGCCGCTCGACCGCGTCCGCGCAAAGCTCGAGGAGACGTTCGGCCAGTTCGAGCTCCGCGAGACGCCGGGCCCGCAGGCCGCCGGCGAGGAGGAGGAGCTGATCCGGACTCTCGCGACGGCGATCAGGGAGCGCCGGCTCGTCGAGATCGAGTACCTGCGCCCCGACGAGGAGCACACGACGACGCGCGTGATCGAGCCGCACCGGATCCAGCGCGACCTGCCGTTCTGGTACGCACACGTGTGGGATCGCACACGGGATGCCTCGCGGAGCTTCCGCTTCGACCGGATGCGAAGCGCCCACATCCTCGACGAGCAGTTCGAGCCCCGTCCCGAGCTCAAGCTCGAGTCTGACCGGCGTACGGCCTCGGTCTGGTTCGCACCGGCCGCCGCCCGCTGGCGCGTCGAGCGGGGAGCGAGGCCGCTCAAGGATCGCTCCGCTCTCGAGGAGATCGGCGTCGGAAGCCCCGAGTGGCTCTGTGGTGAGATCCTCTCGTTCCGCGGCGATGCCGTCGTCGTCGAGCCCGACGACCTGCGTGCGCTCGTCGCGAGCCGGGCGAGGGCCGTGCAGCGCGAGCTCGTCCCGCTGCGCGGCCGCCGCTAGCTGGCGGGCTCCGATCGGGCTCGACCGGAGTCCGCAACCTCCTCGTTTCCGGGGCGGTGGTGTGAGTCGCTGCCCGGGCGAAGCCGTGGGAGCACGGCGGCGGCGGTTCGAGCCAGCAGCCCGTCGTCGCCCTCCGCGAGCCGCTCCACCACCGGCACGAGCGCGGGATCGCCAGAGGACGCGGCCGCGACGAGCGCGTTGCGCAGAAGGAAGCGACCGTCGTTTCGGGGCACGAACAGCCTGCGGTACCGGGCCCGTAGCTCGCTCGGAGAGGTCTCGAGCCACGCGCGAAGCGAGACGACGGGCTCGGCACCTGCGGCGAGCGGGACATCCGCACGGCGCTTCTCCACGCCGCGGTTCCACGGGCAGACGTCCTGGCAGGTATCGCACCCGTAGACGCGGTCGCCGAGCGCTTCCCGGATCTCCCCCGGCGGCTCCGACGAGGATTGCGTCCAGTACGAGAGGCACCGGGTCGCATCGAGGACGCCGGGCTCGTCGAGCGCCCCGGTCGGGCACGCGTCGACGCAGAGGCGGCAGTCTCCGCAGTCGAGACGAAGCGCCGGCGTCGGCTCGATCTCCACGTCACTGACGATCGTTCCGAGCGCGACCCAGGACCCGAACCGGCGGGTGATCAGCATCGTGTTCTTCCCGTAGAACCCGACACCCGCCCGCGCCGCCCCCTCCCGGTCGACATGGTCGTTCTCGTCGACGAGGACGCGCGAGGTGCCGCCGAGCCGTGACGCGAGCGCCTCGAGCCTGGTGCGAAGGACGGCGTAGGCATCCCACCACGTGTACCGGGGCAGCCTCCCCTCCCCCGGCCCGGGCTCCGGGCCCGGCGTGTAGTAGCAGAGGGCGGCCGAGACGACGCTCCGCGCGCCGGGAAGCAGGGTCTTCGGGTGGCACGACGTCTCCGGCCGTGCCATCGTGAAGCGCATGTCCGCAAAGAGCCCGCGCGCGCGCCGCTCGCCGATGTGGCGCTCCGTCTCCTCGTACGCTCCGGCCGCCGTACAGCCGATCACGTCGATCCCGAGCTCCTGCGCGAGTGCCTCGAGCTCGGCGTGCGTCACCACACGACCACGGTAGACGACCCGGCTCCACCCGGCGCGGGCTAGGATCGCCTCGTGGCGGCGGCGATCCCCGAGCGGACGAGGGACGGGCTCGTTCGCCGCAACCTCGTCCTGCTGATGGGCGCCCAGGCGGCGCTGCTCGCGTCGAGTGCCGTGTGGTTCAGTCTCTCGGTGGTTGCCGTCGTCGACCTCACGGGACGCGAGCTGTGGAGCGGCGTCTTCCTCGCGGCGTTCAACCTGTTCGCCGCAGCGGCGGCGCTCCTGACGGGTCGCCTCATGGATCGCTCGGGGCGCCGCGAAGGGCTCGTCGTCGGGCACGTGCTGCTCGGCCTCGGCGGTGCGCTCGGAGGCGTCGCCGTCTGGCAGGAGTCGACGGCCGGCCTCTTTCTCGCGGCCGCCGTGTTCGGCTCCGGGCTCGGCGCCAGCCTGCTCGGGCGCGCCGCCGCGGCCGACATGGTCGAGCCCGAGCGCCGCGGCCGGGTCGTCGGCACGGTCGTCGCAGCGGGGACGGTCGGGGCGATCGCCGGGGCTCCGCTCGTCGCCGCCGTCGAGAGGCTGACGGGCTCCGAGGTGCTGCCGTGGCTCATGATCCCGGTGTTCCAGCTCGCCGGCGTCGTCACCGTCGCGCTGCTGCGTCCCGATCCCAAGACACTCGCTCTCGACGCGCCCGGCCCGGCGATCTCGGGTCGTGCGCGCTCTCTCGGATCGCTGCTCGCGCTCGCGCCGATCCGGGCCGCGATCCTCGCGATCGGGATCGCGCACACGGCGATGGTCGCGGTCATGGGAGTCACGCCGGTCGCGATCGACGGGCAGGGCGGCGGGCCGCTCGCGATCGCGATCGTGATCAGCGTCCACATCGCCGGGATGTACGCACTCGGCCCGTTCATCGGCGCCTCGCTCGACCGCTTCGGCCGCCGGCCGGGGCTGCTCCTCGGCTGTACGCTCTCGGCCGCCGGGGCGGTAGCCGGCTCGATCTCTCACGACGTGGCGCTGATCGCGATCGGGATGACCCTCGTCGGGCTCGGTTGGGCGTTCTGCTACCTGGGCGCGACCGCGGTGATCGCCGACCTGACCACTTCCGAGGAACGTGGAACGACGCTCGGGTTCACCGACCTGTTCACGTCGGGCGCGGCGGCGATCGGCGCCCTCGCCGGCGGCTTCGTGCTCGAGTCGGCAGGGCTCGGGCTCGTCGGAGCCGTGATGGCCGGGCTCATGGTCCCCGTCGTCCTGCTCGTGCTCCCGCTCCGCGAGCCGGCTCCCGGCCGCTGGACAGCCGCCATACCCGCGGCCGGCGAGGCTTCGTAGATCCGGGTCGCGACGCGGTGGCTCCGCTGGCTAGGATCAGCGGATGCCACGGGCTGTGCTCGTTCTCCTCGCCGTACTGGCGGCCGTCCTGCTCGCGCCGGGCGCCCAGGCGGCGGTCAGGCCCGCTCCGGCGACGGTGGGCGGCGGCGACGGCCTGTCCCTCGCGCTGCGGTCGGGCCGCATCACGGAGGCGCAGTACGCGCTCGAGCGCGCCAGGGCGCTCTTCGACCGGAACGCCGTGACACGGCGCTTCGGCCGACTCGACTCACCCGTGCCCGGGGAGGCGACGCTCGTGCTGCGAGACCTCGCGCTGCGGCTCGACGACCTCGGGCCGGCCGACCGGCTGCGCGCCGAGCGCCTGCTCCTCCGTCCCAATGTCGCTCGCCCGAACGACCCGGGCTCGGACGGCCGCGCGTTCTACGACCGATCCGCGCTGCCGACGCTCGAGACCTCGTGCGGCAAGGTCTGCGTGAGCTGGGTCGAGAAGGGCCGGGACGCCCCCGCGCTCGCTGACGGCGACGGAAACGGCCGGCCCGACTACATCGACACGGTCGTCGAGACCATGAACGTCGTCTGGTCGACCGAGATCACGGCGATGGGCTACCGACCGCCCAAGAGTGACGCAACCTCCACCGATGCCTACCCGTCGACTCCGCGCCTCGACATCTACATCCTCGACCTGATCGGCAGAACGGAGGGAATCCTCGGCTACTGCGCGACCGACGATCCGAACGTTGACGATCCCGGCTACAAGGGCCTCGACGCCTCCGCCTACTGCGTCTTCGACGACGACTACGCCGAGGACGGAGCGGACGCGCTGCAGCTCCTCCGGGCCACCGCGGCCCACGAGTTCTTCCATGCCGTGCAGTTCGCCTACAACGCCGCGGCCGACCACTGGCTGCTCGAGGCGACCGCGACCTGGATGGAGGACGAGGTCTTCGACGACGCGAACGACAACTACCGGTACCTGTGGACGAGCCAGGTCGTGTACCCGGGCATCCCGCTCGACCTGTCCTCGTGGGGCGATGCGCTGGGAGGGTTCAAGTACGGGGCATACACGTTCTTCCAGCTGCTCTCCGAGAGCGAGGGCCCGGCGATCGTCCGGGAGGTCATCAAGGGAGGCGACGGCGTTCCCGGGAAGCCGGGAAACCACTCGCTCATCGCTCTTTCGGCGGCGCTCGCCGCATCCGGCGTCGATTTCGCTACGTTCTTCAACACCTACGCGACGGCGAACTGGTGGCCGCCCGCCTTCTACGAGGAGGGTGCGAGCTGGATCGGAACCGACTCGAAAGGACGGGCGACGCAGCTGTCGGTTCCCTCCCCGAAGCCGTTCATCTTCACCGGGGAGCGACGGGCGAGCCCGCAGCGGACGAAGAAGCTCGATCACCTCACCTCGGGCTACGCGACCTTCGTTCCCGGGTCGTGGCTGGCAGCGCGCACGAAGCTCGCGATCACGGTCGACCTGTCCGCCGCGGGCCCCGGCGCGCGGGCGACGGTCGTCAGCTGGTCCCGGTCGAACGTCCTGAAGGCCACGCCCATCTCCCTGACCGGCTCGGGCATCGGTACCGCCACGATCGACGGCTTCAAGCGCCTGAAGCACGTCGTGCTCGTCCTCTCGAACGCCAGCACGAGGGTGCGCGACTGCGGCACCGACCTGCAACTGCCCATCACGGCCTGCCTGGGAGTGCCGGTCGACGACCGGATGCCGTTCCGCTACCGCGCCGAGCTACGCGGCTAGACCGTGAACGCGGCCCTCCGGGCCGCTCCTCCGCGGGTCCGGCCCGGCCGAGCCGGGCCGTCAGCCGCGAGGGCCGTGAACGCGGCCCTCCGGGCCGCTCCTCCGCGGGTCCGGCCCGGCCGAGCCGGGCCGTCAGCCGCGAGGGCCGTCAGCCGCGGTTATCCGAATCCGAGGATGAACTTCGCGTCGTCGGACATGCGCTCGGGCGTCCAGGGCGGGTCCCAGGTGAGCTCCGCCTCCACGCTCTCGACGCCCGGGATCGCCTCCACCGTCTCGACGATCTGCTGGTGGATCATGGGCCCGACAGGGCAGCCGAGCGAGGTCAGGCTGTAGGTGACCTTCACGGAGCTGTCCACGACCTCGGCGTCGTAGAAGAGGCCGAGCTCCACGATGTCCATCCCGAGCTCCGGGTCCTCGACCACGCGGAGCGCGTCGACGACGTCCTCACGAGTTGGCATACGTCCAGTCTACCCGGGTGCGGGACCCGGGCGGCGCTCAGAGGCGGATCTCCTCGCGACGCTCGCGGGCGAAGAAGTGGATGCCGTCGACGAAGCGCACCCAGTTGCAGCGCGTGCACATGACGAGCGACTGCGTTCGGGCCGAGTCCGCGAGGTAGCGGACACCGCGCAGCAGGTCGCCGTTCGTGATCCCGGTTGCGGCGACGATCACGTCGCTCGGTGCGAGCTCCTCCGTCCGGAAGACCCTCTCCATGTCCTCGAAGCCGGCCTCGAGCGCGTGGGCGATCTCCGAGCGGGAGACGGGCCAGAACTGCGCCTGCAGCTCGCCGCCCAGGCACCGCAGCGCGGCTGCCGCCATCACCGCCTGCCTGGCGCCGCCGATCCCGATCGCGAGGTGGTCGTTCGTTCCCCGGATCGCGCAGCTGAACGCCGCGTTGACGTCGCCGTCCTGGATCAGCTTGATGCGGGCTCCCGACTCCCGCAGCTCCTCGACCAGGTCGTGATGGCGCGGACGGTCGAGCACGATCGCCGTGAGATCGTTCGCGTTGCGCCCGAACGCCTCGGCGATCGCCCGCACGTTGTCGGCGACCGGTATCGCGAGGTCGATCCGCCCGCGCGCGACCGGACCGACGGCCATCTTGCGGACGTACATCTCGGGGAATCGAGGCAGTGCGCCGGGATCTCCGACCGCGATCATCGCCATCGCGCCATGACCGCCTCGCGCGACGACGCTCGGGCCTTCCAGGGGATCGACGGCGAGATCGACCGGCTGCCCTCCACTCCCCACGACGGCACCGGGGGCGAGCGGCCCCCCGTCCTCGCCGGCGCCGATCACGATCGTGCCCTCGATCGAGATCAGGTCGAGCGCGGCCCGCATCCCGGACACGGCGGCCTCCTGCGCACCTTCCTCGTCGCCCCGTCCGAGCCAGCGACCGCTCGCGAGCGCCGCCCGCTCCGTCACCGTCGCGAAGCTCTCGCACTGGCACACGCTGTTCTCCCCCGTCCTACGCACGGCCGTTCGCGGGAGTCTAGTCGGTCGGCTCCGTGGCTCCCGGCAGGCCTGCGGGCGGCAGTCGCGGCGCCCCGTGCCGGGGTCGCCGTCCTGCCGCGTTGCTACCCTCAAACGCAGATGGCGCTGGAAACCCCGGTTTTCCAGGCATATTGCGGATCGGAGGAGCCGCGTTTCGCCAACGACGCCGAGCTCGAGTGCGCGAAGATCCTCGACTACTACCGCGTTCCCTGGGACTACGAGCCGCGGACGTTCGTGCTCGAGGAGGATGAGGAGGGGCGGGTCGTCGAGGCGATCACGCCGGACTTCTACCTGCCCGAGCAGGATCTCTACGTCGAGCTGACGGTCATGAAGCAGTCACTCGTCACCCGCAAGAACCGCAAGCTCCGAAAGCTCCGCGAGCGCTACCCGCAGATCAAGGTCAAGCTCTTCTACCGGCGCGACTTCGAGCGCCTGGCGCAGAAATACGACCTCAACCACACCCTTCCGTAGCCGGCGATCCCCGGATCGGGGAGGTCTACCTGCCGAGGGACGCCCTGGCGGCGAGGGTTGCGGAGCTCGGCGCGGAGATCTCGCGAGACTACGGCGACGACGAGCCCGTTCTCGTCACCGTGCTGCGCGGCGCCGTGATCTTCGTCGCCGACCTCTCGCGCGCGCTCACCGCGCCCCACTCGCTCGAGTTCGTGGCGCTCGCCGGGTACGGAGGCCGCCTCGGGGGGCGCGCCAACGTCCGGCTGATGAAGGACCTCGACACGCCGATCGCCGGCCGCCGGATCCTGATCGTCGAGGACGTCGTCGACACCGGCCTGACGCTCAACTACCTGATCCGGACGCTCGAGCTCCGCGCACCCCGGGACGTCGCGGTCTGCACGCTGCTCGACCGCCCGTACCGCCGCCTCGTCGAGGACCTGCCGATCCGCTACGTCGGCTTCACCGTGCCCGACGAGTTCTTCGTCGGCTACGGATTCGACCTCGACCAACTCCACCGGGGGCTGCCGGACCTACGGATTGTGAACCTGCCGCCGCCCGAGGCGGCCTGAGTGCAGAGGCGCGTCCCATCACGCCCGGATCGGTGCGGGCGGCGGCAGGCTGTCGAACGCCGTGGAGCCGTCGCGCTATGACGGATCGATGTTGATGTTCATGCGGAAGAGGTTTGCCGGGTCGTACTCGCGCTTCAGCGCGAGCAACCGCTCGTAGTTGGCCCCGTAGCCCGCCCGGACGAGCGTTTCGGCCTCCTCGCCGAGGCCCGGGAAGTTCAGGTACACCCCACCCGTCGAGTGCGGCTCCATGGCAGCCCAGAGCTCGCGGCCGAAGGCGATCGCCTCGTCCGTCAGCTCCGGATCCGTCCAGCTCACCTCGCCCGTCACGCTGAAGCTCGTGCCCCGGCCGCCGTAGGAGGTCTCGGCCTCGCCGACCCGGCTCATCGCCCCGCCGTGGTGCCAGAGCACGATGTCGGTCTGCGGCGTCGGCCGCCGCTCCGCGAACGAGGCGATCGTCGCGATGGCCGTGTCCGACAGCGTCCCGAGTGCCCGGTTCTTCCAGTAGCGGAGCTCGCCCTTCACGAAGTACTCGTCGAAGCCGGCCTGGAGATCGAGCCAGGGCCACGGGCCGCTCAGGTCGACGAGTGGCTCGGCGAGCTCGCGAAGCGGCTGCACGATCGGCCCGCCCTCGTCGACCGCGCCGCAGTGAACAGCCGCGACGATCAGGGTGGGCTTCCCCTGGTGCTCGGAAGGGAACGGCTCGTGGTCGGGCACGTTCCAGAAGAGGCAGAGCGAGCTCAACTCCTCCGGGGCCGCTGCCATGTAGTCGCGCCAGGCGGGGAGGACCGACGCCCAGGCCTCCTGCGGATAGAACACGGCGCCGACCATGACCGTGGGGCCGACCGGATGGGCCTGGAACTCGAACGAGGTCACGACGCCGAAGTTGCTGCCCGCTCCCCGGACGGCCCAGAAGAGATCTGCGTTCTCGGTCGCGCTCGCTCGCCGCAGCTGGCCGTCCGCGGTGACGATGTCGACCGACAGCAGGTTGTCGATCGTGAGCCCGTGCTTGCGGCGCAGGTGGCCCACGCCGCCGTGCAGCGTGAGGCCGGCGATGCCCGTCGTCGAGACGACCCCGCCCGGCACGGCGAGGCCGAACAGCTGGGTCTCCCGATCGGCGTCTCCCCACGTCGCGCCTCCCTGGACGCGAACCCTCGCGGTCGCCGGATCGACGTGGACACCCCGCAGCTGCGAGAGGTCGATGACGAGCCCTCCGTCGTTCACGGCGTTTCCCGCAACGTTGTGGCCGCCCCCCTTGATCGAGAGCAGCAGCTCCTGCTCGCGCGCGAAGTCCACGGCGTCGATGACGTCGGCGACGCCCGAGCACTGCACGATCAATGCGGGGCGCCGGTCGATCAGCCCGTTCCAGATCGCCCTGGCGTCGTCGTAGCCCTCGGCGCCGGGAAGGAGCACGGGTCCGCGCACCCGCGCCCGGAACGCCTCGAGCTCTGTCCGGTCGAGGGCGAGGTCGAGCGAATGCTGAGCCATGAACGCCTCCTCCAGCTTCATGGATAGTGTCGAACGGCACCATACGTGCGCCGCCGAGCGAAGGCAAGGCAGCGGCAGCGCCCGCTACAGGTAGCCGAGCGGGTCGACCGCCGAGCCGTTGACCCTGACCTCGAAGTGCAGGTGGGGACCGGTCGAGTTCCCCGTGCTCCCGACCTCGCCGAGCGTCTCGCCCTGCGAGACGCGCTGCCCGGTCGAGACGTAGATCGCCTGCTGGTGTGCGTAGGCGGTCGAGAGCCCGGCGCCGTGATCGACGACGACCAGGTTGCCGTACCCGCCCAGCCAGCCGGCGTAGACGACCGTGCCGCTCGCCGCGGCGCGAATCGGCGTCCCGAAGCCGACCCCGATGTCGACCCCGGCGTGCAGGCGCCCCCAGCGCATTCCGAACCCGCTCGTGATCGGGCCGCTCACCGGCCACGCGAGGCCGCTCGAGGGTGCCGCTCCGCTCCCCGAGGATGCAACACCGGAGCCGCCCGAGCTCGACCGGGCCGACCTGAGCCGGCGTTCGAGCTCGGTGGATGCGTCCTCGAGCGCCTCGAGGTCCTCCTCCGCCTCCTCGCGCTCCACGTGGATCCCGGCGAGCAGGTCCTCCCGGTCGGTCTGCGCGCCGACGAGCTCGTCCCGTCGCGCGACGAGCTCGTCGAGCGCCTGCCGGCGCTCGAGCGTCTGCGCTGCCAGCTCGGCGGTCGCGCGCGCCTGCTCGGCCCGCGTCTGCGCGGTCTGTGCCCGTGCCGTCCGGATCGCCACCCGTGCCCGTTCGACCTCGTCGGCGATCGCGCGATCGTGGCGGACGATTGCGTCCGAGTACTGGAGCTGGGAGACGAGCTCGCCGAGGCTGGCGGCCGAGAAGAGGATCTCGACGGCGTCCGGCGGATCCGACTGGTACAGCTCGACGACTCGCTGCTCGAGCCGGGCCTGGGCCTCGGCCTCCTGCTGCTGCGCGATCCCGAGCAGGCGCGTCTGCTCCGCATAGAGGGCCCGGAGCGCTTCCAGCCGTTCCCTGTGGGTGGCGAGCTCCGCCTCGAGGGCCGACACCACCGTATCGAGGTCGGAGACCCTCGTCGACACCGCGTCGATCCGCTCGGAGGCGGCAGCGATATCGGCGGTGAGCACCCGCTCACGCTCCTTGCCCGCCTGGATCTGCTGTTCGAGCCGGCCGATCCGGGTGTCGAGCGCTTCCTTCTCGGTCTGGAGGTCGGCAAGGGCAGCGGGCGCCGCGAGCGCAGACGCGCACGCGAGCACCACCGCGGGCAGGACGAATCGACGGAGCCGGCGCACCCCGCGCCCCTTCGGGGTCAGCCGCCCGCCTCCTGCCCCGGATCGCCACCCGCGCCGACGACCTTCGCGGTAGGTCGCACCGCCACGTCGGCGGGCCGATCGAGCGCCCGCAGCGCCTCGGCGGCCTCGCGCCGCAACGGCCCGATTAGCTCGCGGTAGTCGGTGTCGGAGATCTTTCCCGTCCGGTGGTCGAACTCGAGCTCCTTCAGGGCCGCCAGAGCACGGTCACGATCCTCGGCGGCGCGCAGGCGCTCGAGCTGCTCGGCGGAGACCGGGCCGACGTCGGGGTCGCCGGACGTCGAGGCGTCCCGGAGGAACGGGCGGGCCACGAAGACGACCGCCACGATGCCGAGCACCGCAGCGACGACGACCGCGACCGTGCTCACGTCGGTGCGAGCACCTTCGACTCGGCAAGCCGGCGCTCGAGGCGTCGCTGTTCCCGCGCGTCAGGCCACATCGCCACGACGGAGCCGAGCACGAACAGGAGCCCTGCAGCCCAGATCAGGTTCACGAGCGGGTTCACGATCAGCTTCAGGTCGACCGAGCCGTCCTCGTTGAACTGCTCGCCGATGATGAAGAGGTCCTCCGCCCGGAGCCAGTCCGTCCGGATCGCGACCTCGTTCGTGACGTTGCCCTGGGCCTGCGGGAAGTAGCGGTTCTTGCCGGCTTCGAGCATCCCGAGGTCGCTCCCGCCGCGGCTGACGGCGAGGCGGGCACGGACCTCCTCCCGGTTGTCGACCGTCCGATCCGTGATGCCCACGACCTGGATCGTGTAACCGCCGACCGCGACGGTGTCTCCCGGCCGCGCGCGCAGCTCCTCTGCCGAGCTGAACGCCCCGACGCCGACCGCTCCGATCACGAGCAGCGCGATCGCCGCGTGAACGACGTAGCCGCCGTACCGGCGGCGGTTGCGGGCGACGAGCGACGTGAACGCGGACGGCCAGCTCGCCGCCCCGAGGGCCTTGCGGGCCCTGGTTCCGCGCGCGAACTCGAGCCCGATCGCGGCCAGCACGAACGCAGCGAACGTGTAGCCGATCAGCCCGAGCGGGCTGCTCCCGTCCCCGACCAGGGCGAGCACGACGCCGCAGGCGATCGCGACGAGCCCGGGGATCGCGACGCTCGACGCGAGCGCGCGCAGGCTCGCGCGCCGCCACGGGACGAGCGGGCCGAGCCCCATGAGCACGACGAGCGGGAGCCCGAACACGACCGCGAAGAAGTCGTAGTACGGAGGGCCGGTACTGACCTCGATCCCCCGCACGGCCTCCGAGATCAGCGGCCACGCGACGCCCCAGAGGACGGTGAGGGCGAACGCGACGAGAAACAGGTTGTTGTAGAGGAACGCGGCCTCGCGGGAGACGAGGGACTCCATCTTGACCCCTGCCCGCAGGACGGGAAGGCGCGTGAGGATCAGGATTCCCGATGCCGCGGCGACGACGCAGATGAACGCGAGCAGCCACGGGCCGACACCGCCCTCGGCGAAGGCGTGAATCGAGTTGAGGACGCCGCTGCGGGTCAGGAACGTCCCGAACACGGCGAGGCAGAACGCGAGCGCGACCAGCACGACGTTCCACACGCGCAGCATGTTCTTCTTCTCCTGGACGATCACCGAGTGGAGGTAGGCGGTGGCGACGAGCCAGGGCATGAGCGCGGCGTTCTCGACCGGGTCCCACGCGTACCAGCCGCCCCAGCCGACCTCCTCGTAGGCCCACTTCGCACCGATCAGGATCCCCAGCCCGAGAAACGTCCAGGCGGCGAGCGTCCAGCGCCGCGTGGCGACGATCCAGCGCTCGTCCACGCGACGGGAGACGAGGGCGGCCATGGCGAAGGCGAACGGGATCGTCAGCCCGACGTAGCCGAGGTAGAGCATCGGCGGATGCGAGACCATGTACGGGTTCTGCAGGCTCGGGTTCAGCCCGGCGCCCTCGACGGCCTCGGGCCGTGTGGCGAATGGGCTCGAGACGACGACGAGCAGGAAGAAGAAGAACGCCGCGACGGCGGCGAGGATCGGGACTGTCCAGGGCAGCGCCTCGCGGACGAGGCGGCGGTTCAGCCACAGCGCCGCCGTCCCCATGGCTGTCAGGATCAGCGCCCAGAGCAGCAGCGAGCCCTCCTGACCGCCCCAGAAAGCGGTGAACGCATACAGGGGGGGCAGGTCGCGGCTCGAGTGGTCGGCGACGTACCGGAAGCCGAAGTCGTCCGAGACGAAGGCGACGGCGAGGATGACGGAGGCGAGCAGGCAGGCGCCGAAGGCGGCGAAGAACGCGTTGCGGGCGGAGGCGGCGAGCCTCGCCCGGCCTCTCAGGGCCGCGTAGGCCCCGGCGATCGTCGCATAGAGCGTGAGGCCGAGCGCGAGTGCGAGCGCGGCAGCGCCGAGGCCCGGCACGTCAGGCGGCTTCGCCGTCCTTCGGCGCGTACTTCGACGGGCACTTCGTCACGAGCGAGTCCTCGAGGCCCACGAAGGTGCCGTCCTGCAGCGTTCCCTGGAGGTAGATGTGCCGGCCGGCCCGGAACAGGTCGGGCACGGTACCCGTGTACACGACCTGGACGGTGTCGGCACCGTCGAAGTCCTTGAGCGTGAACCGGAGCCCGCCGTCGTGTGCGTCGCCCGTGACCGGGCCCTTGACCACGCCGGCGAGCTGCACCTCCTGCCCCTCGTAGTTGCCGGCGACGACCTGGCTCGGGCGGAGCGAGTCGGTCGTGCCGCCGCGGAAGCTGACGTACAGAAGGAAGATCCCGAGGGCGACCGCCACCGACAGCGCAACGATGAGCCGCACGGGAACGCGCTTCTCAGCCACGCCTCGATTGTAGCCTCGCGCCCGGAACGGTCGGGCCGGAAGCGTCCCCCGGGGTCGCCGCTCAGCGGTCGGCGGCCGCGGACGGGCGCCGGGCCGGCACCACGTAGCCGTGATCCCGGCAGAGGGCGCCCGGGTCGTCCTCGGTGAGGGCGTCGCAGTACCCCTTGCCGTAGGCCGCGCGCATGAGCGCCGCGACCACGTCGAGGCTCCACTCGTCAACGGCGAGCGCCTCCGACCAGAGGTCGGCGAGCCGCAGGTCGATGTCGAGCTCGAGCAGCTCGATCCGGGTGGGCCGCTTCGACATGCCTCGAAGGTAACGCCCCCGTCGGACAGCAAGGGCGCGCGGAGTGCGCCCGCGCAGCGGACGGCGCAGCCTCCGCGGCCGAGGGGCCGGCTCGGCCGGCCCCGACCCGCGAAGGAGCCGGGCAAAGCCCGGCGTTCACGAGCCTGGTGAGATCCGGCAGCGCCCGGGCGGGCGTAGGGGCGGGATCTCATCCCGCCCGGGCTACCGGCCGGCGAGCACCTACACTCGTCCCCGTGGGTGAGATCCGCGTGGGGCCCGCCTGGCTGCCGAGCCGCGACTCGCCGGAGGAGGCCGTGCGGCTCCTGCTCGAGCGCGGCTACGCGGCCTGTGAGCTCGATCTCGAGGGTGGGTTCTGGTTGGACAGGGACTTCGCCGCTGCCGTGGGTGAGGCCGCCGAGGCGGCCGACGTGACGCTCTCGGTGCACGCTCCGCTCGCGGCCTTCCTGGGGCACGTCGACCGGGCCGGCAAGCTGAAGCGCGCGCTGGGAATGCTCGACCATACGGCCGGGCTTGCGGTCGCGTGTCGCGCCACGATCGTCGTCATCCATCCCGGCTTCCTGCTGAAACGCACCCGAGAGCAGGCACTCGACGATGTCGTTCGGCAGCTCGGAGAGCTCCGCGAGCGGCTGGTCGGAAAGGGCCGGGACGTCCCGTTCGGGATCGAGATGATGGGCAGGGTACGCGAGCTCGGCACGCCCGCGGACGTCTTCGAGCTCGCGGCCCGCGTCGAGTGGGTGCGCCCCGTCATCGACTTCGCCCACCTCCACGCGGTCACCAACGGGGGGTTCGTGGACACCCCCGCCTTCGCGGAAATCCTCGAGCGTACGGACGCGCTGCTACCCCCGGAAGCGCCGTTCCACATCCACTTCTCGGACATCGCCTATGCGAACCGCAACGAGACGAAGCACCTGCCGTACGGGCAGGGCACGCTGCGTGCGGAGCCGCTTCGCGAGGCGCTCGCCGGGTTCGCGCGCCCGGCGACGGTGATCAGCGAATCGCCCGACGAGGAGAGCCACCAGGCGATCCGCGCGATCCTCGCCGGCGGCTGACGGCCCGGCTCGGCCGGGCCGGACCCGCCAACCACGAGCCCGAAGGGCTCGTACCGTTCCTGGCCGCGCAGAGCCCGGCGGTCACACGCTCGGCTTGAGCCTTCAGCCCCGGGGGTCGACCACGTGCTCCTGACCTGCCGACCGGTACTCGGCGCCGAGCTTCTGCTCGAGCCGCTGCTCGAGCTCGCCGGTCTCGAACAGCTCCTCGGTGATGTCCGCGCCGCCGACCAGCTCGCCTCCCACGAACACCTGGGGGATCGTCGGCCAGCCGGACAGCTCCGACAGCTCCTGGCGGATCCGCGGATCGGGAAGCACGTCGATCGCCGTCACGGGCGCACCTGCCGCCCGGAGGGCCTGGAGCGCCCGGGCGGAGTTGCCGCAGGCGATGAACTGGGGCGTCCCCTTCATGAACAGGGTGACGGGCTCGGTGTCGATGATCTCCTTGATGCGGTCGCGCAGCTCGCTCACTGGGGTCCTCTCGTCCGGATTCGCAACTCGTGGATGGTCCCGTCCGCAAGGGGCTCCGCGAGGGCCTCGTAGACGAGCTGGTGCTGCTCGACGAGCGAGAGGCCGGCGAAGCGTCCACTCTCGAGCACCACCTGGAAGTGATCGCCGGTACCCGTCCGGTCGAACACCTCCAGCGTGGCCGAGTCGGGAAACGCATCGGCCAGCAGCGTCCTGAGCCGGTCGGTTGCCATCGCCGTATTCTGCCTGAAGGCGGCTCCCGCCCTCGTCGGGACCCGTTCAGGCGGCGGCCGAGGCCGAGCGTCTGGCGTGGATGCCAGCACCAGCCGGGCACTGGCGGTCGGCGGCGTCGCCGACCGAGAGAACGGAAACCCCCGTTATGCAGGGGCTTTCTTCAAGCGGACGACGGGATTCGAACCCGCGACCCTTGGCTTGGGAAGCCAATGCTCTACCAGCTGAGCTACGTCCGCGTCGTGTCGATTCTACCGCCGGGCGGCGGGCCCGGCTACGCGATCAGGGACTGGCGCAGCGCGGTCGCAACGGCCTGCGTGCGCGTGTCCGCGTCGAGCTTGTCCATCGCCTTGCGGACGTGGGTTCGTACCGTCTCCGGCGAGATGAAGAGCTGCTTGCCGATCTCCTCGTTCGTGTTGCCGTCGGCGAGCAGGCGGAGGACCTCGCGCTCGCGCTGGGTGAGGCGCGTCACCTTCGCGGCAGCGTCCGAGCTCGCGAGCACCCCCGCGAGGCCCGGGTCGACGTAGGTCTGGCCGCCCGCCACCATCTCGACGGCGCGGAGGAGGTCGGAGAGGGGAGCCTCCTTGAGCAGGAAGCCGCGGGCGCCGGCGTCGAGCGCCTCCGTCAGGAGCGCACGCTCACCGTAGGCCGTGTAGAGGATCACGTGCGTGTCGGGCGCCGAGCGTCCGGCCCGGCGGGCGAGCTCGATCCCCGAGAGGCGCGGCATGCGCAGATCGACGAGCGCGACGGTCGGCTTTCGCGTCTCGAGCTTCGCGAGCGCCTCCTCGCCGTCGCGGGCCCTGCCGACGATCTCGATCCCGCTCTCCTCGAGCACGTCGCAGACAGCCTCGATCATTGCCGGATGATCGTCGGCGACGAGACAAGAGATCTTCGCAGTCATCGGCCTCCCTCTCCCGCGCGACATCTTGACAGTCGCCTCGGATCCCACCCGCGGAGGCCGACCTGCGGTCGGGGAAGGGCTAGTCGGCGGCCGGGAGCAGGACGCTGACGACGGTCCCGCCGCCCTCGCGCGTCTCGAGCTCGACCGTTCCGCCCGCGTCGTGGACGATTCCCCACACGGTCGCGAGGCCGAGGCCGGTGCCCCGCCCGCGCTCCTTCGTCGTGAAGAACGGCTCGAAGGCCCGGGCAGCGACCCCGGGCGGCATGCCGGTGCCGGTGTCGGCCACGCGGAGCCGGACGCCCTCGGCCGTCGCGGCGACGGCGACCGTGAGCGTGCCTCCGTCTGGCATCGCGTCCCGCGCGTTCACTGCGAGGTTCAGCAGGACCTGCTCGAGCTGTCCACGGTCGGCGCTGACGGCCGGTGCGGCCGGAGCAAGGCAGAACTGCAGCTCCACCCGCTCCTCGAGCGTCCGCCGAAGGAGCGGCTCCATGCCCGCCACGAGGGCGCAGACGTCGACCGGAGCACGCGCCGGGGGCTCGATCCGCGCGAATGCGAGCAGCTGTCCGGTCAGGGCCGCTCCCCGCTCGGCAGCCCTCACGATCTCGGCGGCGTCCTGCTTTGCCCGCTCGGCGTGAACGTCGCGCGCGAGCAGCTCCGCGTACCCCTGGATCGCCGTCAGGAGGTTGTTGAAGTCGTGGGCGACCCCGGCCGCGAGCTGTCCCAGCGCGTCGAGGCGCTGGGCGCGGCGCAGATCGCTCTCCGCCCTCGCGCGCGCCTCCTCGGCCTCGACCCGGTCGGTGACGTCCCGGTTGACGAGCACGAGCCCGACCAGATGCCCGCCGGCATCGCGAACGGCACGCCCGCCGAGCTCGACCCAGAGCTCGCGCCCGTCCCGCGCGCGCTGGCGGATCCGGCCGCCGAAGCCGCCGTTGTCCCGGAGGCCCCGAACGACCGCCTCGACCCCGCCCCCGGGCAGCTCGGTCTCGAGGACGTCACCGACGTGCCGCCCGACCGCCTCGAACGCCGACCACCCGTACATCCGCTCGGCGGCCTCGTTCCAGACCGTGATCACGAGCCGCTCGTCGACCGCGACGACCGCGTCCCCCACACTCGCGAGCAGCTGTGCCTGCCGCGCGAGCCGGTCGCTGACCTCCTGCTCGGGGGTCACGTCGACGAGCACGGCGAGAGCGCCGACGACGGCGCGGCGCCCGCGCAGCGGGGAGGCGGACAGTCGCAGCACGCGCTCGCGACCGTCGTCGGACGTGACGCGGACGCGGGCCGTGACGGGCGCTCCGCCCATGGCCTCGGCAAGGCTCCGCTCGAGCTTCCCGTCAGGATCGATGAGCACGCCGTCCAGCCGCGCTCCGACCGCACGCTCGGCCGGACAGCCGAGCACGGACGCCACGGCGCCGTCGCAGGCGTGGATCCGACCGTCGGGGTCGACGCACACGACCGCGGCCTGTAGCAGCGAGAGGGCGGTCGCGAGCGCCGGCTCGGAGGCCCCGCGGGCAGCGTCCTCGAGCCGGTGCCTCGTCAGCATCGTCGCATCCCTCATATGAGGTAGCTGGAACGGGGGGCGCCCGACATCCCCCCTCCGGGGTATCGGCCCATCCCCGGTTCGGAGTACGGAGATGCCTACATGCGCTCGGGCGCCTCGACCCCGACGAGGTCGAGGCAGCGGGCGATCACGGCCTTCGTCGACCGGCACAGCGCGAGTCGGAAGCCCTCCGCGTCGCTTCCCAGCACCCGGTGGTGGTGGTAGAAGCGGTGGAACTCGTCGGCGAGCCGGACGGCGTAGACCGGGACAGCGTGCGGGCCGCGGCGCTCCGTCGCCTCGGCGACGAGGCCCGGGAACTCGACGAGGCGCTTGAGCAGCTCTCGCTCCTCCGGCGCCGGAGCGTGCGGGGGAGCGGCTTCGGGCTCGACCTCTGCGGCGTTGCGGAGGATCCCGGCGATCCGCGCGTGGGCGTACTGGACGTAGTACACGGGGTTCTTCTCGCTCCGCTCGCGCGCGAGGTCGACGTCGATCTCGATCGTCTGGTCGTGCCCGCGGTTCACGAGGTACCAGCGGGCGGCGTCGACGCCGATCTGGTCGAGGAGGTCGTCGAGAAACACGATGTTCCCGGCCCGCTTCGACATCTTCCCCTCGGTCAGGTGGACGAGCTGGTAGAGCAGCACCTCGACCCGGTCGGGGTCGTAGCCGAGCGCGGACGCCGTCGTCCTCAGGTACTGGACGTGCCCGTGGTGGTCGGCGCCGAGCACGTAGACGAGCCGGTCGAAGCCCCGGGAGAACTTGTCGTGGAGGTACACGGCGTCGGCCGCCTCATAGGTCGGGAGCCCGCCCCGCTCCGGCGAGCGGATCAGCACGTAGTCCTTCTCGGCCCCGTGCGCGCTCGCGCGCAGCCAGGTCGCGCCCTCGGCCTCGTAGGTGTCGAGGCCCTCGAGCAGCTCGGGAATCCGCAGCTCGAGCTCGCTCTGGCGCGCCCAGGTGTCGACGTGGATCCGGAAGCGCTCGAGGCTCGCCTCGATCTGCTCGAGCATTCGCGGGACGGGATCGCCGGGAACGGCCGCGAGCTCACCGACGTATGCGCCGTGGTAGCCGTCCTCGGGTGGCTCCTCGCCCCGCCGGTGCGCCTCGACCGACTCCCGGAAGCGCTCCATCTGGCGACCGGCGTCGTTGTAGTAGTACTCGCGCTCGACCGTGTGCCCCGCGAACCCGAGCAGCCGCGCGACCGCATCGCCGTAGGCGCCGTTGCGCGCTCCTCCGATGTGGAGCGGCCCTGTGGGGTTGGCGGAGACGAGCTCGACCTGGATGCGCTCCGGCCGCACGGCCGAGCCCGCGCCGTAGCGGTCGCCCGCCGCGAGCAGCTCGCCGAGCGCCGTCGTCACCCAGGCGGTCGAGACCCGGAGGTTCAGGAAGCCCGGCCCGGCGACGTCCACGGTCTCGACCAGCCCGCCGAAGTCGGCGGTCGCCGCGAGCGCCTCGGCGAGCTCGCGTGGCTTTCGCCGCAGCGCGGGTGCGAGCTGGAGCGCGACGGTCGTCGCGAAGTCCCCGTGCGCCGCGTCCTTCGGGCGCTCGAGCTCGACCTCGATCCCCTGCTCGGCGCCGAGCGAGCGCAGGGCGACCTCGATCGGCTCGACGAGCTGCCGGATTGCCTCCGGGCTACGCAACGGGCTCCGGAGCGCGGAGGAGCCCACCACCGGGCGCTCGCGTGACGATCAGGAGCGCCTCGAGCTCGCGCCCGGGCCTCGGAGGTGCGGCCGGCGAGCCCGGCTCGAGCCGTCGAGCCCGCCCACGACCTGTCTCGTCCGCTGCCCCGGCCACGTCCCGGTCACGATACCGCGGGCGGTCGGGTGCACCACGCCCCTACCCGGCAGCGTGACCGGGGAGACGTGGTCGGCCCTGCCTACGGCGTCCGGAACGACAGCGCCATCGCCAGGCGCTGCACCCCCGGCGGGTGGGTGCCGAGCACGACGACTGCCCACGCCGGCGGTGCGGGGTCGACGAGCGCTTCACGCGCGAGCGTCCGGACGAGCGAGGCGGCCGCCGCCGGATGCTCCGTGGCGACGAGAGCCAGCCAGTCGGCCTCCCGTTCGTAGCGCCGCGAGATCGCGTTCGCGACGGGCAGGGCGGCGAGGTACAGGCAGAAGGCGACGAGCAGAGCAAACGGGACGAGAGCCGGTCCGCCGCCGCCTCCGGGATCGCCCCGGCGCCCGACGAGCCACGCGAGGATGGCCGTTCCCGGAACGACGAGCAGCGCGAACCAGGCGACGCCCTTGAAGACGTGGCGGCGGGCCACGTGCGCGACCTCGTGCGCCGCGACCGCCCTGATCTCCGCCCCGGTGAAGCGTCCATCGAGCAGCGTGTCGTCGAGCACGACCCGACGGGTCGGACCGAGCCCGGTCACGCGGGCGTTCGGCGCGGTCGTCCGGGCGCTTACCTTCGCCACGGCGACCGTGCCCACGTCGACCCCGAGCCGCTCACCGGTCGCGACGATCGCAGTGGCGAGCCCGCCGGCCGGGAGCGGCGTCGTTCCCGTCGACAGGCGCTCGACGACCGGCTGGAGCCCCACGACGACGAGCCCGAGGAGCGCGAGACCGGTCGAGGCCGGGATCCACCAGCGCCGGCCGAAGCGAGGCGCGAGCAGCAGGCTGCCCCAGACGGCGAGCCCGGCGAGCCCGGCGAGGATCACGAGGCCGACGGCCCGGCCCTCGAGCCAGCCTCCGTAGCCCTCGACCGCGAGCCCGTACCGGCGCGTCCACCAGTGGGCGACCGCCTGCGGGACGAGCGCCGCCGCCCAGACGGCGACCGCGACCAGGAGCGCCACGACGAGGCCCGTCCGGGCCCGCCCCCGGGTGACCCTCCCCGCGACGGCTGCGAGCGGACGGCCCCACCTGACGAGCAGCACGAGCGTGGCGAGCTGGACGAGCACCGTTGCGACCCAGAGCCACCGGAGGCCGTCGCGGTAACGCTCGGCGCGGGCGAGCTCGTCGGCGGGGAGCACGGCCGACGGGTCGAGCCGCTCGAGCTCGAGCCCGGGCACCTGCGTTCGCAGCAGCAGTGCCGCCGCGACCGCCCAGCCCGCGGCGAGCGCCGCCAGGGCGAGCGCCCGCGCTATCGTGCGGCGCCGATGCGCGTTGCGGTGATCTCCGACGTCCACGCGAACCTCGCCGCGCTCGAGGCCGTCCTCGAGGCGGTCGACCGTGAGGCGCCCGACGCGATCTGGTGCCTTGGCGACATCGTCGGCTATGGACCTGAGCCTAGCTCCTGCCGCGAGCTCGTCGAACGGCGTGCGGCCGTCTGCCTGTCCGGAAACCACGACCTGG
Organism: Gaiellales bacterium; assembly: GCA_046330455.1. Taxonomy (GTDB): domain Bacteria; phylum Actinomycetota; class Thermoleophilia; order Gaiellales; family Gaiellaceae; genus CAVQXR01. The sequence continues at coordinate 99,362 of JAXLSU010000012.1, forward strand.
GGGCGCTCGGCCTGATCGACGTCGAGGCGACGTTCAGCCCCGAAGCCGCCGCGGTCGCACGGTGGACGGCGGAGCGCCTCACCGCCTGTGACCGCCGCTTTCTCGAGGCGCTCGAGCCGGGACGATCCGAGCCCGGCGTCGGCCTCTACCACGGCAGCCCGCGCGACCCGGTCTGGGAGTACGTCGTCTCGTCGGACGCTGCCGCCGCCGCGTTCGCCGAGGACCCGAGCCCGCTGATCCTCGTCGGCCACAGCCACCTGGCGCTCGCGATCGGGCTCTCGCCCGACCTCCACGGCGGGCTCGCACCGGAGGGGACCTCGGTCGCGCTCGCGGACGGGCGCTGGCTGCTCAACCCGGGCTCGGTCGGCCAGCCGCGTGACGGTGACCCGCGCGCAGCCTGGCTACTCCTCGACCTCGCGTCCGCCACCGCGACGTTCCGGCGGACCGCGTATGACGTCGAGCGGACACAGAGCGGAATCCGTGCGGCCGGTCTCCCGGAGAGCCTCGCCGCGCGTCTCGCCGAGGGCGCCTGAGCGCTACAGGCTCGCGAGCCGCGAGCACCCGTCGATCCCCTCGCGGGCGAGCGTGAGCTGGACCTCCTCACGCGCCTTGAAGATCCGCCACTTCACGGTGGCGAGGGTGATCTCGAGCGAGTCGGCGATCTCCGCGTAGGAGAGGCCGACGACGTCGCGTAGGAGCAGCGCGAGCTTCAGGTCGGGGTTGAGCCCGCCGACCGCGCGCCAGACGGCGTCGATCATCTCCACCCGCTCGGGAGGCGCGTCGACCGCCTCGAGCACCGTCGTGTCGTCGAGGGCGTCGGGGACCGGGCGGCGCTCGCGGGCGCGCAGCTCGTCGAGCACCCGGTTCTTCGCGATCTGGAACACCCAGGTGGTGAACCGGCAGCGAAGCGAGAACCCCGGGAGCCCGTTGTAGACCCGCAGGAAGACGTCCTGAGTGAGGTCCTCGGCGAGCGTGCGATCGCCGACCGTGCGCAGCACGTAGTTGAAGACCGGCCGCTCGTACGCCGACACGAGCTCGGCGAACGCCCGCGCGTCACCTTTCTGCGCCTTGCGGAGAGTCGACAGCTCGGGCTGGGGCAGTGGCACGGTTCGGATACGGTACCGGGGCCGTCAGCGGCCTGCGTGGTCAGATCAGTGTAGTGGCGCGATCGGGTGGGCCGCACCGGAGCTTCTCCGGCCCGCGGTGACGGGCGCTCAGGCGGCGCGGAGCACGAGCGAGGAGCCGGTCATCTCCGCGGGCTGTGCGATCCCGAGCAGGTCGAGGCACGTCGGCGCCAGGTCGGCGAGCCCGCCACCATCGCGCAGGCCTACCGCGTCGGTCGTCACGACGAGCGGGACCGGGTTCGTCGTGTGCGCCGTGTGAGGCGAGACGCCGTCGGGCTCGAGCAGCTGCTCGGCGTTCCCGTGGTCGGCGCAGACGACGCAGACTCCCCCGGCCGCGCGGACGGCCTCGACGACGCGGCCCAGGCACGCGTCGACGGTCTCGACCGCCCTGACCACGGCCTCGATGACGCCCGTGTGGCCGACCATGTCCGGGTTTGCGAAGTTGACGATCACGAACTGGTACGCGCCCGCCTCGACCTCGGCGACCAGGCGCGCGGTCACTTCACCGGCCGACATCTCGGGCTTCAGGTCGTACGTCGCCACGTCCTTCGGCGACGGAACGAGGATCCGCGTCTCGCCTGCCCACTCCTGCTCTCGCCCTCCGTTCAGGAAGTACGTCACGTGCGCGTACTTCTCGGTCTCGGCAACGTGGAGCTGGCGCTTCCCTTGCTCGGCGACGACCTCGGCCAGCGTCTCCGCCACGGCCTGCTCGCCGAACACGACAGGGCAGTCGAGCTCGTCGTCGTAGCGCGTCATCGTCGTGAGGTCGAAGCCCGCGTCGACCAGCCGGCGGCTCAGCTGCCGGGCCCGGTCGGGACGGAAGTTGAAGAAGACGGCCGCATCGGCCGCGGTCAGGCGGGGAAGCGGGGTGACCAACGGCTCGACGAACTCGTCGGTGACGCCGGCGGCGTAGCTCGCCTCCACCGCCTCGACCAGGTCGTCGACAGCCGTCCCCTCCCCCTCGACGAGCGCGGCGAGCGCCCGCTCCGTCCGCTCCCAGCGCCGGTCTCGGTCCATCGCGTAGTAGCGGCCCACGACGGTCGCGATCGGCACGCCCTCCGCCACGAGCGCGCGCAGGTCGCCCGCCGCCGCGTGCGGCGAGACGTCTCGCCCGTCCGTGAACGCGTGGACGACCGTGCGGTCGGCCAGCCCGCGTCGCCGTGCCAGCTCGACGAGCGCCCGCAGGTGGTCGATGTGGGAATGGACGCCGCCGTGGGAGACGAGGCCGAGCAGGTGCACCCGACCGCCGCGCCGCGCCGCCCGGTCGAAGGCCGCGACGAGCGCCTCGTTCTGAAAGAAGGCTCCCGTCCGGATCGCCCGGTTCACCCGCTGGAGGTCCTGGTCGATCACGCGCCCGGAGCCGATCGTGAGGTGCCCGACCTCGGAGTTCCCCATCTGGCCCTCCGGCAGGCCGACGGCCTCGCCGGAGGCCTCGAGCGTCGTGTGCGGATACCGCGCCCAGAGCTCGTCGAAGACGGGCGTGCCGGCCAGCTCGACCGCGTTTCCCGGACCGGGCGGGGCGAGCCCCCAGCCGTCGAGGACGACGACCGCGACGAGCGGGAAGCTCACCGGCCCGGCGCCGCGGTGCAGATCGCGAGGAACGTGTCGATCTCGAGCGACGCACCCCCGACGAGCGCACCGTCGACGTCGCGCCGGCCGAGGAGCTCGGCCGCGTTCTCGGGCTTCACCGAGCCGCCGTAGAGGATCGGCACGTCGAGCAGCCCGCGGATCAGCGCGTGGGCCTCCTGGGCCTGGTCGGGCGTTGCGGTCCGGCCGGTCCCGATCGCCCACACCGGCTCGTAGGCGAGCGTGAGCCGCTCGTGGGCGCCTACCGCCTCGGCGAGCGTCCCGACCTGCCGCCGCAGCACGTCCTCGGTGCGGCCGGCGACCCGCTCCTCCTCGAGCTCGCCGACACAGGCGATCGCCTCGAGCCCGACCTCGAGCACGTGGGCGATGCGGCGGGCGACCGTGTCGTCCGTGTCGCCGAAATGCTGGCGGCGCTCGGAGTGCCCGACGATCGCTCCGTCGACGCCGAGCTCCGCGAGCATCTCTGCCGCGACCTCGCCGGTGAACGCGCCCGTCGACGCCCAGTGCGCGTTCTGGGCGAGCACGGCGATACCTGTCCCGGCGAGGGCGTCGAGGGCAGGGCCAAGAGACGGGAACGGCGGAGCCACGGCCACCTTCACCCCCGTCGTCTCGGTCGCCCGGGCTGCGAGCGCGGCCGCGAACGCGGCAGTCTCGGCGGGCCCCTTGAACATCTTCCAGTTGCCGGCGACGTACGGGCGACGCGGTGCCATCGTCGAATCCTATTCGGCCGGAATCGCGGCCACGCCGGGAAGCTCGCGCCCCTCGAGGAACTCGAGCGACGCCCCGCCGCCCGTCGAGACCCAGCCGATCCGCTCGGCGAGCCCGGCCTCCTCGACCGCGCGGACGGAATCGCCGCCGCCCACGACCGTGAACCCGTCGCACCGCGCGACCGCCTCGGCGACCGCCCGCGTTCCCTCCGCGAACCGCGGCCATTCGAACACGCCCATCGGGCCGTTCCAGAACACGGTCCTCGCCCCCTCGATCCGTCCGGTGAAGCGACCGCTGGTCAGGGGGCCGATGTCGAGACCGAGCCAGCCCTCCGGGATCGCATCGACGCCGACCGTCCGGGCCTCGGCCGCCGCGTCGAATGCAGAGGCGGCGACCACGTCGTCGGGGAGCAGGAGCTCCGCACGCGCCTCGAGCTCGGCCCGGAGCCCCGAGTCGGCGCGGACGTCCTCGGCCATCTTGCCGCCGACGAGCAGCGTGTCGGCCCGTTCGGCGAGCCGCCGCAGGACGCCGATCTTGTCGGCGACCTTCGCGCCCCCGACGATCGCCACGAACGGCCGCTCGGGGTGCTCGACGAGGCGCGAGAGCTCGGTCAGCTCCCGCTCGAGCAGCAGCCCGGCGTAGGCCGGGAGGAGGTGCGCGATGCCCTCCGTCGAGGCGTGCGCGCGATGCGCCGAGCCGAAGGCGTCGTTCACGTAGAGGTCGGCGCGGGCGGCGAGCTGTGCCGCGTACGCGGGGTCGTTTGCCGTCTCGCCAGGATGGAAGCGCAGGTTCTCGAGGAGCGTGACCGCACCCTCCGCCGGCTCGAAGGCGACGTCCCGCCCGAGCAGCGTCGCGAGATGCTCCACGATCGGGCGGAGGGAGAGCGCCGGGTCGGGCTTCCCCTTCGGACGCCCGAGGTGGGAGCAGAGGACGACCGTCGCGGCGCCCCCGAGGAGCAGGAACTCGACGGTCGGCAGCGTCGCCCGGATCCTCGTGTCGTCGGCAACGCGCGTGCCGTCGAGCGGCACGTTCAGATCGGCGCGCAGGAGGACGCGCCGCCCGGCGAGGTCGGCGTCCCGAACGGAGCGCGGCAGCCTCATGCCGGGCGGAACCGGCCTAGAGGAGCCGGCCGACCAGGTCGACGAGACGGTTCGAGTACCCCCACTCGTTGTCGTACCAGGAGAACACCTTCACCTCGCGCCCGTGGGCCATCGTCAGGGCGCTGTCGAAGATCGACGAGTAGCTGCTCCCGATGATGTCCGACGAGACGAGCGGCTCGTCGGTGTAGCGGAGGATTCCCGCGAGGCGGCCGGCGTCCGCGACCTCGCGGAACCGCGCGTTCACCTCGTCGGCGGTCACCTCGCGCTCGAGATGGGCGACGAGATCGACGATCGACCCGTCCGCGACCGGCGCGCGAACGGCGACCCCGTCCAGCTTGCCCTTGAGCTCGGGGATCACGAGCCCGATCGCCCTCGCGGCGCCCGTCGACGTCGGGATCAGGTTGACGGCGGCCGCCCGCGCGCGGCGCAGGTCGCCGTGCGGGAGGTCGAGGATCTGCTGGTCGTTCGTGTAGGCGTGGATCGTCGTCATGAAGCCCGACGAGATCCCGAACGAGTCGTTCAGCACCTTGGCGACGGGCGCGATGCAGTTCGTCGTGCAGGAGGCGTTCGAGACGATGTGGTGGCGCTCGCGATCGTAGGCCTCGTCGTTGACGCCGAGCACGAGGGTGACGTCCGGCTCCGTCGCGGGAGCGGAGATCACGACCTTCCGGGCCCCGGCGTCGAGGTGGAGCTGTGCCTGGTCGCGCTTCGTGAAGAACCCGGTGGATTCGAGCACGACGTCGACGCCGAGCTCCTGCCACGGGAGCTTCGCGGGGTTGCGCTCGTTCAGCAGCCGGAACTCCGCGCCACCGGCGCCGATGGTTCCGTCGCCGACGACGACGTCGCCGTCGAGCGGACCGAGCACGGAGTCGTACTTGAGCAGGTGGGCCATCGTCTTCGCGTCACCGAGATCGTTGACCGCGACGAGCTCGATGTCGGCGCCCTGCTTGCGGGCCGCGCGGAAGAAGTTCCTCCCGATCCGGCCGAAGCCGTTGATGCCGACGCGAACGCCCATCCCGCTCTCCCTTCGTGTCCCGTTGCCTGCCCCGGGCAGCGCCGCTCGAGGGCGCCGCACACGCCGATTCTAGCCGCCGGGAGCACCGCCCCGAACCACCTACCACTTCCCGCCGAGCGCCCTCGCGGCCCTCCGCGCGACCCGTCGAGCCGCACCCGCGCGGGCAAGCAGGCCACGGCTCTGACCGACCCCGCCCTGACCTCAACCGTCCAGGCTGGAACCCACCCGCAGGACCGGAACCCACCCCGGGGTGGGAACCAACCACCCTGAGCCAAGCCTAGCTCCGGGCGGCGCACGGGTTTCGCGTACTTCGGGCAAGAAGGCGCGCGGGTCTGTGACGAGTTCGCCTCGGGCGGTGCGGGCGTGGTCGGCGCGGCGGGCATTCGACCGGGACCCGGAGGCGGTGGTTTCGCCGGGACCCGGGAGCGGGCGGGGTCGGGGCGGCGGGTATCTCGCCGTGGCCCGAGAGCGGGCGGCCGGGGCCGGGGTGCCTCTGACCAGAGGACGCAGCGCCCGGGACCTCGCCGGGTGCGACTCCCCCTCCGGGAGTGCGCCGGCCCTCCGGCCACAGGTCGGCGGAGAGGGGCCGCGTGGGGTGTTCTCTCCGGGGCCACGGCACCCCTCCGGTTACAGGTCGGCGAGGCGCTGCAGCCGCTTCAGTCGCCGGTGGGCGGCTGCCTTCGTTGTCGCAGGGCGACAGCGCGCCGCGAGCTCGCGCAGCGTGAGCGCGGGGTGGCGGAGCCGGAGCTCGGCGATCTCCTGCAGATCGGGTGCGAGCGTCTCGAGCGCTCCCGCTCGCGCCAGCTTCCGGATCGCACGAACCTCGCCCTGCGCGGCCCGGCTCGCGCGGGCGATGTTGGCGTGGTCGGCGTTCGCGCGCCGGTTCGCCTGGGCACGCGTTGCGGCGACGACGCCCGTCTCCTCGATTGCGAGGGCGGCGTCGTGGGCCCCGACGAGGCCGAGCAGCTCCGCGATCGTTCCGGCGCCGCGTGCATACGCGGCTGCGTGACGGCCGCGGTCGATGACGGCCAGCGAAACGCCCTCCTCGGCCGCGAGCCCGGCCAGCAACCGGGCGCCGCCGGCGTCGGCGGCCCGAAGCTCGAGGTGTGGCGCTCGCGGGCCGCTGACCGAGCCGGCGGCGAGCAGCGCGCCGCGCAGGTAGGCGGCCCGGCAGCACGCCCGGGCAATGACCCTGCGGGGAGGCTCGTCGAGCGGCGCGAGGCTCGAATCGAGGACGCCCGCCTCGTTCAGGGCCTGAAGCGCCCGCGGCTCGTCGCCGAGGTGGAGCTGGAACCGCGCCTCCTTGCCGAAAGCCTGGCGCCGGTAGGCGCGGATCTCGGCCGCGAGGCCGAAGCCGCGGAGCAGGACGAACGCGCGCCGCGCCACGGCGTGGCTCCCGAGATCGAGATGGAGGGCGACGGAGCCGCCACCCCGCAGGTGCAGTGTCCCGGCGAGACGCGCGAGCGCCGACAGCTCGGCGAGCCGGCAGCACGGCTTGCGCGGCTCGATCGCGGCCAGCTCCGCCCTGACGTCCTCGGAGAAGCTCATCGCGGTCGCCAGCCCTCGAGCTCGAGCAGCCGTCGCTTGTACTCGAGGCCCAGCTCGCCGTACGAGCCCAGCCCGCCCGCCGAGACGACCCGGTGGCAGGGAACGATGACGGCGAGCCGGTTCTGCGCGCAGAAGCTCCCCGCAGCCCTCGGCGCGCGCGGGCGTCCGGCCAGAGCGGCCAGCTCCCCGTAGGTGACGACCTCGCCGCGCGGAACGCTGCGCAGCGCCGCCGCCAGGTCCCGCCCGAGCGGGGTCAGCTCCTCGAGGTCGAGCTCGACGTCGTCGAAGTCCACCGGCTCCCCCGCGAAGTAGGCGACCAACCGCTCGACGAGCGGCGGCGCGGGCCCTTCGTCGGCCGGCGGGCCGGCGACGGGATGCTCGTGCCACACCGCACGGCTCCCGTCGAGCCACAGCTCGCCGATCCCCCAGCCCGGCGCCTCGTAGCGAAACGGCTTGGCAGACAACCCCGGCGCGAGCGTACCATCGGCGCATGAGCGCACCAGGACGCTTCCAGGTTCCTGTCCCCGCCAATGAGCCGGTACACGGCTACGCCCCCGGCAGTCCGGAGCGAGCAAGCCTGACGCGCCGGCTTGCAGAGATGGGCGCCGAGCGGTTCGAGATCCCGTGCGTGATCGCAGGCCGCGAGGTTCGCACGGGCATCACCCGCCCGGCGGTGATGCCGCACGATCACCGCCACGTGCTCGCAGACGTCCACCAGGCGGGGCCGGTCGAGGTCGAGGCCGCGATCCGGGCCGCGGGCGAGGCCTGGCACGACTGGAGCCGCACGCCGTGGGAGCAGCGGGCCGCGATCTTCCTCCGCGCCGCCGAGCTGCTCTCCGGGCCGTGGCGCGACACGCTCAACGCCGCCACGATGCTCGGCCAGAGCAAGACCGTCCACCAGGCCGAGATCGACGCCGCCGCCGAGACGATCGACTTCTGGCGCTTCAACCCGAGCTTCCTCGTCCGGATCTACGACGAGCAGCCCGTCTCCTCCCCCGGAGTCTGGAACCGCCTCGAGTACCGCCCGCTCGAGGGGTTCGTGCTCGCGATCAGCCCGTTCAACTTCACCTCGATCGGCGCCAACCTCAGCACCTCACCGGCGCTCATGGGCTGCACCGTCGTCTGGAAGCCGGCCTCGACGGCACCGGTGTCTGCCTACTGGACGCTGAAGCTCCTCGAGGAGGCGGGCCTGCCACCCGGCGTGATCAACCTCGTCAATGCCCCCGGCTCCACGATCGGCGAGGTCGCGCTCCCGCACGCAGACCTCGCCGGCGTGCACTTCACGGGCTCCACCGGTGTGTTCCACGGGATCTGGAGAACAGTCGGAGCGAGCATCGACGGGTACCGCAACTACCCGCGCATCGTCGGCGAGACCGGCGGCAAGGACTTCATCCTCGCCCACCCTTCCGCAGACGTCGACGGTGTCGCGACGGCGATCCTCCGCGGCTCGTTCGAGTACCAGGGACAGAAGTGCTCGGCCTGCTCGCGCGTGTATGCACCCTCGAACCTGTGGCCGGCCCTTCGCGAGCGGCTCGCCGAGGAGGTGGCGACGATCCGGATCGGCGATGTCGCCGATCTCTCGAACTTCATGGGCGCGGTGATCGACGCCGCCGCGCTCGAGACGCAGCGACGGGCGATCGCCGACGCGCGGGAGCACCCGGGGACGCGGATCGTCGCCGGGGGCTCCGTCGACGACTCGATCGGCTACTTCGTCGAGCCGACCGTGATCGAGACCGAGGATCCCGGCTTCCGGCTCCTCCGCGACGAGCTCTTCGGCCCGGTCGTCACGTGCTACGTCTACCCGGAGCAGGGGTTCGACGACGTCCTCGAGCTCGTCGACCGCTCCGCCCCGTACGCCCTGACCGGCTCGATCTTCGCCGGTGAGCGCTATGCGACTGTCCGCGCGGCCGAGGCGCTTCGCTACGCGGCCGGGAACTTCTACGTCAACGACAAGCCGACCGGCGCCGTCGTCGGCCAGCAGCCCTTCGGCGGGGCCCGGGCGTCCGGAACGAACGACAAGGCCGGCTCGATGTGGAACCTGATCCGCTGGGTCAGCCCGCGAACGATCAAGGAGACGTTCGTCCCGCCGACCGACTACCGCTACCCCTTCCTCGACGGCGAGGCCTGAGCCCGCCGGTGGGCTCAGGCGCCGCCGGCCTTGTGGAGTGCCGCGTGGATCTCGCGGCCGGTCCGGGCCGGGACCCCGGGAACACCTTCCAGCTCGTCGCGGCTCGCTTCGAGCAGGCGCTCGACCGAGCCGAAGTGGCGGATCAGGGCCCGCCGCCTCGCCGGCCCGACCCCGGGCAGCGCGTCGAGCATCGACTCCCGCGCCCGGGCGTCCCGGCGCTGGCGATGGAAGCCGAGCGCGAAGCGGTGTGCCTCGTCGCGAAGCCGCTGCAGGAGCTGGAGCCCGGGGGCGTCGCGGCCGAGGACGATCGGGCCGGGGCGTCCCGGGAGGAACACCTCCTCCTCGCGCTTCGCCAGCGAGATGACGGCGACCCGCGGGAGGTCGAACTCGCGCATCGCGGCCATCGCCGCCCCGAGCTGCCCCTTGCCGCCGTCGATCACGACGAGGTTCGGGACCGCCGCGAAGCTCTCGTCGTACTCGTCGGCGGTTACCGAGCGCATCCGCGCGAACCGGCGGGAGACGACCTCGGCCATCATCGCGAAGTCGTCCTGTCCGACGGCACGCTGGATCCCGAACTTCCGGTAGTGGGCCTTCTTCGGAGCCGCGTCCTCGAACACGACCATCGAGCCGACGGGCGACTCATCCTGGATGTTCGAGATGTCGAAGCACTCGATCCTGATCGGCAGCGCCTCGAGGTTGAGCACCTCGCGCAGCTCCTCGAGCGCCTCGATCCTGCGGAGCTGGCGGCGCTGGGAGGTGAGCTCCTCGTTCTGGAGCGCGAGCTCGGCGTTGTGCTGGGCGAGTTCCTGGAGGCGGCGCTTCTCGCCCCGCTGCGCCGCACGCACCTCGACCCGTGAGCCGCGGCGGGCCGAGAGCACCTCCTCGAGCGCCGACAGCATCCCGGCGGCGGGGGGCACGACGATCAGGGGCGGCACGCTCGGGGCGGCCCCGTAGTACTCGAGGCAGAACGCCTCGATGAGCGTCGCGGGCTCCTGACCCGAGACGTTCTCGAGCGTGAAGCCGTGCCGGTCGACCATCTTCCCGTCACGAAGCGGGAACAGCTGGACGGCGGCGACGTCGCCGCCCGCGGCGAGCCCGATCACGTCGACCGTGCCGATGTCGCGGCGGTCGGCGGCCTGCCGCTCCGCGAGATGGCGGACCGCGGCCAGCCGGTTCCGGTACCGGGCAGCCTCCTCGAACGCATGGCGGTCGGCGGCGTCACGCATCCGCTCCTCCAGCTCGCGCTGGATCGGCGCCGTCTGCCCCGAGAGGAACTCGACGACCCCGTCGATCATCGCCCGGTAGTCGGCCTTCGTCACGTAGCCGACGCAGGGTGCCAGACAGCGCTCGATGTGGTAGTCGAGGCACGGGACGCCGGAATGCCGCCCCGGTGTCGGGCCCTCGCAGGGACGGAACCGGAACACGCGGTTCAGGACGTCGAGCGTCTCGCGCACCTTCTTCGCCGACGAGTACGGACCGAAGTAGACGACACCGCGCCGGTGGCGCTCACGGGTGAACATCACGCGCGGATAGTCGTCGCCGACGGTCACCGCGATGTAGGGATACGACTTGTCGTCGCGCAGGCGAACGTTGAACGGCGGCCGGTGGCGCTTGATCAGGTTCTGCTCCAGGTGCAGGGCCTCGCCCTCTGACCGGGTGACGATCACCTCGATTCGCTCGACGCGGGAGAGCATCCGGTCGAGCCCCTGCCGCGAGTCGCCGCCGCGGAAGTAGGAGCGGACGCGCGCACGCAGCGACTTCGCCTTTCCGACGTACAGCACGTCGTCGCCGGCGCCGCGAAACAGGTACACCCCGGGCTGTGCGGGCAGCGTCCCGAGCTGCGCCTCCAGGCGCTCCTCGCGGCTTGCAGGCCCGTCGGTCATCCCGAGGTCGAGTGTAATCCTCGACCCGTCTGGTGCCGCCCGGCGCACCCCTCCGGCCCGCTCGGACGGACGCTCCGGGCGGCCCGACCGACGCTACGCCGGTCCCCGTGACGGATCCAGACCTGGACGTGCCGTCTCTGCCACGCGCTGGCTACGATTCGAGCGATGGCAACCGACAACGGCTCTCAGGGCTCGACCCAGTACGCGCTCTACCGGTTCTTCAGGCTCGACCCCGCCTGGCGCCGGCTCCCGGTCGAGGAACGTGCCGCCGGCAAGGACGCGTTCGCCGAGGTCGTCGAGGCGTGGGAGGAACGCATGGGCCTCTTGACGTACAGTCTCGTCGGCGTCCGGCCCGAGACCGACTTCTTCTTCTGGCAGCTGACCGAGCGCTGGGAGGACTTTCGCGACCTGGCAGCCGACCTGAACGCCACCCCGCTCGCCGGCTACCTCTCGACGCCGTACTCCTACGTGGCCGCGACCCTCTCCTCGAAGTACTTCCACCGGAACCCGAAGCTCCCGCCGCGGCGCATCGTCCCGCGCCGGGGGCCCTACCTCGTCGTCTACCCCTTCGTGAAGGTGCGTCCCTGGTACTCGCTCGCGCTCGCCGACCGGAAACGGGCGATGCAGGAG
>JAXLSU010000013.1:0-87201 GCA_046330455.1 Gaiellales bacterium
TCCCGGCTCACGCGGGGCTCCCCCGCGCAGGGCTGCCCACGCGCAAGGCTCGCGTCTCACACGGGGCTCCCGGCTCACGCGGGGCTCCCCTCGCGCAGAACTCCCGACTCACGCAAAGCCCCCGTCGCACGGGGCTTCGCTCACGCCGGCACTCACCTGGCGGGGCTCCCCCAGCGTGGGGCTCCTTCACACGCCGAGCTCCCGCCGGACCCGGGGCTCCCGCGAGACCGAGGCCGACACCCGGTGTGCTCGTTGCACGCCGGTACACTCGCCGCATGGCCGCCGCCGTCGATCGACTCCCGTTCACCGGCGATGACGAGGCCGACCGGCTGCTCGTCGACGAGCCGCTCGCGCTCCTCGTCGGCTTCGTGCTCGACCAGCAGGTTCCGCTGCAGAAGGCGTTCTCGGGGCCGCTCGAGCTGAAGCGCCGCCTCGGGAGGCTCGACGCCGGAGAGATCGCTGCGATGGACCCCGACCGGCTCGACGCCGTCTTTCGCGAGAAGCCGGCTCTGCACCGCTTTCCCGGCAACATGGCGAAGCGGACGCAGGAGCTGTGCCAGGTGGTGGTCGAGGACTACGGCGGCGAAGCCGCACGGGTCTGGACCGAGGCAGCCGACGGCGACGACCTCGAGCGCCGCCTCGCAGCCCTCCCCGGTTTCGGCGAGATGAAGGTCGGCTCCCTCGCCGCGATCCTCGGCAAGCAGCTCGGCGTCTGCCCGCCCGGGTGGGAGCGGGTCGCCACGGCACATTTCTGCCTCGGCGACGTAGACTCGGCCGAGAAGCTCGCGGAGTACCAGGCCGCCAAGCGCGCCCGGAAGGCCGCGCAGCGAGCGGCCCGCGCCTGAGCGCACGATGAGCGACCTCGGCGATCTTCTCCTGGCTCTTCACGGCGGCCCACGGTTTCACACGGTGCGCGGGACGGTTCGCAGCTGGAGCCACCACGCGCGCTCGCTGGAGGCGTTCAGGCGCCGTGAGCGCAGCGAGCGACACGGTACGTCCGCGAGCTCGATCTCGTTCTACGGCGGCCCGGTCGACGAGCCCGGCCCGGAGAGCTCCGAGACGCTCGAGCGGATCTGGTTCGAGCTACCCGATCGGGCGCGGTCGGAGACCGAGCACGTCTACCGGTCGCACACGAGCCGCTCCACCGTCGTCATCCAGGGCGACACCTGGTGGAGCCTCCAGGACGGCGAGGCCGCGACCAACGCCGGTGATCCGCGCCACCAGCACGGTCTCGGGAGCTCCGTGCAGCTCCTCGCCCCCACGACCTGGGCGCTCGCGAGCTCAACGCTCGTCCCGCTCGGCGCGACGACCGTGGCCGGACGCCCGTGCCTTCGCGCCGAGGTACGACCCCAGCCGTGGTCAGTGCTCTCCGACTACCAGTTCGCCGTCGTCGACGGTGCCGGACAGGAGATCGACGTCGACAGCGAGCGCGGCGTCGTGCTCCGCCACACACAGCTGCTCGACGGCGAGCCCTACGCGATCGAGGAGTTCACCGAGATCGTCTTCGACGAGGCGCTCGACCCCGCGCTGTTTCGCTTCGAGCCGCCGCCGGGCGTCGAGGTCCACACCACCACCACGGGCCGCGCCGCCCCCGTTCCCCTCTACGAGGTCGTGCGGGAGGCCGGCTTCACGGTGCTTGCGGCTCGCACCGTCCCCTCGGGCTGGGAGCTCTCCTGCCACCACGTCGAAGCGTCCAAGGCGGGTCCCGAGCTGGTCTTCCTCCACTACGCGGCCGGCGATGCCTCGGCCCGGGTCTCGGTCAGCGAGCACGCTTCCGGCGAGCCCGAGCCGGCCCCGACCAGCTCGGGCTGGCGACCGTTTCACGGCGACTACCGGACGTGGGAGCCATCGCCTGACGACTGGCCGATGCAGCGACAGGTCGCGTTCGAGCGCGAGGGTACCGCCGTCCGCCTCGTGAGCGCCGAGCTCGACCTCGAGGCGCTCGCCGAGTTCGCCGAGACATTCGCCCCCGCCTCGGCAGAGCCGCCCCGGCCCGGCTAGCGCCCGTACCGGCGCTCGCGCTGCTGGTAGGTGCGGATCGCGCGAAGGAAGTCGAGCTCGCGGAAGGCAGGCCAGTAGACGTCGGCGAAGTGGAACTCGCTGTGGACGCTCTGCCAGGGCAGAAAGCCCGAAAGCCGCAGCTCGCCGCTCGTCCGGATGATCAGCTCCGGGTCGGGCGCGCCGGCCGTGTAGAGGTGCGCGGAGAGCAGCTCGGGCGTGACCTCGTGCGCCATCTGCTCGGGCGCCAGGCCCTGGGCGGCGAGCGAGCGCAGCATCGCGCGGCAGGCGTCGACGAGCTCGTTGCGACCGGAGTACCCGATCGCGATGTTGAGCCGTAGCCCGGAGCGATCCGCCGTGGCGTCCTCGGCGCGGCGGACGGCCTCGAGGAGCCTCGGGGGCAGGCCCTCGAGCCGTCCGAAGACGCGGATCCGCACGGGCTGCTCCGAGAGCGCGTCGAGCTTCTCGGAGACGACGTCGAGGAGCGCGTCGACCTCCCGCTCGTCGCGGCCGAGGTTCTCACCCGAGAGGGCCCAGAGCGTCACCTCGGCGACGCCGAGCTCCGCGCACCAGGCGAGCAGCTCGTCGATCTTGTCCGCGCCGTGGCGATGGCCGGCTCCGATCTCGTCGAGCCCTTTCTCGCTCGCCCAGCGCCGGTTGCCGTCGAGGATCACCGCGAGGTGGTGCGGCACGGGCGCGGCGCGTACCTCGTGACGCAGCCTTCCCGTGTACAGCCGGTAGAGCGGCGAGAGCAGCGCTCCGGTCACGCGCCGGCGCGTCCGCCCGAGGGCAAGACTCCGCGGCCGGGCGACGGGCGGTGCGACGACGCGCTCGGCCATCCCGGCTACCCGGCGTCCGCGAGCAGGAACGCGCGCGTCTCGCGGAGCATCTCGCGCGCGATCACGAGCCGCTGGATCTGGTTCGTGCCCTCGTAGATCTGGGTGATCTTCGCGTCGCGCATCATTCGCTCCACCGGGTACTCCCTCATGTAGCCATATCCGCCGAGGATCTGCACCGCATCGGTGGTCACGTCCATGGCCACGTCCGAGCAGTAGAGCTTCGCCATCGCCGAGAGCTTCGTCAGCTCGGGCCCGTCGATCCCGGCGTCGATCATCATCCCGACGCGGTAGAGGAGGCCGCGGGCCGCCTCGCACCTCGTCTCCATGTCGGCGAGCATCGACGCGATCAGCTGGTGCTCGGCGATGGGCCGGCCCATCGTCTCGCGTGTCCTCGCGTACTCGAGCGCGTAGTCGGTCGCACCCTGGGCGAGGCCGAGAGCCTGCGCTGCGATGCCCGGGCGTGAACGGTCGAGCACGCGCATCGCGATCCGAAAGCCCTCGCCCTCCTTGCCGACCCGGTTCGCTTCGGGAATTCGCACCTCGCTCAGGACGAGCTCGCCGGTCGTCGAGCCCTTGATCCCCATCTTCGGCTCGATCCGCCCGACCTCGAAGCCCGGCGTGTCAGCCTCGACGAGGAAGCAGGAGATCCCGCGGTGGCCCGCGTCCGGGTCGGTCTTCGCGAACACGGTGTAGAGGCCCGCGACGCCGGCGTTCGTGATGAAGCGCTTCGAGCCCGTCAGCACGTAGTCGTCGCCGTCGCACACGGCGACCGAGCGCATCGCGGCCGCGTCTGACCCCGAGCCGGGCTCGGTCAGCGCGTAGGCGCCCAGCCACTCCCCCGAGGCGAGCCGCGGCAGGTACCGGCGGCGCTGCTCGTCGCTACCGGCCAGCTCGACGGCGAGCGCGCCGAGGCTCTGCATGGACAGGATCAGCCCGGTCGTTGCACAGACCTTCGAGAGCTCCTCGATCGCGACGAGCATCATGAGCGCCCCCGTGCCCGTCCCTCCGTGCTCCTCGGCGAATGGAAGCGCGAGGATCTCGTGCTCCCGGAGCGCGGCGACGACGTCCCAGGGAAACTCGCCGGAGAGGTCGATCTCGGCCGCCCGCGGCGCCACCTTTCCGGCCGCGACGGTACGCACGAGCTCGCGGAGCTCCCGCTGCTCCTCGGTCAGCCAGTCCCACGGCACCTCGTCGATTGTAGACGCGGCCCCTGTCGCACTCCCCCTTGCGAGGGAGGGGCTCTGCGGAGGCTCAAGGACGCGCCCGCGCAAGCCGATACGGCAGGCGTATGCGCCGTACAGCGATCCGGCTCCTCGTCATGGCGGTGGCTCTCGCCGCCGCCTTCCTGGCAACGACCGCCGGAGTCGCTGCCCCCCAGACCTTCTCGAGCGGTGATCTCAGCGCCGCGATACCCGATCCCGGTGCGGTCTACCCGACGCCGGAGATCCCGGTGGCGCTCGGCACGGAGAAGGTCGCCGACGTCAACGTGTCCGTTCGGATCGCCCACCCAAGCACGAACGAGCTCGACCTCTCGCTGATTGCCCCGGACGGCACGACTGTCTGGCTGTCCACGGACAACGGCACCGGAGCCGACTACGGAAGCGGCGCGGGTGACTGCACCGGAAACCTGACCCTGTTCGACGACGAGGCGGCGACCGCGATCACCGGGAACGGCGTCGACTCCCCGTTCGACGCGGCCGGCGGCTACAGGCCCGAGGAGCCCCTCTCGGCACTCGACGGCAAGGCGGCAACCGGCGCCTGGAAGCTCGTCGTCGGCGACGGCGCCTCCGGCAACGCCGGCACCCTGCTCTGCTGGAAGCTCCAGATCACGACCCCCGAGGCCGACCTCGAGGTGACGCTCACGGACACGCCCGATCCGGCAGCCGTCGGCGGAACCGTGACGTACACGGCGACCGTGAAGAACCACGGGCCGCAGGCGGCCGAGAAGACGATCGTGAAGTTCGACCAGCTCCCGGCCGGTACGGTGGAGTCGGCAACGCCGAGCATCGAGGGTAAGACGTGCAAGATCGATGTCACGCCGATCGAGTGCGACCTCGGCAAGCTCGAGAAGGACGCGACCGCGACCATCGCTCTCGTCCTCGCGCCGAGCACGGCAGGCACCGCGACGGCGAAGGTCAGCGTCTCGAACACCGAGGCGGCCGACCCGATCGCGGCGAACAACAGTGCCGAGACGACCACCCAGATCCAGGGCGACGGGAGCGGCGGTACCGAGCTCGTCTCGGTCGAGATCGCCGGCCTTGGACGCGGCACGGTCACGAGCGATCCGGCGGGCATCGACTGCGGCCTCACCTGCGAGGCGGGGTTCATCGCGGACACCCGGGTCACGCTCACACCGACCGCGGCGAGCGGCTCGCACTTCGGCGGCTGGGCCGGCGCGTGCGAGGGCACCCCGGCTACCGACCCGTGCGTGCTCGTCGCCAGCGGCGACAAGGACGTCGTGGCCGTCTTCGACAAGGGCGGCTCCGGAGGCTCCGGCGGGTCCGGCGGTTCGGGTGGCTCGGGCGGCAGCATGTACGACGTGTGCACCATCCGCGGTACGGCCCGTAAGGACACGCTCCGCGGCACCCCGGGTGACGACGTCATCTGCGGGCTCGCCGGCGCGGACAAGATCTACGGTCTCGGCGGCAACGACAGGCTCTACGGCGGCGTCGGCAAGGACAAGATCTTCGGTGCCGGCGGCGACGACCAGCTCTTCGGCGGCAGGGGCAACGACCTGAGCGACGGCGGTGCCGGCACGAACACGTGCATCGACAACCTCGGGTCGAACAACACCTTCAAGTTCTGCAGTTGAGCCGACGCCGGGCCGCCTGCTCGACGAAGCCGCCTAGCCGATCGACGCGGTCGCGACCCCGGAGGCCCGGGCAGCCTCGACGAGCGCCCCATCGGTCGTGACCAGCACCGCCTCCGGATCGGCGACCTCGAGCACCGACGCCAGATGCACCGCGTCGGCACCCCGTAGGCCGTACCGCTCGGCGACCTCACCCGCCCGATGCGCGAGCCCGTCGGTCAGGCCGAGCCGATCGACGTCTCCCCAGAGGAGCTCGAGGAGCGCCCTGGCCCGCTTCATGGAGACACTGTCGAGCCGGCCGGCGCGCGCCGCGCGGGCGACCGCGGACCGCGCCTCCGGATACAGGAGCCGGGACGAGATCACTCGATCGGCAGCGAGCCAGAGGCCGACCGCGTCCGGTGATCCGCGCTCCGGGACGAGCAGCTTGACGAAGGCAGAGGTGTCGAAGTACGCGATCAGCCGCGTCCCTCGTCGACGAGGTCGCTGAGCGGCCCGGCGCCTTCGATCGGCTCGGGAATCGTCCGGGGTCGTCCGCGGTTCGGCGCCGGCGTCACGACGCCCTCCCTGATCAACCGGTCGAGCTTGCGCTCCTTGCCCGCGGCAACGATCCGCGCCACGGCCTTCCCGCGATCCGTCACGACGATCTCCTCCCCCTCCCGCACCCGCTGTACCCACCGACTCAGATCGGCGCGGAGCTCCCGGATTCCCACCTCGACGGTACTAGGCAAGGCGCTACAGATTCTACGCGATTGTAGCGACATCGAGTCTGAACTCTCGCATGACTCACCTCGCCCGCATAGGCGAAGGCACGATCGGCCCGCGCGACGTAAGAACCGGCCCATTCCGCACCGATTCTCGTCGTGATATGAACAACACCACGCGACGATGAGAACGGTCAGGCTTGTCCATGGGTTCGAGCACCAGGTGGGGGCACGAATGCCAAGCCCGACCAGCGGTCAGCCGAGGGCCGATTTGGATCATCCGCCGCGACCCGGATCGGGTCGAGTCGCTGCCACCTCCGTCGGCGAAAGGTCCCTCCCCTCTTACGAATGAGCGTGACGAACTTCGATCAGCTGTTCGAGGCCGCAACAGGCGCGCAGCCGTACCCGTGGCAGCGAGCGCTCGCGGCCGGAGAATCAGTGCCTTCGCGAGTCGCCGTGCCCACGGGTCTCGGGAAGACAGCCGGGGTCGTCCTCGGTTGGCTCTGGCGCCGGCGTTTCGCAAATGAGAAAGCGAGACAAGACACGCCCCGCCGCCTCGTCTACTGCCTTCCTATGCGTGTCCTGGTCGAACAGACTCGGGATAGCACCGTTCTTTGGCTCGACCGCCTCGGCATGATCGGGGGAGTCGTAAGCACCGAGGGCGATGGCGCCGTAGAGCGAGTGGACGGATACGCTCCCTCGTGGGAGGATCCCGAGAGAATCGCCGTCTCGGTCCTCATGGGGGGTGAGGAGGATGGCGGCTGGGACCTCTATCCCGAGCGCGACGCGATCCTCATCGGAACGCAGGACATGCTCCTGTCACGCGCACTCAACCGCGGGTACGGGATGAGCAGGTATCGGTGGCCGATGCACTTCGGGCTCCTCAACAACGATTGCCTCTGGGTCGCCGACGAGGTTCAGCTCCTGGGTGCCGGGCTGGCGACGACGACGCAGATGCAGGCGTTCCGCCGCCTGCTTGGAACGCATCACCCGGTCCGGACGATCTGGATGAGCGCCACCATGGCTCCCGAGTGGCTCCGCACGGTCGACGTCGATCTCGCGCAGGATTCTGAAGGCTCGCTCGTGCTCTCGGAGGAGGACGGGAAGGAGGCCGAGGTCGCGAAGCGCCTCCGCGCGACGAAGCGTCTCGGGCAGGCTGCCGCCCGGCTGGATCAGCCGAAGGAGCTGGCGCAGGAGATCGTCGCAGCGCACCGGCCCGGGTCACGCACCCTCGTTGTCGTCAACACCGTGAAGCGAGCGATGGCCCTGCATGAAGCGCTCAGTCGGGCCAAGCCCGCGGCCGAGGTCGTGCTCGTGCACTCGAGGTTCCGCGCCCCTGACCGGAAGCGCGTTGTGGAGTCCCTCCTCGCGGAGCCGGGTCCAGCCGGAACCATCGTCGTTTCCACCCAGGTAGTCGAAGCCGGCGTGGACCTGTCGTCGGCGACGCTCTTCACCGAGTTGGCGCCCTGGGCATCGCTCGTGCAGCGGTTCGGACGCTGTAACCGAGCGGGCGAGTACGGCGATGCAGCAGTCCAGTGGATCGATCTGCCAGGCCAGGCGCCAACCGAATCCCCCGAGCGGTACGAGAAGCGACTCACAGCCGAGGCGAAACCCTACGAGCTGCAGGCGCTGCACGATGCTCGCGCCGTGCTCGAACGCTGCGCGGACGTCGGACCCGCAAGCCTTCCCGATACCATGCTCGACTTCGCGCACGGGCAGATTGTCAGGAGGCGCGACCTCGTCGAGCTGTTCGACACGACTCCTGACCTTGCCGGCTCCGACGTCGACGTGTCGCGCTTCATCCGCGAGACGGATGACACCGACGTCCAGGTGTTCTGGCGGGATGTACCCCGCGGCGGCGGGCCGTCCCATGATGAGCCCCTGCCCCGGCGTGACGAGCTCTGCGCGGCTCCGATCTCCGATCTGCGGGAACTGGTCAGGAAGAAGGCGCGCATGTGGAGCTGGGACTCCCTCGAGGAGAGCTGGCGCCCGGTCACGCAGCAAGCCCCGGTCCATCCCGGGCTCACGATCATGCTCGACGCGGCCGACGGGCGCTACACGGAGAACGAAGGCTGGAAGCCGAGCTCGAGGCGACCGGTCCCGGTGCTCATCGCCGACGCCCCCGCGATCGACTCCCGCTACGGGCGTGATCCGACCAGCGTGCGGACGAGGACAACGCTCGTCGAGCACACCGATCGCGTCGTCGCCGAGGTCGAACGGCTCGTCGAGGCCTGCCGGATCGAGCCTCCTTGGCGCGAGGCACTGCTCGAGGCTGCGCGGTGGCACGACGTCGGCAAGGCGCACCCCGTGTTCCAGCGCACGATGTACGGACACCCCCCAAAGGACGGCGAGGTCATCCTCGGTAAGACCGACCGCCGCGACTTCCGCTACTACCGCGACGTGGCAGGCAAGGAGACGCCCGTCCCGTTTCGGCACGAGCTCGTCTCGGGCCTGCTCGCACTCCAGCACGGCAAGGCCAACCTCGTCGCCTATCTCGCGGCGGTTCATCACGGAAAGGTTCGGCTCTCGATTCGGTCGCTCCCGCGCGAACCGCGGCCTCCCGAGGCGGACCGGCGCTTCGCCCGCGGCGTCTGGGACGGCGACCTGGTTCCTGACGTGGAGCTCGGCGGTGGCATCGCCGTTCCTGCGACAACGATCGATCTGTCCTACATGGAGCTGGGTGAAGCGAACGGTCGTGGCCCGAGCTGGCTGGCGCGCACCCTCGCTCTGCGTGACGATCCCGGCCTCGGCCCGTTCCGGCTCGGCTTCCTCGAGATGATCATGAAGGCTGCAGACGAACGTGCGAGCGGTGGCGCGTCGTGAGCTGTCTCGTGCTTCCCGCGTGCCGCCCAGAACCCCTGGCCAGCTACCTCAAGTCCCTCGCAGTGCTCCGGCTTGTCGCGGAGCAGAAGGATCCAGACGCACGCGGCTTCTGGAAAGGCGATGTCTTTCACCTCGATTCGCGGCTCACCGAGGATGGGCTCGTCCGCTTCTTCCTCGAGGAGTACGAACCGACGCCGATCGTCGCGCCGTGGAACGGCGGCAGCGGGTTCTACGAGGGAGATCAGATGGATGGCATCGACAGCATCGCCGCCACCGACCAGCCGCGCTTCGCTCTCTATCGCGAGACCATCGAGCTCATTCGCGCCTGGGAGGAGCTCCCCCCGCGACCCGAGACCAACGAAGGTCTTGCGAGGCGGCTCGAGGCCGAGGCGTCGCGCAAGACGGGTAAACAGCGTCAGGTGTGGCTCGAGAGTGCGCGGTCGATTCGTCGAGGCACGTCTGCGGACGGTGTCGCGAAGGCGCGCACCAAGGCCAACGAAGCATGGCGATCGCGAAGGAAGGCCGAGATCGTACGGGTCTGTCGATCGCGGCTCCCCGACGGCGCCGTCGACTGGCTTGACGCCGTGATCGCCCTTGCAGCGGACGGAACCATGCGTTTCCCCCCGCTTCTCGGCTCGGGAGGAAACGAGGGCCGCCTCGACTACACGAACGGCTTCATGCGCCGCGTCGGGAAGCTCCTGGTCGAGCCAGATGGTCGCACCGAGAGCCTGCTTCGGAACGCGCTGTTCGAAGAAGGCACCCTGGGCCTCACGGCGGAGTCGGTCGGACAACACGATCCGGGTCACGCCGGCGGCTTCAACCAAGGGCCGGGCATCGAGCACAAGTCGGTCCCGACAAACTCGTGGAACTTCATGCTCGCAATGGAAGGGACTATCTCCTGGACATCCGCCATTTCCCGTCGCTCGACGACTTCGGGGGCGAGCGCCCCGTTTACGGTACGAGCCCGGGCAGTCGGCTTCACATCGGCCTCGAGGGACGATGCCGGGAAGGCGCGAGCTGAGGTGTGGACGCCGCTCTGGCGTCATCCCGTCGCGTATCGCGAGCTAAAGGCCTTTCTCGGCGAGGGTCGCGCGGAGGTCGGCGGCCGGCCTGCGAGAGACGCCCTGGAGTTCGCGCAGGCAGCGGCGTCGCTCGGCGTCGACCGGGGGATCTCCGAGTTCGTCCGTTACGGGCTGCTCAAGCGGCGTGGAGACAACTACGTGGCCCTTCCGGCGGGCCGATTCGCCGTGACCGCACGCAGCGAGGCTGACCTCGTGCGCCAGCTCGACCCGCTGCTGCAGCGCCTCGATGCGTTTCTCCGACAGTTTCGGCCCGGCGAGCCGCCACCACGGCTTGCCTCCCACCGGCGGGCTATCGATGAGCGGATTCACCACGCGCTGGCGCGTGGTGGACAAAGCTCCATCAAGAGCCTCCTCGCTTCACTCGGTCGTATCGAGCGACTGCTTGCGGAGCGCGACCGTTCCAAGGACCCCAGGCTGTCCCGACCTCTCGGCGGCCTGCGCCCGGACTGGCTGCCCGGTGCGGCCGATGGGAGCGCAGAGGTCCGGATCGCGGCCGCACTCGCGTCGATCAGACCCACCGGGAAGGTGGGCCCGCTGCGGGCGAACGTGAGCCCGGTCGATCCCTCGAGGACGTTCCAATGGGCTGACGGTAGGCGGCAGGTCGCATGGCGCGGCAGCTCCCTTGCCGAACGGCTCGCCGGAGCGCTCGCGCGGCGCATACTGGACGCCGGACGGCTCGACTGCCCGTACAACCCCGTCGCCGGGAGCCTTCCTCTGGCGCTCGACGACGTGGCCACATTCCTCGAGGGCAACGTCGATGAGGGACTCCTCGAAGACCTCATGTTCGGCTTCACGCTCCTCGACTGGCATGACTGGAAGGCCGTGCGGACGGCGCGCGACCGGCTACGCGAGCCGGACGTATCGACCGCAGGAGATCTCCCACCCACCTCGTACTGCCTGCTCAAGCTCCTCTTCCTGCCGGGACCGCTACGCATCGGAGACGCCGAGATCGACGTCCGACCCGAGCCGGCAATCGTCCCTTTGCTCCTCACCGATCGCGTCGGCGATGCCTGCCGCATCGCTCGACGTCGCCTTTTCGCCGCGGGCCTGCTACCCGTCACAGCAGAGTTCCCCGATGGCGAGGACGGGGCACGCCTGGCTGCAGCGCTGTTGCTTCCCATTCACAGTTCCCACTCCATCGCACGTAGAGCTCTTGTCGAACGTACGTCGCTCGCCTGACTGACCAGCAAGGAGGACTCGATGTTCGAAAAGCTTGAAAGCGAGCCCCGAATCCTGCTGGAGGTCGCCCTCAGGCCCGTCCAGGGTGACCGCTTCCAGCCGACGGGATTCGCCGACCTCGGCGCTGCCGACTACGTGCGGCCCGACGGAACCCGGATGCTGCTCGTCGAATCTGCGCAGTCCGTCGCCAACCGCCTCGAGGCAACATGCCTTTCGGGCGCGGGGCCGCGCATCGCCGAGGAGCTCGATGGGCTCCCGTACATCCTCGTGCGTCTGAACGGCGCAGCGGACGCCGAGACGAGCTCACTTGTCGAGGCCCACCGGATCAACTCGCCCTACATCATCAGCGACAAGGCTTTCAGCGCCCTGTTTGCGGAGAAGACCGCCTACAAGAAGGGCGGGCTCCTCGACTGGCGGAGGATCGCAGCGACGTTCATGTCCTTCGATCCGAACTCGCTGCTCCACGGAGTGTTCATGGCGAACTTCGAGGACGGCAGAATCCGGATTCCCCGAGCCTTGAGTGGGTTCGTCGAGGCGGAAGACGTGCGAGAGGCGGCCTCGGGCGGGGTCAAGAACAACCCGCTCGACCCGACAGGCTCCATCCGTGCGGTCGGGTTTGACAAGGACGTGTACGGAAACGTCCCCTACCACCGCACGGAGTACACCGCGGGCAGCATCAAGGCCTACTTCAACTTCGACCTGGCACTGCTCTCTGGCCTCGGTCTTCCCGAGGAGGCTCGCCGGCTTCTCGTCGCGCTCGGCCTGTACAAGGTCCGCCGCTTCCTTTCGACCGGCCTCCGTCTCCGGACGGCCTGCGATCTGGAGCCGGTCGACGGCATCGTCGTCAGGAGACCGGCGACCTTCGAGGTGCCCGAGAAAGAGGAGCTGCTGGCAGCGATCCAGAACGGGATCAGGGCATGCGGCGAGAACGACCTCTTCGCCGATCCGCGAGTCACGGAGATCCACGCCGCGGTCGTTGAGAAGAAGAAGAACAAGGAAGAGGCCGTGGGGTCTGATGGAGAGCC
Source organism: Gaiellales bacterium (assembly GCA_046330455.1). Classification (GTDB taxonomy): domain Bacteria; phylum Actinomycetota; class Thermoleophilia; order Gaiellales; family Gaiellaceae; genus CAVQXR01. Next base: position 12,457 of record JAXLSU010000013.1, read on the forward strand.
GGCGGAGGAAGCCGGCAACACCGAGGACGACCCGGCCAGCGGCGAGGACTGATCGGACGATGCTCGTCCTCGAGCTTCGCTTTCCGTCAGGTCGCTACCACGCGACCCCGTGGGGTCGGCACGTGAACGAGGGCGTGCCCGAGTGGCCGCCGTCGCCGTACCGACTCGTTCGCGCGCTCTACGACACCTGGCGACGAAAGCTGCCCGACTGGCCTGAGGACGAAGTGGCTGGCATCCTCGGCGCCCTCGCTTCAGCTCCTCCAGTGTTCCAGCTCCCCGCTTCAGCCGCGTCGCACACCCGGTCGTTCCTGAGCAAGAACACGAAGGTCGAGACGGACCGCACGCTGATCTTCGACGCGTTCGTCACTCTCCGACCGAGCGACAGCCTGCTGATCGGCTGGCCGAACGTCCGGCTCGACAGCGATGACGAGAGACGGCTCTCGCAGCTCCTGCTCCTCCTCAACTACCTCGGGCGCTCCGAGTCCTGGGTCGAGGCCAGCGTCCGAGAACCGTGCACTCCCGACTGGAACTGCTTGCCCGCAAATGGAGCCACCCGCGCCGATGGCCAGGAGATCGTTCCCGTCGCCTGCCCGATTCCCGTCGCAGACTACAAACCCGACCCCGTCAAACCCAAGGCCAAGCGCCGGCCGGGCGCCGCCACATGGATGGACGCACTCGCCTGGTCGACTGGGGACATCTTCAAGTCCACGCGCAGCGATCCGCCAGCGCTCCGGCACGTGCCGTACCTGCGACCGTCCAACTGCTTCGACGTACCGATGGTTGCGGCCGCAACGCGGCGGGAGCCCGTGATTCACGGAGTGCTGTTCGCCCTCGAGAGCAAGGTGCTCCCGCCGGTGACCTCGACGCTCGAGGTTGCCGAGCGGGTCCGGCGGAAGCTGATGGGAATCCACCGGCGGATCGTCGGCAACCCAGCGCTCGTCTCGCCCCGATTCAGCGGCAAGAGCCCGGATGGACGACCGCTCGCGGGTCACCGCCACGTCTACCTTCTCCCGCTCGACAGCGACGCGGACGGGCGGCTCGACCACCTGCTCGCCGTGTGCCGAGAACCCTTCGACCGAAGCGAGCGCACCGCCCTCGATCGCCTCGAGAGGGTCTGGCAGGTCGGCGGTCGGCCGGACATCCGCCTCTTCCCGCTCCAGTGGGGCACTCGCGCGGATCTGTGTCCACCTCGCCGGGTGTTCAGGAGCGCGACGCCCTTCCTCCCGCCGCGCCACCACAAGCGGAGTCGCGGGCCGCTATCCGATTGGCTTCTGAGCGAGATCCGGCGAGAGGCCATCAACCATGGTCTTCCTCATCCGACCCGGGCCACGCCGACCGAACGTCTCGTCTGCGGTGGGCGATCGGTTCGGTGGATCGAGTTCCGGCGTAACCGTAAAGACGAGCCCGCTTCCCTCGGCTACGGGTTCGAGCTCGAGTTCGCCGAGCCCGTAGTCGGTCCGGTCGCCCTTGGCCGCAACTCCCACTTCGGCATGGGGCTGTTCCTCCCAGCAACGTGACGGCACCATGAGGTGGCGCGGACCGCTCCTCGTCGGTCGTTGCCCATCCGTGCGCTAACGAACCGGGCCCGTTGCCCCGCCGCAGATGGAATCAGCCAGTTTCGACAAGATGCTGACCCCGGCCCGGGCTTCTCTTGGTCTTCGCGCCCTACACTCCTGAGCATGGAGCCGATTCCCGAGCCGCTCATTCGCGAGGCTGCCACGAGGCTCGGCGAGGCTGCTCGCAAGCCGGCGCGGGTGATTCTCTTTGGCTCGTACGCCAGGGGAGAGGCTGACCCGCACAGTGATCTGGACTTCCTCGTCGTTCAGCAGAATGGGTTCAGTCACCGGCGCGAGATCGTCCGCCTACAGGACGCTCTGAGCCCGCTCCGAGTCCCGGCCGAGGTGCTCGTCATCAGCCATGAGGAGGCGGCACAGCCGGAGCTCACGGGCCCGGCCGTTCGCGATGCGCTCGACAAGGGTCTCGTGGTCTATGAGTCGGCCTGAGGCGGGACGGGCACTCGCTCTCCTCCACAGGGCAGACGCCGATCTCGCAGCCGTCCGGGCACTCGAAACCGCCGTAGCGGTTCCCGATGGGATCATCGGCTTCCACGGCCAGCAGGCCGCGGAGAAGCTGCTCAAGGCCGTCCTCAGCGCGCACGGCATCGAGTTCCCGCGGACTCACTCGCTCCGCTTCCTGCTCGACCTGCTCGCCGATCAGGGCTTGGCTCCGCCCGAGGCGCTTCAGAGCATCACCGAGCTCTATCCCTTCGGCGTTCAGCTTCGGTACGAGGCGCCGCTCGACGAGGAGCCCCTCGACCGCGCTGCTGTGCGGAAGCAGCTCGACGATCTCCGCGCCTGGGCTTCGGCTCAGATCGGGTAACCGGACATCGCTCACGCCCGCGGCTCGACCCTCCTGCTTCGGGACGCCGCCTTCCGTGCCGATACCCGATATGTGACCGACGGGGCAAACACTGCGGTTCCCGACCTCGTTCCGGCGCGGATGCTGAACGAGTTCGTCTACTGCCCGCGGCTCTTCTACCTCGAATGGGTCGACGGGAGCTGGGACGAGAACCCCGACACGGCGCAGGGAGGCCTCGCACACCGCCGCAGCGACCGCGAGCGCGGGTCGATTCCAGAGGCGACCAAGACTTCCGACAGCGAGGATCCGTGGGAGGGTCAGGCCCGGGCGGTCACGCTCGACGCTCCCGAGCTCGGGGTGATCGCGAAGCTCGACCTCGTGGAGGGCAGGGACGGCGAGGTGTTTCCCGTCGACCACAAGAAGGGCAAGCCGCGCGCGGACGGCACCCCCTGGGAGCCGGAGGAGATCCAGATCGCCGCCCAGGTGCTGGTGCTGCGGGAGAATGGCTACCGCTGCAACCGGGGCTTTGTCAGTTTCCGCGAGACGCGGACTCGAAGCGAGGTGCTCGTCACTGAAGCGCTCGAGGAACGGGTGAAGCGGTTTCTCGCCGACCTGAGGGAGACAGCCCGGCGCGATCATCCACCCGACCCTCTCGTCGACAGCCCGAAGTGCCCGCGCTGCTCGCTCGTAGGGATCTGCCTACCCGACGAGACCCAGATCCTGCGTACGGCCTCCGAGGAACCCGCGCAGATCCGTCGCCTGATCGCCTCGCGCGCGGAGGCCGCCCCGCTCTACGTCATCGAGCAGGGGGCCCGCGTGGGGATCTCTGGCGGGCGGGTCGAGATCCGCAAGGACGGTGAACGTCTTGCCTCGGTCCGTGAGATCGACATCTCCGAGGTGGCGCTGTTCGGGGGTGTGTCGATCTCGCAGGCCGCCGTGCGCCGCCTGGTCGGAGCCGGCGTACCGATCACACATTTCTCGCTCGGAGGCTGGTTCCAGGCGATCACGATCGGCATCGAGCCGAGCAATATCCAGTTGCGGATCGAGCAGTTCCGTTCGGCCGATGACGAGGAAGCCCGTCTCGAGCTCGCCCGCAGGTTCGTCGGTGCGAAGATCCGGAACTCCCGGGTGCTCGTACGGCGCAACGGAGGAACGGCCGCCGCGGACGCGGTTCGCGAGCTCCATCGCCTTGCCCGGGTCGCCGACAAGGCGCGCTCCATCGAGATCCTGCTCGGTGTCGAGGGCGCAGCAGCACGCGAATACTTCCGAGCGTTCGGCCGCCTCATCGCCTCGTCACGGTACGGGGAGTGGTTCACGTTCGAGCGACGCTCGCGCCGACCGCCGCGTGACGCCACGAACGCGGTGCTCTCGTTCCTCTACGCGGTTCTGACCAAGGAATGCGCGCTCGCGGCACGGCGCGTCGGGTTCGACCCGCTACTCGGCTTCTACCACCGACCGCGATTCGGCAGGCCCGCGCTCGCGCTCGATCTCATGGAGGAGTTCCGGCCGCTGATCGCGGACTCGGTCGCGCTGACACTGATCAACGGCTCGCGCCTCAGCACCGGCGACTTCTTCGGTCGTGCCGGAACAGTCACGCTCACGACCGCCGGGCGCCGAACCGTGCTCGCGGCACTCGAGCAAAGGCTCACGACCGAGGTCATCCATCCGACCTTCGGCTACCGCGTCACCTACCGCCGCGCGCTCGAGCTCCAGGCGCGCCTTCTTGCGGCGCACCTGCTCGGAGACGTACCCGGCTACCGTCCCTTCGTCACGCGCTGATGCGGTCTCGCTACCTCGTCTGCTACGACATCCGAGACGACGTCCGGCTGCGAAGGACAGCTCGGATCGTCGAAGGCTTCGGCACCCGCCTCAACTACTCGGTCTTTCTCTGCGACCTCTCGGGCGTCGAGATCGTCAGACTCGAGTCGGCCTTGCGCGTCACCGTCGATCTCCACGTGGACAGCGTCCTGATCGTCGATCTCGGTCCCGTCGGAGACCCGACGAGTCGCAGGCTACGGTGGCTCTGCGGGGGAATTCCGATCCCCGAGTCCGGTGCTGCCGCTATCGTGTAGGCGACGCGAGCGGCGAGGTAGTGACGAACGAGCCCGGCGCCGCTCGCAGATCACGAACTCCCTGCACATTGACAGTATCTACCCGCCGATCCACTCCTTCACGCAGGAGATGAGCCGACCACGGTCACCCTCTCTCCGTTCTCGCTCGCAACATCCTCGATCTGGCCTCTCTGTGAGCGAGATAGCGGAGAGGCTCTTTCCCGGGAGATCAATCCCGGGCCCCATTGAAGCGATGACGGACCGAGAACGCAACCTCTTCCCGAGATCAACCGGGCCCCATGAGGGCAAGTGAAGCGCGCGGCGTCACCTCCCGGGACGTTCGGGCCTCAGTACGGCGACTTCCCTTTCCGGGAGATCAATCCCGGGCCCCATTGAAGCGCCGGACCGCTGTCCCCGCGCGTAGCCTTTCCCGGGAGATCAACCGGGCCCCATTGAAGCACGTCCGCCGCGCACGTCCTCTTCACTTTCCCGGGAGATCAATCCCGGGCCCCATTGAAGCGACGTCCCGAGCCAATCGGTCGCGTTCGATCCCTTTCCCGGGAGATCAATCCCGGGCCCCATTGAAGCGCCGCAGAAGCCTGCCCTGTTCCCGCCCTTTCCCGGGAGATCAATCCCGGGCCCCATTGAAGCTGAACGGCAGGTGCGATCTCCCGGTCGCGACTTTCCCGGGAGATCAATCCCGGGCCCCATTGAAGCGCAACCGAGGGCAACCCGTACCCCACCTTTCCCGGGAGATCAACCGCCCCATTGAAGCGTCGAGCAGACGATGAGGCACTTTCCGGTCCGGCTGAAGCGCTGTCGACGTCAGTCCTTTCCCGGGAGATCAATCCCGGGCCCCATTGAAGCTCTTCTGTCTGGACCTCCCACGATGCGTCTTTCCCGAGATCAATCCCGGGCCCCATTGAAGCGATCCGCCACGGAGGTACCGGTATCCTTTCCCGGGAGATCAATCCCGGGCCCCATTGAAGCGGCCAGTACGGGACCGCGTCTGGAGCCGGACTCGAGCTTTTCCCGGGAGATCAATCCCGGGCCCCATTGAAGCGTAGCCGCCCGTCCGCTCGAGGACGCGGCTTTCCCGAGATCAACCCGCCCATTGAAGCTCTTGTTCTGTCCGCCTTTCCCGGGAGATCAATCCCGGGCCCCCATTGAAGCGAACGAACCTCGTGCGTGACCGTGCCGGCGACGCCCTTCTTTCCCGAGATCAATCCCGGGTCCTCGAAGCCTCCGCATGGCGGGCCCGTCGGGCACGGGGCTGTCGCCCTTTCCCGGGAGATCAATCCCGGGCCCCATTGAAGCCCGGGCCGGTTGTTCAACGTGTCGCCGTCGACGTCGGTCTTTCCCGGGAGATCAATCCCGGGCCCCATTGAAGCTGGATCTTCCCGGTCGCGTCTCGCCCATCGCGGCCCCTTTCCCGGGAGATCAATCCCGGGCCCCATTGAAGCGCTTCGGCGGCGATCAGCCCTCGGAGCGTCCCGGAGCTTTCCCGGGAGATCAATCCCGGGCCCCATTGAAGCGCCGACATCGACCGGCTACCGACAGTCGAGGAGCCCGCTTTCCCGGGAGATCAATCCCGGGCCCCATTGAAGCACGACCAACAGCCTCGCCTCATCGACCCGGACGACTTCTTTCCCGGGAGATCAATCCCGGGCCCCATTGAAGCGCTGGGATCGCCCATCGAGGGCGATCCCGGCGCCTACCGATCCCTGTGCCTACAGCTCGAGGAGCTGCTCGGGCGCGGTCGTGAGCACCTCGACACCGTCCGCGGTCACGGCGTAGCTGTTCTCGACCCCGACCGCACCCTCGCCCGGCAAGAAGAACTTCGGCTCGAGGGCGAACACCATGCCCTCCTCGAGCGGCTCGTCGTAGCCGCGCGCAAGGAACGGAGGCTCGTCGATCTCGAGCCCGAGGCCGTGGGCGACGAAGCTGACACGGTCCGCGCTCGCGAAGGCCGGGCGCAGGTCGCCGGCGAGGTCGACCGCGCGTGCGTACAGCTCCGAGCAGACGGCTCCCGGGCGCGCCGCACCCGACACGGCGCGCAGGATCTCGAGCGCGCGCTCGTACGCCTCGCGAAATCGCGGGGCGACGGGGCCGAGCGAGAACGTCCGCGTCTGGTCGGCCATGTACCCGGCCGAGACGCCGACGAGGTCGACGAGCACGGGCTCGCCGCGACCGATCGGCCGGCGCGACGCTCCCTTTCCGACCGCCGGCCCGACGCCGAGCCCCACGAGCGGCGTGTCGGCTGCGCCCGGCTCCGCGGCCGTCGGGCCCGCGGTGACCGTTCCGTAGTGAACCTCGCCGTTGAACGCGCGCATGCGGAGGATGCCCTGATGGCCCTGGCGGCGAAGCCAGCGCTCCACCTCGGCCGCGAGCTCGACCTCCGTCATGCCCTCGCGCAGCACCCCGGCGACGCAGTCGCACACCCCCGCGAGCATCGCTCCGGCCTCGCGGATCCGTTCGAGCTCCCAGCGGCTCTTGACCGCGCGCAGCCGGCGAAGGATCGCCGAGCAGTCGGTCAGCTCGAAGCCGGGAAGCCGGGCCTCGTAGTCGAGGAACCGGGCGGCCGGGAGCACGTCGAGCTCGAGCCCGAGCCGTCCCCCCTCCACCCCGGCCCTCTGGAGCGCCGCCGGCAGGTCGCGCAGGGAGCGAAGCGGCTCGATCACGGCGAGCGACGACTCCGCACGGGCACGCTCGAGCGTCCGGCGGACGAGCAGGACCGGCTGCCCGGTCGCGGGGACGAGCAGGTGGGCGTTCTGCGTCGTCCCGGCCAGGTAGTAGAGGTCGGCCGACTGGACGACGACCGCTCCGGCGAGCCCGGCCGCAGCGAGCGCCGCCTGGAACGCCGCAAGCCGGGCCGCGAGCTCGGCGGCCGGCACGACCGCGGCGGGCCGCCAGACGGCAGGACTGTCGGGGGTCAGATCGCTCACGGGCAGTAGATTCTCCCACAGTGATCATCGAGAACGGCGTGATCCGGACGATGGATCCGTCCCTCCCCACGGTCAGGGCGCTCGCGATCGCGGCCGACAGGATCGTCGGCGGGGTCGGTACCCACGAATGGGCGCTGCCGACCCCGGACGTCGTCGACCTGCGCGGGCGTTGCGCGATCCCCGGGCTCGTCGACGCCCACGTCCACTTCCCGACCTGGGCGCTCGCCCGGCAGCAGCTGCGCCTCGAAGGCTGCGGGTCGCTCGCCGAGCTGCTCGAGCTCGTGCGGGAAGCGGCCGCTGCGGCTCCACGAGGCCGCTGGCTGATCGGACGCGGCTGGCGGTCGGGTGACTGGCCGGACGGGACCGACCCGTCGCGGTACGACCTCGACGCGGTCGCCGGCGACCTGCCCGTGGCGCTCTGGGCGCGGGACGAGCATTCCCTCGTCCTCTCCTCGGCCGGGCTCGCGCGCGGTAGCGGCGACCTGACCGTGTCCGGGGGAGTCGTCGAGACCGGCCCTGACGGCGAGCCGACCGGGGTCCTGCGCGAGGAGGCGGCCTGGCGGTTCCGCGAGCGCTTCATCGCCGCCGGGGAGGACGAGTACGTGGAGGCCGTCCGCGCCGGGATCAGGGTCGCGCACGCGCGCGGGGTCACCGGCGTTCACGACAAGGACGGCCGGATCGGCTCGGTCGGCATCTGGGAACGGGTGAGAGCCCTCGCCGGGCCGATGGTTCGCGTCCGGCAGTCGCTCCCGCTCGAGCAGCTCCGCGAGCTCGAGTCGCTGCGCCTGCGCTCGGGGATCGGGGACGACGTCTTCCGGATCGGGTACCTGAAGACGTTCATGGACGGCACGCTCGGCTCACAGACCGCATGGATGCTCGACGGCTCGGGCGTCGCGATCACGAGCTGCGAGCAACTGGCAGACGCGATCCACCGGGCCGCCCGCGCCGGGTGGCCGCTCGCCGTCCACGCGATCGGCGACGCGGCGAATCGCGCGGCGCTCGACGCGTTCGCGTCGACCCGCGACGACTGGCACCCGCGTGGCCTGCGACCCCGCATCGAGCACGCCCAGCTCGTCGACCCCGCCGACCTTCCCCGCTTCGCCGCTCTCGGCGTCGCCGCCTCGGTGCAGTTCAGCCATGCCCCGTCGGATCGGGAGCTCGCAGACCGGCTCTGGGGCGACCGCCTGGCCGGAGCGTACGCCTACCGGTCGCTCGTCGATTCCGGCGCGGTCGTCGCGAACGGATCGGACGCGCCGATCGAGGAGCTCGACCCGCTCGCAGGGCTCCGGGCAGGAGTGCTCCGCACGCTCGACGAGCGCCCGCCCTGGCAGCCGGCGCAGGCGCTTCCGGTCGAGCAGGCCCTCGCCGCCGCCACCGTCGCTCCGGCGTGGCTCTCACACGACGAGAAGCGTCTCGGCCGGCTCGTACCGGGATTCCTCGCCGACCTCGTCGTGCTCGACCGCGATCCGATCGCGTGCGGCCGGGACGGGCTCGAGGAGCTCTCGGTGGTCGCGACGATGGTGGGCGGGCGCTGGGTGCACAACCCTCCGCCCTGGGACTGAGCCGTGACATCCCGTGAGGGCGGCTACCATGCGTCTATGCGCACGATGCGTCCAGTCCACGATGCCGAGTGCGCCGTTGCCTGTACCGCCGAGATCATCGGCTCCAAGTGGACGGCGATCATCGTCCACGACCTCTCGGAAGGAGCACGGCGCTTCTCCCAGCTCGAGCGGGCGTGCCCGGGAATCAGCCCCCGGACGCTGTCCGAGCGGCTCGACATGCTCGAGCGCGAGGGCGTCGTCGTCCGGCACAGCTACCCGGAGTCGCCGCCCCGCGTCGAGTACGAGCTCACCTCGAAGGGCCGTGCGTTGCTCCCGATCATCCGGGCGATGAGCGAGTTCGGTCACGAATGGCTCGTCACCGACGACGCCCACGCCCGGCAGCACGGCCACACGCACGCCCGCGCGAGCTGACCGGAGCAAGCGCGGCGATCAGCGGGCGAGACCTGCGGTAGCGAGCGCCGTGGCCGCGGCGGTGATCGCAGCGTCGATCTCGTCGGCCGACACGTCGAGGTGCGTGACAGCGCGCAGGTGGCCCGCTCGCGCAGCGGCCGAGAGCAGGACACCGTGCTCACCGAGCCGGGCCGCGCACTCCTCGACCCCCAGCCCGAGCGCGGAGGCATCGAGCAGGACGAAGTTCGTCTCCACGTCCGCGGGCACGACCGGGAGACCCGCCGCGGCGAGCCCATCGGCGAGCCGTCGGGCGTTCGCATGGTCGTCGGCGAGGCGCTCGACGTTGTGGTCGAGCGCGTACAGGCCCGCCGCGGCGACGATGCCCGCCTGACGCATGGCACCGCCGAACAGGTGCTTGTACCGGCGCCCTCTCGCCATGAGCGCGCCCGGGCCGGCGAGTACCGCGCCGAGCGGACAGCCGAGCCCCTTCGAAAGGCAGAGCGTGACGGTGTCGAACTCGCGCCCGTAGTCCGCAGCAGGGATTCCGCTCGCGACTGCGGCGTTCAGGAGGCGGGAGCCGTCGAGGTGCAGGGAGAGACCGGCTGCCCGCGCGGCCGAGCACACCTCTCGCACGAGCGGAAGCGGCCAGACGGTCCCGCCGCCGGCGTTGCTCGTGTTCTCCACGCAGAGCAGCCGCGTCGGGGCGAGATGGAGGAAGTCGGGGTCGTTCACGAGCGGGAGCACGTCGCCGGGGCCGAAGAGGCCTCGCCGCCCGACGATCGGCCTCGTCACGAGCCCCGAGTGGAAGGCGGGCCCGCCGACCTCGTAGCGAAAGACGTGCGACTGAGCCTCGCCGAGCACCTCCTCGCCCGGCTGGGTGAGGAGCTTGAGCGCGATCTGGTTCGCCATCGTCGCGGTCGGCAGGAACAGCGCCTCCTCCTGCCCGAGCAGGGCTGCAGCGCGGCGTTCGAGCGCGAGCACGGTCGGATCCTCGCGAAGCTGCTCGTCGCCGACCTCGGCCTCGGCCATCGCACGCCGCATCGCGGCGGACGGCCGGGTCACGGTGTCCGAGCGCAGGTCGATCACGTCAGCGTTCCGAGGGCAAGAAACGTCTCCCGGGCCGCGGCGACCCCGAGTGGCAGGTATTCGAGCAGAAGCCGTTCGTTCGGCGAGTGGATGTTGCCCTCGGGGACGTCGAAGCCCGAGAGGATCGTGGGGATTCCCTTTGCCGCCAGCGCGGGCACGATCGGGAGCGTCCCGCCGGTGCGGACGAGCAGGGGCCGCACGCCGAGCGCGCGCTCGAAGGCGTCGCGCGCAAGCGCGATCGCCGGAGCGGCGGGGTCGACGAGCCCCGGCGGGTTCAGCGCCCAGCGCTCGATCGCCAGCTCCGCACCGGCCGGCGCCGCGTCGCGCAGCAGCCGCTGGAACGTCTCGTCGATCGCCGCGGCGTCCTGGCCGGGGGCGAGCCGGATCGACACGTTCGCCTCCGCCGCCACGGGCAGCACCGTCTTCTGGAGGGTCGCCTCGCCGCCCCGGACGCCGTTCACGTCGACGGCGGCGCGGGCGAAGGTCCGGACGTAGAATTCGTCCTCCGCGCCGCCGTCCGACGGGCGTCCGCCCTGCTCGGCGAGAGCGTGCTCCCCGGGATCGAGCGAGGCCCACGCCTCGAGCTCCTCCCCGGTCGGCGCCGCTGCGCCTTCCTGCAGCACCTCCGGGGTCGGCACGACGGCGGCGAGGATCCGGGCGAGGGCATGGAGGGCGTTCAGCGCCGCGCCCCCGAACACGCCCGAGTGGAGATCGCGCTCCCCGGTCCGCACCCTCAGGTGGTAGTAGTTCACGCCCCGCGTCGCGACCATGAACGCGGGCACACCGCGGCGGGGCATGTTGCCGTCGAAGATCACGCACGCGTCGGCGCCGCGCTCGTCCGCGGCGAGGAAGTGCACGATCGAGTCGCCGCCGACCTCCTCCTCCCCGTCGCAGACGACCCGGACATGCACCGGCAGCGTCCCCTCGGCCGAGAGCAGAGCGGCCGCCTTCAGCAGCAGGTAGAGGTTCCCCTTGTCATCTGCGGTCCCGCGCCCGTAGAGCCAGCCGTCGCGAACCTCGGGCTCGAAGGGCGACGACTCCCACAGGGCGAGCTCCCCGGGCGGCTGCACGTCGAAGTGGCCGTACACGAGCACGGTCGGCGCGCCGGGCCCGAAGGAGCCGGGAATCTCCCCGACCACGAGCGGCCGCGGCGTCGCCGTGGGCACGAGCTCGGCAGTCCCCCCTGCAGCTCGCACGAACTCGACCACCCACTCCCCCGCCGCGACCACGTCCGCGGCGTGCGCCTCGTCGGCGCTGATGCTCGGGATGCGCAGGAAGCCGGAGAGCTCCTCGAGCCAGGCAGGATCGACGGCCGTCACGCGGGCGATTCTACGGACGCGACCGACGGGCGGGATGAGATCCCGCCCCTACAGACCCGATCGAGCCTGCCAGACCCCCGACCCGCACACCCGACCGATGCGCCCACACCCCGCCCCACGCACGCGACCGACGGGCGGGGTGTGATCCCGCCCCTACACACCCGACCCCGGCCAGACCCCCGACCCGCACACCCGACCGACGCGCCGAGACCCCGGCGAACCGTGTAGGGGCCGGATCTCATCCGGCCTCTCCGATCCCGTCCGTCAGGCGACGCCGCGGAGCTTCTGGGCCTCGGCGAGCGCCTGGAGCTTGCGCAGGCTGTGGTGCTCGATCTGGCGGACGCGCTCGCGCGTGACGTTGAACGCGCGCCCGACCTCGTCGAGCGTGCGCGGCTCCTCGCCGTCGAGGCCGTACCGCATCTCGATCACGCGGCGCTCGCGGAACGACAGCATCTCGAGCGCACGGCGCAGCGTCTCGCGGCGCATCGTCATCTCGGCGACCTCGTCGGGCCGCAGCACGTTCTGGTCGGCGATGAAGTGGCCGAACTCCGACTCCTCCTCGTCGCCGACCGGCTTCTCGAGCGACACGGGCGCCTGGGCCGATCGCTTGATCTGCTCGATCTCGTCGGCGGTGAGCTGCGTCTCGCGGGCGAGCTCCTCGAACGTCGGCTCCCGCCCGAGCTCCGTGAAGAGCTTCCGCTCGACCCGTGCGATCTTGTTGAGCTTCTCGACGACGTGCACCGGCATCCGGATCGTGCGCCCCTTGTCCGCGAGCGAGCGAGCGACGGCCTGGCGGATCCACCAGGTCGCGTACGTCGAGAACTTGAAGCCGCGCCGGTGATCGAACTTCTCGGCCGCCCGCACGAGGCCGATCGTGCCCTCCTGGATCAGATCGAGAAACGGCAGACCCTGGTTGCGATAGTGCTTCGCGATCGAGACGACGAGGCGGAGGTTGGCGGCGACCATCTGCTGCTTCGCCACCCGGTCGCCACGCTCGATCCGCTTCGCGAGCTCCACCTCCTGGGCCGCGCTCAGGAGCGGGACCTTGCCGATGTCCTTCAGGAAGAGCTGGAGGGAGTCCGTGGAGACCTCGGGCGGCCCGGCCGCGAGATCGAGCTCGAGCTCGTCGGCGTCGACCTCGACCGTCTCGAGCTCCTCGTCTTCCCCGAAGGCAGACGCGGCGAGCTCGTCGTAGACGTCGTCGGCAGCGATCGCTCCCGGGCCGTCGGCGTCCACGGGCACGTCGTCGACCGTCAGGTACCCGCCTCCGAGCCCTCTGCGGACCAGCGCCTCCGCGTCCTCGTGATCGAGCATCACGGCAAGCCTCCCCGGTCGCCGTCCCGGCGGCGGCGACCTGTCCGGACCGTACTCGCCAGGGCCCGCCCTGTCAACGACGCATCTGCCACGAACCTGCCACGTGATCGACGCGACTCTGGCAGCGGGATCGGACGTCGCAAGGGTGCTCCGGGCCGGGTACGGTCAGGGATTGGTGGACCCCGTCTCGCCCTGGCGGTCGAGCTCGTCGAGCAGGAGCCTCGCCTGCTCGGCCCAGACGGTTCCCGGCTCGCTCGTCGCCGCGAGCTCGAGCTGCTTTCGTGCCTCGGCCACGTTGCGCAGCCAGAGCAGGCCGAGACCGACGTGGAACCGCACGACGGACGAGCTCGGAAAGCGGTCGGCGAGCGGCGCGAGGCGCGAGAACGCGGCCGACGGGTTCTCCTTCGTGAAGCGCCCGAGCGCCGCCGCGGTGAGCGCCTCGGGATCGTCCGGCGCGAGCTCGGCAGCGCGGTCGAAGGCCTCGAGCGCCGAGACGACCCGACCTGCCCGCTGGAGCGCCGTGCCGTAGAGGAGCCACGCCTCCGCCGTCTGCTCCTCCTTTGCCTGCCGCTCGAGCGCGTCGAGCTGGTCGAGCGGCGAGAGGCCCTCGAGGTCGTCCGGGAACGAGGCGCTCGGGACGAAGAACGGCCGGCCCGGCGCCATGTCGGGATGGAGCAGGCTCTCCGCACGAACGGCCGAGCTCGAGTCGGGCTCGACGGCGAGGGCTTCGCGCCAGGCCGCGTCGGCCTCGGAGTCCCGGCGCTCCCAGAGGAGCGTGAGGCCGAGCTGGAGCTGCACGAGCGCGCTGTCCGGATGCTCGGCGGCGAGCTGTGCGAGCCGGTCCGTCGTTCCTGTCGGCCAGGTCGATGCGGCCGCCCCGACCGCGGCTTCGAGCGAGTCGGGGTGGTCGGCGAGGATGTCGTCGAAGGCCGCAGCGGCCGCAGCGCGGTTCCCGTCGTCGTAGAGATCCTCGGCCTCTCGCAGCGCCGTGGCGAGCGCCCCGTCGGCGACCAGCGCGTCGAGCTCGAGCGGCGGAGCTCCTTCCCTCGGCCCGGTCGCCACTGCATCGACCGCCCCCTCGTCGGCACGCCCCGACCACGCGACGGCGGCGGCGATCGCCGCGACGGCGACGGCTACGACGCCGACGGCAATCCGTACGCGTGCCCGGGAAGACACGAGCCGAGCGTAGCGTTCTGACCTTTGGCACCGCTCCGAGAAACGACAACTTCCGCTCGCTATACTCTTGAAAGCAATGGCTTCCTATCGCGACCTCCTGACCCAGGTGAAGTCCGAGATCGAGGAGATCGACGCGCCGCACGCGCAGAAGCTCCTCGCGTCCGAGCCTGCCCCGGCCCTCGTCGACGTTCGCGAGCGCGACGAATGGGAGGAGGGCCACATCGCCGGTGCGGTGCACATCCCGCGCAGCTTCCTCGAGTCGAGGATCGAGCAGGCGGTTCCCAACCGGACGGCACCGATCATCCTCTACTGCGCGGGTGGCAGCCGCTCGGCCTTCGCGGCGAAGAGCCTCGGAGAGCTCGGCTACGAGAACGTGGTCTCGCTCGCCGGCGGCTTCACCGACTGGAAGCGAAACGGCGGCACCTACGTGCTCCCGAAGACCCTCGATGCCGCCAGACGCGCCCGCTACAGCCGCCACCTCCTGATCCCCGAGGTGGGCGAGGAGGGTCAACTGAAGCTGCTCGACTCGCGCGTGCTCCTGCTCGGGGCCGGCGGCCTCGGCTCTCCGGCCGCGCTCTATCTCGCGGCCGCCGGTGTCGGCACGATCGGCCTCATCGACCCGGATACGGTCGACGAGTCGAACCTGCAGCGCCAGATCGTCCACTCGACCACGACGCTCGGCGAGCCGAAGGTGCTGTCGGCGAAGAAGGCGCTCGAGGCGCTGAACCCGGACGTGACGGTCGTGCCCTACCAGGAGCGACTCGACTCCGACAACGTCGACCGGATCTTCGGCGACGGCTGGGACGTGATCGTGGACGGCGGCGACAACTTCCCGACGCGCTACCTCGTGAACGACGCGTCCGTCTGGCACGGCATCCCGGTCGTCCACGGCTCGATCTACCGCTTCCACGGCCAGGTGACGGTGTTCAAGCCGGGCGAAGGCCCGTGCTACCGCTGCCTCTTCCCGCAGCCGCCGCCTCCCGAGCTCGCGCCGAGCTGCGCGGAGGGAGGCGTGCTCGGCGTCCTCCCCGGGATCATCGGAACGCTCCAGGCGAACGAGGCGCTCAAGCTGCTGCTCGGGATCGGCGACCCGCTGATCGGTCGCTCGCTGCTCTTCGAGGCGCTCGAGGGCTCCTTCACCGAGATCAACCTACGCCGCGACCCGGACTGCCCGGTCTGCGGGCAGCACCCCACGATCACGGAGTACATCGACTACGTCGAGTTCTGCCAGGGTGGCGGCTCGACGAACGGCCATGCACCCGCCCAGCTCCCCGACCCCGCCGAGGTGACCACGTGACGAAGGTCCGGATCCCCCCTACCCTGCGTGCGGAGGTCGGCGGAGTCCGCGAGGTCGAGGCGGCGGGCGGAACGATGCGCGAGGTGCTCGAGGATCTCGCGGCGCGGTATCCGGGGCTCGGCTCCCAGATCCTGAACGACGGTGAGATCGCACCGTTCGTCAACGTCTACCTCGATAGCGAGGACGTCCGCACGCTCCAGGGCCTCGACACGACGGTCGGCGCGTCCTCGACGGTGATCCTCCTGCCCGCGATGGCCGGCGGCCAGCTGCCCGACACACGCCGCTCCCCGATCGTCGTGTCGAGCCTGCTCGACCTGGTCGGCAACACGCCGCTCGTCGAGCTGCGGCGACTCTCGCCGAACCCGAACGTGAAGATCTACGCGAAGCTCGAAGGCCAGAATCCGACCGGCTCGATCAAGGATCGAGTGGCGAAGGCGATGATCGAGGACGCCGAGGCCCGGGGCGGGCTCGTTCCCGGGCGGGAGCTGCTCGAGCCGACGAGCGGCAACACCGGCATCTCGCTCGCGATGGTCGCGAAGCTCAAGGGCTACGGGCTGACCTGCGTGATCCCGGAGAGCGCGACGGCTGAGCGCGTCCGCCTGCTCGAGCTCTTCGGGGCCAAGGTCGTCTTCTCGCCGGCGGAGGAGGGCTCGAACGGAGCCGTCCGCAAGGCGCTGCGGATGGCCGAGGCCGACTCGCGCTACTACATGCCCTTCCAGTACGCGAACGAGGCGAACCCGCGCGCTCACTACGAGGGCACGGGGACGGAGATCGCCGAGGCGCTTCCCCGCGTCGACGCCTTCGTCGCGGGCCTCGGGACCGGCGGCACGCTGATGGGCTGCGGGGAGCGGCTGCGCGAGTCGTTCCCGGACGTCCAGGTGGTCGCGGCCGAGCCGCTCCAGGGTGACCTGATCTACGGCCTCCGCTCGCTCGCAGACGGCTACATCCCGCCGATCCTCGACGTCGCGAAGCTCGACCGGAAGCTGCTCGTGACGAACCAGGAGTCCGTGATCGGCCTGCGCGCGCTTCTGGAGCGCGAGGGCATCTTCGCCGGCGTCTCCTGCGGCGCCGTCGTGCACGTCGCGCGGCGGATCGCCTCGGAGCTCGACGAGGGCGTCGTCGTGACCGTGCTCGCGGACGCCGGCTGGAAGTACCTCTCGGCCGACTTCTGGACGCAGCCGCTCGACGACGTCGAAGCGTCCATGGAGGATCGCGTCTGGTGGTGACCCCGCCCGGGGGCGGCGGCGACGGTGAGCTCGTGATCCCCGCCGACGTACGAGCGGCGCTCGCCGAGCACGCCGCGGCCGAGGATCCCAACGAGGCATGCGGGCTGATCGCGATCCGGGACGGGGTCGCGGAACGCTACATCCCGGGTCGCAACGGCGCCGCGAGCCCGTACCGGTTCGAGCTCGATTTGCCCCCCGACGTCTGGTTCCTGGAGGACGACGGGTACGAGCTCGCCGTCTTCCACAGCCATCTCTCGAGCCCGCCGCGCCCGTCGCGGACCGATGTCGAGAACATCGGGCTCTGGGAGGGCAAACCGTACGTGATCTACTGCGTCCGCACTGACGAGCTCGCGGCCTGGCGGATCGCGGACGGCAGGAGCACGTCGCTCGCGCTTCGCAGCGACTGAGCGCGGCTGACGGCCCGGCTCGGCCGGGCCTGACCCGCGTAGCAGCCGGGCGAAGCCGGCGGTCACGATCTCTCGGCCCGTCCCTACGCGGACGGGCCGGATGAGATCCGGCCCCTACAGGCGGCCAGCGCGGACGCCCCGGCCCCCACCGCGGCCACGGCCCAACGTGGGCCGGCCCTGGCCTTCGTAGGGGCGGCATCTCATGCCGCCCTCGCGGCCTCTCGGCCGCGGATCAACCGTCCTCGACGCGCAGCCGATACAGGCCGTATGCGGCTCACCTTCGGCCGGGTCCTGCTCGTCGCGGCATGCGTCGGGGTCGCCCTGCCCGTCTTTCACGTCCACCGGGTCGACGCCGCCCGCAACGCCCGGTATGCGAGCATCGCCACCGAGCTGGCCGGCCGGCCGGTCGAGGTGCGATGCCCGAGCTTCTGGCGGAAACTGATCGACGTCGCGCCGAACCAGGGCACGGTCAGGATCGAGCAGGGCCGCGTGAGCGACGTCACCGACCTGTCCGTGGAGATCTGCGACGCGCTCGACGACGTCGCGGCGCAGAGAGCCGGCGAGGCGCTCGCCTGCCTCCCGATTCCCGCCGATCGCTGCCGGCGCCGGCTCGACGCCGTCGCCTTCGGAATCGAGGCGCTGACCCACGAGTCGTACCACCTCCGAGGGATTCTCGACGAGGCTCGGGCCGAGTGCTACGCGCTCCAGTCGAGCGTTCGAACCGCGATCGCGCTCGGGCTGACCCCCGGGGAAGCGGCGGCGCTGAACGCCTACTACGCCTCGGCGCTCTATGCGCGGCTCCCGTCCGGGTACCACAGCGCCGACTGCCGCCCGGGTGGCGCATTCGACCTTCGTCCGGAGACGCCGGCCTGGCCCGCCGGCTGAGCCTGGAACTTCCCCACCCGTCGCCCGGTCAGACGGGCGTGGACACGAACAGGCAAGACGGGGTCCCGTCAGGCCGCCGGCCGGCCGCCGTGGTCCTGCTCACCGCGCTCGCCCTCGCGCTCGGGCTCGCGGCATGCGGCAGCGGCGAACCGACCTCTCCGCCGGATACCGGAGCGAACGCGGTCCTCTCGATCGAGGATGCGCTCGCCTCGGCCGGGCAAGGGCCGGTCACCGTCGAGGGCTACGTGATCGCACCCGACGGCGGCGACGTCCGTCTCTGCAGCGGCATCCTCGAGTCGTATCCACCCCAGTGCGGCGAGCCGTCGCTCCTCGTCGAGGGCCTCGAGCTCTCGACGGTCGCGGGTCTCGTCCACACGAGCGACCCCGAGCTCGCCCAGGTCAGCTGGACGGAGACGTACGTCTCCGTCCACGGCGAGCTCGCGGACGGCGTGCTCACGGTGGTCGCCCCGGGCTGACGGCCGAACAGGCCGGGCGATCGGCTCTCTCCGGTCGCGCGGGCATACTTGACGTCGTGGACCTGACCTACCCGCCGGGCTGGACGGAGCGGGATGGTGCGCTCGAGCGCACGTTCGAGCTCGGCACGTTCCCGGAGGCGATCGACTTCGTGAACCGCGTCGCGGCCCTGGCCGAGGCGGCGGATCACCATCCGGCGATCGAGATCGACTACCGTCGCGTCACCCTGAGGCTCTGGACGCACTCGCAGTCGGCGATCACCGATCGCGACGTCGACCTCGCCCTGCGGATCGACGCGCTCCACGACTGAGCGGGGTCCGACGCGTGATCGTTGCGCACGTCGATCTCGATGCCTTCTTCGCAGCGGTCGAGCAGCTCGAGCAACCGGAGCTCGCCCGCGTTCCCCTCGTCGTCGGCGGCGACCCGCACGGCCGCGGGGTCGTCGCGACTGCGAACTACGTCGCGCGGCGCTTCGGCATCCACTCCGCGATGAGCTGCGCCGAGGCGCTGCGGCGCTGCCCCCAGGCCGTCTTCGTGCGGCCGCGGCATCGTCTGTACCGCGACTACTCCGAGGCGGTCTGGCGCACGATCCGGGAGGTCTGCCCGACCGTGGAGCAGACCGGCCTCGACGAGGGCTACCTCGACCTCGGCGAGGTCGCCGGCACGTTCGGGCGCGCGAGAGCCGTCGCGGAGGCCGTCCAGGCCGCCGTGAGAGCCTCGACGCGCCTGACGTGCTCGCTCGGGGTCGCCTCCTGCAAGGTGGTCGCGAAGGTCGCGAGCGACCGTCGCAAGCCCGGCGGGCTGACCGTCGTGCGACCCGGGCGGGAGGCAGCGTTCCTCGCCCCGTTCGACGTCCGGCTGCTCCCGGGTGTCGGCCCGCGCGCCGAGGAGCGCCTCCGGGCGGCGCGCATCGTCACGATCGGCGGGCTCGCCGCTCTCCCGGACGGCGACCTCGCCTCGCTCCTTCCGGGCAAGGTCGGGCTCGAGCTGCGCAGCCGTGCGCGCGGCGTCGATCCGAGGCGCCTCGAGCTCGAGGCCGAGTCGATCTCGATCTCAACCGAGGAGACGTTCGAGCGGGACGTCGCGGACAGGGACGCGCTGTACGGCGAGATCCGGCGGATGGCGCTGCAGGTCGCGTCGCGGCTCGCCGACGGCGGCCAGTCGGCCCGGACGGTGACGACGAAGGTCCGGTACCCGGACTTCACGATCCGGACCCGGTCGCAGACCCTTCCGGTGGGGACCGACGAGCCGGAGCGGATCGGAGCGCTCGCCTGCACCCTGCTCGACCGGGCCCTCGGCGACCGTCCCGGCGCGCTGCGGCTCGTCGGCGTCGGGGTCTCGAACCTCGACGACTACCGCCAGCTCGTGATCTCCTGACGGAGCCGCTCGCCGAAGCCGCCCTCAGCGGTCGGCAGGCTCGAACGGCCGCAGCGCCGGGTACAGAGCCCTGAAGCGCTCGTAGCCCTCCTCGTAGGTCGCCGTCCAGGCGTCGACCGGATCGATCCGGTCGCGGACGCGAACGCACGACTCGACCGCCTCGTGGACGTCCTGAAAGACGCCGGCCGCAACCCCTCCGAGGAGCGCTGCCCCGTACGCCGCCCCCTCCTCGATCGCCACCCGCTCGAGTGGGAGCCGGAGCACCGACGCGACGATCCGAAGCCACAGGTCGCTGCGGGCGCCGCCGCCGAGCGCCCGTCCCGTTTCGGCCGTGACGCCGAGGTCTCGGAGCAGCCCCAGCGAGTCCCGGAGCCCGTAGGCGACGCCTTCGAGGACGGCCCGGACGAGCGCGCCCCGGTCGTGGCGTGACGTCAGGCCCACGAAGGCACCGCGGGCGTGCGGATCGGCGTGCGGCGTTCGCTCGCCGGTGAGATACGGGAGGAACGCGAGACCCTCGGTGCCGGGCGGCCAGCGTTCCGCCTCCCGCGTCAGCGTCCCGTACTCCTCCCGGCCGGTCACGTCGCGGAGCCACCCGAGCGAGCCGGCCGCCGACAGCATGACGCCCATCGCATGCCAGCCGCCCGGAACGGCATGGCAGAACGAGTGCATCCTGCCGAGCGGGTCGGCCCGGAACGACGGGAGGGCGGCGAAGACGACGCCCGAGGTCCCGATCTGCACCGAGAGCGGGCCGCCGGCGCCGTCGATCCCGACGCCGATCGCGCCGGCCGCCTGATCGCCTGCACCGGCGGCGACCGGCGTTCCCTCGGGCGTGCGGCCGGCAAGCTCCGGCGACTCGAGGACCGGAGGCAGCCACGCGGGATCCAGGTCGAGCGCCGCGACCACCTCGCTCGACCAGCGCCGGCCGGCAACGTCGAAGAGCAGCGTTCCCGAGGCGTCGGCAACGTCGGTTGCCCGCTCGCCGGTCAGGCGCAGCCTCACGTAGTCCTTCGGGAGCAGGATCCGCTCGATCCTTTCGAACACACCAGGCTCGTGACGGCGAAGCCAGAGGAGCTTCGGTGCCGTGAGCCCGGTGAGCGCGCGGTTGCCGGTCAGGCCGACGAGACGCTCGAGCCCGAGCCTGTCCTCGATCTCCTCGCACTCCTCGCCGGTCCGCTGGTCGTTCCAGAGGATCGCCGGCCGGAGCACCCGATCAGCGGCGTCCAGGCAGACGAGCCCGTGCATCTGCCCGGAGAGGCCGATCGCGGCCACGTCCGGGACGCCGAGGCGGGCAAGAGCCCGCGACGTGGCCTGCCACCAGTCCTCCGGATCCTGCTCCGACCAGCCCGGATGCGGCGCCGAGAGCGGGTAGGGCTCCTCGACGACGGCGAGCACCGAGCCGTTCGGGGAGACGGCGACCGCCTTGACGCCCGTCGTCCCGACGTCGATGCCGACGAGGGCGGCGTCCGCGCTCCCGGTACGCTGACGGCTCATGGAGGTGACGAAGATAGCGGAGGGGCTGTGGCGCTGGACCGCCCTCCACCCCGACTGGACGCCCGAGGCCGACTGGGACCGTGAGGTGGCGTGCTGGTACTACGAGGGCTTCGAGGGGCTCTGCCTGATCGACCCGCTCGTTCCGACGTACGACGAGGAGCGCTTCTGGGAGGCGCTGGACGGTGACGTCGACAGGCTCGGCCTGCCGGTCGCCGTCGTGCTCACGGTCGGCTGGCACGAGCGAAGCGCGGCCGTGATGCAGGAGCGCTACGGCGCTCCGGTCTGGGCGTTCGCACCGATTGCGTCCCGGCTGTCCTGTGCCCGGATCCATCCGTTCCAGGCGGGTGATCCGCTCCCGGGCGGTCTCGAGGCGCTCGACGGCGACGGCGTCGAGGAGGTGCTGCTCTGGATCCCCGACGAGCGCGCGCTCGTCTCGGGTGACCTCCTGCTCGGGGAGCCCGAGGGCGTACGCGTCTGCCCGGATACCTGGCTTCCCGACGGTGTGGACCCGGCGTCTGTCCGGGCGAACCTCCGCATGGCGCTGACCCTCCCGATCGAGCGCATCCTCGTCGGGCACGGTCCCCCGGTGCTGGCCGACGGTCGCGCGGCGCTCGAGCACGCGCTTCGCTGACCGTGTGACGCTGAGGGCGGGATGAGATCCCGCCCCTACCACCCACCCCGACCATGCAAAGGCCGGCCGGAGGGGTCCGGCCCGGCGGGATGAGGTCCCGCCTCTACATCCTGGTCGGCCGGGATCGCGCGTCGAGGACCACCACGGCCCGTGTAGGGGCCGGATCTCATCCGGCCCTCGGGCTCAGCCGCCGGCGGCCTCGTACTCGACGTCCTCGGAGAGCCGGAACCGGTCGTGGATCACCTGAACCGCGCGCTCCACGTCTGCGGCCCGAACGACGCACGAGATCCGGATCGCCGAGGTCGAGATGATCTCGATGTTGATCCCGGCGTCGGCGAGCGCGTCGAACATGTCGGCCGCGACGCCGGGGTGGGTCTTCATCCCGGCCCCGATCAGCGAGACCTTCGCGATCTCGGGATCGGTCGTGACGCCGCTCGCCTCGACCTCTCGCGCGGTTGCCTCGAGGATCGGCTCGGCCTTCGCCATGTCGGTCAGCGGCACGGTGAACGTGATGTCCGTGTGCCCTGCCGCCGAGACGTTCTGCACGATCATGTCGATGTTCACGTTCGCGTCGGCGAGCGGCCTGAACACGCGCGCGGCGATTCCCGGGCGGTCCGGGACACCGTAGATCGTGACCTTCGCCTCCGACGTGTCGTGAGCGATGCCCGAGATGATCGGCTGCTCCATGTCCTCCTCCTTCACGACCCACGTGCCCTCGCCGTCGGTGAACGTCGAGCGGACGTGGACGGTGACTCCGTGGTTGCGGGCGAACTCGACCGACCGGGCCATCAGCACCTTCGCGCCCGAGGCGGCGAGCTCGAGCATCTCCTCGTACGAGACCTGGTGGAGCTTCCGCGCCTCCGGCACGATCCGGGGATCGGCGGTGAAGACGCCCTCGACATCGGTGTAGATCTCGCAGACGTCGGCGTCGAGCCCCGCCGCGATCGCGACCGCGGTCGCGTCCGAGCCGCCGCGACCGAGCGTCGTCACCTCGTCATCGGTCGAGACGCCCTGGAAGCCGGCGACGATCGCGATCTTCCCGGCCTCGAGCTCGGCGCGGACCCGGCGCGCCCGGATCTCGACGATCTTGGCCTTCCCGTGGCTCGTGTCCGTCACGATCCCGGCCTGCGAGCCGGTGAACGAGATCGCCTGGTGCCCGAGGTCGATGATCGCCATCGACAGAAGGGCCATCGAGATCCGCTCGCCCGCGGTCAGCAGCATGTCGAGCTCGCGGTCGTGCGGGCGGTCCGACACCTGGGCGGCGAGAGCGAGCAGCTCGTCGGTCGACTTCCCCATCGCCGAGACGACGACGCACACGTTGTGGTCCCGGTCGGCCGTCGCGGCTACGCGCCTCGCCACGTGCTTGATGCGGTCGGGTGTCCCGACCGACGTGCCACCGTACTTCTGGACGACGAGAGCCACGGCGAGAGGCTAGTCGTTCGCCGCGCGGCGGCGGCGGCGCGACCGTCGCTCAGGACGAGAGCCGGGGATCGGCCTGCTCGACGTCGGTGGCCTCGGGCTCCTCCCCCGCGAGGAACTCGACCTCGAGCAGCTCGATCCGCGGCCCGTCCGTCTCCACCACCTCGAACCGGAGGCCGCCCCAGACCACCTCGTCGCCGCTCTCGGGCGCGCGTCCGAGCTCGCCGAACACGAACCCGGCGAGGGTGTGGTAGTCCTCCTGGGGCAGGCTCTGCTCGTATCGCTCGTTGAAGTCGTCGATCGGGAACGTCCCGTCCACGCGGATCGTGCGGTCGTCGACCTCCTGGACGGAGTCGTCCGGCATGTCGTACTCGTCCTCGATCTCGCCGACGATCTCCTCGAGGAGATCCTCGAGCGTCACGATCCCCTGGGTTGCCCCGTACTCGTCGACCACGATCGCGAGGTGGAGCTTCTCCCGCCGGAACTCGGTGAGGAGCGGGCCGAGGTCTTTCGTCTCGGGAACGAAGTAGGCGGGCCTCAGGATGTCGGCGATGCGGACGTTCTCGATCCCGTTGGCATACAGCGCCGAGAACAGGTCGCGCACGTGTAGCACGCCGGCGATGTCGTCGAGCGACTCGCGGTAGGCCGGATAGCGGGTGAACGGCGAGTCGATGACCGACGCCAGCATCGCCTGGGGAGCGACGTCCACCGGCACGGCGACGACCTCGGGCCGCGGGACCATCACGTCGTGAACCTCCTTCTCGGCGAAGTCGAAGACCTTGTAGAGCATCTCCTCCTCGGCTTCCTCGATGAGCCCGGTCTCCTCGGCCTCGGCGAGCATGGCGCGGATCTCCTCCTCGCTGCGGACGACCATGCCGACCGGCGCCGACCGCATCCCGAACAGGCGCAGGATCCCCTTCGCCGAGCCCTGGAGCACGATCACGATCGGGTGGGCGACCCGTTGCATCACGTCGACCGGACGGGCGACACGCATGGCGATCGGCTCCGCATGCTGGAGCGCGATCGCTTTCGGGACGAGCTCGCCGACGACGAGCCCGAGGTACGTGAGGATCGCGAACCCGAGCAGGAACGAGACGGTCCGGGGTAGGTAGGGGTCGAGGAAGTGCGCGATCAGCGGCTCCCCGATCGCACCGAGCAGGATCGAGAAGATCGTGATCCCGATCTGGACCGTGGAGATGAACCGGACCGGCTCCTCCATCAGCCGCAGCGCGATCGCGGCCGTCCGCTTCCCCTGCCGGGCCTGCTCCTGGAGCGGCGCGCGGCGCGCGGTCACGAGCGCGTACTCCGCGACCACGAAGTACGCGTTCCCGAGCACGAGCAGGATCACGATCAGGATCCTGAGGCCGTCGCTCACGCCCCGCCTCCCGGGGCGCGTGTACTAGGCGGGAGCTCGTCGCCGTCCAACTGCCTCGCGAGTATAGCCGTCCGGTCGGCGCTCCCCATTCCATCGAACATCTGTTCTATACTCCCTGCATGGGCCGCGTCCGGTACCTCGAGGACAGCTGCAAGACGGCGCTGAACCGTGTCCCGGAGGGCGCCCGCATCCCGTTTCGCTGGACGGTCAACCCGTACCGGGGCTGCGCCCATAGCTGCCATTACTGCTTCGCGCGCGCCTACCACGCCTATCTCGACCTCGGGATCGGCGAGGACTTCTCGTCGAGGATCGTCGTGAAGACGAACGTCGCAGAGGTGCTGAGGCGCCAGCTCGTCTCGCCGCGCTGGCGCGGCGAAACGGTCGCCATGGGAACCGCCACCGATCCCTACCAGCCGTGCGAGGGGCGCTACCGGTTGACACGCGCCGTCCTCGCCGCCCTCGCCGATTTCGGCAACCCGCTCTCGATCCTCACGAAGTCCACGCTCGTCCTGCGTGACCTCGACGTCTTCCGGCGTCTCGACGCGACGGCCCCGCTGACCGTGTCGATGAGCGTCGGAACGCTCGATGACTCTGTGCGGCGCGTCGTCGAGCCGGGAACACCGCCCGGCCGCAAGCGGTTCGAGGTCCTCGCGAGGTTCGCCGAGGCCGGCATCCGCACCGGCGTCCTCGTCGCTCCGATCCTGCCGGGCCTCACCGACGACGAGGAGCACCTCGACGCGGTGCTCGCGGCCTGCGCGACCGCGGGTGTCGGCTTCGCATCGGCGATCGTGCTCCACGTCCGCCCCGCAATCCGCGAGCACTTCATGCCGTGGATGCAGGCCAACTACCCGTGGCTCTATCCGCGCTACGCCGAGCTGTACGGCCGGCGTGCCTACGCTCCCCGTCCCTATCTCGATCAGGTCGACGCGCGGTTCGCCCGGCTCCGAGCAAGACACGGGATCGGCACCCCTGCTGCGGGGGCGAGCCCGGGCGGCCTGGGTACCCACGGCCAGCTCGCACTCGCGGTCTGAGCGTCGACCGTCACCCCCGATCGGCTCCGTTAAAGGTTTCCCGCCGGATTCCCGATGAGTGATGTGCCGGACAACCCCGACCCAGGACTCACAACGGATGGCCTCTGAGATCACCTGCCTGATTGCCGACGACCACGAGATCGTTCGCGAGGGGCTTCGCCTCTCGCTCTCCCGCTCCCAGCACATCCGCGTGATCGGGGAGGCGTCGGACGGCGAGGCAGCCGTCGCGCTCGCCGAGCGCCGGCGTCCCGACGTCGTCGTGATGGACATCCGCATGCCGGGAATGGACGGCCTCGAGGCGACGAAGCAGCTCAACGAGCGCCTCCCCGACACGAACGTGCTGCTGTTCACCGCCTTCAGCGAGCGGAGCCTGCTCGGTCGCGGCCTCGATGCCGGGGCCCGCGGCTACCTGCTGAAGGAGGCGAGCAACGAGACGCTCGTCCGGGCGATCGAGAAGGTCGCCGCCGGAGAAGGGTACGTCGACCCGGCGCTGATGCCGACCTTCCTCTCGCGCGACACCCAGGACCTGCTCACCCCACGTGAGCGCGAGATCCTGCAGCTGCTCGCAAACGGCGACTCCAACGCGGACGTCGCGGCCAAGCTCTTCATCAGCCAGGAGACCGTGAAGAGTCACGTGCGGCATATCCTTGCCAAGCTCGAGGCCGACACCCGCACCCATGCCGTCGCGATCGCGATCCGCGAGTCCATCATCGACTGAGCCCGGCCGAGGCCCGTTCGGGGCGCTGCGCACGCTCGGCCTTGCGCTGGCCGCGGCGGCGCCGATCCTGCTGCTCGAACGGCGGCGACACCGCCTCGCCGAGGAGCAGAGCCGCCGGCGTGCGCTGCTCCGCGAGGCGCGCCTGCGTCAGGAGTCCGACGAGCGCGACACGGAGCGCGGTCGGCTCTCGGCGCGGCTGATCACCGCCGAGCAGGACGAGCGGCGCAGGCTCTCGGTCGCCCTCCACGACGGGCCGCTCGGCTCGCTCGCCGGGATCGTGCTGATGCAGGACGCGGCGCTCGCGTCGCTGCGCGCGGGTGAGGCCGAAGAGGCGACGCGGCTGCTCGAGGGATCCATCCAGCGGGCCCGCGAGACCGTTCAGGCCCTGCGCGACCTCTCCTTCGCTATGGAGCCCGTCGTGCTCCGCGATCAGAGCTTCGAGGCAGCCGTGTCCGCCCTCGGCGATCAACTCGCACGGGACGGCCGGATCGCCGTCGGGCTCGAGGTCGGCGACGGCGACCTACTGGAGCCCAAGGCGCAGGCCGCGCTCTACCAGACGATTCGCGAGGCGCTCGACCAGGCCTTGCGGCGCCGGCCGGCCCGCATCGACGTGGCCGTCACGCGGCTCGTGGACGGGAGCTACCGGGTGCTCGTCGCCGACGACGGCGTCGAGGAGCGCCGCCGCGACTCGACGGAGGCGATCGAGGAGCGCGCCCGCCTGCTCGGCGGTCGTGTCCGGATCGACACGAGCGACGACGGAACCGAGATGTCGATCGTCATCCCCGCCTACGTCGCCGCCGTGCGCTGACGGCTGCTCCGGATCGCGGCTAGGGTTCTCCCGGCCGACGAAAGCGCGACGCGGGAGGTTGTCATGAGCAGGAGCCTGGGCCTGGTGAAGGAGTTCCGCGACTTCATCATGCGCGGCAACGTCGTCGATCTCGCCGTCGCGGTCGTCATCGGCGCAGCGTTCGGTGCGCTCGTGACGGCCTTCGTCGAGAACCTGCTGACGCCGCTGATCGCCGCGATCTTCGGCAAGCCGGACTTCAGCGAGCTGACGTTCACGATCAACGGCAGCGTGTTCAAGTACGGGGTCTTCATCAACGCCGTGATCTCGTTCCTGCTGATCGCGCTCGCCGTGTACTTCATCATCGTGAAGCCGTACAACCGCTACCGCGCGCGAAAGGCCGTCGAGGAGCCCGCCGAGCCGGCGGAGGAGGTCCTCCTGCTCAGGGAGATCCGCGACCTGCTCGGCAAGCGCTAGCGGATCCGCAGGCTCGATCGCTCGACGCCGCGCTCGGCGAGCCCGGCCAGGACGACGCGTTCGCCGACGAGCGCGAGCAGACGGTAGACGGGAGACGAGGTCTCCTTCGCGACCTCGCGGCAAAACCCGGGAAACCAGCGCCCGAGATGATCGCGAAGGAAGGCATCCCCGGCCTCGCGGCACAGCTCGACCCGCCCGGCCTCACCTGCCTCGGCGGCCTCGAGCTCCCTCGCCACGAGCAGCGCCAGGAACTCGAGCTCGCAGCCTGCATGGTCGGCGCGCTCCCCGGCGGGCCCACCGCTCTCCGCGCCGAACGCACGGTACGACGCCTCGATCTCCGCGATCCGTCGCGTCTGGCGGCGCGGATCGTCCTCGTAGCTCGACTCGTAGGGTGCAATCCGGACCGCACCGCCGAACAGCTCCTCGTACTCGGCCGCGAGCTCGTCGAGGAGGTCGTCGTCGTCCAGCTCGTGCTCGAGCTCCCCGAGCAGCTCGGCGAGGCTCTCCCCGCGGGCATGACGGGCACAGAAGACCGTCAGGCGCCGCAGCTGCTCGAGGCTCTCCGCATCCGGCTTCGTGAAGCCGAACGACAGGAGCCGTAGACCAGCCGCGAGAGCCGCGGTCTCCGTGGGCGTCATCGCCCGGGCTCCGGACTCGGGTTTCGAGGCCGGACCGCACGACCCGGCCTCGCCGGAGCCGCCAGGCCGTCCAAGCTCGCACAGCAACGCTCACGGAAACCCCGAATATTGCAACTCGAGTTGACCAGCGGTGCGAAAACTGCGATGCTCATGGCAGCAGGAAGGGCACCCGGCACGGCCGCACGCTGGAGGAGGTGACGCCTCGTGGGGCCGTGCCAGGATGCCTCCCCGTCACCGTACGTCTTCGCCGCCACGGTCGGCATCGGCGGTCGCCCGGAGTCGGGATCCGTGAATTCACTGACTCGGTATCCGTAGAAACTACGGAGTTGGCCCGCTCTCCGATCGTTCCGAGTTGAAGGGCTCGGCAAAACCGACTAGGTTCTCCCCCCGTGGGGACCGTCCGGACACGCAGACGGGTCCGCCTCGCAAGCGTCGAGGCGGCGCTCGTCCTTGCCGCAGTCGGTGGAATCGGTGTTGCGGGCCTTGCCGGCTACTTCATCGGGCGCGCGAGCGCGGACGGAGGCAGCACGGAGGCCGCCTCCACCGAGGCACAGCCCGAGACCGAGACGACTCCGGCAACGACCGCCGAGACGGAGAGCGCGCCCGCGACGACCGGTGAGACCGGCAGCGGCGGGGGCGACGCGGCGGCCGGCGCCGAGGTGTTCGCCTCGGCCGGATGCGGGAGCTGTCACACCCTCACGGCTGCCGGCTCGACCGGGGCGGTCGGCCCGAACCTCGACACGATCACCCTCGACGAGGCCGGGATCCTCGACGTCGTCACGAACGGCCGCAACGCGATGCCCTCCTTCGCCGGCCAGCTCGACGAGCAACAGCTCGCCGACGTCGCCGCCTACGTCGCAAAGGGCGCAGGCGGCTGACGTGCGGCCCGCCGCCTGCCTGAGTCTCTAGACTTCCCGGCAGGAACGCCGTGCCGCCGCGCACGCCTTGACTGAGGGAGAGGCCGATGGACTACAGCCTTTGGGGGCAGGCGACTTCGCCGAGGTTCGAGCAGTTCAGCCGCGAGCTCGCGGCGGCGCTCGAGCGCGCCGGCTTCGACCGGGCGGTCGATGCCGACGACGCGGCGCTCGTGATCAACCTGTTCGACCCCGAGAACGCGAAGCCGTTCCGCCGCAGGGCGCGGGCGACGTTCGTCGCCGCGATCTACGAGCGACCAGAGGTCCCGGCCGACGTTCTCCAGGCGAACTACCCGATGCTCGTGCGGGCCCTCTCGAACATCGTGCTGTTCTACGTGCCGGACGCGGGCGTGTGGTTCACGACGATGGAGCGCGGCCACTACGGCGTCCAGGCCGGGGACGAGGCGACGCTCGCCGATCTCGTCGTCGAGCGCCTCGCTCCGCTTGCGAAGTCCCGGCTCGTGATCGACAACGAGTTCCGCACCGACCTCGAGCCCGAGCTCTGGGACGGGGACGAGGTCTCGACAGAGCTCGCCGCTGCGGGTGCACGGCTCGGCGACCTCGACCTCCTCCCCGCTCCCTTCCCGATCGAGGATCTGCTGAACGAGCGCGAGCTGCGTCAGGTGAAGCGGCTCTACGGCATCGGGGGTCTCTCGTACGGGAACCTCTCGATGCGCAAGGACGAGACACGGTTCTGGATGAGCGCGAGTGGGGTCGACAAGTCGAAGCTCGAGACCCCCGGCCGGGACATCCTGCTCGTGAGCGGCTACGACGAGGCCGCGGGGACGATGATCCTGAGCGTGCCCCCGGGAGTCGAGCCGCGGCGCGTCTCGGTCGACGCAATCGAGCACTGGATGATCTACCAGGCACATCCCGACGTCGGCGCCATCCTCCACGTGCACGCGTGGATGGAGGACATTCAGGCCACCGATGTGAACTACCCGTGCGGGACGCACGAGCTCGCGACCGCGGTAGCCGACCTGCTCGCGCGCGAGCCCGACCCGGCCCATGCCGTGATCGGGCTGCGAAACCACGGGATCACCGTCACCGGCGAGAGCCTCTTCGAGATCCTCGACCGGATCGAGCCGAAGGTGCTCCGCCAGGTCCCGATGACCTAGGGGCGGATGAGATCCGGCCATACGGGATCGCCGTAGGGGCGGCATCTCATGCCGCCCGCCGAGGCGGCTCAGTCGCGGAGGTACTCGGCGGCGGTGTCGCGGATCGTCTCGTCGATGGGCCTGCTCGTGTAGCCGAGCTCCCGCTCGGCCTTCGCCGGGTCGTAGAACCACCAGTTCACCGCGGCTGCCACCTCTCCCGGCTTCACCGGCCAGCGGGTCAGCCGTGCCAGGCGGACGGCCGCGCCGGGCGGGATCTCGACGGTGCGCCGGCGGACGCCGGTCAGCTCGCCGACACGCCGGAAGAACGCCGTGTGGCTCAGGTTGCCGTCACGATTCGTGAGGATCGTGCGCTCCCCCGCCCGTCCCCGCTCGGCAAGGCTGACGAGACCGGCGGCGACGTCACGCGCGTCCGCGTAGCTGAGCCCGCCCGGAGCAGTGACACGCAGGAGCCCGCGGAGGTACCGCCCGACCGGGAACGTCGAGACGCGGTAGACGTCGCCGGGCCCGATCAGGTAGCCGGGATTCGCGATAACGACGTCCTGGCCCTGCGCCACGGCCTCGAGCACGAGACGCTCGCCGTCGCGTTTCGTCCGCGCATAGGGGTATCGCTCCGCCCGGGGCGAGAGCTCCTGTCGCTCGTCGGCCGGCCGGTCGGGCCCGGGCGCGGGCCCGAGCGCGGAGACGCTGGAGACGTGAACGACGCGCGCGCCCGGCTCGACGGCGCGAAGCAGCGTCCGGACGCCGTCGACGTTCACGGCCGTCAGGCGAGGCAGGTCCTCGGTCTCCCAGCTGATCAGGCCGGCGAGATGGAAGACGAGCCCGCAGCCCGAGGCCGCCCGGCGGACTGCCTCCGGGTCGAGCGCGTCCCCGCGCACGACCTCGACATCCAGGCGCGCGAGCGCGGAGGCGTTGGTCCCCTCGCGAACGAGGGCGCGAAGCCGCTCCCCGCGGGCTGCGAGCAGCGCGAGCAGATGGCGTCCGAGGAACCCCGTCCCGCCGGTGACGAGGGTCGGCAAGGATCAGCCGGTCTCGGGCATGAACGTCGGGAAGCTGACGCCGCGAAACGGCTGGTACTCTCCCCGCACCTGCGCGGCGTGGGTCTCGATGAGGCGGGCCCCGAGGCCGTACATGAGCCTGACGAGCTCCGCGGACTCGACCGGCACGAGGAAGTACACGACGCGGCCGCGGTGGCGGTCGAGCTCGGACACGAGCAGGGCCGCGGCGGACTTCTCGTCGCGGGCGACGCCGGGGCCGAGCTCGAGGAACAGCGGGTGCCCGATCGCTCCGAGGTAACCCTGGAGCCGCCCGTGAGCGTCCTCGTACACGGCCGTGTGCCAGTGGCCGTACTCGTTCTCGATGAAGTAGCGGTAGTCCTTGCGCCGCGAGATGCCCGCGACCTCGAGCTCGAGCTCGGCCATCGGCTCGACGTCGTCGAGCGTCGCGTCCCGGACGCGGTCGAGCCCGTCCACCGTGACCCCGAGCCCTTCTTCGGGGACTGCGAGCAGGAAGTCCTGGTAGGCGAGGCGGGGCACGAACCCGGCCTTCGTGTAGAGCGCGAAGGATTCGAGGTTCATGAGGCTCGAGACGAGTCGGAGCGGGACGCCCTGCTCCTCCTGGAAGGCGATGATGTGCTCGAGCATCGCCTTCGCGAGGCCCTTGCCGTAGTGGTTCGGGTGGACGTTCATGATCCCGAGCGACACGTGCGTCTCTCGCGCCCGGTAGTAACAGGAGCCCATCAGCCGTCCGGTGTCGGGCGACTCCGCGACGACGCAGTGACCCGGATCGAGCGTCTCGTAGACCTCGTTGAAGACGGCGGTCTGGTCGGGGCCGGTGAACCTTCCTGGCGCCATCCCGTGAAGGATGTCCCAGACGTTCATTGACGCACAGATGAGCTCGGCGACCTCGTTCTGGTCACTTTCCTGCATGGCTCGCAGGCGGTAGTCGGGCATGGGCACTCCTCTCCTCGGGACCGCCAGATCATACGGCGAAGAGCGCCGCGGAACGGTGTTACAACCAACGTCACAAAGTTGCATTCGCGGCAAGCGACCGATAGCGTTCCGGGTAGGGGGAGGAGAGGTGTTGCGGCGACCTCTCCTCCACCTCGACGGTGTTCGACCAGAAGGGGCACATGGGCCACGTGGCCGCTCCGGATACGCCCGTCCTGACGTCCGAACCGACCCTCGGACGCTGGGTCGGTTTCCGTGCCCACACCGCCGACGGTCAGATCGGGCTGGTCATCGGCGAGCTACGTCACGGCCGCTGTGGACGGCCGGCCTCGGTCGTCGTCCGCAGCGGGCTGTTCTGTGAACGGCAGACGATCGTTCCACTGGCCGCGATCGAGCGCGTCCTTGCGCACGAGCAGCGGATCCTGCTGCGCGCCGACTTCCCGCTCGATGGCCTCGACGAGCAGCTTCACCGACCCGCCGTACGCCGGACGGCGCTCTCCGGGGGGCGATAGGATGGCGGCCCCGATCAGGATCGGCCCCCTCCCGGGCCCGGAGGCGCTCGATCTCGCCCAGGCCCTCGCCGTCCGCGGGATCACCGGCCGCCCGATTCGGGCGACCGGCCGGTTCGAGGTCGTCGTCCACGACAGTCACGAGGACCCCGACCGTCTCGTCCACGACCTCGTCGACGCGCTCGAGGAGTGGCTCGCCGACCGTGGACGCCTGGAGGTGGGGGTCCGGATCGCCGGCAGCGAGCAGACCGTCCACGCTGCATAGCAAGGCGGCGAAGCCGCCGCGCAGCGGCCGCACCGCAGGTGCCAGGCCGCGAAGCGCCGCGGCCCCTGGAAGGGCCGCACCGGCAAGGCGGCGAAGCCGCCGCGCAGCGGCCGCACCGCAGGTGCCAGGCCGCGAAGCACCGCGGCCCCAAGGGCCGCACCCGGCAAAGGCGGCGAAGCCGCCGCGCAGCGGCCGTAGCACCGCAGGTGCCAGGCCGCGAAGCACCAGGTCTCGCGGCCCTAAGGGCCGCACCCGGCAAGGCGGCGAAGCCGCCGCGCAGCGGCCGTCACCGCAGGTGCCAGGCCGCGAAGCACCGCGGCCCCAAGGGCCGCACCCGGCAAGGCGGCGAAGCTTCGCCGCGCAGCAGCGGCCGCACCGCAGGTGCCAGGCCGCGAAGCGCCGCGGCCTGCCAAGGGCCGCACCCCAAGCGGCGAAGCCGCCGTCAGCGCGTCGCGGCCACGACGGCGGCACCGGCGACGGTCAGTAGGGCCGCCAGGACGAGGCGCCGTGTGATCGCCTCTCCCTGACGCATGACGACCGCCGCGATCAGGACGCCCCAGAGAGCATAGGTCGCGTTGAGCGGCGAGACGATCGTGACCTTGCCGCGAGCGAAGGCGCTGAGCAGCAAGCAGTAGGCCGCACCCATCGCCAGGCCCGAGAGGAGGAAGTACCGTGCGCCCGAGCCGACCTGGAGAGCCAGCGGACGCGGCCCGCGCAGGACGGCGAGCAGGAGGAGCACGAGGAGCGACGCGCCCGCGAGCAGGCACGCGGCGGCCAGGAGCGGTGGCACCTCGCGGCTGTCGCTGATCCAGCGGGAGACGACGTCACGGGTCGCGTACAGGGCGACGCCGCCGAGGGCCCAGAAGATGCCGACACTCCTCCAGTCCTCCGGCCGCGTCCGCTCCCAGCTGAGCACGAGGCCGCCGGACACGATGAGGAGCGTCCCGAGCACGAGCGCCAGCCGAAACGGCTCGTCGAGGAAGAGGATTGCCGCGAAAGCGGCGATCAGCGGCACCATCCCGGTCAGGATCAGCGTGCGCGAGGAGCCGATGTCGCGGATCGCCCGTACGAAGAACACCTGGGACACCCCGGGCACGAAGAGGCCGAGCACGAGAAACGGCCAGGCCTGGCCGGCGTCGAAACGAGCGAGTGAGCCTTCGACACCCGCCGCGACGAGCGCGACGGCAAGACCGACGACGAGGCTGACGAGCGCACCGAGCTCCGCGTCGCGCACGCGCGTCAGCCCGTGGCGAAGGGCCGGGCCAAGCGCCCCGAACGAGATCCCGGCCGCAACGGCGAGCCCGACAGCCCCCATCCCGCCGATCATCTCAGGATCGGGCGTAATCGGCGGCGCAGACCGGGGTCGAACCGCCGGATCGTGAGCGGGCGGGATGAGATCCCGCCCCTACAACCCCACGATCAAGTCCCCACGATGCAATCCTGCCCCGCCACCCTCTGCCCGATCGGCACCCGTCACACACGGGCAGATGAGATCCCGCCCCTACCCCCACGCTGCAGTCCGACCCCCGCACCCCACGACGCAACGCCGTCCCACACCCCCTGCTCCTGTAGGGGCCGGATCTCATCCGGCCCGGACAGGGCCGCCGGTAGGATCCCGGCATGCCGCAGGGAGTCGAGATCCTTGGGTCCGTCGAGGGCAGGGCTGACGAGATCCTGACCGAGGAGGCGCTCGCCTTCGTCGCGGCCCTCCAGCGAGCCTTCGACCCGCGCCGGCGGGAGCTCCTCGCCCTGCGCGCTGGGAGACAGGCCCGCATCGCCGCCGGGGAGCTCCCCGACTTCCTCGCGGAGACGGCGAGCGTCCGCGACGGCGACTGGCGCGTGGCTCCGGTTCCGTCCCCACTCCAGGATCGCCGCTGCGAGATCACCGGGCCCGTCGAGCGGAAGATGATGATCAACGCCCTCAACTCGGGGGCCCGGGTGTTCATGGCCGACTTCGAGGACGCGAGCTCGCCGACCTGGGCGAACTGCGTCGAGGGACAGGTGAACTGCCGTGATGCGGTACGCCGCACGATCTCCCTCGACACGCCGGAGAAGAGCTACCGGCTGAACGACGAGACGGCCCTGCTCCTGATCAGGCCTCGCGGCTGGCACCTCGTCGAGAAGCACGTCCTCGTCGACGGAGACCCCGTCTCGGGCAGCCTCTTCGACTTCGGCCTCTACGCCTTCCACAACGCGCGCGAGCTGCTCGACCGGGAGCTCGGGCCGTTCCTCTACCTGCCGAAGCTCGAGTCGCACCTCGAGGCCCGGCTCTGGAACGACGTGTTCTGCCACACCCAGGACGCGCTCGGGATCCCGCAGGGGTCGGTCAAGGCGACGGTGCTGATCGAGACGATCCTCGCCGCGTTCGAGATGGACGAGATCCTCTACGAGCTGCGCGAGCACTCGGCCGGCCTGAACGCCGGCCGCTGGGACTACATCTTCAGCGTGATCAAGAAGTTCCGCGACCGGCCCGACTTCGTGCTCCCCGACCGGGCGCAGGTGACGATGGCCGTACCGTTCATGCGGGCGTACACCGAGCTGCTCGTCAGGACCTGCCACCGGCGGGGCGCCCACGCGATCGGCGGCATGGCCGCGTTCATCCCGAGCCGCCGCGATCCCGAGGTGAACGAGGTCGCGCTCGCGAAAGTTCGCGAGGACAAGGTGCGCGAGGCGGGCGACGGCTTCGACGGCACCTGGGTCGCCCACCCCGACCTGGTTCCGATCGCGACCGCGATCTTCGACGAGGTCCTGGCCGACCGGCCAAACCAGGTCTCGCGGCTCCGCGAGGACGTCTCGGTGAGCGCCGTGGACATCCTCGACGTTCGGTCGACGCCCGGAGAGGTCACGGAGGCGGGGCTCCGAACAAACGTCAACGTCGGGCTCCTCTACATCGAGTCCTGGCTTCGGGGCACCGGCGCCGCCGCCATCTACAACCTCATGGAGGACGCGGCGACCGCCGAGATCTCACGCTCGCAGGTCTGGCAGTGGGTGAAGAACGGGCACTTCACCGCCGACGAGGTCCAGACCGTGATCGACGAGGAGCTGGCGAAGATCCGCGAGCTCGTGGGCGCCGATGCCTACGAGGGAGGGCGCTTCGCCGAGGCACGGGCCGTCTTCGAGCAGGTCGCGCTGAGCGACGACTTCCCGGAGTTCCTCACCGTCCCGGCCTACGAGCTTCTCGCCTGATGACCGATCGTGAACCTGTCCCGCTGACCCAGGTCGGCGTCGTCGTCCGGGACCTGTGGGCGACCATGAAGCTCTACCACGAGCTCCTCGGCTGGGGCCCGTGGTATGTCTACGAGTACCGGCCGCCCTTCTTCACCGGCGGCGAGCTGCGCGGGAAGCCGGCCCAGTTCTCGTTCCTCGGAGCCGAGGTGCAGGTCGGGCCGATCTGGTTCGAGCTCATCCAGCCGCTCGAAGGGGAGAGCCTCTACACGGAGTTCCTCGCCGAGAAGGGCGAGGGGCTCCACCACGTCCTCGTCGGCTGGGACCCCGAGGAGCAGGCACCCGGCCAGTCCCGCCCCTCCGGCGGCGAGCTTCCGGCGAGCGTCGAGACGGCCCGTACGATCCGCTCGCAGCTCGGGGCGCTCGGAATGGACGTCCTGATGGGCGGCCGGATCGGGGCCTCGACGGAGTTCTACTACCTCGACACCGAGCCGCGGCTGAAGGTGATGATCGAGCTCGCGGGCGGCTCTCCGGCCGACCTCGAGCCGATCGCGATCTATCCGGAGCCCCGCGGCTGACGGTCGGGCGGGCCGGATGCGACCCGGCCCCTACGAGCGAGAGCGAGCCGGACGAGTCCTCGCCCCCACGACCGGGCGGGCTGGATGACATTCGGCAGCCGCGGCCGGGCTTCGGTCGCGCAAAGGTGAGGGCCGGTCTCCCGGCCCTCACCTTCCGCCTTCCCCCCTCGAGCTCCTGCGGGCCTGCCCCGTGCCGGGTCCACCGGCAGGGCAGCGGGAGCTCAGCGCGACGCTCGCCGGTTCCAGATCACCACCTGGTAGGGGCGCCACAGGTATCCGACCGGCACGGTCACGACATGCACGAGCCTGCTGAACGGGAACAGCGCGATCAGGAAGAAGCCCATCACGGCGTGCGCCTGGATCACGTTCGGCAACACCGCCAGATACTGCGTCTCCGGCTGGAGCTTGAACAGCGAGATCAGCCAGGGGACGACCGTGTCCATGTACCAGTTCGCCCCCCAGCGGTTGCTCGTCGCAACGTAGATCCCGAGCCCGACCTGGCCGAGCAGAAGCAGCAGCACGACCCAGTCCATCGGCGACGTGACCGCCCTGATCCGGGAGTTGACAACCCTCCTCGTCATCAGCACCGCAAGCCCGACGAAGGCAAGAATCGAGAACGCGAGCCCAACGACCTCGAACGAGTAGAGGCGCGCCGGGCTCGAGAGCACGGTGGCCCACGCGTCCCAGAACATCAGCGCGATGACGTGGCCGCCGAGCACGACGAGGATCCCGTAGTGCCACGCGGCAGAGCCCCAGAAGAGGACGCGGTTCTCGAGCAGCTGCGACGACTGGCTCGAGTAGGAGAACCGATCGGACCGGTAACGAGCCACCCCGCCGACGACGGCGATCAGCACGGCGAGATAGGGAATGACCGCCCACAAAAAGGTGTCCATCGCTCCTCCCTAGTGCTCCCAGCCGCTGTGCCGGTGGCCGGCCATCGGCATGACATCGGTCTCGTAGCCCTGCGCCTCGAGCACCGTGAGCAGCGCCCTCAGGACGAGCTGGTAGCGCTCCCGTGCCGTGCCGGGCTCGCCGGTCGCCGGATGGTGACCGACCATGCCGCGTAGCGACGGCACGACGGCGTCGCTCAGGATCTCGTCGACGAGCTCGTCGTCGTCACACGAGACGCCAAACTGCAGGATCACGACGAGGTGGTCTGGCAGCTCGCCGTCGGGCGAGAACCCGTACCGGCGAAAACGCTCGTTCAGGCCCAGGATGAAGGCGCTTCGCTTCGGGTTCTCGTCGAACAGGTGGTGACCGACGTACGGGTAGCAGGTCGGCTCGAGGTCCGACATCGTGTCGAGGTCGAACGCCCTCGTGTAGGCCTCCTGGAGCTCACCGAGCGTCGCCGTCTCGACGAAAGCCCGGAACGGCTCCAGCATCGCCGCCGCCTCGAGGCTCACCTCGGCGGTCTGCTCCTGGCAGGCCGCGACCTCGGCCACGAGCGGACCGTGGGGGTAGGCGAGCGCCTCGGCGAACGCGCGGAGCAGATCGCGATCGGCCACGATCAGAACCTCCTCTCGGCCGGCGAGCGAAACCCGAACCCGCCCTCGCGCTTCTGGGTGAACGGGTCGATTCTCGACTCGATCGCCATCTCGCGAGAGAGCGGCGGGATCACGAAGCGCTCCTGGAACGTCGGCATCGACGTCAGCCGGTAGATCGCCTCGGCCTCCTCCGCCGTCGTCCCGCCTTCGGCGAGCGCCTGCTCGACATCCTCGGCCGGGAGATTCCCGACCTTCTGTCCCCGCATGTGGACCCGCACCGCGTACAGCTTGCGGTAGACGGCGGTCACGACCTCCTCGTTGCCGGCGCTAAAGAGGTTCGCCATGTACCGCATCGGCAGGCGCGCCTGCTCGAGGGTCGAGAGCTCCGGCAGCGGCCCGCCGTTCGCGTTCCCGTTGCCGTTCGTCGTCTCGTAGCCGCCGGCGCCCTGGCTCGCGAGCACGGGAAGCATCGGAGGCACGTAGAACAGCATCGGCAGCGTCCGGAACTCCGGGTGGAGCGGCAGCGCGAGGCCCCACTCCTTCACGAACTTGTA
This sequence comes from Gaiellales bacterium, assembly GCA_046330455.1. Taxonomy (GTDB): domain Bacteria; phylum Actinomycetota; class Thermoleophilia; order Gaiellales; family Gaiellaceae; genus CAVQXR01. The sequence continues at coordinate 51,421 of JAXLSU010000013.1, forward strand.
GACCGGCGACTTCTGCGCCGAGGCGATCATGTCGTCCCGGATCCCGTTCGCCTTGGCGGCGGCGATGATCTCGGGATCGAACGGGTCGGCGATGATCGCCCGGTGCGCGTCGACGAGGTCCTCGTTGGCCGCGCCCGCCGCCTCCTGGAGCCGGGACGCGTCGTAGAGGAGCAGACCGAGATAGCGGATACGCCCGACGCAGGAGTGGAAGCAGGCAGGAGCGTGGCCGCTCTCCAGGCGCGGGTAGCAGAGGATGCACTTCTCCGACTTGCCCGTCGACCAGTTGTAGTAGGTCTTCTTGTACGGGCACCCCGACACGCACATGCGCCAGGCCCGGCACTTCTCCTGGTTGATGAGCACGATCCCGTCCTCGCCGCGCTTGTAGATGGCGCCGGCGGGACAGGCCGCGACACAGGCCGGGTTCACGCAGTGGTTGCAGATCCTCGGCAGGTAGAAGAACACCAGCCGCTGGAGCTCGTTCAGCTGCTCGCGCTGCGCGTCGGTCAGCCCCTCGAGGTTGGGATCGTTGGCCGCGTAGATCGGCGAGCCCCCGAGGTCGTCGTCCCAGTTCGGGCCCGCCTCGATGTCCATCGGCTCGCCGGTGATCATCGAGATCGGCCGGGCAGTCGGCTGATCGTCGGTCTCGGGCGCGTTGAACAGGTGGTCGAAGTCGTACGTCCAGGGCTCGTAGTAGTCGTCGATCGTCGGCAGGCGCGGGTTCGCGAAGATGTTCCCGAGCGTCCCGCCGCGGCTCTGGAGCTTCAGGCGCAGCTTGCCCCGCTCCTTCTCGAAGCCGCCCCGGTACTCCTCCTGGTCCTCCCACGCGGTCGGATAGCCGGTGCCCGGCTTCGTCTCGACATTGTTCCACCACATGTACTCGGAGCCCTTGCGGTCGGTCCAGATGTTCTTGCACGCGATCGAGCACGTGTGGCAGCCGATGCACTTGTCGAGGTGGAACACCATCGAGACCTGTGCGCGGATGTCCATCTTCTGCCTCCCTCCGCCCTGGTCGGCCATCACCACTCCAGTCGCTCGAGCTTGCGGACGACGGCGTACGTGTCTCGCGTGAACACGCCGATCGGCCCCCAGTAGTTGAACCCGTAGGTGAACTGCGCATAGCCGCCGGCCAGCTCGACCGGGTTGATGCGCGTCCTCGTCAGGCTGTTGTGACCACCGCCGCGCCGGCCGCCGCGAACCTGCGACTTCGGGATCGACAGCGTTCGCTCGGGCGAGTGGTAGACCATGCACGTTCCGGGCTGGACGCGGGCGCTGACGACCGCACGCGTGACCATCGCTCCGTTGTCGTTGAAGACCTCGACCCAGTCGTTGTCGACGATCCCGGCCCGCTCGGCGTCCTTGTCGTTCAGCCAGCAGGGCTCGATGCCGCGCGAGAGGGTCATCATCCGGTGGTTGTCGCCGTAGGTCGAGTGGATGTGCCACTTGCCGTGCGGCGTGATGAAGTTGAGGACGAGCGAGCCCGGATCACCCGACGGGCTGTTCACGATGTCGCCTGTGCGCCTCGGGTTCAGCTTCGGCTTGTAGGTCGGCAGGTGCTCCCCGAAGTCGAGGTACCAGGGATGGTCGACGTACAGGTGCTGCCGCCCGCCCAGGGTGCGCCACGGCATCAGCCGCTCGACGTTCATGCACCAGGCGGCGTAGGCGCGGCCGTCGTTCACCATCCCCGTCCAGCACGGGCTGATCAGCGTCCGGCGCGGCTGTGCGAGCAGGTCGCCGAAGGTCATCCGCACGTTCCTCGTGTTCTCGGCCATGTCGCGCAGCGTGAGGCCCGTACGCTCCTCCTCGGCTTTGAACGCCTCGTAGGAGACCTCGCCGTTCGTCTCGGGAGCGAGGTAGAGCAGGGCGTTCGCGGCATCGAGGGCATCCTCGACGCTCGGGTAGCGCTGCCCGCCCCACTCGACGCAGCGATGGTGGCGCGGGTCCGGCGAGCCGCCCACCGGGTTGTCGAGCAGCTCGTCGTAGAACCTCTCCACCGGGATGTGAACGCCGTGCCCGCTGATGCCGTCCTCCCGGATCCGCGGGCCGAGCGAGATGAAGCGGTTGTAGAGGTTCTCGTAGTCGCGCTCGACGAGCCGCAGGTGCGGCATCGTCTTGCCCGGGATCGCCTCGCACTCGCCGAGCCGCCAGTCGGCGACCTGCGGCTGGGCGAGCTCGTCGGGTGTGTCGTGCTGGAGCGGAGAGGCGACGATGTCCCGCACCCTCCCCGAGCCGAGCGCCGACGGTGCGAGCTCGCTCACCTTCTTCGCGAGCGCCTTGAAGATCTCCCAGTCGGTCTTCGACTCCCACACGGGCGGTACGGCCGCCGAGAGGGGATGGATGAACGAGTGGAGGTCGGTCGTGTTGAGGTCGTTCTTCTCGTACCAGGTCGCGGTCGGGAGGATGATGTCCGAGTAGAGCGCCGAGGTGTCCATCCGGAAGTTGATGTCGACGCAGAGGTCCATCTTCCCGCGCGGCGCCGGCTCACGGAACGTGATCGTCTTCACGGTGCCCTCGGCGCGCTCGTCGGCGACGACGCTGTCGTGCGTCCCGAGGTAGTGGCGAAGGAAGAACTCGTGCCCCTTCGCGCTCGACATGAGCGCGTTGCCGCGCCAGATGATCCAGACCCGCGGCCAGCTCTCCTCGGCGTCGGGATCATCGACCGCGAGCTTCACCGAGCCGTCCGCGACGTGATCGCCGACCCACTTCAGGATCTCCTCCGGCGTCGACGCGCCGTCGTTCGCCGCCTCGTTCACGAGCTTGATCGGGTTCCGGTCGAACTGCGGGTAGAACGGCATCCAGCCCATGCGCACGGCCTTCGCCTCGAGATCCATCGCGTGGCCGTTCGCCCACTCCGTCTTCGGCGGCACCGGCGCGTACTCGGTGAACTCGCCCTCGTAGCGCCACTGGTCGGAGTGCACGTAGTGCCACGTCGGCGACTGCTGGAGGCGCGGCGGCTTCTGCCAGTCGAGGCCGAGCGCGAGGCTCGTCCACGGGGCGGTGAGCGTCAGCTTCTCCTGACCGACGTAGTGGTTCATCCCGCCGCCGTTGACCCCGCAGCACCCGCACAGGATCAGCGCCGTGATCGGGGCGCGGTAGGAGAGGTTGTTGTTGTACCAGTGGTTGATCGAGGCGCCGATGATGATCATCGACTTGCCCCCGGTCGCCTCGGCGTTCGCGGCGAACTCGCGGGCGAGCTGCAGGACGGTGTCGCGGCCGATGTGCGTTCGCGACTCCTGCCAGGCCGGCGTGTAGGGGACGAGGTCGTCGTAGCTCTCGGCGTACTCGCCCGGAAGCCCTCGACCGACGCCCATCTGCGCCATCAGCAGGTCGAACACGGTCGCGACGAGGACGCGCTCCCCGTCGACCGTCTCGACCGTCCGGGCCGGAACCCCGCGCACGTACGTGCGCGCCTCGGCGAACTCGTGGAAGCCGACGTCTGCGACCTCTGCGTCGTCGAGCCCGAGGAAGGAGAGGATCGGGTCGAGCGGGGAGTCGTCGAGACCGTCCTCGAGCTTCAGGTTCCAGTTCCCCGGCTTCTGCTCCCAGCGGAACCCGACGGAGCCCTTCGGCATCCGGATCTCGCCGCTTCCCTCGTCCCAGAGGAGCATCTTCCAGTTCCCGTTCTCGGTCTCCGCGTAGCGGGAGACGCGCTCGGCGCGCAGGAACTGTGCGGGCTGGTAGGTCTCGCCGTCCTTCACGAGCTCGACGAGGAACGGCGTGTCGGTGTACCGCTTGAGGTAGTCGACGAAGTACGGGACCTGGCGGTCGGCGTAGAACTCCTTCAGGATCACGTGCACGACCGCGAGCCAGAGCGCCGTGTCCTGTCCGGCCTGGACGGGGATCCACCAGTCCGAGTACTTCGCGACCTGGCTGAAGTCCGGAGCCATGACCACGAACTTCGCGCCTTCGTGGCGGGCCTCCGAGATGAAGTGGACGTCCGGCGTGCGGGTCATGTTCAGGTTCGACCCCATCGCCACGATGTACTTCGAGTTGAACCAGTCGGCACTCTCGCAGACGTCGGTCTGGTCGCCCCAGATCTCCGGGAAGGCGTTCGGGAGGTCTGCGTACCAGTCGTAGAAGCTCATGTTGACGCCGCCGAAGAGCTGCAGGAAGCGCGATCCGCCGGCGTACGAGAGGTACGACATGGCCGGGATCGGCGAGAAGCCGAAGACCCTGTCCGGCCCCCACTGCTCGGCCGTGTGCAGGCACGAGGCCGCGACGATCTCGAGCACCTCGTCCCAGCTCGTCCGGCGAAAGCCTCCCTTCCCGCGCGCGCGCTGGTAGCGCTCCCGCTTCGTCTCGTCGCTCACGATCGACTTCCAGGCGTCGACGGGGTTCGCGTGGTGCTCGCGCGCCTCTCGCCACAGCTCGGCGAGCGCGCCCCGGATGTACGGGTACTTGACCCGGATCGGGCTGTACACGTACCAGGAAGCCGAGATGCCGCGCTGGCAGCCGCGCGGCTCGTAGGGCGGCAGGCCCGGCTCGAGCATCGGGTAGTCGAGCGCCTGCATCTCCCAGGTGACGATCCCGTCCTTGACGTACACCATCCACGAGCAGCCGCCCGTGCAGTTGACGCCGTGGGTGGACCTGACCGCGTTGTCGTGCTGCCACCGGTTCCGGTAGAACTCCTCCCACTCACGGGTCTTCGGGTCGATCAGGTCCTTGATCCAGCCCACGGGGTCTCCTTTAGCTGTGCCGAGAGGTCGAGCGGCTGACGAGGGGCCGGCGAACGGCGATCAGCCGGCGGCGCCAGACGACTAGTGAGAGAAGGACCAGCCCGCCGATCACGGCAAAGGCCAGGCCGATGAACTTGCCGGTCGAGCTGGTGGCGGCCGCTCCCTGCTGCGGAGCGGCGGCGATGAATGCGACCAGGTCTGCGACTTCCTGTGGCGTCAGAGGCTGATTCGCAAAGATCGGCTGCATGGTCGGGAACGCGATCGTCGTCAGGACGCCGGTCAGCCCCGCCTCGCCGCCGTACTTCGCAGCGGCGTTCGTGAGATCCGCAACCGGGCCGACGTTTCCGCCGCCGAGGCCCGATAGCCCGGCGATCGTGTGGCACGACATGCACGGCGGCCCACCGTTGGCGAACTGCGTCGAACCGGTGAAGAGGTCGTGCCCTGCGGCAGCGTTACCGGCCACGGCCGCCGGCGTCGTCGTTGCGGGCGTCGTCTCTGCCGGGGTCGTCGTAGCTGGGGTGGTCGTCGTCGATCCTCCGCCTCCGGCCGTCCCGCCCGCCGCCTCGAGGTATGCGATCAGCGACGCGACCTGATCCTCGGTGAGGCCGAGGTTCGGCATCGGGACGCCGTACTTCTCGAGCAGCGCCGTCGCCGTCGGGTCGCCGGCGGCGATCATCGCGTCGGGAGCCAGGATGAACTGCTTCACGAACTCGCGATCGCTCCGGTCGAGCACCCCGGCGAGATCCGGGCCGACGGTATCGCCGCCGCCGATCGTGTGGCACGAGGCGCAGCTCTGCTGGAAGAGCTGCTCGCCCTCGTCGGCCGATGCCGCACGCGCCTGCCCGACGCCGGCGGCGAGCAGCAGCAGCACCGCAAGGACGAGCAGGCGCGGCAGCCGAGCGCATCTAGCCACGACTGCACCCTCCCCTGCCGCGCGTTGTCATCGGACGAAGGTCGGGCGAACGACGGCAACGGACCCGGCGCCCTCGCCGGTACCCGTCGATCTCTGCCTCTGCCGTCACGGCTGCTCCGACCATCTCGTTGCGCTCGAAGATACGACTCCCCGCCGGCCGTGACGTGATCAATTCTGTTCATGACCAACTTTCATCAGGAAAGCCCTCGCCGCGACCCGTACCTTCAATTGGGTGAGTGTCGTGCGAAAGCGCACGAAAGACGTGGACGGGCAGTGGGACCCCGGCCGCCCGCGGCTCGTCCAGGCCGACTCGGCCGCGTTCTCGGTCGACGTCGACCGGACCGTGCTCTCGTGGAACGAGGCGGCCGAGGAGCTCACCGGGATCCGTGCTGCCGAGGCGATCGGTCGCCCCTGCTGGGCGGTTCTGCGCGGCACGGGCCCCGACGGGTGCCCGATCTGCTCGCCCGAGTGCTCGGTCGTGCTCGCGCTCGAGCGCGGTGAGGCCCCGCCCACCGCTGTGATCACCGTCGGGCCCGAGGGCAACCGCCGCCGGGTCACCGCGTCGACGCTGACGCTCGACGTCGGCGGCGAGCGGATGATCGTGCACACGCTCCGGGAGCTCGCGCCCGAACGCGAGGCGGCACGCACCGGGGAGCCGGGAGCCCCCGACCCGCTCACCGGGCGCCAGCGCGAGATCCTCTCGCTGCTCGCCGAGGGCTTTCGCGCCGGGCAGATCGCCGGCCGGCTCGCGCTCTCCGAGGCGACCGTCCGCAACCACATCAGCTCGATCCTCGACCGGCTCGGCTGCCACTCACAGCTCGAGGCGGTCGCAGAGGCACGGCGCCGCGGGCTGCTCTAGGAGTCCCTGCGCCGGGTTCGGCGAAGCCCGGGCGGACATGCTCCCGCCCCTCGACGACGCCCGGCGCCCACCGCGTGAAGGCGCATCGCGCTCCGGCTAGGAGAGGAGCGTGTCGCCCACGTAACCGCCGGGCTCGGTACCCGGCGGGACGGCGAAGAGGCCGGAGCCCGTGTGCTGCAGGTACTCGGAGAGCAGGTCGTTCTTCGCGAGCTCCGTCTGCAACGGGATGTAATGGGTTCGGGGGTCGTTGAGGAAGGCGACGAAGAAGAGCCCCGCATCGAGACGCCCGAGCTGGTTGCTGCCGTCGACGAAGTTGTAACCGCGCCGAAGAATGCGGAAGCCCTCGTTGTGTTCCGGGTGCGAGAGCGAGAGATGTGACCGTGGATCGATGAGTGTGGTCTCGCGACCCTCGGCCGCGAAGTCGGCGGGCGTGAACTCGTCACCGCCGGAGAGCGGAGCGCCCTCGGCCTTCGAGCGGCCGATGATCGTCTCCTGGTCGCGCAGCGTCTGGCGGTCCCAGGTCTCGATCGTCATGTTGATGCGACGCGAGACCAGGTAGCTACCGCCCTGCAGCCAGCCCGGTTCCCCGACCCACACGTGGGTCGCGAGGGCGTCCACCTCCTCGGCCTTGATGTTCGCCGTGCCGTCCTTGAATCCGAAGAGGTTACGCGGGGTGACCTGGGCCGTCGTCGTCGACGAGGTGCGACCGAAGCCGAGCTGCGACCAGCGGACGGCAACGGTGTCGAAGCCGATGCGGGCGAGGTTACGGACAGCGTGAACCGCGACCTGCGGATCATCGGCACAGGCCTGCACGCAGAGGTCGCCGTCGCTTCGCGCAGGATCGAGGTTGTCGCCCGGGAAATGCGGCAGCCGCTCGAGGGCCTGAGGCTTCTGCGCCGCGAGACCGAAACGGTCGTCGAACAGCGAGGGACCGAACCCGAAGGTGAGTGTGAGGCCCGCGGGCGGCAGCCCGATCGCTTCGCCCGTGTCGTCGGGCGGGGCATCGTAGGGACCCGATGTCGGGCCGATCTCACCGGCAGCCTCGCCCTCCATCATGCGGGCAGCGGCAACGGTCCACGCGCGCAGCAGCTCCTGCAGCTCCGCTCGCGAATCGGTGATCACGTCGAAAGCGGCGAAATGCATGCGGTCCTGCGCCGGGGTGACGATGCCGGGCTGGTGCGGGCCGTAGAAGCTGTACGCCGTCGAGGTGGGCGTGCTGTCGTCGTCGCCCGAGACCGCCCGCCCGATGCCGGCGGCGACCCCGCCGGCGGCGACGAGGCCGAGCCCCCCGATCAGGACGTCACGACGGCTGAGCCGGCGCCCGTTCATCCCACGACCACGGCGGTCAGGCGGGACAACGGCTCGGAGAGCGCGTTGACCGCGTCCGATAGGGCCTTCACCTGGGCGGGAGTGAGCTCGTCGTAGGTCACGAACCCTTCCCCCCTGCGATGCTGATCGAGCAGCTGCTGGAGGTCGTCGAACTCGCTCGCGATCTCGTTGGCGAGCTCCGGATCCTTGCGCTCGACCAGCGCGCGCAGCCCCTCGAAGGCGACTCGCGCGCCGTCGACGTTCGCCTGGAAGTCCCAGAGGTCGGTCCGGGACCAGTACTCCTCCTCGCCCGTGACCTTTCCCGTCGCCACCTCCTCGAGCAGGCCGCGCGAGCCGTTTGCGATCTGGTCGGCCGTGTACGAGAGCTCCCGGACACGCGCGTCGAGCGTGCGGGTGTCGGCGAGCAATTGATCCGCGATTCGGGCCCGTTCCGCCTGCGTCAGCGGGGTATAGCCGACCGCACGAGCGGGCCATAGGTCCTTCTCGAGCACGTGCCAGCCGGTCCAGACCTGACCCTGCTCCAGATCGGCCTCGCGTGCGTCCATCCGCGGATCGAGATCTCCGAAGGACTCGGCGACGGTCTCGATCCGCTCCCAGTGCGTCCGCGCCACCGGGTAGAGCGCGCGCGCTTCGTCGTCCTTGCCGGCCTTCACGAGCTCGACGAAGCGCTCCGTCTTTGCGAGCAGCTGCGCCGACTGGTCCTTGACGTAGGCGGCGTAGTTCGTGTTCGCCTGCGCGATGAGCTTCGCCTCGTCGCCGACCGGCGTGAGGTTCGCATCCGACGGCGTCACCGTGAAGTCGGCGCGGATGCCGTCGCCCTTCATTCCCGGCTTGCAGGCGGTGACGTAGCGACCGTCCGGTGCGAGGACGACGAGGTCGCGTGTCAGGCCGGGACCGATGTTCTCGACCTCACCGACGATGCGAAGACCGTCCTCGGCAAGGAGGTAGAACTCGGTCACTTCCGAGCCGGTGTTCTCGACCCGGAACGTCACGGTCCCCGCAGGCGTCTCCGTCGTCGACAGGTCGCAGGTATCCGACCCGGACTGGACGGCAATCGCGTCACCGCTCGGGCTGTTGTCCGTCGTACAGCCCGCAAGCAGGAGCCCGACGAGGCTAGACGCGATGAGCGCGGTTCGTCCCAGGGCCGGAATCGTCACGAGGGAACCCCCTTCGAGGTGGATGGAGTCGAGGAACGCGTCGAGGCGGCAGACGGCCTCCGCACCGTGCGGATGAACAGCACCATCACGGGTACGAGGTAGAGCGCCCAGGCAGCGGCCTCGAGCTTGGTCGTCGCAGGCGAGAAGTTGAAGATCCCCTTGAGCATCGTCCCGTACCAGGAGCCCGGGTCGATCGTGTCGGAGACGTCGAAGAGGAGGTTGTTCAGGCCGGGCAGGAAGCGGGCCTCCTGCAGATCGTGGATGCCGTAGGAGAGCACCCCGGCCGCCACCACGACGAGGAAGCCACCCGACCAGGCAAAGAACCGCCCGAGATTCAGGCGGATGGCGCCGCGGTAGATGAGGTAGCCGATCACCGTCGCGGTTGCGAGACCGAGCGCTGCGCCGAGGAGCGGCTGGATGTTGCTCGCTCCCTCTGCGGTCGCCGCCCGTGTCGCCGCCCAGAGAAAGAGCGCCGTCTCCAGCCCCTCGCGCCCGACCGCGAGGAACGCGACCAGGACGAGCGCCCAGACGCTTGCGTCGGCGGCGCGATCTGCCTCCAGGCGCAGCTCGTGTGAGAGGCCGCGCGCCCGACGCGCCATCCAGAAGATCATCCAGGTCACGAGCCCCACGGCGACGATCGAGAGCAGGCCGCCGATCAGCTCCTGCGCCTCGAACGTCAGCCCCCGCGGCCCGTAGGTCAGCAACGCACCGAACCCGAGGCTCACGGCGATCGCGACTGCGACGCCGGCCCAGATCCGCCACAGCAGGTCGCTTCTCCCCGACTTGACGAGATAGGCGACGAGGATCCCGACGACCAGGGCGGCCTCGAGGCCCTCGCGCAGACCGATCAGGTAGTTCGCAAACAGAGCGTTGCCTCCCCGGGAGGAAGTCGATCCCTTGATGTGAGGGCAACCTTACTACATCAGCAAGGCTTCAGTAACATGAGCAAGAGGCCACGTCGCGAACCGGTCTGCCCGGCCGCTTCCCGGCACGCCCGTCGCTTCAGGGCAGGCCGGGGCCCGCCCCTCCCCCACGCCCTGCGTTACCCGCCCGGAGTCGCGAAGGCGCCGCGGAGCACCGCGGCGCACTCGTCGAGCGCGTTCCGGGTGCGGTCGAAGACCGCGGCCATGCGGATGAACCCGTGAATGAGCCCGTCGTAGCGGGCAAGACGGACGGCGACGCCGGCCGCCTCGAGCCGGGCGGCGTACGCCTCGCCCTCGTCACACAGCGGGTCGTACTCGCACGTGAGCACGAACGCGGGGGCGACGCCCGCGAGGTCGGGAGCGCGTAGGGGAGCGGCCTCGGGGTCGTTCCGGTCGCCGTCCGGCCCGAGATAGTGATCCCAGTACCATCGCATCGCCGACCGGGTGAGCCCGTAGCCCTCGGCATTCGTGACGTACGAGGGCGTGTCGAAATCGGAGTCGGTCACCGGGTACACGAGCAGCTGGTGACGGAGCTCGAGCCCGTGGTCTCGCGCCCGCAGCGCGATCACCGCGGCGAGGTTCCCTCCCGCGGAGTCGCCGCCGACGGCGATCCGCTCCGGATCGCCGCCCAGGGAGCGCGCATGCTCGGCGACCCACGCGGTTGAGATCCAGGCGTCCTCGACGGCCGCGGGGAAGCGATGCTCCGGAGCCAGGCGATAGTCGACGGCGACGACGAGGCACGGCGTGCGGGCGCAGAGGGCCCGGCAGACGCCGTCGTGGGTGTCGAGGCTTCCGTACACCCACCCGCCACCGTGGAAGTACACGAGCACGGGCAGTTCGCGCGCCGGCCCCGGCGGCTCGTAGATCCGCACCGGCACAGGCCCGGGAAGCGTCCGATCGACGACGGCGCCCACTCCGTCCGGCTCGCCGAACAGGATCGGCGCGCCCGCCTCGATCGTGCGGCGTGCCTCGTCGACCGACAGCTCGTCCACGGGAGCGGCCTTTGCGAGGTACGGGACGCACTGGGGATCGAGGGCCACGGGGAGAGCCTACAGCCCCGCGAACGTGTACACGGCTTGACCTCCCTCCGGGCGAGCGGCGACCTGCGTGCGGGCAGAGCGGGAGGGATGGAGCGATCTGCCCGGTCAGTATGATCAGGCGCGATGAGCGATACGGCCGTCGGTACGGCGCCTCTCACCGCGCGTGTGGGCGGATCCGACGGCGCGGGAGCAGCGCGTAACCTCGCGCTCGCCACGCTCGCCTTCGGGCTCTGCTTCTGCACCTTCGGCCTGATCGCTCCGCTGGCGACGAAGTTCGAGGATGACCTCGGCCTCTCGAGCACCGCGGCGCTGCTCCTGACCGCGGTTCCCGTCATCCTCGGCTCGCTGCTGCGCCTCCCGGTCGGCGCGCTCACCGACCGGTACGGCGGCCGCCGGGTGTTCACGATCCTGCTCGCCCTCTCCGCGCTGCCGGCAGTCCTGTTCGGCTACGCGGAGAGCTATGCGGCGCTACTCGGGGTCGGGTTCCTGCTCGGGATCGCCGGCTCGTCCTTCGCCGTCGGCGTTCCCTTCGTCGCCGGCTGGTACAAGAAGGAGCGCCAGGGCTTCGCGCTCGGTGTCTACGGCGTGGGCAACATCGGGTCGGCCGTGGCCGCCTTCTCGGTGCCGGGAGTCGTGAACTCGTTCGGCCGGCCCGCGCTCGGCTGGACGGTGGGAGCGATCCTGCTCGCGGCGGCCGCCGGCTTCGCGCTCCTGGCGAGGGACGCGCCCCGCCGGGCGCAGTCCGGGCGCTACCGCGACGTGCTCCGCTCGGGAATGCGCCTCTGGCGGCTGGCCTACTTCTACTTCGTCGCCTTCGGCGGCTTCGTCGCCATGTCGCTGATCCTCCCGAAGCTGCTCGGGGACTGGTTCGGCTACTCGCTCGTCGACGCCGGCCTGCGCGCAGCCGGCTTCACGATCGCGGCGACGATCGCCCGTCCGGTGGGCGGAGCGCTCGCCGACCGGTTTGGCGCGTACCCCGTCCTCGTCCTCTCGTTCGCCGGCATCGCCGTCGACTCGGCCATGCTCGCAGCGCTCGCACCGAATCCCCGCATCATTCCGATCACGGTCGCCTGCCTTTCGCTCGCCTGCTTCTTCGGCGCCTGCAACGGCGCCGTCTTCAAGCTCGTGGCGACCGAGTTCCCGCAGAACGCCGGTGCCGCGGGAGGCATCGTCGGCGCCGCCGGCGGCCTCGGAGGCTTCTTCCCGCCGATCTTCGTCGGCATCGTCAAGGACGCGAGCGGCCATTACACGCTCGGCTTCGTCGGTCTCCTCGTCGCCACGGTCGTGTGCCTCCTCGCCGGCGTCTGGCTGCTGCGGGCAGCAACGACGCCTACCGTTCCTCCCGGCTTCGCCGTCGCCGGCTCAGACCGGGGTCTCCTGCTCGCCTCGAGCGATCCCCTCTTCGCCGTCGACCACGAGCTGCGCGTGATCACCTGGAACTCTCCACTCGAGCAGCTCACGGGGATCACGGCACAGGACGCGATCGGACGTCACTGCAGCGAGATCCTGCCGCACTCCCACGCCGACGGCTGCAGCCTCTGTGAGCTCCTGTGCTCGAGCGCGGAGCTCCACGAGGAGGGGTACGAGCGCGAAACGGGTGCCGAGCTCGTCCTACCGACCGCGCAGGGCCGCCGCCGCGTCTCGCTCTCGACGGTTCAGATCCGGCACGCCGGTCAGCTCATGATCATCCACACGCTGCTCGGGCTCGGCACGCCGAGGGCAGACGACGAGCAGCTCGCGACCGATCCGGCCGACGCCTGAGCGGCGGCGCGGGACGCCCGGGGACGCCCGCTACTCGGCGGGAGCGGCTGCGGTGCTCAGGTCCGGGCCGGCCCGGTGCGGGTCGTAGTGCTCGAGCAGCCAGTGGGCCACCGCTCCGTACGTCCGCTCGGGGACGTGCACGGGCTGATGCGCACAGAGGCTGTGAAACGACCGCTCGAACACCGCCCAGTCGCGTGGATGCAACGCAGTCGAGGACGCGGTCATGTGGACGAGGAAGGCCCGCCAGTCGACCGCGTGCTGCCGCTCATGGATCACGAGCCTCGCGGTCGGCGGGCAGCCCTCGTCGAGCCAGTCGAGGAACCAGCCCCGATCGAGCCACTCGCCGTAGGCCTTCGAGAGGCGTCCGGGCGACGCGACGCGATCGCGCGTTCCCTGCTCGGACCGCCTCAGCCAGGCCAGCGGGTGAGGGCGATGGAGATGCAGACCACCGGGCACGGCGCTCCTTCCGTCGCAGGACGCAACCCCAGTGTTCGTGCTTCCTACGGACGGCGCATCCGTAGAATCTACGGATTCGAGGCCTGCGACGGCCTGGCGCGCAGGGGCAGGCTCCTCCCGCCCCACGACCCAGACCGTGACCGCGGCCCGCCGGGCCGCTTCAGCGCGGGTCACGGCCGGCCGAGCCGGCTGTTCCGCCGCGGAGGCCGAGCCGGCCCCTCCGCCGCGGCGGGCCGTCAGCCGCTAGCAGGGCCTCTCGGCGCCCTTGCGCTTGTAGTACCACCAGTTGATCGCGATGTTGATCGCGTAGAAGACGGCGGCGCCGATGAAGAACGGGATCGGATCGCCGGCGGCGGAGATGACGACCGCGATCAGCACGCTGAAGAGGAACGGGCCGAAGGCGGCGATCGCCGCCGTCCAGCCGATCACGCCGCCCGCCTGGCGCGGCGGGAAGATCATCGGCATCTGCTTGAACGTCGACGCATTCCCGATCCCCGAGAACAGGAAGAGACCGAGCATTCCGAGCACGAACCACAGGAAGGAGTCCGTCGAGTCCGGGGTGACGAAGAATGACGTCGCGATCGCAAAGGCGAGGAGGCCGATGCCCGAGATCTGGGTCAGCCGCGCCCCGCCGAATCGATCCGAGAGCGGCCCGGCAGCGACCCGCGCGATGGAACCGACGAGGGGACCGAGAAACGCATACGTGAGCGGATCGGGAGCGTCGTCGAAACCGCCGTAGACCTCCTTGATCAGGAGCGGGAACGTCGCCGCGAACCCCGAGAAGGAGCCGAACGTCATCACGTAGAGCGAGGTCATGAGCCAGGTGTGCTTCTCGTGGAAGATGTCGAACTGCTCGCGCACGTTCGCGCGGACAGGGACGCTGCGAAGCCGGAACCAGGCGAAGATCGAGAAGAAGAGGACGAACGGGATCCAGATCAGCACCGCGTTCTGGAGCCACACCTGCTCGCCCTTGTCGGTCGTCTGCATGGTCCCGACGAGCCCGAAGCCGATCACCCACGGCGTCAGGAACTGGACGAGGCTGACGCCGAAGTTCCCGATCCCCGCCTGGATGCCGAGGGCCGTACCCTGCCGCCGCTTCGGGAAGAAGAGGCTCGTCGAGGGCATGAACGAGGAGAAGTTGCCGCCGCCGAGGCCCGCCAGGAAGGCCAGGGCGAGGAACACCCAGTACGGGGTGCCGTCGCTCTGGATCGCGAAGAACCAGCCGACGAGCGGCAGGAGCAGGGACGCGGTGCCGAAGCTGACGACGATCCGGGTACCGACGACCGGGACGAGGAAGGTGTGGACGATCCTGAACATGCCGCCGGCGAGCCCCGGCATCGCCGCGAGCCAGAACAGCTGGTTCGTGGAGAGGTCGAACCCGACCGAGTCGAGCCTGACGACGAGCGCGCTGACGACGAACCAGACGGCAAACCCCATCACCAGGTTGGCCGTCGTGATCCACAGCGTGTGCAGTGCGATCCTCCGGCCGCCGTGCTCCCAGTCGACGCCGTTCTCCGGGTCCCACTCCTCCATCCAGCCGCCGGCGGGGTGAACCCAGCGCTGGAAAAGGCTCCTCGGTGGGGCGGGCGATTGCTGCATCAGCGCGGCTCTCCGTCGCCGGATCGGGACGACCGGGGCCCGGCATCCCGGTCAGGGGTCTGCCGGCGGGCTCTCATACGATCGTTCCCTCGCGCGGGGAGGCGCCGGTGCGACGCTCGGCCCGCTTCATGTGCACGACCACGATGTGGAGCCAGACGAGGCTGACGAGCCCGCTGATCAGCACGACCATGTAGGCGCTCTGCGGGCGGCCGGTCGAGCCCTCGGCCCAGGCGAAGAGGAGTGGGAGCACGAAGCCGCCGAGACCACCGACCGCGCCGACGAGGCCGCCGACGGCGCCGACGTCGCGAGGGAAGTAGTCGGCGATGTACCTGAAGACGGATGCCTTGCCGATCCCCATCATCACGCCGACGACGACGATCAGCACCGTGAAGAGCACGATCCCGAGGTCGAAGGAGAGCCCGGCGAGCGCGAAGCACATGACGACGAAGGCGGTGTACGTGACGGGGCGGGCGCCGACCCGGTCGGAGAGGTAGCCGCCGAGCGGACGTAGGAGGCTCGCCGGGAAGATGAACAGAGCGGTGAGGAAGCCGGCGAGCTTCAGGTCCTGCCCGTAGACGTCGACGTAGTAGTGGGGGAGCCACAGCGCCAGCGCGACGTAGGCACCGAAGACGACGATGTAGTAGAGGCCGAAGCGCCACACCCGCAGCACCTTCAGGGGTTGCGAGACGTCCCGAAGCGTGCGCCCGCGGGCCGGTCGATGGTCGGGCGTGGGCGAGGTGAGCCACATGACGACGGCCATCGCCACGAGCAGGATCGCGTAGAGGAACGGGACGAAGCGCCAGCCGCCGGGGATCGCCCCGCCGGCGAGGCCACCCGCCACGATCATGGTCACGAGGAAGGGTGCGAACAGCTTCGTGATCGAGGCGCCGACGTTTCCGGCCCCGAACGTCCCGAGCGCGAACCCCTGCCGCTCCTGCGGGTACCAGGCCGAGACCCAGGCGATCCCGACCGCGAACGAGACGCCGGCGAGCCCGACGAAGAACGCGAGGACGACGAGCTGCGCGTAGGTGTCGGCACGGCTGACGAAGTACGTCGGGACGGCCGTGATCAGAAGCAGCACGGTGAAGACGAGACGACCGCCGATCTTGTCGGTGAGGATGCCGATCGGGACACGCAGGATCGAGCCGGTGAGGATCGGGATCGCGGCCAGGAAGGCGAACTGCCCCGTCGTCAGGTCGAGCTCCTTCTGGAGCGGGATCCCGATGATCGCGAACATCACCCAGACCGCGAAGAAGAGCGTGAAGCCGATCGTGGAGAGCACGAGGACGCGGTTGGCGTCCTTCTGCTTCTGGTCCTCGACCGTGCCGGCGGACCGCGGCCGAGCCGCTTCCGTTGCCGTGTCTGGCTGCCCCTGCTCGCTCATCGCTGCCTGCCCTTCTTCGCCCATCGAGTCCACACGTATCCGTGTGTTACAAAGTGGGCCTGATCAACGTTGATCAGCGTTGCGGGCCCCGTTCGGGGCCGGCCAGCGGACGGCCGCGAACAGATCGAACGGACGGAGACCGGCCGCAAGCTCGCGGTTCAGCTCGGGCAGGCGCCGGTTCGTCTCCTCCCCGTCCTGCGCGATCTCGCGCGGCCACCCGTACGCAGCCGCGACGACGGATCTCGCCGCCCGACAGGGCCACGGCGCGGGCTACGACTTCATGGTGAGCTGGGAGTCCGGAACCGCGAACTACGTACGCTGCATGAGCCTGCGCCCCAGCTCCTCGAGCTCGGTCTCCGCCTGACGGAGCGCCTCGACGAGATGCGCCTCGGCCCCGTCACGGTCGATGGCCGCCGCGGCCCGCTCGGCCCGCTCGCGGGCCTCCGACACATAGAGGAGCACCTTCTCGATCTCGGCGAAATGCGCCTCGTTCACACCGTCGTTCATACCCGGCGGCCCGGACACGGACGGCGCCCGTTCGTGCCGGGATCGTGCCGGAGCCGAAACGGTAGTCTCCAGGTGAGAGATGGCAGACAGCTTCGGATCGCGGGCGACCCTCGCCGTCGGGGGGCGGGAGTACGAGATCTTCCGCCTCGACGCGCTCCAGGCGACCTACGACGTCGCCCGCCTTCCCTACACGCTGCGCGTCCTGCTCGAGAACGTGCTGCGGCTCGAGGACGGGATCACGGTCACGCGCGACGACGTCGAGGCCCTCGCGCGCTGGGTCGCGACCGAGGCGCCCTCACACGAGATCTCGTTCTCGCCCGCCAGGGTGCTGCTCCAGGACTTCACCGGCGTCCCGGCGATCGTCGACCTCGCGACGATGCGCGACGCGATGCAGCAGCTCGGCGGCGACCCGTCCCGGATCAACCCGCTGATCCCCGCCGAGCTCGTGATCGACCACTCCGTGCAGGTCGACGAGTTCGCAACCCGGTTCGCGTTCGCGCACAACGCGGAGCGCGAGTTCGAGCGCAACCGCGAGCGCTACGCGTTCCTGCGCTGGGGCCAGCAGGCATTCGCGAACCTCGAGGTCGTGCCGCCCGACACGGGGATCGTCCACCAGGTGAACCTCGAGTACCTCGCCCGGGTCGTCGAGGCCCGCGAGCTGAACGGACGCCTCCAGGCGTTCCCGGACACGCTCGTCGGCACCGACTCCCACACGACGATGGTCAACGGGCTCGGCGTGCTCGGCTGGGGCGTCGGCGGGATCGAGGCCGAGGCAGCGATGCTCGGCGAGCCGATCTCGATGCTCGTTCCGCAGGTCGTCGGCTTCAAGCTCACGGGCTGCCTACCCGCCGGCTCGACGGCCACCGACCTCGTGCTGACCGTCGTGCAGATCCTCCGCAAGGTCGGCGTCGTCGGCAAGCTCGTCGAGTTCTTCGGCGAGGGCCTCGCCCGCCTGACGCTCGCCGACCGGGCCACGATCGGGAACATGGCTCCCGAGTACGGCGCCACCTGCGGCTTCTTCCCCGTCGACGAGGAGACGCTGCGCTACCTGCGCCTGACCGGGCGCTCCGACGAGCAGCTTGCGCTCGTCGAGTCCTACTGCCGCGAGCAGATGCTGTTCCACGATCCGGCAGACCATCCGACCTACACCCAGGTCGTCGAGCTCGACCTCGGCAGCGTCGAGCCGAGCCTCGCCGGTCCGCGCCGGCCGCAGGACCGGATCCCGCTGCGGGAGGCGAAGCCTGCGTTCCGTGACGCCCTCGCGAGCTTCGGCGTCGAGACGGGCAACGGCGGCCTCGACGAGGCGCTCGGCGAGTCGTTCCCCGCGAGCGACGTGCCTGCTGCGACCGTCGCGCACGCCCCCACGGCCGTCGCCGTCTCGGACCCCTCGGGCCAGACGTACCAGCTCGACCACGGCTCCGTCGTGATCGCCGCGATCACGAGCTGTACGAACACCTCGAACCCGCAGGTGATGATCGGGGCCGGTCTGCTGGCGAAGAAGGCTGTCGAGGCCGGGCTGACCCGCAAGCCGTGGGTCAAGTCGAGCCTCGCCCCGGGCTCGAAGGTGGTGACCGAGTACTACCGGGCCTCGGGGCTCGACCGCTACCTCGACGAGCTCGGCTTCGACCTCGTCGGCTACGGCTGCACCACCTGTATCGGGAACTCCGGCCCGCTCCCCGACCACATCTCACGCGCGATCGCGCAGGGCGGGCTCGTCGCCTGCGCCGTCCTTTCCGGCAACCGCAACTTCGAGGCGCGTATCCACTCCGACGTGAAGGCGAACTACCTCGCCTCCCCACCGCTCGTCGTTGCGTACGCGCTCACGGGCCGCATGGACATCGACCTGACGACCGAGCCGCTCGGGCAGACGCCGGACGGGCGCGATGTCTACCTCGCGGACGTCTGGCCGAGCCCGGCCGAGGTGCAGGAGGTCATCGACACCTGCGTCAGGGACGAGATGTTCAGGAAGACCTACGCCGACGTGTTCGCCGGCGACGAGCGCTGGCGTGCCCTCCCCGACCCCGCGGGCGATCGGTACGCGTGGGACCCGGCCTCGACGTACGTTCGCAGGCCGCCGTACTTCGACGGCATGCCGGCCGAGGCCGAGGGTGTGCCCGACATCGCCGGCGCACGCTGCCTCGTCATGGTCGGCGACTCGGTCACGACCGACCACATCTCCCCTGCCGGCGCGATCCGGTCGACGAGCCCTGCCGGCCAGTACCTGCTCGGGCACGGGGTCGAGCAACGCGACTTCAACTCCTACGGCGCGCGGAGGGGCAACCACGAGGTGATGGTGCGCGGCACGTTCGCCAACGTGCGCCTGCGCAACCTGCTCGCGCCGGGGAGCGAGGGCTCGGTCAGCCTGCACCTCCCGCAGGGAGACGAGACCTCGATCTACGAGGCATCGACTCGCTACCAGGCCGAGAGCGTGCCTCTGATCGTGATCGCGGGCAAGGAGTACGGCTCGGGCTCCTCGCGCGACTGGGCCGCCAAGGGCCCGAATCTCCTCGGCGTTCGGGCCGTCATCGCCGAGAGCTACGAGCGCATCCACCGCTCGAACCTGCTGATGATGGGAGTCGTACCCGTGCAGTTCGCCGACGGCGACACACCGGCGACGCTCGGGCTCACCGGACGAGAGCGCTTCGACATCCAGGGGCTCGAGAACGGCGAGGCGTCCGAGGCCACGGTCACGGCCAGCCCCGACGGCGGCGGGAGGCCCGTCACGTTTCGTGTCCGCGTCCGCCTCGACACGCCGCGCGAGCGCGAGTACGTCCGGCACGGCGGGATCCTCCGTTACGTCCTGCGGCGCCTGCTGTAGCCAGCACGGCGGTAGACTCAGCGCCTCGCCCGTGACCGCCGTCTCTCCGTGACCCGTACCGTCGTCGTCGCGCCCATCAAGCCGGGTACCCGCATGCAGGTGCGCCAGCTTCTCGACAGCGGCCCGCCGTTTCCGCTGGCCGACACGGAGCTGACCGCCCACGCCGTGTACCTGACCGACGGCGAGGCCGTCTTCGTCTTCGAGGGGCAGGCGCCGCGCGTCGACGTCGAGCGCATCGCCGGCGACCCCGGCGTCTGGCGCTCCGCCCGGGCCTGGCAGGCCTGCCTCGCGGGGCGCCCCCGCATCGCCGAGGAGGCGTTCGCGTGGGTCCGCGACGACAGCTAGCAGAGCATGCCGCCCGTCGATGACCGAGAGCGGTTCCGGCGACTGGTCGAGACCGGCATCCAGATCACGTCGGAGCTGTCTCTCGACTCGGTTCTCAGGCGGCTCGTGGACGCGGCCGCGGAGCTCGCAGGCGCCCGCTACGCGGCGCTCGGCGTCCTCGACCGTTCGGGCGAGACGCTCGAGCGCTTCCTCACCGCGGGCGTCGACGCCGCCACCGTCGCGACGATCGGAGAGCCGCCGCACGCACGGGGGATCCTCGGGGTGCTCACGCGTGAGGCTCGACCGCTGCGACTCCACGATGTGACGCGGGACTCGCGGTCGGTCGGCTTCCCGCCCGGGCATCCTCGAATGCGGACGTTCCTGGGCGTGCCGATCGTGCTGCGCGGGACGGTGTACGGGAACCTCTACCTGTGCGAGAAGCAGTCGGGCGAGGACTTCACCGACGACGACGAGGAGCTCGCGACGCTGCTCGCAGCCCAGGCCGCGGTGGCCATCGACAACGCCAGGCTGTACGAGTCGGCGACGCGCTGGCTGCGGCGCCTCGAGTCGATGACCGAGGTCGGAAACGCGCTCGCGGCCGAGTTCGAGCTGCCGCGCCTGCTCGAGCTGATCAGCGTCCGCCTGAGAGAGCTCGTCCGTGCCCGATCGGTGTTCGTGGCGCTGCCCACTCCGGACGGCGATCTCCGGATCGAAGCCGCGGCGGACGATCACGACATCAACCGTGCGGTCGGCCTGCGAATCGGGCTCGCGGGGTCGAAGAGCGGCAGGGTCTACGAGCGCCGCAAGACCGAGCGCGTCGACTCGGTCGTCGACGATCCGGAGATCGACGAGCGTACCCTGCGTGACTTCGCCGAGCAGGCCGAGCTTCCGATTCCGACGACGGGCCTCTACGTCCCGCTGCTGTTTCGCGAGCGGGCGATCGGGGTGATCGTCATCCACGACAAATTCGGGGACGGCTCCGACGACCTGCGCTTCACCGACGAGGACGTTCCCTGGGTGGCCGAGGAGGCTCGCCTCGCGCGCCGCCGTCGCAGTCGACCTCTCCGAGCGGTCCGGCGGGAGTCGCTGCGACGCGTGGTCGAGGCCCAGGAGACCGAGCGAAAGCGGCTCGCGAGGGAGCTTCACGACGAGACGGGACAGGCGCTCACGTCCCTGCTTCTCGGCCTGCGAACCGCCGAGGAGACCCGTGACGAGGCGGTCAGGAAGCGGGTGCTCTCCTCGCTGCGCGACGTCGCCGCGACGACGCTTCAGGACGTCCGGCGCCTCGCGGTCGAGCATCCGGCCGAAGGCGCTCGACGACTTCGGGCTCGTGCCCGCGCTCGAGCGCCTCGCCGAGGGCCTCCACGAGCGGACCGGGCTCGAGATCGAGATCGCCGCTCCGCTCTCCGGACGCCTGCAGGGCGACGTCGAGACCGCCCTCTATCGCGTGATCCAGGAAGCGCTCACGAACGTCGTCAAGCACGCGGGCGCCCGCCATGCCAGCGTTCTCCTGACACGGAAGGACGCGGGCGTCACCGCCGTGATCGAGGACGACGGAGACGGATTCAGACCGGAGGAGGCCGTCGCCGGCCCCGGCCTCGGCCTCGTGGGCATGCAGGAGCGGATGGCGCTCGTGGGCGGACGGCTCTCGATCGAGAGCGCGCCCGGCCGGGGTACTACCATCGTCGCGGAGGTTCCGGTTCCATGATTCGCGTACTCATCGTCGATGATCATGCCGTCGTGCGCTCGGGACTGCGGATGCTCCTCGAGCACGATGAAGAGATCAGCGTCGTCGCCGAGGCCGGGAACGGCGAGGAGGCCATCGATGCCGCGCGCGAGCAGCACCCCGACGTCGTGCTCCTCGACGTGGTGATGCCGGGAACGAGCGGCATCGAGGCAACACCGGCGATCCTCGAAGCCTCCCCCGCGTCGAAGGTGCTCGTGCTCTCGATGCAGGACGACCCGAGGTACGTGCGCGAGGCCTTCGGTGCCGGAGCGATGGGGTACGTCCTGAAGGAGGCCGCCGAGTCCGAGGTGGTTCAGGCCGTGAAGCAGGTCGCAGCAGGCGGGAACTACGTCCATCCCGCGCTCGGGGCAAGGCTCGCCGCCGCCGAGGCGAAGGCCCAGGCGCAGGCCGACGCCGATCCGCTCTCCGAGCGCGAGCGCGAGGTGCTGCGGCTGCTCGCTCTCGGCCACACGAACCAGGAGATCGCGAAGATGCTCTACATCTCCGTCCGGACGGCCGAGACCCATCGGGCGCACATCATGCAGAAGCTGCGGCTCTCCACCCGCGCCGAGCTCGTGCGCCGCGCGATCGCAAGCGGCCTCCTCGACGAGTAGCGACCGGAGGGGCCGGCCGGCCGGCCCCTCCGCGATCCGGGGGCGGGGCGAGGCCCCGTCCGCCTCGAGACGGGGCCGGCTAGCGCACGACCAGCACGTCGCAGTGCGCGTGGTGAACGACCTTCGTGCTCACGGAGCCGAGCAGCGCGCGCTGCGCGAAGTTGAGACCCCGCGTCCCGAGCACGATCAGGCCGGCGTCCTCGTCTTTCGCGACCTGGACGAGCGTCTCGGCCGCATCCCCGCGACCCTCGATGAACCGCGACGGGATCGACGTGGCGCCGAGGACCTCCCTGGCCTTGTCGAGGCTCACCTCGGCCGCCTCGGCCGCGGACGGATCGACCGCGCTCGCGCCTCCCGCAGGATCGCGGACGAGCGTCGAGATGGCCGCGGCGGAAACGACGAGGATCTGGTCGTCGCCCCTCGCGATCGCGACCGCCCGCTCGAGCGCCCGCTGTGCGTGCTCCGAACCGTCGTACCCAACAACGATCTTCATTCCGCCTCCTCCGACCGTGTCTCTCGAGCCTGCATTCTCATGCCTCCTGCCGTCATCCGGTGAACCGGCGTGCCGTAAGGTGGGAAAATACGGCCTTTCGGCCTCGAGCGCCAGCCAACCTCCGGCCGTTGTTCCCGCAGCCCGCGATGGGCTCGCGGGGTCAGGTCGCCTTTCAGGTGCGGTCGTCCTCCTGCCAGGACATCCGTGACGTCACCGACACGACTCCCGGCACGCGCTCGACGACCGACGCGAGCAGCTCGGCGATGCTCCGCTTCTCGACCGTCCCGCCGAGCGTGACCTCGCCGTTCGCGACCTGGACGTGCACGCTTCCCGGCGGCAGCCAGAACTGCTTGACGACCACTTCGTGCTCGACCTCCTGCCTGATCGCGGCATCGTCCCGCGTGAAGGCACGGACGAGATCGGCACGGGTGACGATGCCCACGAGCGCTCCGTTCTCGACGACCGGAAGCCTGTTGACGGCGTGCTCGACCATCAGGGCGGCGGCCTTCGGCACCGAGACACCCGGCTCGATCGTGACCGCGGGCGAGCTCATCGCCTCGGACGCCGTCCGGGCGGCCAGCTTCGCCTCCGCCTCCGGATCGCGCGGGCCGAGCAGCCTCGCCAGCAGACCCTCGGGCTTCGGAGCCGGTGTCCGCTCCTTCATCAGGACGTCCGTCTCCGAGACGATGCCGAGCACCGCGTCGCCCTCGACCACGGGCACGCCGGAGATCCCGCGCTCGGAGAGAACCGCCGCCACGTCCCGAAGCGACGTCTCCGGCGCGACGGTGACGATCTCGCGCCTCATCACATCGCTGACCTTCATCATGGAAGAACCCTCCTCCCTCTCGACCACTCGTCGATCACTCCCTGATCCTCGCTGCGCGCTGCGGCCGGGTCATCGGCGAAGCCACCGAATCGCGCTGCGGCGAACTACGGACGGCGCGCTCGGCTCAGAGCTCGTGCCGGCGCCGGGCGTCCGCCGCCGCACGCTCGTACGCGCCGAGAAGCGCCGGGGTGAGCCGTACCTCGTACGGACGGGCGTCGAGACCCCGGCAGACGTCCGGCAGCCGGGAACGCTCCGCAAGGCAGCGCGCCCGTGAGGTCGGAAGCGACTCCGAGAACACCCTCGCGCCCGCCTCCATCACCGGGACGAGCAGCGGCGCTCCCCCTTCGGGCCCGCTCTCGGCCAGCAGCCCGAGCACATCGTGCTCGAACGCGCCGTGCTCGCCCGCGACCCGCCAGACCTGCTTTGCGCCCGGCAGTGTCGCCTTCGCCGCCGAGAGCTTGAGCGCGGGGCGACCGTCGAACTCCGCCAGCTTGTAGGCGAGATCGAGATACGGCGCGTCCGCCGAGGTACCCAGCTTGCTCCCGATCCCGAACCCGTCGATCGGCGCTCCCGCGCCGAGCAGCTCCGCCACGTCGCGCTCGTCGAGCCCGCCGCTCACGAACACGATCGCATCCCCGCAGCCCGCCTCGTCGAGGATCTTCCGGGCGACGCCGCTCAGCCCGGCGAGGTCGCCCGAATCCAGCCGGATCCCGGCGAGCCGATGTCCGGCAGCCCGGAGCTCGGCGCCCACGAGCGCCGCCCGGCGGGTTCCCTCGACCGTGTCGTAGGTGTCGACGAGCAGGATCGAACTGTCGGGAAACGAGCGGGTGAAGGCCCGGAAGGCGGTGAGCTCGTCCGGGAAGCATTGGACGTAGGAGTGCGCCATTGTCCCGGCGATCGGGATCCCGTACTCCTTTCCGGCGAGCACGTTGCTCGTGGAGTCGAACCCGGCCAGGTAGCTCGAGCGCGCGGCGCGCATCCCCGCACCCGCCCGATGCGTTCGCCGCAGGCCGAAATCGGCGAGCACTCGCCCTTCCGCGACGTCGACGCAGCGGGCTGCCTTCGACGCGATCAGCGACTGGAAGTGGATCTCGCTCAGCACGACCGTCTCGACGAGCTGCGCCTCGAGCACGGGCCCCTCGATCTCGAGCACCGGCTCGCCGGGGAAGAAGTGCGTGCCTTCCGGCATCGCACGGACGCTCCCGGTGAAGCGCAGGCCGTCGAGCCGGCCGAGAAAGCTGGTCGTGAACATCCCGGTCTGCTCGAGGAAGGCGAGATCGTCGCCGGTGAACGCGAGCCCGTCCAGGTAGGCGAGGACATCGTCGAGACCGGCGGCCACGAACGACCCCCAGCCGCGGGGAAGATGGCGCGCGTACAGGCTGAACACCGCCGGACGCTCGTGCATGCCCTCGGCGAAGTAGCTCTGCCCCATCGCGAGCTGGTACAGGTCGACGAGGAGCGCGCCGCGCTCCCCGGAGCGCGACGTTCCGTCCCGGTCTTGCCGGCTCATGCCTTCCTGGAGGGGGAGCGGCGGCCGGGCTTCGTCACGATGTGGTCGACGACGGCGTCCGTTCCCGGGAAGAGCAGCGTCTCACGGCCGCTGTCCGACCACCGCACCCGGAAGGGCGCCGTCCCGTCCTCGCCGAGCGCCTCGAGGATCTCGGCGTCGCGATCGGGGTCGCCGAGGTGATGGCCGTGGATCACGAGCCGGTCGCCCGGGGCGGCCCGCAGCGTCGTTCGCGGCGGCTTCCCGGCGGCCGCGGCGGCCGCCGGCGCCGCGGGAGCAGCTGCCCGCTCCCCGGTACGGGCGGCGGGCGTCCGCCGGCGCCTCGGCGTCCGCGGGACGATGACGGCGTCGCTTGCCGGATGGAACACCGTCTCGCGACCGTCCTCCCAGTGGACACGGTAGTACTCACGCCCCGGCGCGCCGAGGACCTCGACGATCGTGCCTGTCCGGCGCCCGCCGCGCAGGCGATGGCTCTCGACCGAGACCCGATCACCCGTCCGTGCCTGGAACTCCTCCGCCATGCGTCCCCATTCTGCCGTACCGCCGCTGACCGCTTCGCCGCGGCTGGTGGTCGGGGCATCAGCGCACGACGAGCACCGAGCATCGCGCCTCGTGGGCGATCCGCTCGCTGACCGAGCCGAGCGCGCGCAGCCCGTGCAGGCCACGGCTGCCGACGACCAGCAGATCCGCGTCGCCAGAGCGCCCGACCAGCGCGTCCACCGGCTTGCGCTCGTCGACCACGACCTCCGGATGCGCAGCGGTGACCGCTGCGAGGTCGACCGACTTGCCCGACGAGGACGTCACGATCTCGAGCGTCGACCCGAACCGGTCACGGAGCGCCGCCGCGATCGCGTACGCCGTCTCGCCCTCGTTCGATCCGTCGGTACCGGTGACGATCCGGGCCGGAAAGCTGTCCGCCGCGGTGGGGCGGGAGACGAGCACCCCACACGGCGCGTCGTGGAGAACGGTCGTGCTGAAGCTCCCGAGCAGGATCCCTCCGACCCGGCTGCGCCCGTGCGTCCCGACGACGGCGAGGGTCGCTCCCTCGTCTCTGAGCGTCTCGACGAACCGTGCCGCAGCCGCCCCCTCGAGCAGGCGAGCCTCGACCGGTCTCCCGGCCTCGAGCTCGCGCGTCGCCGTCTCGAGCGCCTGCACGCTGTCGTTCTTCAGCTGGTCGAGCACCTCGCCTGCCGCCCAGCCCGCATGCACCGCCACCTCGGTCTCGACGATCGCGACCAGTATGAGCCGCCCGTTCGGAGCGGCCAGACGGGCAGCCTGGCGGGCGGCCTCGGTGCTTTCCGGGCCGGGGTCGATTCCGCAGACGACGCAGTCGAACAGCATGGGCCTCGAGCCTTCCGCGCGTATCTTGCCAACGGCACCGGGCGTCGTGCGGAACATGCGGCGGGAAGCCGACAGACCGGCCGGCCCTACCAGGTCTTCGGCGGTGCGACCGCGGCAGGGCGGGCGACGCGCAGCCGGGCGTCCACCGCGACGTAACCGTCGGGCAGCGCCATCACCGGATTGAGGTCGAGCTCCGCGACCTCGGGCAGGTCCTCGCCGAGCCTGGCCAGACGGTGGAGAAGGTCTGCGAGCGCGCCGATGTCTCTCGGCGGCGCCCCACGGAAGCCGCGGACGAGCCGGCCCGCCTTGCCGCCGAGGACGAGCTCCCGCGCATCGCGATCGGTGAGCGGCGCCAGCGCGAAGCCCGCCTCGCCGATCAGCTCGGCGAGGCTACCGCCGGGCCCGAATGCCACGAGCGGGCCGAACACGGGATCCTGGACGAGACCCGCGAGCAGCTCCGCACCACCGCCTACCATCGGCTGGACGAGCACGGGCGGGCCGATTCGCTCCACGGCGGCCCGCACGTCCGCCTCGTCGCGCAGCGCGAGCGCGACTCCCCCGACGTCGAGCTTGTGCACTCCCGGCTCGGCCGTCTTCACGGCACACGGGAACCCGAGCTCCCGTGCGGCGGCGACCGCATCCTCCGTCGTGGCCGCGACGCGCTCGGCCACGACGGTGATGCCGTAGGCGCGAAGCAGCGTGCGAAGCTCCCCGGCGGGCAACCAGACGCTGTCGGCCCGCTCGAGCGCGCCGGTAACGACGGCCTCTGCAACCTCCCGCTCGACGTTCGCAAGCCCGGGCACCGATCCGACGGGGCGGCGCAGCCAGTCGGCGCGCTCGGCCGCCCGGCCCAGGGCCCGGGCCGCCGACTCCGGGTAGGCGAACGCCGCGATCCGCCCTCCCCGGCGTAGCGGTAGCGGGACCCCTTCCGACGACAGCACCGCGGCAACGACGGGCTTCGTGCCGGTGTCGGCATCGACTGCCCGGCAGATCGCCCCCGCGACGTCCTCCGCCGCGACCGAGGCGGCCGGCACGAAGAGGACGATCACCGCGTCGAGCCCCGGGTCGGCGAGCAACGCCGGCAGCACCTGCTCGTAGCTCGTCGCCGTGGCCGATCCGAGCATGTCGACCGGGTTTGCGACGCTCGCCTCGGGCGGCAAGATCGCGCCGAGGGAAGCAACCGTAGCGTCCGCGAGCGGCGGTAGCTCGAGCCCTTCACCCTCGCAGGCATCCGCGCAGAGGATCCCGAGACCGCCCGCGTTCGTGACCACGCCTACCCGGCGCCCCTGCGGGGTGGCCCCGCCCGCGTACAGGGATGCGACGTCGAGCAGCTCGTCGAGCGAGTCGGCGCGGATGACCCCTGCCTGCCGGAAGAGCGCCTCGACGGCCGCCTCCGAGCCCGCGAGCGCCGCGGTGTGCGAGCTGGCGGCGCGGGCTCCCGCCTTCGAGCGGCCGGCCTTCATGGCGAGGACGGGCTTCTGCCGGGCGACCCGGCGGGCGATGCGCACGAACTTCCGCGGATTGCCGAACGACTCCACGTAGAGCAGGACGAGCCTCGTCGCCTCGTCGTCCTCCCAGTACTCGAGCAGGTCGTTCGAGGACACGTCAGCCTTGTTCCCGATCGAGACGAAGGCCGAGAACCCGAGGCTGCGAGCGCGCGCCGTCTCGAGCAGCGCAAGCCCGAGCGCTCCGCTCTGGGATGCGAAGCCGATCGAGCCGGAAGGGAAGGCGCTCCTCGCGAAGGTGGCGTTCAACCGGACGCCCGAGGAGGCGATCCCGAGGCAGTTCGGGCCGAGCAGCCGCGCCCCGTGGGCACGAACCAGGGTGAGCAGTTGCTCCTGCCGTTGCGCTCCGGCCTTCCCCGTCTCGGCGAAGCCGGCCGAGATCACGCAGATGGCCCGGGCCCCGGCCTCCAGGGCCTCTCGGGCCGCGTCGAGCACATCGTCGGCGGTGACGACGATCACGGCGAGGTCGACGGGGCCGACATCCCCGATCGACGGGAACCCCGGCACGCCGGTCACGGGCGATCCGGAGCGGTTGACGGGGTAGGCCCGGCCGGCGAAGCCGGCGCGGACGACGTTCCGGAAGAGCTGGCCTCCGAGCGAGCCCTCGCGCGGCGATGCTCCGACCACGGCGACGCTCTCGGGCTCGAAGAACGGCTCGAGGGATGCGACCACCGCGGCGTGGTCGCGCAGGTCGACCTGGGCCCGGAAGGCCTCGGTCGGCTCGATCGGGAAGCTCACCTCGACCGCGCCGCCCGCGATGTGGCGCGTCACCTCGAAGCCCGCGTCCGAGAAGACGCGGAGCATCGCGCGGTTCTCCGGCAGGACCTCGGCCACGAACCGCTCGATGCCGACCGCGCTCGCCGACGCCGCCAGCTGCTCGAGGAGCCGCGTGCCCACACCCTTGCCCTGCAGCTCGTCCGCGACCGCGAACGCCACCTCCGCGGTCGTGGGATCGCGCAGGCGTGACCAGGTCGCGAGCGCGACGATGCGCTCGTCGCCGTTCTCGGTGAGCGTCCCGACGAGGCCCCCGTCGTCGACGCCGTCCGGGTCGAGGAACGGCTCGACGAGCCACGGCCCGACCGAGGGGAGCCCGTGGAAGCGCGAGTACAGGCTCTCGGTGGAGAGCCGTGCGAAGAACCCGACCAGCTCCTCGGCCTCCCCCACCCGCGGTGGGTGCAGCCGTAGCGTCGAACCGTCCCGCAGGATGACGTCGCGAACCTCTCCCGGGATCTCGCTCACCGTGCGATTCTGCCCGCTCGGGCGCTCGGCGGCCCGCTTCACGGAGCTACGCACCTGCGGAGAGGCCGGCGAGGAGGTCGATCGCCGCCGCGGCCGCCTCCTCTCCCGGCTCACGCCCGTCGATGCGAACGACCTGCGATGCCGGAAGCTCGTCGGGCGGCTCGAACCGCTCCCGCAGCTCCCGGTAGACGTCGAGATCGGCGTCAGAGACCTCTCGCTCGTCGCAAGCCCGGGCAGCGAGGCGTGCGGCCGCAACCTCCCCGGGCACGCCGACGTCGAGGACGGCGAGCGGCACCCCGGAGGAGGCGGCGAGCGCCGCGAACGGACGGCGCTGCTCCACGCGCGAGAAGGAGGCGTCGACGACCACGGTTCGTCCCTCGGCGAGAGCTCTCGCCGCAGCCTCGAGGAGGGCGGCGTAGGTGCGCGCGGTCAGCGATTCGCCGTAGATCCCCTCGCGAAACGGCGCGGCGGCCCGCTCGGTCGGACGGAGCCCGACGAGCTGCTTGCGGCGCACGTCGCTTCGCAGCACGACCGCCTCGAACGGCGCTGCCACGGCACGTGCAACGGTGCTCTTGCCCGTCGCGGGGAGCCCGCAGGTCAGCACGAGGGCGGGCGGGAGGTCGTACGAAGCAGCGAGGTGGAACGACCGCATCGCCGCGAGCCGGTGCGTCTCCCGCCCGGCAGGCGCGAGCAGCGGGTCGGCCGCCGTGAGCGAGAGCACCTTTCCGCGCACGACGGCCCGGTAGGCCTTGTAGAAGGGCAGCAGCTCCGCGAGCTCCGGGTCGTCCGCGAGCTCGGCATACCGGCGCGCGAGGTAGCCGGAGAAGCCCCGATAGCCGCGCGCGTCGAGGTCCATCGCGAGGAACGCGAGCTCGGCCGCCACGTCGCCGCAGCGGAAGCGCGGCGCGAACTCGATCCGGTCATAGACGAGGATCCCTTCCGGAAGCACGCACACGTTCCCGGCGTGCAGATCGCCATGGCCGTCCCGGACCCTCCCGGTCGCGACCCGCCGCTCCAGCAGCTCCGGTCGGGCGGCCAGGAAAGCGAAGGCCCGCCTCGAGAGGAAGCGGTGCAGCACCGGCGAGAGCGTACGCAGGCCGGGCCTCCCGCGCTCGAGCGCGAAACGCTCCGTCTGCTCGGCGTTCTCGCGAATGTTGAATTCGATCGCCTCCGGCGTGCCGTGCTCGTCGACACCCGGCCCGGTCGGCGCCGCCGAATGGAAGCGCGCGAGCAGCCGCGCAAGCGTCTCGATCAGGGCGTTGTCCACCTCACCGGCATCGAGGAGCCTGTCGAGCATCCGTTCTGCCGGGAGCCGTCGCATCTCGACCACGGGCTCGACCGGCTCGCCCGCCCCGTCGACCCGGAGCGACCCGTCCGCCTCTCTCGTGACCGAGACGACACGCAGGTACACGCCCGGCGCGAGTGCCTGGTTGAGCCGAACCTCGTCCTCGCACGCGACCCGGCGGGCCTCGCAGGTCGTGAAGTCGACGAAGCCGAGGTCGACGGGCTTCTTGAGCTTGTACGCGAGCGTTCCGGCCAGGAAGACGCAGGAGACGTGCGTCTGGATCACCTCGACGGACGCCGGGGCATGCCGGTAGGCCGACGGCGCCGACAGGGCCTCGAGCAGCTCCGCGACCGGCGGCGCGGGCGTCAAGGCGTCTTCCACACGCGGCGGCGGAACAGCGCCTTCCGGGCCTCCTCGGCGCCGAACACGATCGGGGGGAACGTGAGCAGGAGCACCCAGTGCCACGGACCGATCGGCGAGTTGTGGAAGACGTCGTTCAGGCCGGGAACGTAGATCAGCGCCAGGATCAGCACGAGCTCGAACGCGATCCCGAGCAGCAGGAGCCGATTCGACAGCAGGCCGACCGAGAACGTCGACCGGCGGTCGGTCCGCATCGCAAGGCTCGCCCCGACCTGCCCCATCACGATTCCGGTCATGGTCATGGTCGTCGCCTGAAGGTACACGGTGCCCTCGTCGGGAAGCGGCTCACCCGGCCGCCACCCCGCGAGCCCGAAGGCGAACAGGAACGCGATCATCGCCAGGATCCCCTCGAGCAGGCCGACGTAGCCGTAGACGCGGGCGAGCACATGGCGGTTGAGCAGCCGCTCGCCGCGGGGGCGCGGGGGTCGCGACATCGTGCCCGGCTCGGCCCGCTCGGCGCCGAGCGCGATCGCCGGGAGCATGTCGGTGCCCAGGTCGATCGCGAGCACCTGCATCACGTGGAGCGGCAGCGGCACGCGGGCGAGCGAGATGCCCCAGACGAGGAACGGAACGAGCTCGCCCACGTTCGAGCAGAAGTGGTAGGCGGTGAACCGGCGGATATTGTCGAAGACGGCCCGCCCCTCCTCGACCGCGGCGACGATGGACGAGAAGTCGTCGTCGAGAAGGATCATGTTCGCCGCCTCCCTGGCGACGTCCGTGCCGCGGAGGCCCATCGCGATGCCGATGTCCGCCTCCTTGAGCGCGGGCGCGTCGTTGACGCCGTCTCCCGTCATCGCGACGACGTTGCCCGCACGCTTGAGCACGTGCGCGATGCGAAGCTTCTGCTCCGGGTCGATGCGCGCGAAGATCACGTCGCGCTCCTCGAGCCTCCGCGCGAGCTCCGCGTCGTCGAGCTGCCGAAGCTCCGCACCGGAGATCACGTGCGGCCGGTCCCCGACGAGCCCGATCCGGGTCGCGATCGCCTCCGCGGTGAGGCCGGAGTCCCCGGTCACCATCACGACCCTGATGCCCGCACGGCGGCAGCGCGAGACGGCCTCCTTCACCTCCCCCCGGGGCGGGTCGATCATCCCGACGATCCCGAGCAGCTCGAGCTGCTGCTCGACCGCGTCCACCGCGAGCTCGCCGTCTGCGGGCAGGGTGCGACGGGCCACCGCGAGCACCCGCAGCGCGTCCCGCTCCATGGCCTCCGCGGCCGCGACCGCGCGCTCGCGCTCCTCCTCTCCGAGCGTCGTGCGGGGCACGACCTCGCTGACGGCGCCCTTGACGTAAGCGACCCGCTCGCGCCCGGCCAGGTGGATTGTCGACATCCGCTTGCGAGTCGAGTCGAACGGGAGCTCGGAGAGCCGCGGGAAGCACGCGGCCTCGACCTCGGGACGGAGCCCGCCCTTGGCCGCGAGCACGACGAGCGCGCCCTCGGTCGGGTCGCCCACGATCGACCATCCGGCCGGGCCGGGAGCGAGCCGGCTGTCGTTGCAGAGCATCCCGGCCCGCAGCAGCTCGGCCAGCGGCGCCGGATCGACGACCCGGCCGTCGCGCCGGAAGCGCCCGCTGGGCTCGTAGCCGGCGCCCTCGACGTCGTAGGCGGCCGCGGCAGTCCAGATGCGCTGGATCGTCATCTCGTTCTCGGTCAACGTCCCGGTCTTGTCGGTGCAGATCACGGTCGTCTCCCCGAGCGTCTCCACGGCCGAGAGCTGGCGCACGAGCGCGTTGCGCCGGGCCATGCGCTGGGTGGCCATCGCGAGCGCGAGGGTGACCGTCGGGAGCAGCCCCTCGGGGACGTTCGCGACCATGACGCCGATCGCAAACACGAACCGGTCCTGGAACGACATGCCGAGGGCGCCGGCGACGAGGAAGAACGCGATGCCGAGGCAGACGACGAGCACGGCGACGAACCGCGTCACGTGCGCGAGCTCGCGCTCGAGCGGGGTCCGCTCCCGTTTCGTTCGCTGGGTCAGCTCGGCGATCCGGCCGAACGCCGTTCGCATGCCGGTCGCGACCACGACGGCCTCGCCCGTTCCCGAGGCGACGTACGTCCCGGCGCGGACGCGCCGTTCCGGCTCGACCGTGCGCGATTCGCCGGTCAGCACCGATTCGTCCACGCGAAGCTCGGCGCGGGCGCTCAGCTCGGCGTCGGCGGAGATCCGGTCGCCGGCTCGCAGCAGGAGCAGGTCGCCGGGAACGAGCTGGTCCGCCGGGATCTCGACGGTCTGACCGTCCCGCCGCACCCGGGTGCTCTGGGGAAGCAGCCGCCGGAGCGCGTCGGTCGCGCGCTCGGCCCGGAACTCCTGCACGTACGCGAACGTGGCGTTGACGAGGACGACCGCGACGATCGCCGCCGAGAGCTGCGGGAGGTCGCCGAGCCAGGCGAGCGCCGCCCCGACCCAGAGGAGCAGGGCGAACACGTTGACGAGCTGGGCGAGGAACCGGCGGACCTGCGAGGGCCGTGGGGCCTCGGCGAGGACGTTCGGTCCGTGCTCGGCGAGCAGGCGGGCGGCCTCCTCCGCGGAGAGCCCGGACGAAGGCGAGGCATCGAGCAGGGCCACCTGCCAAGTGTCCATCCCCCGTCGCGTGGTTGCCATGAGCCGCTCGGCCGATCGGCGGTTCGGGTTTCCCGCAGACCCGATCCGGGACTCCACCGAGCAGCGCCGTCCTGCGCGCCCGCGAACATCAGCGCGTGACTCCGACCCCGCTCGACAGGCGCCGCAGACGGCCAGACGCGTAGACGATGGCTGAGCCGGGCTTCACTCCGCAGGGGCTCGATGCCCTGGCACCGCGGGAGATCGCCGAGAAGGCCGAGGAGACCGGCGTCAAGAAGGCGTCTCTGCCCGTCCTCGACCTGTTCGCGCTCGCCGTCCTTGCCGGCGCGTTCATCGCGATGGGAGCGGTCTTTGCGACCACGGTGCTCGCCGGGAGCTCCGAGCTGCCCTTCGGCGTCGCCCGCCTGCTCGCAGGGCTTGCGTTCACGCTCGGGCTCGTGCTCGTCGTCGTCGCCGGGGCCGAGCTGTTCACCGGCAACAACCTGATGGTGATGGCCTGGGCGAGCCGCCGCCTTGCGACGGGCCGGCTCCTCACCGTGTGGGCGATCGTGTACGTCGGGAACTTCGCCGGGGCGGTCGCCACCGCAGGGCTCGTCGCTGCATCGGGCCAGTACGAGTTCGGTAAGGGCGCGATCGGGCAGGCCGCGCTCGCGATCGCTGCGACGAAGACGGGTCTCGGGTTCGGCCAGGCGATCGCGCTCGGCGCGCTGTGCAACGCACTCGTCTGCATCGCCGTCTGGCTCACCTACAGCGCCCATACGACGGGTGACAAGATCCTCGCGATCATCCTCCCCATCGCCGCGTTCGTCGCCGCGGGCTTCGAGCACTCGGTCGCGAACATGTACTTCGTCGCCGCCGGGCTCTTCATCGAGCAGGACGCGGCGTTCGTGGCCTCGCTCTCCGGAGAGCCCGACCTGTCCGGCCTCACCTGGCATGGCTTCCTCGTCGACAACCTCGTGCCCGTGACGATCGGGAACATCCTCGGAGGGTCCCTGATGGTGGGGGCCGTCTACTGGTTCGTCTACCTGCGCCGGCGTCCGGCGTAGCCGGCCACCGGGCCGCGGCGCGACCCGGCTCCTCCCGACCGGCACCGTTGCCCGTAGCGGCGGCGGCGAGGATCCGTATGAAGCCCCGGCGATCGTCAGTAGTCGAGCGCCGGCGGGTCTCGGCTTTCCCGCAGCGGATTCCGGCGTAACCCGCAGGAGATTCCGGCGTAACCCCCGATGCGCATAGATGCCCGACGGCCGGAGACTGTGGCCGTGGCGACCGCGACGATCTCCCGAATCGGTGAGCTCGATTCCGAGCTAAGGCAGCTGCTCGACCGCACCGCGCCGGGCTCGTTCGACGCCGGCGAGCTGAACGCCGTCTCCGGCGAGCCCCACAACGGCGACCTGATCGAGCTGCGTCCGCAGGACACGGCCGACGCGGGCGAGCCCGACGCCAGCGACACCGACGATCCGCCCGCGGCCGACCTCGACGGCGCGGCCGTGATCGGGCCGACGACGCTCGACCTCTTCCTCGCCCGGGCGGCGCGACACCGCCTGCTGACAGCGGCCGAGGAGGTCGCGCTCGCCAAGCGGATCGAGCGCGGCGATCAGGCTGCGAGGCAACGGATGGTCGAGTGCAATCTCCGCCTCGTCGTCGCGATCGCGAAGCGGTACCGGCACCACGAGCTCTCGCTCCTCGACCTGATCCAGGAGGGCACGATCGGGCTCCACCGCGCGGTCGAGAAGTTCGACTGGCGAAAGGGCTACAAGTTCTCCACGTACGCGTCGTGGTGGATCCGGCAGGCGATCCAGCGCGGGATCGCGAATCAGTCACGGACGATCCGCCTCCCCGTCCACGTCGTCGAGCGCCAGCGGCGCCTCGCAACGGCCGCCCGCCGGCTCAGGCGGGAGCTCGGCCGCGAGGCGACGGAGAAGGAGCTCGCCCTGGCAACCGGGATTGCCGAGAAGGACGCGGCGGAGGCGCTCCAGGCAGCCACCGTCACCGTCTCGCTGAACCAGACGATCGGTACCGAGGGCGACTCCGAGCTCGCCGACGTCGTTCCCGACCACGACGCGGCCGACCCGCTCGAGGAGACGGCGAGGACGCTCCGGAACGAAGCGCTCCATCGCGGGCTGGCGCTGTTGCCCGGGCGCGAGCGCAGGATTCTCGAGCTCCGCTTCGGGTTCGACGGCGAGCCCTGGACGCTCACCGACATCGGCCGTGAGCTCGGCCTCACCCGGGAGCGGGTCCGCCAGCTCGAGACCGACGCGCTGCGCCGCCTTGCCCGGGGGCCGCTCCGCGATCTCGACCCCGCCGCCTGAGCTCAGGCCCCGGCGGGCGGTCCCGTCCCGGGCATGTCCTCGCGGGGCAGCCGGCGATACTCACCGCTGAGGACGTCTCCCTCGCCGGGGGGAGCTCCGTCCCTTCGCCCCTGCGGGAACCCCGGACCGTCCCCGTCCTCGAACAGGCTCCGGGGAACGAGCAGCCGTCCGACCGCGCGTTCCGCTGCGGCGCCGGCGACGAACCCGAGCAGCAC
>JAXLSU010000014.1:0-74532 GCA_046330455.1 Gaiellales bacterium
GACCTCGACGCAGATCCGGCCGCCGTCGATGCCGACCTCGCAGCGGATCCGCGGCTCGCGCCCACGGTGCGCAGTCGGCCCGGGCTCCGGTTGACGGGCGGGTTCGAGCCGTTCGAGCTCGCGGTCAGGGCGATTCTCGGGCAGCAGGTCTCCGTCCGCGGTGCGACGACGCTCGCCGGCCGTCTCGTCGAGCGTTTCGGGGAGCCGCTGGCGCAGCCGAGCGGCTCGCTGACACACCTCTTCCCCCTGCCGGCCGCGCTCGCGGAGGCGCCGGTCGAGTCGATCGGCATGCCGCGGGCGAA
Source organism: Gaiellales bacterium (assembly GCA_046330455.1). Taxonomy (GTDB): domain Bacteria; phylum Actinomycetota; class Thermoleophilia; order Gaiellales; family Gaiellaceae; genus CAVQXR01. Next base: position 303 of record JAXLSU010000014.1, read on the forward strand.
GGGGCGCGCTATCCGTGAGCTCGCTCGGGCCGTCGACGACGGTCTCGCACTCGGTCCCGACACCGATCCGGCCGAGCTGCGTGCCGGTCTCGTCGCCCTCCCGGGGATCGGGCCCTGGACGGCCGAGTACGTGGCGATGCGGGCCGCCGGCGATCCGGACGCCTTTCCGGCCTCGGATCTCGGCCTGCGCATAGCGCTCGGGAACGGAACGCCTGCGCCGGCCACCGAGGTCGCCCGGGCGGGAGAGGCCTGGCGCCCGTGGCGGTCCTACGCCGCGATGCGCCTCTGGTGGAGCCTCGGAGCCGGGGGATGAGCGGCCTCGCTCACGCCTCGATCCGAACGCCGATGGGTCGCCTCGTCCTCGTCGGCTCGGAGCGCGGCCTCGTGCGGATCGGGCTTCCGTCCGACCCGGAGGACGAGGTGATCGCGATGGTCGAGGCGGCGGCCTCGTCGCGCTCGACACACGACCCGGAGCGTCTCGCGGTGCCGCTCTGCGAGCTCGAGGAGTACTTCGCCGGCGAGCGGCGGGAGTTCACGATGCCGCTCGACCTGCCTCCCGGTGACGGCTTTCGCAGGCGTGCGCTCGAGGCGATGTTCCGGATCCCGTACGGGCAGACGATCAGCTACGGCGAGCTCGCGGCGCGGGCCGGAAACCCCGCCGCGTTCCGGGCCGCGGGCCAGGCGTGCGCGACGAATCCGCTCCCGATCGTGCTCCCCTGTCATCGCGTCCTGCGCAGCGACGGCAGCCTCAACTGGTACTCCGGCGGGCTGCAGTACAAGGAGCTCCTGCTCCGCCTCGAGGGCGCGATCCTCTGAGGCCCTAGAATGCGCCGCACGATGAGCGCGACCGACCGCAGCGGCGAGTCGCTCCGGGCCCAGTACTTCGCGACGCGACCGATCAGCAGGGACAACCTCGTCCCCGAGGACCCCGCGCTCGGGCTCGTCGCGATCGAGAGCCCCTTCGATCCCGAGCCTTCGCTTCGGATCGAGCACGGCAGGGTCGTCGAGCTCGACGGGAGGAGCGAGGCCGAGTTCGACCTGATCGACGAGTTCATCGCCCGCCGCGGCATCGAGCTGTCGGTGGCGGAGGAGGCGATGGCGCTCGCTACCGTCGAGTTCGCCCGCCGCCTCGTCGACCCGGCGGTACCGCGCACCGAGATCACGCGCCTGGTCGCCGGGATGACGCCGGCCAAGGTCGCGCGAACGCTCGCGATGCTCGCCCCGGTGGAGATCCTGCAGGCGATGCAGAAGATGCGGGTTCGGCGTACCCCGTCGATCCAGGGGCACGTCACGAACCGGGTCGATCACCCGTTGCTGCTCGCCGCCGATGCGGCCGCTGCCGTTGCACACGGCTTCCGCGAGCTCGAGTCGACCGTGCCGATCCTGCGTGACTCGCCCTCGAACGCGCTCGCCCTGCTCGTCGGGAGCCAGGTCGCGGCGCCCGGTGCGCTCGTGCAGTGCTCGGTCGAGGAGGCGACAGAGCTCGAGCTCGGGCTGCGCGGCCTGACGACCTATGCGGAGACCGTGTCCGTGTACGGGACGGAGCAGGTGTTCGTCGACGGCGACGATACCCCGTGGTCGAAGGCGTTCCTCGCCTCGTGCTACGCGTCGCGCGGTCTGAAGATGCGCTTCACGTCGGGCTCCGGCTCGGAGGCCTTGATGGGCGCTACCGAGGGCCGGTCGATGCTCTACCTGGAGGTCAGGTGCATCGCCGTCACCCGCGCGGCCGGTTCGCAGGGCGTCCAGAACGGCGGCATCGACGGCGTCAACGTCACGGCCTCCGTGCCCGACGGCATGCGCGAGGTGATCGCCGAGAACCTCTGCGTGATGATGTACGACCTCGAGTCGTGCACGGGGAATGACACGCTCATGTCCTCGTCGGACATTCGTCGCACGGCCCACACGCTGCCGTTGCTCCTCGCCGGCTCGGACTTCCTGTTCTCCGGCTTCGGCTCGATCCCGGCCTACGACAACGCGTTCGGCCCGTCGAACTTCAACGCCGAGGACATGGACGACTACCTCGTGATCCAGCGCGACTGGGGTTTCGAGGGCGGGCTTCGCTCCTGTGACGACGCGGCGCTGCTCGCCCTGCGGCGGCGGGCGGCCGAGGCCTGCCGCACCGTGTTCGAGGAGCTCGGGCTGGCCACGTTCTCGGCCGACGATGTCGAGGCCTGCGTCTATGCGCACGGCTCGCTCGACGTTCCCGAGCTTCCGGGCGACCTCGTCCCGACGGCGGGCGACCGTATCCTCGAGCGCGGGATCACCGCCCTCGACGCGATCCGCATCCTGGCCGAGCACGGCTACGAGGTCGAGGCCGAGCGCTCGCTCGAGATGCTCCGTCAGCGCCTGTACGGCGACTACCTCCAGACCTCGGCGATCTTCGACGAGGAGATGAACGTCCTCTCGGCTCTCACCGACCCGAACGACTACGCGGGCCCGGGGACCGGCTACCGGATGACGCCCGAACGCCGGCGAGAGGTCTCCACGGTTCGTCAGGTCTGGGCCCCGTCGGCGCTCGCCGCCGAGCAGGAGGCCGGGACGGGCTGCGTGAGGCTCGACCCGCTCGGCCCGGCAGCGGCCCGCGTCCGTCCCGACGAGATCGTGATCGGGGTCTCGCCGGCCTACGCCGCCGAGATCTGGATGACGCTGTCCGGCCTCTCGGTCGGGGAGGCGCTGCGTCAGGTGCTCGCGGGGATCGAGGAGGAGGGTTTGACCGCGCGCATCGTTCGGGTCAGGAGGTCGATCGATCTCGGGCTGATCGGCTGGACTGCCGCCCAGCTCTCGGGGTCGGGCGTCGCGGTTGGACTGCAGGGGAAGGGGACGGCGCTCATCCACCGGGCCGACCTTCCACCGCTTGGCAATCTCGAGCTCTTCCCGATCGCGCCGCGCATCTCGGCCGAGCTGTACCGGGGCCTCGGTCGCAATGCGGCCCGTTACGCGAAGGGGGCGGGAGTCGAGCCCCTGCTGCTGCCCGAGTCGAGCGAGCCGCTCGGCCCGAAGTACCACGCCCGCGTCGTGCAGCTCGTCGCGATCGAGCGGCGCCTCTCGACACCTGACGACCCCGTGGAGCTCGAGGCGTCGTGGCCGACCTGAGCTACCCACTTGCTTCCGGCGCGCCGTACGCCGTCCGCACCGCGTCCGGCCGTGCGGTGCCCGAGATCACGCTCGAGCGGGTGCTCGCGGGCGAGCTGGGAGCCGAGGACGTCCGCGTCAGCCCGGAGACGCTGCGCCTGCAGGCGGACTTCGCCGAGCGGGGCGGAAACCGCCAGCTGGCCGAGAACCTCCGTCGCGGAGCCGAGCTCGTCGGGTTCGGCGACGACGAGCTGCTCGCGTTCTACGACCGGCTCCGACCGGGGCGTTCGACCGCTGCCGAGCTGGACGCGCTCGCCGCGGAGCTCGAGGCGGGCGGTGCCGTACGCTGTGCCGAGCTCGTTCGCGAGGCGAGGCAGGCCTACGTGCGGCGGGGCCTGATCTCTTGAGGCTTCGCGAGCTCGGGATCGAGATCGGCGCGGACCGGCCGGGTGCCAACAACGCGATCACGGACGTGGCGGGCGTTCGGGTGGGGCACGCGACCGTGATCGAGGGCGATTCGGTACGCACGGGCGTCACCATCGTCGTCCCGCACGGCGGCGAGATCGGTTTCGACCCGGTGTTCGCCGGGTGTCACCGGTTGAACGGCAACGGCGAGCTCACAGGTCTCGAGTGGGTGCGCGAGTCGGGTCTCCTCACGTCGCCGATCGGGCTCACGAACACGCACTCGGTCGGAGTCGTGCGCGACGCGATCATTCTCGACAGCCACCGGCGTGCCGGACTCGGCGAGTGGTCACTACCCGTCGTCGGTGAGACCTGGGACGGCTGGCTGAACGACATCAACGGCATGCACGTGAAGCCCGAGCACGTGTTCGCCGCGATCGAGGCTGCCTCGGACGGGCCCGTGCCCGAGGGTGCGGTCGGCTCGGGCACCGGGATGGTCTGTCACGCGTTCAAGGGCGGGATCGGAACCTCGTCGCGCGTCCTCGAGGCCGAGCACGGCGGCTACACGGTCGGCGTGCTCGTACAGGCAAACCACGGGGCGCGGGAGCGCCTCTCGATCGACGGCGTGCCCGTGGGGCGAGAGATCCCGGCCGAGCGCGTGCCGCTGGCCGGCTACTCCGCTCTCCCCGGCGCGGGCTCGATCATCATCGTCGTCGCGACCGATGCGCCGCTGCTACCCCAGCAGTGTCATCGCATCGCCCAGCGGGCGGGCCTCGGCGTCGCCCGCACGGGCGGGGCCGGGGAGAACGGCAGCGGCGACATCTTCATCGCCTTCTCGACGGGAAACCGGAGCCTCGCCGGCGAGGGCACGCACGCGGTGACGATGCTCGGCAACGAGTCGCTGGATCCGCTCTTCTACGCGACGATCGAGGCGACGGAGGAGGCGATCGTCAACGCGATGCTGCAGGCCGAGACGATGGCAGGCAAGGGCGGGGCCGTCGCTCATCGCCTCGAGCCGGATCTGGTCGTCGAGAGCTTCCGGCGGGCCGGCCGGCTCCCAGGCTAGCGCGAGCGGTGCTCGTCGCCGGCGTCGACGTCGGGAACTCGACGACCGAGCTCGCGGTTGCGAGCCTCGATCCAGGGGGTGTGCCCGAGTGGCGGCTCGTTCTGCGGGCGCCCACGACCGGCCTGAAGGGCTCCGTCGAGTGTGCGGCGGGGGTCTCCGAGCTGCTAGGACGGGCAGAACGCCGGCTCGGCGAGCGTCCGCACCGGCTCCTGCTCTCCGAGTTGCACCCCGTTGAGGCGGGTCTTGTCGAGCTCGGACGGATGGAGGAGCTGGATCTGGCACGAACGGCGATCGCGCGCCCGGCGAGCGCAACCCCGTCGGGTGAAGGCGTGGCCGTAGGGGTGCTCCGCCCGCTCGCGGCGCTCGCGGGCGAGAGCGGCGCGGAGCCGGTGCTCGCAGTGGTCGCCGGTGCGGACTTCGAGCAGGCGGCGGCGATACTCGGCGCGGCACGCTCGCGCGGTTGGAAGATCACGGGCGTCCTCGTCGAGGGTGACGACGCCGTCCTGATCGGCAACCGGTTCGACCGGACGATGCCGATCGTCGACGAGGTGACCGACGCCGCGAGGCTCCCGTTCGGGGCGCTCGCCGCGATCGAGGTCGCTCCCGCCGGCGGCGCGGTCGAGCAGCTCTCCGACCCGCTCCGCACCGCCGCCCTGCTCGGGCTACCGCCCGACGAGGCGCGGGCGGCACGCCACGCATCGCGCGCCGTCGCCGGCCACCGGGCAGCGGTCGTCGTGCGGGGTGAGCGCACCACATCGCCGCCACCGCAGTGCGCCGAGGTCGCACCGATCCGACTGCTCTCCCCCGGGGGGCAGGAGCTCCCGTTCGACGAGCGCGCAGACCCGCCGGCGCCCGGGTCGGTTCGCGCGATCCGTGGGGCTGCGGGCGACCGGGACCGCCTGCTCGACGTCGCCTGGTGCCCGCTCCCTTCTCCTCCCGACGATCCGGGCTTCTCGAGGCGGCTCGCATCGCGGCGGGCCGTGGCCGTGGCCCTGCTCGCCGAGGCCGATGCGAGCGGGCTCGTCGAGGCGCTCGCCGGGGAGGCTGCAGGCGGGGTGGAGGTGGTTGGCCGGGAGTCCGAGGCGGCCGTCCTCGGTGCCTCGACGACGCCGGGCGCCGGCCACGCCCCGTTCGTCCTGGATATCGGCGGCGGTACGGTGGATCTCCATCGCGAGCACGACACCGGGCGGCAGATGGTGGTGACGGCCGGGGCCGGCGACCTCGTGACGAGGATCTGCGCCGGCCTTCTCGCCTGCGACCAGCCGCTCGCCGAGCGGGCGAAGCGGGTGCGATCGGCGTGGGTGGAGACCCCGTTCACGATCCATCACGAGGACGGAACCCGCGCGTTCCTCGGTGAGCCCGCCCCGTCACAGGCGGTCGCGCGCCTGTGCGCGCTCGACGGCCGGGAGCTCCGTCCGTTGCCGGTGCCGCTCGCCCCCGAGGTGTGGCGCGGGCTCCGTCGCGCCGCCAAGCGCGACGTGATCGGCCGCAACGTCCGCCGGGCGCTCGCCGCCGCCGGAGGCGTTCCGAGAGGCGAGCTCGTGACGCTCGTCGGCGGGTCTGCCTGCGACCCGGAGGTCGTCGATGCCGTCGCCGTCGAGCTGACCGATCTCGACGTCGCCGTGGCTCGCGGCGACGTGCTGGGCCGTCACGGGCCGCGAGCAGCCGTCGCCGTCGGTCTCGTCCTCGCATACGCCGGACGGGATTCGAGATGAGACCGCCGCACGTCGAGCGCCAGCAGCCGGGCCGCGGAGCCGCGCCTGTTCGGCGCCCCGCACGGCTCTCCTCATCCCACGCGGCGCCTGCGGAGTCGCCGCTCGCCGCGCCTACACCCACACCCCCACCCGAGGGTGGGGACCCCCGGCACCCTCGGGGTCCACGCTATCGAGGCGTAGCGCGCAGCTTCGTCACGTTCGGGCCGGATCTGTCGCGAGGTCGTGCCGGGTCGGAGCACGCCTCCCGGCCGGCTACCGTCGCACGGTACGGCGGATGTGGCCGGGCGAGCGTATGTGTACGGGCGAGGACGACGCCTGATCGGTTCCGGGCCGTCGTCCCTGGACATGCCCGGGGCCACGGGGCGGGCTGAGGGAGCATGGGACGAGCCGAGGAGCCGCCGACCGTCGTTGCGCTGCTCGCCGACGTCTCGGGTCGATCGCAGCTCGAGGCCGGCTTCGAGGAGGAGTCGGTCCCACTCGAGGTGCAGAGAATAGGCGGCGGTGAGCGCCTCGAGCTTGCCCGTGAGGCTGCCCGTCGCTCGCGGCTCGGGCTGGGAATCGGCAGCGACGGGGGTGGGCTCGCGCTCGTCCTCGCGGCGGCCCCGGCGCGGGCCTACTTCGAAGCTCCACCTTCCGCGGCCAGGGCCTTCGGGCATGCCGCGGCCCGGGTCGCCGCCCGCCGCCCGCTCCGCCCCGCGCACCCCGGAGCCGCGGACGCGGAAGTGACAGCAGGCGAGGCCCGGTAGCGCCGGGTCAGGGCCGGCTCGTGCGGTCGACGCCGAGAATCCGGGCTACCCCTTCCCGTTCGCGCCGCGGAGCTCGGCGATCCGGATGATCTCCTGCCAGCGTCCCTTGCCGAGAAAGCCTGCCTTCGCGAGCCCCTGCTCGGCCAGCGTGCGGATCTCGCCCTCGAGCGCGGGATCGTGCGTGCGATAGGCAGCATCGGTCAGCAGCTGGGCCGCCTTCTTGTCGCTGCCGGAAGCGAGCTCCTGCTTCGCCTCCTCGATCGTCGCGGACACGTCCATGATTCCCGTCCTTTCTCGATGATCGGAACGTAACGAAGTCTAATCTCTTGCTTCAAGAATCCATAGTCAATGACAGCAATGCTTTATTACCCCGTCCCGCTATCGTTGCGGCGTGCGCTCCACCGGCATCCATCACGTTGACCTCGTCGTGGCCGACATCGAGCGATCGCTTCGCTTCTACCGCGAGCTCCTCGGGCCGCTCGGTTGGCACGGGGTCTCGAACACGATCGGCGAGCGCGGCGAGACGATTCACTACCTCTACGGGCCCGGCTCGTCGCTCGGGCTCCGGCAGGCGTCGGGCGCGGGTACTGACCTCCCCGTCGATCGCTACCGGATCGGGCTCCATCACCTCTGCTTCGAGACCGCGTCGCTCGGGGCCCTCGTCGAGGCGTCCGAACGGCTTCGCGGCCTCGGAGCCTCGATCACGGACGGGCCGCGCGAGTTTCCCGAGTACCGGCCCGGCTACCACGCCGTCTTCTTTCTCGATCCCGACGGCCTGAAGCTCGAGCTCGTCTGGACGCCGCCGGGAACGTACGACTACCAGCAGACGCCCTCCGGCGACTGACCGCGCGGGGCCGTCCCGGCGTACCGAAGGCTCAGGCCGCGAGCAGGTCGTTCAGGTTGTGATCGAGAGCGGTGCGGGCAGCCTCGGTGGCCTCCCACGAGTAGTGACCCCAGAGGCTCTCGATCACGCGTAGCTCGCTACCGGGGATCAGCTGCTGCTCGGCCGAGCAGTCATCGACGGTGAAGAGCATGTCGGTCGCGAACGGCATCACCCGTGTCTTTGCGCTGATCCGGCCGAGCGCGGCCGCCAGGTCGCCGTCGGTGTGGCGAGAGACGTCGGCGTGACGCCATTTCCAGCACATCGCGAGCAGGTTGTTCGGATCCATGGGCGCGAAGTCGTCCTCGAAGAGCCTCCTGACGAGATCCTCGAGCGACTCGAAGCCCGCCTCGCGCCAGCCCTCGGTGCGGTACAGCTCAGGCGACAGCCCGGTCGCCGACCACACGTGGGCGTGCAGCCGAAGGCCGGCGCGAACCGCACTCGCCTCCTGGTAGTGGCCGAGTTGCCAGGCCTGATCCGAGCGGATCGCGTCCTCGGCCAGCCCAACGACGATCGCGTTGTGTGCGGTCGTCTTGGCCGTGCCCGCGACGGCGGCGAGACGTTCGACCATGTCCGGGTACCTCACGGCCCACTCGTACGCCTGCTGCGCGCCCATCGAGAAGCCGAGCACGAGCGCCAGGCGGTCGACTCCGAGCACCTCGGTGACGAGGCGATGCTGGGCGAGCACGTCGTCACCGATCGTGACGGTGGGGAACGCACCGCCTCCGAGCGGAGCGGGCACGTTGCTCGGCGAGGTCGAGAACCCGTTTCCGAACTGCCCGGGGCAGACGACGAACCAGCGCTCCGGATCGAGCGCCCGGCCGGGTGCGATCGCCGACTCGAGCGAGCTCGGCGAGCCCGAGTACATGTGCGGGAACAGGATCGCGTTGTCGCGCGCCGCGTTCAGCTGCCCGTGCGTCTTGTAGAGGAGCCGTGCCGACGGTAGGGTCACGCCGCACTCGAGCTCGAAGGCGCCGAGCTCGAGGACGTCGTGAGGGCCCTTCTCGGCTTCGCTGTAGTACCCGCCTGCGGACACCGGGAAAACCTACATGCCGTGCCAGTCGTGCATGTGTGCGCGAACCTGGTCGGGAACGGCCTCCCGCGGGTAGTAGCGGTCGTAGAACGCGATGTCGAGATGGCAGGCCTGGTACCAGACCGTGGTCACGAACGGGTCGATCGTGGCCGGGAAGCGCCCGTACGTGTCCCAGATGTACCGGCACAGCGTCTTCGTCGCTTCGATCGCCTCCTCGCTCGGGGGAGGCACGGCCCGGGCGATGTCGGGCGAGAGCCACGGGATCTGCTGCCTGTCAGGGGCCGAGAAGATGCCGCGGTCACCCCAGCGCAGGTCGACGACGTGGTCGACCGCGGCGTCCATGCTGCCGTGAAACGGTGGGCAGCAGCCCTCGAATACCCCGGGCAGCCCGACCGGGAGGAGCTCGCCGGCGCCGACAGGGGCACCGTCGGGGACCCGGTGCAGCTCGAACCCGAGCGACCCGCAGGGCCCCGAGCCGCCGATCCCCTGCCACTCGGGATCACCGAGCATGGTCACGCGGCCCTTGCCGCCCGAGAATGGATGGCCACCGAGCCCGAGTGCCTGCGTCGCGATCATCAGGTTCTGAACGACGAGGCCCGGCTCGACGCCGTTCATGTCGACGAGCTGCCAGCGCTCGAAATCGGCGAGATCGACCGGGTGCGTGGGGTCGAGCAGCCCCGAGCGGACGAAGGGCTCGAGAGGATCCCTGCGAAGCTGTTTGTCGACGATGTAGTAGCCGTGGGGCCGGTCGAAGTAGAGCAGCATCGCGTTGATGCACTGGCGTGTGACATCCGAGATCGGGATGAAGACCGTCGAGCCCTCGGTATTGACGATCCACTCGTTGAACCTGAACAGGTTCGGGCGTCGCCGGGGAATCTCGAGACGGCCCTTCTGGAGGCGGAGAGCGCTTCGGTACAGCGCATGCTGCTCGTCGACCGTCTGGTTCTCGACGTACGCCGTCGGCTTCACGTCTCGCAAGGGGAGTACGAACACGCCGTCGTCGTTCGTCCAGAACAGCTCGGTGCCGTGGATGGCGACCGGGCTCGGGTACGACCGGCCGGTGTACGACGCGAGCTTGTCGGCGCCCGAGGTCGTACCGTCGGCGGTCGTGAACGGCCACTCCTCTCGCACGACACCGGTCCGGCCGGTGGCGGCGGCAACGAGGATTGCCTCCTCCTCATAGGCCAGCGGCACGGGCTCGGCCTCGGAGCGGTAGGCGAGCGGCCCGGTGATCTCGGCACCGAGGGCAAACCGCCGGGCGCGGCGGGTGAAGATCGCATCCAGGGCGGGGAACTCGGCGGCGGCGCGAAGCGCTTCGGGCCTGACCGGCGGGCGCTTCGGGCGCCGCCGCACGCGGCTCGGGCGGGGCGTCGTGGCTGTCATAAGGAGATCCTATTGAAACACGGCTCGAGACATAAGCGATCGGGCGAGGTCGAGGTCGGCCTTCCAGCTCCGGCGTCACCTTGGCATTGGCCGTCGTGCGGAGGTGATCCGCGCTCACGCGCTCAGTACCGACCGCGCCGGCGCCGCTCCTCCTGCGGTGACTCTCCGGGGAGCGGCAGGTCCTCGGGCCTGCGTTCCTCGAACGCGATCGAGCAGGGCCCGACCGCTGCGTCGAGCTCGTCCTCCGCCCTCCACTCGAGCAGCCGCCAGCTTCCGAGCGGGCTCGTCTCGACACGCACGACCGGCTGCGTCCGGGGCTCGCAGAGGATGAGTGGCAGCGAGGTCGTGTCGTGCCCGAGGCGCCGGTCGCGACGGGCTTCGACGCGCCAGCGAAAGGAGACGAACGTCCCCTCGATCGCCCGCGGGAGCTCCGGCGGGAGGTCGATCCCGAAATGGAGCCAGTTCGTGCCCTCGCCGAGGCTTCCGAGCTCCCAGCGCTCCAGCCAGGCCTCGTCCTCGATCCAGATCGGGATCGAGCGCGTCCGCACGTCCCAGAGCGTGTCGAGGCCGAGCAGGCGCTTCTGCCCGACCATCTGCGGCGCGATCTCGAGCCAGGCCGCATAGCAGCGGACGGAGAGGAACACGGGGTTGGCCCCGTGGCGTCCTGCTCGCGCCTCGACTCGCCCTTCGATCCGTCCCGCTCCCCAGGGCTCGGCCGTATCGAGCGACAGCACGAACCCCGAGGCGAGCTCTGCGTGCTGGATCTGGCGGCCGCCGAGCTCGTCGGGAACGTCGGTCAGGAGCACGTCACACGACCGGTGGGCTCGGCGTCACGCTCAGGGGGCCGCCCGCCGGCGCCGGCGCCGGCCCCGGAGGAACAGGCCGATCGCTCCCACGAGCGCAGCGATGAACAGGCTGAAGACGACGATGTAGACGACCTTCGCGCTCTGGGAGCCCGACTTCTCCTGGCTCTTCGCGAGGACGGGAACGGAGCCTGCCGGAAAGCGTGTCTGCCCCCCGTAGGCCTCCGCGCAGGCATCGCACTGGACGACCGTCTCGTAGAAGCCCTCCGGGAGGTCGGGCACCGTGAAGGTGAGCGAGACCGTCCCGTCGGCAGCGCGTTCGAGCGTCCCGATCGGGATCAGCCCCTTCAGGTCGTCCGGCAGCGCATCGGTGGGGCTCGAGACCTCCACGAGACCCACGGGCGCCCCGTCGAGATCGGGCGCGGCACTGCGATCGCCCCGCGCGTGGACGGTGTCGCCGGGCCCGGCCCCGAGCGGGACGAACGTGAGCCAGATCGGAGCCGCGAGGCAGCGCGCCAGGTCGTCGAGAGCGGTGTTCTCGTTCGGCCGCTCGTACGGGCAGACCCCGGGTGCGACGTACACCTCGCCGGGGCGGTCGGCGACGGCGACCGCGGCGGCCGGCTCGATGCCGACGAGCGCTCTCACGGCGACCTGCCCGTCGGCGAGCGAGCCGTCTCCGAGCTCGTCCCCGGGGTCGAGCCGTCCGGCGGGGAGCACCCCGTCCGGGTAGCGGATCGCCGTATAGGAGACGCCCTCGTAGGCGAGCGGATTCAGGATGCAGGCCCAGAGCCCGGCCTCGTCGAAGCCGCCGCAGCGGGCTCCGAGGACGAAGCCGGGGCTGCTCGCACCCGTTGCGATCACCGCAAGCGACGGATCGACGCCCTGGATCGCAAACACGTCCGTCTCGATGTGCTCGCGCTTGCACGTGTCGGTCCCGCCCGGCTGGTCGACCTCGCTGCGGCCGAGACGCTCGCCCCGGGGTAGCGTGACGGTCGCGGGGACGGGCTGGCTCCCGTAGTAGACGTCCCCGAACTGGAGGTAGCTCTGCTCCGGGCAGCGTTGCTGCTCGCCCGCACGGGCCTGAGCGGCAAGAGCGAGCGCCGCCGCCGTGACGGTCAGCAGGACGACCGCGATCACGGGACGGGAGAGCCGGTGGGGCGACCCGGAGGCCGCCCCACCCCACCTGCGTCTGCCTTCTGTCAGGCTTCCTCGTGGACGAAGCGGCCCACGGCCTCGTACCGCTCCGTTGCGCGAACCTTGTAGATCAGGGCGAGCAGGCAACCGGCCAGGAAGATTCCGAGCGCGATGTAGGGCACCCACTTCACCCAGCCCTCGTACGCGCCGAACGTGATCGCGGCGCGGTTCTTCATCATCAGGTAGTAGAAGAACGACATCGCCGCGGCGGCGATGATCGGCGCCACGCACGTCTTCCACCAGTGGAAGCCGTCGCGGCCCTCGCGAATGAAGTACGTCATGATCGCGAGCCCGACGACGGCCATCAGCGGGATCAGCAGCGCGTTGCCCTGGAAGGGCATCCAGGTTCCGAGCTGGAGGAGCGCAACGAGCGGGTTGCTCGTCTCGATCCCGAGCTGTTCCTGCTGGCCGGTGCCGACCCAGCCGAACGCAAAGCACGCGTCGATGAAGACGATGAACACGCCGACGACGGTGGCGGCGATGAACGGGCTCTTGTGCTTCGGGTGCGTCCTCGCGAGCACCCGCGGGATGATCCCCTCGCGCCCCATCGCGAACAGGTAGCGGTTCGCGGTCTGCCAGAACGCGAGCGAGCAGGCAAACGACCCCGTGATGATCAGGACCTTGAAGATGTTCGTGATCCCGATCCCGGCGAACTCCTGGACGACCGGGTAGAACACGTTCGCGTAGTCGCCCTCGGGGAGCCCGTTCCCCGGCGCGAGCGCGGGTGCGTCTCCCGCGGCTCCGTACGAGGTCGCGACCGCCCAGACCCACTGGTCGTCCGAGGCGCCGTAGGCGCTGATCAGCATCCACGACCAGAAGGTGTAGAAGATGCCGAGGCCGATCGCCGAGCCGTAGAGCGCGACCGCCATCATGCGCTTCGGGTTGCGGGACTCCTCGGCGTAGTTCGGCGCCATCTCGAAGCCGATCCACGACCAGAAGCAGGCGAACAGCCCGACGCCGGCGGCACCGGCGCCGAACACCCGCGCGGCGCCCTCGACGCCCTCGCCGCCGCTGAAGAACGTCGCCGGGTTCAGCGCCTCCCAGACGATGCCGTCGGGGCCGCCGCCCTCGACGACGACCGCGAACGAGAAGATCAGCAGGGCAAGGATCTCGCCGAGCAGGCAGAGACCGAGGATCTTCGCGACGACCTCGACGTGGAAGTACGTGACCAGGAACATGAGCGCGATGAAGCAGAACGCGTAGATGCGCCAGTCCATGTCGAAGCCGCCCGAGAGATTGAAGATGCTCGTCTGGGCGAAGTAGGCGGTGACTCCGTTGACGCCCGCGGCGAAGATGATGTAGCCGGCCGCGATCCCGAACGCCGCACCCAGCCCGATGATCCGGCCGAAACCGTAGGCGAAGTACGCGTAGATCCCGCCGGCCGTCGTGACGCGACGCGCCATCTCGACATAGGCGACCGAGAAGATCGTGAAGGCGACCATCATGACCCAGAACGCCGCCGGCACGCCGATCCCGATCCCGTAGCCCGAGAGCGGATCGTTGAACATCATCGCCGCAAGCGGCGCCGAGCCGGTGACGATGCAGAAGATGATCTGCGGCAACCCGAGCGCATTGCGAGCGAGCTCGTTCTCTCCCGCGGCCCCATGCGCTTCAGCCGCGCCACTTGCCTCCATACCACCCCTCCTTCGAATCGCCGCGCCCCGGCGGGCCCGCGCCCGCCGGAAGATGGACAACCCTATACGCGTGTTGAGGCGATTTTCAAGCCCTCCCTGTGAGCCACGCTTGCAGATATTCCTCCGGCGGGCGGATGGAGCGGCGCTCCTGTGTGATAATGGCGCGCCGTGAAGGGCCTCCACGAATCCCGGATTCTCGTCACCGGTGGAACCTCCGGCATCGGCGAGGAGATCGTCGAGCGCCTCCGCTCCGAGCGGGCGCGTGTGGTGTTCACGGGCCGCTCGGTGGGGCGGGGCGAGGCGATCGTCGAGCGCACGGGCGCCCATTTCATCGAGGCGGACGTCAGGGACGCCGCGGCGGTGTCGGCGTCCGTGGACGAGGCGGTCCTGCTGCTCGGCGGGCTGACGGCGCAGGCGCTGTTCCAGTTCACGATGCAGACCTTCTCGAGACCAGCACGGTGCGCTCAGACCCCGCCGTTGTAGACGAACATCAGGCCGCACCAGGCCGTCGATGTCCTCGATCGCGCCGGCGGCGCGGGTCGATCGCGGCGATGTCCGGATCGCGAGCCTGGTCGAGACGTCGGCGCGCGCCCACCTCGTCCTCGGCAGCTCGATCTGTCGCCCTGCGGGCCGCTCGCCATGGAGGCCGGCTCCGCACGGGATCCGCGTCAACGCGGCTCCGCTCCTCGGGCGACACGGCCCCCGGCATGGTCACCCTCACCGGCGGCGACGACTCGCGCCTCGACACGTCGTCCTGGCCTCGTGCCGCCGCTCGGGCGGGTCGGCACCGCGGCCGACGTTGCGGCAGCGACCGCCTTCCTGCTCGACGACGGCTCGTTCGTCAACGGCCATGCGCCTTCCTCGCCGAGGGCGGGGATGCGCGCATCCGTCCACTCGACCAAGGTGATGAACGCTGGATGTACCCGGTTCCAGGGCAGGATCGGCTTCGTGACCGGCGGGACCTCCGGAATCGGCAAGGCCTGCGTCGAGCGGCTCCGCCGCGAAGGGATGACCGTCGTAAACACGCCGGATCGAGGAGCGTGGAGTGGTGGTCGCCGCCGCGACCGGCGCGACGTTCTTCGCCTGTGACGCGCGCGATCGGACTGCCTCGGACGCGGCGGTCAGGAGGTGCTGCGCGTCGGCGGCGGCCGGCTCGACGTGCTCGTCGCGAACGCGGGGATCCTGATGGGCGGCCTGATCGAGGAGACGCCCGAGCCGGCGTTTCGCGAGCTGATCGAGGTGAACGTGACCTCTGTTTCGGGACGTCACGGGCCTGCTACGGCCCGATGGCGCAGGGGGCGGGTCGATGATCCACATCGCCTCCGACACGGGCGTCTCGCGGGATCCACGGCCTTGCCGCCTACTCGGTCACGAAGGCGGGCGCGGTCGCGGTCTCGGAGCTGTTCGCCGGCGAGGGGGCGCCGCACGGCATCCGCTCGAACGCCGTCTGCCCGGGCGACGTCGTCCCGGGCGTCCAGGCGACACCGGTCGGATTCGAGCGCGACGCCGAGGATCCGTCCGGATGGGTGCTCCCGCCGTCGGGCCGGTTCGGAACAGGGGAGGACGTCGCGGCGCTCGTTGCCTGGCTCGCCTCCGACGAGTCGTTGCACATGAACGGCGCAACCCTTCGTCTCGACGGGGCTGCAGGCGCCACGTTCAACGTCCAGACCCGTGCCTGACGGCCTGCTCGCGGGCAGGAAGGCGCTCGTCACGGGCGCTGCCCGGGGTATCGGCCTCGCGACCGCGCAACGCTTCTGCGAGGAGGGTGCGGCCGTCGCGCTCTCGGACGTCCTCGTCCCCGAGGTCGAGGAGGCGGTCTCGGAGCTCGCCCGCCAGGGGCACGACGTGGTGGGCGTTCCGTTCGACGTTGCCGACGAGGCTGCGGTCGAGGCCGGCGTCCACGAGGCACGGGACCGGCTCGGCGGTCTCGACGTGCTCGTCGCGAACGCCGGGATCGTCGAGCTCGTGCCGGCGCTCGACACGAGCATCGAGACGTGGAGGCGAATCCTCGACGTCAACCTGACGGGCGTCTTCCTCTGCCTTCGGGGCGCCGGCCGCCTCTTCGCTGAGCAGCGCCGGGGGGTGCTGCTCGCCACCGCTTCGCAGGCCGGCCGCCACGGCTACCGGGGTGAGGCCGCCTACTGTGCGTCGAAGTTCGGGGTCGTCGGCCTCGTCGAGGTGATGGCAAAGGAGCTCGCCGGGCTCGGCGTGCGGGTGAACGCCGTGGCGCCCGGAACGATCCGTACCCAGATGGAGGATCGGATCGTCGAGGGAGTGATGGCACGCACGGGATCGGATGCCGCGTCCGCGCAACGGTGGCTGCTCGACACGATTCCGCTCGGCAGGCAGGGAGCGCCCGACGAGGTCGCCGACGCGTTCGTGTATCTCGCCTCGGACCTCGCAAGCTACGTCTCGGGGACGACGCTCGTCATCGACGGAGGGGAGTGCTCGTGAGCCTCGAGCGCAGGCTGGAGGGGAAGGTGGCGCTCGTCACGGGCGCCGCGAGCGGCAACGGAAGGGCGATGGCGCTGCGCTTCGCCCGCGAGGGTGCTGCGGTCGTCTGCGCCGACGTTCGCGAGGACCCGGACCCGAGGGGCGGCGACGAGGGCATACCGACGCACGAGGAGATCGTCGCCGCCGGCGGGCGAGCACTGTTCGCTCGGTGCGACGTCACGAGCGGCGAGGAGGTGCGGGCCGCGGTCGAGGCCGCGGTCGGCGAGCTCGGGCGCCTCGACATCGCGGTCGCGAACGCGGGCGTCAACATCGGCGTCAACGATCTCGTCGACGAACCGTGGGAGCAGTACGCAGGGACGGTCGCGGTCAACCAGCACGGGGTCTGGTGGACGTGCAGGGAGGCGGCCCGGGCGCTCGTCGCCCAGGGTGAAGGCGGCCGGATCATCGTGATCGCGTCGGTCGCAGGGCTGACCGGCTCGCCGACCGGGATCGCGTACAACTCGTCGAAGGGCGCGGCCGTGCAGATGGCCCGTACGCTCGCCGTCCAGCTCGCTCCGCACGGGATCACGGTCAACGCGATCTGTCCCGGCTGGATCCGGACGGCGATGACGAAGGAGACGCAGGAGACCCCGGAGAAGCTCGCCCACGCCGAGTCGATCCACCCGCTCGGGTACATGGGCACGCCGGACGACGTTGCCGGGGCGGCGTTCTTCCTCGCCTCCGACGACGCCGCGTGGGTGACCGGGATCGTGCTCCCCGTCGACGGCGGCTACACGGCGATCTAGTCATGGCGGCCGCCCGTGATCACGTTCCGCTGGCTCCGCATCCGGAGCTCCCGTTCGCCGAGCGCCTCTCCGCCCTCGGGGAGGCCTTCTCGGGACGGCTCGGCTACTGCGCCGTGAGGCTCGACGACGGCGCCTCGCTGGAGCGACGTGCCGACGAGCGGTTCCCGACGGCGTCGGTGATCAAGGTCGCGCTCTGCTGCGCGTTGCTCGACCTGGTCGGACGCGGTGAGGCGAGCCTCGACGAGCAGATCGAGCTCCCGCCACGCACCGAGCGCGTCGTCGGGGGCGGTGTGCTGAAACAGCTCGACGTCGAGCGATTGAGCCTGCGCGACCTGGTCGAGCTCGCGATCTGCGTCTCCGACAACGAGGCGACGAACCGGATCTTCGACCGCTGCGGCGGGGAGCCGGCGGTGAGCGCCTATCTCGACGGGCTCGGGCTCCCGCACACGCGGATGCAGCATGCGGTCGACTTCACACGGATCACGAACGACATCGACCAGGGTATCGGGGTCTCGACCCCGCGCGAGCAGACCCGGCTGCTCACGCTGCTCGCCCGCGACGAGATCCTCACGCCCGGGCTCTGCGGGTACATGCGCGGGGTGATGGCGCGGCAGCATCTCGTCGACCAGGCGGCACGCTGGCTCGGCGGGAATCCGTATGCGCAGTATCACGGGCGCGACTGGCCGATCTGGGTCGCCAACAAGACCGGGGAGCTCGACGGGATCCGCGCCGACGTCGCTCTCGTCCGCGCCGGCGGCCAGACCGTGGCGCTCGCGATCTTCACCGACGGCGGCTCCGACCTGCGGGAGACGGTCGACTGCGAGGGGACTCTCGCCGTGGCCGAGTGTGCCGCCGCGATCTGCGCGCAGCTGCTCGGTCTCGACTGCTGAGGGCCTGGGCGGGATGAGACCCCGCCCATTCGCCTCCCGCTCCCTCCCGTCCCGCCTCAGGCTCAACCCCGGGGTCAGACCTTGCGCTGCAACACCCGGATCGCCCTGGTCGGGGCGGCGCTCGAGTCTCGCCCGCCAGATTCCGCCGGCCGGTCGCATGGAGATGCGCCTGGCGACGTTGCACTGCAAGGTCTGACCCCAACTCATTCGCGGTGGCCGGGTGCGTCGCCGCGATCTGCGCGCACCTGCTCGGACTCGACTGCTGCGTGCCACGCGGGACGAGATCACGCCCCTACGGCTTCACCACTGTTGGTGCGGGTCTCAGCCCGCTCTGCTCCCGACTCGCTCAGGGGAGCCAGACGACGCCGAACTGGTGGTCGGTCACGCCGTCGGCGCGAGCGACGAAATTCGAGGTGATCAGCCCGGTCGCGCCCTCGAAGGCACCCTCGCCGTGCGTGATCTCCCACATGATCGTGCCGTGTCCGACGCCCTCGGTCGCCGTCTGGGTGACGTAGCCCTCCCCGATCGTCTGGAAATGGAGCACGTTGCCCTCACCGAGCTCGATCGTTCCCCACTCGTCGAGGGCGGTCGTGCCCATGAACCGCACCTCGGAGCGAAAGACGGCCTCGCCGCCCTCGACCTGCTCGAACTCGGTCTCGACCCCGGCCGGCCCGACCCTGGAGACGATGCTCGCCGACGGGGCCGTGCTCCATGCCCGGACGTGGTCGGGGCCGATCGTCTCCTCACCGCCGCTCGTGAACACCATCGCGTACGTGACCCTGCGCATCGGCTTCCTCCCTCGTTTGCCCGGGCGGGCGAACCCTGCCAGGCCCGTATACCCTTCAGCCATGCCGCTCGTCAACGCCAACGGCATCGACCTCTGGTTCGAGCAGGAGGGGGAAGGGCCCGACGTCCTGTTCATCGCGGGCCTCGCCGACGAGGGCGCGTGCTGGGTCGATCAGGTCGCTGCGCTGCGGGACGGGTACCGGGTCACGACGTTCGACAACCGCGCGGTCGGCCGGTCGCAGACGCCGCCCGGCGAGTTCCGGATCGTCGACTTCGCGGCGGACACGGTCGCGCTGATGGACACGCTCGGGCTCGACCGCGTCCACCTCGTCGGATCGTCGATGGGGGGCGCGATCGCCCAGGAGCTGACCCTCGCGCACCCCGAGCGCGTCCGCAGCCTCGTCCTCAACGGCACCTGGTGCCGCGGCGATCGGTTCCTGCACGAGGTGCTGCGCAGCTGGGTCTGGGCGGCAGAGAAGGCGGACTCCGTCCGGGACTTCCTCTTTGCCGTCAACCTCTGGTGCTTTGCCCCGAGGATCTGGAACGAGGGGATCATGGACGGCTGGCTCGACGCCGCCGTCGCGAGCGAGCACCAGCAGTCCGTCGATGCTTTCTGCCGATCGGCCGAGGCGCTCTTCCACCACGACACGGCCGACCGGATCGGAGCGATCGCGGTTCCGACGCTCGTCACGGTGGGCGAGCTCGACCTCGTCCTCCCACCCCGGTTCTCCCGGGAGCTGGCCGAGCGGATCCCCGGTGCGCGGCTCGTGATCGTCGAGGGCGCGGGCCACCAGCCGTTCCAGGAGCAACCGGCCGAGTACAACGCCCTGCTCGCGGACTTCCTCCGCGGCTGAGCGGCCCTTCCGCGGCTGAGCGGACGGCTCGGCCGGCCGCGACCCGCGTTGGAGCGGCCCGGAGGGCCGCGGTTACGGTCTGCGGCTGAGCGGACGGCTCGGCCGGCCGCGACCCGCGTTGGAGCGGCCCGGAGGGCCGCGGTCATGGTCTGCGGCTGAGGGCCCGGCCTGGCCGGACCCTCAGAGCGGGAGAGCGTGAGGCAGCAGGCCGGCGGCCGGAGAGGAAGATCCGGGCCGCCGTCTCGCTACCCGGGTTCCTCGGATCAGCGGGCCGATCGGATTGCCGGTTCGGGTCCCGACGTGAACGCTGCGTTGCCTCGGCCCGCCCGACCCAGCCGGTCGAACTCCGCGGCGACCGGGGACGGCCGGAATCCCCAGAACGTCAGGTAGATGGCCAGGAAGCCTTCCCAGACGATCTCCGGAGCCGTGATCAGGAACAGCCCGGGGCTCGGCTGCTCGAGCGCTCCGAAGAGCACGAGGATCCCGCCGAGGAAGGCAAGCGGCCCTCCGATGAGGCCGAGCAGCGCCACTCGCGACGGCACGAGCCCCGACCTGTACATCAGATAGCCGAGGAGAAGGCCATTCCCGAGGCCGGCGCAGAACTGCGGGCCGAGGAGGAACGTCCAGTCGTGGAGGGCGACCAATGAGCGACCTGCGATCTCGAGCGAGGCAGAGTCGCTTCCTCCCGCGAGGTCGTCTCGAAGGGTCACGACCGACATGAGGCTGACGAGGCCCACCACGATGATCGTCGATTCGACGATCCGTAGGGCGACGTAGCCGAGCGAGACGGCCTCGCTCGTACGTCTGAGGATCGGGAAGAGGACGACGGCCGTGGCGACGTTGGAGACCGCAACGAGGATCTCGAGCAACGCCCCCAGCGAGATGCGTGCATCCAGACCGGATCCGAGGATGAAGCCGGTGTCGCCGAGCACCGGGTCGTAGAGCAGGACGGCTGGGATCGAGAAGACGAACGTCCCGATGAACCACAGCCCTGCGATCCGTGCCGTTCTTCTGCTTGGGCTCACGCGCTCTCCTTTCCGTCGAGGACGGCCACGTCGTCTGTCGCGGCGCGCCCAGGGTTCGTACAATGTACGTCGTACGCTGTACGATACTCGTACGGTGTACGATCAGTCAAGAGAAGAGGTGCTGAAGGCGATGCCGAAGACCGCAGAAGAGCCCCGAGTGCCGCTCACGAAGGAGCGCGTGCTACGCGCGGCAGTCGAGCTGGCCGATCGCGAAGGGATCGAGTCGCTCACGATGCGCAAGCTCGCCGATGGACTCGGCGCGGGCGCGATGTCGCTGTACCACTACGTGCCGAGCAAGGACGAGCTCGTGACCGGGATGGTGGACGTCGTCTTCGGCGAGATCGAGCTTCCGCCGATCGGCGGCGACTGGAGAACGGCGATGCGGCAGCGGGCCCGATCGACGCGGGATGCGCTCAACCGCCACCCGTGGGCGGTTGGGCTCATGGAGTCTCGCGCCATGCCCGGCCCCGCAAGCTTCCGGGTCCACGACGCCGTCCTCGGCTACCTGCGCGAGGGCGGCTTCTCCATCGAGATGACGATCCGGGCGTACTCCGTCCTCGACGCCTACATCTACGGGTTCGCGCTCCAGGAGAGATCGGTCCCCTTCGAGGATGCCGAGGGCGCGGCTTCGGTCGCCGAGGCCCAGGCCCGGGAGTTCGAAGCGCGAGCAGGGGAGCAGCAACTCGCGGGGCTCGCGGAGGAGTTCCCGTACCTGGCCGAGGTCGTTGCGGGCCATGTCGCCACGGTCGGGCACGACCTCGGGGAGGCGTTCGAGGATGGACTCGAGCTGATCATCGGGGCACTCGAGGAGCGTCGTATCTCCTCCGACGTACCGTCCTGACGACCCGTGGCGCTCGGCTCGACCTCACGGCCGCATCGACCATGGCGACGTGTCAGCGGGTCAGGCCGGCGCCCCGGTCAGTCGAGGTCGTCGCCGAGCATCGAGGCTGCATAGGCACGCCAGGCCACGTCGGGCTCGTCGCGGAGCCCGCGGACCGCCTCGCGCACGTGCGGGAGCGACGAGGCGGGCCCGATGAGCCGGGCGAGGCCGATCGCGAGCGCCTCGCGCCGCTCCGGCGTGTCGAGGTCGGAGGCGACGGCCTGCACGGCCCGCCCCTCGAGGTCGAGGCCCCGGGTCGGGTCGCCTCCGGCGGCGAGCAGGAGCAGCCCTCGCCGGGTCGCGCCGCGCCGCTCGTCCTCGGGGATCTCGATCTCGGTCCCCGCCGCGTAGGCGAGCGAGACGAGGGCGACCGCGAGGTCCTCGAGGTCGCCCTCGGCGAGCCGCTGCTCGACGGTGGAGAGCCAGTTGGCGATCATGGCGTTCCCGGCGCACGATACCGGCGACCGGCCGGGGCTCAGCCGGTCGGGGCGGGGCGGCGCAGCACGATCCCGCGGCCGAGGAAGTGCCTCTCGAGACCGCGGAGATGAGCGTCCATGCTCGCGAGCACCCGCTCGGGATCGCGCGAGCGCAGGGCGTCGACCGTGTCGAGCTGGTACGCGATCGCCGTGTCCATGTCGCCGTAGGCGATCGGGTAGCGGGCGCGAACGGCCGCGAGCCCGCGAAACACGGACGCGAGGAAGGCCTGCAGCGGGACGTTGCCCGAGAGGCCGGCGACCCGCAGGTGGAAGCGGACGTCGAGCTCGATGAAGTCTCCGGGCGCTCCCCGCGCTCCGTCGAGCTCCCGCGCGAGCGCCTCCAGCTCGTCGAGCTCGGCCTCGGTCGCCCGCTCCGATGCGAGCAGGGCGCACGTGGTCTCGACCGTGCGGCGGGCCTCGAGCAGCTGCCCGATCTCCTCGAGACCGAGGTCGTCGCGCTCGGTGAGCAGCTCTGTCGGGATCGCGAGCGAGCGAACGAAGGCGCCGCCACGACTGCCGCGGCGGATCTCGACGATCCCGGCCCGGCGGAGCGCAGCGAGCGCCTCGCGGACGACCGGGCGGCTGACGCCGAAGCGCCGGGCGAGCTCCACGTCGCGCGGGAGCCTGCTGCCGGGCTGGGCGGCACCGGCCCTGATCCCGTCGACCAGCGCCCGGACGACCGCGTCCGAGGCACGAGGCAGCTCGAGGTCGGGGAAGCCGTCCGCGCTCCCGGACGGGGCCAGGTCGACGTCGATCGGCGCCATCGATCAATAATGGCAAAAGAGTTGATCTTTTGACAATATAGCCCTGGATGGGAGGCGAGCATCGTCACGGAGCCACCGCCGAGCCCGGAGCGGCCGGGCTCGCGACGCTGGGCCGGATCGAACGACGGGTGCTCTGGCTCGCGACCCGGATCATCGATCATGCAAACCGCGAGCGCTCTCCGGACGACGAGCTCAAGGTCGGTGGCCACCAGGCATCGTCGGCGTCGCTCGTCTCCCTGATGACGGCGCTCTACTTCTCCGACCTTCGCGGCGATGATCTCGTCTCGGTGAAGCCGCATGCCTCACCCGTGCTCCACGCGATCGAGTACCTGCTCGGTCGCCTCGACCGCAGCTACCTGACCCGGTTGCGTGAGTTCGGTGGGCTCCAGTCGTATCCGTCCCGGACGAAGGACGTCTTCCGTGTCGACTACTCGACCGGCTCGGTCGGGATCGGCTCGGCCGCACCGCTCTTCGGAGCGCTCGCCAACCGTTACGTCGAGACCCACTTCGGCTCCGGGACGGGCGGAAGGTTCATCTCGCTCCTCGGCGACGCGGAGCTCGACGAGGGCAACCTCTGGGAGGCCGTCCTCGAGCCGCAGACGCGAGGGCTCGGCAACGTGCTCTGGATCGTCGACCTCAACCGCCAGAGTCTCGACCGCGTCGTCCCGATCATCAAGGCCCACGAGCTCGAGGATCAGTTCCGATCGGCCGGCTGGCAGGTGCTCGAGCTGAAGTACGGGCGCCGCCTCCGCGAGGCGTTCGGCCTCGATCACGGCGACGTGCTGCGCCGTCGGATCGACGAGATGCCGAACCAGCTCTACCAGAGCCTGTTCGGGGCTTCCGAGGAGGTCGTGAGGGAGGCGCTGCTGCGCGATCTCGACCGGAAGCACCGGGAGCGGCTCGGCAAGCTCCTAGCCGGCTACGAGGGCTCGCTCGGCTCGTTGATCCAGGACCTCGGAGGCCACGACCTCACGGACATCCTCGGGGCGCTCGCCCGCGCGCGCGCCGAGACCGCTCGGCCGACGATCCTCTTCGCGTACACGATCAAGGGCTTCGGGCTTCCGATCGCCGGGCATCCCCTGAACCATTCCGCACTGCTCAGCGGTGAGCAGGTGGACGAGCTCCGGCGCTCGTCCGGATTGACGCCCGAGGACGAGTGGGACGCCTTCGACCCCGAGAGCGCCGAAGGCTCGCTCTGTCGCGAGGCGGCGGCGCGGCTCGAGGCTCCGGAGCGCCCGCCTGCGGCAGCGATCGAGGTCCCGGTGACGATCTCGAGCCGCTACCCGGAGCGGATCTCGACCCAGGAGATGGTCGGGCGGATCCTGCTCGACCTGGCGCGGACCGAGGGTCTCGCGGAGCGGATCGTCACGGTCTCTCCCGACGTCTCCGTCTCGACCAGCCTCGGCGGCTGGATCAACAAGGTCGGGGTGTTCGGCCTCGACGAGGAGCCGGCGTACGAGACGTCCGGGGCATCGCCGCTCGCCTGGCGCGTCTCGCCGCAGGGTCGCCACGTCGAGCTCGGGATCTCCGAGATGAACCTGTTCCTGGCGATCGGGGAGCTCGGGAAGACCCGTGACTACCAGGGTGAGACGCTCTTCCCGATCGGGACCGTGTATGACCCGTTCGTCTGCCGCGGCCTCGACGCGTTCATCTACGGCGTGTACTCCGCGAGCAGGTTCATCGTTCTCGGCACACCGTCCGGGATCTCGCTCTCACGCGAGGGGGGTGCGCACCAATCGACGGTAACGCCCGGTCTTGGCATGGAGCTACCGGGAGTCGTGTATGCGGAGCCCGCGTACGGCCAGGAGCTCGAATGGCTACTGCTCGACGGGATGAGGAGGCTCCAGGAGCGAGACGGTGAGTCCCTGTATCTCCGACTGTCGACGAAGCCGGTCGACCAGGCGCCGTTTGCGGCCCTCGTCGAGCGGCGTGGGAAGGAGGCCGTGCGGGCCGATGTGCTGGCCGGCGGCTTCTGGCTCGTGGAGCCCCAGGTGGACGGCGATGCCGTGATTCTCGCGACGTGCGGCGCGATGGTGCCCGAAGTGCTCGAGGCGGCGGCGTTGCTTGCCGACGACGAGGGCGTCTCGGCCGGCGTGCTCTGCCTCTCGTCTCCCGATCGCCTCTACCGCGACTGGCGCCGACGGCGGTTGACGCACCTCCACGACCTGAGTGCGGCCCGCGAGCCGTCACACCTCGAGCGGCTCGTCCCGCCCGCGCTTCGCCGGCAACCGATCGTGACCGTCATCGACGGCGCGTCCCATGCGCTGGCCTTCCTCGGCGGCTGCCTCGGGATGCGTTCCGTCCCGCTCGGCGTCGATCGATTCGGGCAGTGCGGGTCTCAGCCCGAGCTGTACGAGGTCTTCGACCTCTCGCCGGCGGCCGTCGCGACGGCCGCGCTCATCGCGCTCGAGCCGTAGGCGCCGGGTCTTCCGGCGTGACGGCAGCCGCGCTCGCTAGGCTGCGCAGCCGTGTCCACTCCACTTCTCGTCGACCGCGCCGCCCTGCGCGCGAGGGCCGGGCAGAAGCTCGGGGTCTCGTCGTGGCATGCGATCACGCAGGAGCAGATCGACCGCTTCGCCGGCGCGACCGGGGACCGCCAGTGGATCCACGTCGACGTGGAGCGGGCGAGCCGCACCCCGGTCGGACGAACGATCGCCCACGGCTACCTGACCCTCTCCCTCGGCCCGAAGCTCCTCGACGAGGTCATCCTCGTCGAGGATTGCTCGCAGGTGCTGAACTACGGGCTCAACCGGGTCCGTTTCCCGAGCCCGGTCCCGGTCGAGAGCCGCGTGCGGCTCCACGTCGACCTCGACGGGGTGGAAGAGACGGCGGACGCGAGCCTGCAGGCGACGTTCGGGCTCGTGTTCGAGCTCGAGGACGCGGACAAGCCCTGCTGTGTGGCCGAGAGCCTCTTCCGTTATTACCCGTAGCACGTTACGCTCGCCCGAATCCCCTGGAAGGAGGGCGTGGTGGGCCAGGAGCTGAACGGACAGGTTGCGCTCGTGACGGGCGGGGTCCGGGGAATCGGGCTCGCGATCTGCGAGGCGCTCGCCGGCCGAGGTGTGCGGGTCGCGGCGGGCTACTCGCGCAATGCCGAGGCGGCCGAGCGGTTCGTCGCGGCGCTCGGTGACACCGGCGCCACGGTGCACCAGGGGAGCATCGACCGGGTCGAGGACTGCGAGCGCGTCGTGGGGGAGGTCGTCGAGCGGCACGGCGGCGTCGACATCCTCGTCAACAACGCCGGAGTCACGGCCGACCGCACCGTACGCAGGATGGAGCCCGGAGAGTGGGACCACGTGGTCTCGGTGAACCTGAACGGCGCGTTCTACATGTCCCGGGCCGTGGTGCAGAAGATGCTCGAACGGGGCTACGGGCGGATCGTGAACATCAGCTCGATCATCGGTGAGATGGGGAACATCGGCCAGGCGAACTACGCGGCCTCGAAGGCAGGTCTGTTCGGGCTGACGAAGAGCCTCGCCCTCGAGACCGCGGGCAAGGGCATCACCGTGAACTGCGTCGCGCCCGGCTTCATCGAGACCGATATGACGGCTGCGGTGCCCGGAGCGATCATCGATCAGATCGTCGAGCAGATCCCGGTCGGCCGGTTCGGAAACCCCGCTGAGGTCGCGCGGGTCGTCGAGTTCCTCGTCGAGCCGGCCTCCAGCTACATCACGGGGCAGGTCTACTCGGTCAACGGCGGCCTCTACATGTGATGGACGAGTCGCAGGCCAACCGCGATCAGGATCGTCAGGAGCCCACGTGGGGGCTCGGGGCCATGCTCGACCCCGTCTCGTTCGCCGCCGTGCTTCGCGAGGTGTCCGAGGATCTGGCCCGGCATCCGGGTGCGGCGCTCGGGGCCTGGGCACGGTGGACGGGCTCGCTGGCGCTCGCGGGCACCGCCGTGCTCTCGCGAACGCTCGGTGTGGCCGTGCCCGGACCCGCGCAGCCGGAGGCCGGCGACCGACGCTTCGCCGATCCGACCTGGGACGGCAACCCGCTCTACTTCGGGATGCTCCAGGGCTACCTGCTCACGGCCCGGCTCCTGCGTGATCTCGTCGCCGCGTCCGAGCTCGAGCCGCGGCGCAAGGAGAAGGCCGAGTTCGCGGCGCAGCACCTGATCGACTCGCTCGCGCCGACGAACTTCCTGCCGAGCAACCCGGCGGCGCTGAAGCGCGCGTTCGAGACCGGTGGAGCGAGCCTCGCTCGTGGGCTGCGCAACTTCCTCGAGGACGTCGCCTCGAACGGTGGCTGGCCGCGCCAGGTCGACACCGATGCGTTCACGGTCGGTGGGAACCTCGCAGCGACGCCCGGTGAGGTCGTGTACCGGAATCGCCTGATCGAGCTGATCCAGTTCGCGCCGCAGACGGAGACCGTCTTCGAGGTCCCGCTCCTGCTCAGCCCGCCCTGGATCAACAAGTACTACGTGATGGATCTGGCGCCGGGAAAGAGCTTTGCCGAGTGGGCGATCCGGCACGGGCACACCGTGTTCGTGATCAGCTACCGCAATCCGGACGAGTCGCTTCGCGACGTCGGCATGGAGGACTACCTGCTCGAGGGCCCCCGTGCCGCGCTCGATGCGATCGCCGAGATCACCGGGAGCACGCGAACGAACGTCGTCGGCCTGTGCCTCGGCGGCACGCTCACGGCGATCCTCGCCGCGTACCTGGCCGATCGGGGCGAGGACAGGCTGTCGTCGCTGACGCTGCTGAACACGCTGCTCGACTTCAGCGAGCCCGGGCCGCTCGGAGCCTTCGTCGATCCCGAGACGGTCGAGCGGCTCGAGAAGCGCATGGAGCGCCAGGGCTATCTCGGCGCGCGGGAGATGTCGGGGACGTTCAACCTGCTGCGGGCAAACGATCTCATCTGGAGCTACGTCGCGAGCAACTGGCTCCTGGGTGAGGATCCGCCAGCCTTCGACATCCTCGCCTGGAACCGCGACTCGACACGGATGCCCCGGCGCATGCACTCCGAGTACCTGCGGTCCTGCTACCTCGACAATGCGCTCGCCGGAGGGACGATCGAGCTCGCGGGCACGCCGATCCGCCTTCCTTCCGTGATCGCCGACGCCTACATCCTCGCGGCGCGCGAGGACCACATCGCACCGTGGCGGTCGAGCTACCGATCGACACGGCTGCTCGGCGGTGAGCCGACGTTCGTGCTCACGTCGTCCGGCCACGTCGCCGGCATCGTCAACCCTCCGGGCCCCAAGCGCAGCCACTGGACGAATCCGGCACCGACCGCAGATCCGGAGGCCTGGCTCGGGGCCGCCGAGGAGCACCCGGGGTCGTGGTGGGAGCACTGGGTGGCCTGGATCGAGACCCGCTCGGGCGAGCGGCGAGAGCCGCCTCCGCTCGGCAGCGAGCAGCACCCGCCGCTCGCGCCTGCGCCCGGGACCTACGTGCGCGGCTAAACGCGTCGTCAGCTGTGACTGACCGGGTAGAGGTGTCCTGGTTGACATAGTACGAACGTTTGCGTACTATAGTTACCAAACGAAAGGAGCCCAGATGGCAAACCCGACCCCGATCGAGCTCTCGAAGGCCGTGCAGGAGCAGGTCATGACCGCCGTCAAGCAGAGCCAGGATCTGACCATCGCCGGCATCGAGCTGTGGGCGAAGAGCGTCGCGCCGCTCGCGAAGGCTCAGCCCCTCCCGTTCGCATCCGAGCTGCCCACCCCGGAGCAGCTGGCGGCGAACTCGTTCGGCTTCGCCGAGAAGCTTCTCGCCGCGCAGAAGGACTTCGCAGAGCGGGCGATCGCAGCCGCGGCGCCCGTCTACGCGACGACCGCGCCGGCCTCGAAGTAGCTGCACGCCTCGTCCGGGGCCGGCGTCGACGCCGGCTCCCGGACGGCGCGCGGTGAGAGCATGGACGATGCGTGGAGGGCGCAGGTCGAAGGCCTCGGAGCGTTCATCCGCGGCCAGCGTCAGCTCGCGAACCTCTCGCTGCGCGAGCTTGCGGGCCTGACCAACCTCTCGAACGCGTACCTGAGCCAGATCGAGCGCGGGCTGCACGAGCCGTCGGTCCGGGTGCTCAGGTCGGTGGCGAGCGCCCTGAACGTCTCGGCGGAGACGCTGCTCACACAGGCAGGGCTGCTCGACGAGGAGACGGCCGGACGCGAGGACGAGCGGCGAGTCACCTCGACCGAGGAGGCGATCCTCGCCGACCAGGCGCTGAGCGACGCCCAGAAGCAGGCGTTGCTCTCGGTCTATCGCAGCTTCCTCGCCGACGTCGCGGAGCGCCGGGCTACGCCGCCCGCCTGACCCGCCCGAGGCTTGCCGCGACCAGCGGGACGAGTGCGAGCCCGGTGACTGCGGCAGCGACGGCGTAGATCCAGAAGGCGACCGTATAGCCGTCGGTGGCACCGACGATCCAGCCGCCCAGGTAGGTGGAGGTGACGGCGCCCGCCATCGCGGACGACGCGGCGATCCCCGAGGCGCTGGCTCCCCCCTGGGTGCCGAAGAGCACGGGCGGCTGCGCGTAGAGGGGAGTCAGGCCGCCCGAGACGCCGAATGCGGCCGCGGCCGCGACGACCGCGGCGACGGCCGGGGACGGCGTCGCCGTGAGGGCGAAGACGACGAGCAGCGTCGGCAGCGCCAGCGCGGCGGCGCCTACGGCAAGCGGTCGCCCGGTTCGGTCGGCGAGGAGGCCGAGCCCGAACGTCGCGGGGATCCCGGCGAGCGTCATCAGGGCGGACACGAGGCTGATCTCGGCCGGGCTGAATCCCGCAGACTCGTCGAGGTACGGGGGCACCCACGTGAACACCCCGTAGGCGACGAACAGGCCTCCGAACAGCGCGAGGAGCAGGAGCCGGAACGGGCGGCTCGCAAACAGGGTGCGCAACGGCGTCGCGGCGGCGGCGACGGCGCGCGAGCCGGGTGACGAGGTCGGGCCGGACACGAGGTGGACGACCACGGCGCCAAGGAGCACGGTGACGCCGTAGATCCACGACGGCCAGCGCCAGTCCAGCGCATCCGCGAGCAGGCGCGTGGCGAAGAACGCGATCGTGCTTCCGATCGAGAGGCCGCAGAGGAAGACGCCGACGCCGATGTTCGCCCGTGACGCCGGGAGCTGCGCCGTCACGTACGTGACCCCGGGCGCGTAGATCAACCCTCCGGCCACGCCGACCGCGGCACGGCAGACGAGGAAGACACCGAGGCTGTCGGTCAACCCGAAGCCGATGCTGGCGATGCCGCAGAGGACGAGCCCGGAGACGGCGACGGGAATCGGGCCGTACCGGCGGGCGAGCCGTCCCGAGAAGAAGCTCGACACGAGGAAGCCCCCGAGACAGACGCTCATGAGCGCACCGGCCTGGGAGTGGGTCAGGCCCAGGTCGTCGACGAACGTCGTGATCAGCGGCGGTACCGAGAAGATCACGAGGTACGAGAGGCCGACCGCAAGCGCGGCGCCGGAGATCGCGAGCCACGGGAACGGTTGCCGGCCGGCGTCGGCAGTCACGGCCGGCTCAGCCCCGGTCTCGCAGCAGGCCGCGGGCGGCAGCGGCGGTCATCACGGCGTCCACGTCGATCACCGACGGCCCGTCCAGCCCGAGCCCGATCTCGACGGGCCCCGGTGCGGTGAGCTCCAACTCACGCTCGCCGTCGAGCGCGAGCGAGCCCGCGGGGGCGTCGATCGTCACGCTCTCGCCGGCCGCGAGGCGGGTCGCGGAGCCGATACCAACCGGTGCGACGAGGCCCGGTGCGAGCGGGACCCGGAGCACGGTCTCCGCCTCGAGGGGTGGGACGAGCCGGAGGTGGAGCCCCCACGGGTCGGCCCGGCCCACTGGGTCGAGCAGCCCCGCGAGCGCGGACAGCCCGACGCCGCCGGGCTCCCCGAAGGCGACGACGACCTCCGAGATCTCGCCGACCCGCCAGAGCGCGCCCGCGCCGACCCACGGCTCCGTGGTCAGCGCCACGTCGACGAGCGCGACGTCGCGCCGGGCTTCCCCCGGCCCGGGCGTGACGACTCGAAGGCACTTGACCCTGCGCACCGCGAGCGCCCGCTCGACCTGCCCGGTCGCGAGGAGCCCGACCGCGATACCGGCCACCGTGGCCTCGCGGATGGCCGGAAAGGCGTTGTTCGTACCCGTCGACAGCGGGCAGATCGGGAGCTCGCCGCACGAGCGCGCAACGACCCGGCTCGTCCCGTCGCCACCGAGCACGACGATCGCGGCGACCCTCGCCGCCAGCATGGCCTCGACCGCCGCCGTCGTGTCGTCCGCCGTTCCCGTCAACCGCAGCTCGAGCAACTCGAGTGCCGGGCGGTCGAGCTCGGGATGGCTGCGCATCGCGCGCAGCAGGCTCTCGACGAGACCGGACCCGGCCGGCATCATCACCACCCGCTCGACACCGACGGAGCCGAGCCCGACCAGCAGCCGGTACACCATGTGGCCTTTCTCGGCGTTGTCGAAGACGGACGCGCCCGAGACGAGGCGTCTGATGTCGCGGCCCGAGGCCGGGTTCGCGATGATGCCGACGCTGCTCAGGCGCCGAGGCTTCCGAGGAAGTCGTCGAGCAGCCGGTTCACCTCTCCGGCCGCCTCCAGCTGGGGCTGATGCCCGGCTCCGGCCACGATCTCGATGCGGGCCGATCGGGGCGCGGCGTCCGCGTGGGCCGGAGGGAGAATCCTGTCGTCGGCACCCCAGATCACGAGGACCGGGATGTCGAGGCCGGCGAGAGCGCCGGTGAGGTCGATCGCCTGGCGTCCGTTCGGGAAGCAGGCAGCGGCGATCGCGCCGAGCGCGGCGTCCACCCCGTCCAGGCGCTTCGTCCTCAGCACCTCGTCGGTGAACTGACGGGTCACGACGGCCGGATCGGCGAAAAGGCGCTCGAGGACGGGCTTCAGCTCCCGCCGGCTCTCCGCAGCGACGAAGGCCGTGAGGAACTCGCCGTCGATCTCGGGGCCGAGCCCGGCAGGCGCGATCAGGGTGAGAGAGGCGACGAGCCCCGGGTGCGACGCCGCCACGGCGATCCCGACGGCGCCCCCGAGGGACTGCCCGACGAGCTGGGCCTGCTCGATCCCGAGCTCCTCGAGCGCACCGGAGACGGCCCTCGTGAGCTCCTCGAGCGTTCCCCCACCCACGTCCTTCGACGATCCGCCGTGACCGGGAAGATCGATCGCGTACACGGAGCGGTTCGGGCCGGCAAGCGCCTCGATGTTGAACAGCCACGCGGAGAGGTCGCCGCCGAACCCGTGGACGAGGACGATCGAGACCGGCCCGTCACCCTCCCGCGCGTACCGGATCACGCTGCCGTCCACGGTGACGGTCTGCGTCTTCGGTCCCTCGTCCTCCTCGCCGCCGTCGGGAGCAAAGGTCGCCTGGAACTGCTCGATGAAGGCGTCGATCTCCGCGTCGGGAACCGAGGGCTCCGCGATCACGCCGAGGAGCGCGCCGACCGGCAGCACCTCGCCGACCCGGGCCACCCTGCGGCGGAGCACCCCGTCCGCGGGTGCCTCGACGGCGCCGTTGATCTTGTCCGTCTCGACCTCCGCCAGCTCGTCGCCGACCGAGACCTCGGCGCCCTCTTCGGCCAGCCAGGCGGCCACCGTGCCCTCCTTCATGACGAGGCCGAACTTCGGCATCCCGAGCTTCGTGATCGTCATGCGGGCGCTCCGGCACCGACCGTTCGTCGCACCGCGGCGGCGACGTGGTCTGGGGAGGGGACGTAGAGATCCTCGAGCGGCGGGCTGAACGGCACGGGTGTGTGGGGCGCCGTGACCATCTGCGGGGCCGCCCGCAGCGACGAGAAGCGGTTCTGGGAGACGAGGGCGCAGATGTCGGATGCGAGGCTGCAGCGTGGGTTCGACTCGTCCACGACGACGAGCCGTCCCGTCGTCTCGACGCTCTCGTAGATCGTCTCCTCGTCGAGCGGCGAGGTGGTGCGCGGGTCGATCAGCTCGCACTCGATCCCGTCGTCGGCGAGCCGTTCTGCGGCTTCGGCGGCCACCTGCACCATTCGCCCGATCGCGACGATCGTGACGTCACCCCCCTCGCGGACGATGTTCGCCTCCCCGAAGGGGATCGCGTAGAGCTCCTCGGGAACGTCGCCCTCCATCCCGTACAGCACCTTGTTCTCGAGGAAGATCACCGGGTCGTCCTCGCGAATCGCCCGGACGAGCAGGCCCTTCGCCTCGTACGGGCTCGACGGGATCGCGACCTTCAGCCCGGGGACGTGCGTGAAGATCGGGTAGAGGCACTCGGAGTGGTGGGCAGCCGCCCGGATCCCCGCCCCGAACGTCGTCCGGACGACGAGGGGAACCTTCGCCTTGCCTCCGAACATGTAGCGGAGCTTCGCGCCCTGGTTGAAGATCTGGTCGAAGCAGACGCCCATGAAGTCGACGAACATCAGCTCGGCGATCGGGCGCAGGCCCGTCGCGGCGGCGCCGACGGCGGCCCCGACGAACGCCGACTCCGAGATCGGCGTGTCGAGGATCCGGCCCGGGAACTCCGCCAGGAACCCCTTCGTGGCGCCGAACGGGCCGCCCCAGGCCTCCTCCTGCCCCTCGCCGCCCGAGCCCCCGAGAACGTCCTCGCCGAAGACGACGACGGTCGGGTCCCGGTGCATCTCCTGGCGCATCGCCTCGCTGATCGCCTGGAGGAACGTGATCTTGCGGGCCATCGGACTTCCTCCTCAGTACGAGACGTAGACGTCGGTCAGCAGCTCCCCGGCGGGTGGGTGCTCGGCCGCCCGCGCCTCGCTCACCGCCTCCTCGACGAGCTCTCTCGCCTCCGCATCGATGGCGTCGAGCTCGTCCTGCCCGATCAGCCCGCGCCCGGTGACGCGGGCCGCGAACTGGTCGAGGCAGTCCCGTGCCGCCCGGATCTCCTCGACCTCGCCGGGGCGCCGGTACAGCTGTTCGTCGCCCTCCTCGTGCCCGTAGTAACGGTTGACACGGCACTCGAGCAGCGACGGCCCGGCGCCCGCCCGGGCGCGGGCGATCGCCTCGCCGGCCGCCTCGTACACGGCGAAGAAGTCGTGGCCGTCCACGACCACGCCCGGCAGCCCGAACCCGTCGGCACGCTTCGCGACGTCGGGGCCGCCGAGGTGGTAGGCCGCCGGGGTCGCCTCCGCGTAGCCGTTGTTCTCGACCACGAACACACACGGGAGGTTCCAGACCGACGAGAGGTTCAGACTCTCGAGGAAGGTGCCCTGGTTCGACCCGCCGTCCCCGACGAAGGCGACTCCCACCTGGCTCGTCCCGCGCGTCCTGGCGGAGAGCCCGACGCCGCAGACGAGCGGTGGCCCGCCGCCGACGATGCCGTTGGCACCCATCATCCCGCGGTCCATGTCGGCGATGTGCATGGAGCCGCCCTTGCCGCGGCAGAGCCCGCCCGCCTTGCCGAAGATCTCCTGCATCATCGCCTTGACGTCGCACCCCTTCGCGATCGCGTGGCCGTGGCCGCGGTGAGTGCTCGCGATGTAGTCGTCGTCGCGCAGGTGCGCGCAGACGCCGGCGGCGATCGCCTCCTCGCCCGCGTACAGGTGGACGAACCCGGGGATGTCACCCGTCGCGAACTCGATGTGGAGCCGGTCCTCGAACTCCCGGATCGTCCGCATGACCCGGTAGGCGTCGAGCAGGCGCTCCCTCGTCAGGTCTTCCGTCGCCGACGTCGTCACGGCAACCCCTCTCCTCGTGGCCAGCGACCGCAGCATACGATCGCGCGCCGCTTCGTGGCCGGGGGACCGCCCTGACCTCCGGTTCATGCCAGCCCGGAGCAGGGGCTCTAGTAGGATCCCGCCTCATGTCGCATCGGATCGCACTCCTTCCCGGCGACGGCATCGGCCCCGATGTCATCGCCGAAGCACGCAAGGTCGTCGACGCGCTCGGCCTCGCGATCGACTGGACAGAGCTCGACTGGGGCGCCGACCGCTGGCACCGCATCGGGGCGATGATGCCCGACGACTGGGAGCAGACTCTCCGCGCGCACGATGCGCTGATGCTCGGCGCCTGCGGCGATCCGAGCGTGCCCGACCACCTCTCCCTGTGGACGTTCATCCTCCCGATCCGCCAGCGCCTCGACCTGTGGGCGAACCTTCGCCCAGCCCGGCTCCTGCCCGGCGTACCGTGCCCGCTCGCCGGCAAGGGCCCGGGAGACATCGACATGCTCTTCGTCCGCGAGAACACGGAGGGCGAGTACTCGGGTGTCGGCGGGCGGTCGCATCGCGGGCTTCCGATCGAGGTCGCGCTCGAGACCGGCGTGTTCACCCGGGTCGGCGTCGAGCGGGTCGCCCGGCTCGGCTTCGAGCTCGCCCGGTCGCGACGCGGCGTCCTCGTCAACTGCACCAAGTCGAATGCCTCGCCGCACGCGTACGTGTTCTGGGACGAGGTCGTCGAGGAGGTCTCGGCGGAGTTTCCCGACATCGAGGTTCAGCGCGTCCTCGTCGACGCGCTCGCCGCACGGATGATCCGCAGCCCGGAGAGCCTGGACGTGATCATCGCGTCGAACCTCTTCGGCGACATCCTGACCGACCTCGCGGCCGCGATTCAGGGCGGGATGGGGATGGCGGCAAGCGCGAACCTGTCGCCCGGCAGTGGGGCCCCCGGGATGTTCGAGCCCGTGCACGGCTCGGCGCCCGACATCGTCGGGATGGGGATCGCGAACCCGCTCGGGGCGATCTGGAGTGCCTCTCAGATGCTCGAGAGCATCGGCGAAGCGGACGCGGCGACCCGGGTGATGCGGGCGATCGAGGCCGTCTGTCTCGAGGGCCCGCGCCCGCGCGACATCGGCGGTAGCGCTTCCACGGCCGAGGTGGGCGATGCCGTGGCCGCACACGTCGCCTCCGGGTAACGAAGGGGCCACCCCAGACCACCACCCGCTTTCGAGCGTAGCGGGAAACTCCGCGCGTGTGTGTGACGTTTCGTGACGGATCTGCGCGAGCTTGTCACGATCTACGCCGGTACCTGCTTCGTTTAGTCTGATATAAGACGGAATGGTCGAGGTTCCGCGCATCGATCGCCAGAACGTCGGCTACCTGCTCGCCAAGGCGTCGCAGCGGTGGAACGAGCGGCTCGGGGCCGGCTTTCGCGAGGCCGGCTACCCCGAGGTGCGGCCGTCGTACGGCTCGGTGCTCGTCCCGCTCCTCGAGGAGGACGGCTTGCGGATGGGTGAGCTGGCCCGTCGCTCGCGCCTCTCGAAGCAGACCATGACGACGATTGTCCGCCTCTGCGAGCGGGACGGTCTCGTGTACCGCGAGCGGGATCCGGCCGATGGACGGGCCTTCCGCGTCATGCTGACGGGGCGCGGGCGGGCGGCACGGCCGGTCTTCGCCGAGATCGTCACCGAGCTCGATCGGGAGCTCGAAGGCGTCCTGTCCGAGGCCGGGCTCATGGAGCTGCGAAGGCTGCTGAGAGAAGTGATAGAGCTGTGAACGTGGCACGCACGGTCGAGGCGTCCGCCGGCGAGAGCGCCTTCGCGTTCACGATGTTCCAGCTGCCCGGGGCCCCGGACCGGCTGTTCGAGACGCAGTATCGGTCGTTGCTCCGCACGCTCGAGAACGTCGAGCGGGAGCTCTCGCCGTGATTCCGGAGCCCGAGCGCGAGTGGATGCTGGCCGTGCCCCTCTGCGGGGAGCGGGTGATCATGCGCCTCGAATCGATCGGAGTCGACAGGCTCGAAGACCTGCGCGGTCGCGATCCGTATGACCTGATGCACGAGATCA
Organism: Gaiellales bacterium; assembly: GCA_046330455.1. Taxonomy (GTDB): domain Bacteria; phylum Actinomycetota; class Thermoleophilia; order Gaiellales; family Gaiellaceae; genus CAVQXR01. The sequence goes on from JAXLSU010000014.1 coordinate 36,799, forward strand.
ACCTGCAGGCGGGCCGCACGATCTGGCGTCCGCCGCTCGCGGTGCTCGCGCTCCAGAACCTCGTCGACGCCGCGGAGGCTGCCGCGCGCCTTCCGGACGCGGGCCCGCATCGGTAGCGTCGCGGGCATGGAGCACTCCGGGCTCAGGCTTCGACGGTACGGGTACACGACGGAGTTCGCGGACGCGACCGGGAGCTACCTCGAAGCGCGCGAGGCCGAGCATTGCCTGCTCGTGGGACTGACCGATGAGCTCCGACGAACGCCGAGGCTCTACGGTTTCGATCCCTACCTCGCCACCGTCGCGCAGGGCGACAGCACCGTCGCCGTCGCGCTCCGGACCCCGCCCCACGACCTCCTGCTCTCGGAGGTCCTCGACGAGCGTGCCGTCGACCTCGTGGCAGAGGACGTCCTCGCAGCATCACCGGACCTGACCGGCGTGCTCGGGCCGACCGTCGCGGCGCGCCGCTTCGCCGAGCTGTGGGAGCGGCGCAGCGGCCGTCCGCAGCGCCTCGCGACGGCGCTACGCGTCTTCCAGGCGGATCGCGTCCGGATGCCCGACGGCGTCCGCGGGCGGATGCGGCGACCGAGGCCCGACGAGCGCGCGATCGTCATCGACTGGTTCGATGCCTTCGTCGAGGAGGCGAACCCGGGGCACCGGGAGGAGACTCCCGAGCAGATGGTGGCACGGTACGAGGGCCTCGAGGGAGACCTCGGAATCCGCGTCTGGGAGGACGGCGGACGGGCCGTCTCGGTGGCGGGATGCCACGGCAAGACGCCGCATGGCGCCCGAATCGGGCCCGTCTACACGCCTCCGAGCCTCCGGGGAAGCGGCTATGCGAGCGCGCTGACCGCGGTGCTGACGCAGACGCTTCTCGACGGCGGCTGCCGCTTCTGCTTTCTCTTCACCGATCTCGCGAATCCGACCTCGAACCGGATCTACCGCCGGCTCGGCTACCTGCCCGTGACCGATCTCGCCGAGCACCGGTTCGGCTGAGGGCTCAGCGGTGGAGCAGGGTTCCTGCCCCCGCCTCCCGGGCACGCTCGATCACCGCGTGGGCGAAGGCGGCGTCGAGCGCTCCGACCCCGAGGTTGCAGCACGCGACGCGTTTCGCGCTCAGGTCGCGGTCGAGCGCCTCACCGACGCTGCAATGCGGCTCGGGCCAGCCCGCGAAGTGGCCGCGTGAGCGGTAGTAGTCGAACTGCCCGACGTCGTCGGAGACGAACAGGCCCGCATCGGCGATCGGGCCGACCTGGAGTGAGGCGTCGAAGTCGAGAGGCAGGGCGAGGTAGCGGTCAGGGAGCCATTCGCTCGGGATCGGTGGATCGGGCTCGTCGGCGATGGGGACGGCGGTGATCAGCACCTCCGCGCCGGCCACCGCCTCGGCGATGCTCGCCGTCGGCTCGACCCGGCCGGCAAGCGCTTGCGTGCGCTCGGCGGCGACGTCGTGGGCAGCGATCGTCGCCGCCGGGTTCAGCTCCGCGACCACGCGCGAGTGATACCGCCCCTGCTCACCGCACCCGACGATCGCGGCGCGGCTCCACCCGTCGGGCGCCCAGCGCCGGATGCAGACGCCGCTTGCCGCAGCGGTTCGGGCGGCCGTGATCTCGCCGGCGTCCATGACCGCGAGCGGGAATCCGGTCTCCGCGTCGTTCACGACGATCAGGCCGGAGATGTAGGGGATGCCGAGCGCCTTGTTCGCCGGGAATCCCGAGACCCACTTGACCGCGGCGATGTCCGGGTCGGCGAGGTAGGCGGGCATCGCGTGGATGAACGCGTTCTCCCGCGGATGGATCCCCGGCTTCGGCGGGAGCTCGACACGACCGGCCGCCATCGAGCGGTACGTTCGCTCGACGAGGTCGATCTGCGCGGAGATCGGCGGCAGGAGCTCCGCGACCTCCTGCCGCGACAGGTAGACGAGATCCTGCACCGCGTCAGTCGCGTTGCCAGGTGGTGACGGCAGTCGGCTCGACCTTGAAGATGACGCGCTGCTCACCGGGCCCGCGGAACGGATAGGGTCGCTCCCCGAGATACTTCTCGGCGAGGTCGTCGATCCCGTCCTCGGCTGGCTGGCCGTCGACGATCGCGGCGATCCGACCCTGGATCTCGACGAACCCGTACGGGTTCGAGGGGTCGAAGGCAGACAGCGCGACGCGTGGCTCGGCCCGCATGTTGCGGTCCTTGGCGCGGCCCTTCGCCGTGTTCACGATCACGTGCGTACCGTCGGTATCGGCCCAGACCGGCGTCGTCTGGGGCGCTCCGTTCGGCCCGACCGTCGCCAGATGCCAGAAGTTCTTGTCCCTGAGCATCGCCTGCACGTCAGCTGGGATCTCAACAGCCATGTCTCCTCCTCGAGCTCGGAATCGAGAGTAGGGTAGTCGCTCACGCAACGATCCGGCGAGCTACTAGCCTGCGAGCCGCCCGATGCGCTCGCGAACGTCCGGGTCGAGCGGCTGTCCGTCACCGGCGCGGAGATTCGCACGCATGTGGTCGGGGTTCCCGGTTGCCGGGATCACGACGTGGACGCGCTGGTCGGCGAGCGCCCAGCGGAGGAGCCCCTCCGCCCAGCCGTCGATGCCGAGCGATGCTACCTCCCCGGCTGCGGGCGGTGGGATCTCCGAGCCGGCACCCCCGAGCGGTCTCATCCCGATCACGCCGAGCCCGAGCTCCTCGGCAAGCGGCAGGATGCGCGCCTCGACCCGGCGCTGACGCGGGTTGAAGGGAATCTGGATCGCGTCGATGCGGCCCGTGCGCATGACCTGCTCGAGCTCGTCGAGGCGATCCTCGTAGTGCTGCGTCGCCCCGATCAGCGAGATGCGCCCCGCCTCGCGATGCCGTTCGAGCCAGGGCAGGTGCTCCTGCCAGGCGACGAGGTTGTGGATCTGCTCGAGCTCGACCCTACCGTCGAAGAAGCGCAGCTGGGCGGCGAACTGCTCGTCGGCCTCCTCGGCCGACGGCGTCCAGATCTTCGTGGCGACGAACGCCTCCTCGCGCAGGCCGTCGAGCGCTCCACCGAGCACGGCCTCGGCCCGGCCGTACATCGGCGAGGAGTCGACGACCCGAACGCCGCCCTCGAATGCGGCGCAGACCACGTCCCGGGCGCGGCCGGTCTGCTCGGGCCCGACGTCGAAGACCTGCCAGGTACCGAGACCGATGACCGGCAGCGCCGGCCCGCGGTGACCGAATCGACGGGTCTGCACGCGCAGATCCTACCCCCGCCAGGAGGTCTCCCCGGGCCGGGAGCGTGGTACGTTCCCGGCAGATGTCCGGCGGGAGCATCCTGGCGACACCCGAGCTGACGCTCACCCGGATCGACGCCCGGTCGACGGGGGAGAACTTCCCGGTTGCGTCACTGGTCGCGCCGCCGAGCGCGCGCCCGCATCTGAAGGCCGTCTATGGATTCGCGCGCCTCGTCGACAACCTCGGCGACGAGGCCGAGGGCGACCGTGAGCGGTTGCTCGACGAGCTCGAGCACGAGCTCGACCGCTGCTACGAAGGCTCGCCCGCGACCGCGGTCATGCGGCGGTTGCAGACGACGATCGCAGCCTGTGACCTACCGAGAGATCCATTCTGGCGGCTCATCGAGGCAAACCGCATCGACCAGGGCACATTCCGGTACGAGACGTGGGACGAGCTGCGTGGGTACTGCACCTACTCGGCCGAGCCCGTGGGACGACTCGTGCTCGGCATCTACGGGCTCGCGGGCAACGCCGAGCTCGTCTTGCTGTCGGACGACGTCTGCACCGGGCTTCAGCTCGTCAACTTCCTTCAGGATCCACCGCGGGACCTCGCGCTCGGACGCGTGTACCTGCCGCAGGATGACCTGCGCCGCTTCGGGCTGCGCGAGGCGGAGCTCGCAGGGCCCGGGTCCGACCGGCTCGCGACGCTGTGCCGGTTCGAGGCCGAGCGAGCGGGCGGGCTGCTGCGGCAGGGGCTTCCGCTGGCCGACGCGATCGGCGGTCGCACCGGCAGGTCGATCGCGCTGTTCGCCCGGGGCGGCCTCGCCGCGCTCCGGGCGCTCGAGCGTTCGGGTTGGGATGTCTTCTCCGGACGCCCGGCGCCGACGCGGACGACGTTCGCCTGGCTCACGCTCCGGGAGCTGCTGCGCCGATGAACCTCGATGCGGCGTACGCCGACTGCGTGCGGATCACGAGGCGCGAGGCGAAGAACTTCGCGTGGGGGATCATGCTCCTCCCGCGGCCCAAGCGGCTGGCGCTGGCGGCGCTGTATGCGTTCGCCCGGCGTGTCGACGACGCGGCAGACGGCGGCGACCCTTCGGAGGTGCGGCGTCGCCAGCTGCTCGCGATTCGCGCTGCCCTCGAGGCCCTGCCGATCGCGGCCGAGGACGATCCCGTGCTCGTTGCCCTCGCCGACACCCTGATCCGCTATCCGGTCCCGAAGCAAGCGCTCGCCGACCTCGTCGAGGGAGGGCTCTGGGACGTCGAGCGGTCGCGCTACGAGACGTGGGCAGACCTGCGCGGCTACTGCCGACGGGTCGCGGGCGCGGTCGGGATCGCGTGCACGGCCGTGTACGGGCCGACCGACCCGGTGCGGGCGATCCCGCTCGCGGAGTCGCTCGGGCTCGCGCTGCAGCAGATCAACATCATGCGAGATGTTCCCGAGGACTGGACGCTCGGCCGTGTCTACCTGCCTCAGGACGAGCTCGCTCGGTTCGGCGTCACGGAGGAGGACATCGCGGAAGGCCGGATGGGGCCGGGCTGGCGGGCGTTGATGGCCCACCAGGGGGCGCGCGCACGCGGGCTGCTGAGCGAGGGAATGGGGCTGTGCGCGCTCCTCGACTCGCGGAGCGCCGTCTGCGTCCGCACGCTGACGGGGATCTACGCCGGCCTCCTCGACGAGATCGAGCGACGCCGGTACGACGTCTTCACTTCCCGGCCGAGCCTTTCACCGCTCGGGAAGCTCCGGGTGATCGGAGGCGGGTTCCTGCGGGAGGCGGCGTGAGGGCGCTCGTCGTCGGAGGCGGTCTCGCCGGTCTCGCGGCGGCGCTCGAACTGGTCGATGCGGGAGCAGCCGTGACGCTCTTCGAGGCGAGGCGGACGCTCGGTGGGGCGGTGCAGACGCTTCCCGCGCGGGAGGGCGATCCGCCGCCACCGCCGGACAACGGCCAGCACATCGGTCTCGGTTGCTGCGTCGAGTACCTCCGGTTCCTCGATCGGATCGGTCAGAGCGACGCCGTCATGCGCCTGCGTCTTCGCATGCCCGTGATCGACGAGCGCGGGGTCGTCGCGTACCTCGGAGCCGGTCCCGGGCCGTTGCTTCGGTACGGGCACCTGTCCGTCCGCGAGCGGCTCACCGTCGCCCTGGTCGCGCGGCGGCTCGGACAGCTCGACCCGGACGCCCACGACGGCGAGAGCTTCGGTGATCTGCTGCGACGGTTCGGCACCGACGCGCGGACGATCGAGAGGTTCTGGGACGTGTTCATCCGGCCCGCGCTCAACCTCCCGTGCGACGAGGCGAGTGCAGCGCTCGGAGTGTTCACGGTTCAGACCGCGATGCTCTCGACACCGCAGGCCAGCGATCTGCTGCTTCCGATCGCGCCGCTCGGGTCCATGCACGGGGATGCGGCCGGACGGGCCCTCGAGGCGGCCGGCGCGATGGTGCGGGCGAGAACGCGAGTTGCCCGGGTGGAGCCCGGCACGGTCACGACGGCCGACGGCGAGCGGGTCGAGACCGACGCGGTCGTCGTCGCCCTGCCGCCCGGTGAGAGCGCGGCCGTGCTCGGAGAGCCGGCCCGACGCCTCGAGCCGTCGCCGATCGTCAGCGTTCACCTGCTCTTCGACCGTCAGCTGCTCCGTCCGCCCCTCGCCGGGCTCCTCGGCAGCCCGGCCCACTGGGTCTTCGATCGCGGCCGGCTCACCGGTCATGCGCCTCCTCGTGGGCAGTACCTGACGGTCGTCTCGAGCGGCGTGCCCGAGCTCGCCTCCGTCCGCGGGCGCGAGCTCGTGGAGCAGATCGCCGGAGCGCTCACCGACCGGCTCGGCAGAGCCGAGCTCCTCTGGTCGCGGGTGAGCCGCGAGCCCGAGGCGACGTTCGCCTGCCGGCCGGGCACGGCGATCCTGCGCTGCGGCCCGGAGAGCGGCATGCCCGGCGTTGTCCGGGCCGGTGCGTGGACCGACACGGGGTGGCCCGGGACGATGGAGAGCGCGATCCTGAGCGGCCGTCGCGCCGCCCAAGCGCTCCTTGCGAGCCGCCCAGTGGCGACCGTCGACGGCGCAGCCCGCTGAGACCGTGGACGATCCCCGCCGCCCTCGAAACACACGACCGGCTCCGGGGCCACCCCGGACCACCACCCGCTTTCAGCCTATCGCTGAATTCGTGACGCGTGGCTCGCACATCGTGCCGGAAGCTGCGCGGATCAGCCTCGCATCGGCGCTCTCTCCGACTCGCACGAGCGTTCGCTGTGGAGGCGTGATCGTGGGCGCCCCATCGTGAGCGCGAGGCCGTCCACGGCGCTCGAGCGCTCGCTCGAGGCCGGCGTGTCCCGTCTCCTCGAGCTGCAGGAGCCGGGCGGCTGGTGGGTCGGCGAGCTCGAGTCGAACGTGACGATGACCGCCCAGCATCTGCTCTTCCTCGAGTTCTTGCGAATCCGGGACGAGGAGACGACAGCCCGGGTCATGGCCGAGCTGCTCGCCCGCCAACGTGAGGACGGGCTCTGGTCGATCTATCACGGCGGCGATCCCGATCTCAACGCGACCATGGAGTCCTACGCCGCACTCCGCCTCTGCGGGCTCTCCGACCGCGCGCCGCAGCTCGCCGCCGCGAAGGAGTTCTGCCTGGCCCGCGGCGGCATCGGTGGCGCGCGGGTGTTCACCCGGATCTGGTTCGCACTCTTCGGGCTGTGGCCGTGGGATCGGGTCCCGCAGCTGCCCGTCGAGCTCGTGCTCTCGCGCCCGTCGCTGCCCGTGTCCCTCTACACGTTCGCGTGCTGGGCGCGCCAGACCGTGCTCCCCCTCGCGGTGGTCATGCACCACCGACCCGTGCGCGCGCTACCCGCGAGCCGCGCCTGGAGCGAGCTCGATCTCGGGCCGGTGAGGCGGCCCCGCCGGAATGTGTGGGACGACGTCGATCGGCTGCTCGGGGCCTACGCCCGATCACCGTTCAAGCCGGGGCGCGAGCACGCTCTGCGGGTCGCCGAACGCTGGATCATCGACCGGCAGGAACGTGACGGGTGCTGGGGCGGCATCCAGCCGCCCTGGGTCTGGTCGCTCATCGCCCTCGCCTGCCGGGGGCATGGCTGGGATTCGCCAGTGATGCGGAAAGGCGTCGCCGGGTGGAGCGGGTTCCTCGTCGACGACGGCGACCGCCTGCGTCCGGAAGCGTGTCAGTCCCCGGTCTGGGACACCGGGCTCGGCCTGCTCGGGCTCGCCGCCGCCGGCCTCACGACCGATCACCCTGCCGTGACCCGCGCCGTGCGCTGGATCCTCGATGAGGAGGTGAGGGCACGGGGCGACTGGACGGTACGGGCACCTGGCGTGGAGCCGGGAGGCTGGGCGTTCGAGTACGACAACGACGTCTACCCGGATGTCGACGATGCTGCCGTCGTCGCGCTCGCCCTCCGGGAGCTCGGCAGCGGGCGGCTGGCCGTCGAACGCGCCTGCCGGTGGCTCGCCGGCATGCAGTGCCGGAACGGCGGCTGGGGTGCGTTCGACGTCGACAACGACGACGACTGGCTCTACGACATCCCGTTCTGCGACTTCGGCGCCGTGGTCGACCCGCCGAGCGCCGACGTCACCGCACATGTCGTCGAGCTGCTCGCCCACGAGCCCGGGTACGAGGAGCACGTACGACGCGGCGTGGCGTACCTGCTTCGCGAGCAGGAGCCCGACGGGTCCTGGTGGGGTCGCTGGGGCGTCAACTACGTCTACGGGACGGGAGCGGCGCTGCCGGCGCTCGAGGCGGCGGCGCTCCCGCCGGATCACCCGGCCGTACGCCGCGGCGTCGCCTGGCTCGCCGAACACCAGGCTCCCGACGGCGGCTTCGGGGAGGACTGCCGCTCCTACGACCGGGGGGAAGCCGGGCGGGAGTGGATCGGCCGCGGAGCCTCGACCGCGTCGCAGACCGCCTGGGCGCTGATCGGGCTCGTCGCCGCCGGTGAGGCCCGTTCGGAGGCCGCGAGCCGGGCCGCTACCTGGCTGTTCGAGGCCCAGCGCCCGGACGGCGACTGGGACGAGGAGCAGTTCACGGGGACAGGGTTCCCACGCGACTTCCTGATCCGCTACCACCTGTACCGGCTCGTGTGGCCGCTGATCGCGCTCGGGCGCTACCGGGAGGCGCTGGGACGGGAGAACGCCGGATGAGGGCCTTCGTCACCGGGGCGTCGGGCTTCGTGGGCGCCCACGTCGCGCGTGAGCTCACCGAGCAGGGCTGGGAGGTGTTGGGGGATCGCGTCGACCTGCTCGATCGGGCGGGGCTGCGCCGCGCTGCCGCCGGTTGCGACGCCGTCTTCCACGTCGCGGCGCTGTACAGCTACGACGCCGAGTCGGAGCTGATCGAGCGGGTGAACGTCGAGGGGACGGCGAACGTCATCGCGGCATGTCGGTCTGCCGGCGTCGGCCGCCTCGTCCATTGCAGCACCGCCGGCACGTGCGGTCCGATCGAGGGTCGCGAAGCCACCGAACGGGACGTTCCTCCTGCCTGGGAGCTCGAGGTTCCCTACAAGCGGACAAAGCTCCTCGCCGAGCAGCTCGTGCTCGAGGCGGTCGGAGACGGGCTCGACGCGGTCATCGTCAACCCGACGACGCCTGTCGGCGACGGCGACCGAAAGCCCACGCCGACGGGCCGGATGGTCGCCGGCGTCGCCCGGGGCTCGATCCCCGGCTACGTGGCGACCACCGGTCTCAACGTGGTCGACGTGCGCGACGTCGCCCGCGGTCACGTTCTCGCCTTCGAGCGCGGAGCCCCGGGTGAGCGGTATCTGCTCGGCGGTGTGAACCTTCCGCTCGGAGAGCTGTTCGTGGCGATCGCAGACCTTGCCGGTCGTGCCCGTCCGCGCATCCGCGTGCCGTACGCGGCGGCTGTCGTCGCCGCCAGGATCCACCTGGCGAACCGCGACGAGGTGAAGCTCGCCCGGTTGCCGATGTACTTTTCCAGTGAGAAAGCGCAGAATATGCTCGAGTACCGGCCTGGTCCGGTGACGCCCGCGCTCGCGCGGGCAGTGCAGGAGGCGTTGTCAGTGAACGGAAAGGGAGGAGCATGAAGTTTCCGCTTCGCAGCACCGTGCAGATCGGTCGCTACGTCGCGTCGCAGAAGAGCGAGGAGCGGTATCCGCTCGTCCTCATGCTCGAGCCGACCCTCGGTTGCAACATCGCCTGCATCGGCTGCGGCAAGATTCGCGAGTACGAGTCGAACAAGGCGCGCCTGACCGTCGAGGAGTGCCTGGACTCCGGCCGTCAGTGCGCCGCGCCCGTGATCTCCATCTGCGGTGGAGAGCCGCTCATCTTCAAGGGGATCGAGGACGTCGTCGACGGCTTCCTCGAGCTGAAGAAGAACATCCAGCTGTGCACGAACGCGCTTCGCCTCGAGGAGATGCTCGACCGCTTCACGCCGAACCCGCGCCTCACCTGGGTCGTGCATCTCGACGGGATGCGCGACACGCATGACTACGTGTGTGACTACCCGGGGCTCTGGGACATCGCCGTCTCGGCGATCAAGGCTGCCCGTGCGCGCGGGTTCCGCGTCACGACGAACACCACGATCTTCAAGGAGTCCCAGGTCGACGACATCGTCGAGATGATGCGATACCTCACCGAGGAGGTCGGCACCGACGGCATGCTCGTGGCCCCCGGGTACCAGTACTCACAGATCGACCCGAACCTGACCATGACGCGCTCCGAGCACGAGGAGAAGTTCAAGCTGATCCGGACGGCGGCCCGCAAGCACGGCTACAAGTGGCTTGCCAGCCCGATCTACCAGGACTTCTTGACGGGCGAGCGGATGCTCCCGTGCACCCCGTGGGGCTCGATCACGCGGAATCCGTACGGGTGGAAAGGCCCGTGCTACCTGCTGACCGATGCGATCTTCCCGACCTACCAGGCCCTGATGGACGGTATGGAGTGGGAGCGCTACGGGCCGGGGAACGACCCGCGCTGCGAGCATTGCGCCATCCACTGTGGCTTCGAGCCGTCCGCGACCCTCGCGACGACGCAGAGCGTCAAGGAGACGGTGCGAAGCCTCGCGTGGACGTTGCGCTAGACACCGCCCCGGTAGCCCGTCCCGTCGAGGCGGGTGAGCCCTTCACCCTTGCCTGCGCACTGGAGGTCGAGGAGCGCGCCGCCCGGCGGGCGGGTGCGCAGGCGGTTCGCATCGGGCTCGCAGCCTCGCGACCTCTTCCCGAAGGGCCGATCGTCGGGTTCGGCCTGGCGGGCGCTCTCGTTCCCGAGCTCACGCCCGGGACGCTGCTGACCGCGTCCCGGGTCGTCGACGAGGCCGGCACGACGCTCTGGGAGGGCGAGCCGCTCCCCGTTCCGGGCGCCCGGGAAGCCGTCGTCTGTGTTGCGGGCGCCGTCGTGGACGACCCGGCGGAACGGGCTCGGCTCGCCGCTCGGACCGGGGCCGTCGCGGTGGAGATGGAGGGCGCCGCGCTGGCGCGCAGCGGGCGTCTTGCGGGCGTCGTGCGAGCCGTCTCCGACGGCCCCACGCGGCCCGTCGGTCGCCTCGCTACCGCTTCGACGCCGGACGGCGGCATCGCGTGGGGAGCGGTGGTAGCCGCCTTCCTCCGGGAGCCGGTACGGTCGTTGCGGGCGTCGCGCGATGCGAGACGCGGTCTCGCGGCGCTCGAGCACGCGGCCGTCTCGCTGGCGGGCGGTGCTCGGTGAAGCGGGTGCTGGTCGCCGCTCCCCGGAGCTTCTGCGCGGGTGTCGTCCGTGCGATCGACATCGTCGAGAAGCTGCTCGAGACCCATGGGCCGCCGGTGTACGTCCGTCACGAGATCGTCCACAACATCCATGTGGTGCGGGATCTGGAGGAGCGGGGCGCGATCTTCGTGGGAACGGAGCAGGAGGTACCCGAGGGCGCGCTCGTCGTGCTCTCGGCCCACGGGGTCGCCCCGACGGTCTACCGTCAGTGCGCCGATCGAAAGCTCGAGGTCATCGATGCGACGTGCCCGCTCGTCTCGAAGGTACACGCGGAGGCGCGCCGGTACGCCGCGCGCGGGCTCAAGATCGCGCTCGTCGGCCACGCAGGTCACGAGGAGGTGGTGGGCACGATGGGCGAGGCTCCGGAGTCCATCACCCTGGTGGAGACGGTCGAGGACGTCGAGGGCCTCGAGTTGCCCGACGGGCAGCAGGTGGCGTACCTGACCCAGACGACCCTCTCGGTGGACGACACGTCCGACGTGATCGATGCGCTGCGAGTGCGGTTTCCCGATCTCGTCGGGCCGCCCTCGGCCGACATCTGCTACGCCACCCAGAACCGCCAGGACGCGGTGAAGAAGATCTGCGAGCAGGCGACGATCGTGCTCGTCGTCGGCTCGAAGACGAGCTCCAACGCGAACCGCCTCGTCGAGGTCGCCCACTCGCGCGGCGCGGACGCCTACCTGATCGACGACGCGGGCGATCTCGATCCGGCCTGGCTCGACGGCCACGAGATCGTCGGCCTCACCGCGGGCGCCTCCTCGCCCGACTCCCTCGTCAACGGCGTCGCCGACCGTCTGGCCGAGTACGGCTACGGCGACCGCGAGGAGGTCGAGCTCACCCGCGAGGACGTCTACTTCCGGCTTCCGGCCCGGCTCCGGTAGGCGGACGATCCGCCGTGCGACCGTCCAGCGACGGCAGGCGCCGGGCGCTCTGCCGCCGCCGCGACGGTTCAGCGGACGATCGCCGCAACCACCCCGATCACGAGCAGGATCACTACGAGGGCGAGAGCGAGCTTCCAGACACCGTGGACAAGCCACCGGACGGTCGGGTCGACGTCGTCTCTCTGCCGTTCGTCAGCCATGTCGCCTCCTCGTGCCAGACGGTTGCGCGTGCCAGACGGTTGTGTCTCGTCAAGCGCCGGTATCGTAGGCCCAGGAGCCGTCTCCATAGGCCCAGACTTTGACCCAGGGTTGAGCCGAGTCGAGCGTCTTCCCGAGTACCTCCTGGACGAACCTCCCCTGTCTGAAGGTGTAGTGCCCGCCGTTCGAGTTGCTTCTCCACTGGAAGAACCAACCCGCCGAGCCGATCTGTCCACGGTAGAACCACGTCGGATCCGTACAGCACGGGTACGCGTTCGTGTTCACGCTCGTGAGCCGCGGATACGTCCAGCAGAAGCGCTTCTCCTGCGTGTACTTCCAGAGCGTCGTACCGAACAGGAAGCTCCTGCCGATCCGTGTTGCCCACACGGTCTTGCAGCCTGACGCAGCCTGGAGGGAGCGCGATCCTCTGGCTCCGAGCTCGCGTCGGCTCGCGGTACCGCTCGAGACCGGCGTCTCGGGTGCGGCCTCGACCCGAACCCTGGGGCCGAGTGGCCGGCCCGCCCGATCGGTGAGCTGCTCGGACAGCACGTCTTCGAACACGACGTGATCGCGATTGCCTGGCCCGTCGCCGTCCGCGGCCTGGGCCATGCCCGCGACCGTGAGCGCGGCGAGTGACGCTGCGGCGAGCGCGATCGTGCGCGAGTACCTCATTCATCGTGCACCCCCTTTCCGGGTCCTCGATCGCGGGCGGGTGACCAACCTCCACAGTAGAGGGTCAGCGGCGCGATTTCATCGGCCGTTTAGGACAGGTGGTGTCACGGAGGGCTCACGGAGCCGTCACGAATCGAGCACGCGGCCCCGCGGCTGAGCGGCCCCGCGGCTGAGCGGCCGGCTCGGCCGGCCGCGATCCGCGCAGGAGCCGCCCGGAGGGCCGCGGTTACCGGGTTTGTCCGGTTTGCGACCTGCGTTGGCGTTGGGCTGCTGTTGCTGGGTGGTCTTCGCGGCCGAGCGGCCCCGCGGCTGAGCGGCCGGCTCGGCAGGCCGCGATCCGCGCAGGAGCCGCCCGGAGGGGCGGGCACGGGTTTGTCCCGTTACGACGGCGAAGGGGCGGGGCCCGCTGTGGGCTGAGCGGCCCCGCGGCTGAGCGCCCGGCTTGGCCGGCCGCGACCCGCGCGGGAACAGCCCGGAGGGCCGCGGTTACGGGTCTCGTCGGCGCGACCCGCGCAGGAACAGCCCGGGTGGCCGCGGTTTACCGGGCCTGTCCGGGCCGCGACCCGCACAGGAGTGGCCCGGTGGGGCCGCGGTCGTGGGCAAACCGGCCGAGCCCTGCGGGGGGTCAGCCCGCCGAATGTGCTCACCCATAACCGGCCGGTCGGGGGTGAGGCTCATCGAGACCTCGACGGTTCTTGCCGCGGCAGTCCGGGCGCGCCGTGGGCGGCCGGGCGGCCGGTCAGTAGAGCGCGGTCGCGAGCCGCCGCCGGTAGGCGGTGCTGAGCGGGTGGTCCTGCCCGAGCTCCTGGAAGACGGCGACCATGACCTCGCGGACGCGGTCGCGCTGCTCCTCGGAGCCCTCGGATGCCTCCCCGAGCAGCCACTCGAGCGCCCGCTCGTAATCGCCCTCCGAGAGCGGGCCGAGGATCTCGGGGAACTCGCCGGACTGCTGGAGCTCGTCCAGCAGGCGCTCGCCGGCCGACGGGCCGAGAAGCTCGTCGAGGAACGACTCGACGCCCGGGCGCGATTGCGCGCCGACGAACTCGCCCACGATCTGCCCGTTCCGGAAGGCCTTGACCGCGGGAATCCCCCGGACGTCGTAGGCCTGCGCGAGGGCGGGGTTGGCATCGACGTCGACCTTGGCGAGGACGACCTCACCCGAGCGCTCGCCGATGGCCTGCTCGAGGACCGGCCCGAGCGCTTTGCACGGCCCGCACCACTCCGCCCAGAAATCGACGACGACCGGCTGCTCCTTCGAACGCTCGATGACCTCCGCGTCGAATGTCGACTCCGTCACGTCCACGCTCACACGTTAGCGTCGGGCCGACTGCCACCGTCGTCGAGCCCCGCTCCGGCAATCCGTCCGTCGAGGGCCACGCCTTTCCGGCCGCTCGGGGAATCCGATCCCGCGGCAGCCGCTTCCTGCGGCCGGCCCGAGCTCCCGCGCGAATCCGGCCCCGAGGCGGAGCCGTCGTCGGAGTCGAGCGCGAGCGGCCGGGCCCGGCGGCGCTTCGCACAGGCGCCCGACAGGCTCGGCCTCCGCCGCCGCCGCGATCGGCCGTCGGGCCGCACCGCCGGCGCCATCCGGGCCCAGGCTGCCGACACCCGGCGAGGTGCGCGAGACGTGGGAAGATCCACGGAAAGGAAGGGAGTGAACGGCTCGGTCTTCGGCCTCGGCGGAGACCGGGTCGAGAAGCCGGGGCCTGCCGGCCGCGACGGAGGCTCGGGCACGGAGCAGGCGCCATCAGCACCAGACAAGGAGTGAGCCGTGCAGACACTGAACGACAGGACCGCGATCGTCACCGGCGCCGGCTCCGGCATCGGCGCGGGCATCGCCTCCGTTCTGGCCGTGGAGGGCGCGACGGTGGTCGTCGCAGACCTCGATGGCGACCGGGCAGCGACGACCGCCGCTGCCATCGAGCACGAGGGCGGCCGCGCCGTCGTCTGCGCCGGCGACGTCTCGAGAGACGCGGACGTCCGGCGGCTCGTCCAGACGGCCGTCGACACGACCGGGCGGGTGGACATCCTCGCGAGCAACGCGGGGATCTACCCGACTGCGAGCATCGAGGAGACGACCGAGGAGCTCTGGGACAGGGTCATGACGGTCAACACGAAGGCCAGCTGGCTTCTCATGCGGGCGGTCGCACCGACGATGCGCGGCCAGCGATACGGACGTATCGTCGTGACCTCGTCCGTGACGGGGCCACGGACAGCCATGGCCGGGCTCTCGCACTACGCCGCCAGCAAGGCGGCGCTCATGGGGCTCGTTCGCGCGGCGGCGCTCGAGCTCGCCGCCGACGGCGTGACGGTCAACGCGGTGCTGCCCGGCACCGTGGACACCGAGGGGCTGCGGGCGAGCGCCGGCGGCACCGGCTTCTTCGAGATCATGTTGCCGTCCATCCCTCTCGGGCGGGTGGCCGCCCCGGCCGACGTCGGCTGGGCGGTTCGGCTCCTCGCGTCTGCCGAAGCCGGGTACATCACCGGGCAGGGGCTCATCGTGGACGGCGGGCAGAGCGTCTCGGAAGGCGGTACGAGCAACGAGCAGGTCGAAGTCCTCGGAAACCAGACATGAGGAGGAGCACGAGCATGTTCTCGCTACAGGATCGCGTCGCGGTCGTCACCGGAGGCGCCTCGGGAATCGGTCTCGCCACAGCCCGCCGCTTCGTGGCCGCGGGGGCCACGGTCGTGCTCGTCGACCGCGCCGATGCCACTGCCGTGGCGGCCGAGCTAAACGCCGGCTCGCTGCGCGTCGATGTCACCGACGGAGACGCGCTCGGCGCGGCGTTCGCCGGCGTGGCAAGCGAGCACGGGCGCATCGACGTGCTCGTCAACAACGCCGGGATCTTCATCGAGGGGCTCATCGACGAGACGTCGGCCGATGACCTACGGCGGGCGCTCGAGGTCAACACGCTCGGCATCCTCGAGGGCATCAGGTGCGCGACTCCGCACATGCGGCCGGGCGCGTCCATCATCAACACCGCCTCGCTGGCAGGCCAGGTCGGCTTCCCGGGCTACGCCGCCTACTCGGCGTCGAAGGCCGCCGTCATCGCGATCACGCGAGTCGCCGCGCTCGAGTACGGGCCCCGCGGCATCCGCGTCAACTGCATCTGCCCCGGCTCGGTCGACACCCCGATGCTCGCCGCCCAGCCGTCCGGTGATGTCGAAGCCGGCCTGATCGGGGTTGCGGCCCCCCTCGGGCGCATCGTCCGCCCCGAGGAGGTCGCCGCGCTGATGCACTTCCTCGCCGCCGACGACTGCCCCATGCTGACCGGTCTTGCAGTGCCGATCGACGGTGGGATGAGCTCGGGAATGAGCCTCGAGCTCATCGACGCGGTCGTCGCGAGCCTCGGCTGAGGCTCACCGGCGAGGTCCGCTCCGCCTCGAGCGCGGGGATCAGCGCGTTCCGAGCCCGTCGCGGGCTGCTGCGACGAGCCCCGGGAGCGTCTCGACGTTGTACCCACCCTCGAGCACGGCCGCCACGGAGCCGCACAGTGCCGCCGCCCTCCGGCCGAGCTCGCGGAACCCCTCCCCGGTCAGGAGCATGCCGCCGAGCGGGTCTCCGGCGGCGGCGTCGAAGCCGGCAGAGACGAGGAGCAGGTCGGGTGCGAAGGCGGCGATGGCAGGCTCGACGACTCGTTCGAACGTCTCGAGATACTGGTCGTCGCCGGCGCCCTCGGAGATCGGGACGTTCAGCGTCGTCTCGTTGCCGTCGCCGGGCCCGCCGGTGCCCGGATAGAAGGGCCAGCGATGGAGCGAGACGAACAGCACCGTCTCGTCGCCGCGGAACATCTCGTCGGTGCCGTTGCCGTGATGGACGTCCCAGTCGAGAATCGCGATGCGCCGCAGGCCGAGCTCGCGCTGCGCATACCGGGTGGCGACGGCGGCGTTGTTGAAGAGGCAGAAGCCCATCGCGCGATCGGGCCGGGCGTGGTGACCGGGTGGGCGGACGAGAGCGAAGCCCCCCCGGGAGACCGCCTCGATCGCGGCGCCGGCCGCGAGCAGCGCGAGCCCGTAGCTCGACGGCGTGCAGACGGTGTCCGGATCGAGGTAGCCGACGTGGCCCGACAGGGAGGCGCTCTCGATCGATGCGACGTACTCGCGGTCGTGGACGACGGCGAGCTCCTCGACCGTTGCCGTCCGCGTGGTCACGGAGTAGTCGAGGGCCTCCTGCAGCGCGTGGAGGCGCTCCGGGGACTCGGGGTGGTCGCCGGTCGGATGGCGGCGGGCGAAGTCCGGGTGCGAGAGGAGCTCCACGGGGCACCAGCGTAGAGCCTCGAAGCGTGGCGAGGCCCCATGGCGCCGGTCGGGAGCCTGGTCGGCCCGCCGCGACCGCCTCCGGCACACCCCGCTTGACCGCCTACGGCGCCGTCGATAGAGTCGGTCTTGAAAACGTTTCCAACGCCGTCTCGATGCCTTCGACAATCCGGGAAGTCGCACGGCAGGCCGGTGTCTCGGTCTCGACCGTATCGCGCGTGCTCAACGACTATCCGTTCGTCAGCGCGGAGGCCCGTCGCCGCGTCGTCGTCGCGATGGAGCAGCTCGACTACCGGCCCGACATGGCCGCGAGGAGCATGCGCACCGGGACGAGCCGGGCCGTCGGCTTCGTCGTTCCCGACATCACGAACCCCGTCTTCGCGGGCATCGCGAAGGGCGTGGACGAGATCCTCCAGGAGCAGGGCTACTCGCTCGTACTCGCGCACTCGGGGAACGATCCTGCGCACGAGGCGAAGCAGCTCGAGATGCTCGCCCACCGTCGGATCGAGGGCCTGATCGTCGCCGTCGCCGACGAGGAGGAGCCCGGGCTCCACGAGCGGCTCTCGAGGTTCCGGGCCTGCGTGCTCTTCGATCGGGAGGTCGACGGGTCGGGCGCCGATCTCGTCTGTACGGATCACGAGGCCGGGATGACCCAGGCCCTGACCCACCTCGCGGGCCTGGGGCACCGACGGATCGCCCTCGTCGCGGGGAACCCGTCTCAGTACGCGAGCCGTGCCCGCGTGACCGCCTACCGGCGAGCCGCGTCGGCGCTCGGGCTCGTACGGGATCGGCGCCTCGTCGTCACCGGCGTGCATTCGCGGGAGACGGGATACGCGGCCGCTGAGCGGCTGCTCGCGCTCTCGGCCCCTCCCACGGCGATCGTTGCCGGGAACAACCAGCTGACCGCGGGCGTCCTCGAGGCGCTGCGAGACCTCGGCCGGCGGATCCCGGGCGACGTCTCGCTCGTGGGGACGGACGACGTGGAGCTCACACGGCTGCACGACCCGCCGATCGACGTGATCGCGCGCGACCTGGTCGCTCACGGACGGGAGGCGGCGTTGCTCCTGCTCGGCCGTCTCGCCGACCTGGACGGGCCATTGCGGCGGGTGGTCCTCCCGGCTCGCTACATCCCCCGCGGCACCTCGGCCCCGCCGAGGATAGGCTCGGGGAAGCGAGTCGCATGAGTCAGCTCGCCGACACCACGCACCGACCCTGCCGGGTGATCCGGGCAGGCCGAGCCCATCGCCCGTCCCCGCCCGGGACGGGACAGACCACGAACCGGAGGGCAGCATGAGCATCTCCGTCAGCCAGCACGACCTGATCCTCGGTGGCCGCCGGTCTGCGGGAAGGGGCGCGACCCTCGAGGTCCGCTACCCGTACACGGGCGAGGTCGCCGCGTCGGTCGCCACCGCGGCGCCGGAGGACGTCGAGCAGGCGATCGCCGACGCCGTGGAGACGTTCCGCGAGTACCGCGAGATCGCTCCACACAGGCGGTCGGCCCTGCTCCACGCCGTCTCGCGGCGAGTCGACGAGCGTCGCGAGGAGCTCGCACGCGACATCACCCTCGAGACCGGGAAGGCGATCTGGGAGTCACGACTCGAGTGCGACCGCGCCGTCAACACGTTCCGGATCGCGGCCGAGGAGGCCGTCCGGATCGACGGCGAGATCGTCCCGCTCGACGGCGTGCCGGCCGGCGAGCGCCGGCTCGGCGAGGTGAGGCGCTTCCCGATCGGCCCGGTCGCGGCCATCACCCCGTTCAACTCGCCGTTCAACCTCGTCGCGCACAAGGTGGCTCCCGCGCTCGCGGCCGGGAACACGATCGTCGTGAAGCCGGCGTCGGCGACGCCGGTCAGCGCCCTCAACGTCGGGTGGCTCGTGAGCGAGGCGGCGGCCGAG
The DNA here is from genome assembly GCA_046330455.1 of Gaiellales bacterium. Lineage (GTDB taxonomy): Bacteria > Actinomycetota > Thermoleophilia > Gaiellales > Gaiellaceae > CAVQXR01. The sequence continues at coordinate 55,571 of JAXLSU010000014.1, forward strand.
GTCGGGGCGCCACCGGGCGTGATCAGCGTCCTTCCCTGCTCGCCGCAGATCGCCGAGCCGCTCGTCACCGATCCGAGGATCCAGGCGCTGTCGTTCACCGGCTCGAGCCCGGTCGGGTGGGGCCTGAAGGCCCGCGCCGGCCGCAAGAAGCTCTCCCTCGAGCTCGGCGGGAACGGAGCTGTGATCGTTCACCGCGACGCCGATCTCGCCTACGCGGCGGAGCGGTGCTCGTTCGGCGGGTTCCTGCTCGCCGGCCAGGTGTGCGCCTCCGTGCAGCGCGTGTACGTCCACGAGCACGTCGCCGAGGAGTTCACGTCGCTGTTTCTCGAGCGGATCGCCGCGATCCGCACGGGTGACCCGTTCGACGAGGAGACGACGATGGGGCCGATGCTCTCCGAGCACGCGGCCGTCTCCGCGGAGAGCTGGGTAGACGAGGCTGTGGCCGCCGGCGCCCGGAGGCTCTGCGGCGGGATCCGGGAGGGCGCCCTGTTCGAGCCGACCGTGATCACCGGGACCCGCCCCGACATGAAGGTCGCGTGCGAGGAGATCTTTGCGCCCGTCGTCGTCCTCGAGCGCTACCACGACCTCGACGAGGCGCTCGCGGCCTCGAACGCGACCGACTACGGCCTCCAGGCCGGGATCTTCTCGAGCGATCTCGACGTCGTCCACCGGGCCTACCGCGAGCTCGAGGTCGGCGGCGTGATCGTCAACGACGTCAACATCTGGCGCGTCGACTCGATGCCCTACGGGGGCGTCAAGTCGTCGGGCTACGGGCGCGAGGGGCTCCGCTACGCGATCCGCGAGCAGACCGAGCCGAAGCTGCTCGTGCTGAACTTCAACCGGCCGGGCGCCCTGTGATCACCGGCTTCCACCACTTCGAGCTCTCGACCCAGGACGCCGAGCGCGCGATCGCGTTCTATCGCGACGCGTTCGGCATGCAGGTCGTCGCCGACCGCGAGGTCGAGCCCGGCGGCTTCGTCGAGCACGTCACCGGCGTGCGCGGCGCGCGTGTGCGCATCGTCCACATGCAGGGGTATGGCTTCAACTTCGAGCTCCTGCAGTACCGCGAGCCGGGTGGCGAGGGGCGCGCCCGGGAGCCGAACCACGCGGGCTCGGCCCACCTCTGCTTCATCAGCGACGACCTCGACGCCGAGTGCGAGCGCCTGCGCGCGCTCGGAGTGAAGGTCCGGTCGACGGGGGAACGACCCATCGCGGTCGTCGGCGGGCCGAACGACGGTGGCAAGGCGGTCTACCTCGAGGATCCCGACGGCAACGCGGTCGAGATCGTCCAGCTCGTCCGGCCGTGGCCGGGCGGTGACAACTGACAGCGGCAAACGAGAAGGAGGACGACGAATGGCAAGAACGGCCAAGCTCTCCAGGGGCAGCTGGTGCCTCGGGTTCGGGCTCGAGACGCCGCCGACGCTCGAGCAGGTTGCCCGGGTGCTCTCGGCGTTCGGGTACGACGGCATCGAGCTGGCGGGCTTCTTCGACCACGCGACGGTCGAGCGCTACCCGGACAAGGAGAGCCGCAAGAAGCTCGTCGACTGGCTCGGCTCGCTCAACCTCGAGCTCGTGGGCCTCGCGCCCGGGCCCTACGGCGACTTCGGGCGCCTGCCCTGGGCAACGGGCTCCGATGAAGTGCTCGCCGAGTACAAGCGGTTCTTCGACGCTCATCTGCAGCTCTGCGTCGACTGCGGCATTCCGGCGATGCGTGTCGACCCGGGCGACTTCGGCCCGCTGCCTCGCGACGCCGACGTCGGCCGCGCCTGGGACCGCGTCGTCTCGGCCTTCCGCGAGCACGCAGAGAAGGGCCAGGAGGTCGGAGTCCAGATGCAGTGGGAGCCCGAGACGGGGCAGATCTTCGTGCGGCCGTCCGAGATGATCCAGCTGATCGACGACGTCGGCCACCCGAACCTGAAGATCATGTACGACGTCGGTCACATGGAGGCCGCGGCGGTGCTCGCCCACAATCAGCTGCAGCCGATGGAGCGCGTCGAGGGCGGTCAGGTCGCGTTCGTGAAGCAGCTCGGCAACCGGATCGGGCACGTCCACTTCTGCGACAGCGACTCGAACACCTGGCACAACGCGTTCGGAACGCACCTCGGGATCGGGAAGGGCGTGCTCGACATGGACGCGCTCATCTCGGCGCTCGCCGACGTCTACGAGGGCGAGTGGTGGTCGGTCGACGCGATCCCGATGACGACCGAGACCTGGACCGACACCTGGGACGACAAGCTGAAGCTGGACGCGCTGCTCGACAAGCACGTCCGCAATCGGTAGGGCGCCACGCGTGGAGACCGGGCTCGCAGGGAAGGCAGCGATCGTCACGGGCGGCGCCCGCGGAATCGGGCTCGCCTGTGCGCGCGCGCTGGCGGCCGAGGGCGTCGGCCTCGTCCTCGCGGATGTCGACGGCGAGGCTGCCGCGACGTCGGCGATGGAGCTCGGCGGCGAGCACACGGGCATCGACGTCGATGTCACGAGCAAGGCCGACGTCGAGCGGATGGTCGACGTCGCTCTCGGCCGCTTCGGCCGGCTCGACGTGCTCGTTCACTGCGCCGGGATCTTCCACGCGACGCCGTTCGACCGGATCGAGCCCGACGAGTGGGACCGGATCATCGCCGTCAACCTGCGCGGGACGTTCCTGACCGCGCAGGCGGCGCTCCGGCCGATGGTCTCCCGGGGCGGCGGGCGGCTGATTCTGATCGCCTCGCTCGCCGCCCAGTCCGGCGGGCTCGCGGCGGGAGCGGCATATGCCGCCTCCAAGGGCGGGGTCGCGTCACTGACGAAGTCGATCGCCCGCTATGCGGGCCCGTACGGGATCACGGTGAACTGTGTCAACCCCGGTGTGATCGAGACGCCGATGATCGCGGCCTGGGCGCCGGAGACCCGCGAGAGCACGGTCGGCCGGACACCGCTCGGGCGGGTCGGGACGGCGGCCGAGGTCGCCTCCACGGTGGTGTGGCTCGCCTCCGACGCGGCCGGCTTCGTCCACGGAGCCCACGTCGACGTCAACGGCGGGCTCCTGATGGACTAGCACGAGCAGAACGGAAACGAGAGGGAGGAATCACGCATGGCGAAGACGGCGAAGATCTGTCGCGGCACCTGGTGCATGGCGTTCGGGTTCGAGCCGCAGATGGCAACGATGGAGCAGGTGTGCGAGGTGCTGTCGGCCTTCGGGTACGACGGCGTCGAGCTCGGCGGCTTCTTCGACCACTGCACGGTCGAGCGGTTTCCCGACCGGGCGAGCCGCGACAAGCTCCGCAAGTGGATCACCGAAGACCTCGGGCTCGAGCTCGCCGGGATCGCGCCCGGCCCGTACGGCGACCTGTTCCGGCTGCCCTGGGCGACCGGCTCGCAGGAGGTCTACGACGAGTACATCCGGTACTTCGAGGGCTACCTGCAGCTCGCCGCCGACATGGGCATCCCCGGCATGCGCGTCGATCCGGGTGCCGCCGGCCCGCTCCCGTACGACGCCGACTACGACGCGGTCTGGGAGCGGGTCGTGAAGACGTTCCAGCACCACGCGGAGCGCGGGAAGGAGCACGGCATCACGATGCTGTGGGAGCTCGAGTCGCTCCAGCCGTTCAACAAGCCGTCGGAGACGGTCAAGATGCTGAACGACGTCGGGCACTCGCACTTCAAGCTCATGTACGACACGGGGCACTTCCAGGCGTGCGGCGTGATCGGGCACAACCACGTCCAGCCGGCCGAGACGCTCGGCAACCAGATCGAGTTCGTCAAGATGCTCCCGGCCGGCTCGATCGGCCATGTCCACCTGTGTGACACGGACATGAACACGCACCTGAACATGTTCGGGACGAAGTGCAACTACGGCGAGGGGATCATCGACTTCGCGGAGCTGATGCCGGTGCTCGCCGACGCCTACGACGGCGAGTGGTGGGCGGTCGACTCGATCCCGATGGGCTCGAAGGCCTGGCAGGACACCTGGGACGGCGTCCTCTGGCTGAACGACAGGCTCGACGAGTACGTCCGCAAGGGCTAGTGCAACCGCGAAACGAGGAGATCAGACGATGAAGGCTGCTGTCTTCTACGAGACCGAGCGTCTCGAGATCGAGGACGTTCCCGAGCCGGAGGCCGGCTCCGACGAGGTCGTGTTCAAGGTCCTCGCCTGCGGCTTCTGCGGCTCGGACATCGAGTACTACTACGGGCGCAGCCCGGTCGGCACGGCGACCGGCAAGGGCCCGCTCGTGCTCGGCCACGAGATCTGCGGCGAGGTCGTCCAGACCGGAGCGCTCGCCGAGCAGTACGGGCTCGCCGTCGGCGATCGCGTGGCCGTCAACCCGATCCAGGCCTGCAACGCCTGCAACGCGTGCCGGGCCGGGAAGCCCTCCTTCTGCCAGAACCTCTCCGTGCTCGGCGTGACGACGAACGGCGGCTTCGCCGAGCTCGGCAAGACGAAGATCCACCACGCGTACAAGCTCCCCGACTCGCTCACCGACGAGCAGGGTGCGTTCGTCGAGATGCTCTCCTCGGCGGTCTACTCGGTCAAGCGCGCCGAGGTGGAGCCGGAGTGCTTCGCGGTCGTGTACGGCCCCGGCCCCGTCGGGCTCTCGATGGTGCAGCTGCTCAAGAACGAGGGCGCACGCGTCGCGATCGTGGGCACGCGCGACTACCGGCTGCAGCTCGCGAAGGACGTCGGCGCCGACCACGCCTTCAACACGAAGGACGAGTCCTCGCCGTTCTACACCGCCGACCTCGCCAAGTCGATCCAGGATGCGAACGACGGTGCGCTCGCCGATCGCGTCCTCGTTGCGACGGCCTCGCTGCAGGCCAATCAGCAGGCGATCGAGATCTCCGGCCCCGGCTCGACCGTCGTCCTCATGGGCCTCGCCGGCCCCGAGGACGCGATCTCCGTGCCGCTGCTCGGAAACCTCTACCTCGACAAGACGATCCGGTTCTCGCTCCTCTACCCGCTCCAGTGGCCGAAGACCCTGCGGATCCTCGCCGACGAGAAGATCGCGACCGACAAGATCATCACGCACTCGGCGTCGCTCGAGGGAATCGCGCCGGCGATCGAGCGGGTGCTGAACCGCGAGGACGACGTCATCAAGACCGTCATCAAGCCGTCCTAGGGAGGAGACAGATGGCCGAGCCGAAGTTCTCCGTCTCCGAGATCACGACGTTTCACCAGAGCTACGACGAGGACCTCGCCGTCTACCGCGAGGCCGGGATCGAGGGGGTCGGGATCTGGGAGTTCAAGCTCGAGGAGGGCAAGGACGCGGAGTCGCTCGCGAAGCTGCGGGACGCCGGGATGACGGCGACGACGATGATCCCGGCCTGTCTCTCCGTCTGGCCGGTGCCGTTCCCCGGGCCCACCGATCCGAAGGAGCGGACCGAGGCGCTGTGTGCTGCGATCCGTCGCTTCGCACCCTTCGAGCCGGCCGTGATCCTGACGGTCACGGGACATCCGGGCGACGGGGTGGACGCGGGCGAGATCCGGCGCGTCTACGTCGAGGGGATGCGCAAGGCGGCGAAGGTCGCGGCCGAGTACGGGCTGACGATCGGCGTCGAGCCGCTCCACCGCAACGTCTACTCGACCTGGTCGATCATCGGGGATCTTCCCGGCACGATCGAGCTGATGGACGAGATCGGCGAGCCGAACGTCCAGGTGCTGTACGACGTGTACCACCTCTGGGACACCGACGACCTGCTCGCCGACACGGTGGAGCACGCCGATCGGATCGTGCCGAGCGTCCACGTCTGCGACTGGCGTGCGGACACGAGGAACGACTTCGACCGGGCGCTCCCGGGCGACGGGATCATCGATCTCCCGGCGATCTTCGGCGCGCTCGAGGCCGGAGGCGTCGTCGGGTGGTTCGATCTCGAGATCTTCTCGGACGACGGCTCGTTCTCCGACATGGACTTCGAGGACTCGCTCTGGAAGCAGGATCCGCTCGAGGTCGTGAAGCGCGGCAAGGCCGGCTTCGAGAAGGCCTGGGCGGCGAGGAAGGCCCCGAGCTGATGGGACGGCTCGACGGCAAGGTGGCGCTCGTGACCGGTGCCTCGCACGAGCGGGGCATCGGTCGCGGGATCGCGCTCGCGCTGGCCGAGGAGGGAGCCGACGTCGCCTGTGCCGACGTCGGCTTCGCGGAGGCGGGCGAGGAACTGGCCGGCGAGCTCCGGGCGCTGGGGCGGCGGGCGGGCTTCTACCGGGCGAACGTCGCCGACCGGGGGGAGGTCGACGCGCTCTTCGAGCAGGTGCAGGCCGACCTCGGGCCGCTCGACATCGTCGCCTCGAACGCCGGAACGGCCGACTGGGAGCCCTGGACGGGCATCTCGGACGCGTCCTTCGACCGGGTCGTCGGCGCGAACCTCACCGGCGCGTTCAACGTCGGGCAGGCGGCGGCGCGGGCGATGGTGGCCCGCGGCGCGGGCGGCCGGATCGTGTTCACCTCGTCGGTCCACGTGCAGATGTGCTTCCCGACGATGGGCGTGTACGGGGCGACGAAGCAGGCGCTGCGGGCACTCGCAGAGACCATGGCGATCGAGCTCGGCCAGTACGGGGTCACCGTGAACCACATCGGGCCCGGCTGGGTGAAGTCACAGCTGAACGACAACTCGCCGGGGCTGCGGACGCAGGAGGACGAGGAGGCGACGCTGCGGCTGATCCCGATCTCGCGGCCGTCCGAGCCGATCGAGCAGGGCCGCGCGGTCGTCTACCTGTGTTCGTCACCTGACGGCGACTACGTGACCGGCGAGTTCATCCGGGTCGACGGCGGCTTCTTGGTGGGGAAGTACTGATGGCCGCCGTCACGTGCGTCGGGCTCTCGCAGGCCCTCGAGGCGGCGGTTCGCGAGGCGCTCGCGGCTGTGGCGCTCCCGGTCGTCGTCGCCTCCGCCGGCCCGCAGCCACGGGGAGCCTTCCTCGACTGCTCGCAGGAGGAGTGGACAGCCACCGTCGCTGCCGCAAAGGCGGCGTTCCAGGCCGCGCAGGGCGCTGCGGCCGGCTGGGAGGCGGGCGGCGCCGAGGGGCGAATCGTGTTCGTCGTTCCGACCTCGACGGTGCGGGTCGTCCCGGGAGACGCGCTCGCGGCAGCCGCCGGCGGCTTCCTGACGACGATCGGCCAGGTCGGTGCGATCGAGCTCGGCGGCAAGGGGATCACCGTGAACACGGTCGTCCACGGCTGGCTCGAGGGCGAGCCCGAGGCCCTCGTCGAGGGGATCCCGGCGGGAAGGCTCGCGAAGCCGGCGGACGTGGCCGGCGCGGTCGCGTTTCTCGCCTCACCTGCGGCCGCCTACATCAACGGCGCGGTGCTGACGGTCGACGGCGGCGCCTGGATCACGAAGACCGGTGGAGGGAGTCCCCTGCTGCCTTGAGGCTCGCCTGCGCCGACAACACGTTCCGGCTCGTGCAGCCGTGGGAGAGCGCGGTGGAGCTGATCCGGCTGCTCGAGCTTCCCGCGGTCGACGTGTGCTGCATGGGGAACCGCTCGCACATCCGTCCCGAGGAGATCCACGGGGCGATCCCCGAGGCCGCGACGAGAGTCCGCGCGGGGCTCGAGCGAAGCGGCCTCGCCGTGTCCGATCTGTTCGTGATCCCGTGGACGGACTTCGAGACGATGGCGCCGAACAATCCGGACCCCGCAGAGCGCGAGCGCGGCCGGGCGCTCTTTCGCGACGTGCTCGAGCTCGCCGAGCGCATCGAGGCGCCGGGCCTGACGATGCTGCCGGGAATCGACTGGCCGGGCGAGAGCCACGCCGACTCGTTCGCGCGGGCCCAGGAGGAGCTCGGCGACCGCGCGGCGGCGGCCCGCGCCCGCGGGCTGCGCTTCTCGATCGAGCCGCATCTCGGCTCGATCGCGCAGGACCCCGCGGAGGCACGTCGCCTCTGCCTCGAGACGCCCGGCGTCGAGCTCACCCTCGACTACTCGCATTTCGTCTACCAGGGCTACCCGGAGGACGCGATCGAGCCTCTGGCCGCGCATGCCCGGCACTTCCACGCCCGGGGAGCGCGCCGCGAGCGGATGCAGTGTGCCCTGAAGGACTCGACGATCGACGTCGAGCGGATGGTGGCGGTGGCCCAGGCTGTCGGGTACGACGGCGACATCGGCCTCGAGTACCTCTGGATCGACTGGGAGCATCTGAACGAGTGCGACACGGTCTCCGAGACGATTCTGCTTCGCGATCGACTCCTTGCGGCCCTCGCCGGGTGCGCCTGGCAGTACCCGGCCTCGGCGATCTGAGCAATCATTGACCGATGCACGCTGTGACTGACGACGCGGGAGGAGACGGATGACGGGCGCCGGGAGCGAGTTCGGTCAGGGCCGATCGCGGAGCTTCCTGTTCACGTCCGAGTCGGTCACGGAGGGCCATCCGGACAAGATCGCCGACCAGATCTCCGACACGATCCTCGACGCGGTTCTCACAGAGGACCCGATGGGGCGGGTGGCCTGCGAGACCCTGGTCACGACCGGGCTCGTGGTCGTCTCTGGCGAGATCTCGACGCGAACGTATGTCGAGATCCCGACGCTCGTTCGCGGCCGGCTCAGGGAGATCGGCTACGACCGCGCCAAGTTCGGGTTCGACGCCGAGACGTGCGGGGTGATCGTCGCTCTCGACGCCCAATCCTCCGATATCGCCCAGGGCGTCGACGCCGCCTACGAGGCCCGCCATACCCCCGGCGACGAGGATCCGCTCGACCTCATCGGCGCCGGCGACCAGGGGATGATGTTCGGCTACGCCTGCAACGAGACACCCGAGCTCATGCCGGCGCCGATCCTGCTCGCGCACAAGCTCGGCAAGCGGCTCGCCGAGGTCCGGAAGGCGGAGATCCTTCCGTATCTGCGACCGGACGGGAAGACGCAGGTGACGATGCGCTACGAGGTCGACGGGGAGGGGCGCCAGCGGCCCGTCGCGATCGAGCGGATCGTCGTCTCCACCCAGCATCGTGACGGAATCGACTCCGAGGCGCTCATCAAGCCCGATCTGATCGAGCACGTGCTCCGCCCGATCCTCCCGCACGACCTGTACGACGAGCACCGGCTCGAGGGCGAGCGCGACTTCTTCCTCGTCAATCCAACCGGTCGCTTCGTCGTCGGCGGCCCGATGGGCGATACGGGCCTGACGGGCCGCAAGATCATCGTCGACACGTACGGAGGCTCGGCCCGCCACGGGGGCGGCGCGTTCTCGGGCAAGGATCCCACCAAGGTCGACCGCTCGGCCGCGTACATGTGCCGCTACGTGGCGAAGAACGTCGTCGCCGCCGGCGTCGCCGACCGCTGCGAGATCCAGGTCGCGTACGCGATCGGTGTTGCCCATCCGGTCTCGATCGAGATCGACTGCTTCGGCACGGAGCGGGTCTCGCTCGCCCGGGTCGAGGAGCTGATCCGCGAGCACTTCGACCTGCGGCCGGCGGCGATCGTCCGCGACCTCGACCTGCGCCGCCCGATCTATGCGCAGACGGCGGCATACGGACACTTTGGCCGCGAGGAGCGCGACTTCACGTGGGAGCGCACCGACCGGGCCGCCGCGATCGCGGCAGCGGCCGGCGTCGCGACTCCGGCCGCGGTCGGGCACTAGCGGCCGCCCGCGATGTCGCTGCTCGTCGTCGGCTCGGTGGCGTTCGACTCGGTCGAGACGCCGTTCGGATCGCGCGAGCGCATGCTCGGCGGCTCGGCGACCCATTTCGCGCTCGCCGCGCGCTTCTTCACCGACGTGCGCGTCGTCGGGGTGGTCGGAGACGACTTCACCGACGATCACGTCGCTGTCCTCGAGACGCGCGGGATCGACACCGAGGATCTCGAGCGCGTCGTGGGCGGGCAGACGTTCTTCTGGGCCGGTCGCTACTCGTGGGATCTCAACAGCCCTGACACGCTCGACACGCAGCTGAACGTCTTCGCCGACTTCCAGCCGAAGCTGTCGGACAGCTCCCGACGCTCGCGCGTCGTCTTCCTCGGGAACATCCAGCCCGACCTGCAACGAGAGGTCCGGGCCCAGTGCGAGGACGCCGTCTTCGTCGCTCTCGACTCGATGAATCTCTGGATCGACATTGCCCGCGACTCGCTCGTCGAGACGATCCGCGGCGTCGACTGCGTGATCGTGAACGATGCCGAGGCGCGCCAGCTCACCGGCGAGCCGAACCTCGCCCGGGCGGCGCGTACGCTGCGCGGCTGGGGGCCCGAGATCGTCGTTGCGAAGCAGGGCGAGTACGGTGCGGCGCTGTTCACCGGGGAGGGGTTCTTCTCCCTGCCCGGCTATCCGCTCGAGACAGTCGTCGACCCGACGGGTGCGGGCGACACGTTTGCCGGCGGCTTCCTCGGCTACCTGGCCGCCCACGCGGGGCAGCCGTTTCGCGACGACCTCTTTCGCAACGCGATGACGTACGGCTCGGCGCTCGCCTCGTTCAACGTCGAGGAGTTCGGAACGGAGCGCGTGCAGCGTCTCACCCGGGAGGAGATCGACGCGCGCTTCGAGGAGTTCCGCCGCATGACGTACTTCGAGACGGTTCCCCTGCCCGCCTCTCGGTAGAGTTACGAGACCCGGTCGCGCCGACCACGGCGCGCCGACCACGACGACCGACCGGAGACCCATGGCATCCAGCGCATCGCTCACGGCCGCCGACTTCAGGGTTGCCGACCTGTCTCTCGCCGGCTTCGGCCGGAAGGAGATCGAGCTCGCCGAGCACGAGATGCCCGGCCTGATGGCGACGCGCCGCGAGCTTGCGAGCGAGCAGCCGCTGGCCGGCGCCCGGATCACAGGCTCGCTGCACATGACGATCCAGACGGCGGTGCTGATCGAGACGCTCGTCGCGCTCGGTGCCGACGTGCGCTGGGCCTCGTGCAACATCTTCTCGACCCAGGACCACGCCGCCGCCGCGGTCGCCGTGGGCCCGGACGGCACGCCCGACGACCCGCGCGGCGTCCCGGTGTTCGCCTGGAAGGGCGAGACGCTCGAGGAGTACTGGTGGTGCACAGACCGTGCTCTCGACTGGCCGGACGGCGGGCCGAACATGATCCTCGACGACGGCGGAGACGCGACGCTGCTCGTCCACAAGGGCGTCGAGCTCGAGCGGGCCGGCGCCGTCCCCGAGCCCGCCGGCGCCGACAGCGACGAGCTCCGGGTCGTCCTCGAGCTGCTCCGAAGCTCGCTGGCCGACGATCCGAAGCGCTGGACCCGGCTCGCGGCCGGGATCAGGGGCGTGACCGAGGAGACGACGACCGGCGTTCACCGCCTGTACCAGCTCGCGGAGACCGGCGACCTGCTCTTCCCGGCGATCAACGTCAACGACTCGGTGACGAAGTCGAAGTTCGACAACCTGTACGGCTGCCGTCATTCGCTGCTCGACGGGATCAACCGGGGAACCGATGTGATGATCGGCGGCAAGGTCGCCGTCGTCTGCGGCTTCGGCGACGTCGGGAAGGGGTGTGCCGAGTCGCTGCGCGGCCAGGGCGCGCGGGTGATCGTGACCGAGATCGACCCGATCTGCGCGCTCCAGGCCGCGATGCAGGGCTACCAGGTCGCGACGCTCGAGGACGTCGTCGAGACGGCGGACATCTTCATCACCGCCACCGGGAACAGGGACATCATCACGGCCGGCCACATGGGGCGGATGAAGCACCAGGCGATCGTCGGCAACATCGGCCACTTCGACAACGAGATCGGCATGGCCGGGCTCGCGAACGTCCCCGGGATCCGGAGGGTCAACGTGAAGCCCCAGGTCGACGAATGGGTGTTTCCCGACGGCCACACGGTGATCGTCCTCTCCGAGGGCAGGCTCCTCAACCTCGGCAATGCGACGGGCCACCCGAGCTTCGTGATGAGCAACTCGTTCACGAACCAGACGATCGCCCAGATCGAGCTGTTCACGAAGAACGACCTGTACGAGAAGCGGGTGTACACGCTGCCGAAGCACCTCGACGAGAGGGTGGCGCGGCTCCACCTCGACGCGCTCGGTGTCCGGCTCACGCAGCTGACCCAGGAGCAGGCGGCCTACCTCGGCGTCCCTGTCGAGGGGCCCTACAAGCCGGATCACTACCGGTACTGATCCACGCTACGGCGTCCGTGCAGTGCGTACGCCGGCTCGGGCGGGATGAGATCCCGCCCCTACAGCTCCGTCTGTTCTTCCCGGAGGGTATTGCCCGGACGGCGATACCGTCGCTCTGTGGGCGATGACGTGATAGCGTCGGCTGCGTGGAGCGCGCGGACGTCGTCGTCGTCGGGGCAGGGATCTTCGGGGCCTCGACGGCGTACCAGCTCTGCCGGGCCGGCGCCGGCAGGGTGCTGCTCCTCGACCGGGAGGGGCTGTGCGCAGGCGACTCCGGGCGGACGTTCGGGATGGTGCGCCGCCACTACTCGAACGCGGTCACGGCCCGGCTCGCGATGCGCGGAACGCAGACGATCATCGACTGGGCCGACGAGGTCGGCGTCGGCGACGCGGGCTACGTTCGCACCGGCTACCTCCTGACTGTCCCCGAGCAGCTCGTTTCCGTCTGCCGGGACAACGTCGCCCGGCTCCAGGCGCTCGGTCTCGAGACCTCCTTCGTCGAGGCCCACGAGATTCCGGAGCTCGAGCCGCTCCTCTCGCTCGACGGTATCGCCGGCGCCGCCTACGAGCCGGATGGTGGCTTCGCCGACGTGCACAAGCTGGTGCTCGGGTGGTTCGCGGCGGCGACCCATCTCGGCCTCGCGTCGAGGATGGGCTGCACCGTGACGGAGATCCTCACCGACGGCGGGCGGGTCACGGGCGTCCGGACCGATCAGGGCGAGATCGCCGCCGACCGGGTCGTGCTCGCAACCGGAGCCTGGGGGCCCGAGCTCGTCCGTCCCCTCGGCCTCGAGCTGCCGATCGGGCTGAGGCGAATCCAGGTCGCGGTCCTGCGCCAGCCGGTCGGACACCCCCGGCCGAACGTGCTCTGCTCGGATTCCGTGACGAACGTCGTCGTCCGGCCCGACCGCGGTGCGCTCGTCTACGCGGTGACCTACTTCGAGGAGTCGCCGCTCGAGCGCGCGGACGACTGCGACCACGGCCTCTCGCCGGGGTACGAGGCGGCTGTCCGGCGCGCGTTTGCCGAGCGCTACCCGAAGCTCGTCGGCGCCGAGCTCGTGACCGGCTGGGCCGGGCCCTACGACTACCCTCCCGACTGGAACCCGATCCTCGGCTGGGCGCCCGGCGTCGACGGTCTCTACCTCGTGCTCGGCTGGTCGGGCCACGGGTTCAAGCTCTCGCCGGCGGTCGGCGAGGTCGTGGCGGCGGAGGTCGTCGACGCCGTGCCCCCGATCGACGTCTCCGAGCTGCGGCCCGAACGCTTCGAGCGCGGGGAGCTCCTGCGCCTGGCCTACGGGCCCGGCGCCCGCGCATAGGTGCGTAAGCGTTACGTGAGGATTCCAACGTTCGCCGAGGGCGACACGGCACCTGTGATACCGTTCGGAAAAGACCGAGCGAGTACCGGTAGTGCCTTCGTGCCTTCCCTACACGTTCAGAACCAGTGAGGGAGGTGATTTGCAAGTGGCAACCGGAACCGTGAAGTGGTTCAACGACGCCAAGGGCTACGGCTTCATCGAGCCCGAGGACGGTGGTAAGGACGTCTTCGTCCACCACTCTTCCATCCAGGGAGAGGGCTTCAAGAGCCTCACCGAGGGTGCGAAGGTCGAGTTCGAGACGCGCCAGGGCCAGAAGGGCCCCGAGGCGGCGAACGTCACCCAGATGAGCTAGAAAGGCGGATCGAGATCGCGACCAAGGAAGAGAAGATCGAGCTCGAGGGCGAGGTTGTCGAGGCTCTGCGCAACAGCATGTTCCGCATCGCCCTCGACAACGGCCACGAGACGCTCGGCTACACGGCCGGGAGGATGCGGCGCTACCGCATCAAGATCTTCCCGGGCGATCGGGTGAAGATCGAGCTGTCGCCGTACGACCTCCAGCGGGGTCGGATCGTCTACCGCTACAAGTAGACGGGCGTCGCCGATCATGCCTGGCGCCGGCTTCGGCGGGCGACCGCTCCTGCGCGGCGTCTCGCACCAGGTCGCGTTCTTCGTCTCGGTGATCGTGGGCGCCGCGCTCATTGCCGGCGCCCGCGCACCGCACGCCCACCTCGCCGCGGTCGTGTTCGCCGTTCCGATCGCGTTCATGTTCGGGGTCAGCGCCCTCTACCACCGGGGACGATGGTCCGGCCGGACGCGCCCCTGGCTGCGGCGGATCGACCATTCCGCGATCTTCCTGGTCATCGGCGGCTCGTACACCGCCTACGGCCTCATCGCGCTCGACGGAGCCTGGCGCAGCACGATCCTGACCCTGGTCTGGGCCGGGGTCGTCGCCGGGATCGCGATCCGCTTCCTGTGGCTCTCGGCTCCGGGCTGGCTGACCGTGGGCGTTGCGATCGGGCTCGGCTGGATCAGTGTCGTCGTCGTTCCGCAGGTCCTCGACCACGTGGGTGGGGTGGGGCTCGCGCTGCTCGTCCTCGGTGGGGTCCTCTACTCGGTCGGCGGCATCGTCTACGCCCTGCGACGGCCCGATCCCCTTCCCAGGGTCTTCGGCTTCCACGAGGTCTTCCACGCACTCGTCATCGCTGCCGTCGCATGCCAGTACGCTTCGGTGGCGTTCTTCCTGCTTCCACGCGCCTGACCGCCTTCACACAAGCCGCAGCCCGTGCCCGTCGATGAGACCGTGATCCCGCGGACGGCCTACGTCCGCGTCCAGGAGAGGCTCCGGGACGACCTCCCGGTGATCCTCGACGGGGCGGTTGCCACCGAGCTCGAGCGCCGGCACCAGGGAGAGCTGAAGGCCCTCGATCACGGCCTCTGGGGAACCGGCGCCCTCTACAACGCCCCGCGCGCCGTCCTCGACGTCCACCGCCGGTACGTCGAGGCTGGATGCGACGTGATCTCGACGAACACCTGGGCGATCCTCGGCGCGTCGGCGCTCGAGACAGCCGGGCTCGTCGGCTATCCGGGGGCGACGCACTGGATGGACGTCGCACGGCTCGGACTCCGGTTGGCCCGGCAGGCGGTCGAGGAGTGCGGGCGCACAGGCGACTGCGCCGTCGCGTTCACCCTCGACGGCGACGTCGACTCCGAGGAGCACCTTCGCACGCTCCGGCTGCTTCTGCGCGTCCTCGAGGACGCGCCCCCGGACATTCTGTTCCTCGAGACGATGGGGCTGATTCGCGACGAGCTCACGTACAGGGCGGTCGAGACGGCCGTGGAGAGCGGGATCCCTGTGTGGCTCTCCTTCCGGCGCTGCCGCCACGGGGTGTGCGGCGTCTACGGTCAGCACTGGGGCGGTCCGGAGGGTGATCTCTTCGGGCGGGCCGCGAGTCGTTTCGAGGAGCTCGGCATCTCGGCGCTGCTGATCAACTGCCTCCCGCCCGAGCACGTGGAGGGCATGATCCCGTGGCTCTCGGACTTCACCGATCTCCCGCTCGGCGTCTACCCGAACCTCGGTCATCACACCGAGACGGGCTGGCGTTTCGACGACCGGATCGGCCCCGCGGAGTACGCGGCCCTCGCGCTGCGCTGGCGTGACGAGGGTGCGCAGATCGTGGGAGGCTGCTGCGGAACCTCGCCCGCCCACATCGCCGCGGCCCGTCGGGCGCTCGAAGGGACGAGCCCCGGGCATCCGGGTATCCGCACGCTGGCCGAGCTCCACCTCGAGGAGGAGCACGAGCTCCGCGTGCCGTCGCCTCCCTGGGAGGACGCAAGCGGTCGGATCGTGTTTCCGCTCCCGTTCCCGGAGATCATCCGGGAGCCAGACGTGTTCGTGCCGACTCAGGGGAGCCTGCTCGTCTGGAAGTACCTCTGGGAGAACCACATCGGCGAGGGCAGGCGATGCCTCGACGTCGGCTGCGGCTCGGGGCTGCTCGCGATTCAGCTCGCCCTGAACGGGGCGAGCGACGTGCTGGCCGTCGACATCGCGCGCCAGGCGGTCGCGAACACGCTCGCGAACGCGTTTCGCAACGGCGTGCACGACCGGATTCGCGGCGACGTGGTCGACATCTACACGTACGAGCCGAAGGAGCGGTACGACCTGATCGTCGCGAGCCTCTACCAGATGCCGGTCGATCCGTTCGGCCGGCTCGGCGGCCACCGGCCCCTCGACTACTGGGGACGCAACCTGGTCGACCACTTCGTGCGGCTGCTGCCCCGGCTGCTCGAGGAGGACGGCGTCGCCTACCTCATGCAGCTGTCCATCATCTCCCAGCTGAGAACGGCCGAGCTGCTCGAGGAGAACGGGCTCACCGGGCGCGTCGTCGACTACGGATTCTTCTTCTTCAGCGACGCGTTCGCGGAGAACGAGGAGCAGATCCGCCGCGCGGAACAGCTCTCCGACGCCTACCACCTCGACCTCGGCGGCGAGGATGTGATGGTCGCCTACCTCGTGGAGGTTCGCAAGGCGCCGTGAGGCGCCGCGCAGCGGCCGCGGCTCCGCGGCTGACGGCCCTCGCGGCTGAGCGGCCGGCTCGGCCGGCCCGCGACCCGCGTAGGAGCCGGGCGGAGCCCGGCGGTCACGCGCTCGGCCGGGCCGGACCCGCGCAGGAGCCCGGCGGAGCCGGGCGGTCACGGTCGACCGGCTGTGCCGGCACCGTCAGGCGCGGCTCCCACACCACGCTTTGCGACGTGGGCACGAACTGCCGCCGGGGTGCCATCTCGGCTACTCGGGAGGCGTGTGTCCCGCGTCACGGAATCCGGCAGTGAGGTTGGTGTCGGTCTTCTCCGCGGCGCCCGTGTCGAGCGCTGACGGGCTCGACGGCCCTTGCGGTTAGGATCTCTGGGGTTCCGACGTCGAAGGAGGGCGAATGGCGTTCACCGCTACCAAGGATCTGATGCTGCCTGCCACCGTGACCGGGAGCTGGCCGCGGCCGCGCTGGTACACGCAGAACATGTGGGGTCGACCGCTCGACACCTGCATGATGGATCCCTGGTTCCGGGAGCAGTTCACCGACGCTCACGCGGTCGTCGTCTCCGACCAGGAACGGGCCGGGCTCGACATCCTCACCGGCGGCGACTACCACCTGGACGAGGACGTCGCCGGCCGTTCGTGGCACCACTATCCGCTCCAGCGCTGGCAGGGTCTCGAGCACGAGGAGCTCCAGACGCGGAACACGCGCTCGCCGCTGCTCGCCTATCCGGTCGGGACGATGCTCGACTCGATCTACAAGACCTGGCGCTGGCCCCGCGTCGTCGGGAAGGTCGAGCACGACCCGAAGAACCCGCTCGAGTACGCGAAGATCTGGCGGATCGCCCAGTCGGCAGCCGCCTCCGGGAAGCCCGTGAAGTTCGGGACCTGCTCCGCCCAGGTGCTCGCGTTCTTCCTCGACTCCCACACGCAGGGCTACGACCTCGACGACAAGAAGCAGCTGATCTGGGACATGGCCGAGGCGATGAACCTCGAGCTTCGCCAGCTGGCCGCGTCGGGCTGCCAGGTGATCCAGATCGAGGAGCCGACGCTGCACTTCATGGCCTGCTACTACCCGGAGATGACGGACTTCATCGACTTCCTCGTCGACGCCTTCAACCGTGAGATCGAGGGGCTCGACGACGTCGAGGTCTGGATCCACACGTGCTGGGGCAACCCGAACATGCAGAAGGTCTTCACCGACGAGAGCTACCAGAACTCGCTGGAGATCTACCTCGACCGTCTCAAGGGAGACGTCTGGACGATCGAGGCAACCGAGAACGACCTGAAGGAGATCCCTCTCTTCAAGCCCTTCGCGGCGAGCATGAAGAAGAAGCTCGCGGTCGGCGTGATCAGCCATCGAACCCTCCAGGGCGACTTTCCTGACACGATCGCCGCGCGCGTGCGGCGGTGCCTCAAGGTGATCCCGGCCGACAAGCTGATCCTCTCGACCGACTGCGGCTTCGGGCGGCAGGGCTTCAACCGCCACCTCGCCTTC
This sequence comes from Gaiellales bacterium, assembly GCA_046330455.1. GTDB lineage: Bacteria > Actinomycetota > Thermoleophilia > Gaiellales > Gaiellaceae > CAVQXR01. The sequence continues at coordinate 73,416 of JAXLSU010000014.1, forward strand.
TACAAGACGACCGGAATCCCGCAGGCGCGCAACGTCGTCCTTCGTGAACTCGGGCTCGAGGAGCGTCACGTCCCGGCCGCCGACGAGGCGCTCGCCTGGGACTACCTGCCCGACGACGAGCCTCTCACGCACTTCAGACCGCTTCGGTAACGGCGACGGTCATGGAGGGTCTGAAGCGGGTTCGCCACCAGGGGATCGACAAGCTCGTCTACGTCTCCGCGAGGGGCTTGCATCCGATCGACTCCGCGCTCGCGAGCCTGCTCGCAGACGGGCTCGAGCGGATACACGGCGAGGTCGACGAGGCGCTCGCGCGGCCCGTGCTCGCGGGGCCCGTCGACGACCTCGCCCCGGTCGACCGCCAGGAGGTCTGGTGCTCGGGGGTCACCTACGAGCGCTCCCGCGAGGCCCGGGTCGAGGAAGCGGTCGTCAAGTCCGCCTACGACCTCGTCTTCGAGGCGGAGCGACCCGAGGTGTTCATGAAGGCGCCTGCGTACCGCGTGCCGCCGCCTGGAGCGCCCCTGCGCGTACGGGCCGATTCGACCTGGGACGTGCCCGAGCCGGAGCTCGCGCTCGTCCTCACCGCCCAGGGCGAGATCGCCGGCTACCTCGTCGGCGACGACATCTCGTCGCGCTCCATCGAGGGCGAGAACCCGCTCTACCTCGCCCAGGCAAAGATCTTCGACGACGCGCTCGGGCTGTCCGACACGATCGTCCTCGCGCGCGAGCTCGGCGACCGCGCCCGATCGGCGCGGATCGAGCTCGTGATCGAGCGGGCGGATGAGACGGTGTTCAGCGGCGAGACGTCGACCGCACAGATGGTGCGCCCGTTCGAGCAGCTCGCGGGCTTTCTCTTCCGGGAGCTGAGCCACCCGCACGGGGCGGTGCTCCTGACCGGAACCGGGCTCGTACCTCCCGACGAGTTCACCCTCGAGGGAGGAGACACCGTGCAGATCACGATCGACGGCGTCGGGCGGCTCCGTCACGGCGTCTACCGGTCGCGGGAACGCTGAAGAAGCGTAGGGCGGGCGCGAAGATCGACGGGGGCCGGATCGCTCCGGCCCCCCGCAGGATCCGTCAGATCCCGACGCCCGCGACGAGGACGTACTTCGTCTCGAGA
>JAXLSU010000015.1:0-68646 GCA_046330455.1 Gaiellales bacterium
TACTCGGTCGCGAAGCCGCTCGCCGCGACGTGCGTGCTCCTGCTCGTCGAGCGCGGTCTGATCGGGCTCGACGACCGCGTCGCGGCGCACTGGCCCGAGTTTGCCGCGGCCGGCAAGGACCGTGTGACGGTCAGGCAGGTGCTCGCCCACCAGGCCGGCCTCGACCTGTTCGAGCAGCGGCTCCCGCCCGAGGTCCTGCTCGACTGGGAGGCCGCCACGACGCTGCTCGCGGCCTCCCCGCCACGCTGGCCTCCCGGCTCGACGCACGGCGAGCACGCGGCCTTCTACGGGCACCTGGTCGGTGAGCTCGTACGGCGAGTCGACGGGCGGACGCTCGGAGCGTTCCTGCGCGAGGAGATCGCCTCGCCCTGGGGACTCGACTTCCACGTCGGCCTCCGTGGCTCCGAGCTCGCGCGGGCCGCAGACGTGGTCGACCCGGGCGGAGCCTGCCGGGCCGAGGCGCTCTCGCGCGGCGAGGCGTTCCGGCTCGCCGTCGACAACCCACCCGCGATGCTCCACCCCGACGTCGTCAACGGCGATGCCTGGCGCCGGGCCGAGATCCCGGCCGTGAACGGCCACGGGACAGCGCTCGCGCTCGCCCGCTTCTACTCCGGTCTCGGTGCCGGCGGCGTCCTCGAGGGTGTCCGTCTGCTCTCGGACGATCTCGTCGCCGAGGCCACGCGCCCGCAGCGGATCGGCCATGACGAGGTTCTCGGCGAGGAGGCGTCCTGGGGGCTCGGCTTCGGAATCGGGGACGGTGGCTTCGGGATGGGCGGCCTCGGCGGCAGCCTGGGCTGGTGGGCGGGCGAGGGATACGCGTGCGCCTACGTCACCCGGCGGCTCGGCGGCTTCGAACGTTGTGAGGCCATCGAGGCCGCGCTCAGGCGCTGCCTCGGGCTGAGCGCCGTCAGCCTGTGAGCATGACGCTCTCCCAGGCGGGTCGCGCGGGGGCGGTGCCGGCGTCGAGCTGGGCCCTCCACTCCTCGTCGGTCAGCCGCGTGCCGGCCGGGCTCGTGAACTCGTAGTAGGAGTAGACACCGCCTGCCGCGACCTGGAACGTCCCCTCGTCGTCGGGGACGAGCACGAGGATGCGGTCGATCCGGCCGGTCGCGATCTCGAGAACCTGCGGCTCGCCGATCCGGCTGCTCGCGATGTCGGCGATGATCGCGGCATCCTGGTCGATCTCGGCCGCACCTTCCGACGTGCGGTCGGACGAACGCCAGAACAGCGACTCGAGCTCGCCGCCGATGCCCGTGAGTCGATCGTTGTCGACCCCGGAGAGCGGCCTGCCCGCAAGCTCGTCGGCCGCGATCCGCTCGAAGAACGACAGGAGCCCGATCGTGTCGGCGAGGAGCTCCTGCTGCTCGGCCGGGAGGAGGTCCCGCGCAGCGAGGCCGGAGGCCAGCAGGTCGGCGGCCGAGACGAGGCGTCCGAAGGCGACCGGCTCCGGCTCCACCCAGTTGCGCCGGGGGCGGATCGGCCCGCCGTCCCCGCCCTCGGCGACCGCCTGCTTCGTGTAGAGGATCGTGTCGTGCTTCAGCTCGGCGTAGGAGCCGAGGCCCGCCTGCTGTGCCTTGGCCGCCCAGGCGTCCGAGCGCATGAAGTCGGGGAAGGTCTCACCGTGCGAGACCCAGACCGGCTGGAGCGCGTAGAGCCAGGCGTCGTAGACCGTCGAGCCCCAGGCCGCGGGCGGACGATCGGCGATCAGCCCCCGCAGCAGCTCGAGCTGGGCCTCGTAGTTCTCGTAGGCGGTCGCGCCCCCCTGCTCCTGCACCGAGCGGGCGAAGTCCGACCCGAACGCGGCCGCGAGGTCGACCGCCGAAGGCAGCGCGCGCGGCTGCTCCTCGGTGCCGACGTAGGGGAACACGAGCTGGTCGAGCACGAACGAGTCGAGCACGAACCGCGTCCCCATCAGGCGGATCGACGCCCGGTCGGGGCTGATCTGCACGCTGCGGGACTCCGTCAGCTTCGCGACGACGTCCTGCACCGTCTCGTCGTCGGCGAACACGGTCGCGTCGTCGAGCCCGGAGGGCACCGCGGTCTCCGCCGCGTCCGCGACCTCGAGCGGCGTGTAGTCGTCCGCGAAGCCGACGAGGAAGGCGGTTGGCTCGTAGAGCTGCCGCCAGAGGTCGACGAGCTCGGGTCGGGACGTGAGGGCCCGGGAGGCGAGGATCCCCAGCCGTGCTGGATCGAGGCCAGGACAGTCCACGGTGCCCGGCAGGCAGAGCGAAGCCTGGCCGAGCACCGACATCGCAAGGAAGTACCGGGTCAGCTCGGCGTTCCGTGTGTAGTGCCCGCGAGGGGTGAACAGCGAGTAGTCGATCGAGACGCCCGTCACCGGCGACGGCTCGTAGGCGGCGCTGTGTGCCTCGACGAGCGCCTGCTCCTGCCCGGCGAGGGGTCCGAGCGTCACGGGCAGCCCGAGCTCCGCAGCGGCGACCTGGACGAGCTGCTCGACCCGCGAAGCGCTGTCCTCGAGCGGTGTGCCCGCGAGCTCGGCGGTCTGCGCGGCCGAGGCCTCGAGCAGGCCCGACACGAGCGCCTCGAGCTTCGGCAGCAAGACGTCCTGCTCGAGACTCCGCAGGACCTTGTCGAAGACGAGGTGCCACGCGTGGTAGGCAACGTCGGTCGTCACGAAGACGGGCCAGCCTCCGTACTCGCTCTCCTGGTAGGCGTAGTGGAAGAGGCGCATGTCGCCGGGCACGACGACGAAGCCGTTCGCGAGCAGCGCCTCGGTCACGCCCGGTGCGTCGAGCGCCGTCTGGATCGAGGGCGCGATCTCGACCCCGTCGAGCGACGTCGGGGTGGGCGGACCCGCGTAGGCCGGATCGTCCGGGCCGATCAGCGAGACGTCCGTGTACTCGCCGAAGCTGATCGACAGAGCGGGAAGGGCCGGAGCAGGTACCGGCTCCGAGTGGCCTGTCTCGGTCGGGATCACGGTCGTCGTCTGGGTGGCCGTCGTTGGCCGCGGCTCCCCGCCGCCGGTTCCACACCCGAGTGCGACGAGCGCGAGCAGCGAGGCGAGCACGAGCGGCCAGCGGATCATCGGGAGCTCCTTTCGAGGACGAGTGGATCGAGGCGGCCGTCGCCGTCGACGTCGGCACAGGCCGGGCTGCCGGTGCCAGGCAGGTCGGGCAGGGTGAGGAAGCCGAAGCCGCCCCAGCGCCAGGCGCCCGTGGACACGACGGTCGGGTCGTCGAGCTTCGAATAGGCGAGCGCGAGCATCCCGTCGCAGGCGGCGACGGCCGAGACGGGCCGGACGAGCGTTCCCGCCACCCAGCGCGGGCGCAGGTCGTCCGGGCGGTAGAGGCCGAGATGGGCGGTGCGCCCGCGCGCATCGACGAGCGTCTCGCGCGGCAGCAGGGCGTTCACCCCGGTCGGTGAGTACGGTCTGCGAAAGGCGACGACGAGATCCGGCTCGCCGTCCTCGTCGGCGTCGCCCAGCGTGGCGTCGACCACGTCGCCCGCGAAGCCTGCGAGCGGCCCGGGGTCTGCGGCGACGACAGGGTCGGCCGGCCCGGTGAGCGCCCACCAGCCGCCGGCGAGGAGCACGGCGTCGCCGGGCGGGGTCTCCCAGCCGGCGAACCGGACCGGTCCGTCCTCGTGGTCGGTCGACCCGGCGCGCCACGCCCGGATCCCGTCGCTGCCGGCCAGCACCTCGAGCACCGCCCCCCGGCGCGTCCCGGGGAGGTGCTGGTCGAAGATCAGGTTGCCGAGGCTCGTGGTCACGACAGTCGCGCGGCCGTCTCCGTCCGGGTCGACCATGTGGACGGGCTGCACGACGTGGGGGCCGGTGCCCCAGACGACGTCGGCGCCCCAGCCGGCGAGCTGCTGGGCGAGCCGCATCAGGTACGGATCGGTTCCCGGCACGTACTCCGTACCGCCGTGGATTCCGACGGCGACGACGTCCGCGATCGCCCGCGCGTGCCCGACGGCTTCCCGGGCGCGAGCCTCGTCCCACCAGGCGACGCCGGGTGCTCCGGCCCCGACGCGCGGCCCCGCGCCGGTCGCGTCGAACGCGAGCAGGGCAACGCGGACCCCGCCGATCTCGACGCTGCGCGGCTCGTACGCCTCGTCGACCGAGGTGCCCGCACCGATCGCCTCGAGCCCGGCCGCCGCGAGCGCGTCGACCGTATCGCCGACCGTGGCGGGCCCCGCGTCGCCCGCGTGGTTGTTCGCGACCCCCACGGCATCGAAGCCCGCGGCGGCGAGGAGGCGGGCGGAGAAGGGAGTCGCCTCGAGTGCGTTCGGGCCGGAGCCAGGGTCGTGGGGGCGATTCGTGAGGGGCGACTCGAGATTTGCGACCGACAGATCCGCCGAGGCGACCTCGAAGCGAACGTCCGTGAAGACGGTCGCCGCGTCGAGATCGGCGACGCCCCGCCCGAGCATCACGTCGCCGGCGAAGAGCAGCCGGACAGCCGTTCCGACCACGGCGGTGCCGCCCGCCGGCTCGACGGGCTGGGACACGCCGCCGCAGCCGGCGGCCGTCACGAGGGCGACGGCCGCCGCCCCGAACGCGAGTGCCATCCGGACCCGGTTCGCCGGACCGTCCATCTGCCCGTCAACAGTGTCGCATCCCGGCCCGCGGCGCATCGGGATTCACGCTGACGGTCAGTACGCGAATGCCCCGACCGTCCTCCGACCGGCTGCGCTATCGTCGTTTCGGTCGAGCCGAGCTCGGATCTCGGTGAGCCGTGTCGGACGGAGGGTGAGCGGGCAATGAGCGAAGGCATCGTCTTCATCGACGGCGAGTACGTCGCTCCCGGCGAGGCCCGGATGTCGATCTTCGACTACGGGTTCACGTGGAGCGACGTCGTGTACGACGTCACCTCCGTGTGGCGCGGGTGGTTCTTCAAGCTCGACGAGCACCTCGACCGCTTCGAGCGCTCGTGCGCCGGGTTCCGGCTCCACCACCCCTACTCGCGCGACGAGCTGAGGGGGATCCTTGCCGAGTGTGTCGACCGTGCCGGGCTCACCGATGCCTACGTCAAGGTCGAGGTCACGCGCGGGCTGACGCCGAACCAGTCGCGCGACCTCCGACTCGCCGAGAACCGCTTCGTCGCCTACGCGATCCCGTACGTGTGGATCTGGGGCGAGGAGGGGTGCCGGAACGGCGTCAACATCCACCTGTGCCGCCGCTTCGAGCGCATCTCGTCCCGGGCCGTCGACCAGCGGTTCAAGAACTACAACCGCGCCGACCTCGTCCAGGCCCGTCTCGACGGTTACGACGCGGGCTGTGACGACGCCATGGTGGTCGGGCCCGACGGCGAGCTGACCGAGGGTTTCGGCTGGAATCTCCTCGTCGTCCGCGACGGGGTCGTCGCGAGCCCGGACTGGAACGTGCTCGAGGGCTGTACCCGTGCGGCCGTGCGGGAGATCTGCGCCGACGAGGGCGTGCCGTTCGAGCTTCGGCGGGTCGAGCCGGCCGAGCTCGACGAGGCCGACGAGGTGTTCGCAGCGACGACTGCGGGCGGCGTGATGCCGATCGTCGCCGTCGACTCGCGCCCGGTCGGCGACGGACGCCCCGGCCGGATCACGCGCATGCTGCAGGAGCAGTACTGGGCGAGGCGGGTCGAGGGTTGGCACGGCACCCGGGTCACCGACCTGCTCGCACGGCGCGGCTGAGGATCCGGGCTCCCCGGCGCTATGCTGGCCGGTCGTGGGAATCACCGTCCGGCGGGCGCATACGGGGGACGTTCCGGCGGTGCGCCGCCTCGTCGATCTCTACGCGGAGCAGCGGATCCTGCTCGACAAGCCGACCGTCGCTCTCTACGAGGACGTCCAGGAGTTCTGGGTCGCCGAGGAGGGCGGTCACGTCGTCGGGTGCGGCGCCCTGCACGTGATCTGGGAGGACCTCGCGGAGATCCGCACGGTCGCCGTCGACCCCGACCTCCGCGGGCGCGGCGCCGGCCACGCGATCGTGGACCGGCTGATCGAGACGGCCCGGTGGCTCGGCATCCAGCGGGTGTTCGTGCTCACGTTCGAGGTCGACTTCTTCACGCGGCACGGTTTCGTCGAGATCGAGGGAACGCCCGTCGCGCCCGAGATCTACGAGGAGCTGCGCCGGTCACTCGACGAGGGCGTCGCCGAGTTCCTCGATCTCGAGCGGGTGAAGCCGAACACGCTCGGCAACGCCCGGATGCTGCTCTATCTCTGAGGCGTCCTCGGCGGTGCGTAGGGGCCGGATGAGATCCGGCCCCTACAGGAGCACGGGCGGTTGGGTAGAGGCGGGGCGGCACACCCCGCGTAGGGGGCGTGCGTCGGTGGCGAGCCACCGCAGCGGTCTTGTGTAGGGGCGGGGTCACCCCGCGCCGTGGGTGTGCATGGGCGGCCCGACGGCATCCGACCCCGGCGGCCCGGCTCATGCCTCGGGTTGTAGGGGCGGGATCTCATCCCGCCCGCCCTTCCGCGGGCGGCTACGGCCAGGTGCCGTCGCGGGAGACCTGGGGTGCGAACGCGTTCGCGAGCTGGCGCGTCGTCATCGTGTCGATGTCGAGGACGTCCGCGCCACCGGCCCCCCGCATGAACGCCACGAGGCGCAGCGTCGGTGAGACCGAGAGGGCGAACACGTCGCCCGAGCCGGCGAGGACGGTGACCGCGCTCGTGGCGACGTCGATGCTGACGAGATCGGTCCGGAACGTGTCCGGCGCCGTGCGCGTGACCCGGGTTGCGACCAGCTCCGTCGCCGAGAGCCAGGCGAGCTCCGTGTAGAAGGCATCGCAGTCACCGTCGAGCAGCGTGGTTGGCGCCGCGCCCTTGCGGGCCTCCTCGATCAGCACGTCGCCTGCCCGGTACCCGGGCTCAGGCCCCCCGCAGAACGCCTCCTCCCGGAGGTACGCGAGCCGCGCTCCGGCCGGGTCGAGGGTCGCGAACCGTGAGCGGCCGCCCGACGTCGCCCGGAACCTCGCCTTCGTACCCGTGTCGACGACCCAGATGTCGTAGTGGAAGAGATCCACGTCGTTGCCCTGGACGATCGCGAGCTTCCGGCCGGCCGAGTCCGAAGCGACGCCGAGCACGATCGACGCGTCGAGGCCCGTCTGGACTCCCGGCAGGCCGGGCCCGTTCGCAAACTGCACGAGCTTGCGAATCGCCCCACCCGACGTGCGGATCCACACCGAGTTGACCTGCGGATCGCGATGCCCGAGCCGGTCGCCGAGGAACACGACCCGCCTGCCCGGGAGAACGACCGGCCCGAAGGCGTCGCGAATCTCGAAGCGCTTCGTACCGGTCACCGCGTCGAGCGCGACGATCCGGTTGCCGCGGCCCCCAGCAAGGAGCCTGGTGCCGAGCGACGGGAACTCGAGCGGCTTGAACGTCCGGAGGATCGTTCCATCCAGCGCGCGAACGACCGTCCGGGTCCCCTCGCCCGAGACGATCGCAGGGGACGCGGCGGCGGCACCGCCTGCAGCGCCGAGTGCGACGACAGCGAGGAGAGCGGAGACGAGGAGCCGCGCGGACACGCGCCCATGCTAGCGCCGGGAGCAGGCGCTCACCTCACGGCGAGCGGGTTCACCGGCGAGCCGACCGCGCCGAGGAACGGCAGCGGCGGCGCCGTGAACAGGAAGTCCCAGAGCCCGTCCTCGCGGCAGTCCTCCGCGAGCGCGTCGAGCTCGAAGATCTCGCCGATCAGCAGGCCCATGTAGACGATCCCGATCGCGTGGAAGGGCATCGGCAGCGCGAAGCGGCTCGGGTAGACCTCGAACGCCCAGTTGTCGGACGCCACCGCCGCGACGTCCCGGTCGCGAAGCCAGGGGAGCGCGCCGTGGCCGAGCCCGGGCTCGTCTGCCTCGACGAAGCGATCCCAGGCGCCCGCTCTGCGGATCCGTCCGAGGTGGCCGGTTCGCACGAGTAGCGCATCGCCTGGCCGTACCTCGACGCCCTGGGCTGCGAGCGTCGCCTCGAGCTCCTCGACCGTGACATGGTGGTCGGCCTCGAGCGCCTCGACCCCGTGCTGTCCGGCGACGTCGGCGAGCACTCCGCGCGTCACGATCCGGTCACGCAGGGTCGAGATGTCATTCGCCGCGGCCCCCTTTCCGTCGACGAGGGCACAGTCGCGTCCGTTGTACATGCGGAAGTCGTGGAAGCAGTGGGCGAGCGAATCCCACTGGGTCGCAGCCTGGAGCGACATCACGACCATGTCGTCTGCGAAGCCGTGCCCGGCGATCCCGAACGCGGCCTGGCGTCCCGAGCTGACGTCGGTGCCGGTGTTCACCATCGACCGCACGGGGTTCACCCGATACGAGGCCCGCAGCTGCGGCGTATCGGGCTCGAAGTCGACCGCGAGCGAGAACGCCTTCCCGCTGCGTACGCAGGCGGCCGCCTCGATCCGCTTCTGCGGCGTGATCAGGTTCGCCGTCCCGAGCTCGTCCTCGTCGCCCCACCGGCCCCAGTTCGAGACGCGGTCGATCAGCTCCCGGACGGGGTCGGTCACGCCGGCCCCGCCTCGCGTAGGCGTGGCCCGACCTCGGTCGCGAACAGGCGTACCCCCTCCTCTGCGGCTTCGTACGGAACGCCCGCGTACCGGAACGCGACCACGAGGTGGCCGGTACGCGTCGCTTCGGTGATAGCGAGCGCCTTCTCGACGACCTGCTCGGGCGTGCCCCACAGCTGGGCCTCGCCGAACGCCTCGAGGTCGGCCCGGGCGTCCTCGCCGAGCCCGTAGTGAGCGATCGCGCTCTGGCGGTAGCTCATCGCGTACTGCATCCCGAGCTCACGTGCCCGGCCCGGATCCCGGTCGATGTATCCGAACACGAGTGTCGCGGTCGGGGGCGGCTCCCGCCCGTGCGTCGTCAGGAACAGCTCGTGGTGGCGGTCGACCTGCCCGGCGACCTCCTCCCAGGAGCGAAGGCCGATCCGGAGCAGGCCGAGCCCGGTCTCCGCTGCCCGGTCGAGGGAGACCGGGGAGCCGGCTGCCATGTACAGGCGGTCACGGAAGGTCCCGGCGGGCTGGGGTCGCACGCGAAGCGGCGCCTCGCCGTCGCGTTCGAAGACCCCTGTCTCGAGCGCTCCGAGCACGAGCGCGAGGTTCTCGTCGAACCGCCGGCGCCCGTCCTCGAGATCCAGCCCGAACGCGTTGAACTCCCGCGCTGCCTCGCCCTTCCCGAAGCCGACGATGAGCCGGCCTCTTGCCAGGTAGTCGAGCTGGACGATCTGCTCGACGACCCGGAGCGGGTCGTTCCAGGGCAGGACGACGACCATCGAGCCGACCGTCACGGACGGGTAGCGACCGGTCACGTAGGCGAGCATCTGGAGCGGCGCCGGAGCGAGATTGTAGTCGCCGAAGTGGTGCTCGGTGACCCAGACCTCGTCGAAGCCGAGCGAGCCGGCGAGGTCGAGGAGCGCGAGCTCTTGCGGGACGCGCTCCGGGTCGGGCAGGGCGGCCGGCTCCGACTCGACGTTCCCCTGGGGAAAGATCAGATAGCCGATCCGCATCGGGCGCCATCATCGCAGGCCCGCGAGGCTCACGGGGGGAGCGGACCGCCGCCCGCTCCCCCTGAGCTGCCGGCTATCGCGTCTGCGGGAAGCCGAGGTCGATCGTGCTCGTGGCCGGGTCGGGCCAGCGGCTCGTGACGACCTTGCCGCGCGTGTAGAAGTGCATGCTCTCGGGGCCGTAGGCGTGGGAGTCGCCGAACAGCGACGCCTTCCAACCGCCGAAGGAGTAGTAGGCGACGGGCACCGGGATCGGTACGTTGATCCCGACCATGCCGGCGTTGCACTCGAACTGGAACTGGCGGGCAACGCCGCCGTCACGGGTGAAGATGGCGGTGCCGTTGCCGTACGGGTTGTCGTTGACGAGCTCCATCGCCTCGTCGTAGGTGCCGACGCGCATCACCGAGAGGACGGGGCCGAAGATCTCGTCCCGATAGCAGTCCATGTCGGTCCTCACGTTGTCGAGCAGCGAGACGCCGATGAAGAACCCGTCCCCGGCGACTTCGAGCTCGCGACCGTCCGTGACGACCGTCGCACCCTGATCGCGGCCGGAGTCGAGGTAGGAGGCGACCTTGTCGCGATGCTGGCGGGTGATCAGCGGGCCCATCTCGCTCCCCGGCTCGTTACCAGGGCCCACCGTGACCTTCGGGAGCCGCTGCCTGATCGCGTCCACGAGCGGGTCGGCGACGTCGCCGACCGCGACCACGACGGACACGGCCATGCACCGCTCGCCGGCCGAGCCGTAGGCTGCGCTGACCGCCGCGTCGGCGGCCATGTCGATATCGGCGTCGGGGAGAACGACCATGTGGTTCTTCGCCCCGCCGAGCGCCTGGATGCGCTTGCCATGCTTCGTCCCCGTCTCGTAGACGTAGCGGGCGATCGGGGTCGAGCCGACGAAGCTGACGGCCGCAACGTCGGGATGCTCGAGCAGTCGGTCGACGGCGAGCTTGTCGCCGTTCAGGACGGTGAACACGCCGTCGGGCACGCCGGCCTCCTCGAGCAGCGAGGCGACGAGCAGCGATGCGCTCGGATCCTTCTCGGACGGCTTGAGAACGAAGCAGTTGCCGCAGGCGAGCGCCGGCGCCCACATCCACATGGGCACCATCGCCGGGAAGTTGAACGGCGTGATCCCGGCGACGACGCCGACCGGCTGGCGGATCGAGTAGACGTCGATCCCGGTCGAGGCCTGCTCCGAGAAGCTGCCCTTCAGGAGGGTCGGGATCCCGCACGCATACTCGATCACCTCGAGCCCGCGCGCGACCTCGCCGAGCGCATCGGAGGTCACCTTCCCGTGCTCGGCGGTCAGGTGCCCCGCGATCGCTTCGCGGTTGGCGTTCATGACCTCCCGGATCCGGAAGAACAGGTCGGCGCGCTTCGCGAGCGACCAGGCTCGCCAGGCCGGGAACGCCGCCTTCGCGGCCGCGACGGCGCCGTCGATCTCCTCGAGCGAGGCGAACGCGACCTCACCCGTCTGCCGACCGGTCGCCGGGTTGAAGACGGGGCCGCTGCGACCCGACGTGCCGGCGACGGCGGCGCCGTTGATCCAGTGGCCGATCTGCGTGATCTCGCCGGTCTCGAGGTCTCCTGCAGCGGGCGCAGAGACGACTTCGGTCATGGGCTCCTCCTCGGGGTGCGGCCACCGCTCCTGGGCGGCCGGGATCGAACCTGCGATGTCTCCGAAGCGTACCGGGCCGGCCGAGGTCAGGCCCCTGCCGAGCGGGGTGCGAGAGGGGTTGCGTCCGCACCGCCGGTGCCGGCTGTAGACCCTATGCGGATTGGCCGTTGTCCGGTCTGGGCCGGACCCTCTGGTGGCAGTTCCGGGGGTTGTCTGGCCGGGGACGGGCTCCGGCTGGCCCGTGCACCGAAAGGAGGTCTGGCCGTGGTGGCAACGATGACGTACGTGGGGCTGGATGTGCATGCTCGCTCGACGGCGCGGCGGCGGCCGATGTGGTGAGCGGTGAGTTGCGCCGGGCTCGGTTCGGCGCTGGCTGTGAGGAGGTGGTCGCGGCTGGGGATGCTGCTCTGGGCCGGTGCGGGCTTGTTATGAGGCCGGGCCGACCGGGCTTCGCTGTTTCGGGCGGCCGAGGCCGCGGGTGTGCGCGTTGAGGTGGTGGCGCCGCCGAAGACGCCGCGGGCGCCGGGCGGTCGGGTCAAGACCGATCGCAAGGACGCTGAGCTGCTTGCGCGGCTGCTCTTGGCTGGGCAGCTTGCGTTTGTGGCTGTGCCGAGCGCGAGCTACGAGGCGGCCCGTCATCTCTGCCGGGCCCGGGAGCAGGTGCGCTTTGACCTGATGCGCTCGCCATCGGGTCCGAAGCTGTTGCTTCTGCACGGGCGGCTCTACCCGTACTCCAGAACACCTGGACACAGCGCCACCGTGACTGGCTCAGCTGCCAGCGCTTCGGAAGAGCCGGCTGCCGAGCTTGCTCACCCCTGGGGACGCGCTCGCTGCCGTTGAGGGGCTGGTGGCGCGCAGGCAGGCGCTCGATGGAGTTGCCCCGGCTTGCCGTCGAGGGCGAGGCGGTCGACGGCGGCGCGGCTGCGCTGCTTTCGCGGCATCGACACGCTGAGCGCCTCGCGCTCACGCTCGGAGATCGGTGACTTCCACCGTTTCCCGCGGCCCTCCCGGCTCGCTTCCTGGCTTGGGCCGTGCCCGCGCTCGACCAGTCCGGGGAGCGCAGAGTCGAGGGAGCGATCACCAAGACCGGCTCCGGCTACGCCCGCCGTCTGCTTGTCGAGGCCGCCTTGGCACTACCTGCGCCAGCCCGCGGTCGGGCGGCGGCGCTCGCCGCCCGCCAACAGCACGACCAGCCGGCCCAGGTGCTCCGGATCGCCTGGCGCGCCCAGCACCGCCTCTACCGCCTCCACGCGCGCCTTGAGGCCCGCGGCAAGCCCGCCAACGTCGCCACCATCGCCGCCGCCCGCGAGCCTCGCCTGCTTCCTCTGGGCCGCCGCCGTGGCCGAATGACCCCGACAACACCGCCGCCTGCTCGGGCGGGCGCCGGGCCAAAGCCGCCAGGCACGCGCGATGCCCCTATGGGCAGCCCCAGCGGCCACGCCCGCTCGTAGACAGCGCACGCCCGGCGACGCAACCAGGGCACTGGGGTAACCAACCCCGCATCGTGAGACTGACCGCAAGCCACCGTCGCCGCCGCGCCCGACGCCTACCCGAGCCACTCACCCCCCCACCCCGGGGGGTTGCGTCCGCACCGTCGGTGCCGGCTGTAGAGGCGGGATCTCATCCCGCCCGTCCGCGCCCGCCGGCGGGGCAGGTGGAAGCCCTCCTGCCCGGCTGAGAATGTAGACGCCGGGCTCTGCCCGGCTCTTGCGCGGGTCCGGGCCGGCCGAGAGCGTAAACGCCGGGCTCTGCCCGGCTCTTGCGCGGGTCCGGGCCGGCCGAGCCGGCCCGTCAGCCGCGGGGGCCCGTCAGCCGCGGGGGCCCGTCAGCCGCGGGGGCCCGCCCGCCCGGCCAGTGCCTCGATCTCGGCGAGGGTCGGCATCGCGGCCGCACAGAGCAGGCGGGAGGCGACGATCGCGCCCGCGGCGTTCGCGAAGCGCACGGCCGCGACCGGGTCGCTGCCCTGCAGGAGCCCGTGGCAGAACGCGCCGCCGAACGCGTCCCCCGCCCCGAGGCCGCAGACGACCTCGACGGGAACCGGGGGGACGATCTCCCTCGTGCTGCCGGACGTCGCGACGAAGACGCCGTCTGCGCCGAGCTTCACGACGGCGATCTCGACGCCACGGTCGAGAAGCCGGGCCGCCGCTTCCTCGTGGTCGCCGGTTCCGACCGCGATCTCGCACTCCGCGCGGTTGCCGATCGCGATCGTCACGTGGCGGACGGCCTCGCCGATCTCGGCCCGACCCTGCTCCGGGGAGGGCCAGAACATCGGCCGCCAGTCGAGGTCGAGCACCGTGTGGCGAGCCCGTTCGCGCAGGGCGAGGAGCGCTCTCGCGGTCGAGCGGCTGGGCTCGTCGGCAAGGCAGGAGCCCGCGATCCAGAGAACGGGCACGTCGCGCACGGTCGCCTCGTCGACGTCTCCGACCTCGATGTTCAGGTCGGGAGCCTTCGGGTAGCGGTAGAAGATCAAGCGCGGGTCCTCCGGCGGATCGAGCTCGCAGAAGACGACGGGCGTCGGCAGCGCCGGGTCGACGCCGACGAACCGCGTGTCGACACCGAACTCGTCCGCGAGCGCGCTGCGGACGTACTCGCCGAACGGGTCGTCCCCGACCCGGGTCAGCACTGCGGCCCGCACGCCGAGCCGGGCCGCGGCAACGGCGACGTTCGTTGCCGTGCCGCCGATCGACTTCGCAAATGTCTCGACGCCGGCGATCGGGACGTTCGCCTGCTCTGGATAGAGGTCGACCCCGACGCGGCCGACGGTGAGAAGCTGCAGATCGGTCACGCAGCGGCCCAGCCGCGGGCGTACTGACCCGGCGGCTCGGCATCCTGTCCGAGCGCCCTCGCGGCGTGCAGCGGCCAGTAGGGGTTGCGCAGCAGCTCTCGCCCGAGCAGCACGAGATCGGCCCTGCCGGTGCGGACGATCTCGTCGGCGCTCACCGGATCGCTGATCAGTCCGACGGCCGCTGTCGCGATCTCGGCGTCGCGGCGGACTGCCTCGGCGAACGGCACCTGGTAGCCCGGCGCCGTCGGGAGGCGCACGTCGGGGACGACTCCGGCCGAGCTGCAGTCGACGAGATCGACCTCCTCGCCCTTCAGGACGCGGGCGAGCTCGACGGTCTGCTCGACGTCCCAGCCGCCCTCGACCCAGTCGGTGGCCGACACGCGCACGGCGAGCGGGAGCTCCTCCGGCCAGACGCCCCGGACGGCGCGAGCCGTCTCGACCGTGAGGCGGATGCGGTTCTCGAAGCTGCCGCCGTAGCGGTCATTGCGGTGGTTCGAGAGCGGAGAGAGGAAGGAGTGGAGGAGGTATCCGTGTGCGGAATGGAGCTCGAGCCACCGGTACCCTGCGGTGAGCGCCCGTCCGGCTGCGGCCACCCAGGCCGACCGGATCTCGGCGATCTCCTCGACGGTCAGCTCGTGCGGAACCCGGTACCCGGGCCCGTACGGGAGCGGGCTCGCGCCCACCGGTTCCCACGCCTCGGGGAGCGGGGCGTCGTGCTCCCAGAGACGTCCGGTCCCGGCCTTGCGCCCTGCGTGCGCGAGCTGAAGCCCGGGAACGGCGCCGCGGGCGGCGATCAGGCCCGCGATCCGCGCGAACGGCTCGACGTGCTCGTCGCTCCAGATCCCGAGACAGAACGGGGAGATCCGCCCGCGCGCCTCGACGCCGGTAGCCTCGACGATCACAAGGCCGGAGCCGCCGACTGCGAGCGTTCCGTAGTGGACGAGATGCCAGTCGTTCGGGAGCCCGTCCGTGGAGCTGTACTGGCACATGGGCGAGACGCCGATCCGGTTCTTCAGCGTCACCGAGCGAATCGTGAGGGGGTCGAAGAGGTGGGGCACGGCAGGCCCGACGATACCGGCTGTGCGCGGGCTCCTATGCTGGAAGCGATGGAGACGACGGGGAGCGAGCGCTCGCGCGTCCGGCCGCTGTGGTTCGCGCTCGCGTGCCTGAGTCTCGCGCTCGGCGCGATCGGTGTCGTGGTCCCCGGGCTGCCGACGACGCCGTTCGTGATCCTCGCCGCCTGGGCGGCGGCGCGGAGCTCGCCGAGGCTCCACGGCTGGCTCGTCGAGCACCGTCTCTTCGGGCCGCTGATCCATGACTGGCGTGCGTACCGGGCCGTGAGCCGGCGGGCGAAGGGTGCCGCAACCGCCTCGATGGGGGTCTGCGCGGCGGTCCTGTTCCTGGTCGGCCCAACCACCTGGGTGGCCGCCGCCGGCGTCGGGATCATGGCGATCGTCGCCACGTGGCTCTGGCTTCGCCCCGAGCCGCCCCCGCGCGATTAGCCGGGCTACCCCGCGAGCGTCTCGACGCGCGTGACGACCTCGCGGCAGAGGGCGCCGATCTGCCGGGGGTCGTCCGTGTACTGGGACGGCTTGAAGCAGATCGTTCGGAACCCCCGCGCCACCTGCGCCGGCACGGCTTCGAGCGCCTGCTCGAGGTCTGCGGTCGTGTCCGGACCGGAGAACGTTCCCCGGAGCCCGCCGACCAGCTCCAGCTCGGCGAGGTCGCGTCCCGCCGCGGCCATCGCCGCTCGCAGCCGCTCGAGCTCCTCGTCGCTCGGCTGACCGAGCGGGTGGAAGCCCTGCGCGTAGGTCACGACGCGGCGCAGCAGCCGGTCGTGGAGCGAGGAGCCGCCGAGCCAGATCGTCGGCCCGCCGGTGCGAAACGGCTTCGGCTCGACGTAGACGTCGTGGAAGGCGAGCTCCTGACCCTCGTACGAGGCGGGCGTGTCACACCAGGCCGCCCGGTAGGCGCCGAGGTGGTCGTCCAGCAATCGCCCCCGGCGCTCGAACGGGACTCCGAGCGCCTCGTACTCCTCGCGGTGCCAGCTCACGGTGGGCTGGACGACGAGGCGTCCCTCCGAGAGGAGGTCGAGCGTCGCGAGCTGCTTCGCGAGCAGCAGCGGGTGGCGAAGCGGCGCAATGATCGCGCACGCGGCAAGCCGGACGCGGTTCGTGACCGCTGCGATCGCCGACAGGAGCACGAGCGAGTCGGGCCACGGCGTCGCCGGATCCTGGTTGCCGGGGAGCGCGTACTCGCGCGGGTTCTCCATCCGACCGTTCGCCCCGGCGCCGGGGCCGAGCACGACGTGCTCGCTGACCATGATCGTGTCGATTCCTGCGTCCTCGGCCTCGACCGCGATCCGCACGAGCGCCCGCAGGTCGCGGGGCGGCGTGAGCGTCCAGTTCTCACTGAGGACGAGGACGACCCGCGTGCGGGCCCGGGGCGCCTGTGCCGTGTCTTCCATCCCGCGCCGCATCCTATTGCCGGCAGGGTGTGAGATGTTCGACTGACTTGACAGTCAGGCTAAAGAACCGTAAGCTGGATGCCATGATGAACACCACCATTCCGTCCAGCACAACCCTCTACTTCGGCCCGTGGTACCGGCGCTCGCCGTTCTTCGGATCGACGCTCGCCGCCGGCTGCCGGGCGTACGACATCTACAACAAGATGTACCTCCCGGCCGAGTACGACGACCCGGAGGTCGAGTACCGCGCCCTGACCGACGCCGTGACGCTCTGGGACGTCGGCGTCGAGCGCACCGTGCAGGTCAGCGGCCCCGACGCCGACCGGCTGATCGACCTCGTGACCTGCCGCGACCTGACCAGGTGCGAGGTCGGCCAGGGCAAGTACATGCTCGTGACGGCCCCCGACGGCGGCATCGTCAACGACCCGGTGCTCCTGCACGTGGCCGACAACACCTGGTGGATGCAGCTCGCAGATTCAGACGCCGGCCTCTACACGCTCGGCGTGCTCTCCCAGCTCGATCTCGATGCGGAGGTCTCGTATCCCGACGTCCACCCCGTGCAGGTCCAGGGACCGCTCTCGGCCGCGACGCTCGCGAAGCTGGTCGGCGACGGGATCTACGACCTCGGGTACTACCGCTGCGGCCACTTCGAGGTCGACGGGATCCCGGTCGTGATCAGCCGCACCGGCTGGTCGGCCGTTCCCGGGTTCGAGGTCAACCTGCTCGACGGGAGCCGCGGCGCCGACCTCTGGGACGCCATCGTCGGTGCCGGCGAGGAGCACGGGATCCGGCCGATCGCCCCCTGCGAGCCCCGGCGGATCGAGGCTGGCATCTTCAACTGGGGCTCCGACATCACGCTGCGCGACACGCCGTTCCACGTGATGGGCCTCGAGCGCCTGGTCGAGGAGCAGGAGCAGGACTACATCGGCAAGGACGCGCTCGAGCGAATCCGGCAGGAGGGCGTCGACCGCAAGCTCGTCGGCATCGAGTTCGACGAGACCGAGCCGCTGACGGGCATCGGCACCGCCTGGCCTGCCTTCGACGGGGCGCGCGAGGTCGGGCGGGTCACCGCTGCGGTCTGGTCGCCCGGGCTCGAGCGCAACATCGGCTACGTCTGGGTCCCGACCGAGCTGGCCGGCCCCGGTCAGCGGCTGCGCGTCGAGTCCGAGCACGGCGAGCTGAACGGGCAGACGGCCGCGATCCCGTTCGTCGACCCGCGCAAGGAGCGCCCGGCCGCACCCCTGCGCCGCGCCGGAGCCTAGACAGGATCGCCACGGAGGCGGGCCGCGAACGACCGGGCGGCCCGCGACGTGGCAGACAGCGAGGGGGCGGAGCTCGCCTCGCGCTCGGCGTAGCCGGCCAGGAGGTCGCGGGCCCGGGTGCTGTGGCGTTCGAGGACCTCGCGAAGCGCCGCCGGGTCACCGCGCTCGATCGCCTCGATCAGCTCGCGATGCTCGGCCTGCGCCGCCGCCTGCCCCTCGAGCCGGTTCACGGCGACCCGCGAGTACGGCTCGATCATCGTCAGGACACGCGTCGCCACGCTCGCGAACTGGGGCAGCGCGGCGATCCGGTAGAGCTCGAGGTGGAAGACGTAGTTCAGGTCGCTCCACTCGTCGCCGTCGCTCGCGGTGTCCATGTCCTCGACGAGCCGGCGGATCGCCGCCAGATCCGACGGCCCTGCGTTGCGGACGATCGCATCGGCGAGCGCGGGCTCGACGAGCGCCCGCAGCGACCACAGCTCGTGGATCTCCTCGGGCGCGAGCAGCGTGACGCGGGCGCCCTCGTCGGTGAAGGTGACGAGACCCTCGGCCGCCAGGGAGTGGAGGGCCTCGCGCACCGGGATCTTGCTGACGCCGAGCGCCTCGGCCAGAGCCGACTGGACGAGCGGGGCGCCGGGCGCGAGCAGGCGCTGGCGGATCGCGTCCCGGATCACGTCGGCTACCGGAAGGCGGGGCTCGATGCCGCTCCGGGCCGGCGCCACGCTCGCCGTCGAGGTTCTCATGGCTCGAGTATACGCATCCCGCCAGACGGCGCTTGACACATTCCAAGTATACGTAGTATTCTTGAGCCGTCGTCACCCGAGCCGGGCGCGACCGGCGAAAGGAGAGCCCCATGAGCACCGCCCACGAGGTCGTCGAGGCCCTGAAGACCGTCTTCGACGCCGACACCGGCATCTATCAGCAGCGCGGCTTCCAGCGTCGCGTCGGGTTCGGGAAGCGGCCCGCGCTCGTTCACATCGATCTGGCGAACGCCTGGACGCGACCGGGCCACGCGTTCTCGTGCGAGCACATGGACACGATCATCCCCGCCGTGCAGGCGCTGAACGAGGCCGGTCGGGCGAAGGGAATCCCCGTCGTCTACACGACGACCGCGTACGAGACCGAGGGCCCGAACTCCGACATGGGCCTCTGGGTTCACAAGATCCCCGTCGAGCAGCTCCAGCTCGGCACCGAGGCCGTCGCGATCGACGATCGCATCGCGCCGGCGCCCGGCGAGCCCGTGATCGTGAAGAAGCGAGCCTCCGGCTTCCACGGTACGAACCTGTCGAGCTACCTGAACGCCCACGGCGTCGACACGGTGATCCTCACCGGCGTCACGATGGCCGGCTGCGTACGCCATTCGACCGAGGATGCGATCGCTGAAGGCTTCCGCCCGATCGTCGTGCGCGAGGCGGTCGGCGACCGCGTTCCCGGCGTCGTCGAGTGGAACCTCTTCGACATCGACGCGAAGTTCGGTGACGTCGAGCCGCTCTCGCGCGTGCTCGAGTACCTCGAGGGGATCGAGCAGTTCGAGAGCCGCGCCGCCGCGGCGGTCGCCGCACGGGCATAGGCTCCGCGTGCCATGCGCACGGCCCTCATCTCCGACACGCACGGGAACGCGGTTGCACTGCGTGCCGTGCTCGACGAGCTCGCCCAGGACGGCATCGAGCAGGCCGTCTGCCTCGGCGACGTCGCCCAGGGCGGACCGGAGCCGGGCGCCTGCCTCGACCTGGTCGCCGGGCTCGGGTGCCCGGTCGTGATGGGCAACGCCGACGCCTTCGTGCTCGATCCGGCGGCGGCGGAGAACGAGCCCGTGAGCGAGCGGCAGCTGGCCGTGCGGAACTGGACGCTCGCGCAGCTGACCCCGGCCCAGCAGGCCTTCATGGCCTCGTTCCGACCGACCGTCGAGGTCGACCTCGGCGACGGGCGCACGCTGCTCGCGTTCCACGGGACACCGCGGTCGAATGAGGAGCTCGTGTTCCCGACGACACCCGAAGCGGAGTACCGCGAGCGACTCGGTGCTCTCGGTCACGACCTCGTCGCGGGCGGTCATATCCACCTTCCCTACGTCCGCCGGATCGGTGCTGCTCAGTTCGTGAACCCCGGCAGCGTCGGCCTCGGCTACGACCACGAGCAGGACGAGACCGACCTCCGGTTCGATCCGTGGGCCGCCTATGCGATCGTCACCACGGGAGCTGGCAAGCTCCGGATCGAGCTGCGACGAACGCCGTTCGACGTGGGGGCGGTGATCCGGTCGATCAGCGAGAGCGGGAACCCGGGCGCAGACGAGCTCGTCCGCGGCTGGTCGCCTCGTACCTGAGAGCCGAGCTCGGCCGAGGTCCGGCCCGAAGCGCGCTGGACGGAGTCTGGCGGTCACGATCCGGCCCACCTGCGGCTCGGCAGCCAAGAATCTCCATTTGTTTCTATCTTCTAATCTCTTGAGATAACAATATGATCCAGGCCGTGCCGCACCGCATCCGTCCTGTCTACGAGATCAAGGCGAATCTCTTCCGGGTGCTCGGGCACCCGGCCCGGGTGCGGATCCTCGAGCTGCTGCGCGAGGGCGAACGCTCGGTGGGCGCCCTGCAGGCTGAGTTGGGGCTCGAGTCCGGGGGGACGTCGCAGCACCTGGCAGCGCTGAGGCAGGTCGGTCTCGTCGAGTCGCGGCGCGAGGGTACGAGCGTCCTCTACCGCGTCTCGGACGAGCGGGTGTTCGACCTCCTCGAGGCAGGCCGCGCGCTCGTGACGCGCCGCCTCGAGGAGCAGCAGTCGATGTTGCAGGAGCTCACGGAGTCGTGAGCCTCGCCGCCGTGCTGATCGCCGGCGCGGTGGCGCTCGGCGCCGGAGGCGTGCTCGCCGCGCTGCGGACGACGTTCGCGGCCGGTCTCGCCGTCCAGGCCGGCGGAGCCGCGTTGCTCGGGGCGGGCGGATTCTGGGCGCTCGCCTCGGGAGCGGAGGCCGGCTCGTCCTTCTCGAGCTCGTTCGAGCCGAGCGTCGGTGTCGACGGTCTCACGGCCCTGTTTCTCGGCGTGCTCGGGGCAATCGCCCTGGCCGCGCTGCTCTTCGCAGTGCGGTACCTGATTCCGTCGCCACGGGGGCGGGCGATCGGCGCCCTCACCGCCGGCTTCGTGCTCGCGCAGGCGCTCGTGCTGGTCGCGCGCGACCCGCTCACCTTCCTCGTCGGCTGGGAGGCGATGACGCTGCTGCCGGCCGCGGTGATCCTCGTCGGGCGCTCCGACCGCGAGGCGCGCCGCACGGTCTTCGTGTACGTGGCGCTGACCCATCTCGCGGGCGCCGGGACCTGGGCGGCCGTGCTGCTCCTCGCACGCGCCGGAGCGATCGGGGACGCCTCGGCCCTCGTCCCGGGATCGGGGCTGCAGATCGCGATCGCGCTCGCCGCTCTCGTCGGGATGGGGGCGAAGGCCGGGCTGATGCCGCTGCACGTCTGGCTTCCACGCGCCCACCCGATTGCGCCCGCGCACGTCTCGGCACTGATGAGCGGGGTGATGATCAAGGTCGCCCTCTACGGGCTCGTGCGCGTCCTCGTCGACTGGCTGGGCCCCTTGCCGGAGTGGCTCGGCGTCCTCGTGCTCGCGGTCGGAGCCTTCTCGGCCGTGGCCGGCGTCGTGTACGCGCTGTTCCAGCACGACCTGAAGCGCCTGCTCGCCTTCCATTCGATCGAGAACGTCGGGATCATCGTGCTCGGCCTCGGCGCGTGCCTGCTCCTCCGGGCCCGCGGAGCCGAGGCCTGGGCGGCGTTCGCGCTCGCTGCCGCGCTGCTGCACACGGTCAACCACGCGATCTTCAAGGCGCTCCTGTTTCTCGGGGCCGGGGCGTTCGACCGCGCGGTCGGCTCGCTCGAGCTCGATCGCCTGGGCGGCCTTCTGCGCCGGATGCCGTGGACGGGCGCCGCGTTCCTCGTCGGTGCGATGGCAATCGCCGGGCTTCCGCCGCTGAACGGCTTCGCCTCGGAGTGGCTGACGCTGCAGTCGCTGCTCCGGGTGCCGGCCTACGGCGGGATCGGAGACGGCGTGGCCGGCGCGATCGCGCTCGCGGCACTGGCCTCGACGGCGGCGCTCGCCGTGTTCTGCTTCGTGAAGGTCGTCGGGCTCGTGCTGCTCGGCCCGCCGCGCCGTCCCTCTGTCGAGGCTGCCGTCGAAGCTCCGGTCCCGATGCGGGCCGCTGTGGCAGGGCTCGCGGCCGGTTGCGTCGCGCTCGGGGTCGCGCCGGGACTCCTGTTCGGGCCACTCGTGGGGCTCGCTCCGTGGGCGGTGGCGGCGCCCGCGACCGTCGGGCTCGACGTACCGTCCACCGGTTCGCTGCCGACCGGGACGATCGCGCTCGTTCTCGCTGGGCTCGTCGGCGTGCTGGCTCTCGCCCGCGGCCGCCGCGTTGCTGCGCCGGCGCCGACCTGGGCCTGCGGGCAGCTCGTCGAGCCGCCGCTTCGCTGGACGAGCGCCGGGTTCACGAAGCCGCTGCGGCTCGTGCTCGAGGCCGTGCTCCGGCCGCAGCGCGAGATCACGCTGCGAACGGAGGGCGGCGTCGTCCAGGAGGTCGGCTACGAGGGCCACGTACCGCACCTGATCGAGGAGCGCCTGTACCGACCGGCGACCGGGCTCGCCCTCGCGGGCGCCGCCCGCGCGAGACGGCTACAGAGCGGGCGACTCGGCACGTACGTCGCCTACCTGCTCGGGCTCGTGGTGGTGCTGCTCGCGGCCGCGAAGCTGGGGGTGATCGGATGAGCGCGGGCGCGGCGGCCGCCGGGGCTGTCCAGATCGTGGGCGGCGTGCTGCTCGCCCCGCTGCTTCCCGGGCTCGTCCAGCACTGGAAGGCGCGCCTCCAGGGCCGGCGCGGCCCGACGCCGCTCCAGCCCTACCGCGAGCTCCGCCGGCTGTGGGGCAAGAGCGCGATCGACGTCGAGGGGACGACCGTCGTCTACCGGCTCGCGCCGGCCGTCGCGGCCGGGAGCCTCGCCGCTGCCGTCCTGCTCGTCCCGGTCGCGGCCGCCGGCCCGAACTTCGGAGTCGGCCACGACGCGCTGGCTCTTGCCGGGATCCTCGCGCTCGCCCGCTTCGCGCTCGCCGCGGCGTCCTGGGACGTCTCGAGCGGCTTCTCGCTGATGGGGGCGAGCCGCGACCTGACGATCTCGGTCTTCGTCGAGGCGGCGCTCGTCCTCGCGCTCGCGGTCGCTGCACTGGTCGCGGGGACGACGGATCTGCCCGGAATCGTGGCCGGCACCTCCGGCGGGGAGGCCTGGACGGAGCCGGCGCTCGCGCTCGCCGCCGTCGCGTTCGCGCTCGTCGTCGTCGCGGAGACAGGACGGCAGCCGATCGACAACCCGGACACCCATCTCGAGCTGACGATGATCCACGAGGGCCCGGTCCTCGAGTACGGCGGCCGCGATCTCGCGATGCTCCACTGGGCCTCCGCGGCGCGACACTGGCTCGTTCTCGTCGTCGCCGCCCAGGTGTTCCTGCCCCACCCGTCGGCCCTCTGGCTGCAGCTCGCGCTCCTGCCCGTCGTCCTTGTCGCGCTGTGCGCCGCGCTTGCGGTCACGGAGACGCTCGTCGCAAAGATCCGGATCCTGCTCGCGCCCCGGCTGCTCGGCGTCGGGGCGATCGCGGCGCTGCTCGGGATTGTCGCCTGGCTCGTGGACATGGCATGAGCGGGACGCTAATGTGGCTGGCCGTCGGGCTCGGGCTGCTGGTCGTCGTCGTCCGGCGCCGCTCGCTCGCGATCGGCATCGTCACGCTCCAGGCTCTGCTGCTGGCCGGCTTCGCCCTCGCCGAGGCGGCCGGAGTGAACGACATCGCGGCGGCGGCCGCGCTTGCGCTACGCGGGGTCGCCCTCGCGGCCGTCTTTCTCTGGATCCTCGTCAGGACGCGGGAGCCGCGCCCGGTGCGGGCCGGCGTGGCACCGCTCGCCCGCGCCGGCCTCGCGATCGGGCTCGCACTCGCGCTGACGTGGCTCGTGCCCTCGTTCGGCCTCTCGTCACACGTTGCTGAGCGCGCCGTGCTCGCGCTAGTCGCGTTCGGCGCCGCGACCGTGGCGACCCGGCGGGCGACGCTGTTCCAGGTGCTCGGGATCGTCCTCGTCGAGAACGGTCTCGCCCTCGCCGCGATCGAGCTCCCGGGCGGCGCGTCCCTTGCGATCGAGCTCGGCGTGGCGCTCGACCTGACGCTGCTCGCCCTCGTGTCCGTCGTCTTCCACCAGCGGATCTTCGCCGAGTTCGGCGCCGGCGACACCGCGGCGCTCGAGAGCCTGCGTGACTAGCAGGGAGGCCCTCGCGCTCGCGGTCGTCGGCTTGCCGGGTCTGTCGGGAATCCTCGTCGCGCTCGCGCCGCGACGGGCGATGGAGCGAGTTGCGCTTGTCGGCCTGGGCGCCTCGGCCGCCGCCGCGCTCGCGCTGGCCGCGGTGGTCCTGCGGCGGCCCGCGGCTCCCGTGGTGACCGACTGGGTCGTCGTCGATGTCGCCGCCGGGCTCCTCGTCGGCGTGATCGGGCTCGTCGGGCTCGCGAGCGTGATCGTGTCGCCCGCCTACCTCCGGGGAGCGCAGACGGGCCTCGTCGCGGCCTCGCGCAGGCCTCGCGCGTACTACGCGGCCCTCGCGGCCTTCTGGACCGTGCTCGTCGCGGTTCCCCTGGTCGGGAACCTCGGCGCGGCCTGGCTGCTCGTGGAGGCGACGACCGCGGCGTCGGCGATTCTCGTCGGGTTCAGCGGCAAGCCGCGGGCGCTCGAGGCCGGCTGGAAGTACCTGATCCTGACCTCGCTCGGCCTCGGGTTCGCCCTGCTCGGGATCGTGCTCCTCGCCTCGACGAGCACGGGTGGCGCGCTCGGCGCCCTCTCCTGGAGGTCGCTTGCGGAATCGACGCCCGCGACCGAGACGACGCTCGCTGCCTACGTTCTGATCCTTGCAGGGCTCGCGGCCAAGATCGGCTGGGCGCCGGTCCACAACTGGCTTCCCGACGCGCACTCCGAGGCGCCTCCACCGGTGTCGGCGCTCCTCTCCGGCGCCCTACTGCCCGCGGTGTTGCTCGTCGCCTGGCGGGCCGAGCGCTCGCTCGAGCCGGCGGTCGGGGCCGGGACGGCACGGGCGCTGCTGATCACGTTCGGGCTCGTCTCGCTCGCAGTCGCGGTGCCGTTCCTGTGGCGTCCGCTCGCCTGGAAGCGGCTGCTCGCCTATTCGAGCCTCGAGCACATGGGCGTGCTTGCGCTCGGGGTCGGGTTCGCGACGCCGCTCGCGCTGGCCGGCGTCGCCGTCCACATCGTCGGCCATGCCGTCGCGAAGGCGCTCGGCTTCTACGCGGCAACGCCGCTCCTCGATCACGATCCGCGCGCCGCCGGTCATGCCGTCACCGGGATTGCGAGAACTCAGCCCGCCCTCGGCGTGACGATGGGCGTCTCGCTTGGCGCGCTCGCCGGGCTGCCCCCGTCCCCCCTGTTCGTGAGCGAGATCCTGATCGTCGCCGGCGGCTTCGAGGCGGGTAGATCCTGGGCCGCAGCCGGGGCGGCGCTCCTGCTTGCGCTCGGGTTCGCTGGGCTCGTCCATGCACTTCTCGACACGACCGCCGGCAAGGCCCGCCGCCGTGATCGCTCGCAGGCTCCGGGTCTGCGGACGGTCGTCGTGCTCGGAGTCGCCGCCACGGCGATCATGCTCGTCCTTGCCGGGGTCGCATTCTGGCTACCGGGGACAGGCATCGTCGAGGCCCTCGTGGATGGTGTCGCGTGAGCACGCACTCCGGGGCGACCTATCGCGAGGCTCTCACCGAGGCCCTCGCGGGCGGCCTGCGCTTTGCGGGGCTGCACGCCTCCGAGGACGGCGCCATCGTGCGGGCGGCACTCGTCGGGCAGGGCGGCGAGGTGCGTCTCGAGACGGTGGCCGCGAAGGACGGGGCGGTGCCGTCGATCGTCGACCTCGCGCCTTCTGGGGGCTGGGATGAGCGCGAGGCGCACGATCTGTACGGCGTCCGATTCGACGGTCACGAGCCGCTCCGCCCGCTCGTCGATCACGACCTCGTGCTTACCCACTGGACCGCACCCGTCAGGGGGCACGACCCCTACCAGGTCGCCGTCGGGCCGATCCATGCGGGAGTGATCGAGTCGGGTCACTTCCGATTCCACGTCGTCGGCGACCGTATCCTCCACCTCGACGCGCGCCTCTTCTACAAGCACCGCGGGCTCGAGCGGGCCGCCGAGGGAAGGGCGCTCGGCGACGGGGCGGCCTACGTCGGGCGCGCATGTGCGGCGTGCGCGGTCGCGAACGGCGTCGCGTACGCCCATGCCTGCGAGGACGCTCTGGGTCTCGAGCCGAGCGCGGAGCTCGGCCGGGCGCGGACGATCCTGCTCGAGCTGGAGCGGGTCTGGAACCACCTCAACGACATCGGCCAGATCTGTGCCGGCGTGGGCCTGGCGGCGGGCAACAACCGCTTCGCCGGGCTGACGGAGCGGGCGCGCCGGCTGAACGCCACGGTCGCGGGCCACCGGTTCCTGTTCGGTGCGATCCGGATCGGCGGTAGCACGTTCGAGCTCGACGCCGCGGCGGTCGCGTCGGCGCGTAACGAGCTCGAGGCGCTCCGGACGGAGGCGACGGGCGCCTGGCGCGAGCTCCAGTTCAACGCCTCGTTCCAGGATCGGCTGCCCGACGTGGGCGTGCTGGGCCCAGGGGATGTCGAGCGCCTCGGCACGGTCGGCCCGGCGGCACGCGCCGCTGGGGTGAACGACGACGCGCGCACAGGGGACGGTCGCCTCGCATACGCTGGCTTCGCCGCGGCACTCTCGGGCCGGCCGGCCGGAGACGTGCAGGCCCGGCTCGAGCAGCGCGCGGTCGAGCTCTGGCAGTCGTTCGCAATCCTCGATGCATTGCTCGATCGACCGCTTGGCACGGCCACGGCGACGCGGGGCGGCCCGGAAGGCCAGGTCGGGATCGGTCGCGTGGAGAGCCCGCGCGGAGCCACGCTCTGCGTCGTCGAGCGATCGGGCAACCGGCTCGATCGCGTTCGTCTCCGCACTGGCTCCTACGCCAACTGGCCGTCGGTCGCGTTCGCGGCCACCGACAACCTGCTGCCCGACTTTCCGCTCGTCAACAAGAGCTTCGAGCTCTGCTACGCCTGCGCAGACCGCTGATGCTCATGCTGCTCCGCGATCTCCGCCGCCTGCGCCGAACGGTTGCGCTGCCCGCGCCGGACCGCGGCCGGAGCCTCGCGATCCGGCACGTCGACGCCGGTTCCTGCAACGGGTGCGAGCACGAGCTCACGCTCGCCTCCAGCCCGTACTACGACCTGCAGCGCTTCGGCCTCGGCGTCGTCGCCTCGCCGCGCCACGCCGACGTCCTCCTCGTCACGGGGGCCGTCACGACGCGCATGCACGACCCGCTGCTGACCGCGTACGCGGCCATGCCCGAGCCGCGCCGGGTCGCGGCTCTCGGCGACTGCGCCCTCGGGTGCGGCCTGCTCGGGTCGGGCGAGCGGGTCGTCGGGCCGGTCGAAGCGGTCCTGCCCGTCGACCTCCGCATTCCGGGCTGCCCGCCCGAGCCCGCCGCGATTGCGGCGGCGCTTCTCGAGCTGGTCGACGCTCGGGAACGGCGCCCTGCGTCGTAGGGCGATCCTCACTCGTTCCCGCGGGAGACCGAGACGTCGAGCCGCTCGAGCGGCGACGGCTCTCCGCGGGCATGTCGGCGGGCGGAGGCGATCCGCTCGGCGGCGATCACGCCGAGGAGAACGAGGACGACGAGCCCGGAGACGGCGAGCGCCGGCACGACCGCGCCGAGCCCGCCGACGGCGATGCACGCGCCGGCCCCGGCGAGGCGCTTCCAGCTCGGCGAACCGGTCATGCGCAGACGGAACAGCGCGTGCCCGACCAGGTAAAGGGCAGGCCCGCCGACGACCGCCGCCAGCTCGGCTGCGGGGAGCTCGTCCGTCGGATGTGCGAGCACGAGCTCGTCGCCGACCGCCGCGACGATCACGCCGGCAACCATCACCACGTGCAGGTACGTGTAGCCGTCCCGCGCCAGCGTCGTTCGATCCGGAGCGAGCTCGAGCCGGCGCGTCGCGATTCTCGCGACGTAGTCGAAGTAGAGCCACCACAGCGCGGCGGTCGAGAGGAACGCGAGCACGAACGCGGTCGCGGTTGCCGCATCGAGCGCGAGCCCGGACGTCGTCGCGCCCGTGATCACGATCGTCTCGCCGAGCACGATGATCACGAACAGCTGGAACCGCTCGGCGAAGTGCGCGGTCTCGACGTCCCAGGTCGCACTCTCGAGCCTCGGGCGTCCGGGGATCCAGTAGAGGACGAGCGGCGCCGCGTAGTCGAGCGCGAGCGCGGCCCCCCACAGCGCCGCCCGCGCCGGGCCGTCGGCGAGGGCTCCGGCGATCCAGAGCGGCGCCGCAGCCGTGAACCAGGTGAGGATGCGCCCGGCGCGCTCGCGCTCTATCGTTCCTGCCGCCGCCGATCCGAACGTGAGGAACGCATGGCGCCCGACCTGGATCGCGACGTAGGAGGCGGCGAACAGCATCGCCCGCTCCCCGAATGCCTCCGGGATGGCGACCGCCATCAGCAGGCTCGCGAGCGTGATCGCGAGCAGCACGAGGCGGACGACCCCCGAGTCCGGATCCAGCTCGTTCGTGACCCACGTCGTGTAGTTCCAGGCCCCCCAGACGACGAGCAGCACGAGGGTGGCGTGGCCGGCGCCCCGCCAGGTCAGGTCATCGAGCAGGACGTGTGAGACCTGCGTGACGGCGAAGACGAAGACGAGGTCGTAGAACAGCTCGAGCGCCGTCGCCCGCTGCTCCTCGCCGGGGACTCGCTGCCGCTGGAACCGACCCATACGCCCGAATCTTGTCGGCAAGGGGGCGAAGCGTGCCGCCCCTCACCGACCGCCTACCCGAGCTCGGCCTCGCTGCCGTACTCGGGGACGTCGGCATCCCAGCCGAGGCGCTCTTTCACGGCAGCCGCGAGCGCACGGGCTGCGTCCGGCTCGCCGTGGTTCAGCCAGAGCCGGCGCGGAGGCTTCCGGAAGCCGGAAAGCCAGCGCAGGAGATCACCGCGGTCTGCGTGCGCCGAGAGCCCCTCGATCCGCTCGACCTTCGCGCGAACGCGGTGCGTCGTCCCGAAGAGCCTCACCGTCTCGGCCCCGTCGAGGATGATCCGCCCGAGCGTCCCGACCGCCTGGTAGCCGGCGAAGAGCACCGTCGACTCGTGACGGTCGAGGTTGTGCGCGAGGTGGTGCTTGACCCGGCCGCCCGTCGCCATGCCCGACCCGGCCAGGATCACGCACGTACCGCGGATCGAGTTGATCGCCTTCGACTCCTCGGCCGAGCGGGTCAGTCGCAGCCAGCGCGAGGAGCGCTCGAGCTCGCCGCTCTCGAACACCGTGCGCGCGCGCTCGTCCCAGTAGCCCGGGTGGCGCCGGAAGATCTCGAGCGCGTCGATCGCCATGGGGCTATCCAAGAACACGAGGACGGGCGGCATGAGCCCGCCGTCGATCGCGACCGCGAGGTGGAGGAGGAGCTCCTGGGCCCGCTCGATCGCGAAGGTCGGAACGATGACGTTACCGCCGCGCGCGATCGTCTCGTTGACCACCGAGGCGAGCTGGTGGGGGATGTCGGTCGAGCGGTCGTGCTCACGGTCACCGTAGGTCGACTCGAGCAGGACGCCGTCCGCCTCCTCGACGAGCGTCGGGTCGCCGACGATCGGCAGGTCCCACTGGCCGACGTCACCGGAGAACACCATTCGCCGTCCGCCGCCCCGCTCGGTGACGACGATCGACGCCGAGCCGAGGATGTGCCCGGACTCGACGAAGCGGGCCTGAACGCCGCCGGGGACCTCGAGCTCCTCGCCGTAGCCGACGGGCCTCATCAGCTCGACGGTGCGCGCCACGTCCTCGACCGTGTACAGGGGCTCGTAGGGGTGTTCGCTCTCCCGCCCTTCGCGGCGGTGGCGTCGCCGCTTGGTCTCGGCGTCCTCGAGCTGGAGCCGGGCCGTGTCCTCCATCACGAGCGCTGCGAGGTCGCAGGTCGGCGCCGTGGCGACGATCTCCCCGGAAGCCGTCCTGCACGAGGCGCGGCAGCAGCCCGCAGTGGTCGAGGTGCGCGTGCGTGAGCAGGACGGAGTCGATCGTCGCGGCGTCGATCGGGAGCGGCTGCCAGTTGCGGTCGGTGAGCGCGCGCTCCTGAACGAGACCCCGATCGACGAGCACCCGCCCGGCCCCGCTCTCGACGAGCGTGCAGGACCCGGTCACGCAACGGTTTGCTCCGAGGAAGCGGAGTCTCACGGTCGTGCCCGCGTCAGATTGCGTACCGGAGGATTGCCGCGACCTCGCCCGCTCCCGGGATGTCGTCGCTGCGGACGGCGAGAACACGACCTCCGGCGAGGAGCACGCGACGTGCGATCTCGTCGACGACCCCATAGCTGGATGCCCCGCTCGCCCCGGCGAACGTCACCGCTCCGGTCTCGCCGTCGATGACCCCCGGAGTCACCCGGTCGATGTCGACGAGCACCGTGTCCACCGCGCCGTACGTCGCCGCCCGGGCGACGTCGACGACGTCGGCGGCGGCCCGATGCTCCGAGGCGCGTCGCGCATACAGCTCGTGAATCTCCCGAAGCTCGTCGGCGTAGAGCCGGTCGAGGACTCCCCGCGCGCCGGCCGCGAGATCGACGTCGGAGGTCGACTCGGGGTTGCCCGGAATCACCGTCGAGGCCAGGTGCGGGTACGTGTTGACCGAGCGGTAGATCGAGGCGAGCGGCTCGGCCGCGGCCAGGATCAGCGGTATGTCGAGGCCGGCGAGAAACGGCCGCAGCGCTCCGTCGATCTGCCGGGCGTACTGGCGCTGGCGCACCTTCTGCCCTTCCGAGCCCTGGAGCCTGCGGCTCGGCGAGCGGTCGGTGATCGCCGACTGGCCGGCCGCGCTCGCGACGTCCTTCGGCAGGCCCGGAATCGAGATCTCCGAGGGCTCGAGGTCGGGAAGGACCTCGAGCAGCCTGACCGAGCCCTGTGCGAGCGCGAGGACGAAGGCCACCTGCGGGAACGTGACCGAGCGCAGCAGCGGCTTGAGGTGAAGCGGTCGGATACCTCGACGATCGCGGTCAGCCGGTTGGGAAGCCTGAAGGTCGTGATCGTCTCCGGCGTGACGAAGAGCGCCAGGCTCCTTGCCTGATAGCGCCAGAACGCCTCGTCGTCGCCGAGGTCTTCGACGGCGTCGACGATCGCCGAGACCGAACCCCTGTCGACGTTCGCGGCTTCGAGCTGACGGACTGCCTCGCCGAGCAGGTTCTTGAGCTCGATCTGCTCGGCTACGCCGTTCGATGCGGGGTCGGTCGGGAGGTAGATCGATACGCTCGCCGGGTCACCGGCGCCGAGCAGGCGGTCGAGCTGGGCTCTGGTCGGGATGTCGACGTGGAGATTCATGGGGAGGGTGGGGCGGGAGCATCCTACCGATCGTCCGTGCTCTGATCTCACCCTATCCGGGCGGCACGGTCGGATCTCCCGCCTCCGAGATCGACCCGGTGTAGGTTCGCGCGATGCACCGAGGACCACAGGCCGCCCGGACCCACGATCCCGCTGCGTTCGCAGGAACCGTCGCGACCGGGGTCTTCCTCTACTGGCTTCCGCTCGGTGCCGGCGCGAGGTCGGGGTCAGATCTTGCATCGCAACAACTCAGGCGTGTACGTGTATCCGATCTCCCCGGATCGCTGGATCGAGGGTGGGCGGTGCCTAGGCTTCGTTGTGTGGTGAGGCCGCTTCGAATCGAGTTTCCAGGTGCGCTGTACCACGTCATCTCCCGCGGGAACGCGCGCCAGGCGATCTTCCTGGATGCCGGGGATCGTGAGCGGTTCCTCGCCGTTCTCGCGGCGGTCTGTGAGCGCTTCTCCTGGCGCGTGCATGCCTACTGTCTGATGGGCAATCACTACCACCTCCTCGTCGAGACTCCGCGGCCCAACCTGGCTCGCGGGATGCAACAGGTGGGGAGCAACCATGCGCAGGGCTTCAACCGCCGGCATGGGCGCGTCGGTCACGTGCTTCAGGGCCGTTACACGGCGATTCTCGTCGAGCGTGAGACCTACCTGCTCGAGCTTGCTCGCTATGTCGTTCTGAACCCGGTCAGGGCCGGCGTTTGCGCGAGTGCGGGGCGTTGGCCGTGGTCGAGCTACCGGGCTACCGCGGGACTGGAGGCGGCCCCGCCATTCCTCTTTGTCGACTGGATCCTTGGCCAGTTCGGGGAGAACCTGACCGTTGCGCGTAGGCGCTACCGGGCCTTCGTCAGCGAGGGTGTCAAGGACCCTGTCGTGGAACCGTCGTTGGGACGGCTGTGTGCGGGGTCGAGCGGTTTCGTCCGTCGCCTGGTTCCGGATGCTCCCGACAGAGCAGAGATCGTCGAAGCCGAGCGCGATCCGCTCGGAGCCTCGCTGCGCGAGTTCCTGGACGCTGGGCAGACGCGGGCGCTGGTAATCGCCTACCGAGACCATGGCTACCGCCTTCGCGGCTCGCGAAGGCGCTTGGCGTCCATCCCTCGACTGTCTGCCGGCGTCTGCAACGGGCCGAGGCGGCGTTGCGATGCAAGGTCTGACCCCAGGGCGAAGGATCCCCCGCCTCCGCCAGCGACCCGGTGTAGGTTCGCGCGATGCACCGAGGACCACAGGCCGCCCGGACCCACGATCCCGCTGCGTTCGCAGGAACCGTCGCGACCGGGGTCTTCCTCTACTGGCTTCCGCTCGGTGCCGGCGGGCATTGCGTTCGCTGGAGTGGCCGGACCTACGAGGTGGTCGTCGCCGCGGTCGGCCGACGGCCCCGGCTCGACCTCTACCACTCTGCGCTCGAGGTGCGCATCGACGGCAGACGGTTCGTCGTGGAGCAGGCGCCGGTCGGCGACGGCCGCGGTGCCTCCCGCGGCGTCGTCGCGCAGGGCCCAGTCGGCGCCCGCTGGGCCGGGAGGCTGCGGCTCTTTCGCTACGAGCTGCGCTGCTGGCAGGACGGTGAGATCGCCGACGCGGCGGAGGCGGTCGACAGCCCGCGACACCTCACCGGCAACCGCGAGCGGGCGAGCGAGGTGCTGGCTCTCGCCGCGCGGGTACCGACGCCGATCTGGGGTCGCGACGAGCTCCACACGGGCGAGATGTGGAACTCGAACTCGATCGTCGCCTGGCTGCTCGCGAGCGCAGGCATCGACGCCGGCGCGATCCGGCCGCCTGCCGGGGGCCGGGCACCGGGGTGGGCGGCAGGCGTAACGGTCGCGCGTCGCGACGGCAACCGTGGCGCGAGCGCCGGCCGGCCCAGCTGACCGCGGGAACGGCGCCGGAACGCAGCCGGCCAACGCCCGACCGCAGGGATAGGCTCCCGGCAACGCCAGACGGAGTCGCTCTCCCACAGGACCATGCCGGCCGTCTCGATCTCGACTCAACCAGCTGGAAGGCCACGGCGGCTTCTCGACGGGGTAGTCGGCCCGCTCTATCCCGGCTACTTCAACCTCGTCATGGCGACCGGGATCGTGTCGGTCGGGTTCTCGCTGCTCGGTCGCGGGACGCTGTCTGACGCCCTGCTCGTCGTGAACCTCGTCGCCTACCCGCTCCTCCTCGTCGCGCTCGTGCTGCGCGCCGTCCTCTACCCGCGCCGGCTCTGGACAGACCTCGTCGACCCACGGCTCGTGTTCACGTTCTTCACGGTCGTCGCCGGCAGCGACGTGCTCGGCGCGGGGCTCCTCCTGCGTGGCCACGACGGGCTCGCGACCGCACTGTGGCTGTTTGCGTTGGCCGCCTGGGTGCTACTCGGCTACTTCAGCTTCGCCGTCCTCACCTTCGTCAACAGCGAGGAGGGCGCCGAGGTGGTCCACGGCGGCTGGCTGATCGCGATCGTCGGCACCGAGTCGCTCGTCATCCTCGGCGTTCAGCTCGCACCACGCTTCGGCTCGCTCGAGAACCTGACGCTCGTCACCGTCTACGCGCTGTGGGGAATCGGGATCGTGTTCTACGGGATCTTCATCACGCTCTTCACGCACCGGATCTTCTTCCTACGCCTCGATCCGCGCGAGATGAGCCCCCTCTTCTGGGTCGTGATGGGCGCCGCCGCGATCGCCACCAACGCGGGCTCGACGTTGATCGCGAACCCGCCCGACCTCGCGTTCCTCACCGCCATGCGGCCGTTCATCGACGGCACGACGCTGATCCTGTGGGCGTGGGGCACATGGTGGATCCCGATGCTCGTGATCCTCGGTGTCTGGCGCCACGTCGTCCGCCGCTACCCGCTCCGCTACGACCCGGCCTACTGGAACCTCGTCTTCCCGCTCGGCATGTACACGGTCGCCACCTACCGGCTGTCGCTCGCCGCGGACTACACGGCACTGCAATCGGTCTCGCGCGTGATGATCTGGGTCGCGTTCGGCGCGTGGCTCGCGACGATGCTCGGCCTCGCCGGCTCGTTCGTCACCCGGCGCAGCTCGTAGCGAGCGCGGCCGTTGCGTCGCGACCGCGGCGGGGCTAGGGCTGGTAGTCGCCGACCGTCTTGCGAGACGCGACCGCGATCCGGTTCCAGGCGTTGATCGCTGCGATCTGCCACAGCAGGTGTGCCAGCTCCCTGGCGTCGAACTGGCTCGCGGCCTGCTCGTAGACCTCAGCCGGAACGTGGGTGTCGGCGAGCAGCGTGACGGCGTCGGTGAGCGCTAGCGCCGCTCGCTCGCGGTCGTCGAAGAACGGCGCCTCGTGCCAGGCGGCCACCGCGTACAGCCGCTGCTCGGACTCGCCGAGCTTGCGCGCATCCTTCGTGTGCATGTCGATGCAGTAGCTGCAGCCGTTGAGGATCGAGGCGCGCAGCTTGACCAGCTCGCGCAGGCTCGTCTCGAGGTGGATCTGCTGCTCGAGCGTTCCGAGCGTCCGCGATGGCTCGGGCGCCTCGGCGTCGACGCTCAGGCGCTCGGTCTCGAAGTGGGCGGCAGTCGGCGTGCTCATCACTCCTCCTTCTTGCCTGTTCGAGAGCCCAGCCGCGGCGTGGCCTGTGCGTTGGGCTCGATCCGTGCGAGCGCGATCGTCTCCGCGGTCGCCGCGCCGGGCTCCGACGTCAGCTCGATCCGGTCGACCGACTTGACGCTCTGGAAGCAGTCCCACTCGGAGGGACCGACGAGGCGGGGGAACCCGTCGCTGCGACCGGGTTGTGCAACCGCGAGCAACACCCGCTCGTCCTCGGCCTGAGCGCGCGAGAGAACGGCCGCGTACTCGCCGGAAGCGACGGTGACATACCGGCCCGAGCTCCTGGCGGCGGCAAAGGCGAGCAGGCGGGCGAGCCGGACGCCCGACCAGCGCTCGTCGAGCCGGCTCCAGCCCTCGCGGCAGTGGAAGTCCGCGACGACCTCATCCCCGGCGAGGGCACGTAGGTCTGCCAGCGAGAGCGACTGCGGCCGTTCCACCTCACCCGAGATCGTCAGCACGGTGTCCATGTGACTCCTTTTACACTATCAGTGTGGGTTTTTTCACGCCGGACGGACAGGAGGTTGGCGCGGTAGGCTCGACCGTGTCGATGGTCGAAGGCCCGGGGAACACCGAACAGGAACAGGCCCTGCGTCGCCACCGGGCGCTCGCCGACCCGAGCCGTGCGCGTATCCTCGCCGAGCTCGCCGACGATGGTCCGCTGGCCACGCGAGAGCTCGCCGGTCGGGTCGGCCTGCACGTGAACACCGTCCGCGTGCACCTGAACGCGCTCGTCGAGGCCGGGCTGGTCGTGTCCGAGCCGCTGCCGCCGCAGGGCAGGGGCCGACCGCGCATCGCCTATCGGGCCGCTGCGGCCGCCGGCGTGGAGGGCGGACGCCGGTACCGGCTGCTCGCCGAGATCCTGACCGCGCTCGTCACCCGCTTCGGTCCCGACGCAGCCGGAAAGCTGGAGGAGGTGGGTGAGGCCTGGGGCCACTATCTCATCGACACGCCGCCTCCCTTTGCCGAGCTCACCGACGGTGAGGCGGTCGAGAAGCTGGTCGGGCTGCTCGCCGAGCTCGGTTTTCAGCCGCAGGTCGACGACAGCGGGCGTGGGCGGCGAATCCTGATGCGCCCGTGCCCGTTCCTCGAGCTCGCCCGGGCGCACCAGAACGTCGTCTGCGCCATCCACCTCAGCCTGATGCGAGGCGCGCTCGCCGGGCTGGGAGCGAGGACGCAGGTGACCAGGCTCGAGCCGTTCGTCGAGCCAGACCTCTGCGTCGCCCACCTCGGCAGCGGCCGCGCCGGCTAGCCGGCCCGACCGATCCGAACCCGCCACACCTCGGGCCCCTGCTCGAGGTAGTCCCAGCTGTAGGCGCCGGCGTGCTCGGCCTCGAACTGGTACCAGAGCGGCTTCGGGTCGTGGTCGTTCACGAGCACGAAGCCTTCGCCCGAGCCGAGGCCGTGGTAGGTCTCGAAGATCAGCTGGTGGCGGCGGGCCGGCGGCTCGCTGCGCACGTCGAGCACCTGGTCGGGGTTCGTGGACATCGCTTCCTCCTTGCGGTCGTGGTTCCCGGGATGGACGGTGAGGTAGTGCAGGGTCGCATTCAGACGGCGGGCTGCGCGCGGCGCCGGATCCCGCACGAGCCACCAGCCCTTCGCTGCGAGCCGGCAGGCGGCGTCGCGCTCGCCGGCGTCGCCGAGCGCGCGCACGGCCTGGTCGAGGAGTCGACCGAGCTGCTCGAATGCCTCCTCCGTGGGCGCTGCGGTCACGGGTCGCGGTGTCCCGGGCCCGCTGGTGGGTCGGCCGCAGCCCGGCTGTCCGGACGGCGTCTCAGCGCTGTCCCTCGCTGGCCGGCAGGGCGTGGTTTGCGCAGTAGTCCTCGACCATCGCGTCGACGACGTCGGACCCTTCGAGATAGGCGGCGTTGATGGGCGTGAACTCGATCCACTTCTCCGGCAGCGCGTCCTCGGGGAAGATCGCCTCGACCGGGCACTCCGGCTCGCAGGCGCCGCAGTCGATGCACTCCTCCGGGTCGATCACGAGCATCCTGCTCACCTCGTGAATGCAGTCGACCGGGCAGACGTCGACGCAGGACCTGTCCTTGACGTCGATGCACGGCTCGCCGATCACGTAGGTCATCGGCACCACCTCTCTCTCGTCGCCATCGTATAAACACGTTATCAACGAGCTAAAACATTTGCGCGGTGGCGAGCAACGCTGGTAGCCTGGGCATGCGAACGGGAGGCCCTGCGCGGTACCGATCGAGTCGCCATGCCGGCTGAGACGCTGACGATCGAGACGCTCGAGCGCTGGGCCCGGAGCGGCGCCCACTGGCGGGTCGTCCACTGCGGGGAGTGTCGGGCGATCGTCGAGCTCCAGCAATGTACGGGCGAGCCTGTCGCGCGCCTCGAATCCGACGAGCCGGCGCTGATCGCATACCTCGACGGCGTCGAGTCCGACCTCGACCTCGACCTCGACTCGTCTGATCGGTGATGACGGGAGCGTGACGCGATCACCGGGAGCCGGCCGACGGGTCGGTCCGCGCCAGCCTCTCGAGCTGCGTCCGCGACCGCCGTTCCGACTCGACCTCACCGCCTGGGCACTGCGCCGCCGGGAGCAGAACACGATCGACTTCATCGACGGGCAGACCTACCGCCGCACGCTACGACCCGGCGGCAGGCCGCTCGCCGTGGCAGTCACCCAGCGTGGGGGCGCCGACGACCCCCGGCTCGAGGTCGCTCTCGGCAGCCGTCGGAGCGCGAGCGAGGACGACGTAAAGAG
Organism: Gaiellales bacterium; assembly: GCA_046330455.1. Lineage (GTDB taxonomy): Bacteria > Actinomycetota > Thermoleophilia > Gaiellales > Gaiellaceae > CAVQXR01. The sequence continues at coordinate 37,228 of JAXLSU010000015.1, forward strand.
GCTGCTCACACGTCTGCTCGGCCTCGACGTCGACCTTTCTGCCTTCCATGCCCGCGCCGCCCGCGACCCGGTGCTCGACACGCTCGCAACGCGGTTCCGCGGGCTCAAGCCGCCGCGCTTCCCGACCCCGTTCGAGTGCCTGCTGAACGCTGTCGCCTGCCAGCAGCTCTCACTCGCCGCCGGTCTCACGCTGCTGAGCCGGCTCGCGGCGAGGACGGCCGGAGAGGACGGCCCGGCTCCTCCCTTCCCGGCTCCGGCCGAGATCCTGCGGCTGACCGGTTCCGACCTCCGCTCGATCGGGTTCAGCGAGCGCAAGGCCGACACGATCCTCGAGCTCGCGCGCGCCGCCCGGGCCGGCGAGTTCGGGCTCGAGCGTCTCGAGCACCTCGACGATCGGAGCGTTCGCGAATCGCTGCTGCGTCACCCGGGGATCGGCCCCTGGAGCGCCGACTACGTCCTGCTCCGTGCGCTCGGGCGCCTGCACGTGTTCCCGAGCCATGACGTCGGAGCCCTGAACGGCCTCCGGCGGTATCTCGCCGCGGCCGGAATCGAGGACGCCCCCGGGACGCTCGCGCGCTGGGCCGTCGACGCGGGCCTCGTCTACTTCCACCTGCTCCTGTACGGGCTCGAGGAGCGCGGCGCGCTCACGGCGTAGGATTCATCGATCATCGAGCCACGCCGGCTCGGCCCCGACACGGAGGAGGAAGGGTGCCCACGGTCTTCGGCTACCACGATGTGAAGGACAGGGATCACTGGCTCGCCTCGCCTAGGCGCGAGGAGTTCTTCGGCCCACTCGGCGTGACGAACATCCGCACGTTCGTCGACCCCGGGAACCCCACGCGTGTGGGCGTGCTGATGGACGTCCCGGACATGGAGACCCTCGCGGCCGCGATGCAGACCGAAGGCGCTGCCGAGGCGATGGCGTACGACGGAGTCGTGCCGGAGACGCTCGTGATCCTCGTCGAGGCCTAGCCCGACACGCGAGGCCCGTGTCAGCGCGCGGCACGTCCTCGCGCAGGGCAGCGCTGTGCCCGTGCTCTGCCTGATGTGAACCGTCGGACGCCCCGAGCGGATGGGCGTCCGGCGGCCGAAAAGGAGGTTCTGTATGGACAGGATCACGCCTCATCTCTGGTTCGACCGGGAGGCGGTGGAAGCGGCCGAGCTCTACTCCTCGGTCTTTTCGGGCTCGGGCGTCGGCGACGTCACGACGCTGCACGACACCCCGTCGGGCGATGTGGACATCGTCTCGTTCGAGCTGTTCGGCCAGCCGTTTGCGGCGATCAGCGCCGGCCCGCTGTTCACGTTCACTCCGGCCGTGTCGTTTCTCGTCCGCTGCGCGAGCAGGGAGGAAGTCGACGAGTACTGGCGCCGGCTCTCCCCGGACGGGACGGCGCTCATGCCGCTCGACTCCTATCCGTTCAGCGAGCGCTACGGCTGGACCGCGGATCGGTACGGCCTGTCGTGGCAGCTCATGTACGTGGGCGACAGGGACATCCAGCAGCGGATCGTGCCGACGCTGATGTTCGTCGGCGAGGTCTGCGGCCGGGCGGAGGAGGCGATCGCCTTCTACCGGTCGGTGTTTCCCGACTCGGCGCTCGGCGCTGTGCTCCGCTACGCCGAAGGTGAGGAGCCCGACGGGGAGGGAACGATCAAGCACGCCACGTTCACGCTGGCCGGGCGGGAGCTCGCGGCCATGGACAGCGCCCGTGACCACCGCTTCGGGTTCAACGAGGCGATCTCGCTCATGGTTCCCTGCGACGCCCAGGAGGAGATCGACCACTTCTGGGGCAGCCTCTCCGCCGTGCCCGAGGCCGAGCAGTGCGGGTGGCTCAAGGACCGGTTCGGCGTCTCGTGGCAGGTTGCCCCGGCGGGGCTCACCGAGCTGCTCCGCACCGGGACGGATGAGCAGACAGCCCGCGTCGTGGAGGCGTTTCTGCAGATGAAGAAGGTCGATCTGGGGACGCTGAGGAAGGCCTACGAAGGAAGCGAAGCTCGAGCGGGAGGCAAGCCGTGACCAGACTGCAGCCGTACCTCAACTTCGCGGGCAACGCCGAGGAGGCGTTCGAGCTCTACCGGTCGGTGTTCGGCGGCGACTTCTCCTCGGTCGTCCGGTTCAGGGACCTCCCTATGGAGGGGGTGACGATCGCCGAGGAGGACGCGGACAGGATCATGCACATCGCGCTTCCCATCGGCGAGGACAGCGTGCTGATGGCGAGCGACACCCTCGAGTCGTTCGGGCGACCGTTCGTCCAGGGAAACAACGTGTACGTCTCGGTGCATCCGGCGACCCGCGAGGAGGCAGACCGGATCTTCGAGGTTCTGTCCGAGGGCGCCGTGATCGAGATGCCGATCGCCGACCAGATGTGGGGAGACTATTTCGGCAGCCTCGAGGACCGGTTCGGCGTCCACTGGATGGTGAACCACAGCGCGCCGGCGACCACCTGACCGCGCGCTGGGATCGCTGTGGAGGGTGTTGCTTCCGCGTGCACCTTTAGATGCGCATACGCATGTTATAATGCAGGTATGCCTAGAACCATTCAGATACGGGATATCGACGATGACGTCTACGTCGCTCTCTCGCGACGGGCGGCCGAGGCCGGCATCACGGTTCCCGACCTGCTTCGCCGCGAGGCAGCGCGTCTTGCCGCGCGCCCCACCGTCGAGGAATGGCTCGCACGCACACGGCGTCGTCCCTCGGGAATCGGTCGCGCCGAGGTCGTCGAGGCACTCGACGAGCTCAGGGGGCCGTGGCCCGATGCTGGTCGTTGACGCCTCCTGCCTGTACGAGGTCGTCGCCGACACCGTGCTGTCGGAGCAGGTGCGAGCGAGGCTCAGTGCCGACACGGATCAGGCCGCACCGCACGTGATCGACGCCGAGGTGCTCGGCATCGTTCGGCGCGACCACCGCCTCGGTCGCCTCGACTCGACGAGCGCTCTCCAGGCAGTCGACGACCTGCGGGCATGGCCGGGCGAGCGCTTCGGCCATCGCAGCCTGCTCGAGCGGGCGTGGGAGCTCCGCGAGAACGTCCGTACCTGGGACGCGCTCTACGTCGCGCTGGCCGAGGCGCTCGATGCCACGCTCATCACGCTCGACCGGCGGCTGGCGAACATCTCGGACCTCGCCTGCGGCGTCGAGGTGATCGGCGCGCATCGGTCGAAGGAGTAGGCGCTCGAATCGAGCTGCGGCCTCGATCGTTCACTCCACGTCCGTCGCGCGCCCGTGCTTCCCAGGCGAGCTCGATTCGTTCTCCGTACTTCGCCGTATCCGGATCGGACCCGTCGCTGCGCCATGGGCGCTACGGGCTGGTCTCAACACCTTCCAGGTCGCGCGCTGGATGGGCACGAGCGTCGACATGATCGATGAGACATACGGGTACTACCCCGCTGACTCCGAGGAGTACGAACTCGGCCGGCTCAGCCAGCTTCGACGGAATGTATGGGCACGGCGCGGACGCCGGAGAGGCGCCATCGTCAGTCAGAAGGCAGAGTGTGGAAGCAAGAAGCCCGCTTCGTCACAGGGCTTCCTGCGTCAAGCCCTCTTCCGGACTCGAACCGGAGACCCCCTCCTTACCATGGAGGTGCTCTACCAACTGAGCTAAGAGGGCGCGCGGGGACGATTGTACCCCGCCCGCGTCGGGCCGCCGTCACGGCGCGCCCTCACACCTCCGCGGTCCGCCCTCCCACGATGAACGGGTGAACGACCCCGGCGAGGACGCCCCCGACGAGCGGGCCGACGAGGTAGATCCAGATGTCCGTGAAGTCGCCGTCGATGATCGCCGGGGCGAGCGAGCGGGCCGGGTTGAACGAGAAGCCGGAGAACGGGCCGACGACCCAGCCCGCGATGAAGATGAAGCCGCCGATCATCACCGGCGCCTGGATGCCCTTCCAGGGCGCGCGGTCGTCGGTCGCGACGGTGAGGATCACGGCGACGAACAGGAAGGTCGTGATGATCTCGAGCACGAGCGCCGCTCCGCCCGAGACGCCCGGGCCAGGAGCGTTCACGAGCGACGACCGGACGTCGCCGGGATAGACGGCCCAGGCGAGCAGGGCCGCGGCCAGCGCGCCGCCGAGCTGCGCGAGCCAGTAGGGAACGACGTCCTTCGCCGGGAACCGGCCCCCGATCGCCAGGCCTGCCGTGACCGCCGGGTTGAGATGACCGCCGGAGATGTGGCCGAAGGCGGCGATCATCATGCCGAGCCCGACGCCGAAGCCGGCGGCGACGCCGCCCCAGCCCATGATGCCGTCGAGCTCCGTGGCAACGGCGATGCCGCTGAAGGCGAAGAACAGAAAGCCGGCGGTTCCGAGCGCCTCGGCGGCGAGGCGTCGTGGCAGGGGCGGTAGGTCCATGGATCCTCCTCGGGTCGGTCGTCGTCGATCGGAAGAACGCGCGGGTGATCACCCTAGAGACGCGGGCCGACGGAGCAACCGGTGCCGGCCCGGAACGACACCGCCCGCGCAGGGCGGGCGGGCAGTCGATGGGGGAGGGAGGATTCGAACCTCCGAAGGCGGTGCCAACCGGTTTACAGCCGGTCCCCTTTGGCCACTCGGGAACTCCCCCGGAGCCACGGCAGTGTAGATGATCGGATCCACGATCCCGGCCGGTTGACCCGGTTTGACCGGGCGGCCGGGCGGGGCAAGCGTGACGCCGGATCGCGTGGCCTCGATGCGCGCGTGATCCCCCGCCCGGGGCATGCGCTCGGGGTGGTGCTCGCACCGATACGGGGAGGGAACCCGTCGTCGACCCCCTCTTGCCATGGACATTCGCGCACTACTCGCGACCACGATCGAGCTCGGAGGCTCCGACCTCCACCTGAAGGTCGACGCGCCGCCCCGTGTCAGGGTCGACGGCGACCTCGTACCGCTCAACCTGCCCGTGCTGACCGACCAGGACACGGAGAGCGTCCTGGCGGAGATCACGCTGCGCACGCCGCGCAAGCTCGAGCACTTCATGACCACCGGCGACCTCGACACCGCCTACACGGCGACCGGGGTCGGCCGCTTCCGCGTCAACGGCTTCCGACAGAAGGGCTCGATCTCGTTCGCCTTCCGCTACGTGCCCGACGTCGTCCCGACCCTGGACGGGCTCGGGCTACCCGAGGGCGTCAGGCGGCTCGCGAACGAGCACCGCGGCCTCATCCTCGTGACCGGCGCGACCGGGTCCGGGAAGACGACGACGCTCGCCGCCATGCTCGATCACGTGAACCACGATCGCCAGCAGCACATCGTCACGCTCGAGGACCCGATCGAGATCGTCCATCGCGACCACGGCTGCATCGTCCAGCAGCGCGAGGTCGGGCTCGACGTCGACTCGTTCAACGAGGGCATGCGCCGCGTGCTGCGCCAGGATCCCGACGTCATCCTCGTCGGCGAGCTCCGCGACGAGGAGACCGCCCAGACCGCGTTGCGCGCCGGTGAGTCCGGCCACCTCGTGCTCTCGACCATGCACACGATCGATGCCCACGAGACGGTCGGGCGCATGATCGAGCTGTTCCCGCCGAACAAGCAGCTGCTCGTGCGGCAGATCCTCGCGAGCGTCCTCCGCGGCGTGATCAGCCAGCGGCTGCTGCCCCAGGTCTCGGGTGGCCGAGTCGCGGCAGTCGAGGTGATGGTCAACACCGCCCGTGTCGCGGAGATGATCCGCGAGCCGGACAAGACCGACTCGATCCCGAAGGCGATCGAGGAGGGGCGTGTGCACCAGATGCAGAGCTACATGCAGCACCTGGTCGAGCTCGTCCTCGACGGGGTCGTCGACCCCGAGGTCGCCGCCAACGCCTCGTCGAACCGCCACGATTTCGAGCTCGCCCTCTCCCGCGCGCAGCGCGCCAAGGCAGCCGAGGAGGCTGCGCTCGAGGCCGGCACGACACCGGGCAGCCTCGAGGAGATTCGCCCCGTGCTCGCGAACGGGCTGCGGTTGGGAGCCCAGTAGCGGTGCGACGGTTCCTGGCCGTCGCGATCGCGGCGCTCGCCTGTGCAGGCTCCGCGGGCGCGGCGACCTTCACGGTGCTGCCCGGCGACGTACCGCTGCCGAGCGCGCAGGCCGGCAATGCCCCCGGCGACATCGTGATGCCCGCTGCGATCCTGACCCCGCCGGCGCAGATCCCGGTGATCCGCTACGGAGATCTGCTCTCGCTGTGGCGCCACGCCGGCGAGGCCTACGGTGTGCCGTGGGAGGTGCTCGCCGCGATCAACGAGATCGAGTCGGGATTCGGGCGCGACATGGGCCCGAGCTCGGCGAACGCGGTCGGCTGGATGCAGTTCCTCCCGTCGACCTGGGAGGACTGGGGCGTCGACGCGAACGCGGACGGGATCGCCGACCCGTGGAACCCGACCGACTCCGTGTACGCCGCCGCCAGGTACCTGGCGGCCACGGGCGCGCACGAAGACCTCTCGCGCGCGGTGTTCGCCTACAACCACGCCCAGTGGTACGTCGACAAGGTGCTCGCCCTCGCTGCCGACTACCTCGCGAACCCGCTCCGCGGCCAGTTGCTCCTCTACGCGCCGCCCGGGGCCGAGATGCCTTCGAACGACGCCCTCGAGGCGAAGCTCGCCGACGCGCGCGAGCGGCTGACGGCGCTCGGCGCAGAGGTGGCCGACCTGCGGGCACAGCTCGAGCAGGTCGGTGGCCGGCTCGCCGAGGCCGAGGCGGCGTCGGGCGACCCGTCGCTGTCGCGGCGAGCCTTCCGGGCCGCCCGCGCCCGTATCGAGGAGATCGAGACCGGCCGGATGCTGCTCGAGGCCGAGGTCGCGTCGAGCGAGGCCGCGCTGGTCGACGCAACCCAGGACGTCGTCATGCTCGAGCAGGGGCTGGCCGAGCAGCGCGCATCGGTGCTCACCGGCGGTGTGCAGGGGCTGATCGGACGGCCGCCGACCGCGAATGCCGCCCGGGTGATCGACTACGCGATCCGGCAGCTCGGGATCCCCTATCAGTGGGGCGGAAACCACGGGTTCTCGCTCGAGCAGATGGTCGCGATCGATCCGGCGATCGAGAACGGCTTCGACTGCTCGAGCCTCCTGTCCTGGGCGTTCGCGAAGGGGGCGGGGATCTACATCGGCGACTACACCGGAACCCAGTGGGAGTACGGGGTGACGGTTCCGGGCGCGATCCGTGGCTTCGGCCCGGCCCAGGGCGGCGGCATGCCGCCGGGCGGGTACAGCCCCGGCGACCTGATCTTCTTCAACGACACCGACCACGTCGCCCTGTACCTGGGGAACGACCTGTTCATCCACGCGCCGCACACGGGCGACGTCGTTCGCGTCGCACGGCTCTCGCAGTACCCGTCGCAGGTCTGGGGCTGGGTGCGCTACGAGGCGGTCAGCGGTGTCGCCGTCGACGGCTCCGGTGCGTTCACCGACACGACACAGCGGCTCTTCGACGTGGTCGACACGTCGGGCGCCACGGATCCGGGCGTCATCACGTTCACACGCGGCTGAGCCGCAGCGAGCGGACGCGGAGCACCGAGGGCAGCGCGGTCAGGAGCGAGCGCGGGTTGATGCCGAGGTCGGTGAGCGTCCCGGCGGCGATCACCTGCTCGAGCGCCTCGACGCAGACCGGGCAGAACTGCGTTCCGGCGCCGAGCCGCACCTCCGCGATCGCCTGCCTCGCGGGGCGGCCGGCCCGGTAGATCCGCGTCGTCAGCATCGAGTCGATCGCGTCGGCGACGTGGATGATCCGGGCGCCGAGCGGAATCTCCTCGCCGGCGAGCCCCTCGGGATAGCCCGAGCCGTCGAACCGCTCGTGATGGTGGCGGATCGCGGGGACAGCCGCCTCGAAGAGGCCGACCATCTCGATCATGCGGGCGCCCTCGTCGGAGTGGCGGCGCATGAGCGCCCACTCCTCCTCGCTGAGGCTCGTCGGCTTGAGCAGGATCTCGTCCGGGATCGTGAGCTTCCCGATGTCGTGGAACAGGGCCGCCTGCCCGAGCGGTACGAGCACCTCGTTCGCGAGCCCGAGCTGCTCGCCGACCGCGAGCGCGATCCTGCGCACCCGGCGGGAATGGCCGGCCGTGTATGCGTCGCGCGTGCGCACCGACGCCGCGAAGCGCTCGGCAACGCCGCCGCGCCCGCGCGCCCGCGCCGTCAAGGTCAAGGTCAGATTCACGCCTGTTCGCCCGCCGTCCTCGTTGCGCAACGGAGATTCGCCGCCCGTGGGTGAATCCCCTTCTTTTCGGGCGGGCGCAGTCCCGCCGCCGCCTAGACTCCGGATGTGCTGTGGGAGCTCGAGGTGGCGCTGGCGCGCTCGGCCGGCAGGCTGTCGCGTCTGGCGCGCCGGGGCGGTGGCACGACCCTCCCGGGGAAGCTCCTCTCCGCGATCGAGCCGGACGCCCTTCGCCGGCTCGCCCGCTCCCTGCCCGACGGGATCGTGCTCCTCTCGGCCACGAACGGGAAGACGACGACCGCCGCGATGGTCGCCGAGATCCTCCAGGGGACGGTGCCGCTGGCCCACAACCGCAGCGGCGCGAACCTCGTCTCGGGGATCACCTCGGCGCTGCTCGAGGCGCACGGGGCGAGGCTCGGCCTGTTCGAGGTCGACGAGCTCGCGTTCCCGCCGGTCGCAGCGCAGACCCGGCCGAGGACGGTCTGGCTCGGGAACCTCTTCCGCGACCAGCTCGACCGCTACGGCGAGCTCGAGCAGATCGCGGAGCGCTGGCGCACCGCCGTCGACAGCCTGCCGGCCGAGGCGACGATCGTCGTGAACGCGGACGATCCGGTGCTCGGGGCGCTCGGTCGCGACCGCGACCGCGTGCTGCGGTTCGGTCTCGACGATCCGGCCGTCGGGCACGATCGGCTGTCGCACGCAGCCGACTCGAAGTACTGCGTCGCCTGCGGCTCACCCCTCGACTACGCGGTCTCCTACGTCGGCCACCTCGGCGACTACCGGTGCCCGGTCTGCGACGCTGCCAGGGCGCCCCTCGACGTGGCCGCCCGCGAGATCGACCTCCACGGCCTCGACGGATCGGCATTCGAGCTCGTCACCCCAGCGGGGGCCGTCCGCGTCGAGCTGGCCCTGCCGGGCCTCTACAACGTCTACAACGCCGTGGGAGCCGCGGCTCTTGCGACGGCGCTCGACGCGTCTCTCGACGAGATCGCGGAAGGGCTCGCCCGGTTCAGGCCGGCGTTCGGTCGGTTCGAACGGATCGCGGCGGGCGACCGCGAGCTGCTGATCCTCCTGATCAAGAACCCCGCCGGTGCCAACGAGGCCGTTCGCACGATCGTCGCCGCGGACACGCCGGGCGTCGCCGTGGTCGCCCTGAACGACGAGATCGCCGACGGCCGCGACGTCTCCTGGATCTGGGATGTGGACTTCGAGCCGCTCGCCGGGTGCCTGCAGCACCTGATCGCGACCGGAAGCCGCGCCGAGGAGCTCGCCCTCCGCTTCAAGTACGGAGGCCTCGACGAGGGTCGGATCGAGGTCGTCCACGAGCTCGCGGCAGCCCTCGACCGCGGGCTCGAGCTGACGCCGCCGGGCGGGGTCCTGCCCGTCCTTCCGACCTACACGGCGATGCTGGCGCTGCGGGCTGTCGCCGTGTCGCGCGGGCTCGTCGATCCGTACTGGAAGCCCGGGCCGGGCCCGCCGGCGGGCGCTTCGAGCGGCCTGCACTCCCCCGGTCGGAAGGGAGGGCTAAAGTCCTGAGCTCGCGCTGCCGATTCGGTGGACGTGAAGGTGCGCGTCCCCGCGATCCTCCCCCGGTTCCTCATCCTCGTCGCGGTCTGGCTGCTCGGGACCTCGACGCTCCTGCTCGCCAAGGGTGACGAGACCGCAACGGAGCCCGAGCCGGCCGCCGCGACGGAGACGGCTCCCGACGAGGCCGGCCAGGCCGTCGAGCGCGCGATCCTGCTCGTTCCGGACGTCCGCGGCCTTCCCTACGTGTTCGCGAAGGGCGTGCTCGAGGACGGCGGCTTTGCCTGGCGCGTCGAGGGCAAGGTCGAAGGGTATGCGGTGAACCTCGTCGCCGAGCAGAGCGTTCCGCCCGGTGCCGAGGTCGTGAACACCGGGGCGCCCACCGTGATCCTCACCCTGAGGCGCTCGAGCGCATACGAAGAGGTCGGGCTTCCGGACGAGCGCTCGCCCTTCCCGGGGACGAAGGTCGTCATGGCGGGCGAGACGGCCGACGAGCCGACGCTCGCGCCGACCCCGGACGAGGAGATGCCCGCTCCCGACGGCACCACGCAGCCGACCGCCGGCGAGGACGCTCCAACGACGACGGACGCCTCGGAGCCCTCGCAGGCCCAGGCGAGCACGACTCCGACGACGGACGTCGAGAACGCAGCCGAGACGCAGAGCGCGCCGACCGCCGAGGACGAGTCTGGAACCGACGATGTCGCCGCCGAGAGCGCCGCCCGCCCGCCCGCGTTCGTCGTCCCCGGCGCCCCCAGGGAGCCGCTCGACGAGATGCCGCTCCCGCGCCGCGCCGAGAAGCTCGACGCCTGGCTCGACGCACAGTCGAAGCTGACGCCGGCCGGCTGGGACCACTACACCTACCAGCACTCCTGGATCGTCACCGGAGCGAGCTTCGGCTGGTGGCACGGCGCCGAGGCGCTCCGGATCCTGATCCGGGCCGACGAGGCCCTCCAGAAGCGGTTCGACACGGGCGCAGCGCTCGAGCGGGCCGCCCGCAAGGTCCTCGCGCAGGTCGAGAAGCTCGAGTCGCAGGCGGGCTGACGTGCCCGGCCGCACGGGCCTCGACGGACGGAGGCCGGAACGGTGAACGGCGCGCTCGCAGCCCTCGTCTTCGCTCCGGCACTCGCCCTCGGCAGCTTTCTGAACGTGGTCGCCGCGCGGCTGCCCGAGCACCGGAGCCTGAACGGACGCTCGGAATGCCCGAGCTGCAGGGCAGGGATCGCCTGGTACGACAACGTCCCGCTCGTCTCCTACCTCGTGCTCCGGGGCCGCTGCCGCCACTGCCGGGCCCGGATCTCGATCCGTTACCTGGCCGTCGAGCTGGCCACGGCGCTGCTCGTCGCGGCCTGCTTCGCCCGCTTCGGGCTCACCGGCGAGGCGTTCGTCAGCGCCTTCTTCATCATCTGTCTCGTCGTCCTCGCGACGATCGATGCCGAGCACCAGATCCTGCCCGACCGGATCGTGTTGCCGGCGACGGCGATCGTGCTCGTCGCCAACCTCGCGATCGCGCCGGAACGCTGGGCGGAGTGGGTCTTCGCCGCGCTGGCGCTCTCGGGGTTCCTGTTCGCCGTGCTGCTCGCCTATCCGGCCGGGATGGGGATGGGCGACGTGAAGCTCGCCCTGCTGCTCGGTGTCGCCCTCGGCCGCGATGCCGCCGTCGCGATGGCGGTGGCGCTGCTCGTCGGCCTGCTCGTCAGCGTGGTGCTGCTCGCGCGGCACGGTGCCGCTGCCCGCAAGACCAAGGTTCCGTTCGGCGTCTTCATGGCAATCGGCGGCATCGTCGCCGTGTTCGCGGGCGACGAGCTGCTCGACGGGTACCTCGGCCTCTTCTGACCGCGTCCGTAGTCCGGCGCCGCCGGCTCCACCGAACGCTCACGGACCGAGCCCGGTGAGCCGATAGAGGAAGGGCAGTGAACACCGACGACCTCCGCCGCCGCCTCGCTGCGCTCGCCGACCCTGCCGCCACGCCGGACGCGAGCGACGATGGCCCCGCGCCTGACGACGCCGACCCGGCAGCCTACGAGGAGGACGCCGACGAGCCGGTGCTGCCGGCCGAAGACCGGACGATCGCCGAGCTCGTCGCAGACCTGATCGAGGCGACGGCGTTGCTCAGCGGGGAGGCCCTTTCACGGGCGCGCGGCAAGGCGCGGCGGCGCTCGTTCGCCCAGGCGATCGTGGCGGCAGGCCTCGCGCCGCGGATCCTCGCCGCCCAGCACGGCCTCGCGTTCGTCGAGCTCGGGCGCGAGAAGATCAACCCGGCGGCGACGGCGACGATCCCCCCGAGCCTGCTCGAGCGCGCGACGGCGCTCCCGTACGAGATCGAGGGCAACCGGCTGCGAGTCGCGATCGCCGACCCGACCGACGTCCAGGCGATCGACGAGCTTCGCCTCGCGACGCGGTACGTGATCGACCTCGTCGTCGCCGGGCAGGACGAGATCGAGGCCGAGCTCAAGAAGATCGTCCGCGCGAACGAGATGTGGGAGCGCACCGCGCTGCTCGAGGAGCAGGTCGACATCCCGGAGGGCGACGATCTCGACCAGGACGATGGGATCTCCGACGCACCGCTCGTCAAGCTCGTCAACTCGATCCTGCTCCAGGCAGCTGACGACGGTGCGAGCGACGTGCACTTCGACCCGGTGCCCGACGCGCTCGTCGTCCGGGTCAGAGTCGACGGGATCCTGAACGAGATGCAGCGGTTGCCGAGGCAGCTCTCATCTGCCGTGATCACACGGCTGAAGGTGCTTGCGAAGCTCGATATCGCGGAGCGCCGCAAGCCCCAGGACGGTCGGATCTCGCTCGGCGCGAAGGTGCTGAACCGGGCGCTCGACATCCGCGTCGCCGTCCTGCCGACGGTCGAGGGCGAGGCGGTCGTGCTCCGCCTCCTCGACAAGTCGCGCCGGCCGCCGACGCTCGAGGAGCTCGGCTTCTCGCCGGAGATGCGCTCCGTGCTCGAGGTGATCGTGCGCAAGCCGACCGGGGCATTGCTCGTGACCGGCCCGACCGGCTCGGGCAAGTCGACGACCCTCTACGCCGTCCTGAACGCGATCCACCGTCCGGAGATCAACATCATCACCGTCGAGGACCCGGTCGAGTACCGCCTCGCGGGCGTTCAGCAGGTGCAGATGAACCCGAAGGCGCAGCTCACGTTCGCGAGCGCGCTGCGGACGATCCTGCGCTCGGACCCGGATGTGATCATGGTCGGCGAGATCCGCGACATCGAGACCGCGAAGATCTCGATCGAGGCGGCGCTCACCGGGCACTTCGTCCTCTCGACCCTCCACACGAACGACGCTCCGAGCGCGCTCACACGGCTGAACGAGATGGGCGTCGAGCCGTTCCTGACCGGCTCTGCGGTCACGGCGGTCCTCGCCCAGCGACTCGCACGCCGGCTCTGCTCGGTCTGCTGCGAGGCCTACACGCCGTCGCGCGAGGAGCTCGTCGCGGCACGGTTCTCGCCCGAGCAGATCGCGGCGGCAGACGGTGCTCCCCTCTACCGCCGCAAGGGCTGCCCGCGCTGCAACCACACGGGCTACAAGGGCCGGCTCGGCGTCTTCCAGCTGATGGTCATGGGAGAGGAGCTCGAGCGGCTCGCCTCGGAGCGGGCCAACCGTGAGCTGATCGAGCAGGCGGCACGGAAGGGCGGCATGCGGGGGATGTGGGACGACGGCCTCGAGAAGGTCCTCCAGGGCATGACGACCGTCGAGGAGCTCGGCCGCGTGCTCGTGTAGCCGGCCCCGCAAGGGTGCCCACGGGTTCCCCCGTGCGGGGGGCGCGAACCGGCTCCCGGGCCCGCACCGTGAGAGAGCGTACCCACCCTTCCGGGGGTCGCGACCGTAGCCGGAAACGGCCGATACACGGAAGGAAAGTCGACGAGGAGCGACGATCGATGAGAGCTTGGCTTAGGCGTTCACCGCGGAGCGCGACGGGTCGGGAGAGTGAGCACACCACCCGGGCGGCTCGCCGCACCCGGAACGCCGAGGCCGGCTTCACCCTGATCGAGATCGTCATGGCCATGGGCCTGTTCGTCGTCGTCGCGGCCGCGATGGCCCAGGTGCTGACCGGTGCGATCGTCTCCTCGGGCATCTCGAAGGAGCGCACGATCGCGCAGCAAGTCGCCCAGGAGGAGATCGAGTCGATCCGCCGCATGGCCTACGACGACGTCGGAATCGTCAACGGCAACCCGCCGGGCGAGCTCCAGGCCACGAAGACGGTCACGGTCAGCAACCTCGCGCTGACCGTCCAGACGTCCGTCAAGTACGTCGCCGACCCGACCCCGACGAGCTACGCGACCCAGGCGAACTACAAGAAGGTCACGGTCACGATCCTCCGGGCGCGCGACTCGAAGCAGCTGACGCAGGAGGTCACCCACGTCGCCCCGCCCGCACGGGCGCCCTACGGCGGCGTGAACCTCGCGATCGTGAACGTGCAGGTCGTCGACTTCGCTCTCAACACTCCCGTCGAGGGAGCGACCGTCGCGCTCGGCACGGGACCCAGCGCGCCCCGGAGCGACAAGACGGACACCACGGGCACGGTCACCTTCGCGGCCCTGTCGCCCAACCCGAGCGCGTCCGACTTCTACGACCTCTCGGCCAGCCTGTCGGGGTACGAGGTCCTGAAGGATGATCTCTCGCCGAGCGCGGCGACCCATGTCTCGCTCGCTCCGGGCCAGACGTTCAACACCGCGATCCGCATCTACCGGCCCGCCACGGTGAACGTGAACCTGAAGGACACCGACGGCTCGACGTACGCGGGCAGCGCCAGCGTGACCATCTCGTCGTCTCGCGGCTCGGAGGTCTTCTCCTACACGGGCTCGCCGCTGACGATCACCGAGATCGCCGGCGAGAAGGTCGTTCCGGGGCTCCAGTACACGGCCTCGGCAACGACCCTGAGCTCGCTGACGACGCCGTCCGTCACGCAGTACGTCCCGAACAACTACCCGACCGACCTCAGCTCGACGTTCAACCTGACGATGCCCCCGGGCGGCGGCATCAACGCCACCGTGCTCCAGGGCGGCATCGCGCTCGCCGGTGCGACCGTGACCGTGACGGGCGGCCCGAACTCGACGAACATCTCCGCGACGACGGATGCGAACGGCGTCGCGTCGTTCACCGGTCTCCCCGTCGGCGGCGGCTACATCGTCACGGCGACGAGCTACGGCCAGACCGTCTCCGTGAGCGATCTCACGGTCGACACGACCGCCACGACCGACGTCGTGCTCTCGCTCGAGGTGCCCGGAACCGTGATCGCCACGGTCACGTGGGGCGGCAGCCCGGTCTCGGCGGCGTCCGTGACGCTCGCCGGCGGTCCGTTCGGGATCAGCGTCTCGGGTACGAGCGACGGCAACGGGCAGGTGACCTTCGTCAACGTCCCGCCCGGCGCGGGCTACACGGTGACGGCGGTGAAGGGCGGTACGAGCGCCTCCCAGAGCGCCACGGTCGCCTCGGGCTCGACGACGAGCGTGAGCATCGCGATGCCGACGGGCAACATCGTCGCCACCGTGACGTGGGGCGGCACCGCCGTCAACGGTGCCACGGTGACGCTGACGGGTGGACCGCTCGGGGTCAACGTCTCGGGGACCTCGAACTCGAGCGGCCAGGTGACGTTCACGAACGTCCCCGCCGGCACCGGCTACACCGTGACGGGGACGAAGAGCGGTCAGAGCGACGCGCAGTCGGCCACGGTTCCCGGTGGGAGCTCGACGAGCGTGGCCCTTGCTCTACCGACCGGCTCGCTGACGGTCACCGTGCGGCGAAGCGGCTCGAACCAGTCGGGCGCCACCGTGACCCTGTCCGGCGGCCCGATGGGCCTCACCCTCAGCGGCACGACGAGCGGGACCGGCAGGGTCACCTTCAACAACGTGCCCGTGGGCAGCGGCTACACCGTCAAGGCCTACAAGTGCAGCGTCTCGAACCCGAAGAGCGGCCAGAACACGTCGGTCACGGTCAACACGGGCGCCAACTCGCTGACGATCAACTTCAGCCTCAACACCTGTCCGCTGTGAGCACGGGCACCGGCAACGCGCGGCGTGCCGGCCGCGAGGGGGGCTTCACGCTCGTGGAGCTCCTGATCGCGATGGGGCTGATCGGCGTCATCTTCGCCCTGTTCTCGGTCGTGGTCAGCTCGACGCTGCGCCACGGCGGCCAGGTCGAGGAGCAGACGGTGCTCCAGCACGAGGTGCGGGGAACCGTCGAGCGTCTCGCCCAGGATCTCCGCCAGGCCTACAGCGGCGTGGACGACAGCTCTCCGATCGAGAGCATCAGCGCGACCCAGATCCAGTTCCTCTCACCCGACCGCCAGCAGCCCTTCCATCTCCGGCGCCTCGCCTACCGGGCCTCGGGAACGAGCTTCCAGAGCGCACGGGCGATCAGCACCGACACCGACGGGGCGCCGTGGGAGATCCCGGCGCTCGGCTCCTGGGACACGCAGTTCGGCTCTCTCGTCGGAACGAACGTCTTCACCTATCTCGACGAGAACGGGGTCGTGACCGCCGATCCGGCCCAGGTGCGAACCGTCGTCATCGAGGTCACGGTGGCGACGTCGATCTCTCCCAACCGTCAGTACACCTACAAGACGAGCGTGACGCTCCGGGCGGACATATGAAACCGAGAATCGAAGCACTGAAGCAGGAGCAGGGCGCGGCGATGGTCCTCGTCATGTTCCTCGTCGCGATGCTCAGCCTGATGTCGGTGCTCCTCATCGACACGGTGCAGGAGGAGGCCGACTCGAGCGCCCAGGCGGTCGAGCGCAACGCCGCGCTGCAGGCGGCCGAGGCGGGAATCGACGACTACGTCGCAAAGCTCGTCGACGACCGGCTCTACTACGTGCACCAGGTGCATCCGGGCGAGGGAACGCGCGAGGAGCCGGGCGGCACCGAGGTGAGCGCCGGGACTGCGTGGTCGTACGGGCTCGCGTGGACGTATCCGAACGAGTTCGACACCTGGCGCGCGCTCAGCAACGGCTACGAGTACAGCCTGAAGATCGTCCCGCCCAACCCGGGCGAGGAGGCCGTGCACATCACCGCCGCCGGCCGGAAGGTCGGCACGACGGACGATACGAGGGTCGTCGAGGCGCTGATCCGGCCCTCCTCGATCGCCGACTTCCAGCGCATCGTCAACGGGGACGTCTCGTGGGGATCCGGCGCGACCACGAACGGCAAGCTCTACGCGAACGGCACGATCGACCACGACGGGATCGCGAAGGCCAACATCTACGCCGAGGACAACGTCACGGGCAGCACGACCCTTCAGAACGGCGCGAAGAAGTACGACCACAACACGATCCGGTCGGTGATCAAGAACCCGGTCAACTTCAACAGCCTGCTCGCCTCGCTCGTCGACGTGCAGCGGGCGGCGCAGGTCGGTGGCGTCTACCTCGACAACCCGGCCGTGCACGGGTGGAGGATCACGTTCAACGCGAACGGGACGTTCAGCGTCCAGACCTGCACCCGCTCGGGCGGCAACGACATCGCGGCCGTCCAGCCGAACTGCGTCAACTACAGCCCGGCCACGTACAACGTGCCGTCCAACGGAGCGGTCTACGCGGGGCAGAGCGTGATCGTCTCCGGCCAGGTGAACGGGCGCGTGACGGTGGCGTCGAACGACAACATCGTGATCGCAAACGACATCAGCTACGTCACGAGCGGTAGCGACGTGCTCGGCCTCGTGGCCAAGAACAACGTGTACGGCGCCCAGTGGTGTCCGAACAACCTCACCTGGCGCGCCGCCGTGCTCGCCCAGAGCGGCACCTGGAAGGGCTGGACGAGTAGCACGATCAAGAACACCATGGTTCACAAGGGCTCGTCGACGACGAACCTCGGCGGCGACTGGACGATGTTCGCCACGCGCGACTACTCCTACGACGAGACGCTGCTCTTCCTGCCGCCGCCGTGGTTCCCGACGATCGAGGACGCCTACACGGTCAACCTGTTCCGCGAGCTACCGGGAACGTGAGCTCACGAGCCGGGAGGGGCGGTGCGAGCCGCCCCTCCCGTGTGTGGCGCCCGGCCGGTGGTGGGCGAGAGCGGGCCGGATGAGATCCGGCCCCTACGTCCGGGGTGGGGTGCGCTGGGCGGTCGTCGCGACGGGTCTGCGGGAGGGGCGGGATCGATCCCGCCCGTCGGGGTTGGCGTGGGCGTGGCGGCATCGCGGTGCTGGGTCGGTGGTGGGCGGGTCGGGCCGGATGAGATCCGGCCCCTCCGTGGCCGTCGCGTGATCGGGGTGAATCAGGGGGCCGTCGTGTGGGCGGGGCCCGCCGTCGGGATGGGCTGCGCTTCTTGGTCTCGTGTAGGGGCGGGATCTCATCCCGCCCTCGCCGCTCGTCCGGGAGCGGGGCTGGTTGGGGCGGTGAGATCCGGCCCCTCCGTGGCCGTCGCGTGATCGGGGCGAATCAGGGCCGTCGTGTGGGCGGGGCCCGCCGTCGGGACAGGCTGCGCTTCTTGGTCTCGTGTAGGGGCGGGATCTCATCCCGCCCTGCGAGGTGTGTGGGTGTGGCGCGGTGCCGGGGCCCGGGTGTAGGGGCGGGATCTCATCCCGCCCTCGCGGCAGCCCACGACGACGAGGGCCGCCCGGTGGGGCGGCCCTCGAGAGGTCCTGGCAGGTCTGGCGCGAACGCTACGACGAGAGCTCGCGGGCGTTCTGGGCGGCCTGGGCGACGACCTTGCTGTCGGCGTAGCCCGTGATCCTCGTCAGGAGCGTCTGGCCCCTTGTGAACACGAGCACGGTCGGGGTGGTGCGAATGTCGTACAGCGCCGCGAGCTCGGCGATCTGCTCGTCGTCGCTGCCGTCGAGGGCGAGGAAGCCCGCCTTCGCGTCCTGGGAGCCCTCCCGGGCCTCGGCGATCTGGCGGGTGTCGACGTCGCTCTCGGGCATGTACACGACGACCACGACGACGCTCTTCTTGCGGAGCTTCTTCTCGAGCTGCTCGATGCCCGTCGGCCCGGAGCTCTCGGGCTCGCTCTCTCCCTGACCCTCCTCGCCGGTCGTCGCCGGCGCGGGCTCGTCCTGGCCCGTCTCGCCGCCCGCAACCGTCTCGGTCACGGGCTGGGTCTGGGCGGGAGTCGCGCTCGCATCCTCGTCGGAGCCGGTCAGGCGGTCGAGCAGGCCGAGCTGGAAGACGGCGAGCCCACCGACCGCGACGAGAGCGAGCGGAAGGACGAAACGGAGACGCAGCTTGTTCTTCACGCCACTCCTATCGGCAGGGAGGCCGCACGGCTTGAAGGCGAATTCGAGGGAGAAACAGGAGGGGCGCGGTCTCCCGCGCCCCTCCGCCGAGCCGGTACGAGCTGCTGGCTAGCAGGCCGCCTGCACCACCGAGCCGCCGGGGCCGGTGTAGCTGGCCGTCTGGCCGCCCTTCGAGTCCTCGAGGCAGTACGTGTTCGCGCCGGTGTTGTTCACCGACAGCGTGGCGGACACGCCCTGGTCGATCGCCTGCAGGTCGGCGAGCGCCATGCCGGTGTAGTCGCCGTTGTCGACGAAGAACGCCTCCGCGGCCGGGACGGCCTCACGGACGTTGGCCTCCGCGACCTTCATGTTCGCGCGATCGCGGAACCCGAGGTACGACGGAATGGCAATCGCGAGCAGGATCGCGATGATGATCATCACGACCAGGAGCTCGACGAGGGTGAAGCCTCCCTCGCGCTCGCTGGTCGTGATCCGGTTCCGAAGCCGCTGGATCATTGCTCTAACTCCTCCTTCATTTGGTCGGGCGTCGGCTGTCCCCGCAGGTATCGGCGGCTTCGGGAAGGCGGCATTTCCCCCGGTTGGGGGAGAAACCCCCTGGCTTGCGGTGCCCGGTCGGGGGATTTCGCGCCCTCGGACGGGTGAGTCGGTCCGCTCGGCGAGGTTCGGAGCGCTCCAAGGTCGAGTCGGACGCGCGCGCGTGCGCGAGAGCCGGAGACAGGCGGCGCTAAGGGAACCGGGGCTTCGTGCCGATAGCTCCCCCGTGGAAGCGATGGAAGCGTTCTCCTCGACCCCGCCAGCTCAGGATCAGCCCGACCTCGACGACGGCGCCCCCGCGTACTCGATCGACGAGCTGCTCGAGATCGTCGTCGAGCAGCGCGCCTCCGACCTGCACCTCACGGCCGGCAGCGCACCGGCGATCCGGGTGAACGGCAAGATCGAGCGCCTTGCGGAGTTCGGCCTGCTGACGCCGGAGCGCACGCGCAAGCTCCTGTACTCGGTCTCCACGTCCGAGCAGCACAAGGAGCTCGAGGAGCGCAAGAACATCGACCTCTCGTACGCGCTCCCCGGTCTCGCGCGCTTCCGCGTGAACATCTTCTACCAGCGCGAGAGCCTCGCCGGGGCGTTCCGGCTCATCCCCAGTCGGATCAAGTCGCTCCAGGACCTCGGGATGCCGCCCTCGCTCTACGAGCTGTGCGAGCGCCCGCGCGGCCTGATCGTCGTCACGGGCCCGACCGGCTCCGGTAAGTCGACGACGCTCGCCGCCCTGATCGACCGGATCAACGAGAGCCGGCCGGATCACATCATCACGATCGAGGACCCGATCGAGTTCCTGCACGTGCACAAGCAGTGCATCGTCAACCAGCGCGAGATCGGGCCCGACGCGCTCAACTTCGGCGAGGCGCTGAGGGCCGCGCTCCGCGAGGACCCCGACGTCATCCTCCTCGGCGAGATGCGCGACCTCGAGACGATCGGGACCGCGCTGACGGCGGCCGAGACCGGGCACCTCGTGTTCGGCACCGTCCACACCCAGGACGCGCCCTCGGCGATCGACCGGATCATCGACGTGTTCCCGGCGGCCCAGCAGAGCCAGATCCGGGTCCAGGTCGCGAGCACGCTCCAGGGCGTGATGACCCAGAACCTGCTGCCGACGACGGACGGGGCGGCCCGTGTCCCCGCCGTCGAGATCCTGCTTCCCGACGACGCGGTGCGCAACCTGATCCGCCAGGGGAAGCTCGAGCAGATCTACACGAACATGCAGACGGGCTCCAGCAAGGGCATGCAAACCATGGAGCAGGCGCTGGCCGACCTCGTGCTCTCCGGCATCGTCACGCACGAGATCGCGATGAGCCGGTCGAGCCGGCCCCAGCAGCTCCTCGAGCTGATCCAGCGCGGGAAGACGAGCGGTCAGGTCGTGTCGCCGCTCGCCGCACGGCTGCGCACCGCCTAAGGAGGAAGCGTGGGACGCGAGATCGTTGGACTGAAGATCGGCGCCTCCAGGCTTGCCGCAGCGCGGGTCTCGCTCAACGGCTCGGCGCGTCTGCTCCAGACCGCGTCGATGCCGCTCCCGCCCGGGATCGTCTCGGGCGGCGAGGTGCGGGACGTCGACTCGCTCGCGGACGTGCTCAAGGCGTTCTTCGACCAGCACAAGCTGCCGCGCCGCTCCGTCCGCGTCGGGGTTGCGAACAACCGGGTCGGCGTCCGCACGATCGACCTCGCCGGCATCGACGATCCGAAGCAGCTCGGGAACGCCGTCCGGTTCCGCGCCCAGGAGGCGCTACCGATCCCGCTCACCGAGGCGGTCATGGACTACCAGGTA
Organism: Gaiellales bacterium; assembly: GCA_046330455.1. Lineage (GTDB taxonomy): Bacteria > Actinomycetota > Thermoleophilia > Gaiellales > Gaiellaceae > CAVQXR01. Next base: position 58,343 of record JAXLSU010000015.1, read on the forward strand.
CTGTCACACTCGACGGACGCCGAGGGCCAGCTCGTGCGGCGGGTGCTGTTCGTCGTCGCCTACCGCGACCTGATCGACAGCTTCGCCCAGGCTTGCCGGCAGGCCGGGCTCCGTCTCGTCGGCATCGACCTCGAGGGCTTCGCGCTCCTGCGGGCGCTCGCACCGCTCGGTCCCTCTGCCTCCGATGGCGAGAGGAGCGCGCTCGTCGCGATCAGCATCGGCGCCGAGCGGTCGACGCTCGCGGTCACCGACGGGCTCTCCTGTGAGTTCACGCGCGTGCTCGACTGGGGCGGCTCCGCCCTGACGAGTGTCATCGCGCGCGAGCTCGGCATCGAGCCACTCGAGGCCGAGGAGCTGAAGCGGGCGATCAGCCTCGACGGGAGCGTGACGCCGGACGGCGTCGACGAGGGCCAGGCGGCGAAGGCCCGCGAGGCGATTCTCCTGAACCTCCAGAGCTTCGCGCGCGAGCTCGTCTCGTCGCTGCAGTTCTACCAGAACCAGCCGGGCTCGCTCGGGATCCGCGAGATCGTGCTCGCGGGCGGAACCGCCAAGCTCGGCGGCTTTGCCGAGGCGCTCCAGCGCATGGTCGCGGTCTCGGTCAGGGTCGGTGACCCCCTCGTCAACATCGGCCACGGCAAGAAGGCGGGGAACGGCGACGCCGATCCCTCGCTCGCAATCCCGATCGGCCTCGGAATGGGGATCTGATGGACTGGAAGAAGGAGATCAAGCTCTCCGATCTGATCCGCCGCGGCGACGGCTCCGGTCGGGAAGGCGCGGCGGAGGACGAGCCTGCGGCGACTCCGGAGGCGACCTCCGACGGAGAGACGATCTGGAAGAAGGAGATCAGGCTGTCCTCGCTGTTCCGCCGCCAGAAGAAGGCGAAGCAGCCGGCGCTTCCCGCCTACGGAGCGAGCAGCGCGTCTTCCGGCGAGACGCCGGGCCCGCGCCCCGAGCCGGAGAGCGTCTGGAAGAAGGAGATCAAGCTCTCGTCGCTGTTCCGGCGCAGGAAGTCCGCAGCCCGTCATCGGGAGCCGCTCGCGCTGCCGCCGGTCGGACAGACGATCCCGGAGGCTCCAACGACCGTCGAGGTCGAGGACACGCACGAGGACGCACACGCGGCCGCACCCGAGTTCACGCGCGTCGTTCCCGAGCCGAGCGCGGACGCCGAGCCGCCCGGGCCCGAGGCGGATCAGGTCGACGACGACGCTCCGCAGGCCCCGGCGGACGATCCGGCCCCCGCCGAGGTCGTGGCTTCCGCCGCCCCGGAGACGGATGAGCCGGCAGCGGATGAGCCGGCCGCGCCTGCCGCGACCGGCGAGAGGACGAGCGTCTGGAAGAAGCAGATCGGCTTCGGGCGCAAGCAGAAGGCCGCCGCCGTCGCGGGCATCGCCGCGGCCGGCGGAGCGGCCGCCGGCGACGAGCCGGACGCGCCGGACGCAGGTGCCGTCGTTCCGAAGCAGAGCGTCTGGAAGAAGGACGTGAAGCTCGGCCGGAAGGCGAAGGCCCCGAAGCCGGACAGCGCCGGCCCCGAGCGCCGCGAGGACCGCGAGCAGCCGACGGCCGCCGATCGCGGGCCCGAGCGGAAGCCGAAGAGCGGCGAGAAGCTGCCCGAGATCCCGCTGATGCGGTCGCTGAACCTCCTGCCGAAGGATGTGCAGCTCGCGAAGTCCTCGGGCCGGCCCTGGCTCCTCCAGGCTGCCGCGCTCGGTCTCTCGGCAGTCGTGCTCGCCGGTGTCGGCTACCTCTACCTGTCGGCCCGCAACGACGTTGCCGACCAGGAGCAGGCGCTCGAGGAGAAGCAGGCCGAGCTCGTCGCGCTGCAGGCTCAGCTCGTTCCCTCGGCGACCGACGACACTGCACTCGCAGGCGAGGCGTTGAGCCGGGCGACCGCGCTCTCGGCGGCGATCTCGACGCGGTTCAACTGGGATCGCCTGCTCCGCCAGCTCTCGCTCACGCTGCCCGAGGACGTGTGGTTCGACGGCTTCCAGTCGACGAACCCCGCGGCCGAGAGCGTGGGCAGCGGCGGTGCGGCGGCGGTCGCGGCCACCGCGGCCTCGCAGGTGCCCAACACGCCGACGTCGTTGACCATCACCGGCTTCGGGCGTACGCAGAGCGACATCGCGTACCTGCTCGCCCGTCTCGAGACCGTGCCGGCCTTTGCCGCCGTGCAGCTCCAGTCCTCGAGCCGCGTGAAGATCGGCGAGACGTGGGTGATCCAGTTCAGCGTCCTCGGTGCGCTGAAGTAGCCAGGACAGGTGGGAAGCGTGAAGAGCGGAATCACAAAGAAGATCCCGGTTCTCTACTTCGTGGCAGCGGGAATCCTCGTCGCGGCGATCGCGGGGTACATGCTCCTCGTCCGCCCGGCGAAGGAGGACGCGAGCGCGGCCGCCACCGAGGTCGAGAACACCCAGCTCCAGATCACCACGGTGCAGCAGCAGCTCGCGGCCAAGGAGGAGCAGCAGAACCTGATCCGGGTCGCAGACCTCGTCGAGCTGGCGAAGGCCATGCCGAACCAGGACGGCCCGGCAGCGGCGATGCTCCAGCTCGTCGACACCGCCGACGGCGCCGGTGTGACCCTGGCCGCCGTGCAGCCGGCTGCTCCCGAGCTCGCCGCCGGGTACACGCGCTTTCCGATGACGCTCACGGTCGTCGGCAACTACTACGACCTGACGGAGTTCCTGTATCAGCTCCGCAACCTGGTCACGATTCGCCAGGGCGTGCTCGACGCGACCGGTCCGCTGTTCACGGTCGACAGCATCAGCTGGCACGAGTCGGACGAGGCCGACGAGGAGCCGTTCCCGTACGTCCAGGCAGACCTCGTCGTCTCGGCCTACGTCTACGGGGAGGCGACAGAGGCCCTGCTCGCTGCAGCGGTGGCGTCCGGCGACGCGCCCACGCCCGCAGAGGCCACGACGACCGGGGAGACGACGACGGGCGAGACGACCACCACGGAGGACGGGAGCACGACGCCGTCCACCTCGACCGAGCCTGGCTCGACCGTCCAGGTGAGCCCTGACGGATCGCAGGCCGCGCCTGGAGGGACTCCCTGATGGCACCGCAGACGGCCGCCGATCGTGCCGCGGACAAGCGCAAGCGACGCGACGCGAAGCAGAAGAAGCTCCTGCTCATCCTGATCCCGGTGCTGATCGCGATGGTCGCCTGGCAGGGCCCAAAGCTCATGAAGCAGGTCAAGGGCTCGTCCGGGGAGGCCGCTCCGGCGGCCGCGACGGTCGAGTCGCCGGCGAACCCCGGGGTCGATGCTGCCGGCAGTGGCGAGGAGGCTGCTCAGGCCACGCCTCCGGTACCGACCGATCCGGCCGAGATCGCCGCTGCGGTCAAGGAGCTTCCCGCGAGTGAGCGGTATCCGATTCCCGGCGAGAACCAGCTGATCTCCTTCAGCCGCTTCTCGGCGTCCGATCCGTTCTCGCCGCTCGTCGTCGAGGAGGACACCTCGTCGACGAGCACGGACACCGGAACGTCCACGACGACGACGACGCCGCCGACGACGGCCCCGCCGCCGACGGCCTATCCGCCCACGTCCGGAGGCCAGCCTCCGACCACGGCGACCCAGGTCGCGCTGTCGGTCAACGGCCACCCGCTGGTGCTCGGCGTCGGCGACACGTTCCCGACCGTCGATCCGGCCTTCACGATCCTGACGATCAACCCGGACTCGGTCGTGATCGGGCTCACCGACGGGTCGTTCTCGGACGGCCAGCAGTCGATCACCGTCCGCAAGGGCGAGCAGGTGACCCTCGTGAGCCAGCCCGACGGCACCCGGTTCACGATCCGCGTCGTCGAGATCACCTGATCCCGACACGGCCGGCGGGCCCGTCGCTGCTACCGTCCGCCTCGATGGACGGTACCCGGCGGGCTCCCGCACGCTCCCAGGCGACGATCGCCGACCTCGGTGACGGGGTGATCCGGATCACGCAGCCGTTGCCGTGGGCACTCGACCACGTCCACTGCTACGCGCTCGTCGATCCGGAGGGGTGGACCCTCGTCGACGCGGGCCTGGGCACGCCCGGGACGATCCGGCGCTGGGAGGAGGCGCTCGAGCGGCTGGGCAGCCCCGCGATTCGCCGGATCGTCGTCACCCACTACCATCCCGACCACCTCGGCGGCGCGGCCGCGCTCGCCGAGCTGACGGGCGCGCCCGAGGTCGTCCAGGGAGCGCTCGATGCCGAGCTCTCCCAGCTCACCTGGGTCGAGCTCGACGAGGCGGGGTTCCTCGACTTCCTGCGCCTGCACGGGATGCCGGACGATCTCGCGGTCGCCTCGGCGGCGGCGGAGGCCCGCATGCCGGTCGTCCCGGTGACGCCGACCAGGCTCGTCGGCGAGGGTGACGTCGTCGAGGTAGGGGGAGTGAGCTACGAGGTGCTCGTGCTCCCGGGGCACGCCGACGGCCACATCGTGCTGCTCGATCGGCAACGCGGACGGGTGTTCGGAGGCGACGTCATCCTCACCGGGATCACCCCGAACATCGGCCGCTGGGAGGACACGGCCCCCGACCCGCTCTCGCGCTATCTCGACTCGCTCTCCCGGCTCGTCGAGGCCGGGCCGAAGCTAGTCTTCCCCGGGCACCGCGACCCGATCGAGCGGGTTGCCGAGCGGGCGCAGGAGCTGCGCGTTCACCATGCGGAGCGTCTCGAAGCCGCCCACTCGGCGCTCGTCGACGGGGCGCGCACCGCCTACGAGGTGGCGCAGCGTCTCTGGGCCACGTCCGGCTTCAGTCTCCACGAGCAGCGTTTCGCACTCGCCGAGGCGCTAGCCCACGTGGAGCGGCTCGAGACCGAGGCTCGCGCCCGGCAGGTCGAGCCTGGGCGTTTCGAGCCGGTCTGAGGCCCCGTACGCGGGCCCGTGCTCCCCGGAGGAGTGACACGCCGGGGAGAGGCTCAAGTGTGGGCCCGCAGGAGCCGATAGCACCGTCGAGGGTGCCTGCCTACGCCTACACCGCGATCAACTCCGCCGGCGAGGAGCTGGCCGGCGAGCTCCACGCGCGCGACACCGCGGGGGCGCAGGAACAGCTCCGTTCGCGCGGGCTGCTCGCACTCGAGCTGAACGAGGGCGGCGCCGCCGAAGGCAAGGCCGGCGGCGCGCTCAAGCGAGTCAAGGCGAAGTCCCTGCAGGTCTTCTCGCGCCAGTTCGCGACGATGATCGAGTCGGGGCTGAACGTCGTGACCGCGCTCTCGATCCTCGAGGAGCAGACGGACGACAAGAACCTCGCCCAGGTGATCCAGGACGTCCGCACGGACGTCGAGGGCGGCCTGCTGCTCTCCGAGGCGATGGCGCGCCACCCGCGCACGTTCAGCCGCCTCTACATCTCGATGCTCGAGGCCGGCGAGGCCGCCGGCATCCTCGACATCGTGCTCGACCGCGTCGCGCTGCAGATCGAGAAGGAGATGCAGATCAAACGCCGCGTGAAGGGCGCGATGATCTACCCGATGCTCGTGATGACGTTCGCGTTCCTCGTCCTCGTCGGCATGCTCCTGTTCCTCGTCCCGATCTTCGTGAAGCTGTTCACCGACCTCGGCGGCCAGCTTCCGATGCTGACTCGGGGCGTGATCTTCGGCTCGAACATCCTGCGCGAGTACTGGTTCATCGTCTTCCCGGCAATGGGCATCTCGCTGTTCGCGTTCCTGCGCTACAAGAAGACCGAGAGCGGCCGGCGCTGGTGGGATCGCTTCCGGCTCCGCATTCCGATGGGGATCGGCGCCGTCGTCCTGAAGGTCGGGATGGCCCGCTTCAGCCGGACGCTCGCGAGCCTCGTCGCCTCCGGCGTCGACATCATCCAGGCGCTCGAGATCACCGGCACGACCTCCGGCAACAGCCTCATCGAGGACGCCGTCACCGAGGTCAAAGACCGTGTGCAGCAGGGCTCCTCGATCGCGCAGCCCCTGATGGAGCATGCGGTGTTCCCGCCCATGGTGGGGCACATGGTCCGCGTCGGCGAGGAGACGGGTGAGCTCGAGAAGATGCTCGAGAAGGTCGCCGACTTCTACGAGGACGAGGTCGACGCCTCCATCCAGTCGCTCACGTCGATCATCGAGCCCCTGCTCATGATCGGCGTCGGCCTGATCGTCGGCATCATCGTGATCGCGATGTACCTGCCGATGTTCAAGATCCTCTCGCTGATCAAGTAGCGAGGCGGCGCCGGTGGGGTGCTACCCGGTGCGGCCGGGATCGTGGCCCCGGATGTCCCGGCGCTGGATGTTCGCGACGAGCGCCGCGACGACGGTCACGAGGTAGATCTGCCCGAGGAGCGCCTCGGAGATCGCGAGGGTGCGACCGAGGTTGCTCGCCGCGGTGAGATCCCCGTAGCCGGTAGTCGTCAGCGTGACGAAGCTGAAGTACTGGAAGTCCGGCGGAGTCGGGCTCGGCTCCGAGGTGAAGAACGGCTCTCCGGTCAGCTGGTTGACGGCGAGGTAGACGGTCGCGAAGAACATGCCGAGGAGCACGTAGATGCTGAGGGCCCCGAACACGGTCTGGGCCGTCACGCCGCCCTGTGCCCGCATCTGACGGACGAGGCCGGCGGCGATCGCGGGGGGAGCGAGGGCGACGAGCAGCCCGTTCGCGACGTAGCCGGCGGCGCGTGAGTCGGTGGAGCTCGCAAACAGCGTGGCGGCCGCGACCACGAGGGACAGGAGCACGAGGGCCCGCGCGAGCCGTATGAGCCGGGGGTTCACCCTGGACGTGCTCAGAGCCAGGAGCAGCGTCGCCCCCTGGATGGCGATCGCAACGAGCGGCGCCCAGTCCTCGTCCGGGCCCGCCGCGAGGAACAGGAACGACATGAGCGTGAGCACGAGGACGGCCAGGTACCGGCCGGGCTGTGCCAGCCATGTCGCGACCTCCAGACCCCGTCCTGGCTTCATACCGGTCGGGAAAGGAGGTTCTGGCCGCCGGGTGGGTGTCCTTCCCTACGACCAGGCGCGATCGCGCCCGAGGAGGTGGAGCCTGGCCGAGTCGACCGTCATCCCGCCGTAGAGCAGGCCGCCCAGGGGCAGCGTGAGCGTCCAGGCGCGCTGCAGCCCGAAGTAGGCGAGGCACGGGAGGTAGACGCGGGCCGAGACCGCGAACGCCGAAGCGGCGAGCGAGCCGGCCACGATCGCGGCCGGCGTCGAGATCGTTCCGGAGACGCCGAGGACGATCGCGATAACCGGCAGGCCCGCCGGAACCGCGAAGAGGAGCAGGAGCCCGGCGACGGTGCCGACCAGGAGCAGCCAGGAGTAGCGGAGCTGGTCGAACGCCGACCGGCGAACCATCCTCCACACCGGGCCGACGGTCTCGTACTCCCGGATGCTGACGACGTCCTCGCGACTCAGGGAGAGCCGGATCCTGCCCCCGGACACCTTCACGGCCCGGGCGAGGTTCACGTCGTCGATCACCTCGCCCCGGATCGACTCGAGGCCGCCGGCCCGCTCGAGCGCCTCGGGCCGCAGCAGGACGCAGCCCCCGGCGGCGGCGGCGAGGCGTCGTCGCGGGTCGTTCGCCAGCCGCATCGGGTACAGGAGGTTGAAGAAGAGGAGGAACGGTGGGATCAGGAGCCGCTCCGGGAGCGACCGGCACCGGAGCCGCGCCATCCGGCTGTTCAGCGCGAGCCCCGCCGCCTCGCTCTCGCCGACGAGGCGGCGGAGCGAACGGGGGCCATGGCGGATGTCGGCATCCGTGAACAGGATGTAGGCGGGGTCCGGCTCGGGTCGTGCGGCCTCGCGAACGCCCTGTTCCAGCGCCCAGCCCGGGCCGACCCAGCCCGCGGGTAGCGCCTCGCCGTCGACGACGGTGAGCCGTGCCGAGCCGTCCCGAAGGCCGCGTGCGACCGCCGCGGTCCCGTCGCTCGAGCGGTCGTCGACGAGAACGACCCGCCACGGCCCCGGGTAGTCCTGCGCGAGCAGGGCCGGCAGCGTGTGCGGCAGGGCAGCGGCCTCGTCCCGCGCCGGTACGACGATCGCGACGGAAGGCCACGAGTCGGGCTCCGGCGGCCGGAGCTCGTCCTCGGCGATCGGGTGCAGGTCCCACGGGCGAGCCGGCAGGAGGAGCACCCCGAGCCAGGCGGTAAGCGCGGCCGCGGCGAGCGCGAGCAGGACGGGCTCCATCGGCCGGGGAGGCTACCGGACCGCCTTTCGCCGACCCTGCGAGGCACTATCCTCGCCCGATGGGTATCTCCGGGAGCGCCGAGGTGGTCGTGATCGGCGGCGGCATCATGGGGGCGAGTACCCTCTACTACCTGACCCGGAACGGCTGCACCGACGCGGTGCTCGTCGAGCGCGACACGCTCGGCGCCGGCTCGACCGGCAAGGCGGCGGGCGGGATCCGCGCCCAGTTCTCGGACGAGCTGAACGTGCGTCTGGGCCTCGAGTCGATCCGGCGCTACGAGCAGTTCGGGGACGAGCCCGGCGGCGAGATCGACTTCAAGCAGTGGGGCTACCTGTTCCTGCTCACGAACCGGGCCGACGTCGACGCGTTCGCTGCGGGCGTGGCGCTCCAGCAAGCGCACGGTGTCCCGTCGCGGCTCCTCACCGCGGACGAGGCGCACGCGATCGTTCCCGGCGTCAACGTCGAGGACGTGCTGGCGGCGACGTTCTGCCCGATCGACGGGTACGCGACGCCGGAGGCCGCCGTGCAGGGATACGCGTCGGCAGCATCGCAGGCCGGAGCGACGATCGTGCAGGGCTGTGCCGCCGAGCGAATCGTGATCGAGGACGGCCGGGTCGCTGCCGTCGAGACCCGGCACGGACGGATCGCGACGCGCCGGGTGGTGCTCACCGCCGGGGTCTGGTCCGGGGATCTCGGCCGAACTGCGGGCGTCGAGATACCCGTCGAGGCCGAGCCGCGGCACGTGTTCTTCACCGGGCCGGGCGACCCGCTTCCTCACGAGCTACCGCTGACGATCGACTTCGCGACGGGCTTCTACTTCCACCGGGAGAGGCCCGGGCTCCTCGTGGGAGGTCGCGCCCGGACGCTCGAGGCGCTCGCGCCGGCCGCCGTCCACCGGCTCCCCGCCCTCGCGGACGTCCCGTTCCGTGGCGGCTGGTGGGGGTACTACGAGCTGAGCCCCGACCACAACGCGATCGTCGGCCGCACCCCCGACCCGGACGGCCTCGTGTACGCGACGGGCTTCTCGGGACACGGCTTCCAGCAGGGGCCCGTCGTCGGCGAGCACGCGGCGCTCCTGGCGCTCGACCGTCCGACCCCCTTCGATCTGCGGCCGTTCTCCCTCGACCGCTTCGCCTCGGGAGCGACGCGCCCCGAGCGCAACGTCGTCTAGGGAGAGCCGGGGTCGAATCTCGTCCTGTCAGGGGTAGGGTGTGGCGCCCGGCGGCAGGGTCGTAGGGGCGGGATCTCATCTCGCCCGCCCCGCGGTGCCGGCAGACGCTCAGGCCTCGGTCGACCGGAGGCGTCGCGCGAGCGTCTGGAGCAGGTGCCAGGCGATCGAGGGGTGATCCTCGACGAAGGCGCGGAACTCCCAGGGCGACAGAGCGAGGCAGCGCAGAGGGGCGTCGGCGACCACCGTGGCCGTCCGCGGGCCCTCGTCGATGAGGGCCATCTCGCCGAGCGAGTCGCCGGGCCCGAGCGTGGTCTTCACGTCGCCCCCGATGCTCACCGTCGCCGTACCGTCGAGGATCACGAAGAAGCCGACGCCCGCCTCGCCCTCCCGCGTCACCGTGCTCCCCTCCTCGAAGCTCCGCTCGCGGAACGATCTCGCGAGTCGCTCGAGATCTCGCCGCTCGATGCCCTGCAGAAGGGGGACCCGCGCGAGGGTGTCGACGGTGTCGACGGCCACGCGGAGATGATAGGGGAGACGCGTGCGCGACGTCAGGGCGGCGCCCGGGTCTTGCTACACTGGCGCCCGCACGGCGGCGTAGCTCAGTTGGTCAGAGCAGCGGAATCATAATCCGCGTGTCGCAGGTTCGAGTCCTGCCGCCGCTATCGCTCCGCGACCTGCCTGGAGCCGTGCGGAGCACGGCGTTCGGGACTTTCGCGGCACAGGCCGGGCGCCCGCTACAATGTCCCGTCGCGCCGCGGGCAGGTGGTTCCGGGGCGCCCTTTTCTGGCCGAGCTACGAGGAACCGACAGTGGCGAAGAAAACCGGAGTGCGAGTTGCGATCACGCTTGCCTGCACCGAGTGCAAGCGCCGCAACTACCAGACGATGAAGTCGAAGCGAAACACGCCCGACCGCGTCGAGTTCAAGAAGTACTGCCGCTGGTGCGCGACGCACACGCCCCATCGCGAGACGCGCTAGCCGGATGGCCCGCCAGACCCGCAACCGCCGATCCGACGGAGGCGAGACACCCGCGAACCCTCCGCG
>JAXLSU010000016.1:0-62135 GCA_046330455.1 Gaiellales bacterium
CGTCGTCACAGCCGGTGAGCGGATGGGCGTTCTCGACGCTGACACGGCCGTGGGTGGCCCAGCGCGTGTGCCCGATCCCGGTGGTGGCGTCCGTGACCCCGGCGGCGACTGCCGCCTTGAGGTTGCTGAGATTCCCGACGGCCCTGACGTAGCCGGGCCCGCCGGCCTCGAGCAGGCAGATCCCCGCCGAGTCGTAGCCGCGGTACTCGAGCCGCTCGAGACCCTGCAGCAGCAACGCTCGAGCGTGCCTGCCGCCCACGTATCCGATGATCCCGCACACGCCTGGTCTCCCTTCGCCGGTCCGACCATCAGGGCGTTCTGCGCTCCTGAAGCAGATGAGCCCGCCAGGGCCCCGATTCTTGCGGCCTAGCCGAGCTCCTCCTCGACGACCTCTCTCATCCTATAGCACAGTTTTTCGGCTTCTTCTGCCCGCTCGGCCTCCGCGAGCACCCGCACGACCGGCTCCGTGCCCGACGGGCGGACGAGGACGCGGCCACGCCCTGCGAGCGCCTCGTTCTCGGCCGCGACCCGCTCGACGAGCCGTCGCGGCAGCTCCTTCGTGCGCACGCTCACGTTCACCTTGACCTGCGGCCAGACCGGCATCACGGCCGCCGCCTCCGCGAGCGTCTGCCCCGATTCGGCGAGCGCCCGGCAGAGCAGCAGCGCGGCGACGAGCCCGTCGCCGCTCGTGTGCCCCTCGAGCCAGAGGATGTGGCCGGACTGCTCGCCTCCGAGCCGGCCGCCTCCGCGCCGGAGCGCCTCGAGCACGTAGCGGTCGCCGACGTCCGTCGTCACCACCCTGATCCCTCGCTCCGCCATCAGGCAATGGAACCCGAGGTTCGTCATCGCCGTCACCGCGACCTCGGAGACGCCGAGGTGGAGCGCGAGAATCGCGAGGATCCGGTCGCCGTCCACCTCGTCCCCGTTCTCGTCGACCGCGAGCATGCGGTCGCCGTCGCCGTCGAACGCGACCCCGAGCTCGAACCCGCCGTCGCAGACCGTGCGGCGCAGCAGCGCCAGGTCGGTGGCGCCGCAGGCGGCGTTGATGTTGGATCCGTCGGGCTCGCAGGCGATCGCCCGCACCCGGGCGCCGAGGCGGAGGAGGGCTTCCGGCGCAACGGTGCTCATGGCTCCGTTTGCGCAGTCGGCGGCGATCCGCATCCCCTCGAGCGGGACGCCGTAGTGCTCGACGATGCGCTCGACGTACCGGGCGGCAGCGCCGTCTACCAGCTCGACACCGCCCGGCGTCGCCGCCGGCGGGTCGTCCAGGCGCGCCTCGATCGCCTCTTCGTCGGCGTCGGTGAGCTTCCAGCCGTCGACGAAGAACTTCACGCCGTTGTACTCCGGTGGGTTGTGAGACGCGGAGATCACGGCACCGCACGCGGGCGCGAGCAGCGCGACGGCGGGCGTCGGCAGCACGCCTCCGAGAGACACGTTCGAGCCGCCCGAGCGTAGGCCGCGCTCGAGCGCGCGCTCGAGCTCCTCGCCCGACGACCGGGTGTCCCGCCCGATCAGCACGGGCCGGCCGCCGCTCCAGCCCGCGAAGGCGCGGCCGAGCCGCTCGACCAGGTCCGGAGTGAGATCCTCCCCGACGACGCCACGGACGCCGTCGGTTCCGAAGTAGCGTCTCATCGCCGCTGCGGGCGGGAGGGCACGCCGGACCGGGCCGGCCCTACGTGAGCGGGTTCGAGCCCTCGAGCCGCCGCTGCGGGCGCATCAGCGCTTCGAGAACTGCGGCCGCTTCCGGGCCTTCTTGAGACCGGCCTTCTTGCGCTCGACGACCCGGGCGTCCCTGGCGAGGAAGCCCTCGCGCTTCAGGGGGACGCGGAGGTTGGGATCGGCCTCGACGAGCGCCCGGGCGATCCCGTGACGCAGCGCGCCGGCCTGGCCGGAGACGCCGCCGCCGTGGAGGCGGGCGCGGACGTCGAAGCGTCCCTCGAGCCCGGAGACGCGAAACGGCGCCGTCGCCATGTGGCGGAGTGCCTCGCGGGGGAAGTAGTCATCGAGCGGGCGGCCGTTGATCCACCACGTCCCGTCGCCGGGACGCAGGATCACGCGCGCGACCGACGTCTTGCGCTTGCCGGTGCCGCGATACTGGGCAATCTGGCTCATCGGGTTGCTCTCAGTCGTCCGTGGACAGCGGGACGGGCTGCTGCGCCTCGTGTGGGTGGGCCGGGCCGGCATAGACCTTCAGCTTCAGCAGCTGGGCCCGGCCGAGCCGGTTGCGGGGCAGCATGCCCTTGACGGCCTTCCGGAGGACCTCCGTGGGCTGGCGCTCGAGCTGGGTTCGCAGCGTCCGCGAGCGCAGCCCGCCCGGATAGCCGGAATGGCGGTGATACAGCTTCTGATCGAGCTTCTTGCCGGTCACGGCGATCTTCTCGGCGTTGACCACGATCACGAAGTCACCGGTATCGACGTGCGGCGTGTACTGGGGCTTTCCCTTCCCGCGCAGCGTCTCGGCGATCTGGGTCGCGAGCCGGCCGAGCGTCTTTCCGTCGGCATCGACGACGTACCAGCGTCGCTCGAGCTCGTTCGGCTTTGCGTTCCAGGTCTTCATCGCAGGCAAGAAAAGCGGCGGACGCAGGCCCGCCGATCGGCCAGTCTAGCAGGAGCATGCTGCGCCGCGCTCCGGCGGCACCGGTACGCGCTCAGAGCCCGGCCAGGACCTCCCGCAGGCCCCGGCGGAACGCCTCTGCTCCTCCGCGGGACGGGTGCCTCACCCAGGGCCGGCAAAGCGCCGTCCCTGCGACTCTCCCCACGGGCACGACAAGCCTCCCGGCGCCGAGAGCGTCCACGAAGGGACGCCCTGCCTCGATCTCGGCGCGGGTCGGCGGACGGTTCGACGCGGGCACGCCCGGCCGGTGAGGGTGCGCCGGCACGACGTTCCAGAGCAGGACACGGTCGACGAGCCCGAGCTCGGTCAGCGTCCGCTGCACGATCGACGCCGTGGCCTCGGCAGAGCCCGTGCCCGAGAGCTGGCGCTCCGACGTGAAGGGGATCCCTGAGACCCGGGCACCGCGGTAGCCGGGCGCTTCCCCGACGAGCAGGATCGGCGCCTCCCAGCGTGACTCGAGGTACTCGAGTAGGCGTCGCCGACGCAGGGCTGCCCCGCGGCCGTGGCGATAGAAGTTGAACGCATCCCCGAAGCGGGCCCGCGCGAGGGACGCGACGAAGGGCTCCGGCCTCACCACCGCGTAGCCTACGCGGGTCAAACCCGAGGGGAGGATGTCGTGGCGCGCTGGGAGCTGCAGGAAGGCGAGACGGAGATCATGCGGGTCCACCCCTCGATGCTGAAGCTGTTCCTGCTCCTCATCGTCACGCTCGGTCTCTACCTGCCCTGGTTCATCGTGCGGATCTTCCAGAACCGGGCGACGCGGTGGATCCTGACGAACAGGCGCCTGATCGCGCTCTCCGGCGTCTTCAACCAGTCGACCGTCTCGATGGGGCTCGAGCGCGTCCAGGAGGTCCACTACATCCGCACGTTCTGGGACCGGGTGATCGGCACCGGCTCGCTCGACGTCGTGAACGCCGGTGACCAGGAGCAGGAGCACGTCGGCTTCCTGCGCAAAGACCAGGAGTTCCGGGACGCGCTCCAGCAGGCCATCGAGCTGCGCCAGGCGGAGCTCCGTGAGAACGCGGCTCCCGGCGGGCTGTAGGAGCCGGCCTGGCCCACCGCGCGACCCCGCGCTTCCCGCTCTACGTCGGCGGGTTCCTCGGCCCGTTCGGCGGGGCGATGCTCCAGCCGCTCATCCCGGCGGTCGCGGACGGCCTCGACACGACCATCGGCCTCGTGGCGGCCTCGATCACCGCCTACATGATCCCGTTCGCGAGCCTCCAGCTCGTGTCCGGGACGATCGGCGAGCGCCTCGGCCCCGCCCGCGTCGTCAGGACCGCGTACCTCGTGTTCGGATGCGCTTCGCTCGTCGCGGCCTTCGCTCCCGACATCTGGACGTTCATCGGCGCGCGGAGCCTGACCGGAGCGGCCAACGCCTTCCTGACCCCGATCCTGCTCGCCGCCCTGTCGGAGACCGTGCCCCCGGAGGTCCTCGGCAGGACCGTGGGCACGTTCGCCGCGGTCCAGGTCGCCGGCCTGACGCTCGCACCCGCGCTCGGCGGTGCCCTCGGCGAGGTGTCCTGGCGGCTCGGCTTCGCGCTCGTGGCCGTGGTCGCGTTCGCCCTCGTGCTCACGAAGCTCGAGGTGAGCCGCCGGGCGCCGGACCGGCCGCGAGCACGGCTTCGCTCGCTGCTTCGGGGCCGGCTCGCGCTCCTGTCGGCCCAGGCCGCGACCGGGTACCTCGGGTTCACGTCCATCGGGTTCCTCGTCACGCTCGTCTGCGTCGACGTGTTCGAACTGGGGTCGGGGCTGACCGGGCTCGTCGTCGCGACCTACGGCGTCGGCGGCATGGTCTTCGGCCGCTATGCCGGCGCCGTCGTCGACCGGGCCGGCCGGCCGCGCACCTCGCTCCTGGGCGTGACGGGCTGCGGGCTCGGCGTGCTCGCGCTCGCGTTCGTGCCCGGCCCGTGGAGCTTCGCGCTCGTGTATTTCGCGATCGGCTGCGGCTCGGCGTTCGCGTGGGCCGGCCTGAACACGATCGTCGTCGAGCGCTTCCCGGAGAACCGGGCAGGGTCGGTGTCGGTCTACAGCGCCTTCAAGTTCGTCGGGGTCGCGATCGCTCCGCTCGTCTACGTGCCGCTGTACCACTCCGACGTCGCGTTGCCCTTCCTCGTCGCCGCCGGGGCTTCCGGGATCTGCGCGCTGCTCGTGCTCCCGTGGTTTCGCATCTACGCGAGGATGCCGGTCTCGCCCGGAGCTCCCCGGATCGGCACCGGCGAGGGGTAGCCTTCGCTCAGCGAAGCTCGGGGAGCGCGCCCCGGATCCCGCGCACGGCCTGCCGGATCCGCTCCTCGTTCTCGACGAGCGCGAAGCGGACGAAGCCCTCGCCGCCCGGCCCGAAGCCGACCCCCGGGCTCACCGCCACGCCCGCATCCTGCATGAGCTTCAGGGCGAAGTCGAGCGAGCCGAGGTCACGGTACGGCTCGGGGATCGGCGCCCACACGAACATCGTCCCGCGCGGCTTCGGGAACGACCAGCCGATCCGATCGAGGCCGTCGCACAGCACGTCGCGCCGCGACCGGTAGACCTCGTTGACGTGCAGCGGGTACTCGCTCGCCTCGTTCATCGCGACGATCGCGGCGATCTGGATCGGCTGGAAGGTCCCGTAGTCGAGGTACGACTTCAGCTGCGCCAGGGCCTGGACCACGTCCGGCCGGCCGACGAGGAAGCCGACGCGCCAGCCCGCCATCGAGAAGGACTTCGTCAGCGTGTACAGCTCGACCGCCACCTCCTTGGCGCCCTCTGCCTGCAGGATCGACGGCGGCGAGTACCCGTCGAACCCGAGGTCGGCGTAGGCGAAGTCGTGGACGATCACGAGCTCGTGCTCGCGCGCGAAGTCGACGACGCGCTGCATGAGCTCGAGGTCGACCGTCGCGGTCGTCGGGTTGTGCGGGAACGACAGGATCAGCACCCTCGGCCGGGGCCAGGATCGCTCGTAGGCCTCGACGATGTTGCCGTACAGATCCTCGTCCGTCCCCATCGCGATCCGGGACACGTCGGCGCCTGCGAGCACGGGCCCCCAGATGTGGATCGGGTAGCTCGGGCTCGGGACGATCGCCGAGTCGCCCGGCCCGAGCAGCACCCAGCAGAGATGGCAGAGACCCTCCTTGGCGCCGATCGTCGTGATCGCCTCGGTCTCGGGATCGAGCTCGACCCCGAAGCTGCGGCGGTACAGATCCGTGATCGCGAGCCGCAGGTTCGGGATCCCGCGACTGGCCGAGTAGCGATGGTTGCGCTCCTTGTGTGCCGCCTCGGCGAGCTTCTCGACCGCGATCTCGGGCGAGGCGATGTCCGGGTTGCCGAAGCCGAGGTCGATCACGTCCTCGCCTGCCCGGCGCAGGTCGAGCTTCAGCCTGTCGGTGGCCGCAAAGACGTACGGGGGCAGCGCGCCGATCCGGCGGAACTCCATGGACGAGACCCTAGCGGGGTGGGTCGGACGACCCCGGGCCGGGTGAGATCCGGCCCCTACGAAGAGCGGGTGGTCGGCTACGCCCGAACCGGCCAGAAACCGGTCGGCCACGCCCGAGCCGGGCCAGGAACCCGAGATGTAGGGGGCGGGATCTCTCTATGAAGAGGGGCCGGTTGTCAAGTGTCGTGGTGTGGTGTGGTCGGTCTCCTTCTGTTGGTGGGTGTGGAGTGTGCTCATCTCTCTATGGCACCTGGTGGGTGACTGGGTTGATTGGGGCTTGCTCCGGTGGCGCATCTCATCCGTGGGCCGTCATGCGGCCAGATCCCGCGTGGCGCCTGCCGGAGCAAAGGGGGTGTCGGTGGTGAGCATGTGCCAGATCGCTTCGGAGAGCTTTCTGGCGACGCAGACAGCGGCGATTTTGGTGCCGCGGCTGCCGGGGTGTTGTGTCTTTTTGCGCTGGTAGAGGTCGCGGTAGGCGGGGTGGCGGGCGGCGCGGTGGGCGGCCTCGATCAGTGCCCAGCGCAGGTAGCGGGGCCCGAGCTTTGTGAGCGGGCCGCGCCAGTCGCGCTCTCCTGACTGGATCACGCGGGGGCAGAGGCCTGTGTAGCCGGCCAGCTTGGCCGGGCTCGGGAACCGCTCGATCTCGCCGATCTCGGGTCTGTCCGATTTTCTGTGTAGGTGTGGTCTGAGTTGAGCGGGTGCCGCCGCTTCCGGCCCGGAGGGCCGGGAGCGGCGGGCCGGCTCGGAAAGGAGACCAGACCATGTCCGAGCACCACCCGGAGGAGACGATGCCAGTCGCCGCCTCTGACCGTGATTGTCCGGATCTACCGGACGAGCTGATCGACGAGCTGCTCGCCGGTGCCCGTACCCCGGAGGAGATCAGCGGCCCCGAGGGTCTGTTGCAGCGGCTGACGAAGCGGCTGCTCGAGCGGGCGATGGCGGCCGAGCTGACCGAGCATCTGGGCTACGAGCACGGTCAGGCGCCGCCGGGCGGGGTGGGCAACGCCCGTAACGGGACGACGCCCAAGACGATCCATACCGGGCACGGCTCGGTGCGGCTCGCCCAGCCGCGTGACCGCCAGGGCTCGTTCGAGCCGCAGATCGTCGCGAAGCACCAACGGCGCTTCGAAGGCTTCGACGACAAGATCATCGCCATGTACGGGCGCGGGATGAGCGTCCGCGACATCCAGGCCCACCTGGCCGAGCTGTATGGCGTCGAGGTCGGCCACGACCTGATCAGCCGGGTCACCGACGCCGTTCTCGAGGACGTCCGCGAGTGGCAGGCACGTCCGCTCGAGGACGTCTACCCGATCCTCTTCCTCGACGCGCTGGTCGTGAAAGTCCGCGACGCAGGTGCTGTCAGAAACAAGGCCTGTTACGTCGCGATCGGCGTCAACCTCGAGGGCGAACGCGACGTCTTGGGGCTCTGGTTCCAGAGCGCCGAGGGCGCCAAGTTCTGGCTCGCCGTCCTCAACGAGCTCAAACAGCGCGGCGTCCGCGACGTGCTGATCTGCTGCGTCGACGGCCTCAAAGGCTTCCCGGAAGCGATCGAGGCCGTCTACCCGCACACCTGGGTCCAGACCTGCATCGTCCACCTGATCCGCCACTCGCTGCGCTTCGTCCCCGACAAGCACCGCCGCCAGGTCGCCAAAGACCTCAAACCGATCTACACCGCCGTCAACGCTGACGCGGCAACCGAAGCGCTCGCCGCCTTCGAAGCCGCCTGGAGCCAGCGGTACCCGATGATCGCCAAGACCTGGCACGAGGCCTGGGAGCACGTGATCCCGTTTCTCGCCTTCCCCACCGACGTGCGCCGCGTCGTCTACACCACCAACACGATCGAAGCGCTGCACCGCCAGATCCGCAAAACGATCAAGACCCGAGGACACTTCCCAACCGAGGAGGCCGCCCGCAAACTGATCTACCTCGCAATCCAAAACGCCCAGCGCAACTGGCGCCAGACCTACAACTGGACATCAGCACTGCTCGCATTCAAAATCCACTTCGGAGACCGACTACCCTGACCCGCTTACACAAGAAGTCGGACACCCTCCGTCGTGGCGCGTCCCGAGCAACGCTCCCATCAGCGGATCGAGGACCGAGGCCAGTGCCCCGTCGAGCCCGAGCCTCGGCGCGAGCGCCCTGGCCTGCTCGCGCAGGGCGCGAAACCCGTCCTCGCCACGCTGGGCGAGCAGCGACTCGAGCCACTCCTCGAGCTCGGGCCGTGTCAGCGTTCTCGGCACACGCCGGCCGCGCCCCCGGCTGAGGGCCGCGTTCTCAAGCAGCGCCCGCGCCGTCGAGCTCATCGCGAGCCCGGCTGGCATCGGCAGATCCTCCTCGGTCGCGGGTAGCCCCTGCCGCGGCCGGACGGTCAGGCCCGGCAGCGCCACCTCGCTACGCCGCTCGTGGACGACAAACAACGAACCGTCCTCGCTCGGCACACCACCCAGACGTGCCGAGCGATCAGAGATCAACGCTCCGGGGCACACCGCCGCGACGGTCTCAAACAGGTGGCGACGGATGACCTCGCCAGCCGGATCGTCGAGATTCCGTGTGTAGACGCCACGGGCGAGACGACGCAGCTCGCCGCGCGCGACCGCGTCAGACAGCGTGCTCCTCGGCGCTGCATCAGCCGCGAACACCTCCGGCAGCCCGGCTATATGCACCGATCTTGTCCGCGTTACGGATAAATATAGCACTTTTGAAGTGTTTTCGGACAATTTCACTACTTACAACTGAGCCGGTTGCTATGTGCCGGCCTGCGTCCGCCCTTCCTCGGTGAGGGCGCCCGAGCATGGACAGGAGTGCTCCACCTGGCGACCTCAACCCACAGACCGCTGACACCGGCCATCGAAATGGGCAAAGGTCAGGCACCAACCCTGTCGACCTAAGCAGCGAAAAGGCCCTGTTTCCAGGGCCTTTGAGGTAGCGGGGGCAGGATTTGAACCTGCGACCTCCGGGTTATGAGCCCGGCGAGCTACCTGGCTGCTCCACCCCGCGTCGCGACCTCAAGTATAGCCACGACCGTGGGCCCAGGGGTGGCGCCCGATACGATCTGCGGATGCCCGTCTTCCTGTGGGTTGCGATCGGCGTCGTGCTCGTCGCGGCGATCGTCGCGCTCGTCAGGCTCACGCTGGCGATCCTGCGTCTGCTGAAGGCCTCCGGACGGGTGGGCGACGTGCTCGAGCCGCCGCTCGCACGCCTGGCCGCGGGAAGCGAGGGGCTCGCCGTCCGCAGCGAACGTCTCGCGGCGAGCCAGCTGCGCCTGCAGGAGAGCCTCGCCGACCTGCAGGCGTCGCGGTCGCAGCTCGACACGCTGCGCTGGGCACTCGAGGAGCCGCTTCGCCTGTACCGCCTGCTCAGGACAGTGGTTCCCGCCAAGTGACCCGTGTCGCGGTCGTCGACCTCGGCACGAACTCGACGCGGCTCCTCGTCGCCGATGTCATCGATGGACAGGCCAGGGAGGTCGAGCGCCTCCTCACGGTGACGAGGCTCGGTCAGGACGTCGATGCCGGACGCCGGCTCGTGCCGGAGGCGATGGAGCGCGTCTTCGCCTGCCTCGAACGGTACGCCCGGGCGATCGAGCGGCACGGCGCCGAGCGCGCCCTCGCCTTCGCGACGAGCGCCGTTCGCGACGCCGGGAATGCCGACGAGTTCCTGGCGGAGGTCGAAACCCGCTTCGAGCTGCCGACGCGGCTGCTGTCAGGCGACGAGGAGGCACTCCTGACCTTCGGCGGTGTGGCCGCAGGGCGCGACTTCACCGAGCCGACGCTCGTTGTCGATCTCGGCGGGGGCTCGACCGAGCTCATCGTCGGCGACGACGCCGGAATCCTGTTTCACCGGAGCCTCGAGCTCGGCTGCGTGCGCCTCACCGAGCGCTTCGTGCGCTGCGATCCCCCGGGCGGATGCGAGCTCGAGTCGCTCGTTCTGTACATCCGCTCGCTGCTCCTCGACGGCGTCCCGGCCGACGTCCTGCCCGCGCGCGGGATCGGGACCGCGGGAACCGTCACGACCCTCGGGACGCTGCACCTCGGGCTTCCGAAGGAGGATCCCGCGGCGCTCCACGGTCACCGGCTGCCGGCGGCCTGGATCGGCGCCGAAGCGCACCGTCTCGCACGAACGCCCGTCGAGACGCTGGCACGCCGGCCCGGGATCGACCCCGATCGCGCCTACGTGATCGCCGCGGGCGCCACCGCGCTCACCGAGATCGTCGGGTTCTTCGAGCTCGACGAGCTCGAGATCTCCGAGACGGACATCCTGCACGGGGTTGCGCTCGACCTCGCCTCGCTGCGACGCTAGGCTCCTGGCCTCACGCGTCCCGCCGCAGCACCTCACGCAGGCGCAGCCGCGGTCCGGTCGCCGCAAGACCCCGGCTGTACACGGCTGCCCCGAGCCGGACGAGCACGACGGCCGTTGCCAGGGTGAGCGTCGCGGCCAGGACGATCTCCCATGCTGCGGCCGATCCGGCGCCGATACGAACGGGCATCACGAGCGGCGCGAACAGCGGCAGCAGCGACGCCACCCGGACGAGCGTCGACGTGGGATCCTGCGCCGCCTCGAGCGCAAGGAAGTAGCCCACGACCAGGACCGCCGTGAGCGGGAGAGTCGCCGAGCCCGCCTCCTCCGACCGGGCCACGATCGCACCCAGAGCCGCGAAGGCGGTGCTGTAGAGGACGTAGCCGAGCACGAACCACAGCAGCATCGCTCCGACGGCGCGCGGGGTGGCCGTCGGCAGGTCGAGCGACCCGACCGCAGCAGCCGCAACCAGCGCGGGCAGCGCCATGAGCAGGAGCTGACCCAGCCCGAGCAGGCCGACCCGACCACCTTCCCGGTCAGCAGCTGCGACGGTCGCACGACAGCGAGCAGGATCGCGCTCACATGGTTTGCCTTCTCCTCGGCCACGCCGGTCGCGATCACCGATCCGTAGACGAGCAGCGCCACGAACAGCACGACGGCGACGAGAAAGCCGAGCGTCTGGTCGGCCTGGTCATCGGCGTCCTGGCCAAGGCTCTGCACCTCGAGTGGGGACGGCGAGAGGATCCGGCCCGCCTCGTCGGGTGGAATTCCCCGCCCGGCGAGCGCCGCCTCGATCTCGGCTCCGGCCGCTGCCTGGTCGACGAGGACGACGAGCACCGCCGGCGCCGGGCTCTCACGAACGAGCAACGTCGTGGTGTCGCCGCGCCGCAGCAGGACCGCATCGAGCGTCTCGCGCTCGAGCGCCCTGCGCGCCGCCGCCTCGCCGGCGAACGATCGCACCGTGACGTCGGCACCGACCGCGTCGGCGCGGGCGCCGAGCTCGTCTCCCAGGGCCGACGCCGTTCCCACGAGGCCGACCTCGAAGCTCGGCGCCTCCGTCTCGACGAGTCGTGGCAGCACGAGCACGAGCAGGACGCCGAACGCGGCCAGCAGGAGCGTGATCGCGCGGAACGAGCGAGTTCGGGCCCGCTCGACGATCTCGCGACCAGCGATCAGCGCGACCGTGCGGGCGAAGGTCACGGAGCAACCGCGTCGCGAAACAGGTCGTCCAGGCTCGGCAGCTCGAGCGCGAAGTCGCGAACCGTCCCGGTCGCCCTGGCCGCGTCGAGAACGGCCAGCGGGTCGGCGGATGCGGGAAGCAGGAGCCGGATCCCTCCGGCGCCAGTCGAGGCGACCCGGATCCCTTCGGGAATCCAGACCGCCGGATCCGCCTCGACGTCGACACGCAGGATGCGCCGGCCCGATTGCCGCTTCAGCGCTCGCACCTCGCCCGACAGTACGACCCGTCCGCTGTCGATCACGGCGACGAGCTCGCAGAGATCCTCGACGAGGCCGAGCTGGTGACTCGAGAACACGACCGTTCGTCCGGCCTCCGCCAGCTCCGCGAGGAGCCCGGCGAGCGTCCTCACCGCGAGTGGATCGAGGCCGTTGAACGGCTCGTCGAGAATCAACACCTCGGGATCGTGGACGAGCGCAGCGGCGAGCTGGACACGCTGCTGGTTGCCGTGCGAGAGCTGCTCCAGCCGGTCGCCCGCCCGGTCGGCAAGCCCGAGTCGCTCGAGTAGGCGAACGGCGGCCCCCTCGGCCTCCATCCGATCGAGCCCGTGCAGACGTCCGAGGTAGACGAGCTGATCGAGCACCCGCATCTGCGGGTACAGGCCACGCTGCTCGGGCAGGTACCCGAACCGGCGTCGATCCAGCTCACCGATCACCCGGCCGCGGAAGCAAACCCGGCCGGCGTCAGGCGCCAGGATCCCGAGCACGATCCGCATCGCCGTCGTCTTGCCGGCACCGTTCGGCCCGAGCAGCCCGAACAGCGTCCCGGCCGGAACCGTGAGCGAGAGACCGTCGAGGGCGACGCGGGCTCCGAACCGCCGCGTCAGGGACTGGAGCTCGAGGGCGTCCACGCGGCCCCAGTGTACGTCGGTGGGCCGGGCAGCAGACGTGCCGTCCACACATCTTGCTCAACCGATGCTTTCAACTGCTTTATTTGCCGCAGCTTGTTTATACACGGCATATTGCAAGATGCTTTTTATGCACGAGACGTGCGAAAGAAGGGCGACGCCACGACCCGCACACCCCGAGCGGGACGGGCACGAAGCCCGTCCCGAGTGCCGGGGGTGGGAGTCGAACCCACACGCCCAGAGGGCCGGGGATTTTAAGTCCCCCGCGTCTACCAGTTTCGCCACCCCGGCGTTGTCATCCCATTGTGCACCGGGGCCAGGCGACGGGGTGGTGCTTCAGGCGGTCATCTCACCGTCGTCGACCGCCTCGAAGAACGCCGTGACCTCGGCAGCCTCCGACGTGACCCGGCACGGGGGGAGCGCCTCGAGGAAGTGCCGGCCGTAGGCCCGCGTGCGCAGGCGCGTGTCGAGGATCGCGACGACTCCCCGATCGCGCCGCGAACGGATCAGCCGCCCGGCGCCCTGGCGGAGCTGCAGGATCGCCGTCGGCACCGAGTAGTCGCCGAACCAGTCGCCGCCGGCCGCGGTGATCCGCTCGCAGCGAGCCTGCACGAGCGGATCGTCGGGCGGCGCGAAGGGGAGCTTGTCGATCACGAGCAGCGAGAGCGACTCGCCGGGCACGTCGACACCCTGCCAGAACGTCGCGGTGGCGATGAGAACCGAGGCGACCTCGTCGCGGAAACGCTCGAGCAGGCGCTCGCGCGGCGCGTCGCCCTGGACGAGCACCGGGTACGGCAGTGAGGGGGCAACGCGCGCTGCGAGCTCCTCGAGCGACCTGTAGGACGTCGTGAGGACGAGCGCTCGCCCGCGGGAGGCCGCACACAGCCGGATCACCTCCTCGGCGAGCCGCTCGTAGTAGTCGCGCGCACGGGGCTCGGGCAGGCGCGACGGAACGTACACGAGAGCCTGCTCGCGAAAGTCGAACGGCGACGGCACGACCAACTCACGCGCGTCGTCGAGCCCGAGCCGGTGGCGGACGAACGACAGATCGCCGGAATCGTCCTCCGGCCGGAGGCCCGACGTGACCTGAAGGGTCGCCGACACGAGAACCGCAGTCACGCCGCCTTCCCAGAGAGCCTCCCGGAGCACGCCGGAGACGTCCACCGGCGCCCAGGAGATGGCCCCGGGCTCTGCCCACGACACGTGGTCGGCGTCGAGCTCGAAGCTCGTCTCGAGATCGTCGGCCATGGTGAGCGCCCGCCGCGCCAGTGCGTCGGCCTCGTCTCCGACTCCCGCGAGGGCAGTGGCGAGCGCCCCGAGAGCCGCCGTGAGCCCGACGGCGAGATCGAGCGCAGCGTCGGCGTCCGGCGCCGTGAGCCGCCGGCGGCCGCGCTCCGGGTGGACGGCAGCCATCACATCCGCACCGGTCCGCTCGATCTCGTCGAGCAGCCGGGCTGGAGGCGTCTCGTCTCGCTCACGAGTCGTCCGCTCCACGTCTCTGGTGAGGCGACGCAAACCGGCGATCGACACCCGGCCCCCGAGCCACGATGCCGCCGCATCCTCGAGCCGATGAGCCTCGTCGAAGACGACCGCGTCATGCTCCGGGAGCACCGTCGCCTCCCGCGAGGCCCCGCGCGACCGCAACGCCAGATCCGCCAGGTACAGGGCGTGGTTCGTGATCACGAGCTCCGCTCCCGCCGCACGCTCACGCGCTCCCTCCGAGAAGCAGACTCCCCGGGCCGCGCAGCTCCGGCCCAGGCAGCGGTCGCCGCCGACAGCGAGCTCGGCCCAGAGCGAGGCGTTCGGCTCGAACGGGAGCTCGGCCCGGTCGCCCGTCCGCGTCGTCGCGATCCAGTCGCGAAGCTCCTCGTACTGCTGCGCGTCCTCGGCCGACCGAAACATGGCGCCGGCCGAGCCGCCGAGCAGCGCGAGTCCGTCGAGGCTCCGCCGGCACAGGTAGTTCTCGCGGCCCTTGAGAAGCGCGCACGCAACCGGGCGTCCTAGTGCCGCCTCGGCGGCCGGGACGTCCTTGACGAGCAGCTGCTCCTGGAGCGCCTTCGTCGCGGTGGCCACGACGACCCGCCTTCCCGAGCACAACGCAGGCAGCAGGTACGCGAGGCTCTTCCCCGTCCCCGTCCCTGCCTCCGCGACGAGGTGCTCGCCCGCCTCGAGGCTGGCCGACACCGCGGCCGCGAGCAGGGCCTGCTCCTCCCGGAGCTCGAAGCCCGGGAGCGTCGCCGCCAGCCGGCCGGCCGGGCCGAACAGATCCTCTCCCACTCGACCAACCTAGACGAAAGGCTGTCGTCCTACACTGGGCAGACCATGGTGCTCCCGAGGATCGGCGCAATCCTGCTTCTGATCGGCTACGGCTTCGCCGCCGCATCCGTCGCCCGGCTCATGTACCGGGCCGCGAGCGAGGGCTTCTCGAGCTGGGTGCCGGTGGCGATCTTTCTCGCTCCGGCCGCGATTCTCGGCCTCACGTCCGCCGTGCTCGTCCTGTTTCGCAAGCCGCTCGGACGGACACTCGTCAAGCCGTTTCTCGTCGTGCTCGTCGTCACCGGGATCATCACGTTCGCAGGGCTTCCTCCCGTCGGGACGTTCCTCGACGACTACGAGCAGGCTGCGATCGAGCACGGCGTCGACGTCCCCGACTACTACGAGGCGAAGGGCCTCGACGAGCGCGATTTCGTCGAGAGCGAGACGAGTGACGTTCGCTCCCAGGGCGGGATCGGCGCGATCGGGCTCGGCGTCATCTACGCCGTGCTCGTCCTGCGGGGCTCCCGGGCATCCACCCGCAGAGCGGGAGCGCAGCCGAGCGCGAAGGCCGAAGCCTAGGCAGAGCGCTCCCGGGCCAGGAGCCCACGCCCGGCTTCGCGGCCACGACGGACCTCTGCGTGGCGAAAAAACCCGCACGTTGCGGGAAATCCGTGGCGACCGGAGCCTTGACCCGTCGGTGACGACGCTCTAGGCTACGGCCACCAGATCCGGCGAGCTCTCGGGCCCGCCGGATTTGGTGTCTTACGGGTCGATGCTCCGTCCGGCGCCCGCGCTACCTTCCTCTGTCCCACGAAGGGAAAGGCAGGGTAGGCATGGAGGCGATCTTCCTCGTCATCGGTCTGGTTGCCGGCGCAGGCTGCGCGTGGCTACTCCTGCGCGGCCGTGCCGGGCGGCTCGAGAACGAGCTCGCTTCCGAGCGAGAATGCCGGATCTCGACCGGCCAGGATGTCGTGCGGCTCCAGGCCGAGCTCGACGTCGAGCGGCGCGTCAAGACCGGCGACGAGGAGGGTAGGCGCCAGCTCGAGACGGTCATGAAGGCGCTCTCGGGAGAGCTTCGCAAGGAGGCCCAGGTCGATCTCGAGAGCCGCCAGCGCGCGGTCGAGCGCCTGGTCGGGCCGCTGAAGGAGTCACTCGACCGGGTCGTACTCGGCATGCAGGAGCTCGAGAAGGCGCGCAGCGCGTCCCACGGAGCGCTGAGCGCCGAGATCCGTGGGCTCGTTGAGGCGCAGGCCCGGCTCCAGTCCGAGACGTCGAGTCTCGCGTCCGCGATGCGCACAACTGGCGTTCGCGGCCGCTGGGGCGAGATGCAGCTACGGCGCGTCGTCGAGCTCGCAGGGATGGTCGCGTACTGCGACTTCGTCGAACAGCAGACTCTCAACGCCGAGGGGAGGACGCTGCGGCCAGACCTCGTCGTCCGGCTCCCGGGCGGTCGCAACATCGTGATCGATGCGAAGGTGCCCTTCGACGCCTACATCCAGGCCTCGAACGCCACGGACGAGGAAGCTCGCGAGGCGCTCATGCGCGACCATGCCAGAGCGATCCGGGGCCACGTCGCGAGGCTGAGCGCGAAGGCGTACTGGGAGCCGTTCGAGCCGACGCCCGGCTTCGTCGTGCTGTTCCTTCCGGCAGAGCCGCTCTTCCACGCCGCGCTCGAGCACGACGCCGGTCTGATCGAGGACGCCGCCCAGCAGGGCGTGATGCTCGTCAGCCCGGCCTCGCTGATCGCGCTGCTCCGGTCGGTCGCCGAGGGCTGGCGCCAGGAGAAGGTCGCCGACAACGCCCGGAAGGTCAGTGAGCTCGGCAAGCAGCTCTACGACCGGCTGAGCGTGCTCGCCGGGCACTTCGTCAGCCTTCGCAAGGGCCTGGACGGCGCCGTGAAGGCCTACAACGACGCGGTCGGCTCGCTCGAGCGCAACGTGCTCGTCTCGGCGAGGAGATTCCCAGATCTCGGCGTGGCATCCGCGAAGGAGATCCCGGAGCTCGACCCGATCCAGCAGGCGATCCGCAACCCGCAGGCGCCCGAGCTCGCGGCGCCCACCGCCGGCGTCTCGACGTCCGGGGCGACTCCCGCATCGCCCGCGACGCCGTCAGCTTCGGCCGGTCGACCGGCCGGGGGTATGGACGACGGCGTCCTGGACGCTGCCTGACCCGGGTCGCTCGCGCCCCTGGCGCCTGCCCCTGGACCTGCTCGGCCGGCAACCCGCCCGGGCGAATACCGCCCGGGGTGAGCCGAGCCCGGAGCGGCGACCGAACCCGGAGCGGAGGCAGACAGCGGGAGGTCCAGGCCCGAGCAGCCCACCCACGGCCCCGGTGGCCGTGCCGTGTCCACGGCCGGAGCCGCGGCCGTGGCCGGAGCTTTGGTGGGAGCCGCGGCCAGGGCCGGGCTGTGGCGGGGACCGCGGCCGCGCGCCAGGGTTGTCGTACCCCTACGGTTCGACGCCGGCACCACGGTCTCGTTCCCGGCGGGAGCGACCGCGAGCACGAGCCCGGTTACCGGAACAAGTCCCGATGCCGGCTCGTTTGCCCTGATGAGGGAGTACGATCGAGATCCGGACGGCAAGACGGTCGTCGGGGCAAGGAGAGGGTGTGGCGTGAGTGACGAGACCGTACGTGAGCTGATCGTGATCGGCGGCGGCCCCGCCGGCTATACGGCCGCGCTCTATGCCGCGCGAGCGAACCTCGACCCGACGGTGATCGAGGGCTTCAACTGGGGTGGGCAGCTCATGATCACGAGCGATGTCGAGAACTACCCCGGCTACCCCGACGGCATCCTCGGCCCGGAGATGATGCAGGACTTCCGCCGCCAGGCGGAGCGGTTCGGCACCGAGTTCGTCACCGACGACGTGACTCGCGTCGACTTCTCGAGCCGACCCTTCCGGATCTGGGTCGGCGACGACGAGTACCGCGCGAAGGCCGTGATCGTCGCGACCGGCGCGACCGCGAGGCAGCTCGGGCTCGAATCGGAGCGGTCGCTCCAGGGTCGCGGAGTCTCGTACTGCGCTGTGTGCGACGCCGCGTTCTTCCGGGATCAGGCCGTGGTCGTGGTCGGCGGCGGCGACTCGGCGATGGAGGAGGCGACGTTCCTGGCGAAGTTCGCACGCAGGGTGACCCTCGTGCACCGGCGGAGCGAGTTCCGCGCCTCGCCGATCATGGTCGACCGCGCCCGCTCGAACGAGAAGCTCGAGCTGATCCTCGACTCCGTCGTCGACGAGGTGATCGGCGGCGCGGAGGGGCACGTCACGGGCGTGCGAATCCGCAACGTCGACACGGGCGAGACGACCGACCTGCCCGCCGACGGCATCTTCGTCGCAATCGGACACGACCCGACGACCGCACTGTTCAAGGGAATCCTCGACATGGACGAGGCGGGGTACATCGTGACGCGCGGCAGGTCGAGCGAGACGAACGTCGCAGGCATCTTCGCGGCGGGCGACGTCCAGGATCACGTCTACCGTCAGGCGATCACGGCGGCGGGCTCCGGCTGCATGGCCGCTCTCGACGCGGAGCGATACCTTTCGGCGCTCGAGGCCGGCGAGCATGCGGCGCCCTCCACGCCTCAGGCAGTCTGAGCCGGCACGGCTCCGGACAGCACGTGCACGGGACGTAAGGCGCACGGGGCGCCACCACGGACGTACCCGGCATCAGCCGGCGCGACCCGCGGCCTCTCACGATCCGCTGCCCCAGCCCGACCCGCGGCCCGTCACGAGCCCGCAGCCCTCGCGACCTGCCGCCCGTCTCGCCCGCGGCCCGTCACGAGCCGCTACCCGGCGCGACCCGCCGCCCCTCACGATCCGCTGCTCAAGCGCGGCCCGCGGCCCGTCACGAGCCCGCAGCCCTCGCGACCTGCCGCCCGGCTCGGCCCCCGGCACGTCACGACCCGGTGGCCCGATGCACCGGCCGGGCAGCGATGCTCCGTTGCCGGGCTCGCCCAGGCAGGCAGACTCCTCGTGCCACCGCCCGCGCCACCGGCTCGGGTCGGATGGTCTCGCGCCGCGGGACCACCGCACGCTGACGCCCATCCTCTCCCCGGGACAGCGTCCTCCCGAGGCACCCCTACCGCACCCGCTCGAAGGAGACCGGCGGCGCAGTGCCCTTGGAGCTCCGACGGGCCTCATGCGGCAACCTCCGGCACGCCGGTCGCCGACCCTGGCGAGCCTGCTGCCTCTGCCCGGTCGGGCGCCTGGGCGGTCGGAAGCCGCCCGGCGACCGCGACCGCGCCCCAGTCGGCCTCGATCGCGGCGTCTCGGGTCTCCGCCGCCTCGAGCTCGCCCTCGACCCACGCCTGCAACCGCTCGATCGCGCGGAGGGCGGCCGTGAGCTCGGCCACCTGCTCGATCTCGAGACGCTCTCGGATCGCACCGAGAAGACCGAGCCGCTCGAGCCTTCCGATGTCCTCCGCGACCAGCGAGCTTCTCGCCTCGCGCTCGATCGCCGCCTGCCGGAGGCGGCCACGGGTGCGCTCCAGGCGGCGCATCAGGGCCGTTGCCTCGGCCGCAAGCACGTCGGCATAGATCGCGAGATCCACCGTCTGCATCCCTCGACCGTAGCGCGGCCCGGCGCCCGAAACTGCACGGTTCGTGTCACGTGTGTCACCGGACGGTGACGGGTCTCACGCGGGCTCCCGCCCCGTCCGGTGCTCTCCGTCACCGGGCTCAGATCCGGCTCGACGGACAGAGGTCCGTCAGCGGGCAGTCCTCACAGCGCGGCCGGCGCGCGTCGCAGACCCGCCGGCCGTGCCAGATCAGCAGGTGCGGGAACCTGGCCCAGTCGCTCCGAGGAACGATCCGGACGAGGTCGCGTTCGATCTTCGCCGGGTCGTCCTGGCGGGTGAGGCCGAGCCGCTGGGAGAGCCGGCGAACATGCGTATCGACGACGATCCCCTGCGTCGCTCCGCGCTCGGCGGCGACGACGTTCGCCGTCTTGCGTCCCACCCCCGGAAGGCGCACGAGCTCGTCGAGACGGAGCGGCACCTCCCCGTCGTACTCCTCGAGCAGCATCTGCATCGCCCCCCGGATGTTCCGGGCCTTCTGGCGGTAGGTCCCGGTCGGCCGGATGTCGTGCTCGAGCTCCTCGACCGAGACGGCGAGGTAGTCCTCAGGCGTACGGTACTTGTGGAACAGCGTCTGCGTGACCCGGTTCACGGTGACGTCGGTCGTCTGCGCCGACAGCATCACCGAGACGAGCAGCTCGACGTCCGAGCGAAACCAGAGCGCTGTCTGCACGTCGGAATAGGTCCGCGCGAGGCGCTCCACGATGGGGCCGATCCGCGCGCGACGGGCCCCGACGCGCCGCCTCGCCTCGCTCACGTAGCTACGGGCCAACGGGTACGCGCTCCACCGGGGGACGTGTCCGCTGTCTCAGCCGGACACCGCCACGGACAGACCGTGGGTCGCGGCCTGGAGCCCACCGAGACGGGGCCCCGCACACACCCGGTCGAGCACGGGGCAGCCGGCGCACGCCAGATCGCCCGGGGTCGGCACGAACCGGCCCTCACGGATCGCCGTGATCGCGGCAGAGAGGCCTGCCGACAGCTCCGGCTCGTCGGCCCGTTCGAACCGCATCCGAACGGGCTCAGCAGGACGCTCCAGGAAGACGAAGGCGACCTCGACCGTCTCCGCTCCGGCGCGCAGCACGGCCAGGGCGTAGATCAGCCTCTGCAGCCCGTAGCCCTGCTCGACGACGTCGGCGGGAGCGGTGCCGTCGAGCCGGTTCGTCTTGTAGTCGACGACCACCGTCCGGTCGTCCAGCTCGGCGAGCAGGTCGAACCGACCGTGCAGGAGCACGGCGTCCTGCTCGAACGCGAACGGCCGCTCCCTGACCGTCCGCTCCGAGCTAGCCACCGTGCGACACAGCTCGCTGGCACGCCAGGCCCGAGTAAGCGACTCGGCCCGCTCCCGATCGGCGTCGGTCGCATGCGGGAAGCGGCGGTCAAGGAGCGCCGAGACGTCGACCTCGTCCAGCTCGAGCAGCTGGTGAACGGCGTCCCCGAGCTCGGTCGCGGAGAGACCGGCCTCGCCGTCGGGCCGGCCGGGCGTCTCCTCCGCCGCGAGCCCAGCGACCCGCTCCGCATAGAAGCGGTACGAGCAGCGCTCGTAGAGCGCCAGGGCGCTGAACGAGAGCCGCCGGAGCTCGAACGCGGGCGGAGTGGGAACGGGCGCAAGCGGCGCGAGCTCGAATGCGGGGCCGACCGCACCCGGCTCGGCGCCCGGGAACAGCTCCAGCTGCTCGGCCGGGGCTTCCGTGACCGTGGCGACCTCGTCCTCGGCGCGATCGACGCGGAGGAGAACCGGCGTGCCGCCGGCGTCGAGCTCGAGAGGGTGGTCGACGTCGAGATCGACGGCCAGGCTCTCGAGCATCCAGCCGAGCGGGCTCCTCGCAGCGTCCCGACGGGAGAGGTCGACCGATCCGGAGATGATCAGCCGATCCACAGCCCGAGTCATCGCCACGTAATACAGGCGCCGGGACTCCTGCTCGTCCGCCGCCTGCTCGGCCTCGCGCACGTTCTCGTAGTCGAACACGCCCACGCGCCGGCCGCTGGCCGGATCGACCACCTTGAACCCGAAGCGGCCGTCCGGCAGGCACAGGATCTCGTCCGGCTGGGAACGTCCACCCGTCCGCCCGGCATCGCACACGACCACGACCCTGAACTCGAGGCCCTTCGCGGAGTGGATCGTCAGTAGACGAACGGCCTCGGTCCCCTCCTCCTCCGCGACCGCCTCCACCTCGCGCACGCCCGCCTGCTCCTGGTCGCGGACGAACCGGACGAACCCCTCCACATCTGGCCCCCGAAGCTCCTCGTAGGAGCGCGCGAGCCGGGCGAGCTTGCGAAGGTTCGCGTAGCGGCGCTTCCCGTCCCACGTCGAGAGCACGGCGAGGTCGTAGTCGTGCTCGGTCACGATCCGTTCGCAGAGGCGCTCGAGGCCGAGTGCCGACGAGGCGCGCGCCAGCCGGTCGTATCGCTGCCTGAACGCCTCGAACAGCCGCCGGTCGCGGGCCGAGACACCGCCCGGCACCTCACGCTCGAGCCCCGAGAAGAGCGGCCGCTTCCCGGCCGCGCGGCGCAGGCGCACGAGCGCGTCGTTCGACACCCCGACGAGCGGGGACGCGAGGACGGTGACGAGCGCCTCGTCGTCGTAGCGGTTGTGAAGCAGCCTCAGGTAGGCGAGCAGGTCGACGACCTGTTGCTGGCCGAAGTAGCCGCGCCCCGTGGCCCGGTGAGTAGGAAGGCCGTGCGCCCGGAGCCGCTCCTCGTAGACCTCGGCGCTCGTTCCCGCCGCGAAGAGAAGGACGACCTCTCCCGGCGTGCACTCGCCGGCGGCAACGAGCCCCGCAATGCGCCGGGCGACGTGCTCGGCCTCGGCGCGGCGCCACCGTCTCGTTCCGTAGCTCTTCCGGTCGGTCACGAGCAGCTCGACGGGCGGCCCGAACGTGGGGTCCGGAAACCGACCGCCGGCCTGGAGTGGCTCGAAGCCCGTCCCGAACTCGGACGAGAAGAGGTGGTTCACGACCCCGAGCACCTCCGGCCGCGAGCGGTAGTTCCGCGTCAGCGCGAGCACGCCGCCGCTCCGCGCGCGGCGCTCCCGGAACACGTCGACGTCGGCATGCCGGAAGCGGTAGATCGACTGGAACTCGTCGCCGACGAAGAAGAGCTCGGGCGCGTGGCCCACCCCATCGCCCGCGATCAGATCGACGAGCTCGCATTGCAACCGGTTCGTATCCTGGAACTCGTCGACCATGATCGAGCGGAAGCGCATGCGTGCCTGCTCGCGCACCGCATCGCTCCGCTGCAGGAGGTCGCGGGCGCGTAGCTGGAGATCCTCGAAGTCGACGGCCGACTCCCGGTCTTTCGCGCGCCGGTAGGCCACGTCGAAGGCGCGTAGGAGGACCTCGAGCAGCTCCCTGTCCCGGGCGGCCACGAGCTCGAGAGCCACCTCGCGTGCGGCCTCCACCGCCTCGGCGAGAACGGCCGTCTCGGACTCGGTTCCGGGCATCGGGTCAGGGACCTCGGGCAACGCCCGCAGCCGGTCCGGCTCGGCCTCCTCCGCGTATCCGGCTACGCGCGACGCGTAGTCGCCGAGCTGTCCCTCGGCGTCGAGGAGCACACCGGCGGCCTCACCGAGAGCCTCGAGGACCGGCGTCAGCTCCGGCGCTGTACCTGCGGTGAGCTCGAGCGGCCGGCCTGCCGACCGCAGCCGTTCGAAGACGCCGATCAGCATCGTCCGCAGCCCCTCGGCCCCGTAGCCGGCGAGCAATCCCAGTCGGGCCGGATCGCGGCCGGCGCAGAACTCGGCGAGTGCCTCGCGGAAGGCCTCGGCGGCGAGCACGCGCGCCTGGCTCTCGTCGAGGATGCGAAACCGCGGGTCGAGCCCGGCCTCGAAGGGGCGTCCCCGGAGCAGGCGCGAGCAGAACCCGTGGATCGTCGAGATCCAGGCGCGATCGACCTCCCTCGCGAGCTCCCGCCGTCCGAGCTCGCGAAGCCGCTCCCGGATGCGCGCCTTGAGCTCGCCGGCGGCGCGCTCCGTGTACGTGATCACGAGAATCGAGTCGACCGACAGGCCGCGCTCGACCACCGCCTTGACGTATCGCTCGACGAGCACCGTCGTCTTCCCCGTCCCCGCTCCCGCGGACACGAACACGACGCCCGACTCCTCGATCGCGGCGAGTTGCTCCGGGTTCACGAACGATCCCTCGGTCACGTCCGTGTCACCCGGCACATCGACCACAACGAGCACCAGGAAGGGCACTCGCCGTCGCGAGGGTCATGGCGGACGTCGCCCGCACGCAACCTCGCAACCGCGTCGCGCGACCGCTCGACCGCGAGCTGGATCTGACCCCAGAACTCGTCCTCGTCGAGGTAGTCGTGCCGCGCGAGGCCGGGCAGGTCGGCACGCGCCTCGGCCCGGAGCAGGCCCCTTGCCTCGCGATCGCCCGAGAGCGAGCGGTACACCCCGCCGAGCGGCTCGACGCCGACGAGGTCACGCAGGGCGAGGATGTACAGGGGAATCTGGAGGCGACGGCTGCTCTCGATCCTCGCCGCCGAGAACGCCTCGCCGGACTTGTAGTCCTGGACGATCCCGCGGGCCGAGAACGGGTCGACGTCGATACGGTCGATCTTTCCCGACACCGTGAACCCGCCGAGCTCGAGACCTCGCTGCAGCTCGGGAGCCGCCCGGTCGCTTCCGAACGCGACCTCCAGCCGTCGCGGTACGAGCGGGAGGCCGAGCTCGACCTCGCGACGCAGGAACTGCTCGAGGTCGCGCGCGAGAGCGCCGCGAAGCTCGAGCAATGCCACGTCGGGAAGCTCGAGCCGGACATGGCTTGCGATCGCCGCGTCCAGGCATTCCTGCAGGTACTCGATCGCCTCGTCGAGCCGGCCCGCATCGACCGTGTCGGTACCGAACCGCTTCGGAATCCCTCCGAAGAACCGGTAGAGGGCGGCGTGGGCGACCGTCCCGCGCAGCCGCGCGTCGAGCTCGGGGTCGATCTGGCGCGGGTCGACGACCCGTTCGACGAACCACATCGATGAGCAGTCGACGAACCGCTCCAGCTCGGTGGCCGAGAACCGCGTCGTCTCACCCAGCTCGCGTAGCACGACCGGGCTCACGAGCCGCGTCGGACGCTCCCAGGCACCGAGGGCGCGCTCGATCTGACGTGTCCATCCTCCGGCGCTCGCGAGCGACCGCGCCTGCGTCTCGTCGGTGGCCGAGAGCACGGCCACCGCGCGCAGGCGCTCGCGCTCGCTTGGCGCGGCGTGAACGTCCCATGCCAGGGCGGACAGGGGACGGCGTCGCGTCGCCCGCGCAACCGCAGCGGGCGAGAACAGCGATCGCACCTCGTCCCAGAACGGGCTCGGCTCGAGCGGACGGCCGTCGTCGGTCGCCGCCTGCCGCACGAGCACCAGCCGCTTCCAGGCCCTCGTGCACGCCGTGTAGAAGAGATACCGGTCCCGGGCGAGCTGGTCGGCCCGCACGAGCTTCCGGCCGGAGACCCGCAACTCGAGCTCGCGCCGGCGCTCGTCGGGCAGGAACGAGCCCTCCACGGCCCGTGACGGGAGTGAGCCCTCCTCGAGACCGAGCACGAACACGTGGTCGAAGCGCTGTGTCCGCGCCTCCAGGAGATCGACGATCCGTACCCGCCCGGGCTCATCCGCCCTCGTCGCGAGCGTCGCCTGCTCGAGCACGTGCGCGACGTCCTCCGGTGCGACGGCCTGGCCTCGCTCACGCCAGGTCTCGAGTGCCCGAAGCGCCCGGTCGACCGCCTCCTCGGCTCTCAGATCCGCGCGCGCGAGCTCATCGACGGGTGGGCGGTCGAGCCCCCACGCGCACTGCACCATCGAGGCCGCGAGCCGCCGCGTGCCCGAGACGGGATCGTCTATCGCCCTGAGCCCGTCGAGCGCCTCGAGCGGCTGGCCGAGAAACCGCACCGCTTCCGCCTCGACCCGCTCCGGCTCGCGGACGGCACGCCCACGCAGCCGCCCCTCGACGAAGTCGACGCGACCTCTGGCGAGCCCGGAATACGGCGAGCGGAGGAACGCGAACAGCTCCATCCGGCCGCCCCCGAGCCAGGCAAACCGCAGGAGCCCGAGGAGCGAGCGTCCGAGCGGCGTCCTCGAGAGGCGCAACCGCCCCTGCACGGCGTACGGCACGCCGAGAGCGCCGAACGCCGTCTCGAGCGGCCTGCGAAGCTGCTCGACGGACGGCAGCACGACGGCGATCCGCTCGGGATCTGATCCGTCGCGCAGGAGCGCGAGGATCTCCTCGGCCACGAGCTCGAGGGTCGCACGCGTTCCCGCTCCCTCGAGGAAGCCGATGGCCCCGTCGAGCTCGGGAGCGACGTCCGGCAGCCGGTCGACGTACAGGTAGCGCTCGAGCCGGGCGAGGGCAGGCGCCTCGTACCAGTCCTTTCGGTCGAGCTCGTCGATCCCGGCATCCGCGCGGCCGGACAGGTCCTCGGCGGCCCTGCGCAGCGCCTCGAACGCCAGCCGGCCCGGCTCGTAGGGCAGCGACACCGTCACTTCGCAGCGTCCGGCCAGGGAGTCCAGGAGCGCCCGCTGGACGCCGCTCAGGTCCTCGAACCCGTAGACGAGGACCGGCGCGCCGGTCCAGGCGTCGAGCTCGGTGCCGAGCCGCTCCACCGCCGCGCGGCGAAGCGACCCACGATCCCATGCACCCAGCCGGTCGAGAGCGTCGCGGTAGTCGCGATAGAGCTCGCCGAGCTCGCCGCCGACCTCATGGGGCTCGACCAGCCCCGCCTCGAGCTCGGAGATCGCCTCGCCGAGCGACTCGGAGAACCCCGTGAAGCGGGCCGAGCTCTCGAGGTCTGTGAGTCGAGCGCGGGAGACGACGTCCGCGAGGAGGAGCGTGCGCTCGAGGCGCGACAGCAGCGGCCGCGCCGCGGCGCTCCCGCCGGCGATCCGCTCGAAGAGGTCGTCGAACGTCCCGATCGAGCCTCCGAGAAGCACCGGCGAGCGCCGGAGCAGATCACGCTCGATCCGCTCGATCTCCCCACGGTTGGGGACGACGAGGAACGGCTCCCGGTCGATGCACGCCAGGTAGCGGTCGAGGAGGCTCGCCACCTTGCCCGCATTCGCAGGGCCCACGAGCAGAGCCAGCGGCACCTAGAGATCCTAGATGGTGAGGCGGAGGACGGGGCCCGCTCGCGCGCGGGCCCCGCCGGTCAGTCCGGCTAGGCCGCCGACTTCGGCTTGCGGCCGCGCCGTGCCGCCGCTCGCCCGGGCAGCGTGCCCGCGCACTCGTCGCACAGATCGGCGACCTTCGCACCGCGCCGCGCGTCCGAATAGGTCAGACGAAGCGTTGCGCCCTTTCCGTCGCCGACCTCTGCACCGCAGTTGTCACAGACGAGCACCGTCTTTCGTGCCATTATCCCTCCTCGCGTTCGGATTCCCGCCCGCGAAGCATAGTCGAAATGGGTCCGGTAACACAGGGGAAATTCTCGCGCAGACGTCGTGAAACGAGCGCCGCGAATTCTCGACATCACATGGCTCCTCGCCATTGCATGCGAGACGGATGCAAGCGACCGCTGCAGCCGGCAGTGCTCTCAGGCGACCCTGGCGTACTCGCGCTCGAGACGCTCGTCGGCACGGGCTCGCGCGATGATAGCCGTCGGATCGCCGAAACGAAGACGGTTGCGCACGCGCCGGCCCTCCGCCCAGAGCGCTTCGATCCGCTCGTTCAGCAGCGCGACCTCGGCCGACTTCTCGTCGTCTGCGCCGGCCGACAGGTCGCGCCACAGCGCCGTACGGCGCTCGGTGAGCGCATCGAGCTCGTGCTGGATCTCGGAGGGAGCTCTCATCGTCTCGTCATTCGCTTGAACGTCGGGTTCGGTTTCGTCATTCCCCGACCGGATCCTTCCCTGCGCCTCCCTTCGGGCGCCGGTCTAGACTCCGGTCCATGCCCGCGCGACCTGGCCCGGAGAGCGAGCGCTTCGTGGCCGCATGAGAGGGGCGATCGGCAAATGGAACCCGCGCCTGCCCCGGTCGGTCTGGCTGCTCGAGTCGGGCGTGCTCGTGCAGTCCTTCGGAGCCGGGGTCGCGTTCGCCTTTCTCGTCATCTACCTCCACAACGTCAGGGGCTTCTCGCTGTCGACAGCGGGGCTCGTGATCGCGGTGATGGGTGCGCTCGGGCTCGTCTCGGCCGCGATCGCCGGTCCGATCGTCGACCGTGTCGGCGCCCGCGCGACGCTGACGACCTCGCTCGTCCTCGGTGCGGTTGCCTACGGGCTCTTTCCGCTCGTACACGACCCGTGGCAGGCGTTTGCCCTCGCCGTGCTCGCCGGAGCAGGCTCGGGCTGGTTCTGGACCTCCCACCCGGCGATTCTCGCGGCTCTCTGCCCACCCGAGCGACGCCACACGGCATGGGCGCTGCAGCGCGGCGCGTACAGCCTCGGGCTCGGCCTCGGAGGGCTCACGGGTGGCCTGATCGCCTCGACGGAGCAGCCCGCAACGTTCACGGTGCTGTTCCTGCTCACGGCCGGTGCAAACGCCGTGTTCGTCGTCCTGCTGCGGTTCCTTCCCGTTCCACCGAGGGAGGTCGCGGGCGGGGAGCGGGCCCACGGCGGCTACCGGGCGGTGCTGCGTGACCGCCCGTTCATGGCGATCATCCTCGTGAACATGGTGCTCGTCTCCGCCGGCTACACGCAGCTCGAGCTGCTGCCCGTGTTCGCGAAGAACGAGGCAGGCGTGAGCGAGGATCAGATCGGGCTCCTGTTCCTCGTCTCCTCGCTCGTGCTGATCGTCTTCCAGC
Source organism: Gaiellales bacterium (assembly GCA_046330455.1). Taxonomy (GTDB): domain Bacteria; phylum Actinomycetota; class Thermoleophilia; order Gaiellales; family Gaiellaceae; genus CAVQXR01. The sequence goes on from JAXLSU010000016.1 coordinate 27,943, forward strand.
TGCCCGTCGCCCGCCTGCTCGAGGGGCGCTCTCGAATGCGGGCGTTCGCGCTCATGCCCCTGCTCTGGGCGGTCGCCTGGATGATCGTCCTCGTCGCGGGCGTCTGGCTCGAGGCCTCTGCCGCCGCGCTCGTGCTGGGAGTCGCCGTCGCCGTGTTCAGCCTCGGCGAGTGCCTCGACGGGCCCACCCGCGGCGCGCTCGTCGCAGACCTCGCTCCCCCCGATCTGCGCGGGCGCTACTGGGCGCTCGTCTCGAACTCCTGGGACATCGGCTACATCGTGGGGCCCGCGATCGGCGGTCTCATCCTGAGCGTGGCGCCGCTCGCGCTCTGGCCGCTCGCCGCCGGCGTCTGCCTCCTCGGCGCCCTCGCGGCGGTCGGGATCGAGCGCCTGGTGCCGCCCCGGCTGCGACTGACGCCGACCGCGTAGCCCGGAGGAACGTTCCTACCGCTCGTCGAGCGGCGGATTCTGGACGTTGTGCTCGGTCGCGTAGGCCTCGACGAGCTGGTCGACCACGTCCATCCCCTCGGGGTAGGCGTAGTTGATCCTGACGAACGGCTCCCACTTCTCGGGGAGGGCATCCTCGGGGAAGATCGCCTCGACCGGGCACTCGGGCTCGCAGGCGCCGCAGTCGATGCACTCCTCGGGATCGATGACGAGCATCCGATCGCCCTCGTGGATGCAGTCGACAGGACAGACGTCGACGCACGACCGGTCTTTGATGTCGATACAGGGCTCGGCGATGATGTAGGTCATGACGCCGCGGAGTCTAGCCGCAACGCTCGGCCACTCGCACCGTCAACCGACGAGCTCGGCGACGATCGCATCCGCCCGCTCGGCGAGCGCCGAACGGACGACGATCCGGTCGAATCCCGCGGCCTTCGCACGCCGAAGGCCCTCGGTATCGGTGTGGTTCGTGAAGCCGAGGATCGGGGTCTCCGGATACGCGTCGGCAACCTCGTCCGGATCGACGCGGGCGATATCGACGATCACGAGATCAGGCGGCTCGACGCTCTCGGCGGTGACGAGCCTGTGAGCACGCCCGAGCGCGGCATCGAGCTTGCCCCGGAAGAACAGATCCACCCCGGCAACCAGGATCGTTGCCACGCGCGAGAGCCTAGCAGCCCCGCACCCGGGCGACCATCGGCCGAGACGGGCGATCAGGACGTGACGGACGGCCTCCGCCGCGGGCTCGCCCGGCTCGTTGCCGGTGACCACTTCGAGGCCCACGAGGCGTTCGAGCTCTGCTGGCGGGTTGCCGTCCCGGCCGAACGGGACTTCTTCCAGGGGCTCGTTCACGTCGCCGTCGCCTGGTACCAGGCCGGCCGCGGACGGCAGGTCGGCTGCGGGCGCCAGCTCGAGAAGGCGGCGCGCCGCCTGGGCCCGTACAGCCCCTGCCACCGGGGCCTCGACGTCGCCTGGCTGCTGGCACAGGTGGAAGCGGCCAGGGCGACCTGGGCCGCAGGCTCGCTCGCTCTCTCGCCGCTGCGAGCTCCCGGTATTCGGACGTAGCGCTCAGGCGTCGAGGCGCGCGAGCTCGTCGTCCAGGCGCTTCTCGAGCTCGGGATCGAGGCGATCGTCCGGCCCATCCGAACCGCCGCCGTCCGGCGGGCCTCGCCGGCGGTCGGAGCGGACCCAGCGCCGCACGAGCACCGCCACCGCGACGGCCGCCGCCGCGATGCCGACGAGCGGCAGCACCCAGGCGAGCAGGTTCAGCCCCTGCTTCGGCGGCGCGGCGAGCACGGCCTCTCCGAACTCCGACACGAGGACAGCCTTGATCTCGCTCTTCGTGTCGCCGGCCGCGATCCGCTCACGGATCAACGCGCGGATCTGGTCGGCAACCGGCGCGTCGGAGAGTGCGAGCAGCGCGTGGCAGGTCGGGCAGATGAGCTCCCGTTCGAGCTCGTCGAGCGTCGGCCGCTCCTCGCTCGCAGCCGCGGACGGCACGAGCACGACCATCAGGGCAATGACGGCGAGCGCGACGCGCATCATGACGCGAGCGTCCGCTCGATCCTCTCGTCGAGCGTTGCGAGGTCGATCGGGCCCGACACGTGGTCGACGACACGCCCGTCACGGTCGATGAAGAAGGTCTCGGGGACGCCGGTCACGCCGTAGCCGGCGAGGACCGAGCCGCTCCCGTCACGGACGCTGCGGTAGGTGAGCCCGTGCTCCGCGACGAAGGCGAGCGCCGCGTCGGTCGCATCCTGGTAATCGACGCCGAGGACGACCACGCCCTGCTCACCCCACCGCTCGTAGGCCCGCTGCAGCGCTGGAGCTTCCTCACGGCAGGGGTCACACCAGGACGCCCAGACGTTCAGCACCACCGGGTTGCCACGGAGCGACGACAGCTGGAGCTCCTCACCGGAGCCGAGCACGGGCAGCGAGAAGTCAGGTGCCTCGGGCTTCTCACCACGCCCGACCGCCGCGATCAGACCCCTGGCCTGCTCTTCGCTGGACAGCCGCCACGCGAGCAGGCCCACGAGAGCCGCGACGAGCGTGACGACGCCGATGAGGGCGAGCCTGGCGCGCGGGGACACGGAGACAGGGTACTCACCGCCCGCGCGCCGTCGACGCGCGAACGGGCCGGCCTCACTGCGGCACGATGAAGACCGGCGTCCCGACCCGGACGTGGTCGAAGAGCCACTCCGCCTGCGGGATCAGCATCCGGATGCAGCCGTGCGAGGCCGAGTACCCGATCGACGCGGAGTCGGGCGTGCCGTGAATCCCGACGAGCGGTGCCGAAAGGCCCATCCACCGGGTCCCGAGCGGGTTGCCCGGCCCGGGAGGCACGGGCTTTGCGTCCTTCGCCCAGGGAGAGGGCGGCGGGTACCACCACGGGTTGCGCTGCATGGTCACGATCTGGAAGCGCCCCACAGGTGTCGGGTACGAGGGCGCGCCGACCGCGACGCCGAACTTCCGCCACACCTTCTCACCGCGGTAGAGCGTCAGCGCCCGCGAGCCGCGGCGGATGACGATGATCGGGCCGAAGTTCCGGGCCGTCACCTTGGCCGGAACGATCCGCGCGACCAGCTCGAGCGGTCCACGCTCACCGCGCCCGAGCGAGCCGATGATCGCGGCCACCATCGGCAGCTTCTTCACCTCGACGCCGGGCCGTGCCTCCGAGATCACGGGTTGGAGATGCCGGAGCCGTACCGTTGCGTTGCGTGGCGCACGGTCGAAGCGCTTGATCAGCTTGTCGACGTAGCCCCGCACCGTCGTGCCGTTCACGCTGACGACGAGATCGACCTCCGAGCCCGGCGGCGCGACGAGCGCCCGCGCGAGCGCGGAGTCGACCCGCGCCCGGGCGCCGAGCTTCACGGGATCGGCCGTCCAGCGGGTGCCTCCCCAGACGAACTGGAGCGGCTGCGCGAACGCGACCTCGACCATCTCGCGCGCCTGGTCGGCGGTGAGGCCGCCGACCGGCAGGCCATCGATCGTGACCCCGTCGGGAACGAGCTCCGACGGCGGATCGGTGGGGGTGTCCCCCGGTTGGGTCGTAACCGGAGGCTCCGTCTCGACGGCCCCGGAATCGGCGGGATCATCCGCTCTTGCCAGCGGGACCGCCACGACCGCAGCGATCATGAACAAGAGCAGGGTTCGCTTCATCGCCTGCATGGATCGTACATCGGTTCTCCGAACGTGTCGAAAATCCTCGGATCGTTCGAGATCACGCCGTCCACACCGCAGGCGAGCATCCGCTCGAGCAGCCCGCGCTCGTCGACCGTCCACGAATACACGATGAGTCCGAGCGCGTGGCACCGCGCGACGGCTGCGGGTGAGACGACCGAGAAGTGCAGCATCGCGGCCGTTGCCTGTGCCGCCCGAACCATCCCCCCGATCCGCAGCGGGAGCGCGACGCGCAGCGCGGCTGCACCGAGGGGAACCACCGGTCGAAGGAGTGTCCGCTCCGAGAGCCCGCGCCGATCCCACGGGTAGGAGATGCCCGTGGCGAGATCCGGCTCGAGTGCTCTGAGCTCTCGGAGACTCTCCGGAAAGAACGACGAGACGAGGGCACGCGCGACGAGGCCGTGGCCCCGCAACGCCTGGACGACGTCCGTCTCGACTCCGCGTACCTTCAGATCGAGGTCGATGCCGACCGCCGGCGACGCCTCGGCCGCCAGGAAGGCGAGCGCCTCGTCGAGCGGCGTGGCGTCCGGTTCGAGCTCCTCGGGCGAGTGTGCGAGCACGAGCCTTCCGTCCGGCGTCCTTGCCACGTCGAACTCGACCATGTCGACGCCGTGGCGCAGCGCCGCTGCGAGCGAGGCGATCGTGTTCTCCGGGGCGAGCGCAGCGGCGCCCTTGTGTCCCACGCGAACGAACGGGCGTGTCACGACGCCCTCGAGCGGGCCGGTGTCTCCCGGCCCGTGCCCTCTGCCACTCGACAGCTCACGAGGACAGCTTGCCAGCGGCGATCCGGGCAGGAGAGCCGACCGGCACCGCGAATCCCGTTCGCTTCGGGTTTGCATCCGTCCGGGAAACCGGCAAGAATCTCCCCCGGATGGCTGTTCGAGCCCGGCAACTGCGTGCCCGCGTGGAGGAGCAAGGCGCTCCGCCGGTCCACGATCCCGTGGCGATCCACCATGCCTTCCGGCAGCATCGCGAGAAGCGGCTCGCCCGCATCGAGTACCGCCGTGAGCTCCGCCGGTCCCGTCGCCGCTTCTGGATTCTCGTCGCCGTCCTCTTCGCCCTGGCGGTGTTCCTGAGCGTCACGATCTGGGAGCAGCTCCAGTCGATGTTCGGCATCTGATGTCCACGGCTCCCCGGGTCGCGACGCGGCGGCGCGCGAGCCCCGGTGAGATCTTCACGGCGTTTGCGGCGGTCCTGCTCGGCGTCAGCGCCTTCACCGGCTGGTACTCCGGCGCCTCGGAAGGCGGGCTCACGGTCTCGGTGCTCGGCTGGGACAGCGGGACGCTCGGCAAGCTCGTCCTGTTCGCCGGCATCGCGGTGCTCCTCGTCCTCGCGCTCAGGGCGACGGGGCTCGAGCTCCCGCCGACGTTTCCCGTCGGGGCCGTGGCATCCGCACTCGGCACGATCGCGACGATCTTCGTGTTCGTCCGGGTGATCGACGTGCCTGACCGCTTCGTCGGCGTCGGCCGCGGCGTCGGGCTCTGGATCAGTCTCGCGGCGGGCTTGGCGGTCGTCGTGGCAGGGCTGGTTCTCGCGAGCGAAGAGGTCTGATCCGCAGAACGGCGAGCCCGACCAGCGCACCGACGGCCGCCCCGACGAGCACGTCTGAGACGTAATGGACGCCGACGTAGACACGCGAGAAGGCGATCGCAATCGCCAGGGCGGCGAGGAGCGGCAGCAGCCGCGGCACGGCTGCCCCGACCACGACCAGCCCGGCGAAGGCCGTCGCGGCGTGGCCGGACGGCATGCTGTAGCCCGAGGCGCCCATCAGCGCCTCGACGGTGGGAAGCACCTCGAAGGGCCGTGGACGCTCGACGAGCGCCTTGATCCCGAGTGCGACGAGGTCGGCCGTCCAGACAGCGATCGCGGTCGCGACGACGAGACGTGGGGAGCGAGCGCCGACCACGACGATGAGGAGCGCGAGCCCGATCCAGACGAGGCCGGCGAGGCCGGCGATGCCCAGGACGACGAAGACCGGGTCGAGCGCCGCGACCCGCCGGTCGGCGACCCAGGTGACGGCGTCGGAGTCTACGGGCTCTGGACGGTGACGGTGACGGTCTCGACCGGCGCGAGTGTCGAGACGCGGAGGGTGTTCTCGATCGTGTGCTCGCCACCCGGTCGCGGTCTGTCCTCGATGGTCATCCCGATGACGAGCCCGAGCAGGAAGACGAGAGCGACCGCGGCGAGCCGGACGAGCCGGCGCCGCCGGTCGGATCGGCGCTCGGTTCGGGCAGAGTTCCGTCGTGCCCGTGGCGAGGCGTCACGAGAGGTCCCGGACGGATCGTCGATCGGTGTTCCCTCGCTCACGGCATCAGGGCCGGTAGTCCTCGGCCCCGCGCGCATAGCGGTGGCAGGCCGAGTCCAGCACGAGCACGGTGTCGGCCGCGCCGACCGGCGCGCCGGGTGGCCGTGCGTCGGCGACCAGGTCTCTCACCCAGTCATCCGCGCGGTCGTGGACCTCGGCGAGCTCGGCGATCGTGAAGCGTGACCCGAGGCGGCGGCGCAGCTCGTCGATGACGACGTCGACGAGCGCGCACAGCTGACGGTACCTCTCCAGGTCGCCGACCTCACGCTCGAGGGCCCGGGCACCGTCGGCCCACTGCTGCTGTGCCAGCTCGCTCAGCACGAGGCCCCCGCGCCCTGCGCCCGGTCGACCGCCGCCCGGGCGCAGCGGGCGTCCGGACACCAACGGTCTCCGGCCTCGTCCAGGATGCGCTCGCCCAGCTCGTACCCGGGTCGTGCCAGCGCGAAGGCAGCGTGCGCGTGGAGGCACTTCAGGTGCTCCGGTGAGCTGCTACCTGCGATTCCGCCGGGAAGCTCGGGCCGGAGCCGGCGCTGCTCCTCGCTTGCCGCCGCGAGGCTCGCGGCGAGGACAGGCTCCTCGGCCGCTGCCCGCGACCACCGCCCGACGCCACCCGCGGCTTCGAGCCGGGCCAGGGCGGCCGCGAGCCAGGGACAGGTCAGCCAGAAGGTCGTCGGAAAAGGCTCGCCGTCACGGTCCCGGGACGCCTGCTCGGTGACGGCGGGGTACCCGTGGGGACAGCGTACGGCGACCGCCCGGAACGCCCGCGCGGGGCGACCGAGCTGCCAGGAGACGATCGCCTCGTCCTGCACCGGGTCATCGTACTTGGGCCGCTCGCCACCTCTCGACGCCCTTGATGATGAACAGGCGCTCGCCCGGGATCACGAGGCCCATGCGCCGTGCCTCGCGGATCACGAACTCGTCGGTCCCGGCCAGCTCGAGCCGGTGGTGCAGAGCGGTCTGCTGACGCAGGAGCAGAGCACGAGCCTCGCGGTGCTGCGCCAGATCCTCGCGGGCGTTCAGGTAGGAGCGGACCGGCTGGACGTAGGCGAGCGCCACCGCGACGACGACCGCGATGCCGAGCAGCCGCACGAAGCGAACCGAGGGAGGCCGAGGGCGCGAGGGTAGCTTCACGAACTCGACCCTTCTTCCCGGCGAGCGCAGTTCCTCCGCGACGACAGCTCGGCGGTCATCGCCGGCCGCGTCTCGGCGGCCCATCCGCACCGCCGCGCGGGCGGTAGGACGCATTCGTTGCAATCCGGAGACACAGACGACCCGATCCGCGAACCACCGGTGCGCCGCGCCGCGATACGCTGGATAGCGGGAGGAGGCGCGGGGTGGCCCCTCGCGAACCGCCGGTCGCGAGCACGCGGCCGGCGACCCGGGTCAGGCCGTCTCGACCTTGATCAGGTTCGTCGTTCCCGGCATGTTCACCGCGGTGCCGGCCGTGATCACGACCCGATCGCCGGGCACGATGAGGCCGGTCGAGCGGGCCGCATCCAGGCTGCGTGACCAGAGGTCCTCGACGTCGCGGGTCTCCTCGATCGCGCAGGGAACGACACCCCACTCGAGCGCCATCTGCTGGAGCGCCGGCATCCGGTGGGAGATCGCGACGATCGGCCGGCGGGGACGGTGGCGGGCCACTCCCGAGGCGGTCCGGCCCGAGAACGTCGGGACGACGATCGCGGCTGCCCCGAGCGCTTCCGCGATGTCGCACGCCGCGTTCGTGATCGCGTCACGAACGCTCGTGAACGGCTGCTCGACCGTGGCGGCGAGCTCGTGGCGGTAGCCGAGGCTCGGCTCGACCGCCCGCGCGATCCTGTCCATCGCCTGCACGCTCTCGACCGGGAACCGGCCGACGGCGGTCTCGCCCGAGAGCATGACGGCCGCCGTCCCATCGAGGATCGCGTTCGCGACGTCCGACGCCTCGGCGCGGGTGGGCTCGGGCCGTGAGAGCATTGACTCGAGCATCTGCGTGGCCGTGACCGCCGGCCGGCCGTGCTCGAGCGCCGAGAGAATGATCTGCTTCTGCACGAGCGGCACCTGCTCGGGTCCGATCTCGACTCCGAGATCGCCCCGCGCCACCATCACCGCGTCCGCCGCCTCGATGATCGCGGAGAGGTCTCGCAGCGCCTCGGCCTTCTCGATCTTCGCGATGATCTGCACCTGGGCGCCCGTTCGCTGGAGCAGCTCGCGCAGCTCGCGCACGTCCTCGACCGAGCGGACGAACGACAGGGCGACGAAGTCGACCTCGAGCGCGAGGGCGAGCTCGAGGTCGCGCCGGTCCTTGCCGGTCAGCGAGGGCACGGGGATCGACGCTCCCGGAACGTTGACGCCCTTGTGCGACGACACCGTCCCCCCGACCGTGACCACGCAGCTCACCCGGGCCGCGGCGACCGACTCCACCCGCAGCCGGACGAGGCCGTCGTCGATCAGCACCTCGTGCCCGGGGCGAAGCACCTCGGAGACGACCGGAGGCGCGACCGGCAGGTCGTCGTCGCGGGCGCTGTCCTCTCCGGTGATGACGACGCGATCGCCCCGCTCGAGCGTCCGTGGCGTTGCGAGCGTCCCGAGCCTGAGCTTCGGGCCCTGCAGATCGGCGATCAGGGCGAGCGGGCGCCCGGTCTCCGCCTGTACGTCACGAACGATACGAGCCCGCTCCGCGTGCTCCTCGTGGGTGCCGTGCGAGAAGTTGAGCCGGGCTGCGTCCATGCCCGACTCGACGAGCCGGCGCACCACGTCGGGCGTCGACGAGGGACCGAGCGTGCAGACGATCTTCGTGCGGCGCCGGCCGGAGCTCACACGCGAAACGGTACCGCCCCGACCAGCCGGTCAGAGCGTCGCAAAGGCGCCCTGCCCGGGATAGACGGCTGCCGACCCGAGCTCCTCCTCGATCCGCAGGAGCTGGTTGTATTTCGCGACCCGGTCGGTGCGGGACGGGGCGCCCGTCTTGATCTGTCCCGCGTTCGTCGCGACGGCGAGATCGGCGATCGTCGTGTCCTCGGTCTCGCCGGATCGGTGGGAGATGATCGCGGCATAGCCGCTCCTACGGGCGAGCCGGATCGCGTCGAGGGTCTCCGTGAGCGTGCCGATCTGGTTCACCTTGACGAGGATCGCGTTGCCCACCGACCGCTCGATTCCCTGCTGGAGCCGGTCGACGTTCGTGACGAACAGGTCGTCCCCGACGAGCTGGACGGAGCTCCCGAGCCGCCGGGTGAGCGTGCCCCAGGCGTCCCATTCGTCCTCGGCGAGTGGATCCTCGATCGAGACCACGGGGTAGGCGGCGCACAGGCGCTCGTACAGGTCGATCAGCTCGTCGGTCGCAAGCGTCCTCCCCTCTCCCTCGAGCGCGTACCCCGTGCCGTTCCAGAGCTCGGTCGACGCGACGTCGAGGGCGATCGCGACCCGGTCGCGATGCCCGGCTCGACCGGCCGCCTCGAGGATCGCCTCGATCGCCGGCTCGGTTCCGGTGAGCCCCGGCGCGAAGCCGCCCTCGTCGCCGACGGCAGTCGCGAGACCGCGCTCGTCGAGGAGGCGCTTCAGATGGTGGAAGACCTCGGTGCCGATCCGGAGCGCCTCGCCGAAGGACTGCGCCCCGATCGGGACGACCATGAACTCCTGGAAGTCGAGCGGGTTCCGGGCGTGGGCGCCGCCGTTCACGACGTTCATCAGGGGGACCGGCAGGATGTGAGCATCTCCCCCTCCGAGCCAGCGCCACAGCGGAAGCCCGGCGCTCACCGACGCGGCCCGCGCCGCGGCCAGGGAACAGCCGAGGATCGCGTTCGCGCCCAGCCTCGCCTTGTTCGGCGTGCCGTCGAGGTCGATGAGCAGCCCGTCGAGCGCCCGCTGATCGTCGGCGGCAGCCCCGCAGACCGCGGCTGCGATCTCGCCGTTCACGTTCGCGACGGCCTGCGTCACGCCCTTGCCGAGGTAGTCGGCGCCGCCGTCGCGGAGCTCGACCGCCTCGAACTGCCCCGTCGAGGCGCCGGAGGGAACGGCGGCGCGGCCCCTGACGCCGGAGTCGAGCGTGACCTCGACCTCGACGGTGGGGTTCCCGCGCGAGTCGAGGATCTGGCGACCCTGCACTGCTGCGATCCGGGCGGTCATCGGACGGTCTCCTCCCTCTTGGCGCGATCGAAGTATGCGTCCTGCTCGGCGAGCGAGAGCGACGGCCAGTCGAGCCCGTCTGCGCCGGCCAGGAGCTCGGCCCGGGCGATGCGGGCCATGAACCGCCCGGTGGCACGCCGGAGCGCGAGCTCGGGGTCGACGTTGCCCAGGCGGGCCACGTTGACGCAGGCAAAGAGCAGATCGCCGAGCTCCGCCTCGACGCGAAGGTCGGGCTCGGTCTCGGGCTCGACGTCGTGCAGCTCGTCCCGGAGCTCCGCGAGCTCCGCGTCGACTCCCTCGAGCGCGGCAACGGCGCTTCCGTAATCGAAGCCGACCGTCGCAGCGCGCCGCTGTGCCTTCCGTGCATAGAGCAGCGAGGGCAGCGTCTCCGGGACGTCGTGGAAGATCCCTTCCCGTCCCTCCTGCTCGGACTTCAGGCGCTCCCAGCGCTCCTTGACCTCGCCTGCCGTCCCGAGCGCCGCCTCAGCGAAGACATGAGGGTGCCGGCGGACGAGCTTGTCGTGGATGCCGGTGGCCACGCGCTCGAGATCGCCCCGATCCTGCTCGGACAGGAGTTGGGCGAGGAAGAACGTCTGGAACAGGAGGTCGCCGAGCTCGTCGACGAGCTTGGCGGCGTCGCCGGTCTGCGCCGCGTCGGCCACCTCGTAGGCCTCCTCGACCGTGTGGGGGACGATCGTTCCCACGGTCTGCTCCCTGTCCCAGGGGCACTCGCGGCGGAGCCGCTCGGTCAGGGCCTGGAGGTCGAGAAGGGCGCGGGCGAGGCTCTCGCCCGACACTCAGCCGCCCGTGGTCGGTGCCGTTGTCGTGGCGCCGACGGTCGCCGGAGCAAAGCCGGTCGCGTATCCGATCTCCGGCGCGTACTTCGCGCGGATCTCCTCGATCCACGCGCCCATGGCCTTGTCTCGCTTCCCGCTGAGAAGCTGGTCGCGAATCGAATCCTCGACGTCCGCGAACGGCGTCACCTTCTCGGGCTCGATGTCGCCGAGCGCCTTGATGATGTGCCAGCCGAACTCGCTCTTCACGGGCTGGCTGAGCTCACCGGTCTCGAGCTTCCACGCCGCCTCTCCGAACTCCTTGACGTAGGTCTCCTTCGAGTTCTTGCCGAGGTTGCCGCCGTCCGCACCGGATCCCTTGTCGAGCGACTTCTCCTTGGCGAGCGTCGCGAAGTCCGCGCCGCCGACGAGCTCCTTGCGGATCTCCTTCGCCTCGGCCTCGGTCGCGACGAGGATGTGTGCGAGGTCGCGGACCTCGGGGGTCGTGAACTCGTCGAGATGCTCGTCGTAGTAAGCCCGCACGTCCTCGTCAGTCACCGTGACGTCCTTCGTGACCTCGTCGTACAGCTTCTGGCTGATGATCGACGACCTAAGCTGGCTGCGGGCCATCTCGTCGGTGATGCCGAACTTCTTCAGCTCGTCCTCGTACTTCTTGTCGTCACCCTCGTAGAACTGCTGCTTGAGCTCGTCGAGGCGCTTCTCGACCTCCTCGTCGGTGACCGTGATCCCGAGCGTCGCCGCCTCTCGCTCGAGCAGCTCCCGCTGCACGAGGAGCTCGACGACGTCGCTGCGAAGCTGCTCGTACTCGGGCGACCCGACCGCCGGGAAGTCACGCTCCTGGGCGGTGTATGCCGCCTCGTACTGCGCAAACAGGCCCTCGAACGCCTCCTTCGTGATCGTCGTGTCGCCGACGACCGCCACCGCTCCGTCGGGGACGGTGACCGCGGACGACGTACCGGTGTCGCCGTCCCCGCCGCCGCTACCGCCACAGGCGGCGCCGACCGCGAGCACGGCAACGAGGAGCGGCAAGGCCAGGAATCGAAGGAGAGGCATCGTCGCGGCCAGCGTAGCTAGCGGCCGAGACGCAGGATAGCATCGGCGAGTCGCAGCGCCCCCGGCAACCCGTCGACGCGCATCGACACCTCGCGGGCGCCGGTCGAGTAGACGGCCGTGTCGGCCAGGGCGCGGAGCGCGCGCAGGTCGTCGGAGCCGAGCACGAGCGGCCCGACCGTGGCCTTCCCCCCCTTCAGGACGAGGTAGTCGGCGCCGGCCAGGGCGAGCTTCAGCTTCGCCTCCTGGATCGCGAACAGGTTCGAGACCGGCTCCGGGACGGGCCCGAAGCGGTCTTCCGTGGCCGCCTGGAGCTCGCGGAGCTCGTCGTCCGTCTCGACGAGCGCGATGCGCCGGTGGAGGTCGATCTTCGCGGCCTCGACGGCGATGTAGGCGGCCGGGATGTACGCATCGACGTGCGCGTCGACCCTGACCGGGCGGGCCACGGCACGCCGGGCGCCGGCCAGCTCCGCAACGGCCTCGCCGAGCAGCTCGACGTACAGCTCGAACCCGACGGCCGCGACGTGTCCCGACTGCTCCGCACCCAGCAGGTCACCGGCCCCGCGAATCTCGAGGTCGCGCATCGCGATCGCAAAGCCTGCGCCGAGCTCGGTGTGGTCGGCAAGCGTTGCGAGGCGCGCGCGGGCCTCAGGCGAGAGCTCCGTCGCGTCCGGATACAGCAGCAACGCGTGCGCTGTGACGTCGCTGCGCCCGACCCGGCCGCGGATCTGGTACAGCTGGGCGAGCCCGAGCATGTCGGCCCGCTCGACGATGAGCGTGTTCGCCTGCGGGATGTCGAGGCCGGACTCGATGATCGTGGTCGCCACGAGCACGTCTGCGTCGCCGCGGATGAACGCCAGCATCCGCTGCTCGAGCTCCCGTTCGGGCAGCTGTCCATGGCCGACGAGGAATCGAAGCTCGGGGCAGAGCTGCGTGAGCTTCTCGGCCGCCTCGTCGATCGTCTCGACGCGGTTGTGCAGGTAGAACGACTGCCCGCCGCGCTTGTGCTCGCGAAGCAGCGCCTCCCTGACCAGCTCCTCGTCGTACTCGTCGACGTGCGTGCGGATCGGGCGACGCCCCTGCGGAGGCGTCTCGATGACGCTGATGTCCCGCAGGCCCGAGAGCGACATGTGCAGCGTCCTCGGAATCGGCGTCGCCGAGAGCGCGAGCACGTGCACCTCGAGTCGCAACTGGCGGAGCAGCTCCTTCTGGGCGACGCCGAATCGCTGCTCCTCGTCGACGATCACGACGCCGAGATCACGGGGGATCACGTCACGGGAGAGCACCCGATGTGTTCCGATCAGGACGTCGATCTTGCCGGCGGCGAAGTCCCGCAGCACCCGCTTCACCTCGGCAGGCTTGCGGAAGCGCGAGACCATCTCGACGCCCACCGGCAGGTCCCGGTACCGCTCGCGGAACGTGTTCCAGTGCTGCTGGGCGAGGACGGTGGTCGGCGCGAGCAGCAGCGCCTGCTTGCCGTTCGCGACCGCGACGAACGCCGCCCTGACGGCGACCTCGGTCTTGCCGAACCCGACGTCTCCGCAGACGAGACGGTCCATCGGCCGCCCGGACTCGAGGTCGTCCTTGACCGCATCGATCGCGCGCTGCTGGTCGACCGTCTCCTCGTAGGCGAAGCTCGCCTCGAGCGCCTCGACGAGGTCGCCGTTGCTGTCGAACGCGGCGCCCTCGGCGCGCTGGCGCTGCGCGTACAGCGCGAGCAGCTCGCCGGCGAGCTCCCTGGCGCCCTCCCTCGCGCGGGACTTGATCGTCTGCCAGGCCTTCCCGCCGAGCTTCGAGAGCGCGGGAGCGCTCCCGTCGGCGCCCACGTACCGGGAGACCTTGCCGATCTGCTCGTGGGGAACGTACAGGCGGTCCTCGCCGCGAAACGCGAGAAACAGGTAATCGCGCGTGATCCCGGCGACCGTCTTCGTCTCGAACCCGAGCAGCCTGCCGACGCCGTGATCCTCGTGGACGACGTGGTCGCCGACGCGGAGGTCGGCGAAGCTCTGGAGCGCACGACCGACGCGCGTGTCGGCTCTGGGCGGGCGCTTGCGAAAGATCTGGGTGTCGGGCAGCAGGACGAGGCCGAGCTCCCGAGAGACGAACCCGCGACGGACGGGCGCGATCGTGAACAGCAGCCCCGCCTCGCGAGGCAGCGGGCTTCCCGGCTCGATCACCTCCGCATCGACCTTCCGCAGCATCGACTTCGTGCGCAGCGCCTCGCCCCGGTGGGGAAAGGCGACGACGACCCGGTTCCCGCCCCGGAGAAACGCGGCGAGGTCGTTCTCGGCCTCGGCGAGACCCCGGGCGGCCACCGCGGGACGCTGCGCCTCGAACGCGAACGGCTGGCCTCCCGGCAGCGGCTCGAGCCGCCGGAACGGCCCGAGCTGCACGCCGCCTCCGAGCTCCTCGTCCCAGACCGAGCGGATCTCGTCGAGCTTCCAGGCGATGTCGACGCCCGCGAGGGGCGGCACGAGATCGTCGGGAGCCGCCGGCTCTCCGTCCTCTGCGAGCAGCGGCTCCACGGTGTCGAGTCGGCGCTCGGCGGCCGGGTAGACGACGACCCTGTCGAGGGGGTGAAGGGTTCGCTGGGTGAACGGCGAGAACGCCCGGATCGTCTCGACCTGGTCGCCGAACAGCTCGATCCGGACGGGCTCACGGCCGGTGGCACGGAAGACGTCGACGATCCCGCCGCGCACGGCGAACTGGCCACGCTCCTCGACGCGATCGACCCGCTCGTAGCCGGCCAGGGCAAGCTCCTCGACGAGGCGGTCGACGCCCGGCTCCTCCCCCAGCTCGATCCGGAGGGTGCCGGGCCGGGCCTCCGCGGGCGGCAGGCCGTGGGCGAGGCCGAGCGCGGAGACGACCACGAGCCCACCGCTCGCGAGCACCTCGAGCGCGCGCGCGCGCTCACCCACGAGGTGCGGGGGCGGCGCGAGCCCGCTCGAGAAGGTGACCCCGCGGGACGCGAGCAACCCGACTCGCTCCCCGAGATACCACCCGGCCGCCTCGGCGAGATCGCGTGCGTCCGCATCCTCGGGCACGAGGCAGGCGAGCCCGTCACGCGGTGTCAGGCTCGTCCAGAGAGCGCTCACGACGAGCGGAAGCAGGGGCTCGGAGACGCGGGCACTTGCCTCCGACCCCGCGTCGGCGAAGGCCTGCAGGCGCTCGGAGGCCGCGAGCTCACGCGCCAGCGCGTCGAGCGGCGGGAGGTCGAGATCGGTCTGCTGGTCCACGGCTTCAGCCGGAGCGACGTCCGGCGCGGTCATCGTATCGACGGAATGGGCACAGGCCGGGCGGGGCTCAGGGCCGCTCGTTGAAGCGCTGCTGGGCCTCCTCGAGGCCGTCGGCCGCAACGGCCTCGACGGCGTCCGCAGCCCGCGACACGAGCGACTCCACGTCGACCTCGGGCGCGAACGGAGCGAGCACGTAGTCCGCAACCGGCCGCGGGTCACCACGCTCGGGACGCCCAACGCCGATCCGGAGCCGGGCGAAATCGGGAGAGCCGAGCTCGCGTGCGATCGACCGGAGACCGTTGTGGCCGGCGAGCCCGCCTCCGAGCCGGGCCTGGAGCCGGCCCGGGTCGAGGTCGACGTCGTCGTGCACGACGAGCACGGTCGTGAGCGGCTGCTTGTAGAAGCGAACCGCGGGACCGACGGACCGCCCGGACTCGTTCATGTAGGTCAGCGGAGCGAGCAGCGAGATGCGCCGGCCGCCGATCCGCACGTCGGCGAGCTGGCCCGAGAACTTCGAGCGGTAGCTTCCGCCATGCCGTCGCAGCAGCTCCTCGAGCACGAGGAAGCCCACGTTGTGCGGCGTGTTCCGGTACTCGCGCCCGGGATTCCCGAGCCCGACGACGAGCAGATCGAGCGACGAGGTGGAGTCCCCGCGGCGCAGCAGCCGCACGGCCGAGCCCTAGGACTCGCCGGCTTCCGCCTCGGCCTCGGCCCCGGGAGCCGCGCCCGCCTCACCCTCGGCAGCCTCGGCGCCCTCGGCCGCCTCCTCCTCCTCGGAGAGGGCGCGACGGCTCGTGACGACCGAGGCGACGACCGATGCGGGATCGTCGAGGAGCGTCACACTCGCGGGCGCAACAACGTCCGAGAGGCGCAGTGCATCGCCGATCTCGAGCGCCGAGACGTCGAGCTCCAGGCGCTCCGGAATGCTCGCCGGCAGCGCCTCGACCGCGGTCTCGCGGAGGATCTGCTGCAGAAGGCCGCCCATCGTGACGCCGACCGGGGTCCCGATCAGCTCGATCGCGACCTGCGTCTGGATCGGCCGGTCGAGACGCACTTCGTGCAGATCGACATGCGTCAGCGTCGAGCGGAGGGGGTCGAGCTGGTACTCCTTCAGGATGGCGTGATGGGGCTTCGCCTGCCCCTCGAGGACGACGTCGAGGATCTGATGGAACCCGTGGCCGCCCGTGAGCGCCCGCCGCAGCTCGAGCTGGTCGACCGAGAACGCGCGCGGCTCGCCGCTCCCGTACAGGATGCCCGGGATCCGGCCGTTCCGGCGCAGCCGCCGGGTCTCCCGGCTGCCGAGCCTGTCGCGCGGCTGGACGACGAGCGTGATTCGATCCCCTGCCATACCGGCCGGGAAGTGTAGCCAATCGCACTGCGCCTGCCGGTCGGGAAGCGTATCGTCGAGCCGGCAGAGAGGAGAACGACGATGACGAGAAGCGGCTGGAGCCACGCACGGATCGCCGATGTGCCGGCACTCGGCCAGGCGGGTGACCCGGGCTTCTGGCAGGACTGGGCCCGCGAGCCCGGCTACGGAAGACGCTGGCACTCCGTCGGGCGTGTCCTCGGGGTCGAGGCGTTCGGGCTCAACGCGAACGAGGCGGACGCCGGCGAGGAGCTCGTCGTCCCCCACGACGAGCTCGAGTTCGGCGGCCAGGAGGAGCTCTACCTCGTCGTCAGGGGCCGCGCCCGGTTCATCTGTGCGGGCGAGCCGGTCGAGCTCGCGCCCGGCGAGGTGCTCGTCGTCGACGGCGACGTTCGACGCGAGGCGACGGCCGTCGAAGACGGGACCCTCGTGCTCATGGTCGGCGCGGTTCCGGGGAAGCCCTACGAGCTCCCGGAGTGGAACCGGGAGGACAGCTGAGCTCGGCGCTTCGCCCGGGGGACGCAACGAGGAAGACCTGACCCCCTGTTGCACATGACCCCCTGTTGCAAGGCCACGTTCCTGTGCACGCCCATCTTCGAGCTCCAGGCGTTTCATGGAGCCTGAAGCCACCGAAGGTGTAGGGGCGGGATCTCATCCCGCCCACCTTGGGCCGGTGACCACCGGGCTCCGTGCGGCCGGGCCGGATGAGATCCGGCCCCTACGGCCCGTCACGAGCTCATCGGGCTTCGCACCAACGCTTCGGCCAGACGTTCCGAGCGCGTACTAGAACAGCTGGTTCTCGCCGGCGAAGATGGCAGAGACGGATTCGTCCGCGAAGACGTTGCGGATCGACTCGGCGAGGATCTTGCTCACGGTGAGCACCTGCAGCTTCTCGGGGCGCGCGAGCGGGCTGACCGGCACGGTGTCGGTGACGACGATCTGCGCGATGTCGCTGGCGGTGAGCTTCTCGAGCGCACCGGGTGGGAACAGTGCGTGCGTCGCACACGCATAGACGGCACTGGCACCGGCCTGCTTCAGGGCTGCCGCACCGGAGAGCAGGGTGCCGCCGGTGACGATGATGTCGTCGCTCATGATCGCGACCTTGCCCGCGACCTCGCCGATCACCTCGGTGTGGGCAGCGACGTCGTGCGTGGGACGCGTCTTGTTCAGGAGCGCCACCTTCCCCTCGAGCATCTCGCCGAACCGGCGGGCCATCTTGGCCCGCCCGGCGTCCGGCGACACGGAGACGATGCCCTCGCCGGCGAGCCCCTGGTCGCGGAAGTACTGCGCGAACAGCGGGAGCGCGGTCATGTGGTCGACCGGGATGTCGAAGAAGCCCTGGATCTGGCCGGCGTGCAGATCCATCGTCAGCACCCGGTCGACGCCGGCGGCGTGCAGGAGGTCGGCAACGAGCTTTGCGGTGATCGGCTCGCGTGGCGCCGACTTCTTGTCCTGGCGGGAGTACGGGTACCACGGCAGCACCGCGGTGATCCGGTGGGCGGAGGCGAGCTTGGCCGCGTTGATCATCGCGAGCAGCTCCATGAGCTGGTCGTTCGGGGCGAGTGCGGGCGACTGGACGATGAACATGTCGGCGCCCCGGATCGACTCGAGGTAGCGGCAGTAGGTCTCACCGTTCGCGAACGTCTTCAGGTCGACTGCACCGAGCTCGATTCCCAGCTCGGCAGCGATCCGGTCGGCGAGCTCCGGATGCGAGCGGCCGGCAAAGAGCATCAGCCTCGGCGCCGGGTTTCGCTCGAGCCAGACGCGGCGGTCGCCCGGCTGCGGCTCGCGCGAGTCGAGCGCCTCGAGGCCGGGAAGCGCAGTCAGCTCAGTCACGCCGCTCTCCCCCACCATACCCCTCTTTGTTCACCTGCCGAGCCCGTGCGATCGCGAGCGCCCCCGCCGGCACGTCGTCGGTGATCACAGAGCCCGCTCCCGTCCAGGCGTCATCCCCGATCGTCACCGGTGGGACGAACACATTCTGGCTCCCCGTGTGGACGTTGCGCCCGATCACGGTGCGCTGCTTCTCGTCGTAGCGCTCGGCCCGGTAGTTCGCGGTGATCGCGCCCGCGCCGATGTTCGTCCCCTCGCCGATCTCGGCATCGCCGACGTAGGAGAGATGGGGCACCTTGGCACCGGGCCCGAGCGTCGAGTTCTTGATCTCGACGAAGGTCCCGGCCTTCGACGCTGGCTCGAGCCGCGCGCCCGGACGCAGGTAGCAGAACGGCCCGACGAGCGCACCGGCCCCGATCGTCGCGTCGAGCGCGACGACGTGCGGGCCCACCTGGGCGTCGGCGGCGACGTGGGTCTCGCCGCGCAGCACCGTGAAGGGGTGGATCGTCGCATCCTGCTCGATCGTGACCTCGGCCTCGATCCAGGTCGTCGAGGGATCCACGATCCCGACCCCGGCGAGCATGTGCCTGGTGAGAATGCGGTCGCGCAGCACGGCGGCCGCCGCCGCGAGCTCGACCAGCGTGTTGACGCCGTCGACGTCCGTGGGGTCGGGAGCCCGGTAGGCGGCGCCCGTTCCACCGGCCTCGACCAGGTACCGGACGGCGTCTGTCAGGTACAGCTCGCCCTGGGCGTTGTGCGGCTCCAGGCGCTCGAGCGCCTCCCAGACCCGCCCCGCGGAGAAGACGTAGATCGAGGAGTTCACCTCGCCGATCGCGAGCTGCTCGGGGGTCGCGTCGGCCGCCTCAACGATCTGCAGGAGCCGTCCGTTCCCGTCACGGACGATACGCCCGTACGCACGGGCGTCCGGAGGCTCGAACGAGAGCACGGTCACGACGGCATCGCGGGCGCGGTGCTCGGCGACGAGCGACTCGAGCAGCTCGCAGGTGAGGAGCGGCGTGTCCCCGGAGAGGACGAGCAGGTCGCCCTCGAACCCGCCGAGCGCGGCGCGCGCCGAACGGACGGCATCGCCGGTCCCGAGCGGCTGCTGCTGCACGGCGAGCAACACGCCGTCTGGCAGGGTGCCCTCGAGATCGCCCCGGGTCTTCGCCGAGCAGACGACGACGCACGGGTCGGGCCGAAGCGGCGTTGCGGCGGCGAGCACCCAGTCGAGCAGGCGCCGTCCGAGGAGCTCGTGGAGGTGCTTCGGGCGACGCGAGCGCATCCGCGTCCCGAGACCCGCTGCCATCACGACCGCTGCGAGTGGTGCTTTCGTCATCTGCATCCAGAATCATGGCTGGGGCGGGAGGATTCGAACCTCCGATCGCGGGACCAAAACCCGCTGCCTTACCACTTGGCTACGCCCCACCGGGCTGCGTCGAGCCTCGGTCTCCTCCTCGATCCCCTCGTCCCCTGGCTCGGGGAGCCTGCGTCGCGAGTATAGGCACCCGCCGATCGTCCCGGCCACGGCCCTGCGGCAGGGGCTACCAGACCGGCGCGACCACCCAGCTGCGCGCGCCACGCGGGAGGCGGCGCGCCGCAGCCTCCGCGTCACGGCGGTGGTGGAAGAGCGCGTACACGGCGGGCCCGGCACCGCTCAGGTCGGCACGGAAGGCTCCGAGGTGCCGCAGACGCTCGGGCAGATCCGAGCAGGCGGCAGCCGGCGCGAGATCGTTCGGAGGAAGCGCTGCCAGCTCGCGTGACCGCCGGCACCCGAGCGCGATCCGGCGGACTTCGGCGCGACGGTCGGCGAAGTCCTCGCCGCCGCCGAGCTCGTCGAACGCCCGGTAGACGGCCCCCGTAGACGCCTTGACGGCGCCCGCTTCGAGCACGAGCAGCACCCAGAAGTCCTGTGGCAGCTCGAGCGGCGTCAACAGCTCACCCGAGCCCTCGACGAGCTTCGGCCCGGGAGTGAGGAAGAACGGGACGTCCGAGCCGACCCGGGACGCGAGTCCAGCCAGGGCCTCCTGCGAGAGCGGATCGGGTAGGAGGCGGTTCGCGAGGGTGAGCGCAGCTGCGGCGTCGGCGCTGCCGCCGCCGAGACCTGCGGCGACCGGGATCCCCTTCTCGAGGCGGACGTACCACGACGGCGCGATGCCGACGGTCGCCGCGAGCAGCTGCAGGGCGTCGCGTACGATCGTGTCCGCGGCGAAGCCGGTTACCTCGAGGCGCGCGAACGGTTCGAGCTCGACCCGGTCGCACACGTCGACACGCTGGACGACCGTTGCGAGCTCGTGGAGGCCGTCCTCGCGCAGGGGCCCGACGACGAGCGCGAGGTTGATCTTCGCCGCCGCGGTGAGGCGCAGAATGGTGCTCATCGGAGCGAGCTCGCGAGCTCGACGAACTGACCCGGCTCGAGCGCGTCGGCGCGAACGGCATCGCGACAGCCGAGAGCGCGCAGCACCTCCGTCACCCGGGCCCGCGTGGTGACGCCGGCGAGGGCGAGCGAGTTGGCGAGGGTCTTGCGACGGTGCGCGAACGCACCCTGGACGACCCGCTTCAGCCAGGGGTACTCCGGCCCCCAGTCGCGTGTCCGCTCGAAGGCGAGGAGCGCCGAGTCGACGTTCGGGGGCGGGCGAAAACACGTCCGCGCGACCGGATGCATGCCCACCCGTGCCGCGGTCAGCTGCACGAGCACGGACACCGCGCCGTAGGCCGCGGTCTGCGGGGCGGCGACGAACCGGTCGGCGACCTCGCGCTGCAGCATCACGCACCAGCGCCGAACCGTCGGCAGACCGTCGAGGCTCTCGACGCAGAGCGGCGTCGCGATCGAGTACGGGAGGTTCGCGACGAGCTTTCCCGGCGGCGGATCGAGGTCGGTGAGCGGCAGGGCGAGTGCGTCCCCGATCTGCAGGTACGCGTTCGGGAACGGCGCCAGGGCCGCCCGCAGGTGCGGCTCGAGCGACCGGTCGATCTCGATCGCATGGACGGCGCGCACCCGCGGCGCGAGGTAGAGGGTCAGGGCGCCCAGCCCCGCGCCCACCTCGAGGACGACGTCCTCCGGGGCCAGTGCCGCGAGGCGTCCGATCACGCCCAGGATGTTCTCGTCGACGAGGAAGTGCTGCCCGAGCTCGCGATTCGGTGTAACCGGAGCCGCGCTCATCGCAGCGAGAACGCCCGGATCGCGTTCTCCTCGATCTGCCGCTCGAGCTCGGCTGCCGGGACACCCCGGGCCGAGGCGAGCGCCTCCAGCACGTGGATGACGTTCGCAGGCTCGTTCGAGCGGCCGCGGACGGGCTGCGGAGCGAGGTACGGGCAGTCGGTCTCCGCCAGGAGCCGGTCGGCCGGCACCTGGCCCGCTGAGAGCCGGAGGTCGACCGCCTTGGGAAAGGTGACGTTCCCGGCGAAGGACACGTAGTAGCCCCGCTCGAGCGCGATCGGGAGCAACGCCGGTGACGAGAAGCAGTGGAGGATCACCGGAAGCCCCTGCGGGTGCCGGTCGAGGACCGCGATCGTCTCGGAGTCGGCCGCCCGCGTATGGACGACGAGGGCCTTGCCGAGCTCGGCGGCGAGCTCGGCCTGAGCACGGAACAGGCCCAGCTGAAGGTCGTGCGGTGCGTAGTCGCGGAAATGGTCGAGCCCGGTCTCTCCCACGGCTACCGCCTTCGGATGCTCGAGCAGGCCGCGAAGCTCCTCCAGCTCGCGCGCGCCCGCATCGCCGGCCTGGTGCGGGTGAATGCCGAGCGCGGCGACGACGCCGTCGTGCAGCTCGCAGAGTCGCAGAGACTCGACACAGGATGCCGACCCGGAGCCGACCGTCACGATCCGGGTCACACCGGCGTCCCGGGCGCGGGCGACGAGCTCCGCGGTCGGCTCGGTGCAGGCGTCGAGATGGGCGTGGGTGTCGATCACGGCGGGCCCGCGTGGAGGTGTCCCGCCATCCGCAGCGCGCCTCTAGACGACCGGGGACTCGACCCGTGGGAAGAGCGGTTCGGCGGGCTGAACCCCGTCGACGGCCCGCGTGGCGCCCGCGGCGACGAGGTCCCAGGAGAGCGACGCCGGCTGCCGAAGCGCTTCGAGGATCCTCGGTGCCGTCTCGGGCAGGACCGACGCCAGCGCGACCGCAACGGCACGGAGGCCGTCCGTGAGGTCGTAGAGCACGCGGTCGAGGTCGGCGCCGAGCGCGTCGTCCTTTGCGAGCTCCCACGGCCTCGTCTGTTCGACGTGGCGGTTCAGCCTGCGGACGAGCTCCCATGTCAGCTCGAGGGCCCCGCTGAGATCGAGCTCGTCGAAGCGGGCGCGAGCTCCAGCGCCGAGCGCATCAACGGCCTCGGCGATCTCGGGCGTCCCCGCGGTCGCAACGACACGTCCGTCCCGGTACCTGGCGATCATCGCGGTCGTGCGCGAGAGTAGGTTGCCGAGATCGTTGCCGAGCTCACGTTCGTAGCGCTCGTGCAGACCGCTGATCGAGACGCTGCCGTCCTGCCCGAACGGCGTGGCGCGCAGGAGGAAGAACCGGAGCGGGTCGATGCCGTACACCTCGATCAGGTCGAGCGGGTCGATCACGTTGCCAACCGACTTCGACATCTTCCGATCGTCGATCAGGAGGTAGCCGTGAATGAAGAGCTGGCGCGGCACGGGGATCCCCGCCGCCATGAGCAGGGCCGGCCAGATCACGGCGTGGAACTTCAGGATGTCCTTTGCGAGCAGGTGGCGCACGTGCGGCCAGTAGCGGGGTCGGAGGTCCTCCCCCTGGCCTGCGTAGCTGAGCGCGCTCCAGTAGTTGATGAGCGCGTCGACCCACACGTAGATGACCTGCCCGGGGTCCCAGGGAACGGGGATGCCCCAGCTCTGGGCGCCGCGGCTGATCGAGATGTCGTCGAGGCCTTGCTCGATGAAGCTGCGGGCCTCGTTGTACCGAATCCTCGGTAACACGAACTGCGGGTTCTCGTCGAAGAGGCGAAGCAGCCGATCCTGGTAGGCGGAGAGGCGAAAGAAGTAGTTCTTCTCCTCGAAGAACTCCGGCCTCGTGCCGTGCTGGGGGCAGAGGCCGTCCACGAGATCGCTCTCGACGTAGAAGGCCTCGCAGGCCACGCAGTAGAGCCCGCGATACACGCCTTCGTAGATCTCCCCGGCGTCGTGAAGCCGCTGGACCAGCTCCTGCACGACCGCCTCATGACCCGGATCCGTGGTCCTGACGAAGAAGTCGTTCGACGCCTTCACGCGCTCCGGGAGCGGCAACCAGTGCTCGGCCACGATCCGATCGACGAACGCCTTCGGCTCGAGCCCTTCCTGCTCGGCGGCCTGGGCGATCTTCGACCCGTGTTCGTCGGTCCCGGTGAGAAAGAACGTGTCCTCGCCACGCTGCCGGTGGTGGCGCGCCAGAACGTCGGCCGCGATCGTCGTGTACGCGTGACCGATGTGCGGAGTCGAGTTCACGTAGTAGATCGGCGTCGTCACGTAGAACGTCATCGGAGCCAATCATACGGGCCTCCCTGGCGTCTCCTCCCAGGTCGGTGGGCGGAGTCGTCGCCGTGATCGGGTGGGCGGAAAGCGACGTCGCGGCGCTGCCTCCGGACGGCTCCTCGACGCGGCAGCCGCCGGGACCCTTGGCCATTCCGGTCGGGCGCAATCCGCTGCCCGAGGCTCCCGGGCGGCGCCGATACAGGAGCACGCCGGCGAGGGCGAACGCCATGCCGACCCCGAGCGCGAACGAGGCGGGACGAGCGAGCCCGCTGCGTGTGTCCGGGAGCGAGGCCGCCGACCCGGGCAGGGAGACGGGTCGGTCGAGCGACGCGCTGACGACCGGCACCGAAGCGACCGCCCCGCGCTCTCCTCGGCCGGCCGTCGGGCCTGACCCGAGGGATGTGACCTCGGTGAGCTCGGGCCGGCCTCGCCCTTCTCCCACCGTACCGTCGGGTCGTTCGGATTCGCCTGCAGCCTCGCGGCCTGCGGGCGAGGATGCTGCCTCGGCGATTCCCGATCCGGCCTGCAGCCCGGAGTCGCGACCGGCACCGTCGTCGTCTACCTCGAGGCCCCCGTCCGATGCCACGGCGGCGGGCAGCGGCTCCCCGGGCGTCCCGGCGCCCTCGACGACCGGGGGCGGCGGGCTGATCGATGCCTGCGCAACCGACCCGGACCCCGGGATCGCCGTCTCCGCAACGGGCGCCACGACGGCATCGTCCGCCGTAACCGATGCGGCTGGAGTCCCGTCGCCGGTTGCCACACCGGGATCCGGCACCGGCACGGTCTCGCCTTCGACCGGCCCGGGCTCGTCGGACTCGACGGGCTCGCCGTCGCGGTCGGTCTCGACCGGATGAGCCGAGGCGACGGGTGGAAGCAGCGCCAGCGGGTCGACGTACCCGTGCTCCTGCTCGGTGACGCGAATGCCGAGGTGCACGGACGCGACCGCGTGCTCGGCCTCACCGCTCCAGCCGACCAGCCCGACGATCGCTCCCTCCGCCACCGCCCCGCCGCGTTCGACCTGGACCTGCCCGAGGTGCAGAAGGGTCAACGAGTAGCCGTCGGACGTCTCGACGGTCACGGTCCGGCCGCCTCCGGGGACAGTTCCGGCGAACGTGACGACACCTGCTTGGGGCGCGCGGACCGGTGCGCCCTCCGGCGAGCCGATGTCGACGCCGCGGTGCTGCCCGGCGACGTACGGGTCGTCACCCGTGGAGAACGGCTGCAGCAACGGGCCGTCGACCGGCCACGTCCAGGCGGCAGCGGGCGAGGCAACGACCAGCAGCAGGAGAGCCACGAGGGACAGCAGCACGACTGCTCGGCTCATGTTCGACCTCCGTGTTGTCTCGATTGCGAACATCACCGAAGCTAGCATGCAGGCGACACTGTTGTCAAGAAAGAAAACTGCGCCGGAACACGCGCGCAACACGCACTGTCCCGGCAGCCTCCCGTCAGGCGCGACCGAGCGACTGCTCGTAGAGCGCGTTGGCCGTGAGCCCGGTTGCCTCCCCGACGATCCTTGAGGCATCGCGCCGCGAAACACCCCGGGCCGTGAGCTCGGCCACGGCGTGTGCCGCCCGTTCCTCGTCGGCGCCTGCCGGGGTGCCGACGCTTGCTCCGACCACGAGGGTGATCTCGCCGCGCGGCGGCTCCGAAAAGCGCCCGGCGAGCTCGGCCACGGTCCCGCGCGCGACCTCCTCGAACCGCTTCGTGAGCTCCCGGCATACGGCTGCCGGACGCTCCGGATCGACCTCCGCCAGACTCGCGAGCGAGCGCGGGAGACGCCTGGGCGACTCGAACGCCACCACCGGCCACGGCCAGGCCTGGAGCTCCTTCCAGAGCGCGGCCCGGCCCGCATCGGTCCGCGGAAGAAAGCCGAGGAACGCATACCGCGATCCGCTCATACCGCTCGCGACGAGCGCCGTCTCGACGGCCGAAGGCCCGGGCAGCACCTCGAGCTCGAGGCTCGCCGCGATCACGGCGCGGATCAGGACCGCGCCGGGATCGTTGACGCCGGGGAGCCCCGCATCGCTCACGAGCACGACGCGCTCGCCTCGCTCCAGCCGTTCGATGACCGAATCGAGTCGCCGCTCCTCCGTTCGTGCGTCGAGCCGCTCGAGCCTCGCCCGCACGCCATGGCGCTCGAGGAGCACCCGCGTCCGACGGGTGTCCTCGCAGAGCACGACGTCGCACTCCCCGAGCTCTCTGAGCACGCGCAGCGTGACGTCCTCGAGGTTGCCGATCGGCGTTGCGCAGACGAGGAGCGGCATCGTCAGCGCCCGGCTCGCTGTCCCTTGACCCGTGTCGCGCGCACCCCTCTGGCTACCATAACCCTTCGTCGTGAGCCACAAGGACAAGCCGTACCGCGTCTACCGCGGCGGTCGGGAGAAGGGACCGGTCGGCGGGCCACCCGACACCGGGCGAAACGGCGGAACCGCCGTACGCACGCTCGAGCCGGAGACCCGGAGACCCGGAGGCGCTCCGCCGCCGGGCCGCGGCCCCCTCGTCGCCGAGCCGCCTCCCGCCCAGCCGCCGGCCCCCCCAATCGGGCCGCCGGTCCCCTCGCCGGAGCCCGCGCGCCCTCGCCGTCGGGGACGTCGCACGGTCGTCCGGGTCTCGCTCCTCGTCCTCCTCCTGCTCCTTGCCCTCGCCGGCTGGGGAGCGTTCGGGTACTTCTCGTTTCGTGGCGGCGTCGAGGAGGCGAACGCCCGGCTCTCGGACAGCGCGGCGGGCGCCCTCTCGCCGCAGACGGGCTCGCTGCTCTCGACCCCCTCGAACATCCTCGTCCTCGGTGTCGACCACGGAGCCTCGCGTGACGACGGTGATCCCGGTCGCTCCGATTCGATGATCCTCATCCGCACCGACCCCGGGGAGCATCGGATCGCCTACCTCTCGATCCCGCGCGATCTCCGGGTCGACATCCCGGGGCAGGGATACAACAAGATCAACGCCGCCTACGCCATCGGCGGCACCGCCCTCGCGGTGCGAACGGTCGAGGATCTGATCGGGCAGCCGGTCAACCATGTCGCGGTCGTCGACTTCGGCAGCTTTCCGGAGGTCGTCGACGCACTCGGAGGAATCACGATCGACGTACCGAAGCCGATCCAGTCGAATCGCTTCGACTGCCCCTACGGGTCGCGAGCGGAGTGCGAGCGCTGGCAAGGCTGGCGGTTCGCGAAGGGCGAGCAGACCATGGATGGGCGCCGGGCGCTCGTGTACGCCCGGATCCGCGAGAACCAGCTCGACCCGTCCGAGAGCGACCTCACCCGCGCCGCCCGGCAGCAGCAGGTGATCCGGGCGATCTCCGACGAGATCGTGAGCCCGCTCGGGTTCCTCCGGCTCCCGTTCATGGGGAACGACCTCGTCACCCCGCTCGCGACCGACCTGTCGGCGAGCCAGCTCCTGCAGCTCGGCTGGGTGAAGTTCCGGGCCTCGGACGACCAGACGCTGCGCTGCCGGCTCGGCGGCGAGCCCGCGACGATCGACGAGGGCGGCACGGAGGCCTTCTACCTGATCGGGGACGAGGAGAACATCGAGGTCGTCTCGATGGTGCTCGGCCAGTCGGCTCCCCAGCCCCCACCGCCTGGGCAGCCGTTCGCCGCGGGCTGCAGGGTCGGAAGCTGATCCCGAGGATCGCTCAGTCAGATCCCGACGGCGGGCTCGACGCCTTCCCGCTGTCGCTCTTCGTCGCCGACTCCGAGCTCGCCGCGGGCTTCTTCTCGTCGCCCTTCGCAGGCTCCGAGTTGCTCCCTTCGCCCGTGCCGGCCGAGTCCCGCTTTGCGCTTCGCCGTCCGTAGTCGGTCGAGTAGAAGCCCGACCCCTTGAAGTGGATCGGCGGCGCGAACAGCAGCCGCTCCACAGGGCGCTCGCCGCAGACCTCGCAGGACTCGGGCGGGTCGTCGCTCATCCGCTGGAACAGCTCGAACGTGTGGCCCTGCGGGCACCGGTACTCGTACGTGGGCATCGGCCCGACCATGCTACCAGCGTGACCGGCTCCATTGGCACTCTCATCCGGTAAGTGCCAACCCCTGACCGCGGGGTCGACTGCTACGCTCGTGTCCGGAGTGGATCGCCAGCGGGACTCGATGTCGAGCCGCGCCTTCTGGTTCGGTGTTGCGGTCGCGACCCTGGGCGCCGCGGCCTTCCTGGGCGCCCGGCTACAGGCGTGGCCTCCCCACGAGGACGAGACGCTCGCGCTCTTCGTCGGCTCCCAGCCGTTCGGCGAGATGCTGCACACCGTGCTCGGTGAGCGAGGCGGCGCGCCCCTCCACTTCCTCCTCGTCCACCTCGTCAGCCAGGTGTCTCCGACCCTCATGGGCGTCCGGCTGATCTCACTCGTCTTCGCGGTTGCGAGCATCCCCGTCGTCGCTCTGCTCGCGCGACGCCTCGTCGGCCGAAGCGCCGCTCTCGTCGCGACGCTGATCGTGGCCGCGAGCTGGGTGACGCTGTTCCACGGCGTGTACGGCCGCATGTACAGCCTGTTCCTGTTCGTGTCCGCGCTCTCGTTCCTCGCGCTCCTCCGCGCGCTCGATCGGCGGACGGCCGGGGCCTGGGGACTCTGGGGCCTCGCAATGCTCGCGACGCTCGCCTGCCACCAGTACGGGGTGTTCCTGCTCACCGCGCAGGTCGCCTTCACGCTCGTCACGTACCGTCGGAGGCCGTTTCCGCTCACGGTGCCGATCGTTGCGCTCGTCGCCGTCGTCGGGCTCGCTCTGCCCGTCTGGCGGAGCAACCTCGTGCTTGCATCGCGCTTCGACGTGGGCGTCGGCAGCGGCAGCACCCAGCTCGGCGGGCCGCTCCCGGTGTTCGAGTACCTGCGCAGCGCGCTCGGTGATTTCGTCGCGGGCTGGGTCGGGATCTTCGCCGTCGTGGCGGCTCTCGGCGTGCTCGGGCTCGTCGTGCTCGCCCGCACGCGGCCGCAGACTGCGATCCTCATCGGGCTCACGTTCATCCTTCCGACGACCGGCCTCATGCTCGCCCGCGTCGGCGGGAGCGCGGGCAGCCCGGAGACGCGCCACCTGATCTTCGCCCTGCCGTTCTTCGCGATGCTCGTCGGCACGGCCGTCGTGTTCCTCGCCGGACGCGCCGGGCGCCATGCCGGCACCGTGCTCGCCCTCTCCGCAGCCACGCTCGTCGCCGTCGAGGTCGCCTGGGGATGGTCGACCACGCCCACGCTGTACGCGGGCGAGCCGGACCGGCGTCGCGAGGCACGCAAGGAGGCGACGGAGTGGCTCGCAACCCGCCTGCGACCGACCGACGTACTGTTCGCCTACGACCCGCTCTACCTGGGAGCGCGCGAGCTCGGCGCGGCCGGCGGCCAGATCGTCGTACCGCGCGCCGATCCGAAGCTCGCCGCAGATGTCCTCATGAACGCGGAGCACCCGCTCGGACGGGGCGTCTGGGTGCTCGATGCAAGCGACGGGAGCCGGATCGTCAACAACAACTCGACGCGGCTGTCGATCCAGGCCCGTGCGCCGGGCGACGGGTACGAGTTCCGGGCGTTCGGTCCGTTCCTCGTTCTGATCAGCGAGCAGCCGACGGTGACCGCCGAGGCCTTCCTGAAGGACACGCTCGCGATCCAGGCGATGGGGCTCGTCGACCTCGGGGTGCCGAGCTCGCCGGTCAACTACAACACCGCCGTCGCCGCGCTCGGCGCGGTGCAGGCCGGCGAGACGCCTCCCCGCTGAGCTCCTCCGGTCAGGCCCTACAGGGCCTCGAGGAACGAGCGCATCCGCTCCAGAGCACGGTCGAGGTTCGCCGTCGACGTCGCGTAGGAGAGACGGACGTTGTCGCGACCGACCTCGCCGAAGGCCGATCCGGCAAGGAGCGCGACCCCGGCCTCGTCGAGCAGACGGGTCGCGAGCTCGTCGGCTGCCAGCGGAACCTCGCTCACGTTCGGGAACGCGTAGAACGCACCCCTCGGCATCCGGCAGCTGACGCCCGGGAGCTCGTTCAACCCCGAGACGATCAGGTCGCGCCGGCGGCGAAACTCCTCCACCATGGCCTCCGGGCCGTCCTGGGGGCCCTCGAGCGCCGCGACCCCGGCGAGCTGGACGAAAGGCGGAACGCACGAGGTCGAGTTCACGAAGAACCGGACGAGCGGATCGACGAGCGGCTCGGGGACGGCCGCATAGCCGCAGCGCCAACCGGTCATCGCGTAGGTCTTCGAGAAGCCGTCGAGCAGGACCGTGCGCTCGAGCAGCCCCGGGATCGACGCGATCGAGGCGAACTCCCCCTCGAACAGCAGGCGGCTGTACACCTCGTCGGACAGCACCCAGGCGCCGGTCGGCTCGATCAGCCGCGCGGCCTCGGCCAGGTCACCGGCCGAGGCGACGCCGCCCGTGGGGTTCTGAGGCGAGTTCAGGATCACCAGCTTCGTGCGGGGCGAGAGTCGGGCTTCGAGGTCGGCAGGATCGAATGAGAAGTCGCGCTCCTCGAGCAGCGGCAGGGGCACCGGGGTCGCGCCAGCGAAGCGGATCGCCGACTCGTAGATCGGGAACCCGGGATCGGGATAGACGATCTCGTCTCCCGGGTTCGCGACGGCCAGGACGGTGAAGAACAGGAAGGGCTTCGCACCGTTGGCGACGAGAAGCCGCTCCGGACGGACGGAGATCGCGCGGCTCTCCGAGAGTGAAGCCGCGGCCGCCTCGCGCAGCTCCGGGATGCCCGCGCTCGGGCAGTAGTGGGTCTGCCCGGCCTTCAGCGCCTGGTATGCGGCCTCGACGACATGCGGAGGCGTCTCGAAGTCCGGCTCACCGATCTCGAGATGGACGATCTCCCGACCCTCCCGCTCCAGCTCGCGCGCCCGTGCGAGCACCGAGAACGCCGTCTCGGTGCCCAGCCGCTCGAGGCTCGCCGCAAGGCCGAGCCCGGATCTCACGTCCACCGAGCTCCCATCGTCGGTGAGCCAGCATACAGGGGGTTGGATCGGCTCCCGCCGAAGCGCCGCGCAGCGAGAGGGCGCCGGGGCGGGCGGTCGCCCGGATCCGCGTCGCGCCGCCACCGCCCCTCCCGGGCCGAATAGATCGACCGACGAGTCGTTCAACCCCGGCTCGGGACGGCCGATCCGTGCCGATCCTCGACCGTGCCGTCCAGGTGCTCGTCGAGAACCGTTCTCCGCCCCGCCCCGGCGGGCCCCCCGAGCGACGTCGTCCCCGCGATCGCAATCTCGCGCTCCGATGCTCCGGAGCCGAAAACGAGACGAGGGTCGGCCGGAGTGGGGCCCGGCCCGGGGAAGGACGCACGCCCTCGCCGTGGCCAGACCACCACGAGCAGGGCGAGCGAGCAGAGCCCGAGCGACAGCCCGAGCACAGCCAGCCGCCGCGGTGTTCGCAGCCACCGAAGGGCGTGACCGGCAGCGGGAATCGTCGCGACGAGCGCTCCCACGACGGCACCAGACGAGATGGCGGCCCGCCCGGCGACCTCCCCGGCGTCTGCCTTCAGGCGAAGCGCTCCCTCGCCGACCGAGATCACCCGCCGCGGGACCAGGCCGTTCCCGGCACGGACGGCGACGATGTCCCCGAGCTCGTACGAGTCGCGCCGCTGGACGAGGGCGAGATCGCCGGGAAACAACGCCGGCTCCATCGAGCTGTCCGCGACGACCACGTAGCTCGTACCGCCGCCGATCGTGGCCGGCGCGAAGCGCACTGCCGCGGCGGCGACGAGCGCCAGCCCGAGAACGGTGGCGAGGAGGCCCACCCGCCGTCTCATCGTGGTCGTCTGCGCACTGGCATCTCCCGGCCTGCATCCCTCGTTTCGGGGATGCCCTCTCCCCCTATCGGCGGGGCAGGAGCACGGCTTGAGACGCGGAGAGCGTGAACGCGGGTCCGGCCCGGGAGACCGTGAACGCCGGGCTCCGCCAGGCTCCTACGCGGGTTGTGGCCGGCCGTGAACGCCCGGCTTCGCCGGGCTCCTACGCGGGTCCGGCCCGGCCGAGCCGGGCCGTCAACCGCGGAGCGCAGTCAACCGCGGAGGCACGGAGGCCGATCCGCGGACGACCGTGAACGCCCGGCTTCGCCGGGCTCCTACGCGGGTCCGGCCCGGCCGAGCCGGGCCGTCAACCGCGGAGGGCCGTCAACCGCGGAGGCACGGAGGCCGACCCGCGGACGACCGTGAACGCCCGGCTTCGCCGGGCTCCTACGCGGGTCCGGCCCGGCCGAGCCGGGCCGTCAACCGCGGAGGGCCGTCAGCCGCGGGAGAGGTGCTCGAGAGTGCGCTCGAGCACGCGGGCGCCCAGCTCGCAGTACCGAGGCTCTGTGTGCTCTGCCGGCGAGTGGCTGATCCCCGCCCGGCTCGGGACGAACAGCATCCCGGCCGGCACGTGGCGACCCACGATCATCCCGTCGTGACCCGCCCCGCTCGGCATCCGCAGGGTCGACGCGCCGAGCTCACGCGCTGCACTCTCGATCGTGTCCTGGATCGTCGCGTCCATCGGCAGGAGCTCGAGGCGATTCGTCTCGACGAGCTCGAGCCCGAGGCGCTCCTCGGCGGCGATGCGCGCGAGGGTCTCGTGAACGTACCGCTCGACGTGGGCGAACCCCTCGGGCGTCGGCGAACGGACGTCGATCGTCAGCTCGCAGGCACCGGGAATCACGTTGAACCCTCCCGGCTCGGCGCGAATGATCCCGACGTTGGCGGTCATGTCGTCGCGCGAACGGGCCTCGTCCCGAAGCGCGAGCACCGCTCTCGACGCACCCACGAGCGCGTCGCGGCGCACGGCCATCGGCGTCGTGCCGGCGTGATTCGACTCGCCGAGAAAGCGTGCCCGAAAGCCGAGGAGGCCGACGATCCCGGTCACGACGCCGATGTCGATTCCGGCAGCCTCGAGCGTCGGGCCCTGCTCGATGTGGAGCTCCACGTAGGCTCCCACCCGGTCGATCGCCGCCGCGTCGGCCAGCCGGTCGATGTCGAAGCCGAGGCGGGCCATCGCCTCGCGCAGGGTGACGCCGTCCGCATCGGACCGCTCGGCGAGACCCGACAGGTCCTCGCCGCAGAAGGCCCGGCTTCCGAGCAGGCCGGTGCGGAAGCGCGTCCCCTCCTCGTCCATGAACGACACGAGCCAGATCGGGCGAGCCGGCTTCACCCCGCGCGCCCTGAGCCCCCGGATCGCGTCGAGTGCCGCGAGCACGCCGAGCGCCCCGTCATAGCGACCGCCGCGGGGGACCGTGTCGAGGTGGGAACCGACGAGCACTGCGGGGCCCTCCCCCTCCTCCCAGCGGCCGATCACGTTTCCGGCAGGGTCGATCCCGGCTGCGAGCCCGAGCGAACGGAGCTCGTCGCACAGCCACTCGCCGGCCGCCTGGAGCTCGGGAGACCAGGCGACGCGGGTCACGCCGCCGCCGTCGACCGCGCCGAAGCGGGCCGCGGCCTCGAGGTCAGCCTCGATCCGTGCCATTGCCCGAACAGGCGTCCGAGGAGGGCGTCGGGCTCGCGAGCCCGGCGTGGCGACGCCGCCGCCGGAGCCATCGCGATCCCTCGATCAGCGACGCAATGCCGAACGCGATCCCGAGTGCGAGCAGGATCCCGTACAGCGGGTTGTCCTCGAAGGTCTTCCCGCCGATGTAGCCGACGAGGCCGCCGTAGAGCGCCCACAGGATCGCTGCCGTGGCATCCCAGGCGAGAAAGCGCGGCCACGGGAAATGCAGCACTCCGGCACCGAAGGCCACCGCCGACCGGCCTCCGGGGATGAAGCGCCCGGCGATGATGAGTGACCCGCCACGTTGCTGCAGGGTACGCTCGGCCCGCTCGAGATGACGGCGCTTCTCGCCGCTGAACACGCGACCCTCGACGAAGCCCTTGAGGTACCGGCCGATCGCGTACGCCGTATTGTCGCCTGCGAACGCCCCGATCGCAGCGACGACGATGATCGCCCAGATCTGGAGCTCGCCCGTCGCCGCGAGAGCGCCGGCGGTGATCAGCGCCGTCTCGCTCGGGATGAACGGGAAGAGGACGTCACCGAAGGCGAAGGCGAACACGACGAGGTACGTCCACGGCGAGTCCGAGATCCAGCTGAGCAGCGAGTCGAGCACGTGCCGCGTATTGTGACGACGACGGCGTGCCGGGCCGCGGAGCCTCATGGCCCCGGTCGCCTCGAACGGGACGGCGACGACGTCCGAGGAGGTCCGGATGGGTGAGCACTTCATCGAGCGGATGACCTGGGAGGAGGTCGACGCCCGCATCGCGGCCGGAGTCGATGCGGTGCTCCTGCCGATCGGCACGACCGAGCAGCACGGACCCCACATGCCGCTCGACACCGACTGCTTCATCGCGCGCTCGCTCTGCGAACGGGCAGCCACGCTCGGCGAGCACGAGGCCGTCAGCCTCCTCGTAGCCCCCACCCTCAACGTGACGCTCTCCTGGTACCACATGCAGTTCCCGGGGAGCCTGCGGCTCTCCACGACAACGTTCCTGCAGGTCTTC
>JAXLSU010000017.1:0-43047 GCA_046330455.1 Gaiellales bacterium
TCGCCTCGCCGTTCCTGCTCGCGACTGCTGCCGGCCTCGGCGCCGTGGCGCTGCTCCCCGTCTGGACGAACGGCGCACGTGCCCTGAGCGACCTGCTCGATCCCCTGTACTCCGAGCGGGCGGCGCAGGCTGCGATCGCCGCGACCATCGTCCTCGCGGCCGCGCTGCTCCTGCCGGGGACGCCTAGCCGGGGCCCGACCCGCACCCTGCTCGCGACCTTCGCGGGCTGGGGCCTCGTCGCCGGCTTCGGGATCGGCTGGCAGGCGGTCTCCGGAGAGGCCCCGGCCTTCGACGGCCCCTCCGTCGGGACGCTCGACGCCGCGGTCACGATCGCGATCGGGGTCGCCGCCGTTCTGTGGCTCACCGGCCGCCAGCGAACGGTCGGCCCCGAGGTGCTGGTCGTCGCCCTCGTCGTCTCCACGCTCGTCGCCCACCCGGGCTTCGTCCTGCCGACCGGCTGGAAGACGGGGATCGTCTTCTACCTCGCCCTCGCCTACCCCGTCGTCTGGAGCTTCGGGTTCGACGCCGCCTCGCTCAACGAGGCCACGCCCGACCGTTCTGCCCGTGTGCTCCGGGCGGCCGGGATCAGCGCGGCGCTGCTCGCGGCGGCAAGCCTGAACGTGGCGCTCGAGCACACGAAGCCCGGCGCGACGAGCGCTCTCAGCGCGGCTCTCGGGCCAACCGCGCACACCTTCGTCCTCGTGCCCGTGGCGGCGCTCCTCGTGGCCGAGGTGGCACGGCGGCGCCCGGCTGTCTGACCAGGCCCCGGAAAACGCCAGGTATCCGGGCGATCGATCTGTTAGCGTCGAGTCCCCACCGACGTCTGAGGAGGCGCAGATGAAGGTCTCGATTCGCTCCGGCGCACATGCGGGCGAGGAGATCACCCTCGAATCCGGGAAGCTGATCGTCGGCCGGGAGGAGGGGTGCGACCTCGTACTCGACGACGCGAAGTCCTCCCGGCGACACGCACAGCTCGAGGTGCTCGAGGACGGGCGTGTGGTGCTCACCGATCTCGGGTCTGCCAACGGGACCTTCGTCGGCGGCGAGCGCGTCACCGGCCCCGTCCTCCTGAGCGGCGGCGAGGAGATCACGATCGGCGACACGCGGCTCTCGATCGGCGAGGGTGGCGTCCTGGGAAAGCCGACCGTCGCCGCCGCGGCCGGTGTCACCGCACCGACTCCACCCGCTGCCGCCGCACCGGCCGCGGCGGGTGTCACGCCCTCACGCATGCACCAGATCCAGCAGGCGGTGAAGCCGTGGAAGTGGATCGCGATCGGTGCCGTTGCGGTCGCCCTGGCCGCGATCGCCGCCGTGCTCGTGATCACGCTCACCGGCGGGGACACGGTGGTCGTCCTCGGTGCCACGACGGGCCCGACCGACAACCCCGCCGACGCCGGTGCAGAGCAGGCGCCTCCGGTGCCCGCCGAGACGGTTGCCCCGCCCGAGACCGAGGCCCCACCGGCGGAGACCGAAGCGCCGCCTGCGGAGACCGAGGCGCCGCCGGCCACCGCGGGCGAGCCCGGGCAGATCCTCTGGTCGAACGCCTCGGACGGCGACTGGGACATCTACGTGATGAACGCCGACGGCAGCGGGGCCCGCGCTCTCGTCAATGAGCCCTCGATCGACGGCGCTGCCGTCTGGTCTCCGGACCGGACGAGGATCGCATTCGCGAGCGACCGCGACGGCGACTTCGAGCTGTTCGTGATGAACCTCGACGGGTCCGGCCTCGTCCAGGTCACGAACAACACGGCCTGGGACGGAGAACCGGCCTGGTCGCCCGACGGCGCGGAGCTCGCCTACATCAGCGACGCGGACGGTGACACCGAGCTGATGGTGATGGCAGCCGACGGCTCGAACCCTCGCCAGCTCACCGCCGACACCGGGATCGAGTACCAGCCCGCGTGGTCGCCCGACGGCAGCGCGATCGCATTCGTGGGAACCGACGCGGACGCGGACAGCGAGATCTTCCAGATCTCTCCCGACGGGTCCACGCTCGCCCAGCTCACCACGACGCCGGGCGACACCGCCGACTTCCAGCCCGACTGGTCGCCCGACGGCAGCCGCCTGGTCTTCGTCCGGGGGACCCAGGACTCGGGCTTCCGGATGTTCACGATGGCGCCCGACGGCTCGTCGTTGCAGGAGATCCCCGGTGACTACAACCCGGACTTCCCGCGGTTCACTCCCGACGGGGCACGGATCGTCTTCGCACACTACGACGGGACGGATTCCGAGATCGCCTCGATCGGGATCGACGGGAACGGGATGACGCTGCTCACCGCCAACGAGATCCCCGACGGAGAGCTCGACGTGGCCCGCTGAGCGAGCGATGAGCGACCGTCCCTCCGACCTGCGGCCCGGCACCGAGTTCGCGGGCTTCCGGATCCTCGGCTTGATCGGCCGGGGCGGGATGGGGGTCGTCTACCGCGCCGAGCAGCTGCGCTACGGGCGGACGGTCGCGCTGAAGGTGCTCGCCCCCGAGCTGTCGAGCGATCCCGGCTTCCGCGAGCGGTTCGAGCAGGAGTGGCAGGCGGCGGCCGGGGTCGACCACCCGAACATCGTCCCGATCTTCGACGCCGGGGAGGCCGACGGCGTCCTCTACACGGCGATGCGCTACGTCGAGGGCACGGATCTCGCCGCGCTTCTCGCCACCCGGGGCCCGCTCGAGCCGCACGAGGCACTCCGGATCGTCGGGCAGGTCGCGACGGCGCTCGACTTCGTGCACTCGCGGGGGCTCGTGCACCGGGACGTGAAGCCGGGAAACGTGCTGATCGCATCGGACGGCCGACGAGGCGAGGAGCACGTCTACCTCGCCGACTTCGGGATCGCCAAGGGCGGACGGGCGAAGGGGCTGACACGCACCGGGCTGTTCGTCGGCACGATCGACTACGCGGCGCCCGAGCAGATCGAGGGCCGGGAGCTGGACGGGCGCGCCGACGTGTACGCGCTCGGCTGCGTCCTCTACCAGTGCCTCACGGGCGCCCGGCCCTACGAGAAGGACTCGGAGGTGTCGCTCATGTACGCACACCTCAACGAGCCGCCACCCGCTCCGAGCGTACGCCGGCCGGAGCTTCCGGGCGGGCTCGACACCGTGATCGCGAGAGCGCTCGCAAAACGGCCGGACGACAGGTACCCGACCTGCCGCGCGCTCGTCGACGCTGCCCGGGCGGCGCTCGCCGGGGCTGGCGCAACGCCGACGGTTGTCGGCGCGGCGCTTGCGCCCACGGTCGCCGACCAACCCTCCGGTGACCGGACCGTGGTCGACGGCGGCGTGACGCCCGGGGCACGAACCGTTGCCGACGCGGGTGCCCCGGCCGCGGGAACCGTTGCCGGCTCGCCTCCCTCCGCCCCGCCGGAGGAGCCCCCGCGCGCTGCCGGACGTCCGTGGTGGAGGTCGCGGGCGGCGCTCGTCGCGGCAGCCGCCGTGGTCGTCGCGGGCGCAGGGGCCGGGATCGCGCTCGCCCTCACCGGAGGAGGTGACGAGAGCACCGCCGCGAGCTCCCCGGGGACGTCGCAGACGGCCTCCGACGGGGTAACAGGCGGGTCGGGAGCTGCGACGACGGCGGGGACGACAGGTTCTGACCCGGAGACCACGGAGTCGACCGTCACGAGCGCCGCGTCGGCCGACCCGACGCTGATGGCCTACGAGAGCGCCCGGGACGGGGACACCGACGTCTACCTGATGGGAGCCGACGGGCGCCGGGCACGGCTCACCGATGCCCCGGGCACGGACGGGTCACCCGCGTTCTCCCCCGACGGAACGCAGGTCGTGTTCTCATCGGACCGTGACGGCGACCTCGACCTGTACGTGATCGGCCTGGACGGGGGCGACGTCACGCAGCTGACCGACCTGCCGGGGAGCGAGGTGAACGCCTCGTGGTCGGCCGACGGGACGCTGATCGCGTTCGAGGAGCGCCCTCCCGACGAGGATTCGGAGCTGTCGGCGATCGAGCCGACCGGCGGGGGCCTCGGGCGCCTGACCGACAACGAGGTCGCGGACGGCCACCCCTCCTGGTCGCCCGACGGGAGCGCGATCGCCTACGCGAGCGACGAGGGAGGAGACCTCGAGATCTGGGTGATGACCGACGACGGCGAGGCCCGCGCGCTGACCGACAACGACGCGAGCGACGCCGCTCCCGCCTGGTCGCCCGACGGCGCGCTGATCGCGTTCGCCTCCGATCGCGACGGCAGCCCTGGCCTCTGGACGATGGCCCCGGACGGAACCGGAGCCACCCGGGTCGCTGACGCCGACATCGAGACGTTCTCCGCGTGGGCCCCGGACAGCGGCGCGATCCTGTTCGACGCGGAGAGCGGTGAGGGCTTCGAGCTGTACGGAGTGGGTGCAGGCGGTGGGCAGCCGGTGCGGCTGACGAACGACCTGACGTTCGACGCCGACCCCGATGCGGTCGCCGCCCCGTTCCCGGAGGGTCTCGACGAGCCCCCGTTCCTCACCGACGAGACGGCGTTCCCGACGACCAGGGAGGCCCACCTGATCACCTCCTACCCGGCCAGGCGCGGCTCCTGCTCGCGGACCGAGGAGAAGGACGTCGACCCGCTGGCGGCGCTCGCCGTCGTCTGCCAGGACGGCAAGGTCACCCTCTACCTCGAGCTCTTCGACACCGCCGAGGAGCTCGAGCAGACCTACGACGACCTCGCGAAGCAGTACGGCGTTTCCCGCGATCAGGGAAGCTGCGAGACAGACGCAAACGCCGAGGGGACCTGGCAGCAGGACGGCAAGACGAAGGGACGCCTCCTCTGCTTCACGGGCGAAGGGCCGACCCGGGTCGCCATCTGGACGTTCGACGAGCTCGGGGTGCTGACGTGGGCCCAGCGACAGGGCGACGCCCGCAAGGGCCTGTACCGCTACTGGACGACCGCGGGGCCGGTGCCGTGAGCGAGAGGCAGGGTAGGTGAAGCTGATCGTTCGTTCCGGCGCGCAAGCGGGCACGGAGCTCGAGCTGACGGCGAAGCGGCTCGTCGCCGGCCGCGACGAGAGCTGCGACCTCGTCCTCGCCGACGAGCGCGCCTCACGCCAGCACGCCGCCTTCGAGCGCCAACCCGGCGGCAGCTACACGGTCGTCGACCTCGACTCCGCCAACGGGACATTCGTCGACGGCGAGCAGATCGCCGTTCCCACCGAGCTCACGGCCGGAAGCGAGATCCGGATCGGCAGTACCGTGCTCGCGATCCAGGGGCCGCTGCCGGCCGCGACCGCGATCGGCGCGCCAGCTTCGCCCGGTCAGGCACCGGGGGCAGCCGCCCCGCCGCCCTCCTCCCGGATCGCCCGCCTCCAGACCGGGCTCAGACGCTGGCGGTGGACCGCGATCGGGCTCGGCGTCGCCGCGCTCGCCGGCCTCGGCACCGCGCTCGGACTGGTCTTCACCGGCGGCAGCACCACGATCGCGGTCATCACCCAGGAGGTCACCGGCCCCGTCGTCACCCTGGTCGAGACCGTGGTCGTCACCGGGCAGACCGCGACCGAGCAGACCCCCACCGAGACCGCGCCCGACGACGGCGCCACAACCGAGCAGACCTCCAGCGAGACCGCGCCCGACGAGGACGGAGCCACGACCGGGCAGGACAACGTGCTCTCCGCGGAGGGGGTCGCGCTCGCCGCCGGCGTCCCCGATTCGATCTTCTTCGGCGTCGGTTGCTGGGCCCCGCCCGACGAGGTGCTCGAGGTCCCCGGCGCGGTCGCCGCGATGGGCTGCGGCGGCGAGGGCGGCGACCCCGAGCTCCTCTACCGGCTCTTCGAGTCTCGTGAAGCGATGGCGAGCGCGTACGCGGAGGGCGTCTCCCTGCTCGGACTCGAGGAGAATACCGGCGACTGTGCCGCGGGCGATGACTCCGAGGGCACGTGGAGCACGGACGGGGTCGAGAGCGGACGGCTGCTCTGCGCGACGCTCGAGAACGAGCAGTTTCTCGCCTGGACCTTCGACGATCTGGCGATCCTCACGACGATCATCGCCCCGGGCGACTCACCGGAGGCAAGACAGCAGGCGCACGATCTCTGGCTCGTCGCCGGGCCCGAGCGGAACTACGTGACGGAGGACTGGCTGAAATGAAGCTCCCGGCAGGAGCGAAGCCGAGCAACGATCGCGATGGTCGAGGGAAGGGAGGGCGTGACGATGAAGCTGATCGTTCGTTCCGGTGCAGGTGAGGGCACGGAGCTCGAGCCGACGACCGACCGCCTGGTCATGGGGCGCGACGAGACCTGCGACCTCGTCCTCGACGACGACCGCGCCTCTCGCCAGCACGCCGCGCTCGAGCGGCTGCCGGACGGCGGCTACCAGGTCGTCGACCTCGGATCGACGAACGGGACGTTCGTGAACGACGCCCGCATCTCGGCGCCGGTCGCCCTGACGCCGGGGACCGAGATCCGGATCGGCTCGACGGTGATCGCCGTCGAAGGCGCGCCGGCGGGTGCCACCGTGATCGAGGGAGCGCCGACGGCCACGGTGATCGGCGCTCCGGCCGCGCCTGGGGCCGAGCCCGGCGTCGCGGCGCCGCCCCCGCCGCCCACGCCCTCGCGGATCGTTCGGCTCCAGCGCGGGATGAAGCGCTGGAAGTGGGCGGCGATCGGCCTCGGCGTCGCCGCGCTCGCCGGCCTCGGGGCCGCGCTCGGGCTCGTCTTCACCGGCGGTAGCTCGACGCTCGAGGTCGTCACCCAGCAGGTCACGGCGCCGGCCGTCACGCTCGTCGAGACCGTCGTCGTGACGGAGGAGGCGGGCAGTGAGACCGTGCCCGAGGACACCGTGCCCGACGACGGTAGCGGGGAAGCGCCGCCCGACGAGGGGGGCGAGGACGATGGCGAGGACGGCGGGGTCGAGCCGAGCCCTGACGAGATCGCCCTGATCGCCCACATTCCTGACGCGATCTGGAGCCTCGGCTGCTGGCCGCCGTCGGCTGCGGCGCTCGACATCGACGGAGTCGTCACCGGCGTGGGCTGCGGCGGTGAGAACGGAAGCCCGGAGGTGATGTACCGCCAGTTCTCCTCGAGCGAGGAGATGACCCGCGAGTACGACAACATCGTCGACGACTTCGGAATCGCCCGGGACACGGGCGACTGTGTCGCCGACGCCGACGCCGAGAGCTCGTGGAACGACGAGAGCGGCACCCCGAGCGGGCGCCTGCTGTGCGCGGCGCTCGACGGGGCGCACCTCCTCCTCTGGACTCACGACGAGCTCGCGATCTTCTCGACGATCATCGTCGACGGGGAAACGCAGGAAGCGAGGCAGCAGGCCTACGACCTCTGGCTCGAGGCGGGCCCGCAGTAACGGCATGGAGCCGCTCTCGCTCACGATCCGGACCGGAAGCGAGCCCGGTCGCGAGCTCGAGCTCGCCGGGGTGCGCACGGTGCTCGGGCGGGACGAGAGCTGCGATGTCGTGATCGAGGACGAGCGGGCGTCGCGCCAGCACGCAGCGATCGAGCGACTCCCCGACGGCCGCCTCGCCGTCCACGATCTCGGCTCGACGAACGGAACGCTCGTCGACGGCCGCAGGATCACCTCGCCGGTCGTGCTCGAAGGCGGCGAGACGATCCAGATCGGAAACACCGTCATCGACGTCGCCCGCACCGGGCTGCCGGGATCGGCGACCGTGGTCGGGATCACGCCGGTCGGGGAGGCGGACGCTCCGGTCGAGGACGCGACGCCCTCGGTCGTCGAGCGGCGGCGTCTGCGCCGCTCGGTTCGGCGGCTCGCCTGGCTCGCCGGGCTCCTCTGCGCGCTCGTCCTCGGAGGCATCGCGGTCGGCGTGCTGTTCGGCGTGGGCATCCTCGGCGGCGACGAGGAGCCGAACGAGCGGACGATCCCGGAGCTCGTGGCCGCCGTCGAGCCGTCGACCGTGCTCGTGAAGGTCCGGGTTCCCGGCGAGACCGACTACATGGGCGTGGGCACGGGCTGGGTGCTCGACGCGGAGAAGGGCCTCGTCGTCACGAACGCCCACGTCGTCAACGTCGGTCCCGAGCACGCGATCGCGTTCGGCGACGACGAGCGCTCCGCGGAGATCGTCGGCGTCGCCCCGTGCGAGGACCTGGCCGTGCTCCGTGTTCGCGACACGGAGGGGCTCGTCAGCCTCCCGCTCGGCTCCCAGGCCGACCTCCAGCAGGGTCAGACCGTCGTCGCGCTCGGCTATCCGGTGAATGCGGCGCTCGCGGACGAGCTCACGGCCACGACCGGGATCGTCTCCGTCGTGCAGACCGAGTGGCGGATCCCGTCGCTCGACGTGCCCAACCTCGAGAACGTGATCCAGACCGACACGACGATCAATCCCGGGAACTCCGGCGGGCCGCTCGTCGACCTCGAGGGCAGGCTCGTCGGCGTCAACAGCGCCGGTCTCACGAGCTTCGGCGAGCGGCCGATCCAGGGCCAGGGCTACGCGATCGGCGTCGACAAGGTGAGGGAGGTGCTCGAGACGCTGGCGGACGGCCGGTCACAGCTCTGGACGGGCGCTGGGTTCGAGTTCCCGGTGCTCGTCGGCGACCTCTCGCCGCTCGGGCTTCGAAACGACGTGCCAAGCCTTCTCATCACCCACGCCGTCGCCGGCACGCCCGCGGCCGCCGCCGGGCTCGGTGAGGAGCCCGCGCTCGTCGTCGCGATCGACGGGAAGCCGCTCGACGGAACGTTTCGTAGCTACTGCGAGGCGGTCGAGGGGGCCCAGAGCGGCGACACGGCGACGTTCAGCGTCATCCGACCCGGGGAGACGGAGCCCGAGGAGGTCGAGGTCGGCTTCGCGTAGGCAAGGCTCCCGCACGTCCGCTCACGGTTGCGCCGCGTCGACCGGCCCCGACCGCAGCCAGGTCCCGTACACGTCGGCGTAGCTCGCTCCACCCGGCCGGTTCAAGGACAGCATCGCTCCCACCAGGTGCTCGTCGGACGTCCAGGCGAGCACCGACCTCCCGTCGACCTCGGTGCACGCGAGCCGCCCGCCCGCCTCGCCCGCGACCGCCCAGGCCTGCTCGGCGGGCGGCTGCTCCTCGCACAGGCCGGAGCCGGGTGCGAGATCGACGGCGTCGAGCACGCTGTCGTACCAGGCGGTCATCGCCTCCGGCGAGTCGAACCGCCAGTAGCTCACCGTCGCAGTCTCGCCCAGGCAGCCGACGGCCGCGACCGCCCCGTGCAGATCGGCAAGCGGCGGAGCCGGCCGCCAGCAGCCGGCCTCCTGCTGCCAGCCGGGAATCAGCGCGAGCAGCGCCGCCTCGGCCGGGCCGGGCGTCGACGTCGCAGCGGCCGCCGGCGTGAACGTGCCGACCCGCAGCGCAGCCGTGTCCGTGGGGAATCCCGGCACCGACTCGCGGGCGAGCACCGCCCCGATGCCCGCCCCGGCGAGACCCACGACCACGACGAGGGCGACAGCGATCGCGAGCCCGCGGCGCCCGGCCGGTGCCGGCCCGGGTGCGCTGCGGGCCTCGATGCCGAGCACCGCTCCGCCGACACTGATCTCCTCGCCCCCCTGGAGCAGGACGGGCGCGTGGACCCGTCGCCCGTCGACCCAGGTGCCGTTGCCGGAATCGAGGTCTCGCAGGAGCCAGCCCGCACCCTCGACGCGCTCGACGCTCGCATGCTGCCGCGAGACCCGCTCGTCGTCGAGCACCACATCGCAGGCCGGGTCACGTCCGATGAGGACGGGACCGTCTCCGAGATCGAACGTCGCAACGTGCCCGTCGCGCTCCCGGATCGCCAGACGCATGACGCGCCGCGCCCGCTGTTACCGGCCGGCTTCGACCTCGCGCAGGAAGCTCTCGACGGCGCTCGCGTACAGCTCCGGCTCCTCGAGGTGCGCGCAGTGCGCCGAGTGCTCGAACACGACCATGCGCGCGTCGGGGATCCCGTCGCGAATCGTCTCGGAGCAGGCAGGGGTGATCTCGTCGTGACGGCCGCAGGTGACGAGCGTCGGAACCCCGATCCGGCCGAGGTCGGGCGTCCGGTCCCACGTTCGCAGGGTCCCGATCACGTCGAACTCGGTCGGCCCGTTCATCGTCAGATAGACCTGGTTG
This sequence comes from Gaiellales bacterium, assembly GCA_046330455.1. Classification (GTDB taxonomy): domain Bacteria; phylum Actinomycetota; class Thermoleophilia; order Gaiellales; family Gaiellaceae; genus CAVQXR01. The sequence continues at coordinate 9,995 of JAXLSU010000017.1, forward strand.
TGCTCGAGCTCCGCCGCGCTCTTCTGCATCGCCTCGGGCCACGGGTCGAGCCGACAGAGGTGCCTGCGGTAGAACTCCATCACCGCCTCGCCGTACTCGGGTGCGTCGTACTCGCCGCGCTCGCCGAGCTCGATCAGCGTCGTCCGGGCCGGCTCGGGAAGCTCCTCGATCAGCCGCCGGGCCTCCGACGCGAACTGCGGGATCGAGGCCGACGTCGACGCGAGCACGAGCCCGAGGATCCCCTCGGAGCCGCGACACATGTACTCGATCGAGAGCCAGCCGCCCCACGACTGACCGAGCAGATGGCACCGGTCGAGCCCGAGCGCCTCCCGCACCTGGTCGACCTCCCGCACCGCCCGGTCGAACGTCCAGAGCGACGGGTCGTCGGGCTGCTCGGAACGCCCGCACCCGAGCTGGTCGAAGACGATCGTCGGCCGGTGCTCGGCGAGCGCTTCCGCAAGCGGCTCCACGTAGTAGCTCGCCGCGCCCGGGCCGCCGTGGAGGACGAGCAATGGCACCCCGTCGCGGCGTGCGTCCCGCGCGAACCAGACCCTCCCGTGGTCGACCTCGAGAAAGCCCTCTTCCCGCATGGAGGGCGAACCCTAACCGCTTTCGAGCGGCTCGGCAAGGGCCTGGCGGATCCTGAGCACGAGCGCGGACGGGGTGATCGGCTTCGTGATGAAGCCCGTTCCGGCGAGCTGCTCGAGATCGCGTACGACCGCCTCGGCCGGCGAGCCGGACATGTAGAGGACGCGGGTGGCCGGCCGCGACTCGCGGATCTCCCGGGCGAGTGCGACCCCGTCCATCCGCGGCATCACGACGTCGGTGAGCAGGAGATCGATCGTGCCGGTATGCCCGCCCGCGACCGTGAGCGCCTCGGGGCCGTCCCTTGCCGGCAACACCCGGTAGCCGTGGCGCTCGAGGCTCTCGCAGAGCATGAGCCGGATCGCATCCTCGTCCTCTGCCACGAGCACCGTCTCGCGGCCACTCGTCACGGGTGCGAGCTCGGCGACGGGATCCACGGCCGGGAGCAGGGCCGCGATCGTCGTCCGCCCCTCGCCCGCCGATACGTCGAGGCGCCCCCCGCACTGGGAGACGATCCCGTACACGGCGGCGAGGCCGAGACCGGGCCCACGGCCGGGCGCGGCCGTCGCGAACGGCTCGAAGAGAGTGCTCCGGGCCGCCTCGTCGACCGGAGGGCCCGTATCGGCCACGGCGAGGCGGGCGAGTCGCGGCCCGTCCTCGTCGCCGTCACCGCCGGTCGAGGAGGTCGAGATGCGTAACGTCCCCTCCCCGCCCATGGCCGTGACCGCACTCTCGGCGAGCAGCAGGAGCGCCTGCTCGAGCTGCTCGGAGCTCGCGCGCACGCGCGGGCCCGCCAGGTCGAGGGCGAGCTCGAGCGCGACCCGGACGCCGCACAGCTCCCGGAGCCCGGGTTCGAGGCCGACGACGAGAGCGTTCAGGTCGATCGTGCGGGGCTGGAAGACCTGGCGCCGGGCGATTGCGAGCAGCTGCCGGGTGAGGGTGCTCGCCCGTTCGACCGCGTGCTCGATCTCCCCGGCGTCGCGTCGCAGCGGGTTGCTCTCGCTCATCCGGGAGAGGATCAGGTCGTTGTAGCCGGCGATCGCCGACAGGAGATCGTTCAGCTCCTGGGCGATCCCGCCCGCGAACCGCGCAGCGACCTCGAGGCGCTCCGCGCGTGCTGCCTCGCCGTCCGGCTCTCCCGTCGACAGAGCCGGCCCGACCTGCCTGACCGTGACCTCGAGCCCGAGCTGCTCGATGAGCACCCTGACCTGCTCGCTCAGCTCTTGCCTCCTCGCCGCAGTTGTTGCGGGTTGTACCGCCCCGGGCGGACGCACCCGGGCAGCGTCCCACCGGCGCGCTACTGGCGGTCTGGGTCCCGGGACCGCAGAATCCGCCCATGGCATCCCAGGCGCCACCGGTGGATCGGGTCCTCGTCGCGACCGACCGCTCGGAGACGGCCGGGCGCGCCGTGGCGTGGGCGGCCGAGCTGGCAACCCGGTTCGAGGCGGAGCTCCTGCTCCTGCAGGTGCTCCTGCCGGCGGACTCGGCCGGAGGGGCGACGAGCACCGACCGCGCGAGGCTTCCCTTTGCCCAGCAGGAGCTGGCCCTCGCGGCGGCGGAGCTCGCCGGGCCGCGCGGGCGGGCGCTCGTCGTCGTCGACGACGACCCGGCCGCGGCGATCGTCGAGACCGCCGACGCGGAGGCCGTGGACGTGATCGTCGTCGGCAACGCCGGCATGGCCGGCCGAAAGGAGTTCCTGCTCGGCAACGTGCCGAACCGCGTCTCGCACAACGCCCGCTGCTCGGTCGTGATCGTGAACTCGGCCGAGCCGGAAGCCCCTGCACCCGGACGCTTCCGGAGACGCCGGTGAGGCGCCGGGCCGAGCCGGGCCCGCCCGACGTCGAGGGCCGGCTGCTCGGGCGTGCGGCCGAGATCGCGCGTGTCCTGCGCCGCAGTGGGATCACCGGGCTGCTCGCGAGCCCCGCGACGAGCTCCGCCGCCCGGCAGGCCCAGGCCGAGGAGCTCCGGGCCGTCTTCGAGCAGCTCGGCCCGACGTTCGCGAAGCTCGGACAGATCCTCTCGACCCGCCCGGACCTCCTGCCCCCCGAGTTCGTCGACGAGCTGGCCACGCTCCAGGAGCACGTCACCCCGATGACCGAGGCCGAGGTCGTGTCGACGATGGAGGGTGAGCTGGGAGTTCCCTGGGAGGACGTGTTCGAGTGGATCGACCCACTCCCGCTCGCCGCCGGCACGATCGCCCAGGTCCATCGCGCAACGCTCGAGACGGGCGATCGCGTCGTCGTCAAGGTCCAGCGGCCCACCGCCGCGACCGACATCTACCGCGATCTCGGGCTCCTCGAGCTCTTCGCGAAGAAGACGGCCTCGCGGCCGGTCTTCCGGCAGGTGGTCGATCTCCCCGCGATCGTCGACCACCTCTCGGCCTCGCTGAGACGCGAGCTCGACTTCCGGCAGGAGGCCGCGAACGTCGAGCGCATGCGCGTGCTGATCGCTCCCTACGAGCGGCTCGGCGTCCCGGCGGTCCACCACGACCTGTCGAGCGCCCGCCTGCTCGTCCTCGAGGAGATCGAGGGAGTGCCCATCGGCGCGGCGCCGGCCGGCGAGATCCGGCAGCAGGCCGCACGGCAGCTCGTTGAGTCCTTCTACCAGCAGATCCTCGGCGACGGCTTCTTCCACGCCGACCCGCACCCGGGAAACCTCAAGTGGTGGCGCGACCGCGTCTACCTCCTGGATCTCGGCATGACGGGCGAGGTCGACCGGCACACCCGCGAGCTCCTGCTCGTCGTGCTGATGGCCTTCTCGCGGCGAGACGTGCCGTTCCTCACCGACACGCTGCTGGTCCTGTCCGCGGACGACCGGCGCGGTGACATCGACATCCGGGGGCTCCAGGCCGACCTCACGGTCATCGTCAACCGGATGGCGGGAGCCACGATCAGGGAGATCCAGCTCGGGCCGGTGCTCCAGTCGATGACGGAGGTGGCGGCCGACCACGGCGTGCGCCTCCCGTCCTCGCTCGCGCTCGCCGGGAAGGCTCTCGCCCAGATGCAGCTCGCAGCCGCACAGCTCGACCCGGATCTCGACCCGTTCTCGGTCGCGGGCAGCTTCGTGCTCAGGGACATCGCCTCCCGCGTCCGTGGGAGCCTCGACGGCCAGAGCCTGCTCTACGAGGCCCAGAAGCTCCGGCTTCGCACGACCAGGGTCGTGGAGGCGCTCGAGCGTCTCGTGGGCGCTCGGCCCGGCGCGAGCCTCCAGGTGCGGTTCAGCGGGACGGAAGGCGTCGAGGAGACGATCCGCCGGGCCGGGCGACGGTTCGCGGTCGCCGCCGTCGCCGGCACCTGCATCGTTGCCACCGGGATCACCGCGGACACCGCCCACGTCGGGAGCTGGGTCCCGATCCTGCTCGGGACGGTCGGCGGGCTGCTCGCCCTCGTGCTCGTCTTCGACCTGCTCCGCGGATAGCGGCGCTCAGCGCACCCGCACCGTGGGCTGCCACTGCGAGGAGCGCCGGCCCGTGAGGACGAGCTTCTTCAGCCGCCGCTCGACGACGAACGCGACCACGCTCATCAGGACGCCCACAGCGATGCGGTCGAGCCGGCGCCTCAACCGCCCCGGGCGACCGTCACCTGCGCCCATCGTGTACCCGTCTCATCGTCCCTTCGCGCCTCCAACGCCGGGCCGAAGCCTACCCGGCTTCGGAGTACGCTCTGACCGTGCCGGTCTGCTCGAGCTGCGGCGAGACGAGCCCTCAGGGGTTTCGCTTCTGCGGGGCGTGCGGCGCGGCGCTCGAGCCGGGCCGGATCCCGGGCGCGGAGGAGCGCAAGCGGGTCACCGTGCTGTTCGCCGACGTGGTCGGCTTCACGAGCCGGGCCGACCGGCTCGACCCCGAGGACGTCCGGCACCTGATCGAGCCGATCCACGCCCGCATGCGGCGCGAGATCGCGAGGGCCGGCGGAGTCGTCGAGAAGTTCATCGGCGACGGCGTGATGGCAGCGTTCGGCGTTCCGACAGCACACGAGGACGACCCCGAGCGGGCAGTCCGCGCCGCGCTGGCGATCCGGGACTCGGTGGTCGAGCTGTTCGAGCAGGACGAGGGCTCGGCGCTCGCCGTGCGGATCGGCGTCAACACCGGCGAGGCGCTCGTCAAGCCCGATCTGTCACCCGACCGCGGCGAGCGGATCGTCGCCGACTTCGTGAACGTCGCCGCCCGGCTCGAGGGCGCTGCCCCGGCGAACGGCATCCTCGTCGGCGAGGCGACGTACGTCCAGACCGCGCGGGCGATCGAGTACGAGGCCTTCGAGCCGATCGTCGCGAAGGGAAAGGCCGAGCCGGTGCTCGCCTGGAGCGCCGTCACCGCCCGCGCGCGGATCGGCGCCGACCTGGGCGATCGCGGCCGAGCACCCCTCGTCGGCCGTCTGGACGAGATCCAGCTCCTGTGTGATGTCTTCGCCCGCGCCCGCCACGGACGCTCCGCCCAGCTCGTGACCGTGGCCGGCCCGCCCGGGATCGGGAAGTCGCGGCTCGTGCTCGAGCTCTCGTCCGTCGTCGAGGACGATCCCGACCTCGTGCACTGGCGGCGAGGTGCCTGCCTGCCGTACGGAGACGGGATCGCCTACTGGCCGCTCGTCGAGATCGTCAAGGCGCAGGCGGACGTGCTCGAGACCGACTCGGCCGCCGAGGCGACCGCCAAGCTCCACCGCGAGGTCGCCGAGGTGATCCTCGACGCGGAGGAGGCCCGCCGGGTCGAGGGTCATCTCCGCCGCCTGCTCGGGATCGGGAGAGCGCACGGCTTCGAGGAGGGCACGGTCGCGGAGTTCGCCGCCTGGCGGCGCTTCCTCGAGGCCCTCGCCGGCCAGCGACCCATCGTCCTCGTCTTCGAGGACCTGCACTGGGCCGACGAGGGGCTCCTCGACTTCATCGACCACCTCGTGGAGTGGGCGACCGACGTGCCGCTTCTCGTCGTCTGCACGGCCCGGCCCGAGCTGCTCGCTGCCCGGCCAGACTGGGGCGGCGAGAGGGCGAATGCGAGCCTGCTCTCCCTGTCGCCGCTTGCCGACGAGGAGATCGGCGAGCTCGTCGCAGACCTCCTCGAGGACGCCGGGCTGCCGGGCGCGCTCGTCCCGACCCTGGTCGGCCACGCGGGCGGCAACCCCCTGTACGCGGAGGAGTTCGTCCGGATGCTGTCGGAGCGGGGCCCGGCCGGCGAGGGCGAGGAGCTGCCGATGCCCGACTCAGTGCACGGGATCATCGAGGCTCGCCTCGACACGCTCTCGAGCGACGAGAAGACGGCCCTCCAGGACGCCGCCGTCGTCGGTCCCGTCTTCTGGGTCGGCGCCGTGGCGCACGTGTGCAGCGCGCCGCGCCTGCAGGCAGAGGAGTGCCTGCGCGGGCTGGAACGCAAGCAGTTCATCCGGCGCAGCCGCCGGTCGACGGTCGAGGGAGAGGTCGAGTACACGTTCCGGCACATGCTCGTTCGCGACGTCGCCTACGAGCGCATTCCCCGGTTGCGAAGACCCGACAAGCACATCCTCGCTGCCGAGTGGATCGAGTCTCTGGGCCCCGCCGTGGAGCACGCCGAGACCTGTGCCCATCACTACCGGGTGGCGCTCGAGCTCCTGCGCGCTCTCGGACGCGACGTCTCCGCCGTCGAGGGGCCGGCAAGGGCCGCCCTCGCGCTCGCGGGCGACCGCGCCGCCGCGCTTCGCAGCTATGGCTCCGCCGCGCGCCTGTTTGCGGGCGCGCTCGAGCTCACGGAGCGCAACGAGCCGCAGTGGCCGCGGTTGCGCTTCCGCCAGGGGGAAGCGCTGTTCTGGTCTGAGTACGGCGGCGCCGGCGAGCTCGCCGAGGCGCGTGACGCCCTGCTGGCGACCGACGACCGCGAGACGGCAGCAGAGGCCGAGGTACTGCTCGGCAAGCTGGCGTGGATCCAGGGCCACCGGGAGGTGAGCATCGGCCGTTACCGCAAGGCGCTCTCACTGCTCGACGACGCGCCGCCGTCACGGAGCAAGGTTCGCGCCACCCTCGCCCTCGCCAAGAGCCTGCTCCTGAACGCCGCGAGCGAGGACTCGGTTGCCACGGCCGGGCTCGCCCTCTCGATGGCCGGGGAGCTCGGCCTCGACGACCTCCGTGCGGAGGCGATGATCATCATTGCCGACGCCCGCGTCGAGCTGGGCGACGTCTCGGCGCTCGACGACTTCGAGCGTGGGCTGACCCTGCTCGAAGAGCTCGGCTCGCACGAGGCCGTCGCCGGCCGCATCAACTTCGCGGACACGTTGATGGACATGGGTGAGCTCCGCCGCGCCGCAGTCCATCGCGCCGAGGCTCTGCGTGCGGCGGAGCGCTTCGGGGAGGCGCGAGGTATCGAATGGCTCGAGGCGGAGCTCGCGGGTGAGGCGTACTGGGACGGGCGATGGGACGACGCGCTCGAACGGGTCGCCGCGTTCCTCACCGGCACCGCCCGCCGCCACCGCCACTACCAGGAGCCGTACGCACGGGTCACCCGCGGCCGGATCTCGCTCGCACGCGGCGACGTTCCCGGCGCGCTCGACGATGCAGAGCAGGCCCTCCGCTTCGGACGGGAGGCGCTCGATCCCCAGGCGCTCTACCCGGGCCTCGCGTTCGCGGCCCGCGCGTCGCTCGCCGCCTGCAAGCGCGACGACGCTGAGGCGCTCGCCCGCGAGCTGCTCGGGCTCGTGACGGTCGGCGGCAAGACCCCGACGGCGTTTCTCTGGCTGAACGATCTCGCCGTCGTGCTCGCCGACCTCGGGCTCGGCGAGCGGCTCGCCGAGGCGACGGCGCAGGTCGGCAAGGACACTCCGTGGCTCGACGCCGCGAAGGCGCTCGCCGCAGATCGATCGCTCGAGGCGGCAGAGATCTACGGGCGGATCGGCGCCCTCCCCGAGGAGGCGGCGGCCCGCCTGCGCGGCTCGACCCAGCTCGAGGCCGCAGGCGATGCCGAGGAGGCCGAGAAGGAGCGCGCGCGGGCGCTCGCCTTCCACGAGTCGGTCGGGGCGTACGTCGGCGATGTGGCCACCGATCCGGCAGCGAGCGCCACGGCCGCGCCCCGAACAGGACGCGTTCGTGGCTGAGCCCGAGCACGCGGAGCGGGTCTCGAGCCGGCCACGTGTCGAGGAAGCGGGTCACCTCCGCCGGCCGGGATCGAGCTCCGTCCCCGAGAACACCAGACCTCAGGGGTCAGACCTTGCAGCGAAAGGTCTGACCCCACGCGCGTCCGTCCTTGCCGAGCAGCACGACGAGGGCAGTTGCCCGCCGCCACACGAGCGCCGAGTCGATCGCGAAACTGCTCGCCCGGCCGATCAACGCGCCCGAGGAGGTGACCGCGACCGCCACGACCGCATGAAGCCAGGGCGGGGATGACCCGCTCAGCCTCCGACCGCCACTTGACGGGGGCGTGACCCGCCGGATGCGCATCATCGAGTCGTACGCGGAAGCGCCGACTGGAATCGGGGTCGTTCGTGCGTCCGCAGCGGTACCCGCGAGAGCGGAGCCCGAGCCAGGCCGTGCGCCGCGTCACTCCCGGGCGGGCGAGAGGGCGACGAGCAGCCCGCCGTCCTCGTCATAGCCGGGGAAGAAATCGCCTACGACCCGCCGGTCGCTACCGGAGCGCCTTCGCATCGTGAGTAGCTGTCCGAGCTGTCTGACGCCCCACTCGAGCGCAACGGAGGCCGGGTCCTGTCCGTTTCCGGGGCGGAGGCCGAAGGCCTCCATCAGCTCGTGGCCGAGCACGTCCTGCTCCCGGTAGCCGGTCAGTTCCAGCACCCCGCGTCCGATCGCGATCACCCGGCGTTCGCGGTCGCAGACGACGAGCCCCGTGTTGGGCCCCGGGTAGTAGTCCTCGAGCAGCTCGAACAGGAATCCGAATCCGCAGGCCGAGCATCCGACCGGCTGGTGGGTGAGGCCCTCCCTGCGATCCTCGTCGATCACACGACGCTTGCAGTTCGGGCAGATGAAGACCGGCACGACGAAAGCGTAGCCGGGCGATGCGGGCCCGCTCGTGGGAGGGTGCGAGCCCGCTCCCTCGGATTGACCAGCATCGCTCCCGGGGCGCGGGTTAGGATCGGCGCAATGACGGCGCCCGAGCTCGACCTCACGGCCCAGCCACCGGACGAGCGCGATCTCGAGGAGCGCGCCCGGCCGTACCGGGCGCTCTACGAGCACTGGGAGCGCAACCAGTGGTCGCCGCTCGACATCGACTACTCCGTCGATGCGGCCACGTTCGCCGGGCTACCGGAGGACGAGAGGCGCGGGCTGATCTGGATCTTCGGGCATCGCTTCCACGCCGAGTTCAAGGTTGCAACGCTGCTCGCGCCGTTCGTGATGCGCGCGCCCGGATTCGAGCTACAGACCTGTCTCGGGACGCAGCTCGCGGACGAGTTCCGCCACATGCAGTCCGTGCTCCGCGTGTACGCCGAGGTCTTCGGGATTCACGCCATGGACGAGGTCAAGACGATCGCCGACGCGAACCTCGACCCCGTCTCGGCCGGTGCCTACGAGCAGCTCGAGGCCCACGTCCGGCCGCTCGAGCACTCGAGCGACGAGGACGACTTCCTGATCGCCGTGCTCTCGTACCACCTGGTTGCGGAGGGGGTCGTGGCGCGGTGCGCGCAGAACCTCGCGTCAGGGCAGTTCGCGCGCTTCGGCGACTTCCCGGGCCTCGCCGCGGGGCAACGGTTCACCGCCCGAGACGAGGCCCGCCACATCGGGATCGGGGTCTCGTACGTGCGGCAGCGTCTCGCGACCGACCGTGCGCGGGCGACCGCGGTCGTCGAGCGCTTCATCGAGGAGTTCGCCGCGGTGTCGACGAGCCTGCTCGGCGTCGCCCACGCCGGAGGGATGGACTCCCAGGTGCTCGCCGGCTACGGGGTCGAGGCTACGGGCTTCTACGCGGAGGCGATGCGCCTCTGGCAGATCCGGCTCCGCTCGATCGGCTTCGACGCCGAGGACGACTGAGCCCGCTCAGAGCCCGGTGCGGCGCATCTCGTCGAGCGTCGCCTGCGCGTCCCGGTACACGGCGGCCCGGGCCTGCTCGAGCTCGTGCTCGGACCCCTCACCGGCCGGCCGGGAGCTCTCGGCCGGCGGCGCCGGTGCGGCGCCCCCGCGCGCCTCGGCCAGCCGCCGCCGAAGGCCTGCGGCGCCCTCGGAATCGCCGACCGCGCTGCCTGCCGCCGGCCTCGCCGCCACCGTCCGGCGCCGGCGCAGCAGCCCGAAGGCCGCGAGGCCCGCGCCGAGCCCGAGCAGGAACGCGATGTTTCGTCTCACTCCCGGCACTCTTCCACGACGAAGCGGTGCGTGGCAAGTCGATCGTGACGGCTATACTCGCAGGACTTCCTGCTCCGCCGAAGCGTCGAGGTTCCCGAACGGCGCACTCGAGGGCGGAGTCGCCTAAGACCGAGGGAAGGAGGAGTTCGGGAACGTGAACCCATACGAGGTGTTGCTCATGCTCGACCCCGACCTGGCGGAGGACCGCCAGAACGAGATCATCGCGCGCGCCGAGGAGATCGTGACGAAGGGCGGCGGCGCGTGGCACGGCAGCGAGCCGTGGGGTCGACGCAAGCTCGCGTACGAGATCGACAAGAAGGGTGAGGCCTCATACCACCTCTTCACCTTCGACAGCGAGCCCGGCACGCTCGACGAGCTGACCCGCGTCCTGCGGATCACCGACGGAGCGATGCGTCACATGGCCGTACGCAGGCCGAAGGTCACGACACGGCCGGTCGAGGCGGGCGCCGTCCCGCCTGACGAGTAGAATCGAACATACGTTCTGTGCGTCGGAGAGGAGGTCCGAATGGCAGGTGACATCAACCGAGTCGTACTCGTCGGAAGGCTCACCCGGGATGCCGAGCTCCGCCACCTGCCGTCGGGCCGTCCCGTGCTGCAGATGGGCCTCGCGGTCAACGGTCGCCAGCAGGACGAGAGTGGCAACTGGGGAGACAAGCCGAACTTCTTCGACGTGAAGCTCTTCGGCCCGCGTGCGGAGTCGCTGTCTCCACACATGACCAAGGGGAAGCGGATCGGCGTCGACGGGCGGCTCGACTGGTCGTCGTGGGAGGCCCAGGACGGCAGCAAGCGATCCAAGGTCGAGGTCGTCGCCTTCGACATCCAGTTCCTCGACAGCCGCGGCGACGGCGAGGGCTCCGGCGGCGGCAGCCAGTACTTCCCGAAGGCAGACGTCCAGCCGGACACGAGCGACTTCTCGCCGCCGGCCGACGACATCCCGTTCTAGATCGATCACCGAGACACTCGAGGAGACGAGTTGGACAAGGACAGGCAGGGAACGCGGAAGCGGAAGAGCGGGCCGGCCTCCGGCGCGGGCGCAAAGCGCAAGAGCTGCTACTTCTGCCGCGAGAAGATCCACGAGGTCGACTACAAGAACATCAACCAGCTGCGACGGTTCGCGTCGGAGAAGGGCAAGATCCGCTCGAGGCGGATCACGGGTGCATGCCGGAAGCACCAGGAGCAGATCGCGGTCGCCGTGAAGCGGGCCCGCGAGATGGCCCTCCTGCCCTACGTGGGAGGCTAGGCCGGTGGACGTCGTACTGCTCGCGGACGTCGAGAAGCTCGGGCTCCGGGGCGAGGTCGTCTCGGTCTCCCGCGGCTACATGCGGAACTACCTCGGGCCGCGGCGGCTCGCCGACCCGGCGACGCCGGCGCTCGTCGCCGAGCTCGAGCGACGTGACGCCGAGCGGGCAAAGCACGAGGCCAGGACGGTCGAGCAGGCCCGGGCGATCGCCGACACCCTGACGAAGACCGTGCTGCGGTTCGAGGTCAAGGCCGGCCCCCAGGGCGTGCTCTTCGGCTCGATCACCCCGACCGATATCGCCGACGAGCTCTGGCGGACGAGGAAGGTGCGGGTCGACAGGCGGAAGATCGATCTCGACGACCCGATCAAGCGGGTCGGCCGCTACGACGTGCCCGTGGACGTCTTCCAGGACGTTCGCGTCGAGGTGAAGACGCTGGTCGTCCCCGAGGGAGGCGAGCTACCTCCCGAGGAGCCGGAGCCGACCGAGAGCGCCGAGCCCGCCGAGGACGGGACGGGCGACGTCGAGGCTGCTGCGGAGGGCTTCGCCGAGGCCGACTGAGCCCCCGGCGCCACCGACCGGCACGGACAGAGCTGCGACGGGCCCCGATCGGGGCCCGTCGCGTTTCCCCATCCACGACCAGGTCATCGACAGCCTGTGCATGCGCTGTGGACGGCCGTATGAAGTTCCCGCTCCGAGCGGTGAAGCCGCCCACACCCGACTGTGGGTGAGATGTGGGCACCGTCCGATCCTTGTGCGAACATTTGTTTCCTTTCCGCTGCAGATCGCACGGTCGTGTTTTCAGCCCTGGAGATCTCGACGGGTTGTCAACAGACGTGACGGCGGCGCCCGGACCTGGTTTGCTCGCTTCTGCCGGACATGACCCAAACAGTCCCGACCGCACCCGTCCCTCCCCAGTCTCTCGACGCCGAGGAGGCCGTTCTCGGAGCGATGATGCTCTCGCCCGGCGCGATCGCCGCCGTCAGCGAGGTGCTCGACGACGGCGACTTCTACCGGGAGAGCCACGCGAAGCTCTACCGTGCCGCGCTCGGGCTCTACGGGCGCGGTGAGCCGGTCGACGCGATCACCCTCGTCGACGAGCTCGAGGAGCGCGGCGAGCTCGAGGACGTCGGCGGCAGGGCCCGGGTTGTCGAGCTCGCGGCGCTCGTGCCGGCCACCGCCAACGCGGCTCACTACGCCCGGATCATCCGCGAGTCGGCCGTGCTGCGGGGCCTCATCCGCGCCGGAGGCGAGATCGCGCGGCTCGGCTGGGACGGTGTCGGCGACGCGACCGAGCTCGTCGACCGCGCCGAGCAGATCGTCTTCGCCCTGGCACAGCAGCGGACGTCGGGCGACTTCTCCCACATCGAGGAGCTCCTCAAGGAGAGCTTCGAGCGCATCACGGCGCTGTACGAGTCCGGCTCCGAGGTCACCGGTGTCGGTTCCGGCTTCCGTGACCTCGACCGGCTGACGTCCGGCTTCCAGCAGGGCAACCTCGTGATCGTGGCCGCGCGCCCGAGCATGGGCAAGTCCGCCTTCGGCCTCGGCATCGCCGCGAACCTCGCCGTTCGCCACCAGACGCCGGTCGCGGTCTTCACGCTCGAGATGTCCAAGGCCGAGGTGACGCAGCGACTCATGTGCAGCGAGGCGAAGGTCGAGTCGCAGCGCCTGCGCACGGGTCGCCTCGCCCCCGAGGACTGGCCCAGGCTGACGTCGGCCTGCGACAAGCTCGCGAAGGCCCCGATCTTCGTCGACGACACGGGGTCGGTAACGATGATGGAGATCCGCTCGAAGGCCCGGCGTCTGAAGGCCAAGCACCCGGAGCTCGGGCTCCTCGTCATCGACTACATGCAGCTCATGACGTCGGGGACGTCGGCGGAGAACCGCGTCCAGGAGGTCTCGCAGATCTCGAGAAACCTGAAGCTCCTCGCCCGCGACCTCGACATCCCGATCCTCGCGATGTCCCAGCTCTCACGCGCGGTCGAGCAGCGTCACGACAAGCGCCCGATCCTCTCCGACCTCCGCGAGTCCGGGTCGATCGAGCAGGATGCCGACCTCGTGATCTTCCTCTACCGGGACGAGTACTACAACGAGGATTCCGAGCTGCAGGGCGTCGCCGAGGTCATCCTCGCGAAGCATCGCAACGGGCCGACGGACACGGTGAAGCTCTCGTTTCTCAAGCGCTACGCGAAGTTCGCCGATCTCGCCGCGATGTGAGGCCGTCCCAGGGTAGGCTACGGAGGTTCCCGACGGACGCGCCTGGGCCTCGCGCGCCGGGCCCGCCGTCGGCGAGACCTCTCCCATCGACCCGAGGACGACACAGAACGCCATGCCTGCCACCGTGATCGTCGGCGCGCAGTGGGGCGACGAGGGCAAGGGCAAGATCGTCGACCTGCTCGCGCAGAGCTCCGACCTCGTCTGCCGATACCAGGGCGGCCCCAACGCAGGCCACACCATCATCCGCGACGGAGAGCGTTTCGCTCTGCACCACATCCCGTCGGGGATCCTCTACCCCGGCAAGGGCTGCGTGATCGGCGCAGGCTGCGTCGTCGAGCCCGAGCAGCTCGTGCAGGAGATCGACGGCCTCGAGGCCCGCGAGATCTCGACGCGCCATCTCGTCGTCTCCGGCAATGCCCATCTGATCATGCCGTGGCACGTCGCGATCGACTCCGCCACCGAGCTCCGGCTCGGGAAGCTGAAGATCGGGACGACGAGACGCGGGATCGGCCCCGCCTACGCGGACAAGGCCGCCCGGATCGGGGTTCGCGTTCAGGACCTGCTCGACCCGAAGATCCTCCGGCAGAAGATCGAGATCGCGCTCGGCGAGAAGAACGTCCTGCTCGAGCGGGTGCACGGGCTCCCTCCGATCGAGCTCGACCCGCTCGCGGCCCGGATGGAGGAGCTCGCGACGAGGCTTCGGCCGTACGTCGCCGACACGTCGCTGCTCGTCGACCGCGCGCTGCGCGAGGGGCGGCGCGTGCTCCTCGAGGGCGCCCAGGGCACGCTCCTCGACCTCGATCACGGTACCTATCCGTTCGTGACCTCCTCGAACCCGGTCGCCGGCGCGGCCGCGACCGGGATCGGCATCGGCCCGACCCGGATCGACGAGGTGCTCGGGGTGGCGAAGGCGTACGTCACGAGGGTCGGTGAGGGGCCGTTCCCGACCGAGATCGAGGGTCCCGACCAGGCGCGCGTCCGCGAGCTCGGGGCGGAGTTCGGCACGACCACGGGGCGCGAGCGGCGCTGCGGCTGGCTCGATCTCGTCGCGCTCCGCTTCGCCGTCCGGGTCAACGGGATCACCGCGATCGCGCTGACGAAGCTCGACGTGCTCTCGACCTTCGAGAAGCTGCCCGTCTGCATCGCCTACCGGCTTCCGGACGGGACTCAGACGCCCGAGCTGCCGGCCCATCAGAGCGACTTCCACCACGCACGACCGGTGTACGAGACGCTTCCAGGCTGGCTCGCGTCGCTCGACGGCGACGCCATGCCGGCGAACGCCCGTCGCTACGTCGAGTTCATCGAGCAGGCGCTCGACGTCCCCGTGAGCCTCGTGGGAACGGGCGCCGACCGGGCCAGCGTGCTCACCCGGCACCCGCTGGCAACCCTGCACCCTCGCGGCTGAGCGGCCTCCGCGGCCGGGCAGCTGCGCAGAAGCCTGGCGGTCCCGCGGCCGAGCAGCCTCCGCGGCTGAGCAGCCTCCGCGGCTGAGCAGCCGGCTCGGCCGGCTGCGACCCGCGCAGAAGCCGGGCAAAGCCCGGCGGATACGGGCCGGCTGCGACCCGCGCAGAAGCCGGGCAAAGCCCGGCGGATACGGGCCGTCAGCCGCGGCGGCCCTCCGGGCCTTACGGGCCGGCTCCGCCTCCGCGGCCGAGCAGCCTCCGCGGCTGAGCAGCCTCCGCGGCTGAGCAGCCGGCTCGGCCGGCTGCGACCCGCGCAAGAGCCGGGCGAAGCCCGGCGGTCACCGGTCTCGGCCGGCTTCGACCCGCAGAAGCCGGGCAAAGCCCGGCGGATACGGGCCCTCAGCCGTGGCGGCCCTTCGAGCCCGTACGGGCCGGCTGCACCGGCCCGTCGAACTTCGCGTCGGCTCCGCCGACGCTGCGCGGCCCTTCGAGCCCGTACGGGCCGGCTGCACCGGGCCGTCGAACTTCGCGTCGGCTCCGCCGACGCTGCGCGGCCCTTCGAGCCCGTACGGGCCGGCTGCACCGGCCCGTCGAACTTCGCGTCGGCTCAGCCGACGCTGCGCGGCCCTTCGGGCCCGTACGGGCCGGCTCCGCCGGCCCGTCGAACTTCGCGTCGGCTCCGCCGACGCTGCGCGGCCCTTCGGGCCTTGCGCGTAGAATCTGTCGGTGCCGGCGCGCAGCCCGCGCTCCGGACGTGAAAGGACGCGATGAGCGCAGCCACGAACGGCCGACTCACCACCCCGCTCGTGCGGGACGGTGGCGGTCTGCGCCCTGCGACCTGGGAGGAGGCTCTCGACCGCGTGGTCGAGGGCTTCGAGCGCGCGAGGCGCGAGGACGCGACGAAGTCCTTCGGGATCTTCTCGTGCTCCAAGGCGACGAACGAGATGAACTTCCTCGCCCAGAAGCTCGCACGCCAGGTCATGGGCACGAACAACGTCGACAGCTGTAACCGCACCTGACACGCCCCCAGCGTCGTCGGTCTGGCGACGGTGTTCGGAGCGGGCGGCGGTACGTCGTCATACAGGGAGATCGAGGAGACGGACGTCATCGTCCTCTGGGGCTCGAACGCCCGGGAGACGCACCCGATCTTCTTCCACCACGTCCTCAAGGGCGTCCACAACGGCGCGCGCCTGTACGTCGTCGACCCGCGGCGAACGTCGTCGGCGGCCTTCGCGGACCTGTGGCTCGGGATCGACGTCGGCGTCGACATCGCGCTCGCGCACACGATGGCCCGCGAGATCATCCACGCGGGGCTCGTCAACCAGACCTTCATCGAGAACGCGACCGAGGGGTTCGACGAGCTGGCGGCGGCCGTCGAGCCGTACACGCTCGAGGTGGGCGAGCGGATCACGGGCGTTCCCGCCGACGCGATCAGGGAGGTCGCCCACGCCTACGCGCGCGCCGACCGTGCCCAGATCTGCTGGACGCTCGGGATCACCGAGCACCACAACGCCGTCGACAACGTCCTCTCGCTGATCAACCTCGCGCTCCTCACCGGCCACGTGGGCCGGTACGGCTCGGGGCTCAACCCGCTCCGCGGGCAGAACAACGTCCAGGGCGGGGGCGACATGGGCGCGATCCCGAACAAGCTGCCCGGGTTCCAGGACATCGAGCGAGACGCCGAGGCCCGCGCGCGCTTCGAGACCGCGTGGGGCCACCCGATCCCTCCGCATTACGGCTGGCACCTGACCCAGATGTTCCACGCCATGGAGCGGGGCGAGCTCCGGACGCTCTACGTGATCGGCGAGAACCCGGCGCGGTCGGAGGCCGACCTCAACCGCGTCCGGAAGCTACTCGAGGGACTCGAGTTCCTCGTCGTGCAGGACATCGTGATGACGAAGACCGCCGAGCTCGCGGACGTCGTGCTCCCGGGCACGGCGTCGTGGTGCGAAGCGGACGGCACGGTCACGAACTCGGAGCGCCGCGTCCAGCTCGTGCGCAAGGCGCTCGAGCCGCCCGACGGCGCCCGTGACGACACGTGGATCCTCTCCGAGCTCGCACACCGGCTCGGCCACGACTGGGGACGACCGACTGCCGAGGAGATCTGGCAGGAGCTGCGCTCGCTCTCGCCGATGCACGCCGGCATGAGCTACCGGAGGCTCGAGGAGCTCGACGGGATCCAGTGGCCGTGCCCGGACGAGTGGTCTGCCGGGTCGCCGTTCCTCCACGAGAGGCTCTGGGAGGAGCCGCGCCAGGGCATGGCGGCCCCGTTCAGCCCGGTCGAGTACCGGCCGCCGTTCGAGGCGCTCGACGCCGACTACCCGATCCGGCTGACCACGGGACGGCGCCTCGAGTCCTACAACACGGGTGTGCAGTCGGCCATGTACCGCTCCCCGCTCCATCGCGAGGAGTCGATCGATCTCTCGCCCGAGGATGCGGAGCGGCTGCTGCTCGCGGACGGGGAGATCGTCAAGATCACGTCTCGCCGCGGCTCGGTCGAGGCACCGGTCCGGATCGACCCGTCGCTTCGCCCCGGCCTCGCGTTCATGACGTTCCACTCACCCGACGAGGTCGAGACGAACGCGCTCACGATCGACGCGACCGACCCGAAGTCCGGTACCGCGGAGTTCAAGGCGGCGGCGATCCGGGTCGAGAAGATCGCGACCGCCCCGCTGGAGGGCCGCGACCTCGTGGAGGAGCCGGTCGCCGTTTCCGGCGACTGACCGTTCCGTCACCGTCTAGGATCGCTACGCGTGGACCTCCACTTCCTCGACGCGGAGCCGACCGATGCGGAGCGCGACGCGGTCGACCGGCTGCTCGGCCGTCCGGACTCCGGCTGGGAAGGCGGGACACGGGATGTCGCCGTCGACGGCCGCGTCGCCGTCGCCCGCGGCACGCATGGAGCGAGCGCGAGACGCGAGCTGCTGCTTCCCGCGCTGCACGCCGTTCAGGAGCACATCGGCTGGATCAGCCCGGGCGCCCTCGACTACGTCTGCCGGCGGCTGACGGTCCCGCCCGCCGATGCGTACGGGGTCGCCACGTTCTACGCCCTGTTCTCGGTCGACCCGCGGCCGGCCACCGTCGTCCACGTCTGCGACGACCTCGCCTGTCGCTGCCGCGGCTCCGAGGAGCTGATCGGCGAGCTCGAGGCGCGGTTCGGGCCCGAGGGCACCGTCGGCGGCGACGCCTCCACCTGGCTGCGAAGCCCCTGCCTCGGGCAGTGCGACCGTGCCCCGGCCGCGATGCTCACCGTCGCCGGGCCGGAGCCGCGCGAGCATGTTCTCGCCCCAGTCGACGCCTCCCGCGTGCTCGACGCCATGCGCGGAGCGGAGGGCGACGTCGACCCGGTGACCCGGTTGCCCCAGGAGGCCCGGGACGAGCTGCGACTCCTGCGTCGGGTCGGGGCGATCGACCCGACGAGCCTCGACGAGTACCGGGCGCACGGCGGCTACGAGGCGCTTCGCCGGGCGTTCGCGCTCGGCCAGGAAGGCGTGATCAGGGAGGTGCTCGACTCGAAGCTCGTGGGCCGGGGCGGCGCCGCCTTCCCCACGGGCCGAAAGTGGGAGGCCGTCGCCCGCCAGCCCTCCCTGCCGCACTACCTGATCTGCAACGCAGACGAGGCCGAGCCCGGGACGTTCAAGGATCGCGTCATCCTCGAGGGCGACCCGTTCTCGCTGATCGAGGCCATGACGATCGCCGCGTACGCGACGAACTGCGAGCAAGGGTTCGTCTACCTTCGCGGTGAGTACCCGCAGGCCCACGCGATCCTCGAGCAGGCACTCGCGAACGCGCGCACGCGCGGTTTCCTCGGGAGCGACATCCTCGGCCAGGGCTTCTCGTTCGAGATCGAGATCCGCAAGGGCGCCGGAGCCTACATCTGCGGCGAGGAGACCGCGATCTTCAACTCGATCGAGGGGTTCCGGGGCGAGCCGCGCAACAAGCCCCCCTTCCCCGTGACGCACGGCCTGTTCGGAAAGCCGACCGTCGTCAACAACGTCGAGACGCTCGTGAACGTCCTCGACGTGCTGCTCGGCAGCGGGCCCGTCTTCGCCGGGGTGGGCACGGAGGGGTCGACCGGCACGAAGCTCTTCTGCCTCTCCGGGCACGTCGAGCGCCCCGGCGTGTACGAGGTCGAGTTCGGGACGACACTCCGGGAGCTCCTCGAGCTCGCAGGCGGTGTCGCCGGAGGTCGAGGCCTGCAGGCGGTGCTCCTCGGCGGCTACGCCGGCGGGTTCGTCGGGCCGGAGGACCTCGACCTCGAGTTGACGCTCGAGGGCGCCCGCGCGGCCGGCACCACGCTCGGCTCGGGCGTCGTGCTCGTCTGCGACGAGACGGTCGACCTGCCTCGGATGCTGATGCGGATCGCCGGGTTCTTCCGCAACGAGTCGTGCGGGCAGTGCGTTCCCTGCCGTGTGGGCACCGTGCGTCAGCAGGAAGCGCTCGCGCGCCTGCTCGACGGGACGACCCGGGGCACGGCCGACGACGAGCTCGCCCTGATCGCCGAGGTCGGCCAGTGCATGCGGGACGCGTCGATCTGCGGCCTCGGCCAGACGGCCTCGAGCGCGATCGAATCCGCGATCGGTAGGCTCGGCATGTTCCGGAACGGAGGCTGACGTGAGCTCGACACCGCCACTCGCACCCACCCGCATGGTCGAGCTCGAGATCGACGGGCGCGCCGTGCGTGTCCTCGAGGGCGCAACCATCCTCGACGCCTGCAAGCAGCTCGGAGTCGAGACGCCGACGCTCTGCTACGGCGAGACGCTCCGCCCGGCCAACGTCTGTCGAGTCTGCGTCGTCGAGCTCGAGGGATCGCGCGCGCTCGCACCGTCCTGCTCGCGCAAGGTCGAGCCCGGAATGATCGTTCGCACCGATTCCGAGCGTGTGAGGACGTCCCGGCGGCTCGTTCTCGAGCTGCTCGGCTCGTCGGTCGATCTCTCGATCACGCCGGGGATCGATGCCTACATGGCCCGTTACGGGGCGAGGCCCGAGCGGTTCGGACCATCGGCGCCCCCCGATCCCGAGCGCGACCGCAAGCAGGCCGGGCAGCACGTCGAGCCCGACGGGCAGACGGCCGCCACAGTCTCCACTCCGACGAAGGTCGACAACGACCTGTACAGCCGTGACTACTCGAAGTGCATCCTCTGCTACCAGTGCGTCGACGCCTGCGGCGAGCAGCACCAGAACACCTTCGCGATCGCGGTCGCCGGCCGCGGCTTCGACGCCCGGATCTCGACGGAGTACGTCGCGCCGCTTCCGGACTCGGCCTGCGTCTACTGCGGCAACTGCATCGCGGTCTGCCCGACCGGTGCGCTGATCTTCAACAGCGAGCTCGAGCTGCGAGAGGCCGGCGAATGGGACGAGTCGCGGCAGACGACCGTGCGGACGGTATGCCCGTACTGCGGCGTCGGCTGCAATCTCGACCTCCATGTCCAGGACAACCAGATCGTCAAGGTGAGCTCCCCGGCCGATCACGACATCACCCAGGGCAATCTCTGCATCAAGGGCCGCTTCGGCTTCCAGCACGTCCAGGCACGCGATCGGTAACCTCGGGGCATGAGCCTCGTCGAGCGGCCGGCGGTCCGCAGGCGGACCGTCCGTGCCCGGATCACGGCGGTCGACGACGGCCGTGCGGTCGAGCGGCACGACCGGATCGTCGGCGAGGAGCCGCTCGAGATCCGCGCCGCCGGGCCCGGCCAGGAGGCCGTTCGCGTCGCTGTGACGATGCGCACGCCGGGCAACGACTACGAGCTCGCGGCAGGATTCCTGTTCACGGAAGGGCTGCTCACGAGCCGCGACGAGATCTCGTCGATCCGCTACTGCGGTCTCGACGAGGCGGCGGAGCAACGGTTCAACGTCGTCACCGTGCAGCTTCGTAGCCCGTTCGACCCGTCCGTGTTCCAGCGCAACTTCTATGCCACGTCGAGCTGCGGCATCTGCGGCAAGGCGGCGATCGACCAGGTCGAGGTCCTGTGCGAGCCGATCCCCCCGGGGCCCAGCGTGGCGGCCGGGGTGATCGAGGGTCTACCCGCGACGCTACGCAGCGCCCAGGCGGTGTTCGACGAGACCGGAGGCCTGCACGCGACCGGCCTGTTCGATATCGAGGGCGCCCTGCTCGCAGCCCGCGAGGACATCGGCCGTCACAACGCGATGGACAAGCTCGTCGGAATGGCGCTCCTCGCCGGCGAGATCCCCGCACGGGATCGGATCGCGCTCGTCTCGGGACGCGCGAGCTTCGAGCTGGTCCAGAAGGCGGCCGTCGCCGGCATCCCGATCGTCTGTGCGGTCTCCGCCCCGTCGACCCTCGCGGTGGAGACGGCGGAGCGCCTCGGCGTCACCCTCGCGGCCTTCGTCCGCGACGGGCGCTTCAACCTCTACGCTCACCCGGAGCGAATCGCGTTCGCGTAGGCGAGAGCCTCCTCGTACTCGGCCGGCGTGTTGACGTTCCGCAGCGAGTCGAGCTTCGGGTCGGCGGCGTGGAGCGCGGGGTCGGACAGGAGCGTGCACTCGTCGAGCCAGCGAACGTCGAGATCGTCGAGCAGCGCCCGCATGCGGAGCTCGTTCTGCGCGAGCCGGCGCTCGACCGTCGGGAGCACGTCCAGGCGGTAGGCGGCCGAGAGCGGGTACGACTGCCCGCCCACGACCGGCACTGCAGCCTCGGCTTCGCCGTCGAACGCCCCGAGCAGCCGGTGGACGAGCTCCGGCACGAGAAACGGCACGTCGGCCGCAGAGAGGAAGACCGCGGCGGCGCGTCCTTCGACCGCCCGCAGGCCGGCGGCCATGCCCTCGAGCGGGCCGCGGGCCGGGCGCGCGTCCTCCACGACCTCGACGCCCGCCGGCAGGGTCGGAAGCACCTGCCCCGGAGCCCGTACGAGCACGACGGGCCCGTCGACGGCGATCGCCACCACCTCGACGACGAGCGCGAGGAGCGGTCGCCCGTTCCAGGGCAGCTCGATCTTCGCCCGCCCCATACGCGCCGAGCGGCCGCCTGCCAGCACGATCCCCGCCGTCCTGTCCATCGGCCTCATCCTACGACCGGCCGGGATGGGGCCGGAGCTCGCGCTACGGTTCGTGGCGATGGTGGTGTCGCACGAGCTGGCGGGAGCGGGCCCACCTGTCCTGCTCCTGCACGCGGGGATCTGCGACTCGCGCATGTGGGATCCGCAGTGGGAGGCGTTCGCCGGCCGGTACCAGGCCGTGCGCCTCGACTTCCGGGGGTTCGGACAGACGCCGCTCGCCCCGGGGCGCCTCTGCCATGGCGAGGACGTGATCGCGGTCATGGACGGTCACGGGCTCGAGCGAGCGGCCCTCGTCGGAGCCTCCTTCGGCGGCCGGGTCGCGCTCGAGCTCGCCGTCGCCCGTCCCGATCGCGTGACCGCGCTCGTGCTCGTCTGTCCGGGGATGCCCGACCACGAGTGGTCGGACACGGTCGAGGCCTACGGAGCCGAGGAGGAGGCCGCGTTCGAGCGGGGCGATCTCGACACGGCGGTCGAAGCGAATTTGCGCATGTGGGTCGACGGCCCGCACCGGGCACCGGATGCCGTCGATCCGTCGGTTCGCACCGCGGTGGGCGAGATGCAGCGGTGCGCCTTCGAGCACTGGCTGGCGCTGCCGGCACAGGCACGGGAGGCCGTGGACGAGGAGGCACTCGTCCCGGACCTCGGGGACCGCCTCGGCGAGATCTCCGCCCCGACGCTCATCCTGCTCGGCGAGCTCGACGTCGACGACATGCACGCGATCGCAGAACGGCTGAGCCGGCTGATCCCCGGCGCGCGTTTCGCGTCGATCGCGCAGGCCGCACACCTGCCGAGCCTCGAGCGTCCGGACGAGCTCAACGACGCCGTCCTTCGCTTCCTCGACGGGGCGATCGAGCAACCGTAGCCGAGGGTTCACCGCGCGCTGCGGCGCGCACCGCTATTGTCTGGCCGCAGTTTCCGGAGAAGGGGAGGGGTGTCCTGTGCCAACGGTCGAGGAGATTCGCAAGCTTTCGAAGCAGCACGGCGTCGAGTTCTACTTCGCTCAGTTCGTCGACATGCACGCACGACCGAGCGCCAAGCTGATCCCGGCCGCGTATCTCGACGACCTGATGAGCGACGGGGCAGGGTTCGCCGGGTTCGCGGCCGGCGAGCTCGGGCAGTCGCCCGCCGACCCCGACATCGCCGCGATTCCCGATCCTGCCAGCTTCACGACCGTCCCGTGGGAGCCGACGGTCGCCCGCTTCGCATGTGACGTCACGGTCGAGGGCGAGCCGTGGCCCTACTGCCCGCGGACGATCCTGAAGAACGCACTCGCGAGAGCGAAGCGGCAGGGATACGAGTTCAAGATCGGCCTCGAGCTCGAGTACTTCCTCGTCCGCCAGCGCGAGGACGGCTCGATCGAGCTCGCCGATCCGCTCGACACGCTCGAGAAGCCCTGTTACGACATCCACGGCCTGTCCCGTCACTACTCGTTCCTGACGACGATCTCGAAGTACGTGAACGAGCTCGGCTGGGGCAACTACGCGAACGACCACGAGGACGCGAACGGTCAGTTCGAGCAGAACATCACCTACGAAGACGCGCTCGTGTCGTGCGACCGGGCGATCTTCTTCCGCTACATGGTGCACCAGCTCGCCGAGCGCAACGGGATGCTCGCGACGTTCATGCCCAAGCCGTTCAGCACGCTCACCGGCAACGGCTGCCACTTCCACATGTCGCTCTGGAAGAACGGCAAGAACGTGTTCCTCGACGAGGGCGACAAGCGCGGGCTCGGCCTCTCGAAGACCGCCTACCAGTTCATCGGCGGCCTCAAGAAGCACGCGCGCTCCTACAGCGCGGTGACGGCCCCGACCGTGAACTCCTACAAGCGACTCAAGGTCGGGACGACCGTCTCGGGCTCCACGTGGTCTCCCGTATGGATCTCGTACGGATCCAACAACCGGACGCAGATGCTGCGGATCCCTGGCCCCGGACGGATCGAGGACAGGACGATCGACGGCTCGACGAATCCCTACCTCGCCGCCGCCGCTGTCCTGGCCGCGGGACTGGACGGGATCGCGAACAAGCTCGACTCGGGCGAGCCGAACGCCGAGAACCTCTACACGATCCCGTACGACGAGCTGAGGGCACGCGGTCTCGAGACCCTGCCTGCGAACCTCCTCGAGGCCACGCACGAGCTACGGCACAACGACGTGATACGCGAGGCGCTCGGCCGCTGCGCGAACGAGGACTACATCGACTACTTCGTCCGCGTCAAGCGCGAGGAGTGGGACCGCTACCACGAGCAGGTCACGCCGTGGGAGATCCGGGAGTACCTGACGCGGTTCTGAGCCTCGATCCGATCCGGTCTGCGTAGCGCCGGCAGCCGCCGGCCCGGGCAGCACGGCCAGTCCATCCATCGCCAGGCGGCGTACCGGCTCGCTGGTCGCCGCCCGCGACGCCGAGCGAACGATCGAGGAGTGTCTCGACTCCCTGGGCGCGCTGGGCCGCGCTGCTCACAGACCCGGCGATCGGGAAGGCTCGCCGCCCACTGCCGCGGGCTTGGGCAACCCGTCACGGTGAGGGCAGTAGAGCCGCCACCGGCGCTTCCGGCGTGTCCCTAGGCGATCGACTCGGAGGGCACGAAGCGATCGACCTCGACGATGCTGTCGACGGGAACGTTGGCCCGCCGGGCGGCCGCGAGGATCTCGTCGCTCGACGGTGCTTCGTAGAGGCAGTACGAGCGGCGGCGGTCGGCGCTCAGGAAGGAGAAGAGCCAGCGGACCCCCTCGTCCGCGTTGACCTCCTCGATCAGCCTGACGTCGTCGCTCGTGAGCTCCAGCTGCTCGGCGAACGTGCGCTCGATCACGTAGAGCGGCATCGCTCCCGATGGTAGCTGCAGGTGCTCACGAGCGCACGAGCCCGCGCCGGAACGCGTACGAGGCGGCCTCGGTGCGGTTCGCGCAGCCGGTCTTGCGGAGGATGCTGCGCACGTGGTTTGCGACCGTGTGCTCGCTGATGAACAGCTCGCTTCCGAGCTCGCGGTTCGAGAGTCCGCCCGCGAGCAGCCGCAGGATGTCGACCTCGCGCGGCGAGAGGCCGTCTGGAAGGCGGGCGGCGTTGGGCGAAACGGTGAGGCTCGCCAGGCGCGCCTTCAGTGCAACCAGCCCGGTTCGCTCTGCGATCTCCACCGCCTGCGAGAAGAGCGCCTCGGCCCGACGTGCGTCCTCGGCTGCGCCTCCGCGAAGCAGCAGGCGCCCGTACTGATACGCCGTGTGAGCGAGCCAGGTCAGCGCCCCCATCCGGGCGTTCAGCGTCATCGCGGCCTCGAAATGAGCCTCGGCCAGCCGGTGCTCGCCCACGGTCACGGCGAGCATCCCGAGCAACCTGTCCGCCGCGCCGTAGCAGGCGACTCCGTGCCCGACCATGACACTGCCACCCCGGTAGGGAGACAGCTCGGGGTAGACGACCGAGGCGAGCTCGGCGTCACCGACCATGCTGCAGGCGTCGGCAAGGTAGGCGAGGGAGGCGATCCACAGCCGCTCACGGAGGGCCTCGAGCCCGTCGTGCCGGATGCGTGCCAGCTCGTTCCCTGCCCGATCCTCCATGCCGAGCTCCGCGAGCAGGACGGCGAATCCCGGGCCCCACGCCCCGGAGCCGTCGGCGCTCGCCAGCACGCGCACGACCGGAGCCAGCTCGGCGAGGCGCCCCTGCTCGCGGCGGATCCCGAACATCTGGATCCCGTACACCCCGGACGCGTCCCGGCCGCTGAGCAGCCGGCTCCACTCGTGCGACCGGCCGGCAGCAGCCTCGGCATCGCCGAGCCGACCGTCGGCGAGGGCGATCGAGGACGCCTGGTGCTCGGCAACGTGAATGTTGAACGGCTGTCGCGTCCTCTGCGCGAGCTCGAGCACCTCCTCGATCTCGCGTCTCGCCACCTGGAGGTCGCAGAGCGCGATCAGGGCCGGGATCTGCCACTCCCTCGCCTCGACCTCGAGCTCGACGTCGCCGATCTCCTCCGCCAGCCGGCGCGCTTCCACGAGCATCGTCGCGATCGTCTCCATCGAGAGCTCCCCGTAGCCCCAGTAGGCCCTCATCAGGACCGTTGCAAGCCCTCTACGATCGCCGATTCGCCGCGCCATCTCGATCGCGACCTGCCGTACCGAGTCGGCCCGGGCGTGCTCGCCCTGGAAGTCGAGCGCTCTCGCCAGCCCGGCGAGGAGCCTGACTCGGAGGGGCGACTCACTCTCGCCGAGGGCTTCCACTGCCTCCGCGACGAGCTCGGCCGCTCCTGCGTCGCTGATTCCGGGGCGCCAGCATGCTTCCTCGTAGCCGATCGCCGCCAGCGCGAGCCGTTCGGGATCGGCGAGCGTTCGCGCCTCCTCGAACGCGGCCCGGAAGGTCGCGAGCGCGTCGAGCGCCTTCCCGCCGGCGTGATGGGCGGCGCCGAGCTCGAGCCGTGCCTCGACCTGCTCGGTGGGGCCGTCGATCCCGAGCTCGAGCGCGATGGAGAGACGCTTCGCCGCATCGTCGAACGCGAGCGACCCACGCGCCTGACGCGCGGCGAGCACGTTGTAGTCGACCGCCTTGCGCAGGTCTCCGAGCGGAGCGGCTGCCGCGAAGTGGTATGCGAGCCCGGCGAGGACGCGCCCCTCCCCGGGTTGGGTGGCCTGCTCGAGCGCGAGCGCGACGCGCAGGTGGAGCTCGGCTCGCCGCAGCGCGGTCAGGCGGTCGTAGAGCGCCCGCCGTACGAGCTCGTGGGCGAACCGGTACGAGAGCTCCCGGCGGTCGAGCTCCTCGATCATCCCGCTCCGTGACGCCTCTGCCAGCGCCTCCCCGAGCACGGCGTTGTCGAGCCCAGTCGCGCGTCTCAGGGCGGCGACCTCGAACTCGGGCCCGGCCACGGCGGCGAGCTCGAGGAGATCGGTCGCCACGGCGGACAGGCGCGAGAGCCGCTGGCTGACGATCTCCCGGACGCTCTCGGGGCTGGCGAGCTGACCGAGCGGACGCGCGAACGCGACCACCCCGTCGACGAGCTCGAGCCCGCCGGCCTCGACGAGCGCTCGCCAGACCTCGCACATGAGGAATGCGTTGCCGTTCGTCAGCTCGCCGAGCGTCCGGGCGAGCTCGGAGAGCGCAGGGTCCGATCTCGCGCCGACGGCTCGCTGCACGAACTCGGCCACCTCCGGATCGCTCAGCCCCGTGAGCCGCAGGCGAAGGACGTCCTCCAGTCTACGCAGGTCGGCGAGGGCGTCGGAGAGCTCCGCCGGGACGTCGGCTTCCAGGTCGCGAAACGTCGCCAGGATCAGCATGCGGGCCTCGCCCGCGACCCGGACGAGGTGACGGAGCAGGAGCAGCGAGGGGGTGTCGGACCAGTGGAGATCCTCGAGGACGAGCAGGATCGGCCACCTCCGGCCGACCCCGGCGAGCAGTTCGGTGACCGCGGTATGGAGCCGATGACGCTCCGTGTCGGGATCTGCGGGGACCGGCGCCGGAAGCCCCGGCACCTGGCGGGAGAGGTCGGGAAGCAGTCGCGCGAGCTCGCCTCCCCCGGTTCCCACCGCTTCGCGCAGCCAGGCCGGCTCCCCGTGTCGCACCAGATGGTCGAGCGCCTCGACGAAGGGTTGATAGGGGGTCCGGACGACGGCGTCGCACGCGCCGTACAGGACGAGCGCGCCCCCGGAGGCGACTTCGCGGGCGAACTCGCGGGCGAGCCGGCTCTTGCCCGAGCCGGCCTCGCCGCCGATGAGCACGGCGCGGCGGCCTTCGCCCTCGACTGCCGGCATCAGGGTTCGCAGCGCGGCGAGCTGCCGCTGCCGACCGACGAAGGGAAACGACGGCGTCAGACGGAGCGGACCCGGGAGAGGGAGCGCATCGACCACGGCGGCCACTAGTCAGATCTGATTATGAAGCCTCGGTCGAGGCCGTGCCGGGCCGCGGCGATGTGGATCAGGTCGGATCATGACAGCGAGCGTGCCGGGGCGTACTCTCGCGGATGCCGGGCAGATTCCCGGCCGGATCACAGGAGGAGGATTCGCATGAGCACGACCATCGCCCCTGCCGAGGCGGCACACCGCGAGCTGCGCACCTTCGGCGGCGAGTTGATCGGCCCCGACGACGCGGGCTACGCGGAGGCGCGCGCCGTCTTCAACGCGATGATCGACCGCCGGCCCGCGCTGATCGCGCGGTGCGCCAACGACGCCGACGTGAGCAGCGTGATCGGCTTCGCCCGCTCCCACGACCTGCGCATCGCCGTCCGCGGCGGGGGCCACAACGGCGCCGGGCTCGGAACCTGCGACGACGGCGTCGTGATCGACCTGTCGCTGCTGCGCTCGGTCGAGCTCGACGCGGAGCGCCGCGAGGTCCGGGTTGGCGGAGGTTGCACGTGGGCCGACGTCGACCGCGTCACGCAGGAGGCCGGGCTCGCCGTGCCGTGCGGGATCATCTCGACGACAGGCGTCGGCGGCCTGACGCTCGGCGGCGGGCTGGGGCACCTCACCCGCAGGTACGGCCTGTCGATCGACAATCTGCTCGGGGCCGACGTCGTGCTCGCCGACGGGACGACGACACGGGCGAGCCGCGACGAGAACCCGGATCTCTTGTGGGCTCTCCGCGGCGGCGGCGGCAACTTCGGCATCGTCACGTCGTTCCGGTTCCGCGCCCAGCCCGCGGGCACGGTCGTCGCGGGCCCCACGTTCTGGCCGATCGAGCAGTCGGCCGAGGTGCTCTCGGCCTACCGGGACTTCCTCCCCGACGCACCGCGCGAGCTCAACGGCTTCTTCGCCTATCACTTCGTCCCGCCGGGACCGCCCTTTCCGGAGGAGCTGCACGGCCGGCACGTCTGCGGTGTCGTGTGGTGCTTCCTCGGCACCGAGGAGCGCCTGGCGAAGCTGCTCGCTCCGATGCTGGCCGTCGGGACACCGCTCCTGCACGGCGTCCATCCGCTGCCGATGGCCACGCTGAACGGCGCCTTCGACGGCCTCCATCCGCCCGGCGATCAGTGGTACTGGCGAGCGGACTTCGTGAAGGAGGTCACGGACGAGGCCGTGGCTCTCAACACGCGCTTCGGTGAGGCGCTCCCGACCGCGAAGTCGACCATGCACCTCTACCCGATCGACGGCGCTGCCCACGACGTCGCGCCGGCAGACAGTGCGTGGAGCTACCGGGACGCCCGCTGGGCGCAGGTGATGGCCGGGGTGGATCCCGACCCCGCGAAGGCGCCCGCGGTCCGGCAGTGGTCGGTCGAGTACTGGGACGCGCTCCATCCGCACTCGGCCGGCGGCGCCTACGTCAACATGATGATGGAGGAGGGCCAGGAGCGGGTCCGGGCCGCCTACCGCGAGAACTACCCGCGCCTTGCAACGATCAAGTCAGCCTACGATCCCGACAACGTGTTCCGCGTGAACCAGAACATCCGGCCCGCGTAGAGAGGGGCGGACAGCTCGCCTGGTGGGGCCGGCGCGTGCCGGCCCCACGGCGTCTCGGGGCGGTTCCGGTTGCAGCGACGGGCCGGGTGCGATAGAAATGGCAATACCGTTTCACTAGTGGAGATAGTGATCCCGTGACCTTCCTTCTGCCCTGTCCGAACTGCGGCCCTCGCGAGGTCGAGGAGTTCCGCTGCACCGGGGAGCTCACGCGGCGCCCCACTGGCTCGCCCGACCTTCGCGAGCTGATGAGCTACGTGTACTTCCGCGAGAACGCCGCGGGCGTCCACCGCGAGTGGTGGTACCACCGGCACGGGTGCGGCCTGTGGTTCGTCGCCGAGCGCGACACCCGCAACGGCCGCGTCATCGGCACCGAGATCCCGGGGCCGGCCTGATGCGGCTCGAAGCGCGCCCGCACGAGCGGATCGACCGCGACCGGACGGTCACCTTCTCGTTCGAGGGCCAGCCGATCAGGGCGTTCGAGGGCGACACGGTCGGCTCCGCCCTCTTCGCAGCCGGGCGCCGCACGTTCACCCGCAGCTTCAAGTACCACAGGCCGCGCGGGCTTCTCTGCTGCACCGGGCACTGCCCGAACTGCCAGATGACCGTCGACGGGACCCCGAACGTCCGGGTCTGCACGATGCCCGCGCACGAGGGGATGGTCGTGAAGGCACAGAACGTCGTCGGCTCGCTGGATCGCGACCTCATGGCCATCACCGACAAGCTCGGCGGCCCGTTCGTCAAGCCGGGCTTCTACTACAAGACCTTCATCCGGCCCAAGCGCTTCTGGCCGGCGTACGAGAAGTTCCTGCGCGGCGCCGCCGGTCTCGGCCCGCTCGATCCGGAGACGGAGCGGACCGAACGCTACGACGTCGAGCACCGCCACGTCGACGTGCTCGTCGTCGGCGGCGGCCGGAGCGGGCTCCAGGCCGCGATCGACGCTGCGGAGCAGGGTCGCCACGTCGCGCTCGTCGACGAGGGCCCAGCGCCGGGAGGCGAGCTGCTGCTCGACGCGGAGGGAGCACAGGAGGCTGCGGCGCTCGCGACGCGGTCCGCCGACCTCGGCGTCGAGCTCTTCTGTCCCGCGACGGCGATCGGCGCCTACGAGGGCGGCCTCGTTCCGGTTCAGGTCGGCAACCTCCTGATCCGGTTCCGGGCCGAGCACGTGGTGGCTGCGAGCGGGGTCACCGACCAGCCGCTCGTCTTCCCGGGGAACGATCTCGTCGGGATCATGTTCCCGACCGCGGTGCGCCGGCTCGTCAACTTCTGGTCGCTGAGGCCGGGCAACCGCGCGGTCGTTCTCACCGTCGACGACCGGGGACTGGCGGCGGCCGACGATCTTCGCGAGGCCGGAGTGGTCGTCGCGGACGTCGTCGACTTCCGCGAGCACAAGCCGTCCTCGATCAAGGCCGAGGGTAGCGGGGGTCGCGTCAAGCAGCTCACGGTGGACGGAAAGAAGACCGCCTGCGACCTCGTGGTCATGGCCGGAAGCCCGCAACCCGCCTACCAGCTCCTCGCCCACGCCGGCGCCACGGTCAGCTTCGACTCCTCGCGGGGGATCTTCGTGCCGACGAACCTGCCGGAGCACCTCTCCGCAGTCGGCGGCGCCGCCGGCGATGTCGGCGAGGTCGCCACCCCGGCGGCGACGCACGGCACCGGCAAGAGCTTCGTCTGCTACTGCGAGGACCAGACGGCCAAGGATCTCAAGTACGCGATCGACGAGGGATACGACTCGATCCAGCTCGCGAAGCGCTACACGACGGTCACGATGGGCCCCTGCCAGGGCAAGCTCTGTCACCTGAACTCCGTCCGGGTGTACGCGAAGGCGACGCACTCGAGCGAGGAGGAGATCGGGACGACGACGGCCAGGCCACCCTGGACGCCGATCTCGATGGGCCTCCTGGCCGGCCGTCCCCACGAGACCGCGAAACGCACGTCGATGCACCATCGCCACAAGGACATGGGTGCGCGGGTCTTCTGGACGGGCGCCTGGCGGCGGCCGCACTCCTACGGCCCCGACCCGCAGGCCGAGGCGCAGGCAGTCCACGAGTCGATCGGGATCATCGATGTCTCGACGCTCGGCAAGCTCCTCGTCAAGGGCCCGGACGCGGGCGCGTTCCTCGATCGCCTCTACCCCAACCGCTTCTCCGACCTCAAGGTCGGACGGATCCGGTACGGCATCCTGACCACCGACGGCGGCCGGATCTTCGACGACGGCACGATCGCGCGCCTCGCCGAGGACGAGTTCTACGTGACGACCACGTCGACCGGCGCGGACGGTGTCTTCCAGTGGTTCGAGTGGTGGAACGCGAGCTGGCACATGGACGTCGAGCTCGCGAACGTGACGGGCGCCGTGGCCGCCGTGAACGTCGCGGGGCCGAACGCCCGCAAGCTGATGGAGAAGGTCTGTAACATCGACGTCGGCAACGAGGCCTTCACCTATCTCGACGCGAAGCACGCGCACGTCGCCGGCGCGCCGGCCCTGATCCTGCGGATCGGGTTCGTGGGCGAGCTCGGCTACGAGATCCACTTCCCGAGCCCCCACGGCGAGCACGTCTGGGACGCGCTGTTTCAGGCGGGTGAGGAGTGGAAGGCCACGCCGTTCGGCCTCGAGCCGCAGCGGATCCTCCGCCTCGAGAAGATGCACATCCTCGTCGGCCAGGACACCGACGGCGAGTCCAACCCGCTCGAGGCCGCGATGTCCTGGATCGTCAAGCTCGACAAGGACGACTTCGTCGGCAAGTGGGCGATCGAGCACGTCCAGGAGCGCGGCCTCCGGTCGATGCTCGTCGGCTTCGAGAAGCCCGACGGCCAGATGCCGGTCGAGGGCGCGCAGGTCGTCATCGGCGGGAAGTCGGCCGGCCGGATCACGAGCGTGCGCTGGAGCGAGCAGCTCCAGAAGGTGATCGGCATGGCCGTCGTGCCGATCGAGCTCGCCGAGGAAGGCTCGACGTTCGATGTCAAGATCGGTACCCGGATCGAGCAGGCGATCGTCCGCACGAAGCCGTTCTTCGACCCTGAAGGAGCGCACCTCCGGTCATGACCAGCCTCGACTTCATCAGCCCGGACCGGGCGAAGGCCGACCTCGGCTTCTCCCCCGTCCTCAAGTCGTCGATGGAACGCCATCAGCGCGAGCACGGTGCGACCTTCGAGGAGCGGGACGGCTGGCTCGTCCCGGTCGCCTTCCCGGACGAGGCGACGCGACTCGCTCGCGTCGGGCTCGTCGACCTCTCCCACCTCGGCAAGCTCGAGGTCCGGGGTGACGGGCCCCCCGAGGAGAGCAAGGACGTGCTCGTCTGGTACCGGATCCGTCCCGACCTCTCACTCGTCCTCTGCGCGTTCAGGGACACGTTCCTGCTGCGCTCGACGCTCGCCCGCCGGTTCGAGCTCGTGCTCGACGAGACGGGCGCGAGGGGCATCCTCGCCCTCACCGGGCCCGAGGCGAGGAGCGTGCTCCGGCGCCTGACCCACCTCCACGAGTTCCCGTCCTCCGGCCCGCTCGGTCACGTGGGTGTCCACGTCCTCGAGCGCGACGGCGCCTACTGGATCGTGTTCCCGCAGGAGTACGGGCACTACCTCTGGGAGATCGCGATGGACGCGGCCGAGCAGCTCGGCGGCGGGCCGGTCGGAGTCGACGCGCTCGCGGGGGGCCGGTCGTGAAGGACATCTTCTTCCCGAAGCGGATGTGGCGCCGCGCCGACCTGAAGCAGCGGTACGACGTGGTGATCATCGGCGGGGGCGCCCACGGGCTCGCCACCGCCTACTACCTGGCGAAGAACCACGGGATCACCGACGTCGCCGTGCTCGAGAAGGCCTACATCGGTGCAGGCGGCTCGGGACGCAACACGACGATCATCCGCTCCAACTACCGCACGCCCGAGGGCGCGGAGTTCTACCGGGACAGCGTCCGCCTCTACGAGGAGCTGTCGCAGGAGCTGAACTTCAACACGATGTTCTCGCAGCACGGGCACCTGACGC
>JAXLSU010000018.1:0-36180 GCA_046330455.1 Gaiellales bacterium
CACGCGTTCCGCTGCGGCGCCGGCGACGAACCCGAGCAGCACGGAGATCCACATGCGTCCCCAGGCCTCGTAGGTCGCCCAGACGACCGGGATCGACGCGGCCGGCATCAGCGCGAAGTACACGGCCCGCCGGAGCCGGTGCGGTCTCGTGATCACCTGGCCGAGCCCCCGGCCGACGACGTGCATCGTGAGCACGAACGCGTAGAGACCGAGCCAGAAGGACGAGATCTCCTGGGTCGCGAGGACGGCCGCCGCGACCCCGAGCCCGAAGGCGAAGAACCACAGCACTGCCCGGACGGCTCCGCGCCAGAGGAGTCGTCGCAGGACGCGGGCAGGCTCGTCGTCGAGGGTGACGGTGACGCGCGGGCCTTCGCTCATCGGGCGGGCCGCGCGGAGCCGCCCCCTTCGGGCGGCACGGCCGGACGGCGGGCCTGCTCGACGACGGGGCGGAGCAGCCCGGGCAGCGCCGGCGAGCCGGGCTCGCGAAGCTCGTAGCGAGCGTGACGGATCGGGTGCCTCGTGCGAACGAGGCGTCCGAGGTCGATCGGCGTCCCCGTGACGACCACGTCCACGGCCGCCTCGTCGATCGTCTGCTCGAGCTCCCGCAGCTGTTGCGGCGAGTAGCCCATCGCCGGGAGCACGGCGCCGATCGCCGGGTAGCGCTCATACGTCTTCGCGATCGAGCCGACGGCCCACGGACGTGGATCGACGAACGCCATCGCGCCCGCCTGTCGCGCAGCGACCGTTCCGGCCCCGTAGGGCATGCCGCCGTGCGTGATCGTCGGACCGTCCTCGACCACGAGCACCCGCGCTCCCGCGAGCGAGGGCCCGGGGCCGAGCTCGACCGGTGACGCGGCATAGACGACCGTCGCCGACGGGTTCACCGAGGTCACGTTCGCAACCACCGTCGTGACGGCGTCGTGTGAGGCGCTGTCCACCTTGTTGACGACGACGACGTCGGCCATCCTCACGTTCGTCTCGCCCGGGTGGTAGGTCAGCTCGTGGCCCGGCCGCAGCGGGTCGACGACGGTGACGTGGAGGTCGGGAACGACGAAGGGGTAGTCGTTGTTGCCACCGTCCCAGATCACGACGTCCGCCTCCGCCTCGGCCTGCTCGAGGATGGCCGCGTAGTCGACACCCGCGTACATCACCATGCCGAGCCGGACCGGCTCCTCGTACTCCTCACGCTCCTCGAGCGTCGGGCTTGCGGCGTCGATGTCCGCCATCGATGCGAACCGCTGCACGCGCATGGCCTCGAGATCGCCGTAGGGCATCGGGTGCCGCACAAGCGCGACGCGGAGCCCCTCGTCGAGCAGCAGACGCCCGAGGTACCTCGTCGTCTGGCTCTTGCCGGCGCCCGTCCGTGACGCGCACACCGCAACGACCGGCTTCGTGCTCCGAAGCATCGTCGCTCCCGGCCCGAGCAGCCGGAAGTCGGCGCCCGCGGCGAGCACCTGTGAGGCTCGGTGCATGACCGCCTCGTGCGAGAGGTCGGAGTAGGCGAGCACCACCTCGTCCACGGCGTGGCGTCTGACGAGCTCGGCAAGCTCCGACTCGGGCCGGATCGGGATCCCGCCGGGATAGGCGGGCCCGGCGAGCGAGGGCGGGTAGATGCGGTCATCGATTCCCGGGATCTGGGCGGCCGTGAAGGCGACGACCCGTACGGTCGGCTCGTCGCGGAACACGACGTTGAAGTCGTGGAAGTCGCGGCCGCCGGCCCCCATGATCACGATCGTGCGCATCGAGCCTCTTCCGGATCGTAGATCCGGGAGCGGTGTCGAGGTCCGGGCGGGCGCGCTAGCCGCTCTTCTTCGGCGGGTGCACGACGGCGACCGGGCAGCTTGCGTGGTGGACGCACTGGGTGCTGACCGAGCCGAGCAGAAGCCCGGCGAACCCACCGTGGCCGCGCGAGCCGACGACGAGGAGGCCGGCGTCGCGTGCGTGCTCCACGAGCTCGTGCGCGGGCCCGCCGCGCACCACGTGCTCGTGCACGGTGACTCCTCCCGTACCGCCGACCTCGGCGAGCATCTCGGCGACGACGTGCTGGGCGTCCTCGGCGATCCCCTGCTCGTACTCGGGCAGCCCGCCGGCGAGAAACACGGGAGCTCCGCTGATCGGGGCGTAGGGAGCCTGCCAGACATGGACGCAGTGCAGCTCGGCCCCGTGCAGCCTCGCCTCGTCGAGCGCGAACCGCAGCGCCGCCCGCGCCCCGTCGGAGCGGTCGACCCCGACGACGATCTTCGTCATGCTCATCGCGCTGACTCTAGACGATGATTCGGGCTAGAACGTGACCGCAGTCGGGGCAGGCGTCCGCGGCTGAGCGGACGGCTCGGCCGGCCGCGACCCGCGAGCGCTCCCGGCCGGGGTGTCGCTGCGGTGGGATCGTCCGGCGGGCTCGAGACCGGCGGCGGCGAGCCGGTCACCGACTGAGGCGGAAAGGCGGGTACTCGTCACGCATCAGCATCACGTAGGCGAGCACCCGGAACACCCACCGGTTCAGCCCGAGCACGAAGTCGAAGATCTCCCGCGGGTAGCGGCCGGTGAAGAGCAGGACGACCCCGGCGATGACCACGAGCACGAGGATCAGCCCCGGGAAGCGCTGGGCCCAGTCGTCGTCCGCCTCCCACGGGAGCGCCCAGCCGCCCTCGAAGATCGAGACCACGATGTAGTGGGGAATGGCGAGCAGCCACCACTTGACGAGCACGAGACCGCGCGAGAGCCGCTCCGGATAGGGGATCTCGATCGTTGCCGGGTAGTCGGGAACGCGGTCGAGCGTGAACGGCGGGTAGCGGTCGGTTCCGAGAGCGTTGTAGCTGTAGAAGGCAACCCGCCACGTCCAGCGAATCACGCCGACGTTGAAGTCGAAGATCCCCCGCGGATACCGGCCGGTGAAGAGGATCGCGAAAAAGGCGATGACCGTGAGGAGCCAGAAGGCGAGCCACAGGAACGCGAGGATCACGTAGTGCGGGATCGCGAGCAGCCACTTCGCGAGCCAGAGGCCGCGCGAGAGCTGCGGGTCGAGCTCTCCCTCGACGGCGACCGGGTAGCTCTGCCCCCCGAGCACGGCCACGGGAGTCGCCTCGGCGGTCGGTGCGAGCGCGCCGGCGGCGGCCGGACGCGTCCGGGCGCCGTAGTAGAGCATCGCGGCGCCGGCGAGAAGCAGGAGGAAGCCGCCGACGAGCATCCCGATCGAGAGCCCGAGCACGAACGGCACCCGGGCGCCGACGGTCATGCCGGCGTCGACGCCCCGCGAGCCGTCCGCGTTCATCACGACGATCGACCACGTCCCGTCCGCGACTGCCCAGTCGAGAGTCTGCGTTCCCGGGCCGCTGGCCGAGGCGACCCAGAGCCCCGCGTCGCCCGGAGGCTGCGCCGGTGGCCCGCCCGGGCTCTGCCGCAGCTCGGGTACCGCCTCGTCGAGGCCGACGTCCTGGAAGTCGAGATCGATCACCTGATCGTGCCCGACGCCGTCCAGGTAGGCGGAGACGAGCTCCTCGGGCCCGATCCCGATGAAGATCTCGCCCTCCGGGTCGGTGGTCGCTCCGCGGACACGAAGCTCGGCGAAGGCGCCGTCCTCGAACGGGATCTCGTCGACCGACGCGATGCGGAGATCCTCGGACGCGACCGCGTACTCGGTGGACGCGAGCTCCATCCTCGTCGAGTAGAAGCCGTCGGCATCGCGTCGCGTCTCGTGGATGAAGAGCAGGAAGGCGCCGCCGGCGAGTGCTGCGAGCGCGAGCAGCACGGCGACCGTGCCGAAGACGAGCAGGAGAACGCGCCCCACGCTCACGTCCGGCAGCGTAGACCGGAGCGGGCCCTGGCGCCAGCGCGGAAGCCCGCTGACCTGCTTCGGGTTTTCCGCAGTCCAAGCGCACGGGGCGCATGCCCGACGAACGAGGTGTCCCGCACGCGCATCTGCGATACTCGCTACAACTCGAGGGAGTGCCATGAGCAGTGACGAACGGTGAGCCGGCGATGGCGATCGACACCCTGAGCGACAGGGCTGCGGGCCGCGGGCCGGTGGTCACCGTGAAGGGCCTCTGCGGCGTCTGCGCAGCGGGTTGCGGCATCGAGGCCCTGCTCGAGGAAGGCCGGCTCGTCCGGATCCGGCCCGACAAGGCCCACCCGCTGGGGTACGTGTGCACGCGCGGGACGCGTGCCCCCGAGATCGTCTACTCACCCGATCGGATCGCCTACCCGCAGAGGCGCGTCGGCGAGCGCGGTGAGGGCCGGTTCGAGCGGATCACCTGGGACGAGGCCTTCGACCTCCTCGTGGAGCGACTGCAGGCGATCGCCGCCGAGCACGGCCCCGAGGCCCTGGCCGTCTACACGGGTCGCGGCAACTTCGAGTTCGGGCTCAACGAGACCTTCGGGCCCGCCGGGCCGGCCGAGACGTCGGCGAACGCGGTGCTGTTCCCGCTCGGCTCGCCGAACACGACCGGCGTCGGCGCGCTCTGCTTCGTCTCGTACGGGATGATCGCCCCGCGCTCGGTGCTCGGCGAGGTCAATCGCGACCTCAGCGACGATCTCGAGCACGCGGAGCTCGCGCTCGTGTGGGGCGCCAACCCGGCCACGGACTCACCCCCCTCGAACCTCGTACGGCTGAAGGCCCTGCAGGCGCGCGGCGGCCGCGTGGTCGTGATCGACCACCGACGCTCCGAGACCGCCCGTGCGCTGCGGGCCGAGTGGGTCGGGGTCCGCCCGGGAACCGACGGAGCGCTCGCCCTCGGGCTTCTCCACGTCCTCGTCGCGGAGCGTCTCTACGACGCCGAGCTCGTCGAGCGCTGGACGCACGGATTCGGCGAGCTCTGCGAGCTCGTGCGCGACTTCACCCCGGCGCGCGTCGAGGAGATCACCGGTGTTCCCGCCGAGACCGTTCTCGAGCTGGCCCGCGCGATCGCCTCGGCGAACGGCTGCTCGATCCTCATGTACACGGGCCTCGAGTACTCCGACAGCGGTGTCCAGGCGATTCGGGCGGCGCTGATCCTGCAGGCGCTCGCGGGCCATCTCGACCGGCCGGGCGGAAAGCTGATCCGGATGCCCGACCGGCCACGCCTGCACCGGACGGCCACGCCCTCACCCGAGGGCGCCCGCCGCGCGCTCGGAGCCGACGAGTTCCCGATCTACCACGAGGTACGAAACGAGGCCCATGCCGCGCTCCTGCCCCGGGCCATCCTCGAGGGCGAGCCCTATCCGCTGCGCGGCCTGATCGTCTCGGGCGCCTCGATCCTCACCGCGTGGCCCGACCCTGCGCACTGGCGGCGCGCCCTCGCCGCGCTCGACCTCCTGGTCGTGATCGACCGCTTCCCGACCGCCGACGCCGCCTACGCCGACCTGCTGCTGCCGGCGACGACGATGTTCGAGATCGAGTCCTACCAGGAGTACGACGGCTCGGTGCAGCTGCGGCGACGCCTCCTCGACCCGGTCGGCGAATCGCGCGACGACTTCCTCATCTTTGCCGAGCTGGCCGAGCGGCTCGGCTACGGCGATCGCTGGCCGAGGACGACCGTCGAGAAGGTCGAGACGGCGCTCCAGGGCACCGGGCTGACCTACGCAGACCTCGCCGCGAGCGAGGGCCCGGTCGCGCTTCCCGCCACCGAGCAGCGCTACCGCAAGTGGGAGACCGGAGAGCTGCGCGGCGACGGCGCACCGGGGTTCAACACCCCGACGGGAAAGCTCGAGCTCACGAGCGAGTGGTTCCGTGCCCACGGCCACGAGCCGCTACCGCGGTACTCCGAGCCGGGAGAAGGCCCCGTAGGCGCGCCAGAACTCGCCGAGCGCTTCCCGCTCGTGCTGAACACGGGAGCCCGCACCCAGGCGGAGTTCCGCTCCCAGCATCGCAACATCCCGTCCCTCGTCGGGCTGAGCCCGGCGCCGCTCGTGAACCTCCACGCCGAGGACGCCGCTGCCCGGGGAATCGACGACGGCGATGCGGTGGACGTCATCACGGCCCGAGGCAGGGTCCCGTTCACTGCCCGTGTCAGCCGCGACATCGTGCGCGGAGCGGTCGAGGTGAACATGGGCGGCGGAGGGCCGCTCGGCCCGGCCGCCTGGCGGATCGCGAACGTCAACGAGCTCACCGATCCCGACCGGTACGACCCGATCTCGGGCTTCCCGGTGTTCAAGGCGCTCCTCTGCGACGTCAGGCCCCGCGGCTGCTAGCGGCGTCGACTCCCGAACGGCCGTGAACCTGCCATGTTCCAGGCGGGCCCGCCGTTTCGGGCGGGATGAGATCCCGCCCCCTCCGTTCTCCGGTCAGGGCGGTAAGGCACGCCGGGACCGGCTAGCGGGAGACGATCGTTCCCGCCTCGCCGCGGAGGATTGCCGAGGCATCCTCGAGCGAGCCGATCGCGGCGGTCCCACCGGTTGCCTCGACGAACCGGCAGGCGGCCTCGGCCTTCGGCCCCATCGACCCGGCGGGCAGCCGCAACATCCGTAGCTCGGACGGGCTCGCCCGACGGATCACCTCCCCGGCGGGCGTTCCAAGCCCGCGGACCACTCCGGGCACGTCGGTGAGCAGGAGCAGCACGTCGACGTGGAGCAGGCGAGCGAGCAGGCAGGCCGAGAGGTCCTTGTCGATCACCCCCTCGACGCCGTGCAGGGCTCCTCGCGAGTCTTCCACCACCGGGATCCCGCCTCCTCCTGCACAGATCACGAGCACGCCCGCCTCGACGAGCAGGCGGATCGTCGAGAGCTCGACGATGTGAAGCGGCTCGGGCGAGGGGACGACGCGGCGGAAGCCCGGGCCGTCGGGAGCAATCGCGAAGCCTCGCTCGGATGCGAGTCGGCGCGCCTCGCTCTCGTCGTAGACGGGCCCGACCGGCTTCGTCGGCGCCCCGAACGCCGGATCGTCGTGGGCGACGACGACCTGGGTGAGGAGCGTCGCCACCTCGCGTTCCGGCAGCCACGACTGGAGGGCCTGCTCGAGCAGGTAGCCGACCATCCCCTCGCTCTCGGCGCCGAGCACGTCCAGCGGATACGCCGACACCTCGCGGTAGGCCTCGGACTGCAGCGCCAGCAGGCCGACCTGCGGACCGTTCCCGTGGGTGACGACGACGCGATGGTGAGACGCGATGCCCGCCACCGCTGCCGCGGCGACCTCGACGTTTCGCCGCTGGGTGTCGACATCGGGCGGCTCGCCCCGTCGCAGGAGCGCGTTCCCGCCGAGCGCGACGACAACCCTCACGAGCGCTGAGCACCACGCAGCGAAGGCTCCACCTGGCGACGGTAGCAGCGGCGCTCGACGTCGAGCCAGGCTACGGACTTTTCCGCAGCCGGGATCCGCGGGTTCCCCGATGAAGAGCCGCGGACGCCGCAGCCACGATTCAGGTATGCAGGCGCTCCGTCAGCAGCCGGAGGCCCCCGAGGCCGCGGCGTTCCTCGAGATCGCGTCCCTGCGCGACGGGATCGGCGTCCTCTCGATCTACATGGATGTGCGTCCAGAGTCGCCGGCAGGGCGTGAGCAGGACGTCGGTGCGGCGACGCGCGAGGCGCTCGCGCGAATCCTCTCGGTAGCCCAGCAGGAGGGACCCCCTGCGCGCGCGGAAGCCATCGACGCGAGGCTCTGCGCCCTCGAGCCGACGATCGCCTCGCTCGTCGATCCTTCGGGACCCGGCCTGGGCCGGGCGCTGTTCGCGACCGTCGCCGGCGGCGAGACCCGGCAGATGGCGCTCCAGCTGCCGATGGGCAACCGGGTCGTTCTCGCAGATACCGCGTATCTCCGGCCGCTCGCGGCGGCGCTCGACAGCGGGCACTCGGCCGGCATCGTGATCGCCTCCCGGCAAGGGCTGCGGGTGCTCGAATGGCGCCTCGGCGAGACAGAGGACGTCGCCCGCTTCGTGCACGAGGTGGCAACCGACGAGTGGCAGATGCTGAAAGAGCCGCCCGCGCCCGGCGACTCGCCGTCCGATCGGGACACCTCGCGGCCAGACCGCGACGTGCGAGGCCTCGTCCGCGGGCCCCGGGCACGGCGCACCGGGCTCGGCTCCGATCTGCTCGCGCTCGCGCACGACCACTCCTGGGATCGCGTCCTCGTGATGGGAGACGAGCGGCTGGTACCGGGGCTTGCCGACGCCCTTCC
The DNA here is from genome assembly GCA_046330455.1 of Gaiellales bacterium. Classification (GTDB taxonomy): domain Bacteria; phylum Actinomycetota; class Thermoleophilia; order Gaiellales; family Gaiellaceae; genus CAVQXR01. The sequence goes on from JAXLSU010000018.1 coordinate 8,081, forward strand.
AGGATGCGACCACCTCGAGGTGCTCCGTGTCGAGGCTTCTCCGGGCTACTGGCTCCCTCCGACGGAGGTCGGCGCCGAGCTCGTTCCGTATCTCGAGGAGGCGCGCGAGCAGCACGATCTCGAGCTCATTCGCAAAGCCTGCGATGCGAGCCGCTCGGGCGGGCCCGGCGTCGCCGGGCTCGCCGGCGTGATCGAGGCGCTCGAGCAGGGGCGCGTCGAGCAGCTGCTGCTCGACGGAGAGCGCGACTGGCAGGGCGTCGAGACGTCAGACGGCCGGCTGTTTCCTTCGGGGATCGAGCCTCCGGGCATCGACGCGTCGGATCTCCGTGAGGAGCCGCTCCTTGCCGACCGGCTGATCGAGCGCGCTTCGAGGGCCGACGCGACGGTCAGCCTGGTCTCGGGACCCGCGGCCGCGGCGCTCGAGCAGTGCGACGGCGTGGCGGCGATCCTGCGCTGGTAGGACCGCACGCCGACGATCGTAGAGTTGCGTCGTCGGCATGGAGACCACGTGGACGCGCTGCTGATCGTCGACTTCCAGAACGACTTCTGCCCCGGCGGGGCCCTTGCTGTCCCCGGTGGCGACGAGATCGCGGCGCCCCTGAACGCGCTCGCCGAACGGTTCGGGCTCGTGATCGCGACCCGTGACTGGCACCCGTCGGATCACGGCTCGTTCCGGGGTACGACGGTGGACCCGACCCGCTGGCGAGGGATCGATCCACCGGGCATCTGGCCGGCCCACTGCCTGCAGGGGACGGCCGGCGCCGAGCTGCATCGCGGCCTTCGGCGCGATCTCGTCGATCTCGTCGTCGACAAGGCGCAGGATCCGGACACCCAGGGCTACTCGGCCTTCCAGGAGACGGGTCTAGCCGACCTGGTGCGCGAGCGCGGTGTCGACCGGCTCGTCGTCGGCGGTCTCGCGACGGACTACTGCGTGAAGGCGAGCGTCCTCGACGCCGTCCGCGAGGGCTTCCGGGTCACCGTGGTCGCGGACGCGGTGCGCGGGATCGACGCCGAGCCGGGCGACTCGGCACGCGCGCTCGAGGAGATGCGGCAGGCCGGAGCGACGATCTCGACCTCCGCCGCGATCCTCGCAGAGCGCTGACGTCCCGCCTCGCACGTTCTTCACCCACTCCTTGACGAGTCTTTGCCGGCCCTTCACCCGGGGTAGGACGCGGCGCTCCTACCTTGGAAGCAAGCAACGAAGGAGCCCTCATGAGACGACGACATGCACTCCTGCTCTCCCTGCTCGCCGGAGCCGCCGTGATCGCGGTGACGGTCGGTGTCGTGCGCGCGGCAGGCCTGACCTCGGACTCCGCGGCGGCTCCGACTCCCGCCGCGGTCGGGATCGCCTCGGGCCCGCCGGCCGGCGCCGAGCTTCCCGCCACGTCCGATACGCAGGCCTGGCTCGCGGACGTCGACGACGACGACGAGGCGGAGAGCGAGCGGTGGGACGACGACGAGCAGTGGGACGACGACGACCACGACGACGATGACGATCACGGTGAGGACGCCGACGATGACGACGATCACGAGGACGACGACTGATGAAGGGTCACGTCGGCCGCCTCTATGCCGCGACGGTGAGCCTGCTCGCGTTCGGAGGGATGTTCGCCGTCCTCGCCGGCGGGAGCGAGCAGGAAGCGGTCGAACCGCCGCCGCCGGCGGCCTGGACCGGGCAGGTCGAGACGCCCGCCGTCCGGATCGTCGACCTGCCGCCGATGACCGAGACGAGGAGCTCCTGATCCTCCGCCACCGGTTCAGGGCCATGGGCACCGACGTCGAGCTCCTGCTGGAGCCCCGCCGCGATCACGGTCGCGATGCGAGGCGGGCGCTCCACGCCGCAGAGGCCGAACTCGACCGCCTCGAGTCCCTGCTCTCGCGCTTCCGACCGGACTCGGAGCTGTCGCGCCTGAACGCGGCCGGCGGCGGCCCGGCAGGCCGGGACCTCGTCGAGGTCACCGTGACTGCGCTCGCCGCACGAGACCGCACGGGCGGTCGGTTCGACCCCACCGTGCACGACGCTCTCGTCCAGGCAGGCTACGCGGACACGTTCGAGCGGGTCGCCGCCGATGGGCCCGCACGCCCGCTGACCGCGCGCTGTGCCGGCCGGGTCGAGGTCGACGTCGCCCGCAGGCGGATCGAGCTCGGCCCGGGCGTCCGGCTCGATCTCGGCGGCATCGCCAAGGGCTACGCGGTCGACCGGGCCTGCCGGATCCTCTCAGAGGCCGGGCCGTGCCTCGTCAACGCCGGCGGCGATCTCGCGGTCAGTGGCCGGCCTCGTACCGGAGTCTGGCCGGTCGGCGTCGAAACGCCCGACGGCCCGCTGACGCTCGGGCTTGCCGAGGGCGCAGTTGCGACGTCCGGCCGGGACCGGCGCGCCTGGCGGCGCGGCGGCGAGGAGCGCCACCACCTGATCGACCCGGCGTCCGCGCGGCCGTCGACGTCGGATCTCGAGCGTGTGACCGTCCTCGCCGGAACGGCCGCCGACGCCGAGGTGCTCGCCACGGCGCTCTTCATGGCCGGCTCGACCGCGGCCGCAGCGGAAGCGGAGGCGTCGTCGATCGCGGCCGTGCTCGTCACGCGAGATGCCCGCACGATGCTCACCGGAGCGCTGCGTTGACCTCCGACCCGACCTTCTGGCTCCTCGCGCGCGCGAGCGGCCTGCTCGCCTACGGGCTGCTCACTGCCACCGTGCTCACCGGGCTGCTGCTGCACTCGAGGCCGTTCGGGAAGCGGCCGAAGCCCGCGGGCATCACCGACCTGCACCGGTTCCTGTCGCTGCTCGGGCTCGGAGCCCTCGCCGTTCACGGGCTGACGCTCGTCGTGGACGGCGCGGTCGAGATCCCGCTCGCGGCACTGCTCTTGCCGGGCCTCTCGCCGTACCGGCCCTTCTGGACGGCGCTCGGCGTGCTCGCGGCCGAGCTGATGGTCCTGCTCGTCTTCTCGTTCTCGCTTCGCAAGCGGATCGGGACGAGGTGGTGGCGCCGACTGCACCACGCGGCCTACCTGGCATTCGTGCTGGCGACCGCCCACGGGCTCATGGCGGGCACCGACAGCGGGCTCGACTGGGCCCTCGGCATCTACCTCGCGGCCGTCGGCTCGGTTGCGGGCGCGACCGCATGGCGCGCGCTCGCCCCGCCCCTCGGTCGTACGAGGCCCGCAGGCGCGACCGCCACCGGGCGCCCGCGGCTCAGCGAATCCAGACCGGTGTCCCGACCGTCGTGAAGGCGTACGCAACGGGCGCCTCCATCGACGGTAGCCTCACGCATCCGTGCGACGCGGGGTAGGTCGGGACGGACGGGTAGCTGTGCAGCGCGAACCCGCCGTAGAAGTACTGGGCGTAGGGCAGCCAGACCCCGAACGGGACAGACCACGACTGGAGCGCCTTCGAGCGGACGGAGAAGCGCCCGCGCGGCGTTCGCCCGCCGGCGCCGGTCGAGACATGGATGGCCCTCACGGTGACACCTCCCCGAACGAGCAGGAGCACCTGCCTCGCGAGGTCGATCTCGACGCCGGCGCGAAGGCCACCCCAGGGACGGGGAACGGTTGCGCGACGGAGCTTCGCCCACGTCTGCCGGCTGACCACCCCGGTCCGGGCCAGGCCGTTCCACCCCTGGAAGGCGACGACCGCGTGCCACGTCCGCATGTCGAAGCTCGCGTTGGCCGATCCGGGCGGCAGGTAGCGAAGCTCGACGAGCCGTCGCTCGAGCTGCCCGACCGCGGGCCCCCGGCTCCCGAGCTCGAGCACCGGGGGCGGCGGGATTCTCACGCGGATCGTGCGGCTCGTCGCCGCCGAGACCACCACCGTCTCGCTCGCACAACCCCCCGGTACGAGGGGCGCCTCGCACACGGCTCCCGTCACGGCGGTAGAGGCGACCGAGGCCTGGAACACCGTGGGCGAGTCGATCTCCTTGCTCGCCTCGTAGCCACCCTTCGAGCCCGTCTGGGCATGCATCGTCGGGCGAAGGGAGGACGCCGAGCTGCCCGACGAGATCGAGACCCGGGCATCCGCGACCGGGTCACCGCCCGCGCGCAACGCTCCGCTCAGGCGTGCAACGCCGCGATCGCGCGAGTACGTCCCGTTCAGGGTCAGCACGACCGGGAGCGGTGACACGGAGCGCGCCTCGACGGCCTGGCCGGCTCCGACCGCCGTGACGAGAGCGCTCCATGCATACCGGCCCGCCTGGGCCGGCGTCGTCACGACGTCGGCAAGACGAAGCGAGAGCCCGGTGAGCTCGAGCCCCGACGGAACCTGCGTGCAGAGCGACACGGCGTAGGCGGCTCCGGAGCCGGCGGATCCCGCCGGCCCGACCGCCAGGAGCAGCGCAAGCTCGACGCCCGGAGCGCGAAGCGACACCCTCCAGATCGCGGCGTGTGACCCGCCCGGACAGGCCGCCACCGACGTGTCGGCAACGGTCAGCTCGCCCTCGAGCGCGAGCTCCACACCCCCCGCGAGGGCCGTTCCCGACGCCGGACCGAGTCGCTCACCGGCGGCCCGGGCGAGGTCGACCCCGTACCCGGCCGGAACGAGCAGGGTGAGCCCTGCGATGCCCTCCGGCGCGTCGAGCTCGACCTGTGTCGCGATCCGATCGGCGAGCGCCGGCCCGGAGTCGACGAGAAGCGACGGAGCGCCGGCCGCCGTCCCGGCGCCGGCGAGGACCGCGACGAGAACGGTCAGTACGACGAGCGTACGAACGGGCATCGTCACAAGCCTACCCAGGGGCCCTGACGCCCCCTCCGGGGTCGTAGTTCTCCGCAGCCCGGGTCAGTGGGGTGTCCGATGCGGCACGCGACGGCCGTCGGCAACCTTGAGGCGATGGTCCCGATTGCCCGGCGAAACCTCGTGGCAGAGAGAGGGCGTCTCGTCATGTCCGTTGCCGGCGTCGCCTTCGCGCTGCTCCTCGTGCTCGTCATCCTCAGCCTCTATCGCGGCTGGAGCGGCGCCACACAGCTCTTCAACGAGCTGCCCGGGGAGCTGTGGGTGACCCAGGAGGGCGCCAGCGATCCGTTCCGCTCGTCCTCGTTCGTCCCGGTCGGCGGCGCGGAGGCGCTCGCGGGGGTTTCCGGTGTGCAGGCGGTGATCCCCGTGTACGGCCGGCGGATCGTCTTCGAGGAGAACGACTACGACCTCGACGTGTACTTCATGTCGCTCGGCGTGCCCGACGCGGCGCCCCTCCCCGAGGAGACCCGCGAGCGCTTCCTTCCGGAGCCCGGCGGCGTCGTGATCGACGAGGTGCTCGCAAACGACGCTGACCTCGAGGTCGGCGACCCGGTGGACATCCTCGGGGAGACGTTCGTCATCGAGCATGTCGTGTCCGGAGGAAACCCCATGTTCGAGCTCGCCTGGCTGAACGCCGAGGACGCCGGCGAGCTCCTCTCGCTCCCTGGGTACGTCAACTACTTCGTTCTCGCCACGGCGCCCGGAGCCGACCCCGAGCAGGTCGCAGCGGCCGCCGCGGCGGCCGTACCCGACACGAGCGTCCACACGACCACGGAGTTCGCCGACTCGATGACGGAGCTCGTCGGCCAGGGCTTCCTCCCGGTCGTCAGCGTCCTGGTCGCGATCGGCCTCGTCATCGGCGGCGCCGTGATCGCGCTCACGACCTACACGGCGACGATCGAGAAGGCGCGCGACTACGCCGTCCTCAAGGCGGTCGGCGCCTCGAACGGGTTCGTCTACCGGATCGTCGTCGAGCAGAGCCTCATCGTCGGCTTCCTCGGGGCGGTGATCGGGATCGGAGCCTCCGCGCTCGCCGTCACCTTCATCCATCGCGCCGTTCCCGAGTTCGTGACCGACCTGCGCGTGGCCGACGCGCTCGTCCTCTTCGCCGCCGCGGTCGCGGTGTCGATTCTCGCTGCCTACGTCCCGGCCCGCCGCATCAACCGCATCGATCCTGCAATGGTGTTCCGAGCATGACCGGCGAAGGAGCGCTGCTCGAGGTCGAGGGACTGACGAAGACGTTCGGGTCGGAGCACACCCTCGTGCGCGCCGTCGACGGCGTGAGCTTCACGACCGACGCCGGCGAGATCACGCTGATCATGGGCCCTTCGGGCTCCGGGAAGACGACGCTCTTGACGATGGTCGGCGCGCTGCTGCGCCCGACGGCGGGCGCGGTGAGGATCGCGGGGATGGACGTGACCGCCCTCCCGCACAGGGAGCTGCCGCGGGTCCGCAGGAAGCTCGTCGGCTTCGTCTTCCAGACCTTCAACCTCCTCGAGTCGCTGTCGGCTTCCGAGAACGTCGAGGTTGCGCTCAACGTGGCCGGAACGAACGGCGAGGCGGCCCGCGCCCGCGCCCGTGAGCTGCTGATCGGGGCCGGCCTCGAGGACCGGCTCGACTTCCACGCCCGCGACCTGTCCGGCGGCGAGAAGCAGCGGGTGTCGATCGCCCGGGCACTCGCGAACCATCCTCCCCTGCTGCTCGCAGACGAGCCCACCGCGAACCTCGACTCCGAGAACGGGCACGAGGTCATGGAGCTCCTTCGCGATCTCACACGCCGGGAGGAGAGCGCCGTCGTCGTCGTCTCCCACGACCCCAGGCTCGAGACCATCGCCGACCGCGTCCTCTGGCTCGAGGACGGTCGGATCACCGCAACCCGAGAGCCGAGCCTCGCCTCGAGCGAGCGCTAGGTCGATCGTCCAGACAGACGGAGGAGGCCATGGCCAGTCAGGAGTTCGAGCTCGAGATCGCATCCAAGGGCAACGTCGGGGACGACATGCGCTCGTACGCCGACCAGAAGATCCGCCGGGTCGCCGCCTTCTCACCGAGATCCGTCATCCACGGGCGCGTCGCGCTCACCGTGCACGAGAACCCGTCGGTCGAGCGGCCCGTGTCGGCGAAGGCGAACCTCCAGCTCTCGGGCCGGCGGGTCAGGGCACACGTAGCCGCGACGACGCTGCGCGAGGCGATCGACCGGCTGGAGGCACGCCTGCAGCGCCAGCTCGAGATCCTCGCCGAGCGCCGCGAGGCGAGACGGCACGAGACGGGCGTCGCGACCGAGGGTGCCTGGCGCCACGGCGCCGTGTCGGCTCACCGCCCCTCCTGGTACCCGAGGCCCGAGCAGGAACGCGAGATCCTCCGCAGCAAGACGTTCGAGGTCGGCGAGCAGACCGTGAAGGACGCCGTTCTCGACATGGAACTCCTCGACCACGACTTCCATCTCTTCGCAAACGCCGACACCGGCCGCGACGCCGTCGTCTATCGAACCGACGAGGGAGCAGTCGAGCTCCTCGAGACCGCACCCGAGGAGACGCTGACCCAGGCGATCGAGCGCCTCGAGGCGACGCGCGGGCGGTTCGTCTTCTTCCGGAACGCCGAGACCCAGCGCGGCAACGTGCTCTATCACCGCTACGACGGCCATTACGGCCTGATCACGCCGGCCGGAGCGGCCGAGCTCGGGCCCGGCGGCTGAGCGGAGCGCGGCCCTCCGGGCCGCGAACCTTCGCGACGGCTCCGCCCAAGACGCCGCCCCCTGGCGGCCTGGACACGGGTCGCGGCCGGCCGAGCCGGCCGCTCAGCCGCGGAGCGCGCCCCTACGTGGCTTGCATCGTGCGGCCCTCCGGGCCGCGGAACTACGCGACGGCTCCGCCGCCGCTGCGCGCCCCTACGTGGCTTGCACGTGCGGCCCTCCGGGCCGCGGAACTACGCGACGGCTCCGCCGCCGCTGCGCGCTCTACGTGGCTTGCACCGTGCGGCCCTCCGGGCCGCGGAACTACGCGACGGCTCCGCCGCCGCTGCGCGCCCCTACGTGGCTTGCACCGTGCGGCCCTCCGGGCCGCGGAACTCGCGACGGCTCCGCCGCTGCGCGCCCCTACGGCTTGACCGTGCGGCCCTCCGGGCCGCGGAACTACGCGACGGCTCCGCCGCCGCTGCGCGCCCCTACGTGGCTTGCATTTGCGAGGATTAGGGGCATGGCTGACGTCGACCGCCTTCGACTCGAGCCGGCACAGCTGCGGCGGCGGCTCGATCCCGCCGAGCCTCGACTTCGACACGACGGCCGAGGTCGACCCGCTCGCGGGCACGATCGGCCAGCCGCGCGCGCTCGATGCGATCGAGTTCGGGCTCGAGGTCGCCGACCCCGGCTACAACATGTTCGTCGCCGGCGCGCCGGGATCAGGACGGACGGGGACGCTGCGCGACTACCTCGAGAAGGTCGCCCGCATGCGGCCCGTGCCGGACGACTGGGTCTACGTCTTCAACGCCGCCGCGCCCGATCGTCCCGACGCGATCCGACTCCCGGCCGGCCGGGGCGCCGAGCTCGCGCGCGACATGGACGAGTTCATCGAGGCCGCCCGGCGCGAGATCCCTCGCGCGTTCGAGAGCGAGGACTACGAGAAGCGCAGGCGCGAGATCCTGGTCGGGATCGGCACCAGGCGCGACGCGCTCACGAGCGAGCTCGAGGCATTTGCAAACGAGCGCGGGTTCGCGATGGAGACGACACCCGCGGGGATCGTCACGGTTCCCATTGTCAACAAGAAGCCGGTTACGAGCGAGGACTTCGCGCGCCTGCCCCAGGACGATCAGAAGGCGATCGAGCAGCGAGGCGCGGAGATCCAGGTCAGGGTGGTCGAGACCCTGCGCCAGCTCCGCACGCTGGAGAAGGAGGCAAACGAGCGGGTCAGGCGCCTCGACCGGGAGGTTGCGCAGTTCGCCGTCGGACCGCTCTTCCACGATCTGCGTGAACGGTACGGCGACCTCGAAGAGGTGCTCGCCTACCTGCACCAGGTCGAGAACGACCTACCGGAGCGCCTCGGTAGCTTCCGGTCGGGTGACGAGGGTGAAGTCCCGGCATTCCTCTCGGCCCTGCAGGGCACCGGGCAGGCGGAGCATCTCGCCCGCTACCGGGTGAACGTCCTCGTCGACAACGGCTCGAACGGCGGAGCGCCCGTGATCGTCGAGCGCAACCCGACCTTCTACAACCTCCTCGGTCGGATCGACTACCGGCCCCAGCTCGGAACGATGGTCACGGACTTCCACCAGATCAAGGCGGGAGCGCTCCACCGGGCGAACGGAGGCTTCCTCGTCGTCCACGTGCTCGACCTCGTTCGCAACCCGTTCGCCTGGGAGGCGCTGAAGCGGTCGTTGCTCACGCGCGAGGTGCGGATCGAGAACCTCGGGGAGCAACTGTCCGCGGTCCCGACCGCGAGCCTGCGACCCGAGCCCGTTGCGCTCGACCTCAAGGTCGTGCTCGTCGGCGCCCCGGACGTCTACCGGCTCCTCTACGGCGTCGACGAGGACTTCCGTGAGCTGTTCAAGGTCAAGGTGGACTTCTCGCCGGAGATGCCCTGGTCGGACGAGCACGTCACGAACTACGCCTCGTTCATCAGTCGGCGGGTACGGGACTCCGGGCTACGGCACTTCGACCGCGGTGCGGTCGCGCGCGTCGTCGAGCACGGGGCACGCCTGCGCGAGCACCAGCGAAAGCTGTCGACGCGCCTGATCGAGATCGCCGACGTCGTGACGGAGGCGAGCTTCTTCGCCGGAAAGGCGAGCCGCGACGTCGTGACGCGCGAGGACGTCGATCGCGCCGTCGACGAGCGGGAGTACCGCTCGAACCTGATCCAGGAGCGGCTGCAGGACATGATCGTCGACGGCACGATCCGGATCGAGACCGAAGGCGTCCGCGTCGGCCAGCTCAACGGGCTCGCCGTCATCGACCTCGGCGACCACGCCTTCGGGAAGCCGACCCGCGTCTCGGCGCGGACGTCGATCGGCCGCGGCTCGCTCACGAGCATCGAGCACGAGATCGAGCTCTCCGGGCCGATCCACTCCAAGGGCTTCCTGATCCTGTCCGGCTACCTTGCGGGCGCCTACGCTCGCGACACACCGCTCTCGCTCTCCGCGACGCTCACGTTCGAGCAGGCCTACGAGGGCATCGACGGGGACTCTGCCTCCTCGACCGAGCTGTACGCGCTGCTCTCCTCGATCGCCGAGGTACCGCTGCGGCAGGATCTCGCCGTCACCGGCTCGGTCGATCAGAACGGCCTCGTCCAGGCCGTCGGGGGCGTCACCACGAAGGTCGAGGGCTTCTACGCGATCTGCAGGGAGAAAGGGCTGACGGGCACGCAGGGCGTGATCCTGCCGCGGGCGAACGTCCCCAACCTGATGCTCCGCGACGAGATCGTCGACGCGGTGGCCGAAGGCCGCTTCCACGTCTACGCGGTGGAGACGATCGACGAGGGCCTCGAGCTCCTCACCGGGCTCGAGGCGGGCGACCCCGGGCCGCACGGAGTCTTCCCCGAGGGCACGCTGCACCGGCTCGTCTCCGACCGGCTCGCCGCGAACGCGGAACGTCTCCGCGAGCACGCCGGCGGGGACGAGGGCGACCAGGGCTAGCCCGCCGCGCGCCACGCCCGGGCGGGATGAGATCCCGCCCCTACGACGACCGACGGGAGCAGAGCGCAATGAGATCCCGTCCGCGACCGGCGAGGGCAAAGCGCAATCAGATCCCGCCCCTACGACGACGGGCGAGGGTACGACGGGATGAGATTGCGTCCTACGCGGCTTCGCGGGCCCGGCCGGCGTTCGCGATCCGCTGGTCGATGTCCCGTTCGAGGCGGCGGTCGCGGTCGGCCCGGCGAACGATCGCCTCGACCGGCCCGAAGCGACTCCGGGTCCTGGTCGTCCGGAGCTCGTCCCAGAGCCCCTCGATGAGCGCGTTCAGGCGGGCCAGCTCGGCTGCGGTCGTCGAGTCCCGATGCCCGCCGAGCTGCGCCCAGAGCTCCGAGCGGCGGTCGGTGGCGACGTCGAGCTCGCTTCTGATGTCGTGTTCGCTGCGCACGTCGTGATCCTTCGAGTCCTGGATTGCCGGCCGGATAGCCCGACGTTTCGAGGCCGGGCCATCCAAGCCTTGGAGGGAGGAGGCGGAAGACACACCGGAGGCTTCCGGCCGCGGCATCCGCCTTGTGCTGAGTGTAGCAGCTACCTGCGGCTTTCCCGCACGCCGGCTCAGGCGGCGTCGTGGAGCGCGAGCAGCTCCCGCTCGAGGGCAAGCCGCTTCAGCGCGTTCTCCTCGAGGCCGCGCACCCGCTCTCGCGAGATCCGGAGCGTCCGTGCGATCTGCTCGATCGTGTGCGGCTCACCGCCGACGCCGTAGCGGAGCCGCACGACCTCGCGCTCGAGCTCGGGGAGCTCGGACACGGCACGGCGCAACGCCTCCTCGGCGAGCGCGATGTGCACGTCCTCGGTCGGCTCCTCCGTACCCGGAAGCAGCTCCCCGAGGCCACCCTCCCCGTCCTCGCCGATCGGCCGATCGAGGCTCGTGACGGCGCGGCCGAACGCGCGCAGGTCCTCGAGCTGCTCCACCGTGATCTCCGCGGCCTCTGCGAGCTCGCCGTCCGTCGGGACCCGGCCGAGGCGCACCGTCAGCTCCCGCTGGGCCCGGGCGAGCCGGCGCTCGCGGTCGGCGATGTGAACCGGGATCCTGATCGTTCGGCCCCGGTTCACGATCCCGCGCTGAATCGCCTGACGGATCCACCACGTCGCGTACGTGGAGAACTTGTAGCCGCGCCGCCAGTCGAACTTCTCGACGGCCCGGATCAGGCCGAGAATCCCTTCCTGGATCAGATCGAGCAGCGGCGGATCGGGCTGGCTCGGGCTCCAGTACTTGCGGGCGATCGAGACGACGAGTCGCAGGTTCGAGTTGATCATGCGATCCTTCGCCTGCCGGTCTCCCCGCTCGATCCGCTTCGCCAGCTCGACCTCTTGCCGTGCCGTCAGCAGCGGGTACCGCCCGATCTCGTTCATGAACAGCTGCAGCGCGTCCGTGGTCGCGGTCGCGAGATCGCCGTTCTCGATCCGCGTCGCCGGCACGTGGTGCACCGCGCAGTCGTCGTGAACCTCGATCCCGCGGGCCTCGAGCTCGTCGTAGAGGCTGGCGATCGCATCGTCGTCGAGCCCGAGCGCATCCGTCAGCTCCTCGAGCTCGGAGAGCTCGACGCAGCCTCGCTCCTCGCCACGGTCGATCAGGGCAGCGAGCTCCTCGCTCCGGGCCTCGGCCGTCATACCCGAATCATGGCGGTTGCGGGCGACGCCGCGCATCCGTGGGAAGCCGCACCGGGCCCTGCGGGAAAGCCGTCGCGACGGCTCATGGCCGGCGTGCCGTTCCCCCCGAGCGCCGGTCGCCCGGGCGGATCCCGAGGACCCACAGCAGCACCAGCCCGAAGCCCGCTCCGCCGACGATCACCGGCACCCCCTTCGGCCCGGGCAGGTCGAGCTGGAAGAACTCCCTCGTGAACGGGATCAGGAGCACGACGAGGTAGACGGCGGTGAGGACCGCGCAGAGGCTCGTGACCGCTGCGGTTCGCCGGATCCCGACGCCCTCGAGCGCGAGGATCAGGTACATGCCGAGCACGAGCATCACGGTGCTCGCGACCGTGCGAGCCTCGAGCAGGGGGAGCTCGAGGACCTTGCGCGCCAGGAGATACGAGCCGACGACGGCGGCGCCGATCGCGAGCCCGGCGCGCAGCGAGAACCCCACGACCTCGCCGAGAAACCTCTCGGGGCGCCACGGCCCGGAGCTCGGCGCGAGCGCGAGGAAGAACCCGGGAACGCCGATCGTCAGGGTAGTCACGAGCGTCAGGTGCCGGGGCAGGAACGGGTACTCGACCGGTGCGAGGCCGACCGTGAGGACGACGAAGCCCGCGAACACCGCCTTCGAGACGAACAGCTTCGCGACGCGCTGGAGGTTGCGCAGGATCTTCTGCCCCTCGGCGACCATCGGCGGCACGGACGCGAAGCCGCCGCTGACGAGGACGACGTCCGCGATGCTCCGCGCCATCTGCGAGCCCGACGCCTGGGCGATCGCGAGCCTCGCCTCCTTCAGGGCGGGTACGTCGTTCACGCCGTCGCCGAGCATCGCTACGTAGCGCCCGGACTCGCGCAGCGCGGAGACGACGCGATGCTTGTCCTCGGGCGAGACCCGCCCGACGACCCGCGCCGCGGTCACGGCGGCCAGCAGCTCCCCGGCGCCGGGAGGAAGCCCACGCCCGTCGAGCCCGCGGGCCTCGGCGATCCCGGCATCGGCGGCGATCGCGGCCACTGTCTCCGGGGCATCGCCCGAGAGCACGAGCAGCTCGACGTCCTCGCGCCGCAGGCACTCGACCGCCTCGCGCGCATCTGCCCTGAGCCGTTCCGCGAGAACGACGAGGCCGAGCGGCTCGAGGCGCTCCGGCAGCGTCGGCGTCCCACCGGCCTCGCCCGGGCTCTCCCGGGACGAGACGAGCGCGACCACGCGACGGCCGGCGGCCGCCTCCCGACGGGCCTCCGCGACGAGAGGGGCCGGAACGAGGATCTCGGGTGCCCCGAGCAGCAACCACCTCCCGCCGAGGCGTACGCCGCTGAAGCGCCAGCGCGACGAGAACGGGAGCGTCGCCTCGGCCGTCGACCCGCCGGAATCGGGGCATGCCGCCGCGATCGCCGCGACGGTCGCGTTCCGCGTCGGGGCAGCCGCTGCGTACCGTCCGAGCTCGGCTCTCAGCTCCGCCTCCCCCACGTCACCGGCCGGCGTCACCTTCACGAGCCGAAGGCCGGCCTCGGTCAGTGTCCCGGTCTTGTCGATGCACATCGTGTCGACCGAGGCGAGCGATTCGACCGCGTTCAGCTGCTGGGCGAGCGCCCCGCGGCTCGCCATCCGCAGCGCCGACACGGCGAAGGTCAGGCTCGTGAGCAGGATCAACCCCTCCGGGATCAGGTTCACGATCCCCGCCACCGCCGTCGGCACGGCGTCGCCGACCGGCACGTCGCGAACCCAGAGCGAGAGCCCGAGCGCCACGCCGATCGGCACCGTGACGACCGCAAGCCAGACGAGCAGCCGGTCGAGTGCCACCTCGAGCGGCGAGCGCGGGTGACGGAACCCGCGGGCAACGCTCGCGAGGCGTTCCGCGTAGCTCTCCCGGCCGACCGCCGTCACGAGATAGGCGCCGAGCCCCTCGACGGCGAACGAGCCGGATCGGACCTCCTCCCCCTGCCGGCGCGCGGCCGGAGCGGATTCACCGGTGAGGATCGACTCGTCGAGGCGAAGCGCCTCGCTCGCGACGAGTGTCCCGTCGGCCACGACCTGGTCGCCGGCCGTGAGGGCGACGAGGTCGTCGGGTACGACCTCCCCGACGGGTACGCGCCGCGGCACGCCCGAGCGAACGACGGCCGCCGTCGGGGCCACGAGCGCGGAGAGACGATCGAGCGCACGCTTCGCGCGGATCTCCTGGGCGACGCCGATCGTCGTGTTGGCGACGAGGATCCCCAGGAACAGCGCATCGCGCCAGTCGCCGAAGGCGAGCGTGAGCGCACCGAACCCTGCGAGGATCCCGTTGAAGACGGTGAGGACGTTGGCACGGACGATGCTCGCGTACGAGCGGCTCGTTGGAAGCCGGCGGACGGGTCCGCGGGCGGCGAGGCGCCGACCGGCCTCGTCCTCGGACAGCCCCTCGACGCCCGGTGGCAGCACCGGGATCGCGACCTGCGGCCCGGACGGAGTCGTCACGGACGCCTCCTGCGCCGCCGAGCCCCCTACGCGGGAGCGTTCCAGGCGAGCACCCGGCCCACGAGCCTGCTCATCGCCGTCCCGAGGTCATCGCCGGCCCTCGCGCCCACCGGGCACGACCACGACGGGACAGGAGGAATGGCGGACGAGCTGATCGGCGACCGAGCCGAGGAGGAGCCCGGCCAGGCCTCCGTGGCCGCGCGCACCGACCACGAGCAGGTCGGCATCCCCGGACCCATCGAGCAGGGCCCTCGCCGGGTCGGCCTCGACGACCCTGCGCTCGACCTCGACCCGGTTCGCCTCGTCGGCCGTGGCAGCGAGCGCATCGTCGAGCAGCCTTTCCGCTTCTCGCTCGACCGCCTCCTGCACCTCCACGAAGCTCGAGCCAGGCCCGACCGGCACCGCGAGCAGGAACGGGTCGGGGGCCTCCACGAGCGGGAGCCGAAACGCGCTCAGCACCGTCACCGAGCACCCGCGAACGGCCGCCTCCCGGAGTGCGAACCGCAGCGCCTCGAGGCTGCCGGCCGAGCCGTCGACACCGACGACGATCTGCCCCATCCTGCGCGAAACAGTAGTTGCTCGGATGCCCGGAGGGCGGGGATCGCCGACGGCCCTTGCGGCCGCGTCCCTACCCTCCTCCGGGGATCCGGGTTACTCCGAACTGGGGATCCCTGTTCGGGGGAGGGATCCCGATGCATGTGCTGTCCGTACTGTCCCACGGAAGGAAGCTCGAATGCTGCGGCTCCCCGCCAGCGGTGGTCCGAATACGACCTCGTCGGTCGACGACCGCGAGGCTGCGGCAGACTCGTACCGGCGCCTGGCCGAGATCTTCCACGCGGTCCTCGCCGAGGAGAGCCTCGACTCGCTGCTACGCCGGATCGCCGACACGCTCGCCGACCTCGTGGCCTACGATGCGCTCACCGTCCTCTGGGCCGACGAGACGAAGCGCCTGCTCGTTCCCGTCCTCGCCCGGGATCCCCACGCCGAGGCGATCCTGGCGACCTCGTTCGAGTTCGGTACCGGCGTCACGGGGCACGCGCTCGAGCAGCGTGAGCCCGTCCGCGTCGCCCGCCTGCACGAGGACCCTCGCTCCATTCCGATTCCCGGCACGCCTCCCGATGAGCCGGAGGCCCTCGTCTCCGTTCCGCTGATCGCCCGCGGACGCGTGAAGGGCGCTCTCAACGTGTACCGCCTCGGCGAGTCCGTGGACTTCTCGGATGGGGAGTTCGAGCTGCTCGCGCGCTTCGGGGATGCCGTCGCGCTCGCGCTCGACAACGCGGAGATCCGCCTCCGGCTCGAGCACCAGGCGCAGACGGACTCGCTGACGGGCCTCTACAACCACCGCGCGTTCCACGAGCGGCTGCGGGCCGAGCTCGCCCGCACGTCCCGAACGGGTGGCTCGGTGGCCGTCCTGATGCTCGACATCGACGACTTCAAGCGCGTCAACGACATCCACGGTCACGCCGCGGGCGATCTCGTGCTCGTCGGCCTGGCCCGGCTGCTTCGCCGCACGGCGCGCACCGCGGACGTCGTGTGTCGCATCGGCGGTGAGGAGTTCGCCGCCGTTCTGCCCGACACGGACGCGGAGCATGCGGTTCCGCTGGCCCATCGGATCGCGCAGGAGCTGGCCGCGTCGAGCTTCGGCCCGGTTGGAAGGGTGACCGCCTCCATCGGGATCGCGCACGCCCCCGAGCACGCGATGTCAGCGCGGGAGCTGACCTCCTGCGCCGAGGCGGCGATGATGACGGGCAAGACCCAGGGCAAGAGCCAGATCGTCGTCTTCGCAGACGAGCGCGCGCCGCGCGACCCCGGCGACCCACGAACGGGACGGGATGCCCGCTCGCTCGCACACCTGAAGCTGCTGCAGAGCCTCGTCGGCCGGCTGAACCGGCTGAACCGCATGGAGGACATCGGCGAGGTGATCGTGGACGAGCTCGCGACCCTGATCGACTACCACGACTGCCGCGTCTACATTCGCGACGGCGACGACCTGCTTCCGGTCGCCTTCCGTGGCGAGCTCGGTGTCGACGGCGAGGACGCAGCGCGCGTGCTCCGCTGCCGCGTCGGCCAGGGCGTCACCGGCCGGGCGGCCGAGCTCGGAGGCTCGCTGCTCATCGGCGACGCGCTCGCCTGCGAGTTCGCGGTGCAGATCCCCGGCACCGACGCGATCGAGGAGTCGATGGTCGCCACCCCTCTGCTCTACTCGGGCCGGGTGATCGGCGTGATCGTGCTCTCGAAGCTCGGGCTCGACCAGTTCGACGAGCACGACGTGCGCCTGCTCGAGGTGCTCGCCGGCCACGCTGCCGTGGCGCTCGAGAACGCGCGGCTCTTCGCGGAGGCCTGCAACGAGGCCGAGCGGCTCGAGCGGACGCTGCTCTCGACGATCGAGGCGATCGCGAGCGCGCTCGAGGCGAGAGGAGGGCACGCGTCGACCCACCCGCGAGAGCTCGCCCGCCTCGTCGTTCGGGTGGGTGAGGCGCACGGAATCGACGGTGAGCGCCGGCGCCGGCTCGCGCTCGCGGCGCTCCTGCACGACATCGGCACGATCGGCTTCCCGTCGGCGATCCTTGCCAAGGAGGGGCCGCTGACACCCGAGGAGCGGTCGATCCTCGAGCTGCATCCGGAGCTCGGCGAGCGGATCCTCGCCTCGGTCGAGGAGCTCGGCGAGGTCCGCTCGATCGTGCGCCACTGCCACGAGCGCTGGGACGGCTCCGGGTACCCGGACGAGCTGGCCTTCGATGCGATCCCGCTCGAGGCGAGGATCGTGCTCGTGTGCGACGCGTATCTCGCGATGACCTCGAAGCGTCCCTACCGGGCTCCGCTCGTGGTCGAGGAGGCAAAGGACGAACTGCGGCGCGGCGCCGGCACACAGTTCGACCCGGCCGTCGTCGAGACCCTCCTCGGGCTCGTGTAGCGAGCGGGGCTGACCCGGCCGGCCGTCACGGTCCGGTCACGCCCGCCAACCCCTCCGGGGCACCCCGACCCGACCGGCCCGGCTCCACCGGACGTAGGGGTCGGATCTCATCCGACCCAGCCGGGCGAGGCCCGGCCCAACCGGCCCTCACGATCCGGTCACACCTGACCCGCGCCTCGCAACGCCAACCCCGACCCGACCAGACACCACCCCACCGGCACACGACACGAGGCCCGACCGAACACCACCCAACCCGACCCGACCAGACACCACACGACCGGCAGACACCGCGGGGCCCGACCGGATGTAGGGGTCGGATCTCATCCGACCCGGCCGGGCGAAGCCCGGCCGTCTCCGCTCGCGGCTAGCGTTCCCGCGTGAGCGAGGAGCACGATCCCCGTACGGACGCCGCACGCGAGCTCGAACGGCTGACGCCGGTTCCCCCCGTTGCGGAGCAGGCACCGACCACGCCGCCGGCCGCATCGGTCGAGCGTGGTGCGCTGCGCCGGCTCGGGTCACTGGTCGTCGTGGACGTCGCTCCGCTTCGGCGCCACCGGGATTTCCGGCTTCTCTACGCGAGCCAGACGGTCTCGGAGCTCGGCTCCTACCTGACCTTCGTCGCCGTCCCCTACCAGGCATACCAGCTCACCGGCTCGTCCCTCATCGTCGGCCTCGTGTCGCTCGCCGAGCTGCTGCCGATCCTCGTCGTCGCGCTGGTCGGGGGAGCCTTCTCCGACGCCGTCGATCGCCGCCGGCTCGTGCAGGTCGCCGAGATCGGCGGCGGGCTCTCGGCCGGCCTGCTGCTCGCGAACTCGCTGCTCGCGGAGCCCCGGGTGTGGCTCCTGTTCGTCGCAGCGGCGGGCGGCGCCGCCTTCTACGCGGTCCTGCGGCCCGCGATCGATCCGATGATGCCGCGCCTCGTCGATCGCGACGAGATCCCGGGTGCGACTGCGCTCGAGCACTTCCGGACGAATACCGCCGCGATCGCCGCGCCGGCGGTCGCCGGGCTTCTCATTGCCTCGGTCGGCGTTCCGGTGACGTATGCCATCGACGCCGGAACGTACGCCGTGTCCCTGCTCTTTCTCTCGCTGATGCGACGGATGCCGCCGCCCGAGGACGCCGACAGGCCGAGCCTCCGCGGCGTGATCGAGGGGATCCGCTACGCCCGCAGCCGTCCGGAGCTGATGGGCACCTACGTCGTCGACATCGTCGCGATGCTCTTCGGAATGCCCATGGCGCTGTTCCCGGCCTTCGCCGAGGAGCTCGGCGGCCCGGCGGTCCTCGGTCTCCTATATGCGGCGCCGTCGGTGGGCTCGATCGCCGCCTCGCTGACGAGCGGCTGGACGAAGCGCGTGCATCGTCACGGCCTGGCGGTCGTCCTGGCCGCCGGCGTCTGGGGGGCCGGCGTGACCGTGTTCGGCCTCGCGCAGGGGCTACCGCTCGCGCTCGCGAGCCTCGCTGTTGCCGGCGCGGCCGACTCGGTCAGCGGAATCTTCCGCACGACGATCTGGAACCAGACGATCCCCGACCGCCTTCGCGGCCGCCTCGCCGGGATCGAGATGATCAGCTATACGAGCGGCCCGCTGCTCGGCAACGTCGAGTCGGGCCTCGTGGCCGCGTTCGCCGGGATCCGCGCCTCTGCCGTCTCGGGCGGGATTCTCTGCATCGTCGGCGTTGCCGCCGTCGCCGTCGCGATCCCCGCCCTCAGCCTCTACGACTCCCGGAAGGACGGGGCGGTTCCCCGGCGCGACCCCGGGGCCGACACCTAACATCGACCGGGACGATCGAGACGAGGCGGGCCCGGCGATGGAAATCGGCATCTACACGTTCGCGGAGCTCTACCCCGACCCGCACACCGGCGCCTCGATCACGCCGCGTCAACGGCTCCACAACCTGCTCGACGAGATCGAGCTCGCCGACCGCGTCGGCCTTGACGTGTTCGGGGTCGGCGAGCACCACCGGCCCGACTTCGCCGTCTCCTCGCCGGCCGTCGTGCTGGCCGCGGCCGCGCAGCGGACGACCCGCATCCGCCTCACGAGCGCCGTCACGGTCCTCAGCTCCGACGACCCCGTGCGCGTCCTGCAGGACTTCGCGACCCTCGACCTGCTCTCGGGCGGGCGCGCCGAGATCATGGCCGGCCGCGGGTCGTTCATCGAGTCCTTTCCGCTCTTCGGCTTCGACCTACGCGACTACGACAGCCTCTTCGTCGAGAAGCTCGAGCTGCTGCTCGCGCTGCGCGGCGAGGAGCGGCTGACCTGGTCGGGCAGGCACCGCGCACCTCTCGACGGCCAGGGCGTCTACCCGCGGCCGCTCCAGGACCCGCTCCCGCTGTGGGTCGCGGTCGGCGGCAGCCCCGACTCGGCGATCCGCGCCGGGACGCTCGGCCTCCCGATGGCGCTCGCGATCATCGGCGGGATGCCCGAGCGCTTCACCCCGTTCGTCGAGCTCCATCGCGAGGCAGCCCGCCGGGCCGGCCACGACCCGCTGCCGGCGCTCGGGATCAACTCGCACGGCTACATCGCAGAGACGTCCCGGCAGGCCCTCGACGAGTCCTTTCCCTACGCGGCGACGATGATGAACGCGATCGGCCGCGAGCGCGGCTGGCAGCCGATGAGCCGCGCCGACTACGACGCCGCTGCGACCCTCCGCGGGGCGAACTTCGTCGGCAGCCCGCAGCAGGTCGTCGAGAAGATCCTGTTCCAGCACGAGCTGTTCGGGCACGACCGCTTCCTCGTCCAGTTCGCCGTCGGAACGCTCCCCCACGAGAAGATGATGCGGTCGATCGAGCTGCTCGGCACCGAGGTCGCCCCCGCGGTGCGCAAGGCCCTCGACTCGGGTTCCCGCTAGACGCGCTGCAAGTGCGTGCGCTCGAAGCCGCTTCGGTAGCGCAGCCCGTACCCCAGGGCGCGGTCGATCCCGATGTGGGCGAGCCAGATCAGGCCGACCTGCACGGCCGTGTCCCACCCGGCGAGGACGCCTGCCGCGGCGAGTGCCACCGAGAGGACGTACGTGTGCGCGGCGTCGTAGAGCGTCGCGCCGAGCCGCTGCCCGCCGAGAAAGCCGAGCAGCGTGAGGGTGCGCTCAGGAGACGCGCACGAGGACGGACGCGGCGAGCACGGTGCTGATCGAGCGGCGCTCGCCGTCGGCCGTGAACGTGACCATGCCGGCCGCGGGTCGGGCGGTGACGCCGTCCACGGGTCGGCCGGGCTCGATACCTGCCTGTGCGAGCGCCTGGAGACGCTCCCGGCTCGTCTCGTCCACCCGCTCGACCGTGACCCGCCCGCTCGCAGGTGCGGCCGACAGGGCGACCAGTCCGCGCTCGTCGCGGCGCGCGAGGTTCGGGTCGGTCGGCCAGCCGTGGGGGCAGTGTCCGGGGCGCCCGAGCGCAGCCCAGGTACGGTCGACCGCGTCGTCGTCGAAGCCGGGGGCGAGCTCGCGCGCACGCTCGTAGCACTCGTCGATTCCGTAGCCGAGCGCCTGCGTGACGAAGCACTCGAGGATTCGCTGCTTGCGAAGGGCACGATCGGCGGCGACCCGTCCCTCGACCGTGAGGAGGACCTCCTTGTGCTCGCCACGGCGAACGTAACCGACCTCCTCCAGGCGGTCCAGCATCGCGCCGGCCGAGGGCCGGGAGATGCCGAGCGCCTGGGCGACGTGCGCGGCCAGGGTCGGCGTGTGGGCGATAACGCCGCACTCCACGACCGGCGAGGTCAGCGCGTCGAGGGCGAGCAGATAGTCCTCGGTCGAGTGGGTGCGACGCTGGTCCGGCTCCCCTGCCGATATCGGTCGCGAGCGGCGCGTTCGCGTGAACGGCCGCGCTGCGGCCTCGAGGTCACTCACCGACACGGAGTCCGTGCCCACCGTGACGCCGTCGACGCCCGGCCTGGAGAGGTTCAGCGTGCTGAGGGTCTGTACCCCGCGGGCGTCGAGGAGCCGTGCCTGGCAGCTGCCGGAGCATCCGTCGACGGCGATCACGGCTCGCCCTTCGCGTGCCGCGCTGACCGCCTCCTCGATGTTCTCTGCGACGTCCGCGAGGCCGCGTTCCGCGAGCTGCTCGGCGATGTCCGCCGCCCCGACACCGCGACTCGAGGAGCCCTGGCACGGCAGCAGGATCGGACGCGTCCTTCTCGGCATGCGTGACCGTAGTGTAGCGCGATCCCAGGGGATGTTTACAGGCGAGATTCGACTAGGCTCCCAGTCCCTGTAAGCTGTCCCTGACACGTTCGATCAGTCCTTGGAGCACGCGCTGATGGGCCCGGTGGCAAGGCGACGGCCGCTGCGACGGCATCTGGCACGGCGGTGCGCGCCTGGCGGCGCGCGGCGTCGAGGTGAGCCGTGCTGAGCGTGAGCGGCTTGCAGAAGGTGTTTCCACCTGCCGGACGGGGTGGGGAACCGACGGTTGCCCTCGAGGACGTGGAGCTCACGGTGCCCCGCGGAGCTCTCGTGAGCGTGCTGGGGCCGTCGGGGTCGGGCAAGACGACGCTGGTACGGTGCATCGCCGGGTTCGAACGGCCCGACGCCGGTGTGATCGGGTTGGGCGGCCGAGAGCTGGTCTCGCCCGCGACGTTCGTGCCTGTGCACGCCCGGGGGATCGGCATCGTCCCCCAGGAAGGCGCGCTGTTCCCGCACCTGACCGTCGCCCAGAACATCGGCTTCGGTCTGGCCGGCCAGCCGCGGGCAACGCGACGAGCGCGCGTCGCACAACTCCTGGATCTCGTTGGCCTCCACGGGTTGGGCGAGCGGCGACCCGATCAGCTGTCGGGCGGGCAGCAGCAGCGGGTCGCGCTGGCCCGGGCTCTGGCGCCGGAGCCCGAGCTCATCCTCCTGGACGAGCCGTTCTCTGCGCTCGACGCCCAGCTTCGGGTCGAGCTTCGCGAGGAGGTCCGGGCCCTCCTCGACGACGTCGGTGCGACCGCCCTGCTCGTGACCCATGACCAGTCCGAGGCGATGTCGCTCGCCGATCACCTCGTGGTCATGCGCGCGGGGCGGGTCGTGGCGGCCGGCGATCCGCGCTCCGTGTACGAGCAGCCGGCTGACGTGGAGTTCGCTCGCTTCCTCGGCGACGCCGTGGTCGTGCCCGGTGAGATCGTCCACGGTCTCGACGGGATCCAGGTCGAGTGCCCGCTGGGAAGGCTGGCGGTCTGCCGCTGGCACGGTGGCGATGGTGCGTGTCTCGTCCTGATTCGCCCGGAGCACATCGCGGTCGGTTCCCCCGGCGACCCTCCGCATTCACGGGCGGTACTGGGAACGGTCGTGGCGACCTCGTTCTTCGGCCACGATGCGCTCCTGAAGCTCGGCCTCGAGGGTGTTTCCCAACCCGTTCCCGTACGGGTCTGGGGGAACGCCGCCTATCGTCCCGGCGACACGGCGTCGCTCGCGGTCACGCAGCCGGTCTGCACCTATCCGCTCAACGGGTCGACGGGCTCTCCCGTTCGGTAAGGTCACGCTTACTATGAACGTAAGCACAGGCTGACAATGGGAGGCTCAATGCGGATGCGGAAGGGTCGCTGGGCAGCGACGGGCTGTGTCGCGCTCGGACTGGCGCTGGCGGCATGCGGGGGCGGCTCGACCGGCGCCACGGACACAGCGGCCACGGGGGATGCCGCGCCGCCGGAGGCAGGGTCCGGGGTCACCCTCACGGTCTACACAGACCAGCACATCGAGCTGATCGAGGCCCTGACGCAGGAGTACACGAAGGAGACCGGCGTCCAGTTCAAGATTCAGGGTGACGCCACGGTCGGGCAGATCGAGGCCGAAGGCGACGCGAGCCCGGCCGACATCTTCCTGTCGGAGGATCCTGCGCCGGTTGCCCAGCTGGGCGCCGACGGGCTGTTGAGCCCGATTCCCGAGTCGACGCTCGAGCAGGTACGCCCGGGGCTCAGCTCGGGCAAGGGGCTCTGGGTTGCCTACGCTGCGCGCGCCCGTGTGCTCGTCTACAACCCGTCGCTGATCGCCGAGGACGAGCTCCCCCGGACGCTCGAGGAGATCGTCGACCCTCGGTACAAGGGCCTGTTCGCCTGGGCGCCGTCCGGAGCATTCGTTGCGACCACCCAGTACCTGATCTCGACGAAGGGTGAGGAGTGGACGAAGACGTTCCTGGAAGCGATCCGGACGAACGGCGTCAACGAGCAGAAGAACGGCAACGTACGCGACACGGTGGAGGCCGGCAAGCACGCAATGGGCCTCACGAACCACTACTACTGGTGGGTGCTCGCCACCGAGCGTGGCGGCCCGGACGAGCTCGCGTCGAAGCTCTACCAGTTCCCGTCGGAGGATCCGGGCAACCTCGTTCTCTCCTCGGGAGCCGCGGTGCTCGCGTCGAGCGAGAACGCCGGCGAGGCGGAGAAGTTCATCGCCTGGCTGACGTCCAGGGACGGCGGGCAGAACCTGATCGCGACCGCCGACGCCGAGATCTCGGAAGCCCAGTATCCGGTCGCAGTCGGGGTGTCGAGCTCGATCGTCGGCGATCTGGACGAGGTGGAGTCGCCGAGCTTCGACATGGACGTCCTCGCGGACTCGGGGCAGGCCGAGGATCTCCTCAAGCAGCTCGGTATGTCAAGCGGATGATCTCGCGCGTCCGGGCCGGGACGACGGCGACCGCGCTCACCGCGGTCGCCGTCGCGGTCCTGTCGCTCGCGCCGGTCGCCTACCTGGTTGCCAGCGGGATCTCGTTCGGCGACATCCAGGAGCAGTTCCGGTTTCCCGCCACGGTCGACGCGCTGTGGCAGACGATCGCGCTGACCGCGCTCATCAGCGCGCTGACCGTTGCGCTCGGCGTCGGCTGCGCGCTTCTCGTCGTACGCACGACGCTGCCGTACCCGCGCCTGTTCACCGTTCTCTTCGCGATGCCGCTCGCGGTCCCCGGATTCGTTGCCGCCTACGCCGCCTACTCCGCCGAGCTCACGTTCCTGCCGCAGCTCGGCCTGGTCACGAGCTTCGGCGGGGCCTCGCTCGTCATGGCGCTGACGCTGTATCCGTACGTCTTCCTGCTCTGCGTCGTCGCCCTGCGTGCCGTCGACCCTGCCCTCGAGGAGGTGGTCGCAAGCCTGCGACCCCGTCGCAGCGCCGCGTTCTGGCAGGTGATCCTCCCCGCCCTCCGGCCCGCGATCGGCGCCGGCGTCCTGATCGTCGCCCTGCACGTGCTCGCCGAGTTCGGCGCCATGGCCCAGCTGAACCGCAGCACCCTGACCACGAAGATCATGGCCGAGATGCTCGACTACGGCGACTACCGCTCCGCGCGCTCTCTCTCGCTCGTCCTCCTCGTGCTCTCGATCGCCGTGCTCGCGGTCACATACCTCCTCACCGGCCGGAGGCGGACGGCCGACATCGCTCGCGGGACGGCCCGTCCGCCCCGGCGTCGCTCACTCGGCGCCGCACGTGTTCCGCTCACGCTGCTCGCCCTGCTGCTACCCCTGCTCGCGATCGGGCCGACGGTGCTCATGACCGGCCGCGGCCTCGTGAGCGGCAGCCGCACCGTCCCGATCGAGTGGAGCGAGGTCGGCACGGCGCTGGCGACCACCCTCGTCTACGCGGTCGCCGCCGCGTTCGTTGCCACCGTTGTCGCCCTGCCGGTCAGCTGGTTCTTCACCCGCCGACCCTCGACCGTCTCGACGGCCGTCGAGCGGTCGGTGTGGGTCGCCCATGCCGTCCCGAGCGCGATCCTCGCTCTCGCTCTCGTCTACGTGGCCGTTCGCGTCGTCCCGTCGCTGTACAAGACCTCGATCGTGCTGATCGCCGGGTACGTGATTCTGTTCCTGCCGCTCGCGGTGGCGAACCAGAACGTCGGCCTGACCGCGTCACGGCGCACCTACGACGAGCTCGCAGCCTCGCTCGGGGTCCGCCCCCTCAGGGCTCTGCTGCGAGTCCACGTTCCCCTCGCCCTGCCCGGCTTCCTCGCGGGCGCGCTTCTCGTCGGCCTCGATGCGAGCAAGGAGCTGACGGCAACCCTCATGCTCATCCCCTACAACGCACGGACGCTCTCCACCGAGCTCTGGGCCACGACCAACGGCGAGTCGCTCGATTTCACGGCGGCCGCCCCCTACGCGGCCATGCTCGTCCTCCTCGGCGCAGGCCCCGTCTACCTCCTCGTTCGCCACGTGCTCCGTCACGTCGAGGTCTCGCCCGAGGCATCCCGATCGGCCGACCGGCCTGCGTCGGGGGTGTCCGGCTCGCTCGGGGGCCACGACCCGAACGGGCACGGTCTCGGGCCTGCCGTGTAGGCATGACCGAGCAGAGGAGCGCGCCGTAGACGGCAGCCACGACGAGCGCGGTCCTACCATCGACGCAGCGGGCGAGCGTGCCCAGGAAGTTGCCGACGTCCTCCAGGAGCGAGAGCGGCTCGGCCATCTCACGTACGAGACAGGGCGAACGAACTGAAGCGGCTGTCCGCCTCGACCTTGGCGTACGCCGTGACGGCGGCGCGCTGAATCGAGCCGTCGTATCGCTGCTTGTGGCGACATCCTCCGGCCGGCGCATGCACCTACGACGCCGTTCGCCACCGCGATTCACAGGTACAGATCAGGGGTCAGACCCTCACCCGTGCGTAGACTCGCAGAGATGCTGTTCACGCCGGAGGCGCACGAGGCCCTCGCGGATGCGCCGTGGAACGCTGAGAAGGTACGGGCAGCGGTCGCTTCGATCGCAGCCGACGCGGAGAGCGCGTTTGACGACGGATGGCCGCTGCATCCCCACGACGCGGACGAGGCCGACGACCCGGATACGCGGTTCCGGACGGTGTATCTCGGAGGCGCGGGGGTCGTGGCCTCGCTCCACCGCCTGGCGCAGCGAGGCTTCATCGAGCCGCGACGGGACTACGTCCCGTATCTCGAGCGTTCCCTCGAAGCCCCACCGGATTTCCCGGATCCGGACTCTGAGCGCAGCCTGTGGATGGGCGAGATGGGGATCCGGTTGGTCATGCAGAGGCTCGCGCCTTCGCAGGCCAACCTCGACCGGCTGTCAGAGCTGATCCTCGCGAACGAGCGAGACGAGCGGTGCGAGTTGATGTGGGGCAGCCCAGGGTCGATTCTCGCGGGCCGCGAGCTCGAGCTCGACATGACGGCGAGTGCCGAATGGTTACGCAGCCAACGTGACGAGGACGGCCTGTGGACGCAGCGGCTGTACGGGACGAGCACGCGCTATCTGGGGCCTGCACACGGCTTCGCGGGATGTGCGCTTGCGCTCGCTGGAAGCGCCGACGTCTCCGAGACGCTTCTGCCCCTTGCCGTCGAGGAAGCCGGTCTCGTCAACTGGCCGCCGATCCAGGGAAGACGACTCGACGCGAACGGCGACGGTCGAATCCGCACGCAGTGGTGCCATGGTGCGCCGGGGATCGTCGCGACGCTCGCGCCCGTTCTCGACGAGGCGCTCGCCGTCGCCGGCGGGGAGTTGACGTGGCGAGCAGGGCCGCTGCGAAAAGGCGCGAACCTCTGCCACGGCACAGCAGGAAACGGATACGCATTCCTGGCCCTGCTCGAGCGCACGGGAGACGAACGGTGGCTCACGCGAGCACGCTCGTTCGCGATGCACGCAGCAGGACAGGTGGAGCGCAGTCGGTCGGACTTCGGACGTGGCCGCTACTCACTCTGGACGGGCGACCTCGGCACAGCTCTCTACCTCGCCGACTGCAGCCACGGTGGAGGAGAACCACCCATCCCCTAGCCACAACCCGCCTCCGCCGAGCGTTCCCGAGAGGCGAGAACGGTGGGCCAGAGTGCTCTGACCTGGCGACCTGAACCCAGAAGCCGCCGATCCCGGCCATCTTCGGCTCGGGTCGTCCTGGTCACTGGCTGAAGATACCTGCGGTGGTGATCAGGAGTCGAGTGGGCGGATCGGTCCGATCGAGGAACTCGACGATCCCGCTCCGGCCCCTTGAGGAGATGGCGGCTCGGGCCTGCGGCGGTAGGTCTGGCCTGGATTGAACTGCATCGGCAACCTCGACCCGGATGGTGCGCTGCTCGGTGCCGCGCTGGATGTCCCAGGACCAGCCGATGTCGATCGTGGCACCATCGGCGGTTCGGGTGTACTCGCGTGGGCCGGCAACGATGCGCCATGGTTCGGGCAGGTCGCGGGGCTCCGGGAGCGTGAGCCGGATCCCGGCCATGTCGGCTTCTGCGGGGTCGTGGAAGGCGTGGGTTCGTTGTAGGGTGAGCTGGGCCTGTCGCAGGTCGCTGAAGTCGATCGCGGCTGTGTAGCGTTGCGCGAACTGGAGCATCCGGACGAGTGGGTCGGTGCGGCTGTTGACGGTGAGTGCTCGCAGGGCCATGAGGTAGTTGTTGCGGTAGACCTGGGGGATGATGAGGCGGTGTTCACCGGCGGCGGTGAGCTCGGCGTTCATCATCACTCGGGCGATGCGGCCGTTGCCGTCGTCGAATGGGTGGACCTCGGAGACGAGGAAGAGCTGGAATGCCGCGCGCGAGAACGGGTCAGAGAGGCCGGCGTAGACGTCGAAGGCTTCGCGCAGGGTGCCTTCAACGAGCGCCGGGGCCACGAACTCGACCGTGCCGACGCGGTTGGGTTCGCGCTTGAACTGGCCGGGCCGCCTGTCGGGGCGTCCTTCCATGAGGGTGTTGTGGCGCTCGGCAAGCAGTGCGAGCAGATCGTCAGCGTCGGCGGGCCGGCGGGCGATCTCGACCCGGTCGGAGACGAGCTTGTAGGTGCCGAGGATGTCGTGGGCGTCGGCGGGCCGTGCCGGCGGGATCAGGCCTTCG
>JAXLSU010000019.1:0-28279 GCA_046330455.1 Gaiellales bacterium
TCCCACCCCTTCCCGGCCGGGGTCGACAGCCCGATCCCCTACCACGCGGCCGCCGTCGACACGGTGCGTTACGTGGGCGAGCCGGTCGCGGTCGTCGTTGCCCGCGACCGCTACGTCGCCGAGGACGCGCTCGAGCTGGTCGAGGTCGACTACGAGCCGCTCCGTCCCGTCCTCGATCCATCCGAGGCGGCCCAGACGCACGGCCTCGTCGCCTCCGATCGCACCTTCGCCTACGGCGATCCGGACGAAGCGTTCGCCCGTGCGCACCTCGTCGTCTCCGAACGCTTCTCGTTTCCCCGCTGGAGCGGCACGCCCATCGAGTGCTACGGCGTGATCGCGGACTGGGACGGGGTCGCGGGCACGTTGACGGCCTGGGCGAACTTCCAGGGCCCCTTCACCCTCCACTCGGTGGCCGCGGCGGCCCTCGGGCTCCCCGGCTCGAAGCTCCGGCTCGTGACGCCTCCGGACTCGGGCGGGAGCTACGGGGTGAAGGCGGCCGTGTACGCCTACGTCGTGCTGATCGGCCTCGCCTCCCGCAAGCTCGGAGTGCCGGTGCGGTGGATCGAGGACCGGCTCGAGCACCTGGCGGCCAGCTCCACCGCCACCGGTCGAGAGACCGAGCTGGAGGCGGCGTTCGCGGAGGACGGCGAGCTGCTCGCGCTGCGCTACGACGCCGTCGAGGACGTCGGGGCCTACGTCCGCGCACCGGAGCCCGCGACCCTCTACCGGATGCACGGTTCGCTCTCTGGCGCCTACCGGGTGCGAAACGTCGCGGCTCGCAACCGCGTCGTGCTCACGAACCGCTGCCCGACCGGCCTCAACCGCGGATTCGGCGGCCCGCAGCTCTACTTCCCGCTCGAGCGCGTCATGGCGATCGCCGCCCGCCGGCTCGGCCTCGATCCCCCCGAGCTCGCCCGCCGCAACCTCATCGCTGCCGACGAGTTTCCCTACCGAACCCCGTCGGGCGGCCTCTACGACTCCGGTGACTACCACGCCTGCCTCGACGAGGCGCTGCGCATCGCCCGCTACGAGGAGCGCCTCAGCGAGCGTGACCGCGCGCGCGACGAGGGACGGCTCACCGGGCTCGGCCTTGCCTGCGTCGTCGAGCCCTCGATCTCGAACATGGGCTACATCACGCTCGCCCAGACGGTGCAGGAGCGGGCAGAGAGCCTCCCGAAGTCCGGCAACGCAGAGGGCGCCCAGCTCCAGATCGGCCCGCTCGGCGGGATCACGGTGCGCGTCGCCTCGACCCCGCAGGGTCAGGGCCACCGGACCGTCTGCGCGCAGATCGTCGCGGACGAGCTCGGAGTCGAGCCCGGGGACGTCGGCGTGCTCACCGATGTCGATACCTCCACGAGCGCCTGGACAGTCGCCTCGGGCGCGTATTCCTCCCGCTTCGCCGGGGTCGGAGCCGCGGCCGTGCAGCAGGCGGCCGCGCGGGTCGCGACGAAGCTGCGAGCGATCGCCGCCCATGCACTCGAGTGCTCGCCCGACGACGTCGAGCTTCGCGACCGGAAGGCGAGCGTGCGCGGGAACCCCGAGCGCTCGCTCTCGCTGCGACGGCTCGCCGGAATCGCCCACTGGAATCCGGAGTCGCTCCCCGCCGGCATGGAGCCGGGCCTCGCGACGACGGCGTTCTCGTCGGTGCCGAACCTCGAGCCACCCGACGAGGAGGACAGGGTCGCATCGTCGGCCGCCCACGGGTTCATCGTCGACATCTGCCTCGTCGAGGTGGATCGCGTGACCGGGGAGGTGCGGGTGCTCGACTACGTGAGCGTCCACGACGCGGGCCGGCTGCTGAACCCGCTGATCGTCGAGGGCCAGATTCGCGGCGGGTTCGCCCACGGAATCGCGCCCGCCCTGTTCGAACGGACGGTCTACGACGGGGACGGAAACCTGCTCACGTCGAGCTTCATGGACTACCTGTGCCCGACCGCCCCCGAGATCCCACCACTCACGATGGGGCACCGCGAGACGCCGTCGCCGTTCACGGCCCTCGGGGCGAAAGGGCTCGGCGAGGGCAACACGATGAGCGCTCCGGCCGCGATCGCAAACGCGGTGGCGGACGCGCTCGGCCGCGACGACGTCGAGCTTCCGCTGACCGCGCCGCGCGTCTGGGAGCTGCTGGAGGGCAGCGCGTGAAGCCGGCCCCCGTCGCGTACGTCCGCGCGGAGTCCGCCGAGCAGGCGCTCGCGCTGCTCGCCGAGCACGGAGACGAGGCGAAGCTCCTCGCCGGCGGCCAGAGCCTCGTGCCGCTCCTCAACATGCGGTTCGCCCGCCCGGCGCTCCTGATCGACGTCAACGACATGCGCGGCGCCGACGACATCCTCGTCTCGAACGAGCGTGTTCGCGTCGGCGCCCTCGTCCGCCAGGCCGCCTTCGGTGCGTCGCCGCTCGTGCGCGAGCACCTCCCCCTCGCGGCCGAGTGCGTGCCCCACATCGGCCACTTCGTGACGCGAAACCGGGGCACGGTCACCGGCTCGATCGCCCATGCCGACGCACGGGCCGAGCTGCCGCTCGCGCTCGTCGCGCTCGGGGGGAGGATCGTCGTGCACTCGGCGGGCGGAGGCTTCCGGAGCGTCCAGGCCGAGAGCTTCTTCGTCACCCACTTCACGACGGTGCTGGCACCCACCGACCTGATCGTCGAGACGCTCTGGCCCGTGGCGCCTGCCGGGTCCGGCTTCGCGTTCGAGGAGCTCGCCCAGCGCCGGGGGGACTACGCGCTCGCGATGGTCGCGGTCGCCCTGCGCAACGAGGAGGGGCGGGCGGTCGAGACGAGGATCGCGATCGGCGCCGTGACCGACCGGCCGCGACTCCTTGCCGACCTCGGGGCGAGAATCGACGGTAACGCGATCGACGGCACGCTCGCGCGTGAGGCCGGGGCGGCGGCGCGGGTGCTCGTCGACGCAAGCGACACACTCCATGCCTCCGCCGCCTACCAGCGCCACCTCACCGGCGTGCTCGTCGAGCGCGCGCTGCTCCGGGCGTGGGCGAACGCGACCGGGGGGAGCTGATGTCCATCGACCCTGCCCGCAGGTTCGAGCCCGTGCCCCGGCACGAGCTCGAGCTCACCGTCAACGGGCGTCGCTACCGGTCGCCCGTGTCGGAGCCGCGGCTGCTCCTGTCGGACTTCCTGCGCCACACGCTCGGCCTCACGGGGACCCACGTCGGCTGTGAGCACGGCGTCTGCGGGGCGTGCACCGTGCTGCTCGACGGAGTCGCCGTCCGCTCCTGCCTGCTGCTCGCCGCCCAGGCCGACGGCCACGAGCTGATCACGGTCGAAGGGCTCGCGACCGGCGGGCAGCTCAACCCGCTGCAGGAGGCATTCAGGGAGTGCCACGCCCTCCAGTGCGGCTTCTGTACCCCGGGGATCCTCATGGCCGCGACCCAGTTCCTCGCCGAGAGCCCGGCACCGACCCGGGAGGAGGTCGCCGACCTGCTCTCGGGCCATCTCTGCCGCTGCACCGGCTACGAGCCGATCATCGCCGCGATCCTGCGCGCCGCACCGGGAGCGCGTACGTGAACCTGGCCCGCTCCCTCCTGGCCGCGGCCGAGCGGAGCCCGCAGGCCGAGGCGATCGTCGAGGGCGACGTTCGCATCTCCTACGCGGAGCTGCGCCGGCTCGCGGCACGGCTGGCGGCCGGGCTCGAGCGGCTCGGGCTCGGGAGCGGCGACCGTATCGCGGCGATCGCCCGGAACCGCCACGAGACGGCGCTCCTCTTCTGGGGCTGTCAGTGGCTCGGCGCCGTGCTCGTACCGCTCTCGCACCGGATCTCGACCGAGGAGATCGACTACTGCGTCGACGACTCCGGAGCAAGGACGTGCTTCGCGGCGGACGCCGACCTCGGCGAGCTCCTCGGCGAGCGGGAGCATCCAGGCGCGCTCGACCTCGACGACCGTGCCCCCGCCGTCATCCTCTACACGTCGGGCACGACCGGCCGCCCGAAGGGCGTGCCACGCTCGCACCGGGCGGAGCGGGCGGGCGCGCTCTCGCAGGTCGTCCACCACGGCTACCTCCCCGGCGATCGGACGCTCGGAGTCATGCCCCTCTATCACACGATGGGCGACCACAGCCTGCTCGCGATGTCGCTGATCGGCGGCTGCTACGTCTGCCAGGCGGACTGGGACGCGGGACGCGCGCTCGAGCTCGTCGAGCGCGAGCGGCTCACGTCGCTCTACCTGGCTCCCACCCTCTTCCACGATCTCTGCCACCACCCGGACGCCGTCACGCGCGACCTCTCGTCGATCGAGACGATCGGGTACGCGGGCGCCTCGATGACCTCGGGGCTCGTCGAACGCTGCGCGGAGACGTTCCGGCCGCGGCTGTTCTTCAATCACTACGGATCGACCGAGATCTACACGTTCTCGATCCAGCAGGACCAGGTCGCGAAGCCGGGCTGCGCCGGGCGGGCGGCGCTGAACGCACGGCTTCGCCTCGTGCGTCCCGACCCGGCCGCCGGGCCCGACGACCTCGTGGCCCCCGGGGAGGAGGGCCAGATCGTCTGTGACCTGGCCTCGCACGAGGCCTTCGAGGGCTACTGGAACCGTCCGGATGCCGACGCGAAGGCGCTGCGCAACGGCTGGTACTACACGGGAGACCTCGGCCGCCTCGATCCCGACGGCGAGCTCTGGATCGTCGGACGGGTCGACGACATGATCATCTCGGGGGGCGAGAACATCCATCCGGTCGAGGTCGAGGACGCACTCTCCCACCACCCCGGCGTCCGGGAGGTCGCCGTGATCGGGGTGACCGACGAGAGGCTCGGCCAGCGGGTCGTGGCCTGCGTCGTCGCCGAGCCCGGGACGACGGCGGAGGAGCTCGATGCGTTCTGCCTGGCCGGCGGGGAGCTCGCGCGGTTCAAGCGCCCCCGGGAGTACCGCTTCGTGGAGACGCTGCCGAGGAGCCCGTCGGGCAAGGTCCTGCGGCGCAGGCTGAGGGAAGGAGACGGATCGTGACCGGCACCGGGGAATCCGAGCGGGCGGCCTACGACGGCTTTCACGTGACGGCGGCGGACGGGGGCGGGGTCGCAACGATCACGCTCGACGTTCCGGAGAAGCGAAACCGCGTCTCGATGCCGGCGCGCGAGCAGCTGGCCACGGTGTTCGGTGAGCTCGGCACCGATCCGGCGGTTCGATTCATCGTCCTCCAGGGGGCGGGCGAGCAGGCGTTCACCGCCGGCGGCGACATCGCCGGCTTCATGGAGCGCGACCCCGAGACCCTGTCGCGGCTCGCGGTGAACGTGGCCGCACCCGAGCGTTGCCCGAAGCCCGTCATCGCGAAGATCCGCGGCTACTGCCTCGGCGTCGGGCTCGAGCTCGCGCTCGCCTGCGACTTCCGCGTGTGCGCCGACGACGCGCAGCTCGGGCTCCCCGAGATCGGGCTCGGGATGATCCCCGGCTCGGGCGGCACGCAGCGGCTCGTCTCCCTGCTCGGTCTCTCCCGCGCGAAGGACGTGATCATGCGCCGCAGGCGGATCTCGGCCGCCGATGCACACGCCTGGGGCCTCGTCTCCGAGGTTGTTCCGGCGGCCGAGCTCGACGGGGCGGTCGACCGGGTGATCGCCGACCTCGAGCCGCTCTCGCCGCTTGCGCTGCGCGTCTGCAAGCGGGTCCTCAACCTCGCGGCCGACGCTCCGCTCCACGTGGGCCTCGAGCTCGAGGGCCTCGCCTACGGGATGCTGCGGTCGAGCCACGATTTCGCCGAGGGGGTCGACGCGTTCGTCGACAGGCGAGAGCCGCGCTTCGAGGGCCGGTGAGCCGGCGCTAGGTCTCGGGCTCGGTCTCGGCGGGCGGGGGTGCCTTACCGCTCCCGACGAGCTCGATCTCGACTCCGCCGACGACGAGCACCGCGGCCGCGTCGCCCTTCTCGCCGGGCTCGAATCGAACCTTCACGGTGCACGACTCTCCCGGGTCGAGCTGGGCGCCGTCGGCGCAGGTCCCACCGGTGATCTCGAACTGGTCGGCTGCGTCCCCGCTGAGCGCGAGGCCAGAAAGCGTCGCGGCTGCCGTCCCTTCGTTCGTGATCTCGGCCGTTTGCGGTTCGCTCTCGGTATCGACTTCGATCGCCCCGAAGTCGATCGCGACCGGGCTGGCGGCGAGCTTCGCCGTCCCCTTCCCGTTACCCCGCAGCGTCACGGCCGCCGGCTCGCCCTTCGCATCGCTCCTCACGGTGAGCGTCCCGGACGCCTTCGCCGCCTCGGTCGGCCGGAACGCGACGGCGAGCACGCAGGAGCCCCCGGCCTTGACCTTCTTCCCCGCCTTGCAGGTCGTTGCCTTCCCGGCCACGCGGAAGGCCGGGTCGCCGTCGATCACGAGCTCGTCGATGACGAGCGGCGCATTGCCGGTGTTCGTGAGCTTCGTCTTCAGCGTGCGGGTCTTGCCGACGAGCACGGAGCCGAAGTCGAGCCGCGACGATTCCAGCTGGACGAATGCCTCGCCGGTTCCGGTTCCCTTCAGGCTCACCTGCAGGTTGCCCGCGCCCGAGCCGACGAGGAGCTGTGCCAGGAAGTCCTTCCGGGCCTTGGGCCGGAAGCGCACCGCGATCGTGCACGAGTCGCCGGCCCCGACCGACACGCCGATCAGGCAGGTCGTCTCGTCCATGACCTCGAAGCTGCTCGCATTCTCGCCCGACAGCTCGATCGACGAGACCTCGATCGGCTCGTCCGTGTCGTTCGTGACCGCGACCGTCTGCACGGCGCTCCGCTTGCCGAGCTCCTGGTCGCCGAAGTCGACCACGGTCGGGACGACGGTGAGCTGCTCGGGGCCGGAGTCCCCGCCCGTGTCCCGGAACGCGAACAGCCAGACGAGCACGGCAGCGACGATCAGGATCAGGAGGACGAGGAACGCGACCATCCACCCCTGCCCGCCCCGCCGCGGCTCCCTCGGAGGCTCGCCGTACGGCATCGGACGGCCGGCGGCACGCTGTCCCGGCACGGGCTGACCACCCGGCTGGCCGGGGTAGGAGCTCGTATCCTCGATCGGATCGCGCGGCTCGGTCATCTGCTCGTCCCGGGGCGCGGACGCCCGTCTCGCGCCCCCGCTCGGAGTTCTCGCCGTGGAAGTCGCCTCCTGCCCACGATAGGCTCTCCGGAGGTCTCGCCGTGATCGTCGACTGTCACACGCACATCTGGCTCCCCGAGCACCTCGGCCCTCCGTTCGTCGACGAGGTGCGGGGCCCGGGCGGTCGCCCGCCCGACCTCACGGCCGACCCGGTGGCCCATCGGGCGGGCACGGCGGAGGCCGACGCGGTCTGCGTCTTCGCGTTCGAGGCGCCGCGCGTCGGCGTCAGCGTCCCGAACGAGCTCGTCGCCGAGTACGTGCGGACAGATCCCGAACGGCTGATCGGCTATGCGAGCCTCGACCCGACCGAGCCCGGCGCCGTCGCCGTCCTCGACCGTGCGTACCTGCTCGGGCTCCGGGGCCTGAAGCTTCCCGCCACCTACCAGGGCTGGCATCCGCTCGACGAGCGGGCATTCCCCGTCTACGAGCGCGCCCAGGAACTGGGGATGCCCGTCACCTTCCACCTCGGCACGACGCCGCACCCGAGCGCCCCGCTCGAGTACGCCCGCCCGATCCATGTCGACGAGCTGGCCCGAACGTTCCCTCGGCTGCGGGTCGTGATCGCCCATGTCGCCCACCCGTGGGAAGCGGAGGCGCTCGTCGTCTGCCGCAAGCACCCGCACGTGTACGCCGACGTGTCGGGGCTCCACTACCGGCCGTTCCAGCTCTACCACACGCTCCGGCTCGCCGTGGAGTACGCGGTCGACGGCAAGCTGCTGTTCGGGTCGGATTTCCCGTGGCTGACGACGGCCCAGGCCGCCGCCGGCCTGCGCCACGTTGCGGCGGAGGCGCGCGGCGAGCGCTGGC
The DNA here is from genome assembly GCA_046330455.1 of Gaiellales bacterium. Taxonomy (GTDB): domain Bacteria; phylum Actinomycetota; class Thermoleophilia; order Gaiellales; family Gaiellaceae; genus CAVQXR01. Next base: position 7,867 of record JAXLSU010000019.1, read on the forward strand.
CGGTCCCCGAAGAGGTCGTCGAGGGGATCGTGAACCGGGACAGCCTCTCGCTGCTCGGGCTAGCCACGCCGTAGGGGCGGCTCACGCGGCCCGACGGCCCTTCGCGTCCTGGCACGCCACGCCCGTGACCGCCGGGCTCCGCCCGGCTCCTGCGCGGGTCGCAGCCGGCCGAGCCGGGCCGTCAGCCGCCCACGGGCCAGGCCTCCATGCGGTGGCCCATGTCCCAGAACATCCACTCGTAGCGGCTCGTCTGGACGAAGTGCTCGATCATCCGCGCCCGCTCGGCGGTCCCGATCTCGGCGCCGATCCGGTCGGTCATCCGGAGCACCTGCTCGACTCCCTCGCCGTACTCGTCGCCACCGTAGGTGTCGATCCAGCGCTGGCAGAGCGGATCGGGTGAGCCCTTCGCGAGCAGCGCCCGACCGACCTCGCGGTAGATCCAGAAGCACGGCAGGATGGCGCCGAGGCACTCGGCGAACGAGCCGCCGTAGCACGCGCTGAGCAGGTAGCTCGTGTAAGCGCGGTTCGTCGGCGCCATCGGTGTCGAGCGGACCTCGTCGGAGGAGAGCTCGAACTCGGAGAAGAACTCGTCGTGCAGGGCGCGCTCGACCTCGATCGCGCTCGCGGCGTTCTTCGTGAAAAGCAGGATCCCGTCGGTGTCGGACGCACGCGCACCGCAGAGCGCGAGCGCCCGCGCGTAGTCGACCAGGTAGAGCGCGTCCTGGACGATGTAGAAGCGAAAGACGTCGCGGTCGAGCTCGCCGCTCGTCAGCTCCCGCATGAACGGATGCTCGAGGATCGCCTTCCAGATGTCCTCGATCGACGCCCACAGCTCTTCGGTGAGTCTCTCTACCATACGGGTAGCGATAGCAGAGACTCGGCTCCTCGCGCTCCCCGAACCTGCGTAGGGGAGCCCCCACGTCGGGGGATGGGGCGGCGGCACGTGCTGCTCGATTCGAGATCCATGGACAGCGACACCGCGAACGTCCTCCCCGAGCTGCGCCGACGGCTCAGCGACCGCCTCGCCCAGCTCACCGCGGGCCTCGCCGGACGCGAGGAGGCGCTCCGGGCATTCTCGGCCCGACTCGACCTTCTCCGCTCGCGCCACACCGGCCACGGCAGCTGACAGCCCGCGCCGTCAGCCGCGCCCGCACAGGGGCCGGAGCGGCCCCGCAGACCGTGGGCACGCACGGGTCCTGGCCCAGGTTCGGCCCGGGCCGGATGAGATCCGGCCCCTACATGTGGTTAGGCTCCGGCCGAGCCGGGCCGTCAGCCGCGAAGACCGTGACCGCCCGCACCGCGGGCTCCCACGCGGGTCCGGCCCGGCCGAGCCGGGCCGTCAGCCGCGAAGACCGTGACCGCCGGGCTCTGCCCGGCTCCTACGCGGGTCGCGGCCGGCCGAGCCGTCCGCTCAGCCGCGGACGCGGGCGATCGCCTCGACCTCGATCTTGATCCCGGGGATCGCGAGGCGGCTCACCTCGATCAGCGTGCTCGCCGGCTTCGTCGTGCCGAAGAACTCCTGGCGGACGGGGTTGATCTTCGGCCGGTCGTCGACGTCCGTGAGGTACACGGTGACGCGTGCGACGTCCGCGAAGGTCGCCCCCGCGGCGGCGAGGATCGCGCCGATGTTCTCGAAGGTCTTCCTCGCCTGCGCGGCGACATCGTCGCCGCCGACGACGTTTCCCTCGGCATCCGTCGGCACGCAGCCGGAGACGAACAGCAGGTCGCCCACCCGCACCGCATCGGTGTAGTGGCTGATCGGGGTGCCCAGCTCGGGGACGCTGATCTCCTCGCGGTCGGTCATGTATTCCTCCTGGCTCGTCTCGCCCTGACCGGGCCGACCCTACCGAACCCGCGAGATCACGGCGCGCGCGTCCCTCACCCGGGGGATTTCGCGGCTGACCGTGCCCCGAGCAGGTGATCTGGACTACGGTGAGAGTACGGGGGGTCGCCCCCGGGGGTAGCGAATGCGGCACGCTCTCCCCCGGACGGCGCTCCCCGTTTCGTTTCGCTCGCCCTGCCGGCTCAGGCCGGCCCGGCGGTCTGCTCGGCCTCGAACAGCTCCTCCCAGCGAGCCAGCAGCCCGGTCAGCTCGTCACGGGCGCGCCGGTGAGCCGCGACACGGTCGACGTCCGTCCAGTCGTCGGCAAGGGCCTGCTCGAGCTCGGAGATCCGGCGCTCGCACGCGGTCACCTCCGCCTCGATCCGCTCGAGCTCGGTGGGACCCCGCCGGCGCGGCTGCTTCTCCTTTCTCGGCGGCCTCCGCGCCTTCGCGGGCTCGGGCGGCGGAGCGGGCGGGGAGTCGACCTCGACCCGGCTGCGCACGAAGTCGGCCCAACCTCCGTCATGGGACACGACCGTACCGTCCTCGACCGCGAGGATCCGTGTCGCGACCGCATCGAGGAGCGCCCGGTCGTGGGAGACGAGCAGCAGCGTCCCGGGGAAGGCCTCGAGCGCCGCCTCGAGGGCCTCGCGACTCTCGAGGTCGAGATGGTTCGTCGGCTCGTCCAGCACGAGGAAGTTCGAGCCCGAAGCGACGAGCACCGCGAGGTCGAGCCGGCGCCGCTCGCCGCCAGAGAGCGTGACGACCGGCTTCTCGTGCGCGTCCCAGCCCGAGAACAGGAACTTGCCGAGCAGCGCCTGCGCCTCGGGGCGCTGCATGCCCGTGGCGGCCTGCGCGTACTGGAGCACGCTCGCGTTCTCGTGATGGACGGGAGCGGCGGGACGGTCGCGCTCGTGCTGGGAGAAGTACGCGACCTCGACGCCGTAGCCGAGACGCGCCGACCCGGCGAGCGGGCGGATGCTGCCGAGGACGGCGGAGAGCAACGTCGTCTTCCCTGCCCCGTTCGGCCCGACGAGCCCGACATGCTCCCCGCGCTCGAGCGCAAAGCTCACGGCGGAAAGCAGGTGCTTCTCGCCCGCGGCCAGCTCCATGCCCTCGACCTCGAGCACCGTGCGCCCGCTCCGGGCCGGCTTCAGGAACTCGAAGCCGAGCGTGCGGCGCTGCCCACGGGGAGCCTCGACCGCATCGCGCCTGATCCGCTCGATCTGCTTCAGCTTCGCCTGTGCCTGGCGCGCCTTCGTCCCGTACCGGAACCGGGCCACGAAGCGCTCGAGCCGGGCGATGTCCTCCGCCTGGCGCTCCGCGGTCTTCGACAGCGCCGATGCCCTCGCCGCCTTCTCCTCGCGCCAGGCATGCCACGGGCCGGGGAAGAAGGTCGAGCGGCCGCCGTCCAGCTCGAGCACCGCCGTCGTCGTCGCCTCGAGGAACCAGCGATCGTGCGCGACGAGGATCACCGCTGCGTCGATCGCCTGCAGCTCGCGCTCGAGCCATTCGAGGCTCGCGAGGTCGAGGTGGTTCGTCGGCTCGTCGAGCAGCAGCAGGTCGGGGTCGCCCGCGAACGCGCGGGCGAGCGCGGCGCGGGTCAGCTCGCCGCCCGAGAAGGTCGAGAGGGGCCGCTCGTGGTGCTCGTCGGCGAACCCGAGGCCGCGCAGCACACTCTCGACCCGCTCGCGCCACGCGTAGCCGCCGGCGTGCTCGAGCCGCGCCTGGGCATTCGCGTACGCGCGCAGCGTTGCCCGCGCATGATCGCCTCCCGCCATCGCCTCCTCGAGCCGGCGCAGCTCCTGCTCGGCCTCGCGGCCGGCCGCGCCGGAGAGCGCGTAGTCGCGAAGGGTTCGCTGTGTCTCGCGCGGCGGGCGCTGGTCGTGCAGCGCGACCCGGGCGCCCTTCTCGAGGACGAGCTCGCCGCCGTGCAGCTCGGTCTCGCCCGTCAGGCAGCGGAGCAGCGTCGTCTTGCCGGCCCCGTTCGGTCCGGCGAGCGCAACACGGTCGCGCCGCTCCAGCTTGAACGAGACCCCGTCGAAGAGCGGGGCGCCGGCGATCTCCTTCCGGAGACTCGATGCGATCACGACGGCCATCGGCCCAAGGCTACCGGGGCCGTCGGGCCGGCTCGACGGTCGCGCCCACCCCCGCCCATCGTCTAGCGTTCCCGCATGAGGACCTGGCTCGCGCCCGCCGTCGCAGGCCTCGCCCTGCTGCTCGCCGGCCCAGCCGGCGCCGCGATCGACTGGCATCCCTGCGACGTCGCCGCCGGGGCCCGCTGCGGTCATGTCACGGTTCCGCTCGATCCCACGGACCCCGCCGAGGGCACCATTCGGATCGGGTTCGAGCTCCACGAGCGGCGCGATCCGAGCGGACGGTCGCTCGGCACGATCGTCGCCGTCGAGGGCGGGCCGGGATACTCGACCACGTCCAGCCGGGATAGCTACCTCGAGCTGTTCGAGCCGCTGCTCGGGCGCCGTGACCTCCTCCTCGTCGACAACCGTGGTACCGGCACGTCGGGGCCGATCGACTGCCGCCCGCTGCAGTCCTACCGCGGCGACTACATCCGGAATGTCGGTCGCTGCGGCGCCCAGCTCGGGTCGCGATCCGACCTCTACGGAAGCGCGTTCGCCGCGGACGACCTCGCCCTCGTCCTGGACGCGCTCGGGCTCGAGCGGGTCGACCTCTACGGGGACTCGTACGGGACGTTCTTCGGGCAGACGTTTGCCGTCCGCCACCCTGACCGGCTGCGCACGCTCGTCCTCGACGCGGCCTACCCGGTCGAGGGACAGGACCCCTGGTACCGCGACCTGAACCGGGCGCTGCGCGACGGGTTCACCTTCGCATGCCGTCGCGACCGGACCTGCCGGGGGGACAGCGTTGCCCGGCTCGCCCGGCTGGCCGACGAGCTGCGCGACGAGCCGCTCGTCGGCTTCTCCCGCGACGCTGACGGGATCCGGAGGCACGTCCGCGTCGATCCCGGCATGCTCGGCTTCCTCGCGGCGAGCGCCGCGTACGGCATTCCCGTCTACCGAGAGCTCGACGCGGCCGGGCGGGCGTATCTCGCCGGCGACGCGGCCCCGCTACTGCGGCTCGCGGCCGAGCAGACGTACTGGGGCGACGGCGGGCCCGTCCGCGACTGGTCGGAAGGCGCCTACATCGCGGTGATCTGCAACGACTACCCCCAGCTCTGGGACATCGCCTCACCGCTCGAGACCCGTGAGGCGCAGTACGAGGCGGCGCTCGCCCGCCTGCGGAGCGAGGAGCCGGACGCGTTCGCGCCGTTCACGATCGACGACTGGATCGGCTCGCCGTGGACGGAGTACCGCTCGTGCAGCGAGTGGCCGGCTCCGAGCACCTACGTCTTCCCGGTTCCCGAGCCGACGGTCTACCCGACGGTTCCGACGCTCGTGCTCTCGGGCGACCTCGACTCGCTCACCTCCCCGGAGGGTGCCCGGCTCGTCGCGTCCCGCTTCCCGAACGCGACGTTCGTGAGCGTCCGCAACATGGTCCACGTGAGCGCGATCGCCGACTTCGACCGCTGCGCCTCGACGATCGTCGTCGAGTTCGTGCAGGACGCGATCGTTCCGGACACCTCGTGCGCAGCCCACTACAACGAGGTACGCCTCGTGCCGCGGTTCGCCCGGCGCGCAGCGGGCCTTGCCCCCGCCTGGCAGGGCTCGCGAATCCGTTCGACCGCAGCCGATCGCCGCCTCGTCACCGCCGTGACCTGGACGGTCGGGGACCTGATTCCTCGCTGGCTCACCATGTACGGGTCGGAGGGCGTCGGCCTGCGGGGCGGCTCGTTCACGACCGTCGGTCTCGAGCGTGTGCACTTCGTCGCGCGGGCGCTGCGATACGTCGAGGATGTCGCGGTAAGCGGCCACGTGAGCTGGAACCGCCGCGGAGGGGCCGTGCGCGCCGTCGTTCGGTTCACCGGGCCGAACGGCACGGGGGGCCGCCTCCAGCTCTCGTGGAACGACTGGAAGCGCCACGCGGTCGCGCGCGCCGTCGGCGAGATCGAGGGCCGGCCCGTCGCGGTCAGGCTCCCAGCACCGTGAGCCGGGACCTCGAGCCGTGCGACCCTACGAGACCGTGACGCCGTAGACCTCGGCGACCTTGCCGCGGAGGTGGGCGATGTAGGGCTCCGGATCGAGCGGGCCGCCGACGACCCGCGCGAGGGTCTCCTTCGGAGTGAGCTTCGCACCGAGCGAGTGGAGGTGCTCGCGGAGCCACTCGGCAAGCGGCCCGAACTCCCCCGCCTCGATCTGGTCGTCGAGCTCCGGCAGGTCCCGGCGGAGCCGCTCCCAGATCTGCACCGACATGATGCTTCCGAGCAGGTACGTCGGGAAGTAACCGATGATCCCGCCCGACCAGTGGACGTCCTGGAGCACGCCGTCGGCGTCGCTCGGAACGTCGACGCCCAGGTACTCCTTCATGCGGGCGTTCCAGGCCTCCGGCAGGTCGCGGAGCGCGACCGCCCCCGAGAGGATCTCCTGCTCGAGCTCGAAGCGGAGAATCACGTGCATGCCGTACGTGACCTCGTCGGCCTCGACGCGGATCAGGCTCGGGTGGACGCGGTTCACTCCTCGCCAGAACGTCTCCTCGGAGACCCGGCCGAGCGTCTCCGGGAACGCGTCCCGGATCTCCGGGTAGAAGCGGCGCCAGAACGGCCGGCTGCGTCCGACGAGATTCTCCCAGAGGCGGCTCTGGGACTCGTGGAGGCCGAGCGAGACGCCGCCGCAGATCGGGGTCCGGTCGAGCTCGGGTGCGGAGCCCGCCTCGTAGAGCCCGTGCCCGAACTCGTGGATGGAGGCGAAGAGGCCGGTCAGGCTGTCCTCTGCGTAGCGGGTCGTGATCCGGATGTCGGTGAGCCCGGAGAGGGAGGCGAACGGGTGGGCGGTGAGGTCGAGACGCCAGCCGCCCTCGTCGAATCCGAGCCGGTCGAGGATCGAGCGCACGAGGAGCTGCTGGCGGTCGATCGGCCAGGGCCCGTCGAGGAACCCGTCGTCGAGCGGGGCGGCCTCGCGAACCGAGGCGATCAGCGGGACGAGCGCCTCCTTGACGCGGTCGAACACGACCCGCACCTCCGCCGCGGTCGCGCCCTCCTCGTAGTCGTCGAGGAGCGTGTCGTACGGCTCGGCCGCGGGCTCGAAGCAGTCGATGTAGCGGTGCTTCAGCTCGACGTTTCGCTCGAGCGCCGGCAGGAAGCGGGGGAAGTCCGACTCGGCACGCGCCCGGAGCCACACCTCGTGACCGTCCGACGCGGCCCTGGCGAGCTCCGCGGCGAGATCGGCCGGCACGCGCCTCGCCTTCTCGTACTCACGCCGTGCGACGCGGACGAGCGACGCCTCGTTGGAGTCGTGCGGCAGGCTCTCCTCGTAGGGCCGCAGCTCCTCGAGCAGGCGTCCGACCTCGTCGTCGGTGAACCGCTCGTGGACGACGCGACGCATGGTGGCGAGCTGCTCGGCCCTCGGCGCGGCACCGCCGCGCGGCATGATCACCTGCTGGTCCCAGCCGAGGACGCGGATCACCCGTCCGAGGTCAGAGACCTGTGCGAGGCGCTCGCGAAGCTCGTCGTAGGCCGCAGGCATCGAGCCCGCATGCTACCCGCGCTAGGGTTCGAGGCCGTGACGGAGGACGCGGAGGCACGCGCCACGATGGTCGACTTCCTGCGGCGGCTGGCGCTCGCGGACGCGACCCTCGTCGAGCGGCTCCCGTTCGGGTTCGCGGCGCTCCACCCGGAGCTCCATCGCGCGTACGACCTCAACCTCGTGTGGGTGGACGACGCGGTAGTCGTCGGGGCGGCCGACCTCGTCGCCGAGGGCGAGCGCCTCGCGGTCCAGCACGGCTTCGAGCACTGCGAGGTGATCGTTCCCGACGAGCCGGCGGCCGTGCGGCTTCGGCCTGAGCTCGCCGCGGCCGGCTACGCGGCGGAGCCCCGGCTGCTGATGGTCGCCCGCCGAAGGCCTGAGCGACAACCGTCCTGCCCGGTCGCGGAGATCGACCTCACGCAGGTGACGGCGGTCACGGAGGCAACGCTCCGGCAGAGCCCGGAGAGCTTCGACGAGGAGACCGTGGGGCAGCTCTGCGCCGCCAAGCGAGTCGTCGTCGCCTCCGGCGGGCGGTTCCTCGGCGCCCGCGCCGCGGACGGAACGCTCGCGTCGATCTGTGACGTGTACAGCGACGGGACGACGGCGCAGATCGAATCGGTGATCACGCTCAAGGCGTACCGCGGCCAGGGTCTCGCCAGCTCGCTCGTGCTCCACGCTGTCGACGACGCCCGGAGGGCAGGGCATGAGCTCGTCTTCCTCCAGGCGGACGAGAACGACTGGCCGCGACACCTCTACACGAAGCTCGGGTTCGACCCCGTCGGCGTCGTGACGCGGTTCCTGCGCGCACCGTCGAGGCCCGGCGTCCCGCACTGAGCGAGACGCCGGCCCCGCCGGCTCTAGTGCTTCTCGTGCGTCAGCGCCGCCGAGTTGATGCAGTAGCGCAGACCCGTCGGCCGGGGACCGTCCGGGAACAGGTGCCCGAGATGGCCACCGCAGGCCGCGCAGCGGACCTCGGTTCGCACCATCCCGTGCGAGAGATCGCTCGCGGTCTCGACCCCGTCCGCCTCCGCCGGCTCCCAGAAGCTCGGCCAGCCCGTACCCGAGTCGTACTTCGCATCCGACCGGAACAGCTCCGCTCCGCAGCCTGCGCAGCGGTACAGCCCGGGCTCCTTGCAGTCCCAGTACACGCCCGTGAAAGCCCGCTCGGTGCCCTGCTCCCGGAGCACGTCGTACTGGTCGGGCGTGAGCTGCTCGCGCCACTCCGCGTCCGTCTTCGTCACCTTCGTCGCCATGAGATCACCTCCGTCAACCAGGCTACCTGTTACCGGACCGCCGCTCCCCGGGCCGGGAAGGCTAAGCACGTCGCATCCCGACCCGTTCGTACAGCCGGACGGCGCCCGTCGGGTTGTCCGCAGCCACCTTCAGCGAGACCTCGTCGAGGCCACGCTGGGCGAAGACATCAAAGGCATGCCGCAGCAGCGCCTCCCCGAGCCCTTGGCGCCTCCAGATCGGCGCGACGGCGAGATCCTTCACGAAGCCCTCGCGCCAGCACAGAGCGACGCCGGCGAGCTCCCGGCCGTCGAAGGCGAGAAAGCACGTCGCCGGCTCGAAGCTCGCGTCGCCCGTGAACCACGCGTGCCACGCCCCGTACGGAGGCACCTGCTCGCGGCCACCCGCGAAGGCGCCGACGAGCAGGGCGTGAACGGCCGGAGCGTCGCCGTCGCGCCACGTCCGCACCGAGATTCCGGCCGGCCAGCGGGGCGCCCCGGTCGCTGCGCCGACAACCGCGGTCAGGCGCCAGGCCTCGCTCGTCCCGGGCTGCGGCTCGACGTGCCTGCGGCTGCTCACCACCCGAGCCGCTGCTGCTCACGATACTCCCTGGTGACGGCCTTCCACCGCTTGCGCTCGGCCGACTCGGCCGCCTTGTCGCCCTTTCGCGCCAGGAAGGCGGTCTCGCGTTCGAGGCGCCGGTAGCTCTCGTAGCGCCCCGCGTCGAGGCGACCGTCCGCGAGTGCCTCCCGGACGGCGCAGCCGGGCTCCGACTCGTGCCGGCAATCGCTGAATCTGCAGGCGGCGGCAAGGTCCTCGACCTCGCCGAACGCCGCTTCGAGCCCTTCTCCGTCCCAGGGCTCGATGACCCGCAGCCCCGGCGTGTCGAGGAGCAGGCCCCCGCCGGGGACGGGGAACAGCCGCCTTGCCGTCGTCGTGTGCCGGCCGCGCCCGTCTGCCCGGATCTCCCGGACGAGCTGGGCCTCGTAGCCGAGCAGCCGGTTCACGAGCGTCGACTTGCCGACGCCCGACGAGCCGACGAGCGCAGCGGTCCGGCCGCTCTCGAGAAGGCCGCGAACCGTGTCGACGCCGTCTCCGGTCACGCTCGAGACGGGGATCACCGGAACGCCGGCAGCGACCGACTCGACCTCGGCCACGAGCCCGGGCGCGTCGTCGCACAGATCGAGCTTCGTGAGCACGACGACGGGCTCCGCGCCACCCTCCCAGGCCGCCATGAGGTAACGCTCGAGGCGGCGCAGACTCAGGTGGCCCACGAGCGCGCTGACCACGAGCACGACGTCGACATTCGCGGCGATCACCTGCTCGCCCGCGGCCTGCACGGTCCTGCGGGCGAGGTCGCGCTGGGCGCGCGAGAACTTCGAGCTCCGCGGCAGGATCGCGTGCACGAGCCCCTTCCCCTCGGGGAGCAGCTCGTACGCGACCCAGTCGCCCACCGCGGGCAGCCCCTCGCGCCGGAGCTTCCCGGAGGCGTCGGCCCGGAGCTCGCCGGAGTCCGTGAACAGGACGTAGCCGCCCCGGTACTGGATCCCGACGCGGCCCGGAGCCAGGCCGGTCGCCGCGTACGGTTCGAACTCGCTCGAGCGCCCGGGCGTCCAGCCGAGGGCCTCGAGCGTCTGGACGTGCGTCAAGGTTCGTCCTCTCGTCGTGATGATGCAGGTCGGCGTACGGCGGGCGGCGCCGAGCCGCGTCTCACCACGACGGTCAGCTTCGAGCGCGCCCGCAACCGGAGCTGGCGGTCGACGTCTTCATTTGCCATCCCCCTCTCGTTGCGGGTTGCCGGGACGGTTAGAGGCTAGCGGGCATTCACGAGGCGCGTCAAGCTGGCCGACTATCGTTCCAGCACGTCGCAGCGCCGCCCGGATCCGGGCCGCGAGGATCGAGGAGGAACGCCGCGAATGATCGAGACTGCGTGAGCCGGCAGACCCAAGCTGCACTTGCCGCGATCGTCGGCCTGCTCGTCGGGCTCGGCGTGTTCGCCGGCGTCCTGCTCGTGCTCCGCGACGACGGAGGCTCGGCCGAGACCGAGCCGGCGCTCACGACCGGCGCGGGACAGACACGGGAGCGTCGACACCGGCACGGTCGAGGCAGGTCGACGAGGGGACGACCTCGACGATCCCCGTCGGGGGCTTCCCGAACGCGGTCGCGGTCGGCGGCGGCAGCGCCTGGGTCGTCCGCGACGGACGCCGGGTCGTGCGGATCGACGCCGAGACGGGCGAGGTGCTCTCGCAGTCCGGCGCGGGCGACGAGCTGGGAAGCCAGCGGCCCTGCGGGATCGCCGTCGGCGCCGGGGGCGTGTGGGTTGCGACGCTGTCCGGGAACATCGCGCGGCTCTCGACGAGATCGGGCCGCTTCACCCGCCTGATCCCGGTCGAGGACGCCGCCTGCGTCGCCGCAGGCCCCAATGCGGTCTGGGTCACGAGCCCGAACCTCGGCCTCGTGACGCGGCTCGACCCGGCAACCGGTGAGGTCGTTGCCGAGATCCCACTCGAGGGCTTCCCGCAGGGAATCGTGATCGGCCATGGCTCCGTGTGGGTCGCGGCCAGCCACCCGCCCGACGGGGCGGGAGGCGGCGTGTCGAGGATCGACCCTCGCTCGAACGAGATCGTGAGAACGATCCTCGTTCCGAACCTCCCCGAGTACGTGGCGTTCGGGGCCGGCGCGATCTGGGTCAGCTCGAACAACGGGACCGTGGCCGAGATCGACCCCGGGACGAACCAGCTCGTCGCGACCGTCCGGATCTCGGAAGGTGGGCGAACGTCGGTCGCTGCCGGGAAGACCGAGGTCTACGCCGTCGAGCTCGCGCTGCCGGGCGAGACGGCGCCCGTCTACGAGATCGACGCTGCGAGCGCCACTGTCCTCGACCGGACGATCGAGGCAGGGCGCAACCCGACGGGGATGGCGGTCGGTGCCGGCTCGTTGTGGATCACAAACTACGACGACGGGACCGTGACGCGCTACCAGCCCTAGCGACGGCCGCCTTTCGCTTCGGCTGCTTCTGGAGCAGCCTCACGATCTCCGCGTGGCGCCGCTCGATCGCGAAGTCGAGCGGTCTCGTCATGTCGTACGCCTCGATCCACGCGAGGGCGCCCCTGGCGAGCAGCAGCTGAACGAGGGCGAGATCGCCGTGGAGGGCCGCCGAATGCAGCGCGGTCCAGCCGCCGCTCTGGGTCGAGTTCGGGTCTGCCCCGCCGTCCAGCAGCACGGTCGCGACCTCGAGCGGCCGCGTTCCCTCCATTGCGATGTGGAGCGGCCGGGCGAGCGGGAGCATCCGGTTTCGCGACTCGGCCTCCACGTCGGCCCCGTGCGCAAGCAGCAGCGCGGCCGCCTCCGGCTGACCGAAGAACGCGGCGTAGTGCAGGCACGTGAAGCCGTTCGTCGAGAAGGCGCCCGCCCTCTTCCGGCTCCGCCGCAGCTGCCGGCCGAGCAGCTCGACGTCTCCGAGCGCGGCGGCCTCGAAGTGATCCGGCGAGGCGCCCCGCTCGAGCAGGATCGCGACGATCGCCGGCTCGCCCGCGTAGAGGCTCGCCATGAGCGGCGACTGGCCCTCGTCGTTTCGCTCCGACAGCGCCTCGGGGTGCAGCGTCAGGAACCGCTTGACCCTGCTCTCGCTTCCCGACGCGATCGCGTCGAAGATGGTCGTCTTTCGTGCCACGGCTCGATACTGTACGGGCCCCGCAGAGGCGACGCCCCGGGGAACCTACGTCGCCCGTGCCTTCCGGGGAATCACGTAGGCCCGGTAGAGCTCCTCGCAGGCGGGCGAGCAGAAGCGCATCGTGCTCCCCTCGACGTCGACCACCCAGAGGCGCTTCGCGACGATCTGCCCGCAGCACTCGCACGGCGTCACGTTCGTCTCCCACACCGCGGTCTCGAGGGTCTCCCACTCCCCCACCTCAGGCCTCCCATCCGTACAGCTCGCGTGCCGCCCGGGTCGAGACGAAGCCCTGGTCGACGTCGTCGGCGATGCGCGCGCGGTCGCGCTCGCGGGCCTCTCCGTACCCGCCGCCGCCGGGCGAGTCGATCAGCACCTCGTCGCCCGACCGCAGCGTGATGTTCGTGAACTTCGAGGGAGACACCGTCCCGAACACCTCGCTGAACGTCCGGAACTCGGTCTCGCCGGCCCGCTTGACGAGAATCGCCCCCTGCGCGCCCTTGCCGCCGCCCTCGAGTCCGTAGGCGCCGAAGCCCGGCTTCGTGCGGTCGAAGAGCGCGTTCGCCGTCACCTCCGCGCCCTCCTCGACGCGGAAGATCCGCCTCGTTCCGAGGCCGCCGCGCATGCGGCCGGCCCCGCCGGAGTCGGAAAGGAGCGAGTACTCGACGATCCGAAGCGGGTAGCGCGTCTCGAAGATCTCGACGGGCGTGTTCCGGCAGTTGCCGTTCTTGACGATGATCGCGTCGTTGCCGTCGTCGTAGGACTTCGCACCCCAGCCGCCGCCCTCGAGGTGGTAGTTCGCGTAGTAGTCGCCGGTCTTCGGGTGGAAGCCGCCGAACAGGAAGTTGCAGGCCGTGCCGCCCTCGGCGGCCGCGACACGATCGGGCAGCGCGGGCGCGAGCGCCGCGACGACCATGTCGGCGAGCTTCGGGTGCGTCTCGGTGTTGCCGCCCACGGACGGGCCCGGGTACACGACGTTCACGGCGGAGCCGGGCGGCGCAATGATCCGGATCGGACGGTAGGCGCCCGAGTTCTTGGGGATGTGCATGTCGGTCAGGTGGAAGATCGCGTTGTAGGTGGCGCCGGCCGTCACGCCGTACGTGGCGTTGATCGGCCCGCGGACCTGGGCATCGGTGCCCGTCCAGTCGACGACCATCTCGTCGCCCTTCACCGTCACCGTGACGTGGAACGTCACGGGCTGGTCGACCACCCCGTCGTCCTCCATCCGCTCGGTGAACTCGTACGTCCCGTCCGGGATCGCCTCGACCTCGCTGCGCATCCACCGCTCGGAGTAGTCCATGAGCTCGTCCGCAGCCTGCTCGACGTACTCCCGCCCGTAGCGATCGAGCAGCTCGAGGACGCGGCGCTCGGCAACCCGGAGCGAGCCGATCTGCGCGTTCAAGTCACCCCACGTGTTGCGGGGCGTCCGGTGGTTGGCCATGATCAGCCGCCACAGGTCCATCACGTGCTCGTCGCGGCTCACGATCTTGACCGGCGGGATGCGAAGGCCCTCCTGGAAGACCTCGGTCGCATCGGCCGCGAAGCTCCCGACGGCCTTCCCGCCGATCTCGGCCAGGTGGCCGACGTTCGCGACGAAGCCGAACAGCTCGCCGCCGTGGAACACGGGCCGGATCACGGAGTGCTCGGGAATGTGCGCGCCGCCCCGGTACGGATCGTTGTGGAGGACGACGTCGCCCGGCTCGAACGAGTCCGCGCCGAGCTCCTCGAGCGTCCAGCGGACGATGAACAGGCTCGCCGCGATCTGGGCCGGGCAGAACTCCGCCTGGCCGATCATGTTCCCGCGCCGGTCGAAGAGCACGCACGAGAAGTCGAGCCCCTCGTTGAAGATCGGCGAGAAGGCGGTGCGGATCATCGTGATCCCCATCTCGCGGCAGATGTTCACGAACGCGTTGTTCAGCACGGCGAGCGTGACGGGATCGATGCTCACGGGCGCGTCACCTCCAGGATCCCGTTGGCAAGGACGGTCAGAAGCCACCCCGGCGGCACGACCGCAGTCGAGTCCACGAACTCGACGATCGCGGGGCCCGCGAGCTTCGCCCCCGGTGCGAGCTGCTCGCGCAGCACGATCGCCGTCTCGACGAAGCCGGGCCCGGGGAAGAACACCATCCTCGTCGTGGGCTCCGACGCTTCCACGTCGGGCACGCCGGGAAGGCGCGGGAACGCGTGCTCCTGCCCGGTCACCACGACGGAGAGCCGGACGAGCTCGATCGGGATCCGGTCGAGACGGTAGCCGTAGAACTCCTCGTAGAGCCGGCCGTACTCCGAGTACACGGCGGCGAGCACGCCGTCGTCGATCGTGCCCTCGGGAACGGTGACCTCCTGCTCGTAGTTCTGACCCTGGTAGCGCATGGCGAGCGAGCGGCGCACCGACGGCGTCTCGCCGGGGCCCTGAACCGCGAACTCGCCGCGCGCGGTCTCCTCGAGCTCGGCGAAGAGCGCATCGAGCTCGCCGGATGTCACCCGGGCATCGGTCAGGTAGACGCTCCGCACGGCATCCACGCGCACGGTCGCGGCGAGCGCCCCGAAGGCGGAGCACACGCCCGGGGCAGGTGGGACGATCACGCGCAGCATCCCGAGCGACTCGGCGATCTCGCACGCGTGGGTCGCCCCGGCGCCGCCGATCGCGACGAGCGCGAGCTCGCGCGGGTCGATCCCCTGCTCGACGGTGACGATCCGGATCGCGTTCGCCATGTTCTCGTTGCAGACACGCACCATCGCCGAGGCGACATCGACGGCGTCGAGGTCGAGCTGCTCGCCGAGACGCTCGAGCGCCGCGGTGGCGAGTGATGCGTCGAGGGGCATCTGGCCGCCGAGGAAGAAGTTCGGGTCGAGCCGGCCGAGCACGACGTTCGCGTCGGTGATCGTCGCCTCGGTCCCGCCCCTCCCGTAGCAGACCGGTCCGGGCGAGGCGCCGGCGCTCTGGGGCCCCACCTGCAGGAAGCCGCCGGGATCGACCCATCCGATCGAGCCGCCGCCCGCGCCGATCGTCCGGGTGGAGACGCTCGGCACGCTGACGGGGAAGCCGAACTCGACCTCGAAGTCGGATGAGTAGAGAGGCTCACCGTCGAGGATCAGGCAGACGTCGCAGCTCGTCCCGCCCATGTCGAGCGCGATCGCGTCCGGTGCGCCGGCCGCCCGCGCCATCGTGGCGCCGCCGATGCCGCCCCCGGCGATGCCGGAGAGGAGCAGATGAGCCGGCTTGGCATGGGCCTCGGCGGCGAGGGCGTGCCCCCCGTTCGACTTGAGCAGCGCCCAGGGGGAATCCAGGCCCGACCCGGTGAGCGCCGCCGAGACGCCGTCGACGTACGCCTCGACGAGCGGCTTCGTGAACGCGTCGACTATCACCGTCGTCCCGCGCTCGTACTCGCGCCAGATCGGCGCGAGCTCGTGCGAAAGGGAGACGGAAACACCTGGAAGCCGGTCGCGGACGACGTCGCGGACGGCCAGCTCGTGCTCGGGGTTGAGGTAGGAGAAGAGCAGGCAGACGGCAACCGCGACCCGGTCCCCGTCGAGCACCAGCCCGTCGAGTGCAGCCGTGAGCGCTTCGACGTCGAGAGGCTCGAGCACCCGCCCTTCCTCGTCGAGGCGCTCCGGGACGCCGATACAGTCGCGGCGGCGCACGAGCGGGGTCGGCTTGCGCCAGTGGAAGTCGTAGTGGTGCTTGCGGTTGATCCGCTGGATGTAGGGGATGTCCTCGAACCCCTTCGTGGTCAGGTAGACGACGCGGGCGCCCCTGTGTGTGAGCACGGCGTTGATCCCGATCGTGGTGCCGACCACGACGAACTCGACCTCCGCGGGCTCGATCCCGGCCCCGGCGAGCGCCGCCGAGAGCGCGGCAACCGGGTTGTCCGGCGTCGAGGGGACCTTGGCGAGGAACGACCGTCCCGTGTCGTCGACGGCGACGAGGTCGGTGAACGTTCCCCCGGTGTCGATCCCGACGCGAATTCCCATCAGTGTGCCTGCATCGTTACCAGGACCCGGGCCGTCGTGGCGGAGAGGGCGGCCTGGATCGCGTCGTCTGCACGCTCGAGCGGATACGACGGCCCGAGAAGCGGCGCCAGCCGCAGCTCCCCGCCGGCGACGTCCTCGAGCAACCGGGGGAGGGCCGCGACGGGATCCTCCGATCCGTACACCGACCCGGTCAGCAGCTTCTCGCGATTCACGAACTCGAGCGGGTCGAGATCGAGCCGGGCCCCGCCGGCCGGCATCCCGACGAGGCACGCATACCCGCCCGGCCTGGCGAGCGCCAGCGCGGCCTCGGCAGTCGAGGCCGAACCGACGGCCTCGAACGCCGCGTCGACCCCCTCGCCGGTGAGCTCGCCGACGAGCCCGGCCGCAGCCTCGGGCACCGCCACGTGGGTCGCCCCGGCGGCGAGCGCGAGCTCACGCCTCACCGGGGAGGGGTCGATCGCCACGATCGTCGACGCTCCGGCGAGGCGCGCACCCTGCACGCAGAACTGGCCGACTCCACCGGCCCCGATCACGACGACGGAGCTGCCCGGACCGACCCGCTCGGAGTTGCGAACCGCGCCGACGCCCGTCAGCGCGGCGCAGCCGAGCAGGGCCGCCTGCTCGAGTGGGATTCCGCCCGGGAGCGGCAGAGCGGCCGCCTCCGGCACGAGCACGAGCTCGGCCAGAGCGCCGACGGTCGTCATCCGGTAGACGGTCTCATCGCCGATCCGCAGGCGGGTCGTCCCGTCGGGCAGCGTCCCCTTGCCGATCGCCTCTCGCAGCGGCAGGCACGCCGTTCGCCGGCCCCGGCGGCAGGCAGCGCACGCTCCGCAGGCGGGCGCCCACGAGAGCACGACCGGGTCGCCCGGCTGGACGGACACCACCTCGCTGCCAACGGACTCGACGATCCCTGAACCCTCGTGACCGAGGATCATCGGCACAGACCGGCGCCATTCGCCCCTGACCACGTGGAGGTCGGAGCCGCAGACGCCGACGGCGACCATCCGCACGACGACGTCGCGCGGGCCCGGCCCGTCGAGCTCGACCTCCCTGACCTCGAGCGGCGCGCCGGGCTCGCGAAACAGCGCGGCGCGCACCCGTCAGCTCCGCTTCGGGCGCGTCCGCCGCCGTAGCGCCGCGACGACCTCTGCCGCGGTCGCCTGCTCGGCGACCACGCTGAGTGCGTAGTCCAGCGCCGCCTGCTGCCACTCCTCGCTGAGTGTCCAGGTTGCGTCGGTGACGACCACCGGCCGGAAGCCGGCGTCGGCCGCATGCCTGCACGTGTGCTCGACGGAGAGGTTCGTCCAGCCGCCCATCGCGACGATCGTGTCGGCGCCGAGGCCGTCGAGGAGGACGGCGAGGTTCGTGCCGTGGAACGCGTTCATGCGCATCTTCTCGACAACCAGCTCGCCTCGGCGCGGCTCGAAGCCCTTGACGGGTGCCGCGCCCCAGGTGCCGCGGACGAGGCCCTTGACGTCCTTGACGGCCTGGAAGAGGCCCGTGTTCAGCTTCAGCCCGGTCGCGCCCCGCTCGACGACGTACTGGACGTGGATCACGGGCAGCCCGGCAGCGCGGGCGGCCGCGAGCACCGACTTCGCATTCGGGAGCGCGTTGCGGCTCTTCGCGTGCGCGGCCGCCGCCTCGCCGCCCTCGCCGAAGCTGCTTCCGGGCATCACGACGTCGTTCTGGAACTCGAGCGCCACGAGCGCGCTCCTGCCGGGATCGATCCTCAGTGCCATCGTTCCTCCCTCGTTTCGCGCTCAGCGCATGTAGGCGACGGGCGTGCCGCGCACCTTGCACCGGAAGCGATAGAGGGACGTCGACGCCGTGAGGTACAGCTCGTCCCAGCCCGGGCCTCCCCAGCCCAGGTTGGCGACGACCTCCGGCACCTCGACCGTCCCCAGGTGCTCGCCGTCGGCCGACACGGCCCAGACCCCGCCCGGGCCGGTGACCCAGATGTTCCCGTGCTCGTCGCACTTCATCCCGTCGCAGATCCCGCCCGGGTAGCGCTCGGGGTCGACGATCCCGTCGAGGATCACCTCACCCCCCGAGAGCGAGCCGCCGGCGCTCACGGCGTAGCGCCGCAGCTCCATCTTCCCGGAGTCGTTCACGTAGAGCGTCTGCTCGTCGGGCGAGAAGCAGAGACCGTTCGGCTGGTCGTAGTCGTCGGCCAGGAGCTCGATTGCGCCCCCGCCAGGAGGGATCCGGTAGACGCCCTGGAACCCGAGCTCGGGCTCCCGACCCACCCCGTACGGCGCGTCGTGACGTCCGTACAACGGATCGGTGAAGTACACCGAGCCGTCGCTCCGTACGACGATGTCGTTCGGTGAGTTCAGCTCCTTGCCGTCGTAGTGGGAGGCGATCGTCTCGCGGCCCGCCTCGGTACCGTCGGCGTTCAGGGTCGCGCGGGCCACGTGGCTCGTCGCGTGCTCGCAGACGTAGAGGCTCAGGTCGCCGTCGAGCGTCAGGCCGTTGCACTTGTTGGCCGGTGTCATCACCTCGACGATCCCGTCCGCCTCCGTCCACCTGCGGCGAACGTCCCTCGGCATGTCGGAGAACAGCAGGTATCCGTCCGGATGCCAGATCGGGCCCTCCGTGAACCCGAACCCCGTCGCGAGCTGCTCGACCTGGACGCTCGAGGCGACGAGGTCGTAGATCCCCGGATTGTTGGCGAGGACGCCCATCGGCACGCGCTCCTTTCTCTCCCCTTTCCAGGCGCGGGCAGCTTAGCGGGCCGCGGGCCGGAGCTCCTTCTCCCAGGTCGCGAAGCGCGGGTGTGCGCGCATACCGACGCGCTCGTAGAGCCGCGTCGCCCCGGTCTGGGACTCGGCGTCGACGTGGAGGTCACAACCCGTCTTGCCGCGGGCAGCGAGCTCGCAGAAGACATGCACGAGGAGTGCCTCGCCGATGCCGCGCCGGCGATACGCGCGACGGACGCCGAGGACCTTGACGTAGCCGCGGGCGGGATCCTCGGCCGCCTCCTCGACGGCGCCCAGGTAGCCGACCACGTTCCCTCCGGCAACGGCGACGAACCAGAGGCCGGGATCGAAGTCCGGCGACTCGAACGAGTGGTGGAGGAAGTCGGCGAGCGACGTCTCGCCTTCCCCCCAGTGATCCGCGAAGGCCTCGACGTGGACGTCGTGAACCGGTCCCGCGTCCACCACTGCGACCGTGCGGATCTCGATCCCCTCCGGCGTGGCGACCGGCGGTCTCTCGCCGGTGAGCTCCGTCCTCATCAACAGGAAACGCCGCACCTCCCGGTACCCGTGCGCCGTGAGCAGTGCGGCAGCCGCCGGCATGCCGGCGAGCGTCCCGGCATGGATGACCACGCGCCCGTGCAGATCCACGAGCTCGAGGTAGCGCCGTGCGCGCCGCTCGCTCTCGTCCAGGATCGCGGCCCCGAGCCCCCGGCCGCGGAAGGGGAGCGCGACGACACCGATCGCGAAGACCGCGGTGTACGGCGACTCGGCGTGCAGGTAGAGGTACCCGCACAGCTCGCCGGCACCCGTCTCGACCACGGCGACGTCACAGTCGCGATCGACGGACGGTATCCGCCAGAGCTCGAGGCACACCGACGGCGTCATGATCGGTGTTCCGAGCACGGCCTCGGACTCGGCGTTCACGAGTGCTGCGACCGCCCCGGCATCGCTGTCCAGCGCGGGCCGGAGCCGGTAGCCGGGGAGGAGCTCCACGGCGAGCGGTCAGCCGCTGGGAAGCCCGGCGAGCTCCCGGGCGTAGGCGAGCGCCTTCCGCGGATCGTACGACCGGTACAGCATCAGCTTCTCGGCCTCGAGCGAACCTTCGGCATGCACGGCGAGGACGCTCTGGTAGCCCGCGTACTCGCGGGCGAGGAGGTCCGAGGCCAGGTTGAGCAGGGCGAGCCGCTCCTCCGCCGGCACCGCGCCGACGAAGTACTTCTCGAGGTAGGGACGGACCTCGTCGGAGCGCCAGTCGTGACCGGACGGTCCGGTGACGAGCAGCCCGCCGGCGATGTCGATCACCTGCTCGACGGCCTCGTGGTAGCCGCGGGCGAACGTCCACTTCGCGAGGTTCGTCGTCATCGGGTCGGGGTAGGCGATACCCGTGGGCCCGTCGATCCGTGCCCGGTCTGCGGCGAGGTGC
>JAXLSU010000020.1:0-27107 GCA_046330455.1 Gaiellales bacterium
GCTGTACCCGGCGCTCGCCGACGTGCCTGCGCCGACCGTCTGGACGGGGCCGATCGACCGCTCGCACAGCGGCCTGCCGTTCTTCGGACCGCTCGGCGGACGTCCGGACATCGTGTTCGGCGGCGGGTTCTCCGGCAACGGCGTCGGCCCCTGTCACGTCGCCGGGCGCATCCTCTGCGCGCTCGCGCTCGGCCTGGACGACGAGTGGGCAGCGGCGGCGAGCTCGCTGCCCCCCACGGGCGGGTTCCCGCCGGAGCCCGTCAAGCATCTCGGCGGGCGTCTCGTCAGGGCGGCCGTGGCCCGGAAGGAGCGTGCCGAGGACCGTGACCGCAGCACGGATCCGCTGACGCGCTTCGTCGCCGGGCTCGCACCTGCGGGTCTCGTGCCGGTCACGAAGCCGCACGAGGGCTGACCCGGCCGCTCCGCGTGCTCTTCGTCATCGCCGTCCTGCTCGCCGTCCTCTGGCTCCCGGAGCCGCTCGGCTGGGTGGTCGTCGGGATCGCCGCGTTGCTCGAGATCGGCGAGTCGTACTTCTGGTACCGGTGGAGCCAGCGCCGCCGCCCCCGGACGGGAGGTGAGACGATGATCGGCAGGAGGGCGACCGTGATCACGCCGTGCCGCCCACGCGGCCAGGTGAAGCTCGACGGCGAGATCTGGGAGGCGCTCTGCCCCGAGGGCGCCGACCCGGGAGAGGCCGTGACGGTCGAGTCTCTCGAGCGCCTGACGCTGACCGTTTCTCGCCGGGACTGACCCGGCCTACGGCGCGATCCGACCGTTCTCGACGAACGCCGCGCACGTCACGGGCATCAGCTCGGCGAAGATCGTCTCGAGCGCCTCGGCGTACCGGCGGATCTCGTACTGGGCAGTCGGTGCGTTGCGGAGGGAGATGAAGTTCATGAGGCTCCGGGCGTTGACCGTCCAGTAGAACTGGGTGAAGGTCCCCATCGGGAGCACGCAGCGGGCGAGCTCCTTCGCGAGGCCGCGATCGATCAGCTCCTGGTAGAGCCGATATGCCCGGCCGTAGTGCGCCGCGAGATCCTCGCGAACGCCCGCGGCGGTCTCGCCGTCGACCGGCTCGAAGGCGTAGGAGCCCGGCTTGCCGACCTGGGAGCGGACGTCCTCCGGCGCCGGGACGTAGAAGTCGCCCTCGAGCTGGTGATACCGGGCCGACTCCTCGTTGAAGGAGCCGACCCGGTGCCGGAACCACTCGCGGGCGACGAAGAGCGGGCAGCGCACGTGGAACCGGAACGCGTTGTGCTCGAACGGCGTTCCGTGCCGGTCGCGCATGAGGAACCGGACGAGGCCCGTGTCGGACTCGTCGAGCACCTCCTTGCGCCTCGCAAACGACACGCGGGCCGAGTTGGCCACGGACAGGTCGTCTGCCATCGCCGCATCGAGGCGGACGAACCCGTGCTCGAACAGCCGAATCTCCCGCTCGCCGGCCACACGTCCCAGCCTACGTCCGAGACCGGACGCCGGTGCACGGCCGCCGGGCCCGGGCGGATTCGCCGCGCCCGGCGCCGTCCGCCTGCGACCACCCCGCGCTTGCCGCCCGGGTGAACACGATAAGCTCTGCGCGCTCAGACCGGCTCGGCGCGGCGACGCCGGGAAGCAGAGGAGATAGGAGACGAATGGCCACCCTTGTGTTCAACTTCGAGGAGATCGCACCGCGCGAGCTCCGGCCGGAGCTGCTCGAGATGGACGGGATCTCCCGTGCCTCCATCGAGGCCCACTACAAGCTCTACCAGGGCTACTGCAACAAGCGGAACGAGATCCTGGGCCGGCTTGCCGAGGTCGACGCGGGCGCGGCCAACCAGGTGTACTCGGACATTCGAGCGTTGAAGGTCGACCTGACCTTCGCGATCGGCGGGGTCAAGAACCACGAGGTCTACTTCGGGCACCTCGGAGGCTCCGGCGGCGATCCGACCGGCGCCGCGCGGGAGCTGATCGAGCTGAACTTCGGCTCCGTGGCCGCCTGGAGGACGGACCTCAAGGCGAGCGGCATGGCGGGCCGCGGCTGGGCCTGGACGGCATACGACTGGGACGAGCAGCGGCTGTTCACCTACGTCGGCGACGCACAGAACACGTTCCCGATCTGGAACGCGACCCCGCTCATCGCGCTCGACGTGTACGAGCACGCCTACTTCCTCGACTACCAGACCGACCGCGGCGCGTACATCGACGCGTTCCTTGCAAACCTCGACTGGGGCGTGGTCAACGACTGGATCGCCAGGTACGGCATCCGGGTCTGACGCCGCCGGTATGCGCCCGGCAGGAGGAGGGCCGCGGTGACCGAAGGGCTGCTGATCGCTGCCGGGTACGTCCTCGGCAGCCTGCCGTTCGCGTACTGGCTGCCGCTCGCCGTTCGGCGGATCGACATCCGCACGGTCGGGAGCGGCAACGTCGGTGCATCGAACGTGTGGCGGACGTGCGGCGCGCGACTCGGGCTTGCCGTCCTCCTGCTCGATGTTGCCAAGGGGCTGGCGGCCGGGCTGCTCGGACGCTACGTCGGTGACGAGCTGATCGGAGTCCTCGCGGGCTCCGCCGCGCTCGCCGGCCACTACCGGCCGCTGTTCCTCGGGTTCCGCAGGGGCGGCAAGATCGTCGCGACGACGGGGGGAGTGCTGCTCGCGGTCGCTCCGCTCGTCAGCCTCTGCGCCGCCGTCGTCTGGATCGTCGCGTTCCTGGCGACGCGCTATGCGTCGGTGGGCTCGCTGGCCGCGGGGACCTCGCTGCCGCTATTCGCCCTCGCGTTCGCGATGCCCTGGCCCGTCGTCGGCTTCACGATCGGTGCCGCCGTGGCGATCTGGGTACTGCACCGCGGCAACATCGCCCGCCTGCTTCACGGCGAGGAGCGCCGCTCGAGCTTCTCGGTGCGCTCGCGCCTGCTCAGACGGGGCTCTGCAGCCAGTCTCTGAGCTCGAGATACCCGTCGGAGCGCTCGCCCGTCGCGAGCTCCCGACGGAGGTCGCCGATCGTGCCAGAACGCTCCGCAAGGACGTCGTGGTTGTGGATCGTCTCGAAGTTGACCTGCCGGGCGTGCACGAAGTCCTGCTCCTCGAGCAGTGATCCGTGGTCGGCGAGCACCTGGCCGACCATCTGCCGGACGACGTCCTCGACGAAGCGCGGCTGGAGGTGGGCGTGCTCGACGACGAAGAGCTCGTCCGGGCGCTTGAGCAGCTCGTAGATCGGCGAGCTCATCGACTGCTCGACGATCTCGACGAGGTCCTCCGCGCGGAGGCGGCGGTTCGTCCCGATCACGAGCGTCCCGCGCCCACGCTGGTTGTGCGTTGCCAGGGGGACGAGCGAGAACATCCGGTCGATGTCACCGGGCGAGAACCCCGCCTCGGCCAGCCGATCGGCAGCGCTCTCGCGCACGAGCCCCTGCGCGCAGGGGCACGCCGTGATCCCCGTTGCCTCGACTCCGATCGCCTTCCGCGTGCCGCGCGGCGAGGCGACCGCGAGCCCGAGCAGCGTGACGAGCTCCTGCGTTCGCAGCTCGGTCACGGGAGTCCGGCGCTCGATCGGGTACCGCGCGGAGATCTTCACCTCCGCCCGCAGGGCCTGCTGGCGGTCGAGGATGTGCTCGGCGATGTGGGCGGCGAGGTTCTCGACGAGGAGCTTCTCGGCCATCACGACCTCGTCGATCGCCTCGCCGAACAGCTCGGGGAAGCGCGACATGTGAACGCCCTTCTGGGCCGGGTCGAGATCGACGAAGCAGTCGATCGTCGCGGCCACGACCGCGTCGACGTCGCCGTACCGCATCTGAACGGCCTTCTCGACGCCGGTCACGCCCGCTCGCGAGAGCCCGATCCGGACCTCGGGCGGCGACGCCTGGAGATCGGTCTCGAACGCCGTGCGCCGTTCCACGGCGTCAAACGCTACCTGCTAGCGCAGGAGTCGCGACAGCCTGCGATCCTTCAACACCCGCCCGCCCGTCTGGCAGGACGGGCAGTAGTAGACCGTGTGCTCCTCGAAGTCGATCTGCGCGATCGGCGTCGCACAGTGCGGGCACGGTTGTCCCGCGCGCCCGTGGATCCGGTAGACCTTCGCGTCCGGCGCACCCTGCTCGCGGAGCGCGAGGCCGCGTCCGAGCTCGTCGTCGATCGCTCTGGACAGGCGTTCGACCTCGTCGTCCGTCAGCTCGGTGGAGAGCGCGTAGGGCGAGAGCCGCGCCGCGAGGAGGATCTCGTTCGACCATGCCCGGCCGATCCCCGCGAGCGCCCGCTGGTCGCGAAGCAGCGGGTGGAGGCGCCGTGCCTGCGCCCGCAGGATCCCCGTCAGCTCGTCGACGCCAAGCCCGAGCGCCTCCGGCCCGAGGTGGCCGAGCTCGAGCTCGATCGCATCGGGCCGGTAGAGGCCCACGCGGGCGCGCTTCTTCGACCCGGGCTCGGTCAGCACGAGCGCCGCGCCGTCCGCGAAGTCGAGCCGGAACGCCGGTCTCTTCGGTTGCCGGCCGGCCGGCGGCAGGTACGAGAGGCGGCCCGCGCTCATCAGGTGCACGTGCAGGACGAGCTCCCCGTCGTCGGTCGGAAACAGCAGGTTCTTTCCGCGCCGCCGGGCGCCGGCGAGGCGCCGGCCGGCGAGCGCGACGACGGGCGGGTCGAAGGTCTTGACGGTCGCGACGTGGGCCGGGCCGACCGACTCGATCTGCGCCGTCCGGACGGGAGCGTCGAGGAGACGACGAAGCGCTTCGATCTCGGGTAGCTCTGGCATCGGCTCGCAGGCCCGCAGTCCCCCGTGGGCCGTCGGATGCAGCGTAGAGGGAGCTCGGCGCGTCCGGCCGGGCTACTGCGGGCCCGACTCGGGCCTGTCGCGCAGGCCCTGGCCGCCGTCGGGCTTGCCCTCGGAATCGAGGATGTGCCCCCAGACCTCGTCGAGACTGCCCGTGAGCGCCGGCTCGTCCGTCTCGGGAACGGGCTCGGCCGGAGGTGCGGGCTCCTCGCCGGGCGTCTCGCACGGCTCGGCGGGCGTCGCAGTGCAGGCGGAGGGCTCCCCGGGCGCCTCGGACGGCCCGGCCGGAAGCACGGGCGCCGGCTCGGCCGGGGGATCGGTCGACGCGCTCACCCTGTCCGGGTCGAGCGCCGGCTCATCCGACGGGGCGACGGCGTCGCCGGGGGTCCCGGGCTCGGCGGTCGCCGGCTCGACCGGGGCCGGCGACTCGGCGGCAGGCGAGGTGGCCGGGGTCTCGGAGCTCGCGACGGGAGCGGCAGCCGTCGTGGCGGTTCCTGCGGCACCCTGGCCCTCTACCTGGCCGAGCGCTGTCATCCGCAGGCCGGCGGCCGGCGTCGAGGGCGGCCTGTGCAGCAGCTGGGGCGCGACGACGGAGCCGGCCGCGACGACCGCGGCCGTCGTGGCCGCGGCCTTGATCGTGAACGGCATGGAGAGCAGCTTTGCGAGGGCGGCAGCGCCGAGGCCGGCAGCTGCACCGCCACCGAGAGCGGCCGCGTCGAAGTCGGGAACGTCACGCGCGACCGCGGCGCGCAGCGCCACCGGCACCATCACGATGCCGGCCGCGTAGCGCGGAACGGTGCGGACGCTGTCGCGGAGGCGGCGCCGGGCCCGGAAGAGCAGCGACTCGACGACGGGAACCGATACGGACAGCGTGGACGCGACCTCCTCATAGGAGAGCCCGAGGAAGTCGCGGAGCGCGATCGCCTCACGCTGCCGGCTCGGGAGCTTCGCGATCTCGTCGGTGAGCAGATCGAACTCGGCCCGGAGATCGGCAACGTCGGCGAGGTCGGCGCCGTCGGGGATCTCGAACTCGTCCTCGAGCGGGATCGGAGCGCGCACGCGCTTGCGCAGGCGGGCGCGGCACTCGTTGCGGGCGATGGCGGCGAGCCAGGGGCCGGCCTCACGGGGCTCGGTGCCCCGGAGCAGTGCCCGGTAGGCCGACACGAAGGTCTGCTGGGAGGCGTCCTCGGCCTCGTGGTGGTCGCGAAGGAGCAGGCGGCAGAGCCCGAAGACCATCGAGGAATGCTCGTCGAAGAGGCCCGAGACTCTCGCCCCGACGGCGCGCCGGGTGGTGCGGCTCTCGGTGGAAGCTCGTGGCGGCGTCATGGTCTAGCTGCTCCTGGGAGCGTATTCCTGACGTCTGGTCATGATCCTCCTGACGGGCGTCTGGATATGCGGCGCCCCTCGTTCACCCGTAGGTAAGAGTAGGCAAGCCGTCGGAAACTTGCGGAGCCAGCGTCGAGGCGGGGCTGTATGGCCGGGATGTCGAGAACCGCCGACATCGGATTCGCGGAGGTGTACAATGCCGCCCCTCAGGCCGGGGCAGGACGATCTCGCCGGCTGAATCGTTCGAATCGAACAGGCTTGTTGTCGGAGGGAACGAGAGAGGCGAGGTCCATGGTCACGGCCGAGATCGCGCTGCCCGACGTCGAAGAGCTCCACCGTCTCGTTCACGACGGGCTCGAGAAGGGGTTCCTGACCTACGACGAGGTTGCGACCGCACTCGAGGACGTCGACGTGACGAGGGAGCAGGTCGAGGACGTCTACACCTACCTCGTCGAGCACGGCGTCGAGCTGCTCGAGGGGGAGCAGCACAAGGCCCCCCACCACGAGGAGCAACCGGCAGCGGACGACCGTGCAGTCGCCCCGAGCGCGATCCCTGCGGCGCTCCAGCTCGACCTCACGGTCGAGCACTCGCTCGACTCGCTTCGCCTGTACCTCCGTGAGATCGGCAGGGTCCCGCTGCTGACCGCCGACCAGGAGGTGTACCTCGCGAAGCGGATCGAGCGCGGCGACATGGCCGCCAAGCAGCAGATGATCGAGGCGAACCTCCGCCTGGTCGTCTCGATTGCGAAGGGCTATCTCGGGCGGGGCCTCTCGTTCCTCGACCTGATCCAGGAAGGCTCCCTGGGGTTGATCCGCGCGGTCGAGAAGTTCGACTACCGCCGGGGCTACAAGTTCTCGACCTACGCGACCTGGTGGATCCGTCAGGCCGTCACGCGGGCGATCGCAGACAAGGCACGGACGATCCGGATCCCCGTCCACATGGTCGAGAAGCTGAACAAGGTGCTTCACGTCGAGCGCCAGCTCGTGCAGCGACTCGGACGCGACCCGAAGCCCGAGGAGATCGCGGCCGAGCTCGAGCTGGATCCGGCCGAGGTTCGGGAGATCCTCCGGCTCGCGCAGCTGCCCATCTCGCTCGAGAAGCCGATCGGCGAGGAGGAGGAGTCCGAGCTCGGGGACTTCGTCCAGGACGAGACGGCGGCGTCGCCGTTCGAGACCGCCTCGCTGTCCCTGCGACGTGAGGACCTGGACCGCGCGCTCGAAGCCCTGCCCGACCGCGAGCGCCGGGTCATCGAGCTCCGCTACGGGCTCTGCGGCGAGCACCCGCAAACCCTCGAGGAGGTCGGGCGCGCCTTCGGCGTCACGCGCGAGCGGATCCGCCAGATCGAGAACAACACGCTGAAGAAGCTCGGCTGCCTGCCCGAGGCGAGAGCCCTCCAGGACTGCGTCTGAGCGAGCGAGCGGCCGGGCGCCCGCCGTGCCCCGTTCGGTAGCTCGCCGCGTTCGCACGCCTACAGTTCGGGCATGACCCTGCAGCGCCGCACCGCGCTCGTCTCGGTGCTGGCCGCCTGCGTGCTGATCGCTCTGAAGCTCGGGACCGGCCTCGCGACCGGCAGCCTCGGCTTCATCTCGGAGGCCGCCCACTCCGGGACCGACCTCGTCGCCGCGCTGCTGACCTTCTTCGCGGTCGGCGTCGCCGTCCGTCCCGCCGACCGGACGCACCCGTACGGCCACGGGAAGGCGGAGCATCTGGCCGCGCTCGGGGAGGCGGCCATCCTCGTCGTCGTCAGCCTCTTCATCGCCTGGCGGGCGATCGATCGACTCGTGACGCGCGCCCATCCCGAGATCGACGCGGCCTGGTGGGCATTCGCCGTGATCGGGATCGTGATCGCGATCGACCTGGCCCGTGCGGTCAGCTCCTCCCGGGCGTCCCGGCGATTCGGCAGCCCCGCCCTCGCGGCGAACGCGCTCCACTTCACGGGTGATCTCGCGGGCTCGCTGGCCGTGCTCATCGGCCTGGTCGCGGTTCGCGGGGGCTTCCCCGAGGGCGATGCCGCCGCGGCGCTGCTCGTGGCGATCCTCGTGCTCGTTGCGGCCGGCCGGCTGATGCGCCGGAACGTCGACGTGCTCATGGACCGGGCCCCGGCCTCGGCCGAGGACGCCGCCCGGCGCGCGATCGAGTCCCTGCGGCCCCCGGTGGAGCTGCGGCGGCTGCGCCTGCGCGAGTCGGCAGGGAACTACTTCGCCGACGTCGTGATCGGCCTCGCGCCGGGAGCGGCCGTCGCGCAGGCGCACACGATCGCGGACGCCGTCGAGGACGTGGTCGAGTCGGCGCTGCCGGGAGCGGACGTCGTCGTCCACGTCGAGCCCACGGACTCCTCGGTCGCCGCGTTGCGCGAGCGGGCGCTCGAGGCGGCGCTGCGGATCCCACGGGTGCGTGAGATCCACAACGTGAACGTGCTGCGCATCGGCGACACGACAGAGGTCTCGCTCCACCTCAAGCTGCCGGGCACCCTCTCCCTCGCCGAGGCGCACGAGATCGGGACGAGCGTCGAGGAGGCGATCGCGGCCGCCGTCCCGGAGGTCGATGTCGTGCAGACGCACCTCGAGCCCCTGACCGAGCCCGCGATCGGCCGCCCTCCGCGCCCCGCCGACGTCGAGGCCTGCGGGCGCGACGTGAGAGAGATCGTGCGTGAGGCGACCGGAGCCGGGCCCCTCGAGCTTCGCTTCCTGAACACGGACGACGGCCTCGTTGCGTTCCTCACCCTCGCCGTCGATCCCGGGTCCTCGCTGACCGGCGCGCACGCGCGGGCGAGCGACGTCGAGGCGCGGATCCGCTCGGCGAGGCCGGAGATCGCGGATGTGATCGTTCACACGGAGCCCGCACCGAGCCACAGCGGCACCTGAGTCCCTGGCCGGGCCATGACCTCATCCGGCCTGTCCGCCGATTGCCGCCCGGATCGCGTCGACGAGCTCGCGAGGCTGATAGGGCTTTTGGATGAACCCGGTGATGCCGGGCAGCCGGGTCCGGATGTCCCCCTCGGAGTACCCGCTCGTCAGGACGACGCGGGCGCCGGGGCTCAGCTCCTGCAGCTCGCCGTACACCTCCTGCCCGCTCAGCACCGGCATCGTCAGGTCGAGCAGGACGACGTCGATCTCCGGATCACGCGCCTGGACGAGGTCGAGGGCCGTCCTGCCGTCGGGCGCGGTGAGGACCCTGAACCCGGACCGCTCGAGAGCGGCTCTCGCGACCGAGCGAACGGTCTCCTCGTCGTCGACGACGAGCACGGTGCCGTGAGCGGCCGGCTGCGGGCTCGCCTCGGCCGGTGCGGCCAGGTGCTCCGCATCCGCGGCGACCGGGAGGAACACCTTGAACACGGTGCCGCGTCCGGGCGTGCTGTCGACCACGATCGAGCCGCCGTGGCCGCGGACGATCCCGAGCGTGCTCGCGAGCCCGAGGCCGCGGCCGGGGAACTTCGTCGTGAAGAAGGGCTCGAAGATCCGCGCCTTCGTCTCGTCGTCCATGCCGCTGCCCGTGTCCTCGACCTCGACGAGCAGGTGCGGGCCCCGGCCGGGTGTCGTGCCCGTCGCCGTCTCGGGCGGCGTGGCAGCGTCGAGGTCGACGGACCTTGCCCTCACGGTGACGATCCCCCCGGTGTCGGCGAGCGCGTCCGCTGCGTTCGTGATCAGGTTCAGCACGACCCGGCGTAGCTGGCTGGCGTCTCCCTCGACGGGCGGGAGCTCCGGCGCCAGCTCCAGCCGCAGCAGTGTCGTCGCCGGCATCGATGCGTCGAGGAGCTGTGCCAGCTCGTGGATGACGGCGGACACGTCGACCGGCTCGACGGCGAAGCGTCCCTTGCCCGCGTAGGCGAGCATCTGGCTCGTGAGCTCGGACGCGCGCAGCGCCGCGGTCTCGATGCGCTTCACGGTCTCCCTCACCGGCGAGTCGGGGGGAAGCTCGGAGAGCGCGAGCCCCGCGTTCCCGAGAACGCCCATGAGCAGGTTGTTGAAGTCGTGCGCGATCCCGCCGGCGAGCACCCCGAGGCTCTCGAGCTTCTGGGCATGGCGCATCTGCTCCTCGAGCTGCCGGCGCTCCTCGCCCGCCCGGCGGGCCTCCGTGATGTCGACGGCCACGCCGGCGATCCGGGTCACGCGCCCGTCCTCGTCACGGACGTGGAACGAGCGGTCGCGGAGCCAGCGCAGCTCGCCGTCGGGCCGGAAGATGCGGTACTGCATGTCGAACTCCTGCTCGGGCAGGCGCGCCGAGAGCGCGACGACGCGCTCCCGGTCGTCGGGGTGGATCGCCTCGGCGAGGGCGGCGCGCGCTTCGATCGCCTGCTCGTACGGCCGGCCCCAGATCGTCGTGAACGCCGGGCTCACGTACAGCAGCGTCCCGTCGGGGTCTGCGAGCCAGAAGATCTCGTCGACGTTCTCGGCCAGCTCGCGGAACCGCAGCTCGCTCTCTCTGAGCGCCTGGACCGCACGCCTCGCCTCCGTCACGTCGCGCGCGATCCCCTGCACGGCGACCGGTGTGTCACCCTCGTAGACGAGTCGGGTGCTCACCTCGAGCGCCCGCCGCTGTCCGTCGCGGGTCAGGATCTCGAGGTCGTACACCGTCTGCTCGCCGGATCCCGACAGCTTGCGGCGGATCATCTCGCGTGCGAGCTCGATGCTCTCCGGAACGACGAGGCGTTCGAGACGCATCCCGATCGCCTCCTGCCGCGTGTACCCGCTGACCTGTTCGGCGGCACGGTTGATCGACGTGATCACGCCGTCGAGGTCGTGTGTGTAGATGAGGTCGTTCGCGTTCTCGATCAGCTCGCGATACCGCTCCTCGCTCTCGCGGAGCACGCGCTCGGCCTCGTACTGGTCGGTCGCGTCGACGGCGACTCCGAGCAGTCCCCCGAACGACCCGTCCGGTTCGAGCCGCACGGCACCACGTTCGACGACCCGGCGGTAGGCGCCGTCGTGGCGGCGCAGCCGATACTCGACCTCGTAGCCCGCCCGCCTCTCCCAGGCCGTGGTGTAGGCGGCGAGCGCGGCGGCCCGGTCATCCGGGTGCACGGAGGCCCATCCGTTCGACTCGCGCTCCTCCTGCACGCTCGTGCCGCAGAACTCGAGCCAGGCACGGTTGAAGAACGTCGCCTTGCCTTCCGGGTCGTCCATCCAGATCATCACGGGGGCGAAGTCGGCGAGCGTCCGGAAGCGCTCCTCGCTCTCGCGCAGCGCCGCCTCGACCCGCCGGGCATCGGTCACGTCGACTCCGGTCGAGAGGACGTACTCGACCCGGCCGCCCTCGACGACCGACGTGCTCGTCCAGGCAATCAGCCGCAGCGACCCGTCCCGGCATGCCCAGCCGGCCTCGTGCCTCCTCGGAGGCCCACCGGCCGCGACGTCCGCGAGGACAGCCCGAAAAGCCGGAAGCTCCGCTGCAGGGACGATCGCCTCGAGCCCGAGCGCTCGCGCTTCCTCGAACGAGTAGCCGCTCAGCTCCTCGCAGGCACGGTTGAAGAGGACGAGGCCGCCGTCGGAGTCGACCACACACACGAGCGAAGCGACCGTGTCCACGACCGTCGCGAACAGGTTGGTCGCCGGGTACGGGGCCATTTCAGAGGATATTCGACCTTCGCCGTCGGCGGTTCAGCGCCCGGGCGCTCCGGAAGGCCCTTACAGAAGCTTCACCGAAGGCTTCCCGGAAGCTCACGGCCACGCGGTACTCGTGTAGCACGCGCCGATTCGTGCGCCCGGGAACGGAGGTTCGAGGATGAGACGGATGCGGGTCCTGATCGTGGTCGGGCTCGTTGTCGCGGCAGCGGCTGCGACCGGTGTCGCCGTGAGCGCTGCCTGGTCGCACCCGAAGCCCCCGGACGGTGCGATGGCTGCCCGGCCCGGCCTGTTCCCGGGAGTGAACTTCGTCTCGGCGTGCCGGTTCAGCCACCGATCGATGGACGATCCGATCGTGTTCCCGCGCCGGCCCGGCGCCTCCCACGACCACACGTTCGTGGGCAACACCTCGACCGATGCGTACTCGACGCTCGGCAGGCTCCTGGCGGCGGAGACGACATGCCAGCGCCCCGGCGACACGGCGGCCTACTGGGCGCCGACGCTCTTCGATCCGCAGGGAAGCCCGGTCGAGCCGGTCGGTGCGACTGTCTACTATCGCCGGAACACGACCCAGTCCCTGAACGCGTTTCCGGCCGGCCTGCGCGTGATCGCCGGAAGCGCGATGGCGGACGGCCCGCAGTCGTTGCGCGTGACGTTCTGGAACTGCGGGATCGCCGGCGGCGTGCCCCGCTCCAGCGAGATCCCGACCTGTCCGGACGGGCCCGAAGCGATGCTACGCCTGCACGTGAACTTCCCGAGTTGCTGGAACGGACGCGCGCTCGACAGCCGCGATCACGCGAGCCACATGGCCTACCCGGAGGCCGGCCGCTGCCCGGCCGGCTACCCGATCGAGGTTCCCGCGATCTCGCTGATCCTCCGCTACCCCGTCAGCGGAGGCCCCGGCTACACGCTCGCCTCGGGCGGCCAGCACACCGCCCACGCGGATTTCTTCAACGCCTGGGACCAGCGCGCCCTTCAACGCCTCGTCGACCGGTGCCTGAACGGGCTGCGCCACTGTGGCCGCGGCTGACGGGCCGCGCGGCCGACGGCCCGGAAGGCCGGGCCGGACCCGCACGGGAGCGGCCCGGAAGGGCGAGGTCGCCGGTCTTCTGGCCGGGCGGGCGGGCTGAGATCCCGCCCCTACAACCCGCCGACCCGTACCTCGCCGACCCGTGCCCTGCCGTCCGGACGGGATCCGCTCCTGCGGTCCGGGCTCTCGTAGGGGCCGGATCTCATCCGGCCCTCCCGTCGCGCCGGCGCTCAACTCGCCGCTCTTTCGTCCGACGACGTCGGCATGGACCGGACCCGCAACCTCGTTCGCATCCGGAGTCACGGCCGTGACCTGTTCTCACGACTGCTCGAGACGCACGGCGACACGGTGGTGCTCGCCCCTCCCTGGGACGAGGACGGCACGTGCGAGGTCCCGGCCGGTTCGCGGCTCTCCGTCGGCCTGCTCGTGCCCGGAGGCGTGGAGTGGCGCGAAGCCATCGTCCTCGGTCCGGCGGCCGACGGTTGCTCCCTCACCGTCGAGCTGACCGGACCGATGGTCGGACCCGAGCGGCGTCGCGACCCGCGAACCCGGACCGATTTCCCGGTCGAGGTCTTTCCCGCCCTCGGTGGTCCCCCGATCCGGGGCACGGTGATCGACGTGAGCGTGAGCGGCGTCCGCGTGCGGCTCCCGTGCGCTCTCGCCTGCGGCGACGCGGTCTCGATGGTCGTCGAGCTCCCGGGCGAGGCGCCGGTCGAGCTCACCGCCCGCGTCGCGAGGCAGGCCGACGACGGAGAGCTGGGCTTCGTGCTCGAGCTGATCCCCTCCGAGCCGCGTCACCGTCTCGTTCGCAGCGCCTTCGCACGGCGGCTCGACCGCGCTGCCTGACCCGGCCGGGGCCGGGCCAGGCAGTCGCTGCGGCCTCGCTCAGTCGGTCAGCGGCGGCAGCGGCTCGTCGTCCATGAACCGCCGCAGCACGTTCGCGGTCATCCGC
Organism: Gaiellales bacterium; assembly: GCA_046330455.1. Taxonomy (GTDB): domain Bacteria; phylum Actinomycetota; class Thermoleophilia; order Gaiellales; family Gaiellaceae; genus CAVQXR01. Next base: position 13,605 of record JAXLSU010000020.1, read on the forward strand.
GAGACGTTGTTGTCGCAGTCGTTCGAGAGCAGGCTCCCGCACCAGGAGATCGAGCTGGTCGAGAAGACCGCCCCGCCGTTCTTCGTCGTGAAGTAGATGATGTCGGCGCGAACCTGGAAGTCCATCGTCCCGCCCATCATCGGGTAGGCGAAGAAGACCTCCTCCCCGACGTGGGGGTAGTTGTCGGAATGGCCCTCCGAGTACGCGAGGAGCCGTGTGGACGGAGGCGTGCCGAGCGCGAGGTCGTACCGGTCGATCTCGTAGCCGGCGGCGCCGCCGCCGACGAGGCCGAAGTCGCCGATCTTCTCGTCGGGCCCGATCCCCTCCATGATGAACGCGACCTGCGGGTCGCGGGCATCCGGCATCTGGACGAAGTACGAGGAATGATCGAAGCCCTCGGCCGTGAAGCCGGTTCCGTGCACCTTCTGCGGCGCCCGGGCGCGGCCGCGCCAGAGCCCCGAGCGCTCGCCCGTGAGCTGGAGGTGGTACTCGCCGGGCTTCGCCTGCCAGGCCCGCGACCCGTACTCGAGCTTGCGGACCTCCATCAGGTGCTCCTTCTCGGGATGCCACCCGATGATCCAGTAGAAGCCGTTCGCGCCGAGGTACATGCTGCGGCCGCCGCCCTCGAGATACTCCTCGTAGGCGTCCATCATCGCCGTCGAGTAGTACTCGGGATGGGAGCCGGTGAAGACGCAGTTGTAACGTCGCAGCAGCTCGACACCCTCGTCGTGGAGCTCGCGGTCGGTGATGTAGTCGACCTCGAGGCCCAGCTTGTCGATCCAGGCGACGAGGTGGAGGTCGGCGGGGAACTGCCACGGGCCGCCGGTCGCCATCCGATGCTTGGGCCGCATGTTCACGATCGGGCGCCGTGCCGAGGAATAGTGGACGCCGCTGAAGTCCGTGTGGGAGTCGTAGGTCGAGAGGCCGAACTCCGGGTGGCCGTACACCCAGTAGTCCTGCTCGGCGATCACGGAGGTGTGGCCCATGATCGACTGTGCGACCGGGATGTCGTGCACGATGTGCTCGTTCGCGTACGCGAGGTAGCTCGCGGTCGGGACGAGGAAGGCGGCCTTCGCGTTCGCGGTGCCGCGCGGCGGGATCACGAAGAACGGGATCCAGTCCTCGGCCTCGCCCTGATGCAGCCGGAGCGCGTAGACGCCCGACCGGAAGCCGTCGGGAATCGTCCAGGCGACGTCGGTCTCCCAGTTGCAGTCCTCGAGGTCGTCCTCGTGGAAGTGGATCGCGGCGTACTCGGCGGGCGCGTGGATGAACCGCTCCTCGATCCCGCCCCAGTTCCAGCCCGTCATGCCGCGGGCGGGGAAGTTGACGCACGTCCCGTGGAGGCCGTTCGGGCCACCGTCCGACGCGCGGTCGGTCGTGATCCCCTCGGGCGTGATGTCGGCTCCGAAGTCCCAGGCGGCGATGAGCCCGTCGGACGGCGGGACGCCCCCGGCCGTGATCGCGTCGAGCTCGGCGACGGAGAGAGCCCGGCTCCACACCTTCGGCCGGTCGACCTTGCCGTTGTAGTGGGCGTCGACCCACGAGCTGCCCGGCTTCTTGCAAAGGCCCGCGATCGTGAACGCGGTCCCCGAGTCTCCGAGTGCCGCCGAGACCGCCGCCTCGACGACCGCCTCACCCGTGATCGGGACGATCGGAGAGAGGAGGCTGTTGACCGAGTTGACGACGCTCTTCGAGTAGAGCGTGACCGTGCCGGCCCCGTCGTAGACGGCCGCGACCGAGTACCAGCACCACTGGTAGAACGGCGCACCCGTCTTCACCGTGCTCGCGCCGATGCGGGCGCCGAGCCCGCCGTCCTCGACGGTGAGCGCGTAGCCCTGCTGCGTGTCGGTGGCGTAGCGGCCGAGGATGCCCTGGTCGGGCTTCCCGGGAGTCGTCGGCATCACGAACGCGTGGAGCGTGAACGGGCCCGACAGGGCGAGCTCCCCTCCGTCCTCGACGACGACGCAGGAGCCGCAGTCGGTGGGCTGGAACCGCGCCGGGTAGTCCCCGTTCACGGCCGTCTCGATCACTTCCTCGAGGAAGCCGGGCCCGGCGGGGTTCGTGTCGCCCTGGATGAGGCGCACGATGTCTGCCCGGTAGGTACCGGGCTCCTCCGAGCACACCTTGAACTCGATCGGCTCGCCCGGGGCGACCGAGAGCCGGTCGCAGTAGCCGTGGATGAACGTCTTGCGCAGCTCCGCCATCTCAGGCTCCCCTCAGGTCTTCGAGGCGCTGGAGGAAGATGCCGTGCATCGCCTCCTCCTCGCTCGCGAAGGTCTTGTCGTCGACGATCGACGCGGTGTGGCCGCGGTGACCCGAGAGGATGCCGATCTTGTACTCGCCCCACGGCTTCGTGGCGACGATGATGTACTTGCCCGCCTGGGGCTGGCGGCGGAAGTACTGCAGCACCCGCTCGAGCGCGTCCGAATGCTGACCGAGCGGCTTCGCTTCGTGCTCGGCGATCAGCTCGTCCGTGACGAGCGCCTTGATCCGCTCGCGCTGCTTGGCATCCCAGTCCAGGTACACCTGGATCTGCCTGTCGACAACCGCCATAGGGGCCTCCTACGCCTCGCTGTTGGTGGGGCAAGCCTAGTCGCCGTCCGGTGGAGGGGGCGTGGCTATCGTTCCGCACGCGACCACCACGACCACGAGGAGGAGCCGGCATGGCAGAGCCAGTCACGATCAGGATCAGCGACAACGGCCCGTACCACGTCACCGGCACGCTGACTCTCGTCGACGGCGAGGGCAACGAGATCTCGCTGGCCGACGAGCGCGACTCGGATTCCGAGACGATCTACCTGTGCCGGTGCGGGCACTCGAGCCGCAAGCCGTTCTGCGACAGCACACACCGAAAGCTCGGCTTCGAGAGCACGGTCAGGGCGTAGGCACGCACGGGCACGCGATGGACGCCCTGGCACAGGAGTACGTGTCGCTCGCCCTCGCGGCCGACCGGTTGTTTCCCGGCCTCGTCGACGGCTACTACGGGCCGCCGGAGCCGAAGGCCGAGGCCGATGCCGGGCCGCTCCCCGAGGCGCCCGTCCTGCTCGGCCGCGCGCGCGGGCTCACCGCGGCCCTTCGCGCCGAGTCGCCGTCGCCGCGGCGCGACTTCCTCGCGGCGCAGGCCCGGGCGCTCGAGGCGCTGTGCCGGCTGCTCGCCGGAGAGGAGCTCGCGTACGTCGACGAGGTCGGCCTGCTCTTCGACGTGGACGTCGCCTTCACGCCGGACTCCGAGCTCGAGGACGCGCTCGCAGAGCTCGACGAGCTGCTCCCGGGCGAGGGTGAGCTTCGCGAGCGGATGGTCGTCTGGCGCGGACGGTTCGAGCTCTCGACCGAGGCGGCGCGGCTGCTGCTGCCGGTCGTCATCGCGGAGCTCCGGGCGCGGACGTCGGCCATCGTCGCCCTTCCGCCCGGCGAGGATGTCGAGCTCGGGCTCGTCTCGGGCAACCCGTGGAGCGCCTACAACTGGTACCGCGGCGGGCTTCGGTCGCGGATCGAGATCAACACCGACCTGCCCCTGCGGGCAAACGATCTCGTCGACCTGATGGCCCACGAGGGCTATCCGGGCCACCACACGGAGCACGCCGTGAAGGAGGAGCTCCTCTGCCGGCAGGCCGGGTACGCCGAGCACGCGATCCTGCTCACGCAGGCACCGGAGGCGGTCATCTCGGAGGGCATCGCCGAGCTGGCCGCGAAGGTGGTGTTCCCGGGAGACGAGCAGTACCGGTTCCAGGCCGAGGCCTCTACCGGACCGTCGGGATCGAGGGCGATCCACCGCGTGGAGGCCGCGATCGACGCCGCGTTCGCGCGCCTGCGCTGCGTGCTGACGAACGCGGCGCTGCTCCTCCACCGCGATGGTGCGACCGAGGCCGAGGTCCACGCATACCTGTGTCGCTACGGGCTCCGTGACGACAGGGCTGCCGCCTCCAACGTTCGCTTCGTCGCCGATCCGCTGTGGCGCGCCTACGCGGTCACCTACACGGCGGGCCGCGACCTCGTACGGGACTGGCTCGACGCCGGGGCCGAAAGCGTGCGGGCAGCACGGTTCGCGCGGCTCCTCACCGAGCCGTTGACGCCGGGCCGGCTGCGGGCCGAGCTCGCGGCTCCGTGACCGGCGTGCTCGCCCGGGCTCGCCGCCGCCGGCTGCTGCTGCTGGCCGGGGCAGCGCTCGGCGTGACGATCATCGTCCTCCTCGTCGCCGGCCCCGACCCCGAGCAGGCGCTGCGGGACGCAGGCCCCGAGCTCGGGGCCTGGACCTACGCGATCGTCGGCGTCATGGCGTTCCTCGAGACCGGCACATTCCTCGGGCTGCTCGTTCCCGGTGAGGCCGCGATGCTCTTCGGCGGCTTCGTGGCGGGGAGCGGCGCCATCGACCTGGTCACGCTCCTGGCGGTCGTCTGGGTCGCGGCCGTCGCCGGCGACGTGCTCGGCTACTGGCTCGGCCGGCGTCTCGGCCGGTCGTTTCTGCTCCGGCACGGACCGCGAGTCGGAATCACCCCGGAGCGGATCGTCTGGTCGGAGGCGTTCTTCGACCGCCACGGCAGGAAGGCGATCCTGATCGGGCGCTTCCTCGGCGTCGTCCGCACGGTGGCCCCGTTCCTGGCGGGCGCCTCCCGTATGCCGTTCCGGGCCTTCCTACCCGTCGACATCGTTGCCGCAGGGCTCTGGTCGTTGACGTTCACGCTGCTCGGCTACCTGTTCTGGAGGAGCTTCGACCGGGTCGTCGAGCTGGTCGGGCACGGCAAGCTCGTCCTCGTGGGAGCGGTCGGGATCGCGGCTCTCGTCGCGCTCGTGGTCAGGCTTCGGCGGGCCCGTTCCGGACGATCCGGCTGACGGCAGCCCGGCCGAGCGAAACCGCGGCGCGATACGATCTCCCTGAGCAGCCATGTGCGGGATCGCAGGCATTCTCTACAAGGCCGACGGCGCCGAGCACGAGATCGGGGCGGCGCTGATCGACATGCTCGACGGCTGCCAGCACCGCGGGCCCGACTCGACCGGCTTCGCGCTCTACCACGAGCCTGACGACACGAAGACGCTGCGCCTGCGGTTCTTCGTCGGTGAGGGAGACGAGGCGAGCGAGACCGTGGCCCGCATCGAGGAGAAGCTCGGGGAGCTCGACGCGCAGATCCTCGGCAAGGAGCTCGTCGGGTCGACAGCCCGGTTCGAGGTGACCTTCTCGGGCGACCTGCAGGCCTTCTCCTACGCGATGGAGCACGTCGCCAAGGTCGCCTCGATCGGCGAGAGCCTCGACATCGTCAAGGACGTCGGTGGCGCTCACGACGTGGACGACACCTACCGCGTCGCCGGCTTCACGGGCACCCACGGGATCGGCCACGTCCGGCTCGCCACCGAGTCCGAGGTCTCCCCGGAGGCCGGGCACCCGTTCTGGGCGACCGGCTTCGCCGACGTCGCGATCGTTCACAACGGCCAGATCACGAACTACTGGAAGATGCGCCGCCGCCTCGAGAAGCGCGGCTTCGAGTTCCACACCGACAACGACTCCGAGCTGATCGCGGTCTACCTCGCCGACAAGCTCGACCAGGGGACTCCGCTCGCCGAGGCGCTCGAGAGCTCGATCCGGGACCTCGACGGCACGTTCTCGTTCCTCGTCTCGACGAAAGACGAGATCGGCTATGCGAAGGACCGCCTGGCCGCGAAGCCGATGGTGATGTACGAGGACGACGACCTCGTCGCGATCGCGTCCGAGGAGGTCTCGCTGAACAGGCTCTTCCCGGGCCGGTCGCTGACGACGTCGGAGCCGGCGCCGGGTACCTATCGCACATGGCGACGATCGATCTAGCGCGGGTCTCGGTCACCGACGCAAACCGCCTGCTGCTCGAGCACGGAGCGGCCGGGGAGGACGTCGACATCGTCAACCCGGACGCTCGACACCACATCGGGGTCGGGCTCACCCACCCGATCGAGTTGCGGATCCACGGCTCGGCGGGCTACTTCTGCTCCGGGCTCGCCGACACACCCCGGGTCGTCGTCGAGGGCAACGTCGGCTGGGGGCTCGCCGACAACATGTACGAGGGTAGCGTCGTCGTCCGGGGGAACGCGAGCGCGATCCCGGGCGTCGCGATTCGCGGCGCCGAGGTCGTCGTCCACGGCAACATCGGCTCCCGCGCCGGCCAGGTGATGAAGGCCGGCACGCTCTGCTGCGGCGGCAACGCGAGCTTCATGGCCGGCTACATGATGTACGGGGGCCGGCTGATCATCTGCGGCGACTCCGGTGAGCAGGTCGGCCAGGACATCCACGGCGGCACGGTGTACGTCGGCGGCAGGATCCAGTCGGTCGGCACCGACGCCATGCAGGTCGACCTCGACGAGGGTGAGGAGGACGACGTTCTCGCCTTCCTCGATCGCTACGAGCTCCCGTTCGCCGGAAAGCTCCAGAAGCTCGTCAACGCCGGCAAGAACCTCACCTACCCCCGCGTCGAGCCGCGCGTCCGGGTGATTCCCTTCTTCGTCGGCTCCGAGCGTACCGACTACTGGAACGCGAAGGTGCAGGAGGACATCGCGGTCAAGGCCCAGATCGGCCGCTACCGGATCCGGGGCTACGGCACGGCCCGACCGCTCCCGCACCTGAACGATCTCGCGTTCCGGCGCGACCTGTCGACCGTCGAGCCCGACCCGGAGGTCGTCTCCAGGGTCGAGCTCTCGACCTCGCTCGGCGGGCGCTTCGGAGCGACGCCGATCGAGCTCTCGATGCCCGTGATGATCGCGCCGATGAGCTACGGGGCGCTGTCGAAGTCGACGAAGATCGCGCTCGCCCGAGCCTCCGCCCTCTCCGACATCTGCGACAACTCCGGCGAGGGCGGCCTGATCCCGGAGGTGCGCGAGGCGGCGAAGCGCGTCGTCGTCCAGATGCTCGGCGGGCGGCTCGGCTGGAACGTCCACGTGATGCGACAGGCCGACGGGATCGAGATCTACATCTCCCAGGGTGCGAAGCCCGGGCTCGGCGGGCAGTTGATGGCGAAGAAGGTGACCGAGGACATCGCCCGCCTGCGCGGGATCCCGGCCGGGATCGACCTGCGCTCGCCGTCGCGCCACCCGGACGTGCTCGGTGCCGACGACCTCGTGATCAAGGTCGAGGAGCTGCGCGAGGCGACCGGCTGGGAGAAGCCCGTGTCGGTCAAGCTCGGCGCCGGCAGGATCCGCGACGACATCAAGATCGCCTACAAGGACGGCTTCGACTACGTCTGCCTGGACGGGCTCCAGGGCTCGACGGGAGCGGCCGGCAACGAGGTGCTCGAGTTCGTCGGGATCCCGACGCTCTCCGCGATCATGGAAGCGCTCGACGCGCTCGCCGAAATCGAGGCGACAGGAATGCCCATCATGCTGATGGGGGGCATCAAGGACGGCGTCGATGCGGCGAAGGCGATCGCCCTCGGCGCCCACGGCGTCGCCGTCGGGACGAGCGCGATCATCGCCGGCGGCTGCATCGCCTGCCTCCAGTGCAACGTCGGCTCCTGCGTCGTCGGGATCGCGACCCAGGATCCCGTGCACGAGGCGCGTTACGACGTGGATGTCGAGTCGTGGAACATCCATCGCTACCTCGAGGCGCTGCGCTGGCAGCTCGCGACGATCGTCAACGCGCATGGCTACTCGTCTGTGTACGACCTCTCGCGCGATGACCTCGTCGCGCTGACGCCGGAGGCTGCCGCGATCACGCGGCTGCCCTACGTCCCGGAGCACGCGGCTGCCGGGCGCGAGCTGCAGAAGGTCGGGGCCTGACGTGAGCAGCAACGGGTTCAGCTCGCCGCCGGAGCCGGACGTCTACGGCGTCGAGCGCGTCGCCACGCCACCCGTGCCGCCCGAGCTCGCCGGGCGCGACGACGTCGGCGACGTCCACTACGAGCCGGCGCCGTGCCAGGTCGCCTGCCCGATCGGCACCGACGCCCCCTCCTACATCGCCTACATCTGGGAGGGCCAGCTCGAGGAGGCGTTCGAGGCCATCACGGCGACGAACCCGTTCTCCTCGGTGTGCGGCCGTGTCTGTGACGCGCCGTGCGAGCCTGCCTGCCGCCGCGCCGACTCGGACGGGCCGCTCGCGATCCGCAACCTGAAGCGCTACGTGATGGACCGGCTCGGCGCCACGTGGCGACCCGAGCCGGTGCCCGTGACGCAGACGCAGACCGTCGGCGTCGTCGGCGGCGGCCCCGCGGGGCTCACCGTCGCCCAGGATCTCGCCGAGGCCGGGTACGCGGTGCACGTGTACGAGCTGACCGGGATGCTCGGCGGCTACATGACCTGGGGGATCCCTGCGTTTCGCTGCCCGCCCGAGGTCTTCAGGGAGGACATCGACCGGCTGCTCGCCCGCTGCCCGGGGATCAGCGTCCACCTGAACACCGGGCTCGGCCAGGGCGTCTCGCTCGACGAGCTGAAGGAGCGACACGACGCCGTCGTGCTCACGATCGGCGCCTGGTGGGCGAAGGGTCTGCGCATGGAGAACGCCGCCGACCCGCGGGTCGAGGATGGGGTCGAGTTCCTGCGCCGCGTGAACGGCGGGGAGCGGCCGACGCTGCCGTCGCGCGTGGTCGTCGTCGGCGCGGGCGACGTGGCGATGGACGCCTGCCGCGCCGCGCGGCGCCTGCCCGGCTGCGAGGACGTGAAGATCGTCTACCGGCGCGGCCCCGACGAGATCCCGGCGCGCAAGGACGAGCTCCACGGGGCGATCGAGGAGGGGATCGAGATCCTCTACCAGACCCAGCCGGTGGGCCTGTACGAGACGGACGGCGAGACGGCGCTGCGCTGCGTGAAGACCGAGCTCGGGGAGCCGGGAGAGGACGGCCGGCGGGTCGCGACCGACGTTCCCGGCTCCGAGCACGACATCCCGTGCGGGCTCGTGATCCTCGCGACCGGTCAGAAGGCGGAGTCGGAGCATCTCGACGAGCGCGGGCTGATGGCGGACGAGAAGGTGCACACCGACTGGGACACGATGCGGACGGCCGACCCGAAGGTCTTCGCCGCAGGCGACGGTGCGTTCGGGCCTTCGACGATCGTGAACGCGATGTACCACGGCCACCGCGCCGCCTACTACGTGAAGCACTACCTCGAGGGCGACGAGCAGCCGCTCCCGTACCGTACGCCGTTCAAGACGCGCCGCGTGCCGGTGGCGCAGGACGCGATGTGGGAGATCTTCAACCGCGAGCACCAGGAGTTCCACGGGCTCGGCGAGAACCCGGTCGAGTTCCCCGAGATCGAGTCGGGGTACGACGACGAGGCCGCGCGCCGCGAGGCTGCCCGCTGCTACCGCTGCGATGCGGAGACCGGTTCGGCCGACTACAACGTGCAGACACGCGAGGACATCTTCGTGATGGCGAGGACGAAGCCCACGGATGCGCGCAAGCAGTGCGCCGTGTTCGCCCGCCGGCTCGCAATCGCAAACCAGGCGCATTTCAGCCCCCGCGCACCGACGCTCGACGACGTCGTCTTCCTGCCCGCGAACCTCTCCCGCCTCGTCATCGATCCCTATCGCGACGCCTGCCGCGTCGAGACGCAGATCGGCGCCGGGCTCTCGCTGCGCGCACCGTTCCTCGTCGCCGGCTTCGACGACGCTCCCGATCAGGTACGTCGCGCCGTCGCCCGCGGCGTGAAGGCCCAGGGCCTCGCCTACGTCGGCCGCCGCGCAATCGACCACGAGGCGCCGTGGCTCCAGATCGTGGTCGAGGGAGACGAGCCCCGCCCCGAGGCGGACGCCCTGATCCATCCGTGGCCCGGCGGTGCGCCTGCGGATGGGTCGTCCGCGGATGGTGCCGGGGCCGAATCTCATCCGGGCCAGCCCGGGGTGGACGGGGCGCTTGTCGGCGGTGTAGGGGCGGGATCTCATCCCGCCCGTCCGGCCGGGACGCCAAGTGGTGGTGTAGGGGCCGGATCTCATCCGGCCCGGCCCCTGGAACGCCTCCATGGCCATCAACTCCTCGGGATTGCCTGCGCGACCGCCGGGCTTCCCGAGGCGATCCCGTTCGCGCTCGAGCACGGCTACGACCTGCTGCTGCTCGAGGGCAACTCGGCGATCGAGAGCGCTTGGCCCGAGCTGTCCGGCCCGCCCGACCTCTCGATCCTCCGCGACGCGATCCGGATCATGCGCGAGCTGAACCGCGAGGAGGACCTCGAGCTCCTGTACTTCGGCGGGGTGCGCTCGGGCACGGATGTCGCGAAGCTGCTCGGGCTCGGCGCGAACGCGGCGATCGTCGGCATGTCGCTCGCGCTCGCCGTCGGCGGCAAGATCGAGGGCGGGACGGTTGCGTTCCACGGCGATATCGCCGAGGCCGACCGGGCCGAGAACGCCGAGCTGTTCCTGAATGCCCTGAGGGTGGAGGCGTCGATCATGCCCCGCTGCACCGGGAAGACCGACATCCACAACCTCGAGCCCGAGGACCTGCGGGCGATCTCCGTCGCGACCTCGCAGGCGCTCGGAATCCCCCTCGCCGGCTTCAACCCGAAGCTCGCGGCGCCGGCCTGAGGCCGCGGGCGGGATGAGATCCCGCCCCTCCATCTACACCGCGCGCGGCGAGCCGGCCCGGTGGGACCCGGGGCGAATCGTGGGCATGGCTCACTGTAGGGGCGGGATCTCATCCGGCCCAAGCCACTCGCTGGGAAGATCACGAGGCGTACGACGGCGACTGCGGGTATATCGACGGGCTCATCGAGGCCATCGATCGGCTGACTGCCCTGATCGGCGAGGGCCCCGATGCGCGGGCATAGAATCGCGCCGTGGACAGGGACGAGGAGCTGCGCACAGCGTGCTTCGACGCGCTCACAGGTCTGCGTCAGTGGTTCCTCGACGAGATCCCGTACAGGGGAGCTCTCGACGCCGGGTTCCAGTTCCAGGGTCGTCGTGTGCCGTTTCTCAACTATCAGAAGGGGATCTATCGCGCTGCCGTCCAGCACGGGCCCGCCGCGCTGTCGATCAACACCTCGTACGACTCGCCCTATGACGACCAGTCGCTGGTTGATGGCTTCGCCTACGCCTACCGCTCGGGAGATCCCGACCAGCCCGACAATCGGGCTCTCCGCGCGGCCTGGGCATTGCAGGCGCCGCTCGCGTACTTCGTTGCGAGTCGGCCCGGCTGGTACCAGGCCCTGTACCCGTGCTATCTCACTCACGACTCACCCGCGGAACGGATGGTGATCGTCTCGGTCGGGCACATGCTCGGTAGACAGCCCCAACTCCCGGCCGAACAGGTCGAGCGTGTCTATACCGTTCGGACTGCACGGCAGCGGCTGCATCAGGGCCGGTTTCGCGGTCTCGTGCTTCCCGCGTATCGTGATCAATGTGCGATCTGTCGGTTGAAAGAGACGCGGCTCCTCGATGCGGCGCACATCATCCGCGACAGCGACCCGGAGGGAGTTGCCGCGGTGCGGAACGGGCTCAGCCTCTGCACGATCCACCACCGCGCGTTCGACCAGAACCTCGTCGGCGTCTCACCGGACTACCAGGTGAAGGTTGCCGGCCGGCTCCTGGACGACGAGGACGGGCCGATGCTCGATCTTCTCAAGGGGTTCCACGACACGACGATCTTTCTTCCCAGGGAGCCGCGGCGACCCGACCGCGACCGGCTGGCGCTCCGCTTCGACGAGTTCGAAGCAGCGGCCGCCTAACCCGCGCCCCCGGGAACACCGAACGTGCCGCTCTCGTTCTCCATCACCGTGACCACCCTGCTCGTCGTCCAGAACGACTGGGACAAGCCGATCGGGCGGGTCGGTAACGCGCTCGTCGACAACGGCGCCACGCTCGACGTGCGGATGTCCGGCGAGGAGCTCCCCGACCTGGACGGCTACGACGGGCTGATCGTGCTCCCCGGGCTCGCCGACCCGGGCGACGACGACCCGGCCGTGCACCGCACGCTCGCCCTCCTCGAGGAGGCTGTCGGGCGTGGCCTTCCGGCGCTCGGGCTGTGCCTCGGCGGGCAGCTGCTCGCCCACGCGCTCGGGGGCGACACATACCGCTCCGGGGACGAGCGGGGGTACCGCGAGATCTGGGCGACGGAGGCGGCGGCGCAGGACCCGCTGCTCGGCGGCGCCCCGTCCCGGTTCGAGGCGTTCCACGCACACGCCTTCGCGTTCCGACCACCGGCCAACGCTGTCGTCCTCTTCGAGAACGACGTCTGCGTGCAGGCCTTCCGCCTCGGCTCCGCCTGGGCTCTCCAGTTCCATCCCGAGGTGACGGTCGAGGGCGTCGACACCCTCGCCCGCGGCATTCGCGGCGAGATCGACGGGATCGACCCGCGGACGGTGTCGTTCTTCCGCGACGCGGGCGCCGACCCGGCCGAGCTCGAGGCGGGGGCGCGCCGCGCCGCGGACACGGCGCGCCGGGTCGCCCTGAGCGTCGCCCGCGGGTTCGTCGGGCAGTGCCGCGAGGCGAGCGCGACGGGCTGTTCGCGGGCCTGATCTCCGATCAGGCGGGTCGGATGAGATCCGGCCCCTACACCTACCGGCTCGTGATGTCGGGAAGGCGGCGGAAGACCGATCGCGCCTGGGTGAGAACCGATCCAGATTCGCCCGTCTCCCGTCACGTTCACTCTGGATATCTGGGATATACTGAAGGTGTGGGGAAGGTGCTCGTCTCGTTCGAGGATACGCTGCTCCGCCGGATCGACCGGCGGGCCGCCGCGTTCGGTGTCTCGCGCAGCGGCTACCTGGCCACCCTCGCAGAGCGCGACCTCGCGGAGGTCGAGGGACAGGGAGGCGATCCCGTGGCAAGGCGCGCGCTCGGGCGGCTCGACCGGGTGCTGGCGGACACGCCCGCGGGCGACTCGACCCGGCTCGTGCGCGAGGCGCGGGATGCTCGTTGACTCAGGTCGTCATCGACGCGTCCGTCGTTCTCAAGTGGTTCCGGCGCGAGGGCGAGCGGCACGGCGATGAGGCGCGGCACCTGCGCGGGCAGTACGAGGCGGGGGCGCTCAACGTCATCGCGCCGCCGCTGCTCATGCTCGAGCTTGTCAGCGTGGCCGGACGGCGTTGGAACCTCGATGAGAAGGCCCTGGTCACGATGGCCGCCAGCCTCGTCGATCTCGGGTTCGAGCTCGTCGAACCAGACCTGCAGCGGGTCGCGTCGTGGACGGCCGCCGGCCTGACGGCCTACGACGCCGCCTACGTGACCGTCGCGGAGTCGGCCGGGGTCCCGCTGATCACGGACGACGACGCGATCCTGGCGGTCGCCCCTGCCGTCGCGCAGCCGCTCGCGTAGGTCGCCGCGACGGGCGGGTATCCTCGCGGCATGCCCGAGCACGTGCCCGCACCGATCCGGGTGAGGGCGTCCGTCCCGACGACCGGCTGGTATGCGTCCGGCTTCGAGCGTGTCGCCGAGGAGTTCGCCGACAACTTCGCCGAGCGAGGCGAGCTCGGCGCCGCCGCCGTCGCGATCGTCGAGGGAGAGCTCGTCGTCGATCTCTGGGGAGGCACCGCGGGCGACGATCCGGTCGGGCCCTGGCGGGCCGACACGATCGTCAATGCCTACTCGGTCGCGAAGCCGCTCGCCGCGACGTGCGTGCTCCTGCT
>JAXLSU010000021.1:0-21806 GCA_046330455.1 Gaiellales bacterium
GAGGCCGAGCCGACGGAGAGCCTGCTCTGCGTGCTCCGGGAGCGGCTCGGGGTGCTGTCGGCCAGGGAGTCCTGCGGGATCGGGGTCTGTGGGGCGTGCACCGTGCTCGTCGACGGGGAGCTGGCCTCCTCCTGCATCCTGCTCGCCCCCCTTGTCGAGGGAACCGCCGTCACGACGGCCGAAGGGCTGCCGCCAGAGCACCCGATCCGGGCGGGCTTCTCCGATGCCCATGCGTTCCAGTGCGGCTTCTGCACGCCTGCCATGGCCCTCACCGCGGCCCGGCTGCTCGACGAGCGCCCCGACCCGACGGACACCGAGATCAGGCTCGCGCTCGCGGCCAACCTCTGCCGTTGCGGGTGCTACGTCAAGATCGAGGACGCGGTTCGACGGGCGGCGCGGCGACTCGGCGAGAACGGCTGATGGCGACGCCGATCGACCTTCGCCACCTCGGCCGTTCGCGCGTGATCGCCGTCTACCTGCTCCCGGGCGATGAGCCTGCCCTCGTCGACTGCGGCCCACAGACCTGTACGGACGCGCTCGTCGACGGACTCGCGGAGCACGGCCTCGAGCTCTCAGACCTCCGGCACGTCCTGCTCACGCACATCCACCCGGATCACTGCGGCGGGGTCGGCGCGCTCGTCCGGCGACACCCGGGCCTGCAGGTGCACGTCCACGAGCTCGGAGCGCCTCACCTCGTCGACACGACACGGCTCGAGGCAAGCGCGCGCCGCGTCTACGGTGGCGAGTACGACCGTCTGTTCGGTCCGATCGAGGCGGTGCCGGCCGCGAACGTCCACGTGCTCGGCGCCGGCGTGCTCGGCCTCGAGGTCTTCCCGACCCCGGGGCATGCAGCCCATCACGTGGCGTTCCAGGCGGCGGACGGAGCCTGTTACGCCGGAGATGCGGCCGGGATCCTCGTCCCGCCGGCCCGCTTCCTGTATCCGGCCTCCGCTCCTCCCGGCATCGACGTGGAGGCCTGGGAACGCTCACTCGACGCGCTCGAGGCCCGCCGGCCGGCCACGCTCTGCATCGCGCACTTCGGCGTGCAGGAGGATCCGGCTGCTCACCTCGCGCTGATGCGGGAGCGCCTGCGCCTGTGGTCTTCCCGCGTCCGCGACGGCTGGACCGCCGAGCAGTTCGTCGTGGCAGCCGAGGAGGAGCTGCAGCGCGAGGATGCGGAGACGATCGCGTGCTACCGTCACCAGCCCGGCTTCGATCTCTCGTACGCCGGGCTTCGGCGTTACTGGGACAAACAGACCGAACGACAGGGGGAAGCCTGATGGCGTACGTCGTGTGCGCGAAGTGGATCGCGAAGCAGGACGAGATCGAGAACGTCGAGGCGGCGATCCGGCAGCTCACCGGGCCGTCGCGCGAGGAGCCGGGAATCATCCAGTACCAGGGACATCGTGACCCCGAGAATCCGACCGTGTTCTTCTTCTACGAGCAGTACGTCGACGAGGACGCCTACAAGGCACACGTCGAGTCCGAGCACTTCAAGCGGTGGGGGTTCGGCGATGCGATCCCGCGGCTCGAGGCCCGGGAGCGGGCCTTCTACGAGACCTGGGACGCCTGACCCGGCGAGACCACGAGCTCCAGACGACCATCGCAACCGGGGAGGGGCCGCACGGCCCTTCTGCTCGCTCTGTTCGCGAGCGCGCTCGCGCTGAGGCCGCAGCTCATCGCGGTCGGGCCGCTCCTTCCCGATCTCCAGGCCGACCTCGGGGTCTCACACGCCGTGGCGGGGCTGCTCGCAACGATCCCGCTGCTCTGCATGGGGGTCTTTGCGGCCCCGTCCTCCGCGCTTCGCGCCCGGATCGGATCCCGGCTCGCGATCGCGGGCGGGATCGCGCTGATCACGGTGGCCGGGATGCTGCGGGCGGTGATGCCCGGCACGGTCGGCGTCGTCCTGCTCACGGTGCCGATCGGGATCGGGATCGCCGTCGCCGGCACGGTGCTGCCCGTGGCGGTGAAGGAGCGACTTCCCGACCGTCCTGCCTTCGGCACCTCCGTGTACGCGACGGGGATCAGCGTCGGTGCCGCCACCGCTGCCGCGCTGGCCGTCCCGCTCGCAGGGCTCGGAAGCTGGCGCACCTCGCTCTTCATTCTCTCGCTGGCAGGCGTTGCAGCCGCGGCGATCTGGCTCGGCGCGACGAGGGGTGAGCGGGACGACCGGCCGAAGGTCGCACCCGAGCCCGTCCGGCTGCCGTGGCGCAACCCGCTCGCCTGGACGTTCGTCGCCATGTTCTCGCTGCTCTCGGTCATGTACTACGGGATCTCGTCGTGGCTCCCCGACTCCTACGTCGAGCGCGGCTGGAGCGATGCGGCGGCTGGCGGCCTACTCGGCGCGCTCAACATCGCGGCGATCCCGGGCACGTTCCTGATCGGCGCCTTCGCCGAGCGCTACGGCTCCCGGCGACTTGTGCTCGTCGTCTGCTCGATCGTCAGCGCGGTCGCGATCATCGGGACGATCGTGGTTCCAGGTGCCGCGTGGATCTGGGCGGCCGTCTACGGGTTCGTGAACGGCGGCGTGTTCGCGCTGATGATGACGCTGCCGCTCGACCTCGGCGAGCGTCCGGCGGATGCTGGCGCCGTCGCGGCGATGATGCTCGGGGTCGGCTACACGGTCGGCGCGCTCGCGCCGCTTCTGCTCGGGGGTGTTCGCGATCTCACGGGGAGCTTCACGACCTCCCTCTGGATCCTCGCCGTCGCGGGAGTCGCGTTCCTCGGCTGCTCGTGCCTGCTGAGCGCCGAGCGGCTGCGACGCCGTCGGATCGCGACGGGATCAGCCTGAGGCCCGGGTCGGCCGGACGGTCAGCCGGTAGCCGACGGTCTCCCCGTCCCGGAGGGTCATGGCCTGACCGTGGCGGATCGCCTCGGCCAGCCCCAGCCCGTGGGGAACCGACGCCGGCTCGATCGCCAGGATCTCGGCCTGACGGCGCCACGGGCCCGCGTAGGTTCGCGCCTCGTGCCACAGCCAGAGGTGGCGGAGCCAGTCGACGTCCCAGCGCAGCTCGAGCCCCTGACCGGTCCGGCGGTTCCGGATGGCCGCCCGGCCCTCCGGCACGTCTGTGACCACCATGTAGCGGCTGCGCGGCTCCTGCAGGCACCAGCGGTCACACCGCTCGACCGACCCGGCGAGGAGCAGTGACTCGGGCCAGGCCCGCGCGTCCGCCGGACGCTCGGCGGGCCCGTCCGTCTCGGAGAGCTCGTACGCGAGCCCGCCCGGCAGCTCGAGCTCGACCTCGGGCTCGAGCAGCTCGAGGCCGACGGAGAGATGCTCGACGGCGACGAGCGGGACGCCGTCGGCGGTCGCGGTCGCCTCGACGCTGACGGCGAGCCCGCCGCCGAGCACGTCGAGCCGGCGCGTGACATGGAGCCCATGACCCTCCCAGGCGAGAGTCGCGGACGCGGCCGAGCGGCTGACCACGGCCCACGGATCGTTCGAGGCCCGACCGTGGAAGCCGTGACGAACGCCGCCGACCTCGCAGGCGTTTCCTGCGTTCGGGAGCACGACCTGCCAGCCGCCGCGATACGCGGCGGTCCACGCCAGCTCGTCGAGGTCGCCGCCCCTGGGCTCGGTCGACGAGAACGGGGGCCGGCCGAGGAGCTGGCGGCCGGTGTGCAGGTCGACGAGATCGAGGATCTCGGCGCCGTGGGAGGGATCGACGCGGACGAGGAGGTCGTGGGAGGCGAGGACGATCACGCCGGCGAGCGGCGGAAATGCTCGACGGTCTCACGCACGGCGTCGGCGAGCGGCGTGATCATGACGGGCCCGATCGCCTCGGCGAGCCCGCCCACCGCCATCTCGGGCGGCAGCGGCAGCTGGACGTCGTCGAAGGTGACCTTTCCGGCGACCTCGGGCGCGGCGGCCTCGACGGCCGCGACGACGTCGCGCATGTGGGCCACCGTCCCCGGCATGTTGAAGACCGCGGCGCCCGCGTGACCCGAGCGGCTCATCGAGACGAGCGCCCGGGCCGTGTCGGCCGTGTAGTTGAACGTGAGCCGGCCGCCGTAGGGGATGTGGTAGCCCTCGCCGCGCGCTGCCGCCCGCATCGCGTGCGTCGGCTCCGCCGTGACGCCCTGGTCACGGGCCGCCCCGTAGACGTTGTACGGCCGGAGCCCGAGGGAGGGGATCTGCTCGTCCTGCCAGTAGATCCGCGCATTGCCCTCGTTCGCCTGCTTGTAGACCCCGTAGTGGCTGCTCGGGCGCGAGAGTGCATCCTCGCGCTCCATCGCCCGCTCGCCGTCGTCGGGCCCGAAGTAGGCCGCCGAGCTCGCGTAGACGACCGGGCCGGCGATCCGCTCACGCCGCCGCTTCACCGCCTCGAACACGTTGACCGTCCCGAGCACGTTCACGGCCGCGCCGACGGCCGGATCCTCGCGGCAGAACGGGATCTGGAGCGCCGCCAGGTGGATCACGTGGGTGATCCCGTGCTCGTCGAGGGTAGCCTCGACCGCCGCCCGGCTCGTGATGTCGTCCTGGACGAGAGTGATCCGGGCGATCCGATCCTCCGGCATCAGCTCGCGCAGGCGCCGCGGCTCGGTTCCGAGGTCGAAGCCGACGACGGCGGAGCCGTCCTCGACGAGCAGCCGGGCGACCCAGGCGCCGAGGCACCCGAGCACGCCGGTGACGAGGTAGCGATCCTCGGGCATCAGTAGGTCGCGCGCCCGCCGGAGATGTCGAAGCAGGCTCCGGTGGAGAAGCTCATCTCCTCACTTGCGAGAAAGCAGATCAGCTCGGCGACCTCGCTCGTCTGGCCGAGCCGGCCGAGCGGGATCTTCGAGACCATGTAGTCGATGTGCTCCTGCGAGAGCTGGGCGAGGATCGGGGTCTCGATCACCGCAGGCGCGATCGAGTTGGCGAGAATGCCCGTCCCGACGAGGTCCTTCCCGATCGCCTTCGTCATCCCGATCACCGCGGCCTTCGAGGCCGAGTAGGCGGTCGCCATCGGGTTGCCCTCCTTGCCGGCGATCGAGGCGATGTTGACGATCCGTCCGTATCCGCGCCGCTTCATGCCGGGGATCACCGCCCGGTTGCAGTAGAAGACGCCGTCGCAGTTGACCGCGAACACGCGCTTCCATTCGGTATCCGTCACCTCGTCGGTATGGAGCGAGTCGCCGCCGATGCCGGCGGAGCAGACGAGGATGTCGAGACGTCCGAGCTCCTGCTCCGCGCGCGCGACCGCCGCGTCGATCTCGGCCGACTGCGTCACGTCGGCAACGAGGGCGAGGGCGCCGAGCGCGGCCCCGGCCGCCTCGATCGTCCCGGCGTCGCGGTCGAGGATCGCGATCCGGGCCCCGTTCGCGGCGAGGCGCGTCGCGGCGGCGGCACCGATGCCGCTCGCGCCCCCGGTCACGAGGGCGACGCGTCCGTCCAGGTCGAAGCTCGCCACGCCGGATCTTCTATCAGAAGGGCGCCGTCCTCGGTCTCGCGTACGATCGGCAGCGACGTTCGATCCCGAGGAGGATGCGATGCTCGACACCACCGGCGCCCGGGGCCCGGTCGGCAATACCCGCTCGATCGGCCTCTCGATCCTGTGGGCGATCCTGACCATCGGGATCTACACCTACATCTGGGTCTTCCGGACGCAGGAGGAGACGCGGCGGTTCACGAGCAACGGGCTCGGGGGCGTGCTCGGGCTCGTCGTCTACCTCGTGATCTCGCCCGTCACGTGGTTCGTCGTCCCGTCCGAGATCAAGGCGATGTACGAGCAGGACGGTCGGGAGAGCCCCGTCACCGGCTGGTGGGGGCTGTGGGTGCTGCTCCCGCTCATCGGCGCCTTCGTCTGGTTCATTCGCGTCCAGGGCGCGCTCAACGACTTCTGGCAGTCGAAGGGCGCTCCGGCCCCGTAGACTCGGGCCGTGATCGTCGAGGAGCGCACCTACCACATCCATACCGGGAAGCTCGCCGAGATCGTTCGGCTCTACGGCGACGAGGGGATCTCGATCCAGGAGGAGATCCTGGGCAACCTGCTCGGCTGGTTCACCGTCGATGTCGGCGAGCTCTCGTCGATCGTGAGCCTCTGGGGCTACGAGGGCCACGGCGAGCGCGAGCGGCGCCGTGCGGCGCTCCAGGCCGACCCGCGCTGGCAGGCGTTCCTCTCGAAGATCCAGCCGCTGATCCACACGCAGCGGAACCGGATCATGGTTCCCACGCCGTTCTCGCCGATCCGGTGAGGCGGGATCGGTGAGGACGGGCGGGCGGATCCTCGTCGACCAGCTGCGGCTCCACGGGGTCGACCGGATCTTCTGCGTCCCCGGCGAGAGCTACCTGGCGGCTCTCGACGCGCTCCACGACACGCCCGAGATCGAGCTCGTCGTCTGCCGGATGGAGGCGGGCGCGGCGAACATGGCCGAGGCCGACGGGAAGCTCACGGGGCGTCCGGGCGTCTGCTTCGTCACGCGCGGCCCCGGGGCCACGCATGCGTCGATCGGCGTCCATGTCGCGTTCCAGGACTCGACCCCGATGCTGCTGCTCGTGGGTCAGGTTCCGCGAGGCCACCGGGGGCGTGAGGCGTTCCAGGAGGTCGATTTCGAGGCGATGTTCGCGCCCCTCGCGAAGTGGGCCCACGAGGTGAGGGACGCTCGCGCGCTGCCCGAGGCGATTGCGCGGGCCTTCGCCGTCGCAACCTCGGGCCGCCCGGGCCCGGTGGTGCTCTCTCTGCCGGAGGACGTCCTCGTCGAGCAGGCTGACGTCCACGATGCGCCCGGGCCCACCTGGCCCTACGAGGCCGACGTCGGTGCCGCCGACCTGGCGCTGACCCGGAAGCTGCTGTCCGGGGCGGCACGCCCCCTCGTGCTCGTCGGAGGCGGCGTGTGGAGCGCGCAGGCCGCGATCGACCTCGCCGTGTGGGCCGAGGCGAGCGAGGTACCGGTCTGCACGTCGTTTCGCCGTCAGTCGTACGTCGACAACCGCTCCCGCGTCTACTGCGGCTACACGGGGATCGCGATGGACCCTGCGCTCGCCCGCCGGATCCGCGACTGCGACGTGCTCGTCGCGCTCGGTACCCGCCTCGGGGATGCCGCGACGGGTGGCTACGAGCTGCTCGAGCCTCCGGACACAGGCAAGCGGCTCGTCCACGTGTATCCGGACGCCTCGGAGCTCGGTCGCGTGTACCAGCCCGAGGTCGGGATCGTGGCCAGCCCGACGGCGTTCGCCGCCGCCCTGCGTGGGCTCGGGCCGCTCGACCCTGCCGCGTGGGGGCAGTGGACCGAGGCCGCTCGTGCCGACTACCTCGCGCACCTGGAGCCTGGCCCGACGCCCGGAGACGTCGATCTCGTCGAGGTCATGCACGTGCTGCGCCAGCGCCTCCCGGAGGGTGCGATCGTGACGAACGGCGCCGGGAACTTCTCGATCTGGGCCCACCGGTTCTGGGCCTTCTCGGAGGTGGGGACGCAGCTCGGCCCGACGAACGGATCGATGGGCTACGGCCTCCCGGCGGGGATTGCCGCCAGGCTCCGCCGCCCGGATCGAGGCGTGGTCGTGTTCGCCGGCGACGGCGACTTCCTGATGACCGGCCAGGAGCTGGCGACGGCCGTGCAGTACGAGGCCCCGATCGTCGTCCTCGTCTTCAACAACGCGATGTACGGAACGATCCGGATGCACCAGGAGCGCAGCTATCCGGGCCGCGTCGTCGGCACCGGGCTCCGGAATCCCGACTTCGCCGCCCTCGCCCACGCGTTCGGAGCGCACGGCGAGACCGTCCGGGCGACGTCCGAGTTCGAGCCGGCGCTCGAGCGCGCCCTGGAGGCCGGGGTGCCGGCGCTGATCGAGCTCCAGGTCGACCCCGAGGCGATCGCGCCGCAGGAGACGCTGTCCGGTATCCGCCGCGCCGCGCAGGGCGACTGAGCCCGACCGCTTGCCTGCGGCGGGTCGGGCGCATAGCGTGGACTCATGAGGCGCTGGCTCCTCTGGCTGCTCGTCGGCTCGGTCGTCGTCAACGCCACGCTGGGGATCGCGGCGCTGCTCAGCGGCGACTTCGGCGACCTCGAGCGGAACGTGCTCTACACGTCGCTCTGCGTGACCGGGGCCGGTGTGCTCGGGCTGGCGTGTGCTCCCGCGATCGACCGCCGCCGGCTCTGGCCCGCGCCCTGGCTCGGCATTCTGTTTGCGATCGTCGGCTTCGCGCTGCTGATCGTCGCGATCTGGCTCGACGCTCCGCCCGACTGGGTCGGGCAGCTGGGCGGAACGCTTCTCGTCGCCGCCGCCGCGCTCGCCTGGGCGAGCCTCGTCTCTCTGGCGCGTCTCGCGCCCCGGTTTCGCTGGTTGACGCCGGCCGCCGTCGTGCTCCTGGCGGTGCTCGCCGGGATGTTCGTCCCGCTGATCTGGGAGGTCGGCGGGGACGACGAGTGGTACGGCCGGATGCTCGGCGTCGTCGCCGTGCTGACGGCCGCGTTCACGCTGCTCGTCCCGATCCTCCACCGGGCGAGCCGTGCCGAGGTCGCCCGGGAGGAGCCCGAGCTCGCGGTGCGTTTCTGCCCGCGATGCGGTGGGCGGCTCGCCGAGCGCGTGGAGGCGGGCGCCGGGGGCGTCTGCCGGCGCTGCGGCGTGCAGTTCACGGTGAGCTTCGACGATTCCGCCGGCGCGGTCGCCGCCGTGCCGGACGTGCCTTCGAAGCTCCCGGGCGCTGTCTAGGACCACAAGATCACGACTGCTTCAGCGGCCTCCCGACCGCACCGAGAGGCGGCATCGCGCTCATCGACGCCCTCCCACCGAGCGGCCAGGGTGCGAACATCACGCAGGTCGGCATCGGCTCGTTCGACCTCTGCCCCCGGCGCGCAGGCCGTCGTCGGCATCGGCACGCCAACCGACGGGTTCGGTGAGGACGATCCCCATGAGGGTCGGAATTCCCTCCTTGTTGCAGGGGTATCGAGCATGTGACGTGCTCCGTTCTGATCAGTGTCGTGCGCTGAGCGCCGCTGCGGCCGCCGCCCACTAGGATCCGCGCATGAGCCAGGCCACGCGGATCGGGTGGATCGGGACGGGCGTCATGGGGCTCTCCATGTGCGGGCATCTCGTCGCGGCCGGCTACCCGGCAACGGTCTTCACCCGCACGCGAGGGCGGGCGCAGCCGCTGCTCGACCGGGGTGCGGTGTGGGGGGGATCCCCGGCCGAGGTCGCCGCCTCCTCGGACGTCGTGTTCACGATCGTCGGCTACCCGGCCGACGTGCGCGAAGTGATCCTCGGCGAGCAGGGGGTCCTGTCCGCGGCCGGGAGCGGAACGACGATCGTCGACATGACGACGAGCGAGCCCTCGCTCGCGGTCGAGATTCACGCCGCGGCGGCGGCGAAGGGGGTGGGTGCGATCGATGCGCCCGTCTCCGGCGGGGACGTCGGGGCGAAGAACGCGACGCTCTCGATCATGGTCGGCGGCGACGGCGAGGTCGTCGAGCGCGTGCGCCCGCTGCTCGAGGTGATGGGCAAGACGATCGTGCACCAGGGCGGCGCCGGTGCCGGCCAGCACACGAAGCTGGTGAACCAGGTCCTGATCGCGACCGGGATGATTGGGGTCTGCGAGGCGCTGCTGTACGCCCACCGGGCAGGCCTCGATCCGGCGACGGTGCTCGAGTCGGTCGCCGGCGGCGCCGCGGGGTCGTGGTCGCTCTCGAACTACGGCCCGCGCATGCTCGCGGGGAGCTTCGACCCGGGGTTCATGGTCGAGCACTTCGTGAAGGACATGGGGATCGCGCTCGCCGAGGCGCGGCGCATGCGCCTGTCGCTCCCGGGCCTCGCCCTCGCCGAGCAGCTCTACGTGGCGCTCATCGCCCAGGGCCACGGCCGCATGGGCACGCACTCCCTGATCCTCGCACTCGCGAGCCTCTCCGACCTCGACTGGTCGCCCCGGGGCTGAGCAGGGCCGGATGAGAGCCGGCCCCTACGACCCCTGCCGCCGGTGATCGGTCCGGGCCGGATCTCGTTCCGCGCGGCTTCCGTCCCCTACGGCCCCTGTTCGCGAGCGACCCGTAGGGGCGGGATCTCATCCCGCCCGGGTTTGCAGGCCGTACTACCCTCGACCCGCCGGCGATCTGTAGGGGCGGGATCTCCTCCCGCCCGGGCTCCGTCCCGGCGGCGCGGCCGCGGCGTTCGCTCGGCCGGAGACCCTGACCGCGGCCCTCTGGGCCGCTCCTGCGCGGGTCGCGGCCGGCCGAGCCGTTCGCTCAGCCGCGGAGCTACTTCTCGACGTGGCCCGCGCCGCCGTCGGGGCCGAGGACGAGGTCGCGCTCCCGGTCGGGCACGTGGTCGAGCGGAACGGGGGCGAGCGCCTCCATGAACGTCACGCCGTCCTGCGAGTACAGCTCGTGCTCGAGGCCGCGGTTGACGACGACGACGTCACCGGACGTCAGCGTCTTCCACTCGCCCTCGATCGCCATCTCGACCGAGCCGTCGACGATGAGCATCACCTGCTCGGTGTGGTCGTGACTGTGGAGCTTCACCCGCTTCCCGGGCTCGTAGGTGACCCTGCACAGGAGCACCTGCTCGCCGCCGACGGCGTGCAGGCGCACGCCGTCCACGAACTCGTGCTGGGGCACCCCGTTCCACGTCCGGAACGGCGAGCCCATCAGGCCGGCACCTCGAAGCGCGCTGCCGCCCCTGGTGAGGCGAACGCGCCCACCGAGATCTGCTCGTCGAAGATCACGCGCTTGCCCTCCCGGCGGGGAGCGTCCTCGCCCGCCGCCCTGCGCTCGAGGGCCCGGAGCACCCGCTCCGGGGTGATCGGCGTCTCGGTGATCCAGACCCCGATCGCGTCGTGAACGGCGGTCGCGATCGCCGGCGCCTGCGAGTTGGACGCCATCTCGCCGATCGCCTTCGCTCCGAACGGGCCGTCCTCGGACGCATGCTCGAGGATCACGTACTCGATCTCGGGTAGCTGGGCCACGCTCGGCGCGAGGTACGTGCCGAACTCGCCGCCGCGGTGCTCGAGACTCGGATAGTAGGGATAGCAGGCCTCGAGGAGCCCGAGCCCGAGCCCCATCATCGCCCCGCCGTCGATCTGGCCCTCGACGAGTGTCGGGTTGATCGCCTTGCCGACGTCGTAGACCTGGATCAACCGCTCGACCCGCACCTCGCCGGTCTCGTCGTCGACCTCGACGTCGGCCACGCACGCCGCGTACGAGATCGCCGAGTGCGGATCGATCGTCACCGATCCGTCCTCCGGGTCGACGGCAGCGTAGGGCTTCAGCGCGGCGCCCGTGCCCGTGATCAGCTCGCCGTACCCGTAGGTCGCGGCCGCAGCAACGGCATCGACGCCGATCTTCCGGTCCGGCGCCCCCTTGACCGAGACGACGCCGTCCTCGATCTCGAGGTCGTCAGGGCTGACCTCGAGCTCCTTCGAGGCGATGTCGAGCACGCGCTCCCTCGCCCGCTCGGCCGCGAAGCGCACCGCATTGCCGCCGATGAACGTGCCGCGCGAGGCGAACGATCCCGTGCAGACGGGCGAGGAGTCCGTGTTCGTGTTGTCCATCGTCACCCAGTCGTAGGGGACGCCGAGCGTGTCGGCGACGATCTGGGTGTGAACAGTCCTCGAGCCCTGCCCGATGTCGACCGTGCCGGCGAACACGTCTACCCGCCCGTCCGGCTTCAGCTTGACCCAGGCCTGGCTCGGGTCGCCGTTCTGGTTCATTCCGGTCGGGTACTCGATCGCGGCGAAGCCGCGCCCCCTGTGCTTTGCCATCACTCGCCTCCGTTCAGGACCTGCTGCTCGACGAGCCACTCCGGGAGCAGCTCCCCGGAGCGGGGCTCGGCCGACATCGTCCGGTACTCGGCCGGGAGCTCGTGGCCGGCCGACTCGGCCATCGCCAGGATCACCGGCACCGACGACGGATCCTTCAGCACCACTCGATTCGGGGTCGTGTCGCCGACCCGGCTCGCGTTCTTCAGGCGCAGCTCGAATGGGTCGATCCCGAGCTCCGCGGAGATCCGCGCCAGGTGGGTCTCTACCGCAAACGAGACGGAGGTGACGCCGAAGCCGCGCATCGCGGTCGTGGGCACGCGGTTCGTGAACACGACGTAGCCGTCGAAGTGGATGTTCGGGATCGTGTAGGCGCCCGCATGGTGGAAGGCGTGCTTCGTGACGCCGTACGGCGAGAAGCGGGCGTAGGCGCCCGAGTCGTGCAGCGTCAGCGTTCTGCGACCGAGGATCCAGCCGTCCTTCGTGACCGCGTCGGTGATCTCGATGTGCCACGGCGCCCGGGTCGAGGAGATCAGGAACTCCTCCTCGCGCGTGGAGCGCCACTTCACCGGGCGGCCCGTCTTCAGCGCGAGCAGCGCCGTGATCACTTCGGAGGCCGTATCGACCTTGCCGCCGAACCCTCCGCCGACCGTCCCGCCGACGAGCTTCAACCTGCTGAGCGGGAGCTGGAGGTGAGCGGCGACGACGCCCATCGAGAAGTACATCGCCTGCGTGCAGGAGTAGATCGTCAGCCGTCCGTTTGCCTCGGGAACGGTGAGCGAGACCTGCGTCTCGAGCGGGACGTGCTCGATCGCCTGGGGCCGGTAGGCGCCCTGAACGATCACGTCGGCCCGGTCGAACGCACGCTCGAGGTCGCCCTTGCGGATCTGACGCCGGTCGGGGCCGGCATCCGGCCCGCCGAAGTACGGGAACCAGTTGCCCCACTGGTGGATCTGCGGCGCATCGGCGTCGAAGGCCTTGCGGATGTCGAGCAGCGGCTCCTTCTCGTCGAGCTCGAGCTCGATCGCCTCGACGGCCTCGCGCGCCGCGGGCTCGCTCTCGGCGGCGACCGCGGCGATCAGCTGCCCCTTCCAGCGGAGCTCGTCAACGGCCATGAGCGGCTCGTCGGCGGGAACGCCGAGCGCCTCGAGGTGCCCGTAGACGTTCTTCGGGACGTCGACGTGCGTCACGATCCCGTGCACGCCGGGAAGGCTCGCGGCCCGGCTCGTGTCGAGCCGCTTGATGTCCCCCCGGTGGATCGGCGAGCGCAGCGCCTTGACCCAGAGCGTGCCCGGGATCTGCACGTCGTCGACGAACACGGTCCGGCCGGTGACGTGTCCGACACCGTCGTAGCGGGGAAGCCGTGCGCCTACCGCCTTCATCGTGCACCTCCCGCGGCGGCCTCGACCGCCTCGACGATCTTGACGTAGCCGGTGCAGCGGCACACGTGGCCCTCCAGGGCGCGCTCGATCTCGGCGCGCGTTGGGCTCGGAGCCCGCTCGAGCAGCGCCGTCGCCGCGACGATCATCCCGGGCGTGCAGTACCCGCACTGCATGCCGTAGTGCTCGTTGAACGCCTCCTGGAGGGGCGAGAGCTGCTCGGGAGCGCCGAGCCCTTCGAGCGTCGTCACCTGTGCGCCGTCCACCGCCGCGAGCGGCAGCAGGCAGGCACGGCGTGGCTCACCGTCGACGAGAACGGTGCAGGTCCCGCAGCCGCCCGCCTGGCAGCCGGCTTTCGGGCTCGTGATGCCGAGCTCCTCCCGCAGCACCTGCAGGAGCGTCGCGAGCGGTGGGCTCGCGACCTCGCGCTCGTGACCGTTGACGATCAGCTTCATCGGGCCTCCTTACGCAAGGGACGCGAGCACGCGCTCGACGAGGGTGGGCAGCGTTCGGCGCCGGTACCACGCCGACGCGAGTGCGTCGTCGGCCGGATCGACGTCGTCGAGGACGCGTGCTGCGGCCTCGGACGCCGCGGCGCCGCCGGCGAGCGCGGCCTCGACGGCCGGGCAGCGAACGCCCGTCGGCCGGCCGCCGGTCACCGCGACGCGGGTGCCGGCCGCGTCCTTCACGGCGCAGGCGGCGAGAATCGTGTAGTGGTGGGCGTGCGGACGCCACGCCGCCGCGTACCCGGTGCTGCGGGCCACGTCGTCGTAGGAGACGTCTAGCACGAGTCGGCCTGTCGCATCCGCGAGGAAGCCGGCCAGCGGTTCGCTCCGCTCGCCGCCGGGCCCGGTCGACCGGACGCGCGCGTCGAGCGCGAGCAGCGGTGCCTGGAGGTCGCCACGCGAGGCTTCGCCGCCCGGGCCGGCGCAGAGGTTGCCGCCGACCGTCGCCTGGCCCCGGATCTCGAGGTCGCCGAGATGAGCGGCAGCGGTCGCGAGCGGCTCGTCGCCGCCTTCGAGCGCCGCAACCGGGCAGGCGGCGCCGATCGTCACGGAGCCTCCCGATCGGTCGATCCCGTCGAGCCCGGCCGCGCCGAGCAGGAGGACGCGATCCGGCCGCAGGCGGCCGTGCGTGAGGTCCGGGATCACGATCGTGCCGCCGCCGACCACCGTCACACCGGACCCGTCGCCGAACGCCGCCGCCGCCTCCCCGGGGGACGTGGGCTGGAGCACCTCCAGGGTCATGAACGTCCTCTCCTCGTTGACTCGAAACCGGGCGCCAGGCACACAAGGCCCGGCGCGGCGCCGATTCTATCCGGCCTCAACCCGCCGGAGGCCGTCGGACCGACCGCGCCTCTCAGTCGAGCTCGAGCACCGACCGGTGGTAGCGGGTGACGACGTTCGGGTCGGGGAGTAGCGACACGGCTGCGTCCCGCTTGCCGTCGTAGTCGAGCACCGAGAGGACGTGGCGGATGCTCTCGAGGCGGGCCCGGCGCTTGCTGTTGGCCCTGACGATGACCCAGGGGCTGAAGCTCGTGTGCGTCCGCGCGAACATCGTCTCCTTGTAGGCCGTGTAGTCGTCCCACAGCCTCTGTGCCGTCTGGTCGAGGGGGCTGAGCTTCCAGTGCTTGAGCGGGTTGCGCTGCCGCGACTCGAAGCGAGCGAGCTGCTCCTCCTTCGAGATCGAGAACCAGAACTTCACGATGATGATCCCGTCCTCGACGAGCATGTGCTCGAACTCGGGCACCTGCCGGAGGTAGCGCTTGTACTGCTCACGGGTGCAGAAGCCGTTGACCGGCTCGACGACGGCCCGGTTGTACCAGCTGCGATCGAAGAAGACGATCTCGCCCTGGTTCGGCAGCTGGCGCATGTAGCGCTGGAAGTACCACTGCCCCGTCTCCTCGTCGGTCGGCTTGGGGAGCGCCACCACCCGCATCGCGCGTGGGTTGAGGTGCTCCGCGAACCGGCGGATCGTGCCCCCCTTCCCGGCAGCGTCGCGGCCCTCGAACAGGATCGCGAGCCGGGCACCGCTCTCCTGGATCCAGCGCTGCATCTTCACGAGCTCGACCTGCAGCGCGCGCAGCTCTAGCTCGTAGCGAAGCGCCGCGCGGACGCTCCGGACGTCGATGTTCTTCCGCTTGAGCAGGCGGAGGAAATCCCGTGAGCGCAGGAGCGTCCTCAGCTCCTCCTGCGTCAGCGGCGTCTCGCGCTCGACGAGCAGCCGAACGGCTGCAGGGTCGGCGAGCGCGGTCTCCGGTGCGGCGGGCTTCGAGCCGTTCGTCGATCGCTTCCCCGCCTCGGTGCGCTTCGTCGCCATGGGGCTCCCCTCTCGTCATCGACACCGGCCGACGACGGCTGAATGCCACATTGTGCCCTGTGTCGCGCCGTCCCGCACGCGCGCGCCCTGTGCGCGCCGATCCCGCGGTAGGGCGCCGCAGGCCGTCAGAGCCGGTTGGCGGCCCGCTCGATCTGCTCCGGAATCGGGTATGCGAAGCAGCGCGCGGACGCGGCGCCGTCCACCGGCATCGCCACCCCGCTCACGAACGACGCCTGCTCCGAGAGCAGGAAGGCGGCCACCTCGGCGATCTCCTCGGGCTGGGCGACCCGCCCGAGTGGATGCAGCTCGCCCTCGATCCGGATCGCCGCTTCCCGCGAGATGTCGTCGGGAAGGACGCCGTAGGTCATGGGCGTCTCAACCGTGCCCGGCAGGATCGCGTTGCAGCGAATCCCGAACGGCCCGTAGTCGACGGCCACGCCGCGGGTGACCATGATCACGGCCGCCTTCGCGGCCTGGTACACGAAGTAGCGAGGGAACGCATGCGTGCCCTGAATCGACGAGATGTTGACGATCGAGCCGCCCGCACCGCCCGCGAGCATCCTGCGGACGGCGATCGCGAGACCGTACATCGTGCCCACCTGCAGGACCCTGAGGCCGCGCTCGACGTCGTCCGGCGTGACCTCGTGGGCGCCGCCCTGGATGTCGATCCCGGCGTTGTTCACCCACCAGCGAAGCGGCGCGACGCGGCCGGCCAGGTCGGCGGCGTGCTCGTGCGTCTGCCAGTCGCCGACGTCGCCGTGAAGCGGCGTGAACCCGGGTCCGAGCTCGGCGGCGGTGGTCGCCAGCACGGGCTCGTTCCAGTCGACGCCGACCACGTGGGCGCCAGCTGCGAGCAGTCGGGCCGAGATCGCCTTGCCGACGCCCATTGCGGCGCCGGTGACCACGCACGAGACCATGGGCTCCTCCTTCGGGATGGACGGGTTGTACCACGTCCGGGCGGGGCGCCTCTCCCGTCAGAGGGACGGGTAGTGGAGCGGGGCTCCGGCGAACGCCACGTCGATCGCCGTGATCGACGTGCCGCCGAGCGCGGCGAACGCGATGCTCCGGAGCTGCGGCCCGAAGAACGCCAGGTTCGTGGGCATGAGCAGAGAGAGCCCGAGCCTGTCGTCGAGCAGCAGCTCGGGCGTCCCGCCGCCTGCCGGGACGCGGTAGACGTGGTAGGGGTAGTAGCAGGCGACGAGCAGGCTCCCGTCGGCCGCGAACGCCACGCCGTCCGGCACCGTCCCCGGAAGCTCGGCCAGCGTCTCGAGCCGGCCGTCGACGAGCGCCGAGAGGCGCGGGTCGAAGCTCTCGAGAATCACGAGCTGTCCGTCGGGCCCGACCGCGAGCCCGTTCGGGAAGCACAGCGGCGGCAGCTCGAGCACCTCGGCGTCACCGCCGCCGGGCGGCACCGAGAGCAGTCGCCCGACCGCGATGCTCGGGTCCTCGGGGCCGGAATCCGACACGAAGAGCGTGCCGTCGGCGGCGAACGCCGGCCAGTTCGGGCAGACGATCGGGCCGCCCGCGGCGGTGGCGCAGTACGTCTCGACGCTCCCCGTGGAGGGATCCACTCGCACTACGGAGCGGGCTTCCATGTCGCAGGCGTAGATCGTTCCGGCCGCATCGAGCGCCAGCCCGAGCACGAACCCACCCGTGTCTGCGAGCAGAGCGACGCTGCCGCTCGACGTATCGATTCGGTAGATCTGGCCGGCCTCGCCGCCCGCGTACAGCAGGCCGTCCGGTCCGACGGCGATCCCCTCGGGATGGTCGAGACCCGTCGCGAGGACGCGCAGATCGGCGATCGAGAGGGCGGCCTCGCTCACGGCACAGGCGTGGCGTAGACGCCGTCCTCGAGCGAGCGAGGGTCGGGTGCCGGGGCCGCCTCTGCCTCCTCGAGACCGCGGGCGACCTCGTCCTGGGCTACGGCGAGGAGGTGGTCGAGGTCGGGCTCGGTGAGCCCGTCGACGAGGAGACGGGCGGCGAGACGCTCGATCGGGTCGGCGAACCTCGCCCGCAGCTCGTCGGGAACGTAGCGGGCGTCGTCGTGGGCGGCGTGGCCGTGTCCGCGCAGCGTGACCGCCTCGATCGCCTGCGGCCCCTCGCCCGCCCGGGCGCGCTCGACCGCATCGCGGATCGCCTCGTAGGTCGCGATCGCGTCGGTCCCGTCCACCCGGCCACACGGGATGCTCCAGCCGCCGCGGATCCGCTCGGAGAGATCCGTGTTCAGCATCTCGCGGGACGTCGGCGTCGAGTACGCGTACTGGTTGCTCTGCACGACGAACACGGCCGGGACCCGCAGGACTCCGGCGAGGTTGAGCCCCTCGTGCACGTCGCCGACGCAGAACTGACCGTCGCCCATGAACGTCAGCGCGACCCGGCGCTCGCGGCGGCGCTTGAACGCGAGCGCGGCGCCGACGGTGACGGGTACGAGGATGCCGAGCATCGAGACGAGCGGGAAGACGTCGACCTCGGGCTTGCCGAAGTGCATGTTGCCGTCACGTCCGCGCGTCGGGCCCGTCGCCTTGCCGAGGAAGTTGCGAAAGACGTCGGCGACGGTGACCCCCCGCGCGTAGTGGCAGGCCTGCTCGCGGTTCAACGGCGCGACGACGTCGTCGGGGCCGAGCGCGAGGCCCGCTGCGGCGGCGACGCCCTCCTGGCCGCGGCCCGTGTAGACGGAGCCGACGATGCGTCCCTGCCGGTAGAGGGCCATCGTCCGGTCCTCGACGAGCCGCTGGAGGAGCATCACGTGGAACAGGCGCAGGCGCGTGTCGCGGGAGACGCTCGGGGAGTCGACGGCCGGAGTGACAGTTCGCTCAGTAGGCAAGGAGATCCTCCAGCGCCGCCCGGGCCCGCTCAACAGAGGGGATGTAGGCGTCCTCGAGCTCGGGGGCGAACGGGACGGGCGTATCGGGGGCGGCCACGAGGACCGGTGGGGCGTCGAGCAGCTCGAAGCCCTCCCGGGCGACGAGCGAGAGAACGTGCCCGGCGGCGCCGAGCGAGCGTGCGGCCTCCTGCAGGACGAGGAGCTTCGACGTCCTCGCGACCGACTCGAGGATCGTCTCCTCGTCGAGGGGCCAGAGGGTGCGGAGATCGAGGATCTCGACGTCGTGGCCGTCGGCCGCCTGCCCGGCGACGTCGACACCGGAGCCGTAGGTGACGAGCGTCGCCTCCGTGCCCGGACGCACGACGGCGGCCCGCCCGATCGGCGTCCGGTGGCCGGCCTCGGGTGCCTCGCCCCTGACGCGGCGATAGAGCGCCTTGTGCTCGAAGTAGACGACCGGATCGTCGTCCTCGATCGCCGCCCGGAGCAGTCCGTAGGCGTCGGCGACGGTCGCCGGGCAGACGACCTTGAGGCCGGCCGTCCCGATGAACCACCCCTCGGGACACGAGGCGTGGAAGGGGCCGCCGCGGATGCCGCCGCCGAACGGCGCCCTGATCACGACCGGCAGCTCGATTCCCGAGCGCCAGTGCGTCTTCGCGCCGACGTTGACGATCGTGTCGAACGGGCAGCTGATGAAGTCGGCGAACTGCAGCTCCACGACGGGACGCTCGCCCATCCACGCGGCGCCGAACGCCGCGCCGACGAACGCCTCCTCGGAGATCGGCGTGTCGATGATTCGCGTGTCGCCGAACTCGTCCCAGAGCCCCTTCGTCACGCCGAACGCGCCTCCGAAGTGCCCGATGTCCTCGCCGAGCAGGAACACTCGCTCGTCCGCGACCAACGCGTCGCGGAGGGCCGCTCGGATCGCCTCGAGGTAGGTGAGCTCGCTCATCCGGTCGGAATCGGCACGCTCTCTGCCGTTCGTTGTGACGATACGCGAACCACGTGCCACAGGTCCGGGCGTAGGCTGGGAAGCGGGTGGTGGGTGGGTCCCCACCCAGGGTGGGGGTCGGCCTACGGGGACCGTCGCCTCGGGCTGCCCACCCCGATCCGGCGAGGGGCGGGCGCTGCGAGCTGCCCCGGTGGACAACGCTCCAGGCTCCCGGGGCGGCGCTGTCAGCTTCCCGGGGCGACGCTGTGAGCTTCCCGGGGACGGCGCCGGTACAGTCGGCTGCCTACCGAGCAGCCCTGAGCGGAGGAGGACGAGGTGGCCCCTGCGATGACGGGGTCGGGCACGAGTGCCGACCCGTGGGTCCTGAGGACAGCGCCCGCGACGTCCGAGTACACGATGTACCGCGACCCGGAGGCCGACCCGCCGGCGCTCGTCTGCCGGGTCGGCTCGACCCAGCTGCGCTACCACCTTCGCGCGCTCGAGGACCTGCACGAGATGCTCGTCGCGCACGGTGACTGGATGCCGCTCGGCGGTACCGACGAGCAGAAGCCGGCCGCGGAGGGAACGGTCGAGGCCTGGGGACGGTCACCCGGGAACCCCGTCGGGGGCTGGTACGGGCTGAAGAACGGCCTCCGCGGACGCTTCGGCGTGTACCTGCCGCCCCTGCTCGAGGGCCTGGGCCTCGCCGAGCTCACCCACGAGAAGAAGAACAACCGGATCCGGGCGCTCTGACCCGCGCAGGCGCGGACGGTGCCGGGCCCGGTAGACCCGCTCGGGCTCAGGCCGCCATGCCGCCGTCGACGAGCAGCGCAGCGCCCGTCACGTAGGAGGCCTCGTCGGAGGCGAGGAAGAGCGCAGGGCCGACGACCTCCTCGACGCCTGCAACCCGTCCGAGCGGCGTCTCACCGATCACCTCGTTCCGGAGGCGGTCGACCGCGAGCAGCGCGGCGGTCATCTCGGTCTCGACGTACCCCGGGCAGAGGGCGTTCACCCGGACGCCCCGATCGGCCCACTCCCGTGCGAGCGTCCTCACGAGCTGGATCAGCGCGGCCTTGGACGCCCCGTAGCCAGCGAGGCGCGGGCTCGCCTTCGTTCCCAGCGTGCTTGCCACCATCACGACCGAGCCGCCGCCGTCGAGCAGCGACGGGGCGGCCGCCCGGGCCGTCAGGAACGCGCCGTTCACGTTCACGTCGAGGATCTGCCGGAACGCCTCGACGCCGTGGAGCTCGGCACGCTGGCGGACCGGCGAGATCCCGGCCGCGTTGACGAGCACCGAGAGCCGGCCGAGGCGGGTCGAGACCTCCGCGACCGCCCGCTCACAGGACGTCTCGTCGGTCACGTCGAGCTCGAGCGCGAGGCCCCGCTCACCGAGCTCGCCGGCGACCTCCTCGCACTGTGCGCGGGTGCGGGCGGCGACCGCGACGAGAGCTCCTTCGGCCGCGAGCGCGAGCGCGATCGCCCGACCGATGCCCCGGCCGCCGCCCGTCACGAGGCACACGCGCCCCTGAAACCGATCCCCTCTCATCTCCCGGCGCTACAGCGTAATGTTCTCCCCGTGCGCACCGCGGAGCAGTACCTGGAGGGTCTGCGCGACGATCGCGAGGTCTACTACCGCGGCGAGCGCGTTCCCGACGTCGTCGAGCACCCGGAGCTCGGGCTCGTCTCGCGCCACGCGGCCCTCGACTTCTCCTTTGCCGAGGAGCATCCCGAGCTCGGCGTGACGGACGGGTACTCGACGTACTACCACCTGCCGCGCAATGCCGCCGATCTGCGCAGGCGCTCTGCGCTGATCGAGGGCGCGACGGCGTACGGCAAGACGCTCGTGCTGCTGATCAAGGAGATCGGCACCGATTCGCTGTTCGCCCTGCTGCGGGTCGCCCACGGGACCGAGTACCAGGGCAACGTCGAGGACTTCCACCGGTTCTGCCGCGACGGCGATCTCGCCCTCGCGCTCGCCCAGACGGACGTCAAGGGCGACCGGGCGAAGGGGCCGGCGGGCCAGGCCGACCCCGATCTCTACGTGCGAGTCGTCGAGCGGCGGCCCGACGGCGTCGTCGTGCGCGGAGCGAAGGTGCACACCTCCTACACGCCGAATGCCGACGAGCTGATCGTCATCCCCACGCGGGCGCTCGACGAAGGGGAGGAGGACTGGGCGATCGCGTTCTCCGTCCCGGTCGCCACGCCCGGCGTCAAGCTGTTCTGCTCGGACTTCCTGCACGCGGAGACCGATCCGTGGACGCGCCCGATCTCGTCGGAGCACCGGATGGTCGAGACGCTGACGGTCTTCGACGACGTCTTCGTCCCGAACGAGCGGATCTTCCTGAACGGCGACACGACACGGGCCGGGCAGCTCGCGCTGACCTTCGTCGAGTACCACCGGTTCACCGCGGTCTCGTACAAGCTGCCCCTCGTCGACGCGCTCGCCGGGCTTGCAGGAGCGCTCGCGCAGGCCAACGGGATCGCCCGGGCCTCGCACGTCCGTGACAAGCTCACCCACCTGATCGGCTACGCGGAGACGGTCCGCGGGCTGACGCACCTCGCCGCAGACCGGGCACGGATCGACGAGCCCACGGGTATCGCCTACCCCGACCCGATGACGACGAACCTCGCGAAGTGGACGTTCGCCCGCGGCTACCACGAAGCCGTCGAGCAGGTGATCGACATCG
>JAXLSU010000022.1:0-17088 GCA_046330455.1 Gaiellales bacterium
TGAGGGTTCGGAGTCAGAGCAACTTCTACGAGATTCCGGACAACCTCCCAAGGAGGCCCGGACGGAACAACGTGCTCAGAAACGACACGTAGGGGCCTACTGCCCGTTCACGATCTCGCTGGCTGTGCGCCCCCGGCGGGGTCCACCGGCGGGATCACCGGGAAGGCCATCCGGACGAGCGTGCCGCCGTCCCCGGGCCGCTCGATGACCACGGTGCCGAGGTGCTCGTCGACGACCTGGCGGACGATCGACAACCCGAGCCCCGATCCGGGCATCGGACGCGCCGAGGGAGCACGGTAGAAGCGGTCGAAAACGTGCGGAACATCCGCGTCGGCGATTCCTGGCCCATGATCGCGAACGGTGACGGCGCCGTCGGCCACGGCGACCTCGATCTCCGCGCCGGGCGGGCTCCACTTCACCGCGTTGTCGAGCAGGTTCGCGATCGCCCGCTCGAGCCGGCTCGGCACTCCCCTGACGACGCAGCTCTCGAGCTCGACCTGGATCGCGACCTGCGGCGCGAGGCGCTGCGCACGGCTCACGGCCTCCTGCACGAGCTCGTCGAGCCGCACCTCGACCGCCTCCAGCCCGGGTGCCTGCTCGTATGCGAGGTCGACGAGATCCGCGACGAGAAGGCTCAGCTCCTCGAGCTGGCCGACGAGGTCTCGCAGCAGCGCCTCGCGCTTCTCGGGAGCGAGGCTCGGCGTCCGTGCGAGCACCTCGATGTTCGTGCGCAGGCTCGTGAGCGGCGTTCGCAGCTCGTGGGAGGCGTCCGCGACGAGCTGACGCTGGGCCTGCTGGGCCTGCTCGAGGGCGCCGAGCATCGTGTTGAAGCTGGCGCCGAGCCGGGCGAGCTCGTCGTCGCCCTTGACATCGATCCTGTGGGCAAGGTCCTGCGTCTCGGCGACGACCTCGGCCTCACGTGTCAGCCGTCTCACGGGGCGCAGCGCGGTGCGCGCCACGACGGCCCCGAGAAGGGCGGCCGCGCCGATGCCCCCGACGGCGACGAAGAGGAGGATCAGCCGGATCTGGCCGAGCAGGTCGTCGACCTCGGTGAGCGGGCGAACGAGCTGGAGCGCGTAGCCCTGGCCGAGCGGGACGGTCAGCATGCGGACGTGCGTGTCGGCGACCGTGGCGTCGGAGAAGAACCGGTCGCGCTCGCCTCGCGCCACCGCCAGCGTCTCGTCGGACACCGGGAGCTCCACCTGTCGCGTCTCGGGAAGCGCCACGGCCCCGTCGGACCGTACGACCTGAACGAACACGTCGCTCCGCTGGAGCTCGGGCCCGCGCCGCGGCGGCGTACGCAGCATGAGCTCGCCCGTGTCGGGATCCTCGGCTACCCGAAGCGGCCCGTGCGCCATGAGCGCCGCCCGGTCGGTGAGGGCGTCCTCCACCTGCCCCCGCAGCTTCCCGCCCACCAGGATGGAGACGAGCGCGGACGCGATCGCGATCGCCGCGGCGACGGCGAGCGCCGTCGCGAGCGCCTGGCGGGCCCCGAAGCTCACGGCTCCCGTAGCGCGTATCCGACGCCGCGCACCGTGTGGATCAGCCGCGGCTCGTCCCCGGCCTCGAGCTTGCGGCGCAGGTACCCGATGTACACGTCGAGCGCGTGCGAGTCGGGGCCGAAGTCGTATCCCCAGACCCGGTCGTAGATGAGCGAGCGGCGGAGCACCTGGCGCGGGTTGCGCAGGAACAGCTCGAGCAGGTTGAACTCGGTGACCGTCAGCTCGATCGCGCGCTCGCCGCGCCGGACCTCACGTGTACCGGGGTCGAGCGACACCTCGGCAAACCGGAGCTCACCCGGCCCGCTGCCCGCGCGGCGCAGAAGCGCCCGGAGGCGCGCGAGCAGCTCCTCGAGCGCGAACGGCTTCACGAGGTAGTCGTCCGCACCGGCATCGAGGCCCGCAACGCGGTCGCCTACGGCGCCCCGGGCCGTGAGCATCAGGATCGGCACGGAGCTCCCCCCGGCGCGGACGCGACGCGCGACCTCCAGTCCGTCGACCTCGGGAAGCATCACGTCGAGCAGGAGCGCGTCGAACGACGAGTTGGCTACCGCCGCGAGCCCCTCCACGCCCGTCTCGGCGAGGGCGAGCTCGTAGCCCTCGAGCTCGAGTGCCCGTACGAGCGCCTGCCGCACCGCGGCCTCGTCCTCGACGATCAGGATTCGCATCTCTCCCTCGCCACGATCATCGCATGCCGCCTTCAGAGCACGGTAAGACGACGATCGCGGGGCTCTTACCTGGAGCTGAAGTTCGGCTGCTCCGATGGAGGCGCACGCCAACCGGAAGGAGCACACGCATGGAAGGCAAGCTCGGGAAGAAGCTCGTCGCCGGGGCGGTCGCGGTCGCCGCGCTCACCGGCGGAGGGGCCGCCCTCGCGGCGAGCCAGTTCGGCGCTGACGCGAACGAGCAGGCGATCCTGAACGATGCGGCACAGCGGCTCGGCGTCGAGCCGCAGGAGCTGAGCGAGGCGCTGAAGGACGCCTACGCGGCCCGGATCGACGAGGCGATCGCCGCGGGCCGACTCACCGCGGAGCAGGGCGAGGCGATGAAGCAGCGCCTCGAGTCAGAGGGTCTCCCCATGTTCGGCGCGCGCGGGCACCACGGCAGGCCTGGAATGCACCGTGGGCCCGGCCTGGACGCGGCCGCCACGTACCTCGAGCTCGCGAAGGACGAGCTCCGCACGGCGCTCGTGAGCGGGAAGACGCTCGCCGAGGTCGCGGCCGACCAGGGCAAGTCCGTCGACGGGCTGAAGGACGCCATGCTCGCCGACGCCGAGGAGCACCTCGACGCCGCGGTCGCCGACGGACGAGTCACCGAGGAGCAGAAGCAGGAGATCCTCGCGGAGCTTCCGGACCGGATCGACGACGTCGTCAACGGGACGCTCCCCGCGCCGCGCGGCCATCACCACGGCGAGCGGGGGATGCCGACCCCGCCGAACGGCGGGAGCGCCCCTGACGGCTCGATCGAGCCCGCGTCCTTCTGAGCGACGCGCGGTGGGGGCTCGGATGCCCCAACCCGGCACCATCGCGGCGAGCCGTGGCACGCCGCCGGCGCCAACGGCTTTCGGCTGGGGCCGGGCGGCTCTTGCCGCTCGGCCCTCACAGGCAGTAGTAGGCGGAGACCTCCCGCGCCTTCTCGTCCGAGATCACGGGGCGATACTCACCAAGGCCGAGCCGGCCGCGACGGTCGGAGTCGCCGTAGGCCGGCGCGCTCCTGACCAGGGCGCGCGTCCAGGGAACCCGCAGCGACAGCGCATCGTGCTCGGTGCCGGCGGCAGGCACCAGCACACGCTGGCGCCTGAGGGCTCCCGTGCGAAGGCCGATCCACTCGGCGCGTCCGGTGACCCGGTCGTCGAAGACGACATCGAGGATCCCGGCAGCCTTGCCGTTCCGGTCGACGACCGGGCATCCGACCAGGCCTCGCAGCTCGGTCGCATCCACGCGACGGGCTCCGCCGGGAGAGATCTCGAGTGGATGGTCCCGTCTACGCGGCCTGCGAGCGAAGCTCCGCGACCCGGATGATCTCGTTCCAGCGACCCTTGCCGAAGAAGCCGGCGCGGTCACGACCCTCCGTGGCGAGCTCGCGGATCTTCCGCTCGAGCTCGGGATCGTGCGTCCGGTACGCCGCGTCGGTCAGCAGCTGGGCGGCCTTCTTGTCCTTGCCCTCGGCCAGCAGCCGCTTCGCTTCCTCGATCGCCTTGTCCGGGTCCATGGAGCCTCCTTCTCGTCGTTTGGCCGAGTGTGGCTCCTGCGCGCTCAACGGTGGGTCAAATCGGGCGGCGGATCGCTCAACGAATCCTCAACGGGGCGCGGAGCCGCGAGCCGGTACCCGGCCGACGACTCGGTCAGCAGGTAGGCAGGATGCGACGGGTCCTCCTCGATCTTGCGTCGTAACCGGGACACGTAGACGTGGACGTAGTGGAGCTCCGCCTGGTACGCGGGCCCCCACACCTCCCGGAGAATCATGTGGTGCGTCAGCAGCCGGCCCTCATTTCTGGCGAACAGCGCGAGGAGCCGGAACTCGACCGGCGTCAGCTTGACCGGCTCGCCCCGCCGGCGTACCGCGTGGCTCTCGAGGTCGATCTCGAGCTCGCCGACGGTCACGACAGGGTTGGCCGGAGGCGTGACCCTCCGCAACGAGGCTCGCAGCCGCGCCAGCAGCTCGTTGACGCTGAACGGCTTCGTCACGTAGTCGTCGGCACCCGCGTCGAGCGCCGCCACCTTCTCGCTCTCCTCACCCACGATCGAGATCACGAGGATCGGCACCTGGGTCCAGGTTCGCAGCTCCCGGCACACGTCGATCCCGGTCTGATCCGGGAGAACGAGGTCGAGGATGACGGCGTCGGGTGCGACGAGAGCTGCTTTGGCCAGCGCCTCCTCGCCGGTCGCCGCCGTCTCGACCGCATAGCCCGCTCCGGCCAGGATCGTCGCCAGCGCCCTGAGGATGTGCGGCTCGTCGTCGACCGCAAGGATTCGGGACGCCGTCACGCGCTCATCGCCTCGACCACGGTGCTCGCGGTCGGGAGCGTGAGCAGGATGCGCGCGCCGCCTGCCGGCCCCGCCTCTGCCCAGACCCGCCCACCGTTTGCCTCGACGAAGCCCTTCACGATCGCGAGCCCGAGCCCGGCGCCCTTCGGGCTGCCGATGCTCGCGCCCCGTCCGAAGGGCTCGAAGATCCGCTCCAACTCGTCCACGGCGATACCCGGGCCCTCGTCGAGCACGGCGACGACGAGCTCGCCGCTGCCAGGCTCCACCGAGACGCTCACGGTCGAGCCGGGCGGCGAGAACTTGAGCGCGTTCTCGAGCACGTTGACGAGTGCCTGCTCGACCTGGATCGGGTCGACGAGAACGAGCGGAAGGCCGTCGGGAATCGAGACCGTGAACCGTGTGGACGCAGAGGGAAGCATGGCCAGGGCCTGGTCGAGAAGCCCATCGATCGGACGCAGCTGGGGCTCCGCCCTGACGGCACCGGCCTGAAGGCGTGAGAGCTCGAGCAGGTTGCCGACGATGCGGTCGAGCCGGTTCGTCTCGGCGAGCGCCGAGGCGAGCAGCACCTCCCGCTGCCCGTGGTCGAGGGTCAGCTCCCGGCTCTGGAGTGCCTCGAGCGAGGCCCTGATCGCGGTGAGCGGCGAGCGCAGGTCGTGGCTGACGCTCCGCAGGAGGGCGGTCTTCAGCTGGTCGCTGCGGCGGAACGCCTCTGCCTCGAGCGCCCCGGCGGCAAGGCGCTCTCGGTCGAGCGCGATCCCGAGCACGGAAGCGAGCGCCGGCAGGAACCGGTCGCCGCGCAGCGCCGGAAGAGAGGTGCCGGACGGTGCGTAGAGCGTGGCGATGGATCGTTTCCCCACGACCAGCTCGATCGCCGACTCGCCTTCACGAGTGGGCCCGGGGCCGCCGAGCGCGAGCCGCGCTCCGGGAACGTCGAGCAGGCGTCCCGCCTCTTCGGCGACGCGCGGCAACTCGTCGGCCACCGCGACCCCGGAGAGCAGCACGCCGGACAGCTCCGCGAGGAAGGCCGCCTCGCGCTCGCGCCGCTCGGCCTCCTGGGCCCGGCGGCGGGCCCTGGCCGCCAGGTCGCTGACCGCGAGCCCCGTGACGAGGTAGACGGCGAAGACCACCCAGTTCTCCCCCGCGTGCAGGGTGAAGGTCAGCGTCGGCGGCAGGAACAGGTAGTTGAAGGCGAGCATGCTCACGACCGCCACGAAGGCCGCGTACCGGATTCCCCAGGCGATCGCGACGGGCAGGACGGCGAGCGTGAACAGCGCACCGAGGCTGAGGACCGGAACGAACGTGTCGAGCGCGAACGCCAGCCCCGTCGCAAGCCCGACGACGCACAGGCACAACGCGATCCTGGCCGGGAAGCCCGCCCGGCCGAAGGCCGCCTGTACGGCGGCCCAGGACGCGACCCCACTCATGGCCCGAAGGCTAGCTCCCGGATCCGGCGACGGTCGGCAGCCGGCGGCCGATCCTGCGCCGGTGTCGCGGCCGGCCCCCGGGTGATCCAATGTGTGAAGGTACCGATTCGATGCGTGAGGAGAACGGAGAGCAGATGCGGGATCAGGAGCACGGGCTCGCTTCCGCCGTTTGTCCCGGCCGCGACGACGAGCCCGCCCGGGCCGCCGACGACAGCGCCCGTACCGAGCCGATTCCCGTCGAGAGCGGCGGTCCTCCGACTGCGCCTCCCGGCCGGCCCGTGGACGAGACCGCTCGGCTGCCGGCCGCGGACCTGCCGACCGAGCCGCTCGCCGCCGCGGCGACCCCAACGGGCGGAAAGGGTCGCCGGCGGCTCTGGCAAGCCCTTGCCGCCTGCGTGCTGCTCGCGCTCCTCGTCGCGGGAGGGCTGGCCGGCTACGTCGCCAGAACGAACCGTGACCGGGCCGACGCCTGGCAGCGGGTCGCCGACGAGCTCGCGGCGCAGAACGCGGGGCTGAAGGACGTCCTGGAGGAGCGCACCGAGCAGCTCAACCTGCGCACGGGTGACCTGAACGACATGGCCCTGAAGGTCGAGGATCTCCAGGCCGCGCTGCAGCGCTCCGAGGGGGACGTCAGGAGTCTCGAGCGCCGGCAGCGCCAGCTGGCCGCCGAGAAGGCCGCGATCGAGGATGAGCGCGCGCAGCTGGCGGTCGCGCAGGATGCGCTGCTCGAGGAGCAGGCGGCGCTCCAGGACGTGGTCGCCGCCATGGCGGACTGCAACGTTCAGGTCACGGAGGCGTACAACGCGTTGCTGAACGACGACTTCCTCCTCGATCTGGAGGTCGACGAGGCGAACAGGGCCTGCGACGCCGCCTACGACGCATGGGACACCTACAACGCCGCGTACGGCAGCTGATCGTGCTCGTACCGCCCGCTGCTGCAGTCGCGGTCGCCACCGTCGTCAGCCTGGCCGTCGCAGGCTGCGCTGTCCAGGCGAGCGAGCCACCCGCCTCGATCACAGACGTGGAGCCGCCGGCCACGACGCCGGTCGCGAGCAACGTCGATGATGCGCTCGCGGCCACGGTCGGTACGGTGGAGCGGGACAGCCGGCGCCGCCAGGCGCGACGGCTCACGCTCCGGCTGCGCAATGCCTCATGCGTCGGTGTGAGCACCGGATCGGGCTTTGCGATCACGCGCGAGATCCTGATCACGAACCGCCACGTGCTCGCCGGGGCCGAAACGCTCGAGGTGAGCACCTGGAACGGCCGCACCCTCGAAGTCGTCGCGGCGGCGGTCGGTAGGCTCGGCGACATCGGCCTCGCCCGCGTCGAGGGCTCGCTCCCGGAGCCGGCGAAGCTGGCGAGCGCAGCGGCCGGGCCCGGTGACGACGTGACGGTCGTCGGCTACCCGCTCGGCGGACCGTTGACGCTCCGCCGCGGAACGGTCGTCGATCGTGTCGACGGGCAGCGATTCGGCGTTGGCGGCGACGTTCTGCGCCTCGACGCTGACGTTCGACCCGGAAGCTCGGGAGGGCCCGTTCTCGACGCACGGAATCACGTGGTGGCGGTCGTCTTCGCTCTCGAGACCTCGTCGGATCTCGCGCTCGCGATCCCCGTGGACACCATGGTGACGATCATCGAGGCCGGCGGCTACGAGCCCGTTCCGGCGTGTAGCGAGAGCTGAGCGAGCCGCCGGGCCTGCCGGCGGTGAGCTGCCTACCGCTGCCGACCGCGTCCCCGGTGCGACGGCCTCGACCCGAGGCTACGAGTCGTCAGGTCGAGATCATCTTCTTCTCGACCCCGACGCCTGCTGCGAGGGCCCGCTCGTACTCGAGCGGCACGGTGGCCGAGTCCTGGAGCGCGATCCCGGTCGAGTCGAAGACTGTCACCTGGCCATCCGACTCGCGACCTGCGAGCTCGCCGCAGATGACCTTGCCGATCTCGCCTGCGACGTCCGACTCCGAGATCAGGCCCTCGCGCAGCGGAACGTTGATCTCGCCGTCCGGAACGCACTGGCGAATATCGTCGACGAAGATCCGGGCCCGCTGGAGGATCCGCGGGTCGAGCTCCTGCTCGCCGGCGAGATCGGCCCCGAGCGCTGCGAGGTGGGCGCCCGGCTTCACCCAACCGTCGTCGACGATCCACTCCCGCGCGTGCGTGCCCGTGACGATCACGTCCGCCCCACGGATGACCTGCTCGAGCTCGGTCGAGCCCGTGATCGACAGGTGGGGGTACCTGGGTCGCTGAGCCTCGAGGAACCGCTCGAGAGACGCCTGCGTGCGGCTCCAGATCCGTACCTCCTCCCACGGGAACACCGGCTCGCAGGTCGCGAGCGTGCCCTCGCCGACGCTGCCGGTGCCGGCGATTGCGAGCACCGTCGAGTCCGCCCGCGCCAGCCACTTCGCGGAGACGGCGGCCGCTGCACCCGTCCGCATGAGCGTGTGGTAGGAGCCGTCGCAGATCGCGAGCGGAAACCCGGTCTCCGGGTGGGTGTAGACGAGGATCGAGAACACCGCCGGCAGCTCGTACCTCGCGTTGTCCTCGCGAATCGACACCCACTTGCAGGCGGCCGCTTCCGGCTCCTCGATATAGGACGGCATCACCTCCCACTCGCCCCGGTAGCGGTCGAGCACGATGTGGCCCTTTGGCTCGAGGTACACGCGGCCGAGCCCGTGCATCCGGAACGCGTGCTCGACGCAGTCGTTGTACTCCGACGGGGTCAGCAGGCCCATCATGTCCGTGCGGCCGAGGATCAGGGTCTTCCGGTTGCGCCAGCTCTCCACGAGGCCCTCCTGTCCAGGTTCGGGCGCGATTCTACGCCCGTCGTCGATAATGGACGCGTGGCTCCGGCCCTGATGCTGCTCGTCACCATCTTCTTCTGGGGGACGGCGTTCCGGGCGAGCGCGATCGCGGCCGACTACACGGAGCCGATCATGATCACCGCTCTCAGGGCGGCGCCTGCGGCGATCGCGCTCCTGCTCGCCATGGTCGTGATGCGCGGTCGCCTGCCCGAACGTCAGCTATGGGGCTGGACGGTCATCACCGGCCTGCTCATGGTCACGCTCACGCTCGAGGGCATCTCCGAGGGCACCGCGCGTGCCGGCGCCGGCAACGCCGCGATCCTGCTCAACTCCTCGCCGTTCTTCGTCCTCGTCCTCGGCCGGATCTTCCTCCGCGAGCGGGTGTCCACGTTCGGGATCCTGGGCCTGCTCGTCGGGTTCGCCGGAATCGTCGTCATGGTCTCCTCCCAGCTCGGGGGCATCGAGGACACCGGCGACTTCGCGCTCGGCATGGCCCTGGCCCTGCTCGGGGCGATCGGCTGGGC
Source organism: Gaiellales bacterium (assembly GCA_046330455.1). Classification (GTDB taxonomy): domain Bacteria; phylum Actinomycetota; class Thermoleophilia; order Gaiellales; family Gaiellaceae; genus CAVQXR01. The sequence continues at coordinate 9,233 of JAXLSU010000022.1, forward strand.
GATCGGCGTGCTGATGACGAAGATCCTGTTCACGAGGCATCCCGGCGTCGACATGGTCGGGTTCACGGCGGCCCAGTACGTCGTCGGCGGCGCGGCCGCGCTCGTGCTCGCGTTCGCGCTCGAGGGCGTCGGCACGACCGAGTGGGGGTCGGGAGATCTCTGGGCGGCGGTCGCCTGGCTCGCGATCGGCAGCTCCGCGATCGCGACGCTCACGTTCTTCGGGGCCCTGAAGCGAATGTCCGCGACGACGGTGACGGCGTGGCAGTTCCTCGCACCCGTGGTCGCGATCCTCACGGAGATCGTGTACGGCAACACACCCGACGGAATCGTGCTCGTCGGCATGGCACTTGCAATCATGGGCGTTGCCCTGGTCAATGTCGCGCCGGCGCTGTCACGCCGGTCCGGCGAGGGAGAACGGACGGAGTTGGCGACCTCGGGGAGTGTCGAATGAGCTACGAGAACTTGCTGGTCGGCCGTGACGGCGTCGCGGCCACGATCACGCTGAACCGGCCGGACAAGCGGAACGCGCTCTCACGCGCGCTGATGGGCGAGGTGCTCGACGCCCTCGACGAGCTCGGGTGCGACCGGGACGTCCAGGCGATCGTCCTCGAGGGGTCTGGCCCCGCGTTCTCGGCCGGCCACGATCTCGGGGAGATGGTCGGGCGCGGGCTCGACTTCTACCAGGAGGTCTTCGACCTCTGCACGCGCATGATGGAGCGTGTTCACCGCGTCCCGCAGCCCGTGATCGCGAAGGTGGACGGGATCGCAACCGCGGCGGGCTGCCAGCTCGTCGCGTCGTGCGACCTCGTCGTCGCGACCGAGGGCTCCCGTTTCGCAACCCCCGGCGTCCGGATCGGCCTGTTCTGCTCGACGCCGATGGTGCCGCTCTCGCGCTGCATCGGCCGGAAGCGTGCGATGGAGATGCTGCTGACGGGCAAGCCGATCGACGCCCGGACCGCCGCCGAGTGGGGGCTCGTCAACCAGGTCGTCCCGGAGGACGAGCTCGACGGCACCGTGGCCGCCCTCGTCGAGCAGATCACACGCTCGAGCCCGCTCGTGATCGGAATCGGCAAGGAGGCGTTCTACGAGCAGATCGAGCTCGACGAACATCGGGCGTACGACCTGACGAAGGCCGTCATGGCGATGAACGCCCTCGCCGGGGACGCCCAGGAGGGCATCTGCGCCTTTCTCGAGAAGCGTGAGCCGGCCTGGAAGGGCGCCTGACGCTCTCAGCGCCAGACGACTCCGGTAGACCTGCTCTCGACCGGGCGAAACGGCACGGGGACGTCTCGCAGGTCGCGGCGGTCGCTCTCGGTCAGCTCGGCCACGTGGGCCCAGCCGACGTAGCCGCACCTCGGGCAGGCGCCGGTGGCGAGGATGTGGCCGTCGTCGATCACGCCGCGCACGCACCCGCAGCCGAGGCATTCGACGGTCACCGTCATTCGCGACATCGGCATCGATATCGGCATTCCACCGCCCCTGTCGCGTCCCCCGGGCGGGTGAGCCGGCCACGGCCGCCGACGCCGCTACCACGCGGCACGCTGCTTCTCGACCGGCAGCCCGCCGGTTGAGCACGGTGACCGATCGGCCCTTCGTTAGAGTCAACGCCATGCCGCGCCCGCCCGTGATCGGCCTCACGATTCACCTCGCAGACCCACGACTCGACTACGTCGAGCGAGGGCTTCGCGAGCCGCTCCAGCGCCAGGGCGCAGTGACGATCGTCCTCCCGCGCTTCACGCCGATCGACCAGGTCGACCCGGTGCTCGACCTCCTCGACGGGCTCCAGATCTCGGGCGGCGCCGACGTTGACCCTTCGTACTACGGCGAGGAACAGCACGAGCTGACCGAGTCGATCGAGCCCGAGATCGACGCGTTCGAGATCGCGCTCACCCGGGGGGCGCTCGACCGGGGGATGCCGGTGCTCGGCCTCTGCCGCGGCTCACAGGTCCTCGCCGTCGCCGACGGAGGCCGGCTGACACAGGACGTGCCGACGCAGCACGACGGCGCGCACGTCCACGGCCACAACTGGGTCGCGCTCGCCCACGAGCCTCCCGGCGAGCACTGGCACGAGGTCGTCGCGACCCCGGGCTCCGGGGTGGAGCGCTGGCTCGCAGGCGGCCCCTCACGCGTCAACACCTTCCACCACCAGTGCGTGGCCGAGCCCGGCTCTCGCCTACAGATCACCGCTCGCACCCTTGACGGGGTCGTCGAGGCCACGGAGCGCAACGACGGTCGGGGCTGGGCAGCGGGCCTCCAGTGGCACAACGAGCTGCAGTGGCAGCATGACGAGCGCTTCATGGGGCCGTTCGTCGACTTCGTCGAAGCCGCCCGGCGCTACGCGGCGAAGCGGCACTGAGAGCGACCGGCCCGCTGATCGCGGTGTCGCCGCCACGCGGGCCGGGTTGAGGCCCCGCGCGAGACCCCGTCCGGGTGAGAGGGCCGGCTAGTGGTGGCGCTTGCCGGACTCGGCGATCATCGCGACCAGCCTGCGCGCAACCGTGCGTAGGAGCGCGACGGCGAGCGGTGGCTCGGACTCGAGCAGCGCGTCGAAGTCCGAACGGCCGATCGCGAGGAGGCTGACCGGCGTCAGGCTGCGCACGCGTGCGGAGCGCGTCGTGTCGGCAACGAGCAGGCTCAGCTCCCCGACGCACTCGCCGGGGCCGAGCTCGACCGTGCGGTCGCGAAGCTCGACGGAAACGACGCCGTCCTCGATCACGTAGAGGCCCGCTCCCGGTTGGCCGCGCTCGATGATCACCCGGCCGGCCGGCAGGGCGACCTCCGTGCCGATCGCCGCGATCCGCTCGAGGGCCGCCGCATCGAGCCCCTGAAAGAGCGGGATCTCGGCGAGACGGGCAGGCGTGGAAGACGGGGACATCTGGGCAGTTCATATCACGCCGACCCGCACCGTGCACGGCCCGCGCCTACTCGATCACGCCGTTCGAGACGAGCACGAGCACGACGATGCCGAGCGCGACGCGGTAGATCACGAAGGCGAGCATCGAGTGGCTCTGGAGGTAGCGCAGCAGGAAGGCGATCGAGAGGTACCCGACGACGAACGACGTCACCGTGCCGACGAAGAGGTCGAGAGCGCCGACGTAGGAGGCCTCGTCGGTCTCGGCGAAGTCGCGCAGCCCGTACAGGCCGCTGAGGACCACCGCAGGCACCGAGAGCAGGAATGAGAACCGCGCGGCCGCCTCGCGCGTCAGCCCGAAGAAGAGGCCGGCCGTCATCGTCGCACCGGATCGGGAGACTCCCGGGATCAGCGCGAGCGCCTGTGCGAGCCCGACGACGATCCCATCGCGGAACGTGAGCTGCTCGACCGTCCGGACGTGCCGGGCGAGCCTGTCGGCCGCGAGCAGCACGAGCCCGAGCACGATCAGCGTCGTTCCGATCAGGTAGAGGTTGCGCACCCCGGTCTCGATCTGGTCGCGGAACGCGAAGCCGAAGACGACGATCGGGACTGTGCCCACGATCAGGTACCAGCCCATCCGTGCGTCGGGCTCGACACGCAGGCTCCGGTCGCCGAGCGAGCGCAGCCAGGTCATGACGATCTTCGCGAGCTCGTGCCTGAAGTAGATGAGGACGGCGGCCATCGTCCCGAGCTGGATCACCGCCGTGAACACGGCCCCGGGATCCTCCCAACCGGCGAACGCCGGGATGATCCGCAGATGTCCGCTGCTCGAGATCGGGAGGAACTCGGTGAGCCCCTGCACGATCCCGAGCACGATCGCCTCGAAGACCGACACGAACGAAAACCGTACCGATCGGTCCACCCGGGACCGTCGGGGAGTCGACCGATGCAGACCGTCGAGCGTCTGCCGGCGCAGCGCGCCGGATGCTCAGCTCAGGCGCCCGGAGCGATGACGCGCAGGGGATTGCCGGCCGGATCCCGGGTCGTCAACCCGGCTGCGTCCGTCTCGAAGGCGAGACTCCTCGCCTCGAGGCCCGCACGGATGCCTTCGAGCGCAGCCGCGGTCGGGACGACGAGCTCGACGCGATGGAGGCCGGCCGTGCCGGGCGGTGGCTGTACGACGCCGGGCCCCTGCCAGACGTTGATCGCGAGCCGGTGCGGAAAGCGGCCGCCGGCGCTCAGGTCGGCCATGCCGATTTCGGGCATGTACATGTGCTCGCGAAACCCGATCATGTCGCGGTAGAAGCTCCACGCCTCCGTCAGGTCGCCGACGTGCAGGTGGACGTGCCCGACCTTCGTCCCGGCCGGCAGCGGCCTCTCGATGTCACGGTCGCCCAGGTGCGAGAGCGCCTCGTCGACGTCGAGCGGCTCGGTCCCGCCCCGGGCGCGACCGTCGCTGTCGCGGATCACGATCCGGGCGGGCTCGATCTCGAACCCGGCGAAGCGCTCCGGCGTCTCGAGCGTCAGCTCGAGCCCGATCCCGTCCGGATCGCTCAGGTACGTGGCCTTCGAGAAGACGTGGTCGGTGGGCGACTGCGGGGCACGCGCCGTTGCGAGCCGCATGATCATGCGGGCGAACTCGCCGGCGTCCGGGAGGTGGATCGCGACGTGGTAGATGCCCGCATGGCCGCGCAGCGTGCCGCGCACGGCGCCGGGGCGAAGGACGATCAGCTCCCGGCCGCCCGCGCCGAGGCGGATCTCCTCGTCGGAGCGCTCGAGCTGCTCGAGCCCGAGCAGGTCGCGCCAGAAGGCGAGCGAGCGCTCCGGGTCGACGATGTCGAGGTGAACGGCGCCGTAGGTGACCGACTCGGGGTCGAGCGCGTCGCCCGGTGTGCTGTCCGTAGCGCTCGCGGTCATCGGCGGTAGTTCATTTCCAGACCTCGGTCTCGACCGAGATAGTTGACACAGCAAACATACATACCTGAGCCTGCCCCGGCAAGCATCGTCGCGGCAGGGGTCCCTCCCGGCGGTCGCGGAGATCGCCTCCGCCGGTCGCTCGAACACGCGAACGTCGTCAGCAGGTGCCCGCCCGCAGTGCGCTCGCCGGGTCGAACCGCCGTCCGCCCGTCAGGCAGGGTGCTCGGCGAGCAGCTCGTCGATCTGCCCGAGCGCGAGCGTCATCCCCTCCTCCGCACCCATGGCGAGCACCTGCTCCATCGCCCCCCGCGACGGGAAGCGCGACTCGATCGTCATCACGGTGCCGCCCCGGGCCGGCTCGGCGAGCGTCACGGTGATCACGCTCGTCGGGAGCTCGTCGTTCCGGTTGCCGTCGGCGTCGGCGAAGCCGTCCTCGAACCGAAGGCTGCGGGGCGGCTCGACCGACACGAAGCGCCACCAGCCGTGGTACCGCTCGCCCTCCGGGCTCGTCATGAAGTACGCGACCGCTCCCCCGGGGACGAGCTCGTGGCGGGTGAACGTCGCGGGGTACGTCGGAGGCCCCCACCAGCGCTCGAGCTGGCGCGGATCGGCCCAGAGCTGCCACACCCGCACCGCCGGCGCTCCGAACGCGGCGGTGATCGTCAGCGTCAGGGTGTCCAGGTCTTTCTGCACGTCCGTCACGGTCATCTCGGATCTCCTTCGTCTCGTTCGGTAAGAAGGACGACGGCCCGGTCGATGCGGCCGCGCCACACCGCCTCGAGTTCGTCGAGCGCGGCGTGGGCGCGGTGGAGTGCCTCACGCTCGGCCCGGACGATCTGCTCGCGGCCGCGCCGGTGCCTCGTGACGAGCCCGGCCCGCTCGAGGACGGCGACGTGCTTCTGCACGGCCGCGATGCTCATCGGGTATAGGCGGGCCAGCCCGGAGACCGAGTGCTCGCCGGCGAAGGCCCGCGTCACGATGTCCCGCCGCGTGGTGTCGGCGAGAGCGTGGAACAGCCGGTCGAGAGAGTCCCGATCCGGAGCGAAATCTGCAACCATCTGGTTGTAGATTAGCGAAAGCCACGAAAGGCTGCGAGACGGGGCCCTGCGGAAGAGCCGACGCGGGGACTCGAACCCCGGACCCCATCATTACGAGTGATGTGCTCTACCAGCTGAGCTACGTCGGCGATCCGGGAGACACTCTAGCGCGGCGCCGTCACCCTTCGAGGCCCTCCTGCTCGAAAACCCGCTGTACCGCGGGACGTTCGCGGATGCGCCGTGTATGGGCGCCGAGCGCGGGGAGATCCCACCACTTCGGTTCGAGGTTGCGGCCCCAGCGGGTGAGCATGAACAGGAAGACGTCGGCGCCCGTGTAGCCGTCCCCGAGCAGGTATGGACCGCCCGCCGCGAGCTCGCCCTCGAGGAAGTCGCGCATGCCTGCGAGCAGCTCGCCGGTCTTCTCCTTCACCGCCGCTTCGGCCTCCGGAGGTGCGACCCGGGCAGGGTAGAGCCAGGTGACGAGACCGACCTGAACCGTGTTCGTCATGTACGCCAGCCAGCGGTAGTAGAGGGCGCGCTCGGGTGTGCCCGGCGACGGCGCGAGGCCGGCGCCCGGGTACAGATCGGCGATGTGCATGAGGCAGGCCGCCGACTCGTACAGCTTGAGCTCGCCGATCCGCATCGCGGGAATCAGACCGTGTGGATTCACGTCGAGGAACTCCGGCGGCTCGATCACGCCGTCCCGGTTGACAGGGATCAGCCGGTACTCGGCCCCGACCTCCTCGAGCGCGATGTGGGGTGCCATGGCCGCCGTGCCGGGCCTGTAGAAGAGCTCGATCATCGCGCCTGCCTCCGTCCTCGTGATCCCGGCACCCGGCCGGCCCGGAACAGCCTACTGCCGGCGGCCCCGCCGGCCGCCGCCCTGGCCGCGCGGCGGCGGGGCCTCGACCTCCTGGGCGTCGTCGATCCGGATCTCGACCCGACGCTCGGCCTCGAGCTCGACGACGCACGCATCCTTGAGCACCTCGTACGAGCGGACGACGCCGACACCCTCCGGCGTCTTCACCCGGCTTCCGACGCGCGGCGCCCGATCCCGGAAGCTCCGGTACGTCGGGTGCTCGAAGGCGAGGCAGCAGCGCAGCCGCCCGCAGAGCCCAGTGATCCGTCCGGAGCTGAGCGAGAGCTCCTGGTCTTTCGCCATCCTGAGCGCGATCGGCTGCTCGTGGGAAGGAAAGCGCGTGCAGCAGAGCTGCGTGCCGCAGAGGCCGTACCCCCCGCAGAGGCGTGCCTGCTCTCTCGGGCCGACCCCACGGAGCTCGACCCGGCGGGAGATTCGCCGGCCGAGCTCGCCGATCAGACGACCCGTGTCGACCTTCGTCTCGGAGCCGTAGGAGATGACGACCCGTGAGCCGTCGAGCACGAGCTCGGCCGAGATCGGCTTGACGGGGAGGTCGTGCTCACGAACGAGATCACGGAAGGCACGCATCGCCTGCCGTGCGCTCTCGCGGTTCTCTCTGGCGCGGGTCTCGTCCTCGTCGGTGGCCCGGCGGACGACCCGTTTGAGCCTGCCGGGCACCTCGGTATCGGGCGCGGCGTGATTCGGCTGGACGACCCGGCCCAGCTCGCTGCCGCGCGACGTCTGACACACGACACGGTCGTTCCAGGCGAGCTCGAGGTCGCCGGGATCGAACGAGTACACCTTCCCGCCGGGCGAGAACACGACTCCGACCGTAGCCGCCACGCCACAAGTGTACGGATCGCGCCCTCGAGGCCCCCGCTCCTCGGGCACGGGGCCTCCGTGTCCGGTCGCAGACCGCCGGTCACCTCGGAGCGCCTCAGACCGGCGAGGTGACGGCCTGGTGGATCTCCACGAACAGCGCCTCGAAGGCAAGCGCGGGGTTCAGATTCAGCTCGAACCGTCGCCGCGTCCGCGCCACGGCCTCGGCCGCCTGCGTCGCCCCGCTGATGCCGACGAGCGTGCCGTCGTCGGTGAGCGCCTCGAGGCGATCGGCATTGAACGCCGCTGCCGGGGCGCCCGCAGCGGCGACGGCGAGGTCGCGGTACCAGCCGGCGAAAAGGTCGAGCGCCTC
>JAXLSU010000023.1:0-12966 GCA_046330455.1 Gaiellales bacterium
ACAACGGCGTCATGTACATCGACGTCGTCGGGAACGGCACGGCTGACGCCCTGATCATCGACGAGTCCGGCGGCATGTTCGAGCCGGGAATCATCCCCGATCTCGATTCGGGCCTGCTGGCCGGTATCGAGGGCAAGAACGACGTCGAGTTCCGGCTCTCCGGGGCTCCGACGCTCGCCCAGCAGCTCGGTGGCGTCGAGGCGCTTGCGATCCTCGGAAACGCGGCCGCCGACAAGATCACGATCGGTTACGCGCAGTCTGCCGATTCGATCAGCGGTGGATCGCTCGGGATCGTGAACCTGAATGACGACGATGACGCTGATGTCTGGCTGCTGAACGATGTGATCTCGTACCCGATCATCGCGGCTGATGGCCGTGGTGGTGACGATGTGATCTCGGGCAAGGGCAGCCACGGCACCGGGATCGCCCATGGCACCGGTGACGGGTTCGGCTCGGCCGGGCTCGTCCTGTCGGGTGGGACCGGCAACGACCATCTGCAGGGCGGCGAGAACGACGATCTGCTTGCCGGTGGTGCCGGTGATGATGTGATCGACGGGAACGGCTCGGATGAGAGCCCGTTGGATGGTGCTGAGTGCAGTGTCCAGATCGATATCTCCACGGGCCAGCTGGAGTGGCTGGAAGAGCCGTGGGTGACCGGTGACTGGGTCGACTATTCGGGCTCGACTGGCCCGGTGACGGTTGATCTGGATCCGGGTGAGGTGCAGGGTCTTGGCTCTGGCAGCGGCCCGGATGTGGGCACGGATGTGCTCCAGAACATCGAGAACGTGCTCGGCTCGCCGGGCAACGATTCGCTTTCTGGTGACAACGCCAACAACCTGCTTGCCGGCGGTGCCGGTGACGACACGATTGCCGGTGATGCCGGGGACGATTGTGAGTGGGGCAACGACGGCAACGACACGTTCAACGAGAACGAGGGCACCTCGCAGGCCCAGGGCGGCACCGGCACCAACAACGGTTCCGACCTGATGATCGGCGGGGCCGGCCTTGATGACACGATCACCTACTCGGAGCGCTCGACCCGGGTGGTCGTCTACCTCGAGCCGCTGCCCAACGAGGCAGACAACGACGGCTTCGACGGCTTCAGCGGCTGCTGGGACGACGACAACCAGAACAACTACGGGCTTGTCCGTGATGGTGCTGACCTGAACGGTGACGGTGACTCGCGGGATGCCCCGGATGAGGGTGACTGTGTGTTCCTTGATACCGAGAACGCGGTCACGGGTTCGGGTAACGATGTGTTGTTTGCGGCCTATACCAACAACCGGGCCGACAACGAGTTCACGGGTGGGGCCGGTAACGATGTCGAGATCGCCGGTGCCGGCAACGACGTCTTCCATGAGGGTGCGGCAGCGAACGGGGCCGACGACATGGACGGCGGCACGGGCACCGACACGTGTGATTACGCTGCTCGTTCGAACAGCGTGAGTGTGTCGCTGGATGGTGTCGATAACGACGGTGAGGCCGGCGAGGGCGACAACTGCGGTGGTGTCGATCCGGCCTGGGTGCCCTACTGGGGGATCCAGCGCGAGAGCGGCTTCCCTGGTTGGCCTGGCGGTGATGAGGGCAATCCGCTCTCGGGCCAGGATGTCGAGAACGCAAACGGCGGTTCCGGGAACGACCAGCTGGTCGGTTCGGATGCCGGGAACGTGTTGAACGGCAACGCTGGTAATGACGCGTTGACGGGTGGCGGCTCGACGGACACGTTGAACGGTGGTGACGGTGACGATTGGATGTCGGGTGGTGCGGGTAACGACGCGCTGGCCGGCGGTAACGGCACCGATACGGGTGACTACTCCAATGCCGGCTCTGGTGGTGTTGGTGTGAACGTGAACCTGACCACGGGCCAGGCTTCGGGTGAGGGTAACGACACCCTGTCCGGGGTCGAGAACGCGAACGGCTCTTCGTTTGCGGATGCGCTTCGTGGTGATGCCGGCAACAACACCCTCAACGGTCGCGGTGGTGCTGATGCGATCCAGGGTGGGGCTGGTGATGACACGATGAACGGCGGGGATGGCTCTGATGAGCTGTCTGGCGGTGCCGGTAATGACCGTGTGAGCGGTGCTGGTGGCGCGGATGCCGTGAACGGCAATGCTGGTGATGACAATCTCGCTGGTGGCCCTGGCGCTGACACCTTGAACGGTGGCGGTGGCGATGATGTGATTTCTGGGAACGCCCAGAAGGACTTCATGCGGGGCGGCCCCGGCTCGGATCGCTGCAACCCCGGCACGCCCGGGTTCGCACGCGGCGACGTCGCGGTCGGCTGCGAGAGCTAGAGCGAACGGCAACCGGAGGGGCCGGAGCGATCCGGCCCCTCCACAGACTTCCCACGGCATGACACAGAAGGGGCCGGCGAGAGCCGGCCCCTTCGCATCTCCGCGAGTAGACTCGCCAGGTGCCGTACATCGCGCCGGAGGATCGCCCCGCCCTCGACGCCGCGATCGACGGCCTGGCGGCTGCCGTGAACGAGAAGGCCGCCGAGCGTGACGGCGCCTTCGAGGGCTACCTCAACTACGCGATCACGCGTCTCGCTCTCGAGGTGATCCCGTCGCGCCGCTACGCCTCGATCGCCCGCGTCACCGGCGTGCTCGAGAACGTCAAGCAGGAGTTCTACCGCCGCTACGCAGCGCCCTACGAGGACGAGCAGATCGAGCGTTCCGGCGACGTCTACCGGGGCCCTCCGGGCCGGGCCGGATGAGATCCGGCCCCTACAGAACGGGCAGGGCGTGGCATCGGTCGAGGGCCGTTCGCGGATCGGCCTGCGCGACCCGGGCGTAGGGGCGGGATCTCACCCCGCCCGATCGACCCCCAGGCCCCGCACACCCCGGTGTTGGGGCGCAACCCGACCCGCCCGACCGGACCCGAATCGGCCAGACGGTAGGTGTAGGGGCGCGATCTCATCCCGCCCGCTCCCCGGGGGGCTCCGCACGCCCGGCCCGGAGGGCCTCGGGATTCGAGATCCCGAATCCGGCCACCGCCGCACCGAGGATGCCCAGACCGGCAGCGACGAGCATCGCCGCCCTGAACGCGTCCACGGACGCCTCCCGGAGCGCCGGGTCGGTCTGCCCGACCTCGAGCGGCGCGCCGTGCGACGCCGAGGCCTGGTAGACGAGCGATGCCACGAGCCCGAGGATCGCGACGGCCAGCAGCCCGCCCAGCCGGCCGAGCGTGGAGTTCACGCCGGCGGCGGTCCCGGTCTCCTCCGCCGGCGCCGCCGTGAGCGCGGCGTTCGTGATCGGGGCGACGAGCACGGCGAGCCCGAGCGAGAGCAGCAGGATCCCGACGATGCCCGCCACCCAGAAGTCCGAACGGTCGCCGAGAGCGAGGAACGTGAGCGCGGCCGCGGCGAGCATCAGCGGAGCGGCAACGAGGTATGGTTTCGGCCCCCGGCGGCCGGCCAGGGTTCCGAACCGGGCGCCGAGCACGAGCATCGCGATGTCCACGGGAAGCTCGGCGAGCCCGGTCTGAAGCGGCGAGAAGCCGAGGAACTGCAGGTACAGCGTCAGGTAGACGAAGATCCCCGAGATCGCGCCGTAGACGACGAGGGTCGTCGCGTTGACCGCCGCGAAGTTCCGCCGGCGGAAGAGCCGAAGCGGCAGGATCGGGTCGGCCGCACGCCGCTCGACGAGCCAGAACGCGACGAGAGCGGTGCCCCCGGCCGCGAATGCCCACCACACGGCTGCAACGCCCTGCTCCGCTCCCTCGACGATGCCGTACGTGACGAGAGCGACGCCGGCCGCGCCCGTAACGGCGCCGCGCACGTCGATCGCGCGGCCCCCGTCTGGCACCGGCTCACCCCCGGGAGACCGGGCGAGCACGACCGCAGCCACGGCGAGCGGGAGGTTCAGGAAGAAGATCCATCGCCAGGACGCCCACTGCGTGATCGCTCCGCCGAGCGGCGGTCCGACGAGGGTGGCGAGGCTCGTGAACGCCGTCCAGAGCCCGATCGCCCGGCCCGATTCCGGCCCGTAGGTCTGCCGGAGCAGGGCGAGCGAATTCGTCGTCAGGAAGGCGCCGGCGACGCCCTGGAGCGCCCGGGCCGCGATCAGGACCGCCGCGGAGGGAGCGAGCCCCGCGAGGACGGAGGCGACCGCGAACCCGACTGCCCCTGCGGTGAAGACCCGCCGGTGACCGCGCCGATCGCCGACCGCGCCGGCGACGAGGTAGAGCGCGACAAGGGTCAGCGAGTAGGCGAGCAGCACCCACTGTTGACCGGCGAGGCCCATGCCGAGGTCGTCCGCGATGCTCGGCAGCGCGATGACGACGATCATCGTGTCGAGGAAGGCGACGGACGATCCGAGGATCGTGGCTGCGAGCGTCGCCCGCCGCCGGTCGCGCGTCACCGCAGGAAGAGGGCGTACGCGGGGTTCGCGGTCTCCTCGTTGTGCGCGTAGCCGAGCTGCTGGAGGAACTCCTGGAACGCCCGATCGTCCTCGGGAGGCACCTGGATCCCGACGAGGACGCGCCCGTAGTCGGCGCCGTGGTTGCGGTAGTGGAAGAGGCTGATGTTCCACCCCGCGGCCATGCTCTCGAGGAAGCGCATGAGCGCACCCGGTCGCTCCGGGAACTCGAACCGCACCAGGCGCTCGTTGGCCGCCCCGGGCGCCCGGCCGCCGACGAGATGGCGGAGGTGGAGCTTCGCGACCTCGTTGTCCGAGAGGTCGAGAGTGCGAATCTCGTGCTTCTCGAGCGCGGCGAACAGCCGGTCTCGCTCGGCCAGGTCTCGCACCTCGACCCCGACGAACACGTGCGCCTCCGACGGGTCGGCGTAGCGGTAGTTGAACTCCGTGATGCTCCGCTTCCCGATCTGCGCGCAGAACGCCCTGAAGCTCCCGGGCCGCTCCGGGATCGTCGCCGCGAACACCGTCTCACGGCGCTCGCCGAGCTCTGCCCGCTCCGCCACGAACCGCAGGCGATCGAAGTTCATGTTCGCTCCGGAGAGGATCGCCACGACCGTCCGGCCGGCGAGCGAAACCTGCTCTGCGTAGCGCTTCGCTCCCGCGACCGCCAGCGCCCCGGACGGCTCCGCGATCGAGCGCGTGTCCTCGAAGACGTCCTTGATCGCCGCGCAGAGCTCGTCGGTATCGACGACCACGACGTCGTCCACGAACCGGCGCGCGAGCCTGAACGTCTCGCGGCCCACCTGCCTGACGGCGACCCCGTCCGCGAACAGCCCGACCTGGGAGAGCCTGACCCGGCGCCCGGCCCGGAGCGACCTGGCCATCGCGTCGGCGTCCGCCGGCTCGACGCCGACGACGAGCACCTCGGGTCGCAACCGCTTGACGTACGCGGCGATGCCGGAGATCAGCCCGCCCCCGCCGACCGGCACGAAGATCGCGTGAATCGGCTCGCGGCACTGGCGGAGGATCTCCATCGCGACCGTGCCCTGCCCGGCGATCACGTCGGGATCGTCGTACGGATGGACGAACGTCAGGCCCTGCTCGCCGGCGAGCTCGCATGCCCGCGTGTACGCCTCGTCGTAGGACTCCCCCTCGAGCACGACGCGGGCCCCGCGCCCCGCGACGGCGTCGATCTTGATCTGTGGCGTCGTCACCGGCATGACGATCGTCGCCGGGGCGCGGAGGCGACTCGCGGCGAGCGCGACGCCCTGGGCGTGGTTGCCGGCCGATGCGGCGACGACCCCGCGGGCGAGCTCGTCCGCGGACAGCCGGGTCATCCGGTTGTAGGCGCCCCGGAGCTTGAACGAGAAGACCGGCTGGAGGTCCTCTCGCTTCAGCAGGACGCGGCCGCCGAGCCGCCCGGTGAGCCCCGGGGCGAGCTCGAGCGGGCTCTCGATCGCCACGTCGTAGACGCGGGCATTCAGGATCTCCTGCAGGTAGTCGCGCGGCATTCCGACCCGCACGGTAGCTGGCACACGCATCGCTCGCGGCCGCCGTGATCGGGCCCACCGGGAAGCCGCGGGCCGGCAGGCCTTAGAGTGCGCCCATGATCGCCGGGATGGAGGGGCGGGTCGCAGTCGTGACGGGAGGCGCCTCGGGGATCGGCGGCGCCTGCTCCGACCTGTTGGGCCAATACGGCGTCGAGGTCTACGTGGCCGATCTCGCCGGGCCCGACCCCGTCGACGTGACCGACCGCGCCGCGCTCGATGCGCTGGCCACGCGCGTCGGCGCGGCCCACGGCGGCCTCGACGTGCTCGTCAACGCCGCCGGGATTCTGACCGCGAACGCGCCGGTCGACGAGCTGCCGGCCGACGATTTCCGGCGGAACTTCGAGGTCAACGTGATCGGCACCGTCAACGCCTGCCAGGCCCTCGGGGGGCTCCTGAAGGCCCGACATGGTGCCGTGGTGAACGTCGCATCGCAGGCCGCGCTCGTGTCGCTGCCGATGCAGGCCGCCTATACGGCCGCGAAGGGCGCGATCGCGTCCCTGACGCGCTCGCTTGCGATCGACTGGGCCGGGGACGGTGTCCGGGTCAACTGCGTGTGCCCCGGATTCACGCTGACGCCCATGACCGAGGCGTTCTTCGAGAACGAGACCTTCACGGCGGCGGCCACGAAGCGGATCCCGCTTGGCCGGATCCTGCAGGCGCACGAGATCGCCGCGACGATCGTCTTCCTTGCGAGCCCGCTCGCAACCGCCGTCACCGGCGTCGTCATGCCGGTCGACGGTGGCTGGACGGCCGGCGAGCCTGCGTTGCCCTGGTGATGGAGCGATACCGGCTCCACATCGGGGGTGAGTGGGTCGACGCGGCCTCGGGGAGGACGTTCAGGAGCCTCGATCCCTACACGGGCGAGGCCTGGGCCGAGGTGCCGGACGGCGGTGCCGAGGACGTCGATCGTGCCGTCACGGCGGCCCGGGACGCGCTCGCGGGGCCGTGGGGTGCGCTCACCGGCAAGGAGCGTGGACGGCTCCTGCGGAGCCTCGCCTCGCTGCTCGCCCGCGACGCGGAGCACCTCGCACGGTGCGAGACGAGCGACAACGGCAAGCTCCTGCGCGAGATGCTCGCGCAGTGCAGGGCCCTTCCCGACTACTACGAGTACTTCGCCGGGGCGGCCGACAAGATCGAGGGCGAGGTCATCCCGACCGACAAGCCGAACTTCCTCGTCTACACGCGCCACGAGCCCGTCGGCGTCGTCGCCGGGATCGTCGCCTGGAACTCTCCCCTGCTCCTCCTGACCTGGAAGCTCGCGCCCGCGCTCGCGGCGGGCTGCACGTTCGTCTGCAAGCCGTCCGAGCAGACCCCGGTGTCGGCGCTCGAGCTCGCCCGTCGTGTCGAGGAGGCCGGGTTTCCGCCCGGCGTGTTCAACGTCGTCACGGGAGTCGGCCCCGCGACCGGCCAGGCGCTGACGGCGCACCCGGGCGTCGGCAAGGTTGCGTTCACCGGCTCGACCCGCACGGGGATCGCGATCGCGAGGTCGGCCGCCGAGAACCTCACGCGGGTCTCGCTCGAGCTCGGCGGCAAGTCGCCGAACATCGTCTTCGAGGACGCCGATCTCGCCGCGGCGCAGAACGGCGTCATCTCCGGGATCTTCGCGGCGACGGGGCAGACCTGTATCGCCGGGTCGAGGCTCCTCGTCCACGAGTCGGTGCACGACGAGCTCGTCGCGCGCCTCGTCGAGCGCGCCCGCACGATCAGGCTCGGTGATCCCACCGCACCCGAGACGGAGATGGGCCCGATCGCCTACCGCGAGCAGCTCGACCGCGTCACCGGCTTCGTCGAGCGGGCGGTCGGCGAGGGTGCCGAGGTGGCCTTCGGCGGGGGCCCCGACCCGGCGCTCGGAGGCCTGTTCATGCAGCCGACGATCCTGACCGGCGTCCGCAACGACATGGAGGTCGCCCGGGAGGAGATCTTCGGGCCCGTGCTCTCCGTGCTCGGGTTCGCGGACGAGGAAGAGGCGATCGCGATCGCCAACGACAGCGTCTACGGCCTCGCCGCGGGCGTCTGGACGAAGGACGTCCACCGGGCCCACCGGGTCGCCCACCGGCTCGATGCCGGCACCGTGTGGGTGAACTCCTACCGAGCCGTCTCCTACGCTGCCCCGTTCGGCGGCACGGGGCTCTCCGGATGGGGTCGCGAGAACGGCCTGGACGCGATCCGCGAGTTCACCGAGACGAAGGTGATCTGGGTCGAGCTCACCGGCGCCACCCGCGACCCGTTCGTCCTCGGATGACCCGGATTCGGCGCCTCCGGACGCCCTCGCGAAGCCGGGGCTCGCGATCGACCCAACGGCTTGTGTTTCAAGCCACAAGGAAGCCCTCGACCCCGTGCCGCCACGCTGCGGGGTTCCACGCGAACGGAAGGATCGTGCGTTGAAACACAAGCGGCCCGGCGGCCCGGTGGCTACCGGCCCGGAAGGAGGAGCCCGATGACCGACCGCCTCAGGATCGAGCGCATCACGACCGACCCGGACCCGTACGAGCCCTTCCGGCTGGCCCTCGGCTACCGGGTCGGCGACCTGCTCGTGATCTCCGGACAGGCCGCGATCAGCCCCGAAGGCGAGGTCGTCGGAGCCGGCGATTTCGACGCCCAGGCCGAGCAGGTGTTCCGGAACCTCGAACGGGTGCTCCACGCCGGCGGCTCGAGCCTTCGCAACGTGCTCAAGGTGACGATCTTCCTCACCGACATGGCCAACTTCCCGAAGATCGTCGAGCTCCGCGGAAAGTGGTTCACGCCCCCGTATCCAGCCGACACGATCGTCGAGGTCCGCGCGCTCGCCCTGCCTGAGCTCGAGCTCGAGATCGAGGCGATCGCCGTGGCAGACGACGCGGTGGATCGGGCCGGATGAGATCCGGCCCCTACGAAGACCGACCACCACCACACCGCCGCACCGCGAGCCGGACAAGACCCCGCCGCCCAAAGACCACCACCACCACCACGCCTCCGGGCCGCGGGCCGGATGTGACCCCGCCCCCCAGAGACCGGCCCCCACGAGGACCGGGCCACCGGATCGGATCCCGCCGTCACGACGGCCGGGCCAGACGACCGACAGGTCAGGAGCTCAGGGCGTGTACCACTGCGCGGCTCGCTGGGCCGCGCTCCAGGCGCCGTTGCCGTCTCGCAGCCGGATCACGACGCGGACGTAGCTCCCGCTGCGAAACGGCCAGACCGAGCGCTTCGTGAGCCGGTAGGCCCGGCAGCCGTCCGGTGCGGCCAGCCGCTCGGTCGTGACCTTCGCCTTCACGGCTCCGCCGCCCCCGCTCCAGGTCTCTTCGCGGATCTGGACGACGAGCCGTCCGGGCGTCGTGTCACAGGCGTCGAGCCTCACTCGCCACGTGTGACGGAGGGCCACGGCGTCACGCTCGACGATCCTGAAGCTCGCCTTTCGCAGGCGGGGCCCCGGGTTCGTCGCCCCGATCTCGACCTTCCGCACCTTCGAGAGCCAGACGCACGTGTCGCAGCCCTCGTAGCGTGCGTACAGCCGTACGTAGTACGTGTCCTGGCCGAGCCGGCGTGACGTCCAGGTCGTCTTGCGACGCCCCGGGGGCCAGCTCACGGCCGCCTCGGGACTTGCGAAGTCGCGATCGTCGTCGACGAGCGCCATGCTGACGAACCAGCCTTCTGCCGGTCGCGTCCAGCCGACCTGCACCTTCCCTGACCTCGGCGACGCCGTCCACGAGATGGAACCGATCGGGGGCGGCTCGACCTCGAACGACCGGGCCGACGAGCGGGACTCGCAACCCGTCTCGCAGGGGCCGTCGTAGCGGAGGGTGAGCATCGCGTAGTAGGTCCCCGGAGCGAGCGCGAACGGCGAGAGCCAGGAGCCCGTCTGCTTGACCCGGGTCCTGACCTCGTAGGCGACGAGGTTCGAGACCGGGAAGTCGCCTTTCGGGCCAGGCTCCGGCCGGGTCGCGACCTGGATCACGGAGACGTACCACTTCGTCGTCCCCGTGATCTCCCAGGAGAGCTGCGCGTGCCCCTCGACGGCAGCGGCCTTCCACGAGAGGGTCGTCTGGTCGTCCCCCGCGCGGGCCGCACCGGGGGCAACGAGCGCCGCGAGCGCCACGGCTGCGATCATCAGGAGCTTCATCGATCGAATGAGTAGCCTTTCGCCCGCTTTCCGGCGTTTCCTCGCGCGGGCTTACGCAGCGGCCCACGATCGAGGATAGTGTAGGGACGTGGATCGGTGGCACCTCCCCTCGATCGAGGCCGACGGCAAGCGTGAGCCGAAGGTGCTCTTCTCCGCACCCGGGGAGTGCCGCGCGATCGTGCTCGACCTGCGGGCGGGCGACGAGATGGGCGAGCACTCGGTACGCGAGCGTGCGGTCGTGCAGGTCCTGTCGGGCCGGGTCGGGATCGGGCCTCCCGAGGCCGTCGTCGAAGCCGCACCCGGCACCCTCGTGACGTTCGCGCCGAGCGAACGTCACACCGTCACGGCGCTCGAAGACGCCCGGCTGCTGCTCCTGCTCGCTCCCTGGCCCGCTCCCGGGCACTACGGGGAGGACGAGCCGATCGACCCGGCGCAGCCCTCGCACGCGACGGCGCCGCCGCTCGGCTCCTAGCCGCTCGCCGGCCCTGACCGCAGCGATTGCCAGCCCCCGGCGCGCCGTCCGTAGCGACCAGACATCGTGTAGGCGATGACGACGTCGGTCTGGTGGGTCTTCGTCGCGGCGCTGATCACGGCGCTCGCGACCGGCCTGGGTGCGGTCCCGTTCCTGTTCACCCGCATGACGGGCATCGTCTGGCTGGGCCTTGCAAACGCGATCGCGGCCGGGGTGATGCTCGCCGCGAGCGTCGGCCTCGTCCGGGAGAGCATCGACTACAGCGGCTGGCGGACGGCGGTCGGAGCGGCGGTCGGCGTGCTGCTGATCATCGCGGTCAGGCGCGCCCTGCACGGTCACGACCACCTCGAGGTGGGGGCGCTCCACGGGGTCGATGCGAGGAAGGCGGTGATGATCGTGGCCGTGATGACGGTGCACTCGTTCAGCGAGGGTGTCGGCGTCGGGGTGGCCTACGGTGGCGGTGAGGAGCTCGGCGCCTTCATCACCGCCGCGATCGCCGTCCACAACATCCCCGAAGGGCTCGCAATCAGCCTCGTCCTCGTTCCGCGCGGCGTGACCGTGCTCGCCGCCGCCGGCTGGTCAGTCCTCTCGAGCCTGCCGCAGCCGCTCATGGCAGTCCCGGCGTTCCTGTTCGTGGAGGCCTTCGCGCCGCTCCTGCCGGCCGGGCTCGGCTTCGCGGCGGGCGCGATGGTCTACATGGTGCTCGCCGAGCTCGTCCCGGAGGCCCGGGCGGCGGCGCCCGCTCGGTCCCTGCTCCTGGCCGGTGGCGCGGCGTTCGTCCTGATGACCGTCTTCCAGGAGTTCGTGCTCTGAGCCGTCACGGCGCCGGGCGACGCGCCCTTGCCGGTTCCGACGCGGCCGCGTAGCCCTCGGCGGAGGCCCGCTCGACCACCCCTGCCAGCGAGCCCCGCAGGTGGGCACGAAGGGTCTCCTCACGCCAGGCGAGCCCGGCCACGCACCGGTCGGCGAGCAGTCGCGCGACCCGCCCCACGTCGTCGAGGCTGTCGGGCAGGCGGCGCGCGACCACCGGCTCCATCACGTTCAGCTCGAGCTCACCGGCGGCGACCGCGGCCTCGATGGTCGTCACCGTGCCGCGGACGTCGAAGCTCACCTGGAGGACGAGCTCCGGGATGACGGGGTTCACCTTGCCCGGCATCGCCGACGATCCCGCCTGCACGGCAGGCAGCTCGACCTCGCCGATACCGCCGATCGGGCCGGAGGCGAGGAGGCGGAGGTCGGCGGCGAGCTTCGCCATGACGAGCGTCGCCCGGTTCAGGGCTGCCGCGACCCGGAGGTACGGATCGAGATGGGCGAGCGCGTCGAATGGATCGCGTGCCGGCTCGAGCGGCAGCCGCGTCTCCTCGGCGAGCAGCGAGATCGCGAGCCCGCGATACCCCCGAGGTGCTCCCAGGCCGGTACCGACCACGGTCGCGCCGAGCGGCACGGCCTGCAGGCCGTCGAGCGCCGCACGGAGATCGGCCGACGTTCGCCCCAGGGCGTGCGCCTGGGCGAGGTGGGTGTCCCTGACCGTGAGCGGCACCGCGTCCTGCAGGCACGTACGCCCGAGCCGCTCGAGCTCTCCGAGCTCGGCAGCCTTCGCCTCGAGCGCAGCCCAGAGGTGCGCGAGCCCGGAGAGCGCGCCTGCCCCGGCCTCGACGACGGCGACGGCGAGCGCGGTCGGGTAGACGTCGTTCGTCGACTGGGATCGATTCACGTGGTCGTTCGGGTGGACGGGATCGTAGGCGCCC
Organism: Gaiellales bacterium; assembly: GCA_046330455.1. GTDB lineage: Bacteria > Actinomycetota > Thermoleophilia > Gaiellales > Gaiellaceae > CAVQXR01. The sequence continues at coordinate 12,228 of JAXLSU010000023.1, forward strand.
CTCGCGAAACCGAGCAGCTCGTTCGCGCGGTTCGCGAGCACCTCGTTCGCGTTCATGTTCGCCGAGGTGCCACCCCCGCCCTGGAGCACGGGCAGCGGGAACTGGTCGTGCCAGCGCCCTGCGGCGACCTCGCGGCCGGCCTCGGCGATAGCGCCCGCCCGCCGGCCGTCGAGCACGCCGAGGCGGGCATTGGCGAGGGCGGCGGCGATCTTCACCCGTGCAAGCGCGACGACGAGCCCGGGCCGGTCCGCCATCGTCGGCCCGCCGAGCGCGAAGTTCGCGAGCGCACGGGTCGTGTGGATCCCGTACAGCGCATCCGCGGGAACGGCCGCCTCGCCGAGCAGATCGCGCTCGATCCGGTACCGCTCTTCGATCACGTCGGGGCCCGGCACGCAGGCCGATGCTAGACGGTCGCCGGCATGACGAGTCGGCGGAGTTCGTCTACGGTGCAATGAGGGTTCGGAGTCATAGCATGGCCAGGCATCGCGACCTCTCGAGCGAGGGTCCCATCCGGGCGGGGCTGGCCGGCTGCGGCCGCATCGCGGCCCGGTTCCATCTGCCGGTGCTCGCGGCGATGGACGGGGTCGAGCTCGTGGCCTTCGCCGAGCCCGACCCGGAACGCCGGCGGGCCGCGGTCTCGATCGCCCCGGGAGCGGCGGCGCCCTGTCTCGGATGGACTTCACGCGCCCGAAACGCTGCCCACGGCAACGGACTGGACGGGAGGACCGCCGCTCGAACT
>JAXLSU010000024.1:0-10285 GCA_046330455.1 Gaiellales bacterium
TAGCACCTGCCCGGGAGGTCTCCGCTAGCATCGGTCGCGGTGCGCGTCTTCCTGACAGGCGGAACGGGAGTGCTCGGCCGGGCCGTGATTCCCCTCCTGCGGGCCGCGGGCCACGAGGTCGAGGCGCCGGGCCGGACCGAGCTCGACCTCTACGACCCGGCCGCGGTGGCGCGTGCGGTCGCGGGAGCGAACGCCGTGCTCCACCTCGCGACCCGGATCCCGCCCCTCGACCGGGTCGAGGATCGGGAGGCATGGCGCGAGAACGACCGGCTGCGCACCGAGGCCTCGAGGCTGCTCGTGGACGCCGCGCTGGCCGGCGGCAGCGACGTCTACGTGCAGGCGGCGATCACCTTCGTCCTGCCGGCCGACAGGCCGGTCGACGAGGAGACGCCGGTCGGCGAGGTCCCCGACATCCTCCGCTCCGTTCTCGACGCCGAGGCCGAGACGGCCCGCTTCGCGGCCGCGGGCCGGCGCGGGGTCGTGCTTCGCTTCGGATACCTCGACGGCCCCGGGACGGGCAACGAGGAGCCGAACCCGATGTTCGGGTCGACGCTCCATACCGAGGATGCCGGGCATGCCCTCGTGGCGGCGCTCCCGCTTCCCAGTGGCATCTACAACGTGTGTCGCGACGGCGGACACGTGTCGTGCGAGCGCTTCAAGCGCGCGACCGGCTGGGCGGCGCGGAGCTAACCACGCTCAGGCCGGGGCGTCGGGCGGTAGCTCGGCCCCCGCTCGTACACGCGCTCGAGCAGCCCTTCCTCGACGTAGGCGGGGTAGGCGTCGGCGCTGACCTCCTGCGGCAGCTGGCCGGGATATCCGAGCAGGCGCTGCACGTCGGGGTGCAGGTAGTACCCGGCGACGATGGCGGTCACGAGCGCGTCGTGGCCCGCGGGATCGGCAACGGCGAGCGCCTCGACCCAGACGATCGGTTCCTCGACGCCTTCTCCCGCAGCCTCGAGGGCGCTCCGGATCGGCTCCTCCAGGTCGGGACGGGAGGCGAGAACGATGTCGAGCTGGCGGCCGGCGAGGTCGAGGCTACTCGGCGCAGGCATCCCATCGGTCGCCGGGATCAGGCCGTCCGCGAGAGCCGCGAGGCGCGCCCGGAGCTCCTCCCCGAGCCCGCGGTTCACGCCGGCACCCGCTGATCCGCCCGGCGCTCGACGAGCCTGTCGGCGATGCGCAGGGCGAGCGAGCTGATCGTGTTGGTCGGGTTCACCCCGCCGGCGGTGACGAACACGCTGCCGTCCACGACGTAGAGGTTGCCGACGTCGTGCGCCCGCCCCCACGGATCGACGACGGAGGTCGCGGGATCGGTGCCCATCCTGGCCGTGCCGAGCAGGTGCCACCCGGCGCTGCGCATCACCGTCAGGCTGTCGACGCTCGTGGCGCCGGCCTCGAGGAGCGACTCCTTCGCCCGCTCGACGTGGAAGCGAAGCAGCCGGCGCGAGTTCTCGGAGACCGAGTACGCGATCCTCGCCCCCGCCAGGCCGGCGGAGTCGACGCGCTCCGGGTCGAGCTCGACCCGGTTGCGCGTGTCGGGGAGGTCCTCGCCGAGATCCCCCAGCTCAGACAGTGCCGAAGCGCTCCCTGACGCGACGGTGATGATCGTCGCCCCAGACGGCGGCCCCCGCCCGCGCCGGCATCGCCGCGTTCGGTAGCCCGCCGTCGACGGTGCGGGCTCCACTTCGCGCCCCGTACGAACCCGCGACTCTCGTGGGTCTCGTAGAACTGGAGCAGGTGGACCCCGAGGCCGACGTTCCGCTTCCAGGTTTCGAAGAAGCGCTCGAACACGCCGGTGACGACGGCGAACGGATGCATCATCAGCCGCCGCCCGAGCAGGCCCGCTCGGTTCGCGAGCCCGTCCGGAAACGCAGCGCTCGCCGAGAGGAGCAGCAAGGCGCGCCGTGCCGACGGCGTTGGCCGCGAGGACGACCACGTCGGCCTCGGCGAGCCGCGAACGCCCTTGTCGTCGACGGCGTGCTCACGCACCGGTCACCAGAGACGATTCGGCCCGACGACGAGCCGCGTCACCGCGCCCGTGACGAAGCGGGCGCCGTGCGCGATCGCCCGCGGCCAGTGGGTCACGTCGGTCGAGCATGCGCGCCTTCCCGGGCAGCCCTGCATGCAGCAGCCCCACCCGGCACACGGGCGGCGTCCGTCGTACCGCGCCGACAGGATCGCGTTCGGAGCCGGCCACCAGTGCCAGCCGAGCCGGTCGTGTGCCCGGACGACGTCGAGGATGCCGCCGCCGAGCGGAAGCGGCGGGAGCGGGAGGTCTGCTCCCTCGGGATACGCCGGATCGCCGGCCAGGCCGGACACGCCGATCTGTCGCGCAATCCGCTCGTAGTACGGCGCCACGTCCTCGTACGAGAGCGGCCAGTCGTCGGCGACACCGTCGAGCGACCTGACCCGGAAGTCCGACGGGGTGAGCCGCGGCCAGTCGCCCGCGTACAGCACCATCGAGCCGCCGACGCCGTTGAACATGAGCGGGACGATGTCCGAGCCTTCGGCATTCACCGGATAGTCGGCCTCGCCGGCACGGACGTTCGGGTCGGGCGACCACTGCTTCATCGCCTGGAGCTCCCAGTCCGGCATCGGGCCCGGGAACGTCGTACGGTCGGGCCAGACGCCCTGTTCGAGGCAGAGGACAGCGAAGCCGGCCTCGGCGAGCCTGCGCGCGACGACGCCGCCCGAGGCGCCCGCCCCGACGATCAGGACGTCCGCCCGCGTGCCGCTCATGCCACCGCGCTCACGCGAAGAACAGGAACTGGTCGCGCTCCCAGTCGGTCACCTGATCGTGCCACTCGCTCCCGCCGTAGCCGGGAACGGCGCTGCGCGCCTTCTCGAGCTCGTGGCGCTTGAGGGCGAGGAACGCCTTCACGAACTCGGGCTCGAACGCGCCTTGCAGTAGCTCGTCCGCCTCGAACGCGGCGAGGGAGTCCTCGAGCGTGAGCGGCAAGAGCGGGAGATCGTCGAGCCGGTAGGCGTTCTCCTGCAGCGGCGGGGGCGGCTCGAGCCGACGCTCGATGCCGTCGAGCATGGCGACGAGCATGCCGGCGAGGGCGAGGTAGGGGTTCGACGAGCCCGAGCCGAGGCGATCCTCGATGTGCGTGTGATCGCCACGCCCGGCCTTCACCCGGATCGCGACCGAGCGGTTCTCGAAGCCCCAGGTGACGCTCGCCGGCGCGTAGGTGCCCTTCCGGTACCGCTTCGCGCAGTTGACCGTCGGGCCGAGGAAGGCGTTGAGACCGGGCGCGTGGGTGAGCAGACCGCCGATCGCGAAGGAGAACTCCGGTGTCAGCTCCTGGCGCTCGCCGTCCCAGAACACGTTCCTCGCGCCGTCGAACAGGCTCATGTGCAGATGGCTGCTCGAGCCGCTCGCATCGATGAACGGCTTCGTCATGAAGGTCGCGATCAGACCGTGCTGTCCGGCGATCTCCTTCGCGTAGGTCTTGTAGGTGAAGTTGTCGTCCCCGCCGGCGACGCCGTCGACGGGATCGAAGGTCAGCTCGTACTGCGTCGGGCCCCACTCCTGGTTCAGGGTCCTCGGGCGTAGGCCCAGCGCGCGCAGATCGCGCACGAGCTGGGGGAGCACCGGCAGGCGCTGGTTCGTCAGCGTCGTCGTGATGTCCGTGCCACCGAACGGCGGCCGGCGGGTCTCGGCGTCGAGGAGGTAGAACTCGTACTCGGCCTGCATCCGCACGGTGAGCCCGAGCGAGGAGGCACGCTCGAGCTGGCGCTGCATGACCCGGCGAGGGCTCGCCTCGACGGGCCTGCCGTCGGCGTACTCGACGTCGCAGATCACCCGCGCCTGGCCGTCGACGTGCGGAAGGACGGCGAACGTCGAGAGATCGGGCCGTAGCACGAGGTCGGCGAAGGTGATGTCCTCACCGAACCCGGTGCCGGTCGCCACCCAGCACTCGTGGTCCCAGCAGTAGATGTCGCCGACGAGCGCCAGCCCCTGCTCGGCGAACGACGAGAAATGGTCGGCCGCGACGGTCTTGCCGCGCGAGACACCGTTCAGGTCGGGAGTCTCGAACCGCACGAGCTCGACCTGGTGGTCGCGAAGAAGACGCTCGATCGCGTCGCCGCTCTGCCCGGGGCTCACAGCCACTGAAGGACGGTGTCCGTGTCGGCAACCCAGCCGAACTTCATCGCGAAGTTCTTCAGGGCGGCGGCGTGGAGATCGGGGGCGAACGACGAGACAGCGTCCGAGACGACGGTCGTCCGGTACCCGTGATGAAACGCCTCGCGCGCGGTCTCCTCGACACAGATCTGGGTGACCGTTCCGGTGACGACGAGCGAGCGCACGCCGAGCCCCGCGAGGCGCTCGCCGAGCTCCGTGTCGTGAAAGGAGCCGTACCCGTACTTGTCGATCACGAGCTCCCCCGGCTTCGGCGCGAGCTCATCGACGACCGCCACGCAGTCGAGCATACCCTCGGCGTCCTCGTACGCACGCACGTGCCCCGGCCAGCACGCGCGGTCGCCGGGCTGGCACTGGGGTGACCAGAGCCAGAGTAGGTTGTCCGTCTCCCGGGAGAGAAACCGCGTGTAGACGACCGGCAGCCCCCGTTCCCGGAACGCCTCGAGCAGGCGCCGCTGGGCCGGGATCGTCGCCCGCGCGTCGGCAACCTCGAGCGGAGCGCCCGCGCGAACGAAGTCGTTCTGCATGTCGACGACGAGCAGCGCCGGGTCGGCAACTCGCTCGGTGGGCTCGATCTGGGCGGCCACGGTGGGTCGGTGTGGTTGGCTCACGGGGGCCTATCTTGACAGGTAGGCTCATCCGCCTGGGAGCCCAATCGTGATGCGCGACGTGATAGCCACCGGAACCGAGACCGGCTCGATCGCCGACGTCGAGGCGCTCGAGGAGCGGCTCTCGCGGCCCGACGACGAGCTCGTCGCCGATCTCGAGCGGCTCGACGGGGACATCGCCGTCCTCGGTGCCGGAGGGAAGATGGGCCCGACCCTCGCGCGGATGGCGAAGCGCGCCGCACCGGACAAGACGGTCTACGCGGTCGCGCGGTTCAGCGATCCCGCCGTCGAGGAGACCCTCCGCAGCCACGGTGTCGAGCCGGTCCGGGCCGACCTCTTCGACCGCGGCGAGCTCGAACGGCTGCCGCGGGCCCCGAACGTCGTCTTCATGGTCGGGCAGAAGTTCGGAACCTCCGACGCGCCCTCGCGGACATGGGCGATGAACATGCTGATCCCGTCGCTCGTCGCCGAGACGTTCTCCGAGAGCCGCCTCGTGGCGTTCTCGACCGGCTGTGTGTACCCGTTCGTCCCCGTCGACTCCGGAGGAGCGACCGAGGAGACGCCCCTGCTCGCTCCCCCCGGCGAGTACGCGTGGAGCTGCGTGGGCCGCGAGCGGGTGTTCCGGTTCCACTCGGAACGGTACGGAACGCCCGGGCTCCAGTTCCGTCTCAACTACGCGATCGACCTGCGCTACGGCGTCCTGTACGACGTTGCCCGCAAGGTCCGCGACGGCGAGCCGGTGGACGTGACGATGGGGCACGTCAACGTGATCTGGCAAGGGGACGCAAACGCCATGGCCCTCCGCTCCCTCCTGCACTGCGTGACGCCGACCGAGCCGCTGAACGTGACGGGACCGGAGACGATCGCGGTCAGGTGGCTCGCCCACGCGTTCGGCGAGCGGCTCGGGAAGAGACCCGAGATCGTCGGCGAGGAGGCACCGACCGCCTGGCTGAGCAACGCCGCCCGCGCGTTCTCCCGGTTCGGCTACCCGAAGGTGCCGCTCGCGACGATGGTCGACTGGGTGGCCGACTGGGTGGCGCGGGAGATGCCGAGCCTCGACAAGCCGACCGACTTCCAGGTCCGGGATGGCGCGTACTGAGGACGGGGCCCGGCTCGACACGCCGCTCGTCGAGCTGCGCGAGGCCGACATCGCGGGCGCGGTCGCGCTCTCCGAGGAGGCCGGCTGGAACCAGGTCGCCGCGGACTGGGCGATGATGATCCGGCTCGGCCGGGCGTTCGCCGTTCCCGACGCGGACGGCCGGCCGGTCGCGACCGGACTCGCGCTGCCCTACCCGCCGGACTTCGGCTGGATCAGCATGGTGCTCGTCCACATCCCGTTTCGCAGGCGCGGGCTCGGCACCCGGATTCTCGACCGCTGCATCGCCGAGCTTCGCGACCGGGGGCTCGTGCCGTTCCTCGACGCGACGCCGGACGGACGGCCGCTCTACGAGCGCCTCGGTTTCCAGCCCGTCGAGGGCCTCACGCGCTGGCTCGGCGAGGGCATCGGTGCCAGGCACGAAGGCGCCGGTGCCTGGCACCGGGACATGGCCAGTGTGGAGCTCGACCGGGCCGCGTTCGGCGCCGACCGCTCCGCGGTGCTCGACGATGTGGCGGGCCGAGCCGGGGCGCTGCGGCTTGGTGAGCCTGCGGGCGAGGGCTTCCTGCTGACCCGGAACGGGCGCACGGCGACGCACATCGGCCCGATCGTCGCGCGAAGGCCGGCGCTCGCCGCAGAGCTCCTCGAGACGGCGCTCGGCGAGCTCGCCGGGCCCGTGCTCATCGACGTTCCCGACCGGGAGCTCGAGCTCGCGGCGCTCCTCGGAGCGCGCGGCTTCACGCGGCAGCGAGTCCTCACCCGCATGGCGCTCGGGCGGAGCACGTCCTTCGGGACGCCGACGCTCGTCCGGGCACTCGCCGGGCCGGAGCTCGGGTAGCACGATGGACTGGACGGAGATCCCCGCGGACGCGCTGGCGACGTTCCGTGCCGGCACCGTGATCCCCGCCCACCCGCTCGCCCTCGACGCCGAGCGCGGGCTCGACGAGCGGCGGCAGCGGGCGCTCACGCGCTACTACCTCGACGCCGGCGCGGGAGGCCTCGCCGTCGGCGTCCACACGACGCAGTTCGCGATCCGGGACGTCGGTCTCTACCGGCCGGTGCTCGAGCTGGCGGCCGAGACCGCACGTAGCTGGTCGGAGCGGGCGGTGTTCCTGATCGCGGGCGCCGTGGGCCGCACCGAGCAGGCCCTAGCCGACGCGCGCGTGGCCCGCGAGCTCGGGTACCACGCGGTGCTGCTCGGCCTCGCGGCCATGCGGGGTTCGAGCCAGGACGAGCTCATCGCCCACTGCCGGGCGGTCGCCGACGAGATGCCCGTCGTCGGCTTCTACCTCCAGCCCGCCGTGGGCGGGATCGCGCTCTCCCGCAGCTTCTGGCGGCGGCTTGCCGGGATCGAGAACGTGATCGGCATCAAGGCGGCGCCGTTCGATCGCTACGCAACGCTCGACGTGGTGAACGGGGTCGCCGAGGCCGGCGCTGCCGACCGCGTGTCGCTGTACACGGGCAACGACGACCACATCGTGCTCGACCTCACCGTCCCGTTCCGGACGGAGGCAGGCGAGCTGCGCTTCGTCGGCGGCCTGCTCGGCCACTGGTCGGTGTGGACGCGGACGGCGGTCGAGATCCTCGAGCGCTGCCGCTCCGTTCGCGCGGCCGCGACCGTTCCCGCGGACCTGCTCGCCCTCGACAGCGCGGTCACCGACTGCAACGCGGCGTTCTTCGACGTCGCGAACGGCTTCCACGGTGTGATCGCCGGCTGCCACGAGGTGCTGCGCCGCCAGGGGCTCCTCGAGGGTCGCTGGTGTCTCGACCCCCAGGAGGACCTGAGCCCCGGGCAGGCTGAGGCGATCGACCGCGTCTACCGGCTCTACCCGGAGCTCGCCGACGACGCCTTCGTTGCCGAGAGCCTCGAGCGCTGGCTCGCCTGAGCAACCGGCCGGGCCACCGCCGGCGGCTACGCTGCGCCCATGTGCCGGAACATCCACACGCTCTACAACTTCGAGCCTCCGGCGACCGACGCCGAGGTGCGCGCCGCTGCGCTCCAGTACGTCCGCAAGGTGAGCGGCTTCACGAGACCGTCGCAGGCAAACGCCGCGGCATTCGAGCGCGCCGTCGAGGCCGTCGCGGCCGCGACCGGCGAGCTGCTCGGCGAGCTGACCACGTCGGCGCCGGCAAGAGACCGCGAGGTCGAGGCCGCACGGGCCCGGGCCCGCTGGGAGCAACGCCGGGCCGTGTAACGCGGGGCCGAGGGCCGGAACGCCCCGCAGCGCGTCCCGATGGCCCGTTCGGGGGATAGCCGGACGCCCGGACGTCGGCCACGCTCCTAGAGACCGTGGCACGTGCGACCACCCCTCCGCGCCCTTCGGGCGCCGACACTGCCCTTGCCGTCCTCGATCCGCGGGCGGAACGGCTCGACGTCGGCGAGCTCCGCACCGCGTGGACGTCTCTCGAAGCGATCGCAGCCGAGTGGGATCGCCTGGCGGACATGCTCGCCGCGGGGCCGTTTCTGCGCCCCGGCTGGATCGACCTCTGGTGGAGATCGTTCGGGAGCGGGCGGCTCGAGGTCCTGTCCGTCCGACGGGACGGCCGGGTCGTCGCCGTGCTGCCCCTGTGTCGCCCGGCACTGCGCACGGCCGCGTTCATGGCGGAGCCGTTCCCGCTCACGAGCAGGCCGGGGACGCTCCGGTCGCCCGCGAACTGGCACAGCCCGTGCTCGGGCCCCCTCGCCGCGGACGCCGCGGCGATGACCGCGCTCGCGGAAGCCCTCGCGGCACGGCAGGCCCCGCTCGTCTCGCTGTCGTTCTCGGGTGACGGCGTCTCCGGGCTGGCCGAGGCTCGATCCGGGCTCGGGCGCGTCGGCTACCGGCTCCTCGAGCAGCAGCTTTCACCGGTTCCGATCGTCCCCATCGATGGCGACTGGAACGCCTATCTCGCCGGTCTCGATGCGAAGCGCCTGTCGAACCAGCGGCGCCGCGAGCGCCGCCTCGCCGAGCTCGGCGCGGTGTCCGTCGAGGTGCGCGACGGCAGCGAGGGTCTTCCCGAGCTGCTCGACGAGGTCCTGCGGCTCGAGCCGTCGGGGTGGAAGCTCTCGGGAGGCTCCGCGATCGCCTCGCGCCCGGCGACGGTCGGCTTCTACACGGAGCTGAGCCGGTGGGCGGCCGCGCGCGGCGCCCTGCGGATCTCGCTGCTGCGTTGCGGTGGTCGCGCGATCGCCTGCCAGCTCGGGATCGAGGACGGTGGCGTCTACTACCTGCTCAAGGGCGGCTTCGACCCCGAGTTCGCAAAGCACGCGCCTGCACGGGCGCTCGTACGCGCGACGCTGGAGGACGCCTTCGCCGCGGGCCTGCGCTGCGTCGACTTCGTCGGCGGCGCCGACCCGTGGAAGCTCGAATGGACGTCGACGACCCGCGACCGTGTCGTCCTCCACGCGTTCGCCCCGGGGGCGAGGGGTGAGCTCGAGCGGCTCGCCCTCACGTACGGGCGTCCGGCCCGGGCCGCGGCCCGTCGGCGGCTCAGGAAGCTGCTGCGGCGGTGAGCGGATGAAGGTGACGTGCGTCGGAGCGGGCCCGGCGGGCCTCTATCTCGCCATCCTGCTGAAGAGCCGGAATCCCGGCCACGAGCTCACGGTCTACGAGCAGAACCCGCCCGGCGTCACGCAGGGATGGGGCGTCGTCTACTGGGACGACCTGATCGAGGACCTGCAGGCCAACGACCCGGCGAGCGCGCGCGCGATCCTCGACCAGTCCTTCCGCTGGGTCGACCAGACCGTCGACATCGCAGGGTACGAACCTGTCCACGGAATCGGCGGCGGCTACAGCATGCGACGCCAGCGGCTGCTCGACATCCTCTCGCAGCGGGCGACCGAGCTCGGCGTTGCGATCCACTACGACACCGACATCGACCTGTCGAGCGAGGTGCTTGCCGGGTCGGACGTGGTCGTCGCAGCGGACGGGGTCGGCAGCCGCCTGAGGCGCCAGCGTCCGCTCGCGTTCGGAACGCGGGCCGTACCCGGTCGCAACAGGTACGTCTGGCTCGGCACGACACGGGTCTTCCGCACGTTCCGGTTCGCGTTCGTACCGACGGAGGCTGGCTGGATCTGGTTCCACGCGTACGGGTTCGACGAGGACACGAGCACGCTGATCGTCGAGTGCAGCCCCGAGACGTGGACGGGGCTCGGACTGGATCGGCTGGACGCAGGCGCCGGGCTCGCCCGGCTCGAGGAGATCTTCGCCGACCACCTCGACGGCCACCACCTCCTCGCCCAGGCACGCGACGACCGGCTGCCCTGGCTCAACTTCCTGCACGTGAAGAACGAGCACTGGTTCAGCGAGAACGTCGTGCTGGCCGGCGACGCCGCGCACACGGCTCACTTCTCGATCGGGTCGGGCACGCGGCTCGCGCTCCAGGACTCGATAGCGCTCGCACGACACCTGGACGACCGGCCCGACGTGCCGTCGGCCCTTCGGGCCTACGAGCAGG
>JAXLSU010000025.1:0-10042 GCA_046330455.1 Gaiellales bacterium
CGTCGAGGTCGAGGACGCGGCGCGCGGCGATCACGACCGCCGGAAGCTCGCCCGGTGAGACACCGAGCACCCTCACCGCGACCCGGTCGCCCTCGAGCGGACCGAGCTCGAGCAGGCCGGGCCCGCGCCGCGCGCGGAACGTCCGCCGGTACACCGATCCTGCGACCTCCTCGACGCCGCGAAAGCCGCGGCGTCCCAGGTAGTCGAGGCACTCCCCCAGCGGGAGCGGGCCGCGAAACGTGAGCCGCAGGGTGAAGGCCTCGCCGGCACGCTGCTGGCGGAGCAACTCCGACGGCGTCACTCCCAGATGCAGACGGTAGAGCGTTCGCAGGCGGGCCTCGCTCACTCCCGCACGCGCGGCGAGATCCTCAGAACGCGCCGTGCCCGATCCGGCGGCGAGCGCCCGCCCGACGGCGAGCAACTCGGGGTCCAGAGGCTCGTCCGGCCGGCAGCGACGGCAGGCCCGCAGGCCGGCCGCGCGCGCGTCCTCCGGCGTGGCGTGAAAGCTGACGTTCCCGTCGCCGGGCAGGGAGGACGGGCAGCTCGGGCGGCAGTAGGCCCCGGTCGCCGCGCTCCCGACGACGAACCGGCCGTCGAAGCGCACGTCGCGGCTACGCGCGGCCCGCAGCAGGACATCCGCGCCGGCGTCCGCGAGCGCGGTCACGACACTCGCTCCCTTCCGTCGTGCAGGTCACCCACGAGCCATCTCCATCCGTTGAAACGGCCGTCCAACGATATCCGTGAGCTGCGCGGCAGCGATCAGCGGGCGAGCCAGCCGCCGTCTACGACGAGCGTGGAGCCGGTCATGTAGTCGGATGCCGGCAGGCAGAGGAACGCGACGGCGTGTGCGACCTCCTCGAGGGTCGCAGGGCGTCCCAGCGGAACGCGCCCGCCAATGTAGCCGGCCACGTCGGGTCGCTCGAGCAGCTCGGTCGTCATCTCCGATCGGAAGTAGCCGGGCGCGACCGCATTCACGCGAATGCCCTCCGTACCCCACTGGGCGGCGAGGTCGCGGGTCATGCCGAGCAGGCCGGCCTTCGAGGCCGCGTAGGCGGTGGCCTTCTTGAACGGGCTGGCGGTGAACGCGTAGACCGAGGCGACGTTCACGATCTTCCCGTAGCCATGCGCCTGCATGTGCGGGTACGCGGCCGCCGCGCAGGCATACGGAGCGACGAGGTTCAGCTCGAGGGTTCGCGTGTACCCCTCCACGTTCGGGAACGGTCGCGACTCGTCCTCACCCCCGGCGGCGTTGTTGACGAGGATCTCGAGGCCGCCGAGCAGCGAGGCCGCCCGGTCGACCGTCTCGCTCGCCCCGCCCTCCTCGGTCAGATCGGCCGGGATGACGACGCACGTCCCTCCCTCCCGACCCAGCTCCCCGGCAAGGGCGATGAGGCGGTCGGCGCGCCTCCCGGACACGGCGACCGCGGCGCCGAGAGCCGAGAGCTCCGCGGCGATCGCGGGCCCGAGCCCGGACGACGCCCCGGTGACGAGCGCCCGCGCCCCGTCCAGGCGCCAGGGATTGCGAGGTTCAGTGGTCACCACGGCTCCGGGCGGCATGAGATCCCGCCCCTACAACCCCCTGACGGCCATGGTCTCGGGCGGGAGGAACGACGAGGCCGGTCGCCCCGCGCCTGTGGGGGCCGGATCTCATCCGGTCGAAGCCCGTGCGGGCCCTGCCGGGCCCGCGATCGGCGGGTCCGGCCCGGCCGAAGCCCGTGCGGGCCCTGCCGGGCCCGCAATCGGCGGGTCCGGCCCGGCCGAGCCGGGCCGTCAGCCGCCGGGCCGTCAGCCGCCGGGCCGTCAGCCGCCGGGCCGTCAGCCGCCGGGCCGTCAGCCGCCGGGCCGTCAGCCGCGGCGGGGGTATCAACCAAACCAGGGGATCCTCCGCGCCAGCCCGTAGGAGCGGGCGTCACCGACGAGCGGCCCGACGTTGACGCGGGCGAGGATCTCGTCGGCGGTCAGCCCGTCGAGGCCGAGCACCTCGAGCGTCCTCCCGTGCCGGCGGAAGTCGATGTGCGCCATCGCCGCGGCGAGGTCGATGATCGCGTCGGTCATCGGGGTCGGAACGCCGAGCGCGGCGCCCAGCTCGGAGACCGGCACGAGCGAGTTCGGGATCTCATCCAGGATGTGGTTGTACCCGAGCAGCTGGCCGGGCGCGTGGAAGCCCTCGTAGTACGGGTTCCGCATGAGCGAATCCCAGAGCCCGTCGCCGGTGACGTGGTAGCTCTCCTCGTACCAGCGCTGCACCGACCAGAGCTCGGAGAGTCGAAGCGCCCGCCCCACGGCCTGCTTCTCGCGGTCCATCGGCTCCATCACGAGCGCGGCGACGCTCGGGCCGACCTGGTTCTTGTAGAAGCGCAGGTCGCCGCCTGCCGCCTGCTGCTCGATGACCCCCATGTTCAGGAGCATCGTGGTCGGGTGGACGACCCCGCCGACGTTGTTGAGCGACGTCTCGAGCACGTTCTCGCCGGGCTCGATCTGGGGGTAGAGCCCCTGGAGCACCGCCATCAGCCGATCGTTGTCGGTGGCCGGCAGGGCGGCGGCGCGGACGCGGAACTTCTCCTTCAGGACCTCGACCTTCGCCGGCCCGCGTGCCTCGGCCGCGTACACGAAGGTCTGCACCTCGCCGAGGACGATCTCCGCCGGGCACGCGAACCGCGTCAGCGTGCTCGCAAACTCGAGCGCCCCTCCCGTCCGGCCCGGGTTGAGGACGACGACCTGCCCGTCCTCGAGGATCGGAGCGAGCAGCGTCGCGTACACGCGGTGCGCGACCGCGGGCGCCGCGATCATGATCAGGTCCTGACCGGCGATCGCACGGTCGAGCGAGCGCTCGATCCTCGCGTACTTCGCGACGCCGCTCACCTCATCGCCGACGAGCTCGACCCCGCCGGCCTGCTCGACCGGCTCGAGCTCGCGGCCGTACAGCGAGCAGACGGTGACCTCGAACCCGAGCAGGGTCAGGTGACCTGCCATCGCGCTTCCGCCGTGCCCGGCCCCGAGCACACACACCTTCGTCTTGCCGGCACCCGCCCGCTCGCGAACGGGCGACGGCTCGGGCGCGCTCAGCGGCGGGTCGGCGATCAGGCGGTGGTTTGGCGGGTGCGGATCCATCGACAGGCCTCCTTGGGTCATCGGTAGCTGGTGGGGTGACGTCCGGCGCGTTCGGTCAGGAGCCCGGCCCGGCGAACGCGTCGGGACTCACGACCCACTCGACGCCGGCGAGCGGCACTCCCGTGAACGCCGACGCCTCGAGCGAGACCGCCCGCAGGTCCTCGGGCTCGAGATTGTGGACGTCACCCTTGCCGCAGGACTTGGCGATGACCGCCATCTCCATGGCCGTCGCGTTGAGGAAGTTGCGCACGCGCAGGGCGCCCTCCTCCGGGTCGAGGCGGGCCTCGAGCTCCGGATCCTGGGTCGTGATGCCGACCGGGCAACGTCCGGTGTGGCAGTGGTGGCAGGCACCGGGAGCGGTCCCGAGCGCGGCGTAGTCCTCGACGTACCGGGGCGCGTTGCAGCCGAGCGCGACGAGCGCAGCCGTCCCGATCGCAACGCAGTCCGCTCCGAGCGCGAGCGCCTTGGCGGCATCGACGCCGCCTCTGATCCCGCCGGAGGCGACGAGCGTGACCTTCCCGTACATCCCGATCTCCTCGAGCGCCCGGCGCGCGGCCGGGATCGCCGCGAGCGTCGGGATCCCCGTGTGGTCGAGCTGGAACTCCGGCGCTGCGGCCGTCGACCCCTCGGTCCCGTCGATCACGATCGCGTCGCACCCCGTCTTCGCGGCGATCTTGACGTCCTCCCGGACCCGGCAGGCAGCCAGCTTGACGAGGATCGGAACCTGGTAGTCGGTCGCCTCGCGGATCTCCTCGATCTTGACGGCGAGATCGTCCGCCCCCAGGAAGTCCGGGTGCCTCACGGCCGACCGCTGATCGACGCCGACCGGGAGCGTTCGCATGTGGGCGACCTTCTCGGAGACCTTCATGCCGAGGAGGAGCCCGCCGGTGCCGGGCTTCGCCCCCTGGCCGATCACGATCTCGATCGCGTCCGCCATCCGCAGGTGCTCGAGATCGAGGCCGTACCGCGACGGGGTCATCTGGTAGATCAGGAGGTCGGAGGCCTCCCGCTCCTCGGCGAGCATGCCGCCCTCACCGGTACACGTCGCCGAGCCGGCCATCGAGAAGCCGCGGCCCAGCGCGATCTTCGCGTTCGTTCCGAGCGCTCCGAAGCTCATCGAGGTCAGGTAGACCGGTATTGCCAGCTCGAGCGGCTTCTCGACCAGGTCGGGCCGGCCGCCGCCGATCACCGTCTTCGTGTTGCAATGCTCCCGGTAGCCCTCGAGCGGCAGCCGTGTCATCACCGCCGGCAGGAACAGCAGGTCGTCGAGCGACGGGAAGCGCTGGAAGGTCGAGAACCCTCGCACCTGGTAGCGGCCGAGCTCGGCCTTCGCCTGCACGTCCCGGATGATCTCGGGGCGCCAGATGTGCGACCGGCCCGCCGAGATCGCGTGTCTCTCTCCACCGTTCTCACTCATATCCGTAGCCATGCCTCGGGGTTGCGGTTGTCGAAGTACCAGAGCTTGCGCCCGGCGACGACCTTCTTGAACTCGAACGTCGCGTCGATTCCCTGCTCTCGGAGCAGCGCGTGCACGCGGGCGGCGTCCTCGTCGTCGGGCTCCGCGAGCAGCGCGTCGTGGCCCAGGCCGCGAATCGGGCCGGCCACGTAGATCCGGCCTTCCCAGAGGGAGTCGCCGAGCCCCTCCCCGGCGCCGCCGAGCACGATCAGGTCGCCGTCGTGCGTCATGAAGCCGGAGAGGTAGCCGACCGAGCCCTCGACGATCAGCGTCCCGCCCTTCATCGCAGCGCCTGTCCGGGCGCCGGAGTCGCCGCGCACGACGAGCACCCCGCCGCGCATCGAGGCGCCCGTGCCCAGCGCGGCGCCCCCCTCCACGATCAGCGACCCGCCGGCCATCGCCTCGCCGGCGCCCCAGCCCACGTTCCGCGTCACCCGGATGTGTGAGCCTGCGTTGAGACCGCCGCAGTAGTAGCCGCACGAGCCGTCCATCTCGATCCGTACCGGCAGGCTCTGCCCGACGGCGAGATTGTGCCGCGACCGCGGGTTTCTGACGACGATCTCACTCACGCCTTCCTCGGCGAGTCGCCGCAGCTCGCGGTTGAGGCGCGGCACGACGTCGGCATCGACCTCGACGCGCGCGTCGCCGAGAACGCGCTCTCCCTCGAGCAGCATCATGCGATCTCCTGCAGAACCCGGCCGCCCGTCTCCCATACGAACACCGAGCGCGGCTCGGGATGGATCGTCTCGAGCTCCTCGGGGAAGGCTGCGCGGATTGCCTGCTCCTCGGTCGCCATCGCCGTGCCGTCGGCGATCGACGCGACGACGAGGTGCTTCACGGCGAAGCGATCCTTCGCCGAGCCGATCGCGTCGGGCGTGCAGAGCAGGTAGGCAAAGCAACCGTCGAGCTCGTGGACGGAGGTCTTGAGCGCGTCGTAGAAGGACGTGCCGCCGGCCATCCGATCCGCGAGATAGACGGCGATCAGCTCCGAGTCGTTCCCCGTCCGGAACACGTAGCCGTCCTGCTCGAGCAGCCGGCGGAACTTGTAGTAGTTCGTCAGCTGGCCGTTGTGGACGATCGCGACGTCCGGGAACGGCTCCGCCCAGAACGGGTGACCGTAGGGAACGGCCGTGATCGACTCGGTCGCGAGGCGTACGTGCCCCAGGCCGTGCGTGCCGTGGAACGAGCTGACCCCGTGCCGGGCGTCCACGGCCTCGGCGTCGCCGATGTCCTTCACGATCTCGAGCGAGCTTCCGAGCGACTGGATCTCGACGCCGCCGGCAGCCTCGAGCGCCTGCACGAGCGGCCGTACGGGCCCGTCGTAGGCGAGCTCCAGCCGGACGAACCGATCCGTTGCGGCCGGCGCCTCGTCGTGGCTCGGCTCGGCGTAGAGGTCGGCGCCGATCGTGCGAACGTTGGCGGCAACGGTACCGAGGCGCTCACGCCAGCCGGTCGCATCGGGAAAGCGCAGCCGGGCGATCAGCCTGCCGGGGACGGGCTCGCCGTAGAGGGCGAAGCCCGTTGAGTCCGTCCCCCTGTGGCGCATCGCGGTGCACATCTTCACGAGCTCCTCGCCGATCGGGCCCGGCTCCTCGAGCAGGATCCCGCAGATTCCGCACATCGCTATCCCTCCTTCGCAGAGCGTCTGGCCGCGCCGGGGCTGCCGTCGAGGTCCGATCCGATCGTGTCGCCGTCGGCGACCAGCTCCGCGAGCGCACCGTGCGCATTGGCGATGTGTGCCCGCACGAGGTCGCGGGTGCGTTCCGAGTCGCGGGCCGCGAAGGCCTCGACGATCTCGCGGTGCTCCGTCCGCATGCGCTCGGCGCTCCCGGTCGCGGTCGCGTAGTAGGTGAAGATCCGCAGCGCGGCCTGCTGCGACCACACCGTGTGAAGCAGCGTGAGCAGCAGCCGGTTACCGCAGGGGGCGCAGAGGCGCTCGTGCAGCTCGCGGTTGAGCGCGAACGCGGCCTCGAGCTCCGTCTCCGCCTCGATCGCTGCGGCGACGCGTCGGATCGCCGCGACCTCGACCGACGTCGCGAGCAGGCATGCGCGCGCGACGGCCTGCGGCTCGAGCAGCTCACGAACGTCGTAGAGCTCGAAGACGTCCTGCTCGCTGAAGCTCGAGACGAAGGCCCCGCGCCACGGGACGAGGTCGACGAGACCCTCCCGTGCGAGCGAGTAGAGGGCCTCACGGACGGGCGTGCGCGAGACGCCGAACGTCCTCGCGATCTCCTCCTGGTTGATCCGCTCGGCCGGTGCGAGGCGGCCCTCGGCGATCGCTTCCCTGAGGGCCTGCTGGACGGTGGCGGTGACGAGTCCTGTCGACATGCGCATCCGAACGAGAATCGACGATTCGCCTCAATCGTATGCGATTCTGGGACAGCGCCTCTGGTCACATCTGATCAGCCTGCAACCCGGACAGCCGTGACGCGCGACTGCCGGCTACATGACTTCCTGGTAGCGGGCGCGCTCCCAGTCGGTGATCGAGCGTGCGAACTGCGCCAGCTCGTTGCGCAGCATCGCCACGTACGTGCGCAGGAAGGCGTCGCCGTAGATCGCCCGGGCCGCCTCGCTGCGCTCGAGGTTGTTCACCGCTCCCTCGAGGCTGATCGGGAGGCGCTCGAGTGCGGCGTCAGCGTGGGGGTCGCCGCTCACCATCGGCGGAAGTGCGAGCTCCTGATCGAGCCCGGCCGCGCCTGCGCCGAGACAGCCGGCGAGCACGTGGTACGGGTTCGCGTCGGCAGAGGCCCAGCGCGCCTCGAGCCGGGTCGCCTCGCCGTGGTCGACGACGCAGCGAACGCCGACGAGCCGGTGGTCGAGGCCCCAGCTCACCTGCGTGGGAGCGAACGAGTAGTCCTCGACCCGCTTGTAGGCGTTGATCGTCGGGTTCATGATCGCCTGGAGGTCGCGCTGGTGGGCGACCAGCCCCGAGAGGAACCGTCGCATCACCTGGTTGTGCACGGGCGGCTCGGCGTCGTGCCCGGCGAATGCGTTCTTGCCGTCGGCACCCCGGAGGCTCTGGTGGATGTGCAGGCCGTTGCCGGCCTCACCCGCGAACGGCTTCGCCATGAACGTCGCACGCAGGCCGTGCTTCATCGCGACCTGCTTGACGATGTACTTGAAGAGCATCGTCCGGTCGGCGACCTCGAGAGCCGGGCCGTACAGGAGGTTGACCTCGACCTGCGCCGGACCGTACTCGACGTTGTAGGCCTCGACCTCCACACCCGCCACCTCGAGGGCGATCCGCACGTCGCTCGTCACGTGCTCGACCTCGGCGCCCTTCTGGATGGAGTAGCAGTGCACGCCCCGGTAGAAGGGCTCCCAGTCCGGTGTGCAGAGGTGGAACTCGAGCTCGGTCGCCGCGATCGGCTCGTAGCCGTGGGCCTGGATTCGCCCGACCGCACGTCTCAGGATGTTGCGGCCGTCGAGTAGCACCGGCTCGTGCGTCTCGATGTCGAGCGTGTCGCAGATGCAGTAGGCGACGCCCTCCCGGACTCCTGCGAGCCTGAAGGTCGAGAGGTCGGGAACGGCGTGCAGGTCCGGGTAGCCGTGGGTGTCGTTCACGAACTCGGTCGGGAAGATGAAGCACTGCATGTCCCAGGTGTAGGCGACGTTCGCCATCGCGAAGCCGCCGCCGTTCAGGAACTGCTTCGTCGGGATCCGCTTCCCACGCGGAATGCCCCACGTGTCCGCGAACATGCACTCGACGGTGTGGATGCCGTGCCGCTCGCAGAGCTCGCGGACACGCTCGAGATCCGACAACTGGGGCCCCCCCTCTTCGTGAACGGGCGCCTATCGTATCCAGACCCGGAGAAGGAGAACGCACATGCCACACGTCCGTGTCAACGACTGCGATCTCTACTACGAGGAGAGCGGTACGGGGCGACCGGTGCTCTTCGTCCACGGGCTGTGGCTGTCGAGCCGGTTCTTCCACCGGCAGCTGACGTCCTTCGCGGCGCGAAGCCGTACCGTCGTCGTCGACCTGCGGGGTCACGGCCGGTCCGAGCGAACCGGGGCCGGGCACACGGTCGCCCAGCACGCCAGAGACCTCGCGGCGTTCTGCGAGGCGCTCGAGCTTCGCGACGTCGTGATCGCCGGGTGGTCGATGGGCTCGCTCGTCACCTGGGAGCTGATCCGCCAGCTCGGGCCGGACGGAATCCGCGGGATGGTCGTGATCGACCAGTCGCCTTCGGATCTCAGGTGGCCCGACTGGCCCGACGGGCCTCTCGACGTCCCGACCCTGCACCACCTCCACTCGGCCGTGCAGGAGCAGGATCCGGAGCTGCCTGCGGCGTTCATCCGGCTCCTGTTCAAGGACGAGCCGGCGCCTGATGAGCTGGCCTGGATGGCGGCCGAGGTGGCGCAGATCCCGCCCGGCATCGCGGCGCCGATCCTCTTCGAGCAGACGGTGGTCGACTACCGTGAGCTGCTGCCGCAGCTCACGATCCCGACGCTCCTCTGTATCGGACGGGTCGAGGGAATCGTCACCGTCGCGGCCGGCGAGTACATGCGCGACCGGATTCCCGGCGCGGAGCTCGTGATCTTCGAGGAGTCGAACCACGTGCCGTTCCTCGAGGAGACGGAGCGGTTCGATCGCGTCGTCGGCGACTGGATCGCCCGGCTCCCGTGACTCAGTCGCGACGAACGAGCGGGCCGATCGAGAGCCCGCCGTCGACGACGATCGTCGCCCCGGTGACGTAGCCCGCGCCGTCCGAGAGCAGCCAGGCGACGACGTCGGCGACCTCGGCCGGCTCCCCGACCCGGCCGAACGGGATCATCCGCTCGACCCACGCACGGCTCTCCGGTGACTGCCCCGCGGTCATCGGCGTCCGGATGAAGCCCGGCGCGACCGCGTTGACGCGAACGCCTCGCGGCGCGAGCTCGATCGCGAGGCACTCCGTCGCGAGCTTCAGCCCCGCCTTCGCCGCCGTGTACGCAGGCGTCGTCCAGCCCGCGCTCCCGGAGGCCATGAGCGACTCGGCCGAGGTGATGTTGACGATCGAGCCGCCCGGCGCGCGCAACCGGTCGGCGAGCCGGGCGGCGACGAAGAACGGCGCCGTCAGGTCGACGGTGACGACCCGCTCCCACTCGGCACGCTCGACCTCGAGCGGTCCGCTGTAGGAGCCGATCCCCGCGGCGTTGACGAGCCCGTCGAGCGTCCCGACGGCGTCGCGCAGGATCCCGGTGCTCGCCTCGACGTCCGTGAGATCGACGCGAACGAAGACCGCGCCGAGCGTCTCCGCGACCTCACGGCCCGCCTCCTCCTGGACGTCGGCGAGCACGAGCGCATCCCCATCGCGGGCGAGTCGCTCGGCGATCGCGCGGCCGATCCCGCTCGCAGCGCCGGTGACGAGGGTCGTTCTCGCCGTCATGCCCACTCGAAGTATCGCCGCTTCTCGAGGTCGGAAACCTCGCGATCGTAGACCGCCTGCTCGTGGCGCGCCAGGGGCCAGCGGTCGCGCTCTACCGCTCGAC
>JAXLSU010000026.1:0-8027 GCA_046330455.1 Gaiellales bacterium
GGTTCGAGCCCCGACGTCCGCTCAAGAGAAACCCGCTGGAAACGGCGGGTTTTCTCATTCACTCGGTCGCATCGGCGGCCCCTTCGGTGGTCCGCTCATGGTCCAAACGTAGCGCGAGCGCGTCGAGGCGGGCGCGTGCGTACTCCTCGGAGCCCTGCGCCAGGTGCCCGTACGTGCGCTCGATCATCTCGACGGACGTGCCCATGTAGCGGGCGAGCTCGAACGTGCCGAGGCCGGCGGCGAGCGCGTTCGTCGCGAACGTGTGCCGAAGCGCGTACGGGCCACGGCGGGGAAGCCCGGCCGCTGCGAGCGCCGGGTACCACTCGCGCGTGCGCCAGTTCTGTAAGTCCAGGTAGCCGCCCTCGGGGGCGGGGAAGAGCAGCCGCGTGTCGATCCGGGGAGGCAGCCCTTCGAGCGCAACCGTGGCGCGGGAGGACAGCGGTACGCGCCGGCGTGAGCCGTTCGTCTTCCCGTACGCCTTCATGCGCCCGGCCGTCACGGAGCGCTCGACGAGGACGACGCCGTCGAGCACGTCACGGCGCTCGAGCGCAATCCACTCCGAGGGGCGCAGGCCGGTCTCGGCGACGAAGACGACGAGCGGCCCGTACGTCGGCCCGAGCTCCTCGGCGAGCGCGTCCGTCTCCTCGCGGGTGAACGGGTGGATCTCCTCGGCCTTCGGCTGCGGGTTCCTGCCCGCCTTCACGGCCGGGTTGACACGGATCAGGTCGTACGAGACGGCGGCGTTCAGAAGCTGCCGGAGCGCCTGGACGATCCCGTAGGCCGAGCGACGGGGAAGCGACTCCCGCCACTCGCCGATTGCCAGAGGCATCCGCTCGAGCTCGATGAGCGGAACGTCACCGAACTGTGGGAGCGCGTAGTGCTCGACCCTGTAGCGGAGCGTCTGGTTCGTCACCGGCTCGTGCGTCGCGGCGTGCATCCGCAGGTAGCGGTCGGAGAACTGCCGCAGCGTCATCCTCGGGTCGGCGGCGAGCGTCCCGCCGTTCAGGCGCGGGAGTACCTGCTCAGCAAACCAGGCCCGGGCCGCCGTCTTCGTCGGAAACGGCGGGGAGGGGGCGTGCCGGCGCTTGTTGCCGTCCGCCTCCGTCCAGCGGATCCCGTAGCCGCCCTTCACCTTGTA
This sequence comes from Gaiellales bacterium, assembly GCA_046330455.1. Classification (GTDB taxonomy): domain Bacteria; phylum Actinomycetota; class Thermoleophilia; order Gaiellales; family Gaiellaceae; genus CAVQXR01. Next base: position 1,139 of record JAXLSU010000026.1, read on the forward strand.
GACCGTGCCGCGCTGCCTCGTGGGCATGATCGCCTCCCTCACTCGACCGATCGAAGGGCGGGGATGGTACTCGTCGCGCTCGACAGCTTGCCGCCGCTGAAGGCGTCGATCGCGGCGGGCGTGAACCGGAGCGGGCCGGTGCCGCCGTTGAGGCGGAAGCCGTCGAGCAGCCCTTTGCGCCAGTAGCGCAACGTCGTCTCCGGGCTCACGCGAAGCAGCTCGGCGGTCTCACGGGTGGTGAGGAGGCGGTCGGTCACGTCTGCCCTTCCATCAGCACCGCTCGGGCGTAGGCGAGCTCGTCCGCGCTCGGTTTCGGCCCCCCGTCCTTTGCCTTCTCGAATGGGCGCAGCGCCTGATGGCGTGCGATCCGCTCCTGCTTCTCGCTTCTCGGTCAGGTGTCCGGCGAGGAACATCTTGCGGAGCCAGCCCTCGTATCCTGCATCACCGGGGATCAGGCAGTTCTCGGGCTCCCGATCCCCTGGAAGGCTCCCGTTCGTGCCATCGGGGGTGGGTTGCGGCTCGCAGTCGTGCTCAGTCGTGCTCGACACCGAATCATGATCACGACTGGACTCGGCGGGACCCGGCATACCGCTTGGTTGAGCCGAATCTACAGTCGTGCTCATATCTGCTCCTAGAGGATGAGCACGACTGCGATGAGCATGACTGTAAGGCCCGTCCGGCAGCCGCCAGAAGGTGACCGCCGGGAAGCCCTCGCGGTCGTCCTCGATGGCGAGCTTCTCGCGCGCTCGACGAAGGGTGATGTCAGCGATCCCGGCCCGCTTCGCCTGCTCCTTGACCTCGAGCGACGGCCGCCGCCCGTCTTCGAGTGTGTTGAGCAGGAACGCCTCGGCGTCGTCGGCCTTCGTCCGCTCCGCCTCGGCGTGGTGGCTCGCCAGTTCGTCCGCCTTGCGCTCGCTTGTCCCGTGCCAGGCGATCCGCACGCAGTCGTAGTCGGGCTCGTAGACGCTCGAGTACGCGCGCGACGGAGGGATCGGGCCGATGTTGGACTTCTCGACGGCGAGGATGCGGCGAACGCCGTCCTCGTCGTCGGGGTCGGGGGCGACGACGAGCCCGACTCGGGCGGCGGCGATGAACGCGACCGAGCCGGAGCCCCGGTAGATCGACTTGCCCTGCGACTTGTTCCAGTGGCGGATGACGAGCACGCACGCGCCCGTCCGCTCGGCCAGGGCGGCGAGCGGGGCGAGCGCGCGACGGACGTCGTGGTCGCGATGGGAGTCGATCCGCCCGTCCAGGTAGGAGTTGAACGGGTCGACGATGATCAGCTTGACGCCCTGCATGTTTTCTTCCAGCACGGCGAGGTCGTCGGGGATGGACAGCGGTCGGATCTCCCCGTCCTTGTCGACGAGTGCCTGGACGACGCGCACGCGGGCGAGCTCGGCGCCGCCGGCGGCGAGCCGCGGGACGATCGTGTCGGCCGCCCCGTCTTCAGCGCTCAAAATGAGCACGCCGCCTGGCTCGCACGGCCCACCATCGGGCCAGGGGGTGCCGGTCGTCACGCGCGCAGCAAAGTCAACCGTGAGCGTGGACTTGAACATGCCCGGGTCACCCGTGAGCGTGACGAGCTTCCCGGCTGCGAGCCAGTCCTTCCAGAGCCACTGGACCCGCTCAGGCTTGATCTCGGATGCGAGCGGGGCGATCAGCCGAGCTCTCGGCTCTGCGTCTCGCTCGAGCTCTCCGGTCCGAGCCGTGCGCTGCGCCGTGGCGGCAGAGCCGTTCCCGTTCACCCTTGACGGCGGCTCCACGAGCGGTGCCCGTCTCGGCTCCTGCCTGCCGGCGTCGAGGCCGCTTCGCAGCGTCTTCTCAACCTCGCTCGCGCCGAGCCCGGCGGCGAGCGCAGCCGCCCGCAGCGCCTCATCAGCGACACCCGGCGCGAGCTCGCCACCCGCCTCGAGCTGCCCGAGCGAGAACGCCGCCTCGTTCAGCGTGGCGTTGCGCTGACCTTCCGGTGCCGTACGGACGGCCTCGGCTTCGTCGGCGAGCGCACGCAACCCGTAGGCGGACCCGTCGCCGTCGTCGAACGTGCGGGGTTCGAGAGGCGGCCGTGGCGGGGGATCAGGCTTGCGCAGGAGCTCGACGAGCCAGCCGGGCATCTCCGCGACCGGTGGGAGCTCGCCTTTGCGGCCTTCCCACTCGTAGCCGGCCGAGCCGGGAACGAGCACGTAGCCGCCGACGCCGCGCACGTCGAGCCCCGGGCCGAGCTTGCCGGCCGAGTTGCCGATCTGAACGTCGAAGGGAACCCAGAACCACAAGTGCTGCCCGCGGGGGGTCTTCACCGTGCGCGTTGACGGGAGCTCCCCGTGCTCCCGCTCGAGGCCGGCGAGGGACCCCTGACCGTCCTCACCGTCAGGGTCGAGAACGATCAGCCGCTTCCCCTTGAAATCGATCCCGGTCGGGATCGCGACGTTCGCGCCGGGCGTGGCCTCCCACCAGCGGCGGATCTGCGCCTCGTCGGTCGTGGCGGCCTTGAAGCCGCCGGAGACGACGGGCACCTTGCCGCTGCAAGGGAAGACGGGGAGCCCCTGGCGGGCATAGGCGAGCGCCCGCTCGACGGCGCTCACGACCCACCGCCGAACGCGACGAACAGGAACGGCCGCCGGCTGCGAAGGCCGGGAGCAACCCGGGTGACCTCGACGAGATGGTGCAGCTCGCCGCCCAGGGCAACGAGCGCCTTCGCGTCGTCCGGCACCGCCGCCGGCGGGAACTCGCCCACGAACTCCGGGCGCGTGCGAACCTGCTCGTCAGGATGCGTCTCGAAGTAGGCGCGGTCGCTCTCGGAGGCAAGCTCGGCCGCCTCACGATGCCCGCCGGCCCAGGCAGCCGACACGCCGAGCCCCTCGGCCCAGCAGGAGGGGCAGAGCGGGTCGGTGCCGTGGGCGAACCCCGCCCGTGTCTCGGCGCCGCAGCGGACGCACGTCCCCTCGCCGAAGCTCGTCATGCGACCTCCTCCCACAGTGGCCGTTGCGCGTCCTCTGCGAGACGAACTGCCTCGTGGAGGAGACGAGCTCCCCGCGGCCGGCTCGCGAGCGCCGCGAGCAGGTCGAGCTCCTCGCGCTCATTCATCGCGTCGAGAACGACGCTGATCCGGCCGGCGTCTATCACGACGCAGATCGACGCCGACGCGCCGATCAGCGGCCCGCGTCGCAGCCGCGTGGCCGCCAGGCGGTGAATCCTCTCGCCGAGGTCGGCAGCCGGGGTGTACGCTTCGTGCTGGGTAGTGATTCTGACGGGGGGCGGTTCTGGCGGGCCGCCCCATTGCGTTGTGCGGGTCATCGCACCTGCTCCTCCTGCTCGTCGCCGGCCTTCGCTCGGGCGCGCTCGATCAGGGCGGCCACGTCGGCCTCTAGGAACTTCGGACGCCGATCGAGATGCAGGGGGCGAAGCTCGCCCCGCTCGATCAGCGCGTACACGCCTCGACGGCTCATCCCGAGCCGCTCTGCGACCTCCTCGAGTCGCAGCAATTGGGGTGCTTCGACGATCGACATGCGAGCAGAAGAACAGACGTGCGTAGACGTACAATTGCGGGATGCCGCTAAAGGCCACGAACGCGCAGAACCTCCGGAGCGGCGGGACAGCGGGACCCGGCACCCGGGCGACTCGCAAGCCGACGACGCTCGCCATCGTCTCCGACCTCCTCGAGGGTGGATCTCGCCTAAGCGCAAAGAGAATCGCGGAGCACCTGCTCGCCGAACTCGACCGGCTTCGGTTCCTGGCCGCCTCTCACGACTCCGGCTGGCAACCGCGCCACGACGGGCTCGACGACACCCGCATGCGCTACCGCAAGCGCCAGGACGACGCGCTCTCGGACGGCGACCTCCGGCGTCTCCACAAGGTCTACGACGGGCAGGCGAGAAGGCTCGAAGACGAGCTCGGGTCGAGGTTCGTCCACGGCACAAGCGAGCAGCGCGAAGAGACGGTTCGCCGCTGGATCGACCGTTGGCAAGAGCAGGGACGCCTCAACCGCGGACTCAGCCTGCCGAAGCCCTCCGAAGATATCCGCAAGTACGAACGCGAAGTGCGACGGGCAGCTCGCAAGGCAGCCCGTGACGCCTGGCGCCTGGACAGCGAGCCAAGACCCTCACGCTCGACCTGAGCCTTCACCGGGGCAACCCTGTTCGCGTACGGAGGGGGTCCCTACGAGACGAAGGACGGGGGTCCCACGGGGCAGTCTCTCGCAGAACGAGGGGTACCGGGGGGAGGCTCAACGAAACTCGCGCGCGCGGGGGGGAGGGGGGGTGCCCGCGTGGCGCGCGGGCGGCTCCCTCGTCAACTTCGCGCGCGACGAGGGCGCCGGGGCCGATGGGTAGCCGCTCGTCGCTGCCCACCGCCCAGGACGCGCCAGCGCGCGCCCTGCGCCTCGCTCTCGCCCGGCAAGGCGGGGGATGGTGGCTCGGATGGGCGGTTAGCCTCCGGCGCGCTCAGCGCATGACGGCCGAGACCGTGGCGAGCGTGACCGGCTGCCCGCTCTCCCGCACCGTGCCAGCGGCTACCCGCGTGACTAAGTAGAGCGTCTCGTCGAGCTCGAGCACATCGCCACGCTCGACCGGCCCGGGGTGCTCGAGCCGACGGCCGTCGGGGAGCAGGAGCACGCTTGCCATCCGGGTCATCTTCACGCGCGCCGGACGCTTCCTGTGCGATAGGAAGTGCAAGCGCCTTTTCGCGTAACCATGCCGTTCTCTACCCATCTGCCACAAGTTATCTTGCAATAACAGGGAAGCTGTGATAGTGTCCCTCCCATCACGTAAACGCCCCGGCGGCGCAGCAACGCCCCGGGGCACGGCAACAGGAGGTCGATCCTGATGCAGTCCCACCCTACTACTCCGTCGACCGAGCCGATGCAGCCCTCGCCGAGGTCGTGCGGCCTTTCCAGTCGGATGAGCTCCCCGCGGCCGTCGCTCACTCGACGATCCGCCGGCTCGAGTCCGACGCGCCCTCGGCCGCGTGGTCGCTCGGCAACCGGCTGCTCATGCTGATGGCTGGCTCGGTCGATGGGCGCGGCATTCGGCAGTGGAACGCTGCGGGCCGGCGCGTCGTCAAGGGTGCGCGGGCGTTCTACATCCTCGCGCCACGCACCGTTAAGCGGACTGAGGTCGTCGACGGCGCCGAGGTCGAGCGCGTCGTCACGGTCGGCTTTCTCGGCGTCCCGGTCTTCCGTGTCGAGGATACGGAGGGCGATCCGATCGAGCAGCCCAGCTATGCGCCCGCGCAGTTGCCGCCGTTGTTCGAGGTCGCCGAGCGGCTCGGCGTCACGGTGCGCTGGCTCCCGTTCGCGGACCGCTGCTACGGCTACTACACGCCGGGCCGGCACGAGATCGTGCTCTGCTCGACTGACGCGAGCGTGTTCTTTCACGAGCTCGCGCATCGTGCTCACGAGGTCGTGAAGGGTTCGCTCAAGGGTGGGCAGGACCGCGATCAGGAGATCGTCGCCGAGACGGTCGCAGCCGTGCTCGCACGCATGTACGACTTCGACCTCGGCGAGATCGCGCAGTCTCGCCGCTACGTCGAGCGGTACGCGAACGGGAAGGATGCAGGGCGCGCGGTCGTCCGGATGCTCTCCGAGGTCGAAGCCACGCTCAGCGTGATCCTGACGGCAGCCGAGACGCCGACGCTCGCCGAGGCCGCGTGATGGCGGGCAAGCGCACCACCACGGCACGGGAGGCCCGGAGCGTTCCGGGCTCCCCGAGCGCGATCGCCTACCTGCGCGTCTCGACGGCGCTCCAGGCAGAGCACGGCATGGGGCTCGCAGCGCAGCGGGCGAAGGTCGAGGAGTACGCGGCCGAGCACGGGCTCGCGCTCGCCGAGCTCGTCGAGGAGGCAGCCTCCGGCGGGATCGCGGATGGCGAGGTCTTCTCGCACGAGCACCGGCCGAAGCTCTCCGCGCTGCTCGAGCGTGCGAGCCGTGGCGAGTTCTCCGTCCTGCTCGTCGCGAGGCTCGACCGGCTCAGCCGTGACCACGCAACCTGCGTCTTCCTCGAGCGCAGCTTCCGCCGCTACGGCGTCGAGGTTGTCTCCGCGAGCGAGGCGAACGGCGAGGGCGCCTACAACGACTTCGTGCGTGGCATCCTCGCCCAGGTCGCCGAGCTCGAACGCGGCCTGATCCGGGAGCGCCTCCAGGCGGGCAGGGCGGCGAAGGCACGACAGGGACGCCATGTCCACGGGCGCGTCCCCTACGGCTACCGCTCCGAGCGGGGGCGGCTCTCGCCGAACCAGGAGACGGCGCCCGTTGTCCGGCGGATCTTCGACGAAGCCCGCGACGGGCGCACCCCGGGCCGGATCGCACGCGCCCTGACACGCGACGGCATCCCGGCGCCGCAGGGTGGGGAGCAGTGGCACGAGCAGAGCGTCCGCCTGATCCTCGAGAACGTCGCCTACGCGGGCGAGCGCCACGGCGTCAAGCGCGCCCATCCCGCCATCATCTCTCGCCGACGCTTCAACGAGGTTCAGCGGGCGCTCGAAGCGCGGGCGCGCAGGTAGCGGCGGCCAACCATGGACGCGAGGGAGCCCGCCCGCTGCGGCCGGACCCGACTACGCACCGGCCGGGGCAGGAAGCGCAAGCGGCTCCTCTCCCGGATCCCCGCCGCGCTCGACCGCCTCGAGCTCCCGCCGAACCGCCGTGCGAATCCCGCCGCGAAAGAGCTTGAGTTGCTCGGGAGAGAGCCCGGCGACCCGCTCCACGAGCTCGGTCTCCGCCGTCTCGCGGACGCGATCGGAACCGTGAGCGTCGCTGATCAGGTTGGCGACGTAGCGCGCGAACGTCCTGACTCGAACCTGCTCTCGCTCCTCGGGCGACATCGCCTGCAGCTGCTCCAGTAAGCTCGCCGGCTCGCTGACCTCGACCCGCTCCGTCGGCCTCCCGTAACCCTGGTCGAGC
>JAXLSU010000027.1:0-6554 GCA_046330455.1 Gaiellales bacterium
CCCTGCCGCGGCCCGAGACGATCGTATCGACGCCCTTGAGGAGGACCACGGCGCCGGTCTCGGCGGCACCCGCCCGGACCGCGTCGAGGCGACGCGCATGTACGCGCTCGGAGCCCCAGCCGAGCAGCCGTCCGAGCTCGCCCGCATGGGGCGTGAGCACGGTGGGCGGCTCGCGGGCGAACACCCAGTCGAGGTGACCGGCGACCGCAAAGAGCCCGTCGGCGTCGAGCACGACCGGAAGCTCGAGCCGTTCGAGGAGGAGCCGCACGAGCTCCCTCGCACCCTCGGTCCTCCCCAGCCCGGGCCCGATCGCAACCGCCCGCGTCCGGGCGGCGAGCGCGAGGATCGGCTCGAGCGCGTCGGGAGTCAGATGGCCGTCCTCGTCGGGACAGGGCCGGCTCATGACTTCGAGCAGCCTGAGCTCGAAGACGGGATTCAGGCCGGCCGGAACGGCCGCGAACACGATCCCGGCACCGGCCCGTAGCGCCGCCTCTGCAGTCAGGCAGGGCGCCCCGGTGAGGCCGGTCGAGCCGCCGACGACGAGCACGGACCCGGCGCTGTACTTGTTGTCCCTCGCCGTTCGCCGCGGCACGAGGTCGAGCACGGACGGCAGCGCACGGCAGGCGAGCGTGTCTCCGCGCTCGACGCCGATGTCGGCGACCTCGACGTCGCCCGCGTGAAAGCGGCCCGGAGCGATCGCGAGCCCGAGCTTGCGATGGTGAAAGGTCACCGTGACGTCCGCGCGGACGGCGGCGCCGGGCACACGGCCGGTCGAGGCGTCGATCCCGGAGGGGACATCGACGGCGACGACCGGCGCGCCGGTCGCATTGATCGCCTCGATCGCGGCCGCAGCCTCGGGGCGTGGAGACCCCGCAAAGCCCGTGCCGAAGAGCGCGTCCACGACCACCTCGGCCGTGCCCGGGTCGGCGACGAACGAGAGCCCGGCCTCCTTCGCCCGTGCGAGATTCACCGCGGCGTCGCCGGCGACACGGGCCTCGTCGGCGAGCAGGCGGATCTCGACCGCGAGCCCCGCCGCATGCAGCAGCCGACCGACCACGAGCCCGTCGCCCCCGTTCGCGCCCGGCCCGCACCAGATCGAGACGCGCCTCGCGTCCGAGTGACGGCGCCGGACGGTCTCCGCGACCGCCGCGCCTGCCCGTTCCATGAGCTCGAGCGTCGGGCCCGCGTAGGCGCCCTCCGCCGCGCGCATCTCCTCGGCGGTCGAGAGCGGCTCCCCCCAGGGTGGGATCACGCCGCCGGCTCCCCGATCGCGCAGATCGCGGCCGCGAGGTCTCGCGAATGCGTCATCGAGACGTCGATCTCCCCGGCCCCGACCCGTTCGGCCCAGGCGGCCGTCTTCCCCGTCAGCCGCACGCCGGGCTTCGGACGGCCGGCGATCTCGATCTCGTGCCAGGTGAAGTGGACGCCACAGCCGAGAGCCTTCCCGACCGCCTCCTTCCCCGCGAAACGCGCCGCGTAGTGCTGGGGAGGGTTCGGCCGCGAGTCGCAGTACGCACGCTCGGCATCGGTGAAGACCCGCTCACGGAAGCCGGGATAGCGCTCGAGCGCCGCAGCGACCCGGGCGATCTCGATCAGGTCGACACCGATTCGCACGGCCCAATCATGTCAGGCGAGCCAGCCGGGAGATCCGCGATAAAGTCGAGCACGGCCGTGGGCCCCGGATCGGCGCCTGCCAGCGTCTCCTCACGGAACCTGCCGGCCGGCGAGGCGGCGCCCGGCCGCGAGCGGCGTCGTCTCGCGCTCGGCAGTGTCGATGGCTAAGCCGAGCTCCCGCAGCTTCCCGGCAAGCGCTGTGCGCGAGCGGATCGTGTTGCTCGTGACGAAGCGAAGGCGGTGACCGTCCCGGCGCAGCCGCGTGATCGCGTCGACCGCCCCGGGAAGGGCCGCTCCCGACGGGACCAGGTCGCCGTCGACGTCGAGCAGGATCGCGACCGCGGCCCGAGTCTACGCCGCACCGCGGGTCACGCCGACGGGTGCGTACGTCAGAATCCATCGACCCCGCCCCGCTGTCTCGGAGGAGCCCGGACGAGAGGATGACCACGACGACGACCGAAGCCGGCCCGGGCGAGGGGAACCCCCGTCTGGCTCTCCTGCTCTCGATGGCGATGTTCGTGCTCGTCGTCGACACGTCGCTCATGAACGTCTCGATCGCCGCCGTCGTCGAGGATCTCGACACGACCGTGAGCGGGGTCCAGTCGGCGATCGCGCTCGAGGCGCTCGTCTCCGCCGCCTTCATCCTGATCGGGAGCAAGCTCGGCGACCTCTTCGGTCGCAAGCGGGCCTACGTGCTGGGTCTCCTCGCCTACGCGGTCGGAGCTCTCGCGATGGCCTTCGCCCAGGGCCTCACGGCCATCATCGTCTTCTGGGCGGTGATCGGCGGGCTCGGCGCCTCGCTCCTGCTCCCTGCAATGCAGTCACTGATCCACGGCAACTTCGACGGGCCGGCCCGCAGGAAGGCCTACGCTCTCGTCGGGGCGGCCGCGGCGATCGCGACCGCCGTCGGCCCCCTGCTCGGTGGATTCATCACGACGTACCTGTCCTGGCGCGTCGGCTTCCTGCTCGAGGTCGTCATCATCGCCGTCGTCCTCTCGGGCCTCCGGCTCGTGCACGACGTCCCCTACACCGGCCCGCGTCAGATCGATCCGGTCGGCGCGGTCCTCTCGGTCCTCGGGATGGGCGGGCTCGTGCTCGGGATCCTCGTGTGGCAGGAGGGCGGCGAATGGGTGGGCGCCCTCCTGGCGATCGGGGCCGCGGCGCTGGCATCGCTCGTCTACTGGCTCGTGCGGCGCAAGCGCGAGGGCAGGGCGACGCTGCTCGACCCGGATCTGTTCAGAGCGGACCTGTTCGCAACCGGGGTCTCGCAGCAGCTGCTCCAGCAGATCGCCCTCGGCGGCTCGATCATCGTGCTGCCGATCTACCTCCAGATGGTGCTCGAGTACAACGCCCTGGAGGCGGGCCTCTCCCTCGCCCCGCTCTCGCTCAGCATGTTCGGAGTCGCACTGCTCGCCGGCAAGAAGGGCGGAACGCGACGCCCCGCGAGCATCGTCAGGCTCGGATTCCTTCTGCTGACGGTGGGCATGGTGATCCTCGTACCGATCGTGCCCCGCGCCGACTCCGGCTGGTACCTCGTGATCCCGCTGCTGATCGCCGGATCGGGGCTCGGTCTCCTCGTCTCGCAGCTCAACAACTACACGCTCTCCCCGATCGAGGAGGAGCGGGCGAGCGAGGCCGCGGGCGTCAACTCGGCCGCGGGCTCGTTCGGGCTGTCCTTCGGCCTTGCGTTCGCGGGCGCGATCATGCTGGCGACGCTGTCGTTCACCTTCACCGCCAAGGCCGAGAGCAGCACGGTCCTCGCCCCTGCCCAACAGGAGCAGGTCGCCCGGGCGCTCGAGGAGGACGCCGAGGTGATGAGCAACACGCGACTCGAGGAGCAGCTCGCCGACCAGCCGGAGGAGATCCAGGACGAGATCGTGCGCATCAACACCGACGCAAGGCCGATCGCGCTTCAGGTGGCCCTGGCCGTCCCGATCCTCGCCGGCCTGCTCGGCCTTCTCAACTCGTTCCGGATGCTGCGCCTTCCCGACCCTGCCCCATCCGAGGGGGAGGGAATGGTCCTCGGCTGAGCCGGGACCTGCGATCGCCGCAGCGGTGGGGATGGTTGCGGGCGGGATGAGATCCCGCCCCTACAACGGACCGACACGGAGATCGTGGGACGTTCGCGGGCGGACGTCTACGTTGCCGGCTTCGCGACCGATGCGGCCGGCTGGTCGTTCGTGTGGCAGTGCACGCCCCCTCCGGCGATCCAGGAGTCGAGCATCTCGATCACGTACACGTCGCGTCCCGGGAACCACGTCTCCACCTGGGCCTTCGCGGCCTCGTCGGCTTTCCGGTTCCCGAACCCGACGAGAATCACCCAGCCGTTGCCGACCGACCAGTTCAGGTAGTTGGCGTCGAACGTGGAGCCCTTGTAGGTGACGGCCGTCTCGAGCTCCATCCGGATGACCTCGAAGCCGAGCGCCGAGGCGGCGGCGGCCGTGCCGTCGTAGACGCTGTCGTCCGGGCCTCCGGGTCGGCAGTGCCCCCTGGACGTACAGTTCGCAACGACCACGGTGTCGCGGTCGATGAAGCGCGCGAAGCCGTCGATGTGCCCGCCCGTGCGGTCTCCCGTGACGGGACCGTCGGCCCACACGACCCGCGTCACACCGAAGAGCCGCTCGAGGTCGGCTTCCGCCTCGGCCCTGCTCGTGTAGCCGTTGCCGCGGCCGGGGTCTGCGAGGACGTTCCAGTTGAGCATCACGGCGTCGTCGCCGTTGAACTCGAGGTTCCCGCGCTCGTGCACGATCCTCACGGGCTCCACCGGGAGCTCGAGCAGGGTGGCCACCTGTCCCGGCACCGCGTCGTCCTTTGCGTACGGGAGCTCGCCGAAGCCTCCGCCCCACGCGTCGAACCCCCAGTCCTGGATGCGGAGCTCCCCGTCCCGGACGACGTAGACGGGGCCGTTGTCGCGCATCCAGGCGTTGTCGTTCGGGATCGCGTGAAAGGAGAGATTCGGATCGTCGGGGTCACCACCGGCCCGTGTGATCGCCGTTCGGGCCTCGGCGAGGATGCGCTCGTCGTCGTAGAGGACTCGCACCGGCTGGTACCGGGCCACGACGCTCGTGATCTCCGCGAACGCGGGCTCGTAGGTCTTCTCGTACGGCCCGGGCCACTGGAGCCAGACCGCGTCCTGGGGCTCCCACTCGGCCGGCACTCTCGTTCGACTCATCACGCGCTCGCCTCCCTCCACCACCGTCGGCTCCAGCGCCGCCGACTCCCCGCCGGCACACGAGGCGAACAGAATCGCCGTCGCCGTCGCCGCGAGGCCGGACACGATCCTCGCCGAGCGCCGCATCGCCGACCTCCCCGGCTCACCGATTCTCGAGCGTTCTCCCGCGGTGCCGTCGAGTAGTTCCGGCTCCGCTACTCGACCGTGACGGTCTTTGCGAGGTTGCGCGGCTGGTCGACGTTCAGGCCGCGCATCCGCGCGATCCGGTAGGCGAGCAGCTGCAGGGGGACGATCGCGAGCACCGCCTGCAGGAACGGGTGCGTTCGCGGGACGTAGATCACGTCGGTCGCGTGGTGCTGGATGTCCTCGTTCCCGTCCGTCGCGATCGCGATCACCTTGGCGCCGCGCGCACGGCTCTCCTGGATGTTCGACACGACCTTGTCGTACACGTGCGAGTCGGTCGCGATGCAGACGACGGGCGTGTGGTTGTCGAGCAGCGCGATCGGGCCGTGCTTCATCTCGCCGGCCGAGTAGGCCTCGGTCGGGATGTAGGAGATCTCCTTCAGCTTCAGGGCCCCCTCGAGACAGACGGGGAGGCCGATGTGACGGCCGAGGTAGAGGAAGAACGGCTCGCGATGGTGCCTGGCTGCGATCTCGTCGATCGGATGGTTGCTGGCGAGGAACTGCGCTACCTTCGACGGGAGCGCCTCGAGCTCGGCGAGCAGGCCCGTGACCTCCTCGGGCGCGAGCGTTCCACGCGCCTCCGCGAGCTTCAGCGCGAGCAGGTACATGAGCACGACCTGCGTGCTGAACGTCTTCGTCGCCGCCACCCCCATCTCGAGGCCCGCCCGCGTGTAGAGGACGCGGTCGACCTCACGGGTGAGCTGTGAGCCCATCATGTTCGTGATCCCGAGCGTGTGAGCCCCCTTCTCGCGGGCGAGCCGCATGGCCGCGATCGTGTCGGCCGTCTCGCCGGACTGGGAGATGCCGAGCACGAGCGTGTCCCTCGTCAGCACGGGGTTGCGGTACCGCCATTCACTCGCGATGTCGGGCTCGCACGAGACCCGCGCCCAGTCCTCGATCACGTACCGACCGACGACGCCGGCGTGGTACGAGGTACCGCAGGAGATGATCACCATGCGGCGCAGGTGGAGCATCTCCTCGGCGTCGAGCCCGATCTCCTCGAGCTCGAGTCGCCCGTGCCGGATCCGGTCGCCGATCGTCTCCTCGATCGAGTCGGGCTGCTCGTGGATCTCCTTGAGCATGAACGTCTCGAAGCCGCCCTTCTCGGCAGCCTCGTCGTCCCAGTCGACCTCGCTGGCCTCGCGCTCGACCTCGTCGCCGTCCGTGTCGAAGAAGCGCGCCCCGTCCGCCGTGATCTCGACCACGTCCCCGTCCTCGATCACCCTGACCGTGCGCGTCTCGCGCATGAACGCAGAGATCGACGACGCGAGGAACGTCTCGTCCTCGCCGACGCCGACGACGAGCGGACACTGGAGTCGTGCCCCGACGAGCGCACCGGCATGATCGGTGTGCGCGACGACGAACGCGAAGTGCCCTTCGAGCTCGGCGGAGACCGCGCGGACTGCGGCGACCAGGTCGCCCGCGTAGTGTCGCTCGACGAGATGGGCGACGACCTCGGCGTCGGTCTCGGAGCTGAACTCGTGGCCCTCGCTCTCGAGGGAGGTGCGAAGCTCGCGGAAGTTCTCGACGATGCCGTTCAGGACGACGGCGACCGCGTCGTCACAGCCGGTGAGCGGATGGGCGT
>JAXLSU010000028.1:0-4601 GCA_046330455.1 Gaiellales bacterium
AGGCGTTCGCGGCCAACCTCTCGATCCTGCACCCGCGCGTGCCCGCCGTCCGGCCCTACCCGGGTCTCGAATACGCCGTCGTGCGCCTGCGGGAGCTGCTCGCCGGCAGCCGGCTCTGGGACGAGGGCGAGGCGCGCAACCTCCAGGATCCCCTCGTCTACCGCTGCCTGCCGCAGCTGCACGGGGCGCTGCGCGACGCTCTCTCCCTCGCCGAGCGTCAGGTCGGGATCGAGCTGAACGCCTCGCAGGACAACCCGCTCGCCGTCCCCGAGGAGGATCGATTCGTCTCCGTCGGCAACTTCGAGCTGCTGCCACTCGTGCAGGCGCTCGATCTGGCCCGGCTCGCGCTCGCACCCGTTCTGACGAGCGCGTGCGAGCGTGCGGTGAAGCTGCTCCAGGCGCCCGTGTCCGGCCTGCCCGAAGGGCTCGGAGCCCGCTCCGGGCTCGCGAGCTCGGGGCTCTCCGTGTTCTCCTTCGCGGTCCAGGCACTGACCGCCGAGGCGCGCCTGCTCGCACCCCCGGTGTCCTACGAGGTCGTCTCGACCTCGCAGGCCGAAGGGATCGAGGATCGCATCAACATGGCGCCGCTCGCCGCTCGCCGCCTCGCGGAGATGGTCGCCCTCGGCGACCGGATCGTCGCGATCGAGCTCGTGCTCGCCGCCCAGGCGATCGACCTGCGCTCGGCCTTCCCGCTCGGCGGCGGGACAGGTGCCGCCTACGCGGCGGTGCGCGAGCTCGTCCCGTTCACCGCCGAGGAAGCGACGATCCCGCAGGACCTCGAGCCGGTGGTCGCGCTCGTCCGCGCTGGGGGCGAAATCGGTGCCCGTTCGCTGTGTCCCGAACCGGCAGGCGGCTGAAAGCAGCGCCTGTGCGGGTCGCGGTGATCGGCGGGGGCGTGGTCGGGATGTGCTGCGCCTACGAGCTCCACCGGCAGGGCGCGGAGGTCGTCGTGCTCGAGCGCGGCCGGATCGGGGAGGGCGCGTCACGCGGAAACACGGGCTGGGTCTGCCCAAGCTTCACGTATCCGCTTCCCTCGCCGGGGATCATCGGCGAGGGCCTGCGCGGGATGCTCGGCGGCGGCCCGCTCGTCATCCACCCGAGCCTCGATCCGACCTTCGTGCGCTGGCTGCTCGGGTTCCGGCGCAGCTGCTCGAGGGAGCGCTGGGAGCACGGCGTCCGCGCGCTGCTCGCGCTCAACGCGCACACGGTCGAGCTCTTCGACGACTACGCGGCGAGCGGCGTCGAGTTCGAGCTGCACCGCTCCGGGCTCGTCCTGGTCGCGACGACTGCCGAGGGGCTCGACAGCTACGTGACGCTCTTCCGGGAGCTGCGCGCGATCGGCTTCTCGGGAGCCGTCGAGGAGCTGAGCGCCGACGAGGCCTGTGCGCTCGAGCCGTCGCTCGCCCGGGAGGCGATCGCCGGCGGCGTGCACGCGCTCGTCGATCGCTTCGTGCGGCCCGAGAGCCTCACCGGCGGCCTCGCCGATCGGCTCGGCGCCCGGCACGTCCAGGTCGAAGAGGGCATCGAGGTGCGCGGTCTGGCGGCGTCGGGCGACGGGGTGGTGATCGAGACGGCGGACGGGGCGGTCGAAGCCGACCGCGCCGTCGTCGCCGCCGGGGCCTCCTCCCCACCGCTCCTGCGCGCGCTCGGCATCCGCATGCCGCTCGTCGGCGCACGCGGCTACAGCGTCACGATCGCCGGCGGCGAGGCACGGCCACGGCACGCGCTCTATCTCGCCGAGGCGAAGGTCGGGATCAGCTCCTACGACGACACCGTCCGCATCGCGGGAGTCTTCGAGCTCGGCCGCTCGCAGGCGACCCTCGACCGCCGGCGGCTGCACGCGATGATCTCGCGCTGCGAGCCGTACTTCGCCCGCTGGCGCCCGAGCGGCGAGACACCCGTTCTCGAATGGGCCGGGCTGCGCCCGATGACCGCGGACGGCCTGCCGCTGATCGGCCGCGCTCCGGCCCTGCGCAACGTCTTCGTCGCGACCGGCCACGGCATGCTCGGCGTCACGCTCGCGCCGGCGACCGCCGCCGCCCTCGCCCCCCTCGTCCTCGAGGGCCGCGTCGTCCCGGAGCTGCTCCCGTTCCTGCCCGAGCGCAGCGCCTGATCCGTCCCGCTACGGGAGGCTGTTCAGCCGCTCGACGAGGAGCTCGAGGAAGCCGGGTGCGTCGATTCCGACCGCGACGGACGCCGTCGGCTCGGCCAGGCTCCAGTCGCGCATGTCCACGACCGTCTGGCCGCGGCCGGCCTCCGAGCCCCGCCCGACCTCGACGTGGCGCGCGGACAGGGTGAGCAGCTCGGGCCGCACGACCGCCGCGACGGCGACCGCGTCGTGGATCGGCGCGCCCTCCAGCGTCCTGTACGACACGTGCTTGCTCTCGTACGACTCGTAGAGGTGCGCGGCGAACCGTGCGACGCGACCCGGGCCGAGCCGGCCGACCTCGGTCGCGGTCATGCACGCCCGGAGCGTCACGTCGAGGCCGACCATCGTCACGTCAAGCCCGCTGGAGAACACTCGCGCAGCCGCCTCGGGGTCGGCCCAGACGTTGAACTCGGCGAGCGGGGTCACGTTCCCGGCGCCGATCGCGCCGCCCATCAGCACGATCCGTGCGAGGCGAGTAGCCGCCTCGGGATGCAACGCGATGAGGAGCGCGACGTTCGTGAGCGGCCCGAGCGCGACGAGCGTGACCGGCTCGGGCGACGCCAGCGCGACCCGCGCGAGCAGGTCGACGGCGTGCTCCTCGACCGCCGCCCCGCGCACCTCGGGCAGGTCCCAGCCGCCGAGCCCGCTCTCGCCGTGCACCTTCGCGACCACGAGCTCGCGGACGAGCGGGCGGTTGGCACCGGCAGCGACCGGTACATCGTCACGGCCGGCGAGCTCGACCACGCGCAGCGCATTCGCCGTCGTCCGCTCGAGCGTCTGGTTACCCGCAACCGCGGTGACTCCGAGCACCTCGAGCTCGGGGCTCGCGAGCGCGAGCAGGAGCGCGATCGCGTCGTCGACGCCGGGATCGCAGTCGACGAGGACCGGAACGGTCACCGGTACCGAAGCGCCGTGCCGACGCCCTCCTCCAGAGCGCGACGCCAGAGGCGATGACCGACTGCGACGTCGGCCGTCCCGAGGCCGCGATGCCAGAAGAGGATGCGCTCGTCGTCGCGCTCGCGCCCCGGCCTCAGCCCGGCGACGATCTCGCCCAGCTCCGCGTGCACCGTCTCCTCGCTGAGGATGCCCGCGTCGACATGCGCACGCAGGGCGCCGAAGCGCCCGCGGCGGCACTGGCCCCAGTCGTCGACGACGATCTTGTCCATGCCGTCGGTCAGGGAGAGCTCGACCGCGCTCATCGTCCCGTAGGGCACGACGAGCCCTGCGGCTGCGAGCCACTCGGTGCGGAGGATCGGCTCGGGGGCGCTCAGCCTCGTCGCCTCGACGACGATGTCGGCGCCCTCGACGGCCTCGCGAACGGTCGCGACGACCCGCACGGCCTTTCCGAGCGCCTCCTCGAGCTCGCGCCCGAACGCGTCGCGCGACTCGGCCCGGCGGCTCGTGACGCGGATCTCGGCGAAGTCGAAGAGCCCGCCCAGCATCGTGACGTTCGAGAACGCCGTGCCACGGGCGCCGATGTGCGCGAGCACCTTCGATTCCGGCCGCGCGAGGGAACGGGCCCCGATTGCGGTCATCGCTCCCGTGCGCCGCTCGGTGATCGACGTCGCATCCAGGATCGCGAGCGGGACCCCCGTGCGGGGGTCGTAGAGCGTCAGCAGCGCGAGCTCCGAGGGGAGCCCGAGACGCCAGTTGCCGACGTAGTCGCCGACGACCTTGACGCCCGCGACGTCGAGCGGCGCGACGTAGGCGCGCAGGAGGTTGAAGTGCCCGTCGAACGCCGGGTCCGGCACGAGATGCTCGCGGGGCTCGAGCACGACCTGACCTGTCCCCTGGGCCCGGAGCGCCTCCTCGACCGCCTCGATCACCTCGGCGTCCGGGAGCGCAAGCGCCTCGACGTCCGGGCCCGACACGAACAGGATCTCGAGACTCACGTGAGCCACTCCTCGGGACGGCCGCCCGCCCGCTCAACGGCAAGGTCCATGAGCTCGTCGGGCGGCCCCTCGGCCCGGCGGTTCGGACGCGCGAAGTCGTGCTGGCGCTCGCCGGTACGCGCGCCGCGCATGCTCGCCGGCGGCGGCACCGGCCAGAAGGCGCGCGACGGTGGCAGCAGCTCTCCGCCGTCGCCGCTCCCTCTCGTTCCAAGCCGCTCGATTGGGACCCCGTCGACCACGATCGTCGTGTCGTCGCGCTCGTTCCAGAAGCAGAGGCACCCCGCGACTTCGGCGATCGCCGGGAGCGGGCGCGGATACTCCCAGGCCGCGTCCTCGATCACCGTGTCGCCGGCCCCGACGTGGTGGTAGCGAGCGCGGCCCTTGTACGGACACATCGTGTAGGTCGAGCTCGGGCGAAGAAGGTCACGCCGGACGTCTTCGGGAGGAATGTAGTAGCGCGTGACCAGGCCTGTCTCGAACAGGAGGACCGGCCGTCTCGTCTCGGCGACCGTCAGACCTGCGATCTCGACGCGCACCTCACGGGAGCTTCGCAGCGCGTC
>JAXLSU010000029.1:0-3333 GCA_046330455.1 Gaiellales bacterium
GCGAGCTCCCCGAACCCGCCGTCTGCCACCGACACGACACCGACGCCCCCGGATCATCAACCGAAAAGCTCACCGACGCCGCCACACCAGCAAACAGATTCGAAACCGCGATCCCCGACACCACCGGCGCTGCCGCCAACCCCGAAGCCGGCAACACGCCACAGGCAACGACAACCAGCACGCCGACAACGCCCGCCCACCGCCACCGCCCGCGCAGCCAGGCAGGACGACGCAGCGTGCCGCCCGGCCGTGCCGAGCAACGCCGACGTGGACGCACCGGACCCGACGACGCGATTACCGGATCAGAGAGAGCGCCGACCGTGTCCTGCTTCACGACTACCTCCGCGAGCTCGAACCCGCCAACACGACCGCGCAGGCCCCGAACCTACACAGACCCAGACACCCCTGTCAAGCAACCAGCCCCATCGCCGCCCCGACCGCAGATCCTGCCCAGCGCTGCTGCGGACGGCCGGGCGCGGAAGGCCCGCGCCAACTCGCCGGCTTCGTCTGGGCGATCGCGACCGAACAGCCCTTCGTACGACCTGATCTCCGAGTGGACAGCCCACAGGCGGGGCCTCTCCCTTGACCTCTTGCTTCATAGGGGAGCCGCGCAACGCCGCTGCTAGGCTCAGCGCGGATGACCGGCCTGCACGCCATCAACGCGATTCTCCTCGTCGTCGTGAACGTCGTTGCAGGCGTCGTAGGACTCGTCTACTGGCGGCGACGCGTCGAGCCCCGGGCGTACTTCACGCATCTCGTCGCGCTCGGTCAGGTGCTGCTCGTCGCGCAGGTCGCGCTCGGCCTCATGCTCCTTTCGAGCGACAAGCGATCGCCCGATCAGCTCCACTATCTGTACGGGACGCTCGCGCTTCTCGCCGTGCTCTCCCCGTGGTTCTACGCCGGTCAGGAGCCCGCCAGGCGCGTCGTCTGGTTCGCGGGCGCAGCCCTGCTCGCGTCAGCTCTCGGGATCCGCGCCCTGCTCACAGGGGAATGAGCCGGATCAACCCGACCGTGCGCGGCCTCGCGATCGTGTTCCTGATCGCCGGCGTCGTGACGGCGCTGCAGCTCGACGACATGCTGGCGGCGCTGTTCCTCGTCGTCCAGATCGCCTTCCTGCTCGCGATCGCCTACTTCCTCTACGTGGTCTGGAGGCGAAACCGGAGCGAGATCTCGACCTGGAGCGTGCGTGCCCAGGCCGTCCTGTACGGCGCGGTCGTGCTCGCGATCGCCGATGTCGTCGTCGCGTTCGTCACCCCCTATCCCGAGACGGGGCTCGAGGCGCTCGTGTTCTTCGCGGTGCTCGCCGCAGCCGGCTTCTCGATCTGGCGGGTGTGGCGCGACGCCCACACGTACGGCTACTGATGGGGGGTACCTTCGTCATCGTTGGCGCCAGCATCGCCGGTGCGAGCGCCGCGGCGACCCTGCGGGAGGAGGGCTTCGACGGGCGAATCGTCCTCGTCGGAGCCGAGCCCCACCTGCCCTACGACCGGCCGCCGCTCTCGAAGGGCTACCTGACGGGATCCGTTCCCGCGGGTCGGCTGCCGCTCCGACCGGACGGCTTCTGGGGGGAACAATCGATCGAGCTGCGCCTCGACACGCTGGTCACGGCCCTCGATCCGGGCGCTCGCACGATCGAGCTCGACGGGGAGGAGCGGGTGTCCTACGACGCCATCCTCCTTGCAACGGGCGGTCGGAACCGCCAGCTGCCGATCCCGGGCTGGGAGCTTCCCGGCCGTTTCGACCTGCGCACGGTCGATGACGCCGACCGGCTGCGCCAGGCCGTGCCCGGCGCGGGCCGTGCCGCCGTCGTGGGCATGGGGTTCATTGGCTCCGAGCTCGCCGCCTCGCTGCGCGGTCTCGGGCTCGAGGTCGTCGCCGTCGAGCCGTTTCAGGCGCCGCTCGAGCGGGTGCTCGGGCTCGAGGTCGGACGGGTGATCGGCGAGCTGCACGCCGAGCACGGCGTCGAGCTGCTGCTCGGCGAGGGTGTCTCGGCCTTCGAGGGAGACGATCGTGTCCGGGGTGTCCGGACGTCGACCGGCCGCCTGGTCGAGTGCGATCTCGCCGTGGTCGGGGTCGGGATCGCGCCGGCCGTCGAGCTCGCCGAGACGGCCGGCCTTGCCGTCGACAACGGCATCGTCGTAGACGAGCTCTGCCGTACGACCGCGGAGGGCGTGTACGCGGCCGGAGACGTGGCGCGCCACTTCCACCCGCTCCACGGCACGCACATCCGCGTCGAGCACTGGCAGAACGCCTTCGAGCAGGGCGCCGCGGCGGCCCGGAGCATGCTCGGGAGAGGCGAGCCCTACGCGGAGCCGCACTGGTTCTGGTCGGATCAGTACGACGCGAGCCTCCAGTACCTCGGACACCACGAGACCTGGGACGAGCTCGTCGTCCGGGGAAGCCTCGAGGAGCGGCGGTTCGTCGCCTTCTACCTGGAGGGCGGCGTCCCCCTGGCGGCCGTCAGCATGAACCACGGGAGAGAGCTCCGGCGTGCCCGCGGCGTGATCGCGGCAGGGAGGCCCGTCGACCCCGCGCTGCTGCGAGACCCGGAGGTCGACCTCCGGACACTCGGCGTCCGCGGCTGAGCGGACCACGCGGCTGAGCGGACCACGCGGCTGAGCGGACCACGCGGCTGAGCGGACGGCTCGGCCGGCCGCGACCCGCGTAGGAGCGGCCCGGAGGGCGGCGGTCACGATCTGTGCGGGATGAGATCCCGCCCCTACGGCTGACCTCCGGCGGCGCGTCGGAGAATCCCGTGGCGGTGGCCGCACGGCCCGGTCGTCGCGCCGTTCAGGCGCCGGTGAAGCCCGGGTTTCGCTTCTCGAGGAAGGCTGCGAGGCCCTCGCGGGCGTCGCGCGTCGAGAAGAGCGTTGCGCCCGCGACGGTCTCCCGGGCCATCGCGGCGGCGACCGCCGGAGCGAGGGCATCGTGGACGAGGCGCTTGCTCGCGGCGACGGCGAGCGGCGCGCGAGCACCGATCTCGGCGGCCAGCTCGGACAGGGCGCCGTCGAGCTCCTCTGGCTCGACGACCCGGTTCACGAGCCCGTGGGCGAGAGCCTCCTCGGCCCCGACGAGACGGCCGGTGATGATCAGCTCCGATGCGAAGCCGAGCCCGCAGAGCGCCGGAAGGAGCACCGAGGCCGCGTTCGAAACGGCAATCCCGACGCCGACCTCGGGGCAGCCGAACCGCGCCCGCGGCGTCGCGATCCGCAGGTCGCACGAGCACGCGAACTCGAACGCGCCGCCGATACAGGCGCCGTCGATGCCGCAGACGATCGGGACGTCGAGGCCGACGGCGGTACGGGTCAGCTCGTGGAAGCCCTCGACGACGCG
>JAXLSU010000030.1:0-3150 GCA_046330455.1 Gaiellales bacterium
ACGTGCGTGCGAAGTTGGCACCGCTTAGGCACCGGATCGCATGGCTGCGTTCGCCATCGGTGACCGGCTGGCCGGCATGCTCGGCAGATGCGGTCCGGCCCTCGACATCCGGATGAGACGATCGCCTCCTTGGCAGCGAAGCGCGGCGGGATCCTCGGCCACGGCGAGATGCGTGCCGCGGGACTCACCGACCAGCAGATCTGGTACCGGGTTCGGAGTGGACGGCTCCGGCGTCTCCGCCGGGGCGTCTATGCGATCGCAGGTGCCCCACTGTCGTCAGGCGCCCGCTGGGCTGCTGCGCTGCTGGCGGCCGGCGCAGGGGCGGTTCTCAGCCAGCGCAGTGGCGGCGCAGCGAGCGGGCTGAGCATCGCCGACGGGCCGCGGGTAGACGTCACCGTCGCCCCGACGGGACGCCGATCGATGCCCGGGATCGCCCTCCATGCCGCGCGACTCGAGCCCGAGGATCGCGCGACGCGCGGCGGGATACCGGTCCTCGCCGGCCCTCGGCTGTTGCTCAGCCTGGCGCCGCTCCTGCCCGTGCGCAGCCTCGAGCGGCTCGTCGCCGAGGCAGCCCACAAGGGGATCCTCGAGCCGGCACCGCTCCGCTCGTTGCTCGACCGCTGTAGCGGCCACACCGGCATGGCCAAGCTCAGGCTCGCCACGGAGGGATTCGTCGACGTATCACGAACCCGGTCCGTTCCCGAGGCCGGCTCCCAGCTGCTCTGCGCGAGGCGGGGTATCCCGGCGCCGTGCGTGAACGTCCCGGTGGGAGATCGTGAGGTCGACTTCCTTTGGCCGCGCGAACGCGTGATCGTCGAGATCGACGGGTTCAGCGCCCACGGGCACCGGTCACGCTTCGAGGCGGACAGGGTGCGCGCGGTCGAGCTCCGACTGGCCGGCTACGAGTACCTGCCGTTCACTCCGCGTCAGGTCGATCGGGAATCGGGCTGGGTCGCCAAGTGCGTGCTGACGACGCTCCAGCGTCGTGGAGCGGCCTGATACCGAGGCCCTTCTCACGGGTTGAGAGAAGCCTCGGTGGCGGCGGCCCGCTCAGCCGAGCCGACCGACGGCCTCGTCGGCCGCCTCGGCAAGCCGACCGACGTTCTTGCCGAACTCTTCGAAGCCGTCCTCGGGCTTGCCGTACTGACCCTTCGCGTAGCGGGAGTAGACGCCCTCGAGGATGATCGCCAGCTTCCAGTAGCCGAGGGCGACGAAGAAGTCGATTCCGGCGAGGTCGCGGCCGGAGCGCTCCGCGTAGCGGACGCGGACCTCGGCGCGGGACGGGAACCCGGGCGCCATCGTCGCCGGCTCGAAGAGCGGCAGCAACTCGTCGCCCTCCTCGGCCCAGTAGACGAGCAGCAGGCCGACGTCGGCGAGCGGGTCACCGAGCGTGCAGAGCTCCCAGTCGACGACCGCGGCGACCTCGCCGGCAGTGGTGAGGATCATGTTGTCGAGCCGGTAGTCGCCGTGGACGAGCGTCGCCGGTCCCTGCTCGGGGATCCGCGCGGCGAGCCGCTCGTGCACCGCGTCGATGAGCGGGATCTCGCGCGTCCTCGAGCCCTCCCACTGGCGGCCCCAGCGGCGCAGCTGACGGGCTACGTAATCCTCCTTGCGGCCGAGGTCGCCGAGCCCGATCTCGTCGGGAACCTGGGCATGGATCGCGACGAGCGTGTCGACCACGCGCTCGCCGATCGCGTGGCGTCCGGTCTCGTCGAAGCGCTCGGCGTCGTCGCGCGAGCGGAGGATCGGCCCCGCGACGAACTCCATCACGTAGAAGGGGGCGCCGTTGACCGACTCGTCGGTGCAGTAGCCGGCGATCGGGGCAACCGGGACAGGCGTCGGCGCTAACGCCGAGACGACCCGGTGCTCGCGGCCCATGTCGTGGGCCGAGCCGAGCGCTTTGCCGAGCGGCGGCCGGCGCAGCGCCCACTTGCCGCCCCGGGTGCCGGTCACCGTGTAGGTCAGGTTCGAGCGCCCGCCGGCGATCCGCTCGTAGGCGAATGGCCCCGACGCGCCGGCGACGTTCGCCTCCAGCCAAGCGCCGACCCGCTCGGCGTCGATCCCCTCCGGTGCATCGCTCGGCTCCGCCACTATTGCAGCCTATTGGCGGGATGGCTGCTATGAGTGAGACGTGGCGGAACGACGGATGCAGGGGCTCCTCGTCGACTTCGGCGGCGTGCTGACGACGAACATCTGGGACGGCTTCGACCGCTTCTGCGAGAACGAGGGTCTCGAGCCGGGCACCGTCCTCGAGCTCTTCCGTGGTGATGGCGAGGCCCTAGCGTTGCTGCGCTCGCTCGAGCGCGGTGCGGTCACCGACGCCGTCTTCGAACGCGACTTCGCGGAGATGCTCGGGGTCGAGCCGCCGGGGCTGATCGAGCGCCTGTTCGGCGGCCTCCGCCCCGAGCAGGCGATGCTCGATGCGGTCGGCGCCGTCCGCGCAGCGGGCCTGCGGACCGGCCTGATCACGAACTCGTGGGGGACGGGGATCTACGAGCGCGCCCCGCTGGACCTGTTCGATGCGACCGTGATCTCCGGCGACGTCGGCCTGCACAAGCCGCAGCCGGAGATCTACGAGCTCGGCGCCGAGCGGATCGGCGTCGCGCCCGAGCGCTGCGCCTTCGTCGACGATCTGCGTGAGAACGTCGCCGGCGCCGAGTCCGTCGGCATGGCCGCGATCCTCCACCGGGGGCCGACCACGACGATCGCCGAGCTCGAGCGCCTGCTCTCCCTGTCGCTCGGCTGAGCCTCCCTCCCCGCCGCGCCTTCGGAGGCGGGGGCCTGCGGGCGGGAGTGCGACGGCGGGCTGGCGCAGTGCCGCTCAATCGGGGCGGCCGCAGGCCGGCTCGCGGCGCAGGAGGCCGTCGAGGGTCAGCGAGGCCCCGACCTCGATCCGCTGCGGCCCGGCCCCGGCCGGCACCGTCAGCAGCGTCGACTCCTCGCCTCGGGGCTCGAGACATCCCTCGCCGGTGACGATCCGCAGGTACGGCGAGTAGCGCATCCTGATCAGGTAGCTGCCGCCTCCCGGGACCGTCAGCGAATAGCCGTCGGGCCCGACCGTGTCGGGCCGGACCGCCTGCCGATCGCCGGGCTCGACCTTCCAGAGCACCCAGTGCTCGTTCGACCAGACCTCGTGCAGGTAGGGGAGGT
>JAXLSU010000031.1:0-2371 GCA_046330455.1 Gaiellales bacterium
GCAGCCTCTCGGCGCCGGGACGTGAGCTTCCCGCACCCTGCAGCGTCGCGTTCGGCCCGCGCTTGCAGGAGTTCCGGCCACCGCGGGAAAGGGAGCCGTCGATGGCCCAGAGCGCCGTAGCGGCAGCGTCCGACCACGAGCTGATCCTCGGTCGCTTCCGTGCCCTGCGACCGCTCGGCAGCGGCGGCTCGGGCTCGGTCTGGCTCGCCGTCGACCAGCGCAACGGGCACGAGGTCGCGCTCAAGGTCGTTCCCCGTGAAGGCAAGGCCGGAGTCAGGGCCGAGCGTGAGGCCGAGGCGGTCGCACGTCTCCGTCACCCACATTGCGCGCGGGTGTTCAGCGTCGACCGGGATGCCGGTCACGTGTACGTCGCCTACGAGTACGTGCCCGGGATCACGGTTCGCGAGGCGATCCGGGGCGGGCGCCTCGACGACCGGGGTGCGATCGAGGTCGCCGCGCAGGTGCTCGACGCGCTTGCCCACGCGCACGCCAAGGGGATCATCCACCGCGACGTGAAGCCCGCGAACGTGCTCCTGGCCGAGACCGGGAAGACCGACGCGCGCCTGCTCGACTTCGGGCTCGCGCTGATGGCCGACGCGGAGACGCTGACGGCCACGGGCGACGTTCCGGGGACGCTCGGATACATCTCCCCGGAGCGGCTCCGCGGCGAGGAGGCGACCGGCGCCGCGGACGTGTGGGCGGTGGGCGTGATGCTCTGGGAGGCGCTCGCCGGGCAGCAGCCGTTCTTCGCGTCGTCTCCCGTCGAGACCGCGAACCTGATCATGTCGGGCGCTCCACCGCTCGCCTCGGCCCGGCCCGACCTCCCACGCCCCGTGCTCGAGGCCGTGGAGGGCGCGCTCGCGCTCGACCCGGCAGAGCGCCCGCCGGCCAAGCGGCTCGCCCACGAGCTCCGCGACTCACTCGCCGCCCAGGCGCGGCGTCGGGTCGAGGCGCCTGCCGGGTCGCGGCGCCATCTGCTCGCCCGTGCCGAGCCCGCCGCGCTCGCCGCGACGTTCGCGGCCACGACGACCTCGCTGCTCCCGTTCTTCCCGCAGGGCGGGCCCGCCGTGCTCGGAGCGCTGGCAGGAGCCGCTGCCCTCGTGAACGCCCGCGCCGGCCTGGCGTTCGCGCTCCTGACGCCGATCCTGCCGCTCGGAAACGTCTCGTTCGCGCTCGCGAGCCTCTACTCGCTCGTTGCGCTCGTCTGGCTGCTCGCCTTTTGGGGCGATTCCTCACACGGTCTCCTCGTCGTCGCCGGGCCCGTCCTCGCGCTCGTGCCCGGAGGCCTCGTCCTCATTCCGCTGGTCGCAGCCCGCGCCACCGGTGCGCTCCGACAGGCGCTCACGGCCGCCGCAGGGGTCGTAGCCGGCGCGCTCACGATGGGCCTCCTCGGCAGAGGGCTTCCCTTCGACGGGGCCTCGCCCCCGCTCGGGCTCGGGCTCGCGGGCAGCGAGTCACCGCTCGCTGTCGCCGGGGCTCTGTTCTCGACCCTCGCCGACCACAGGCTGATCGCGGTCGAGGCGGCGATCCTCGCCGCAGTGACGCTGGCGCTGCCGCTCGTCCGGCGGGCGGGGCCGCTCGCCGTGGTCGGCCTCACGGTCGTCCTGCTCCCGTTGCTCGTGATCGGCCCCCCGCTGCTCGGAGCCGCCCGACCGGAGCCGTTCCCGATCGTGGCCGGCACGCTGCTGCTCGGCCTCGTCCTCGGCCTGCCCTTCCTTCGCGCAAGAACGCCCAGCTACACTCGATCTCGCTGAGGACACACCTCGGCCAGCTGTCGACGTGCTGCGGAACATCGAGCACCGGATCGAGTCCCTCGTCACGGGCGTCTTCGGGCGTGCGTTCCGTTCGCACGTCCAGCCGGTCGAGATCGCGCGCAAGCTCGTCAAGGAGATGGACGACCACAAGACCGTTTCCCTCTCACGGATCTACGTCCCGAACGAGTACCTCCTGTACCTATCCCCGCGCGATCGCGAGCAGTTCGTCGGGTATGAGGACGGCCTGCTCCTCGAGCTCGGCGGCTTCCTCGCGGAGCACGCCAGGCGAGAGGGCTACTCGGTCGCGTCGCCTCCCCGCGTGCTGCTCCACGAGGACGACGATCTGTCGATCGGAGAGTTCGGGATCGCGACGCGAATGGCGCAGCCGCCTGCCCGGCCGGAGCCACGACCAGGGCCGGCGCCGAGCGACGGTGCTCCGGCGCCCGTGGAGCCGCCCGTGACGCCTCCGATCGTCGTCACCCCTCCGGCTCCTCCCACGACGCGGGTCGCTCCTCCTCCTCCGCCGCCCGAACCCGTAAAGCCACCGGCGCCGGCCGACCCCGACAGCGGCACGGGCGTCCTCGGTCCCGCGGCGCCGGCGGAGACTTCGGCCGCAC
>JAXLSU010000032.1:0-1997 GCA_046330455.1 Gaiellales bacterium
TATGCCGCGGCCGGGGGCAAGGCCGTGACCTGGTGGCAGGACGAGACCGGCGACGAGTCCGGCGCCTGGCTCGTCCAGCCGTTCGCGGGCGGCGAGACGCGACCGCTCCTGCCGGGCGTCCCCGCGGGCTGGAACGAGGGGCTCGCACAGGCGAACGGGACGGTGGCCGCGGCGATCTCCGACCGCGACGGCTTCGCCGTCTACGCCGCCGTCGCCGCGCAGGAGCCGGCCGAGCTCTGCCGCAGCCGGGAGTTCGTCGGGATCGCCGGCGGGCACGGCCTCTCGGCGGACGGCGGGCTCGTCGCGCTCTCGCACTCCGAGCACGGCGACCTCCTGCACCCTGCGATCAGGATCGTCACGGCGTCGTCCGGCGAGGTGGTCGGCGAACGGCGTGACGCCGGCAGGAGCCTGTTCGCCGAGGGCTGGTCCCCGATCGTGAGCGACCGCCGGCTCGCAGTCGCCCACGAGCGCTCCGGGGACGAGACGCCGGCGCTCTGGGACCTCGACACGGACACCTGGCTCGACCTCGAGACCGGGCTCCAGGGCCCGGTGCTCGTGCTGGACTGGTGGCCGGACGGCGCCTCGCTCCTCCTGCGCCACGAGCGCGATGGCCGCCACCGCCTGTATCGCTACGAGCTGGGCTCGGCTCTCCTCACACCCGTCGAGCATCCCGAGGGACAGATCGCTGCAGCGCGTGTTCGCCCCGGCGGCGTGGTCTGGCTCCAGCACTCGAGCGGCGCCAGCCCGCCGCGGCTGCTCTCGGAGAGCGGCGTCGAGGTCCTGCAGCCGGACGGCGAGCGGGCGCCCGCGGGCCGGCCCTACACGTCGTTCCGGTTCGCGAACGAGCACGGTCAGTCGGTCCACGGCTTCTACGTGACGCCCGAGGGCGACGGCCCGTGGCCGGTGCTCGTGCGACCCCACGGCGGCCCGACGTGGCTCGACGAGGACCGGTTCAGCCCCGAGGTGCAGTCCTACGTCGATGCCGGCCTGACCGTCGCGATGATCAACTACCGCGGTTCGACCGGCTACGGGGCCGAGTGGCGCGACGCCCTCATCGGCGACATCGGCGGGCCTGAGCTCGAGGACCTGAACGCCGGGCTGCGCCACCTCGTCGAGGCCGGCATCGCAGACCCGGAGCGGGCTGCGGTCGGCGGCTGGTCGTGGGGGGGCTATCTGACGCTGATGGAGCTCGGCAAGCACCCCGAGCTCTGGCGCTGCGGCGTCGCCGGGATCCCGGTCGGCGACTACGCGCTGGGCTACGAGGACCTCTCGCCCAACCTCCAGGCCTACGACCGGGCGCTGCTCGGAGGCGAGCCGGCCGACGTGCCCGAGCTGATGCGCGATCGCAGCCCGATCGAGTTCGCGGACCAGGTACAGGCGCCCGTCCTCTTCCTGATCGGCGAGGCGGACAGCCGCTGCCCGCTGCGCCAGGCGCTGGCGTACGTCGACCGGCTCGCCGAGCGAGGTCACCCGCACGAGGTCTACCGCTTCGCGACCGGGCACGGCTCGTTCGACGTCGAGGAGACGATCCGCCAGCAGCGCC
Source organism: Gaiellales bacterium (assembly GCA_046330455.1). GTDB lineage: Bacteria > Actinomycetota > Thermoleophilia > Gaiellales > Gaiellaceae > CAVQXR01. The sequence continues at coordinate 1,544 of JAXLSU010000032.1, forward strand.
TGATCCTGGCGTTCCTCGGAGCTCATCTGGGGCTCCCTCTCGTCTAGGCTGGTACAGGTTCCATGAACGTCTTCATCGCGATCGATCCCGACGTCTGCATGGGAGTCGGCAAGTGCGAGGAGCTGGAGCCGAACGCGGTCGAGATCGGCGACGACAGCATCTCGCGCCCGCGGGAGGGCATCGCGCTCCCCGAGGAGCGTGCCCGGCGGCTGTGCACGAGCTGCCCGAGCGGTGCGATCGCGATCGCCGGGCCCGCACCGAACGCGGCGCAGGTTCCCTAGTGCGCTAGTACTACGAGCCGCTCCTCGGTCATCTCGCGGATCGTGTAGGCGGGCCCTTCCTTCGTGTTGCCGGAGGCCTTCGTTCCGCCGTAGGGCATCTGGTCGACCCGCCATTCGGGAGCCTCGTTGATCATCACACTCCCGAACTCGAGAGCACCGGTCGCCCTGACCGC
>JAXLSU010000033.1:0-1952 GCA_046330455.1 Gaiellales bacterium
GGGCTCGTCGAGGGCGTCACGATCGGCGCGATGGCGTCCGGCGCGACCCGTGCCTTCATCTACATCCGCGGCGAGTACGCCGAGGTCGCCGATCGCCTCGACGCCGCCGTCGCCGAGGCGTACGCCGCCGGCTACCTCGGCGAGGGCGTGCTCGGGACGAAGATCGACGTCGACCTGCTCGTCCACCGCGGCGCCGGCGCCTACATCTGCGGCGAGGAGACGGCGCTGCTCGACTCGCTCGAGGGCAAGCGCGGAAACCCGCGCCTGAAGCCCCCGTTCCCGGCGATCCAGGGCCTCTACGACGGCCCGACGCTGATCAACAACGTCGAGACGCTGATGAACCTGCCGAACATCGTCAACAACGGGCCCGACTGGTTCAAGGGCTTCGGCACCGAGCAGTCGACCGGCACCAAGGTCGTCTCGGTCTCGGGTTGCGTGCGCCGCCCCGGCAATTACGAGATCGAGCTCGGGATCCCCGCCCGCGACATCATCTACGGCCTCGCCGGCGGCCCGCTCGAGGGTCGCGAGCTCAAGGCGTGGTACCCGGGCGGCTCGTCGGCCCCGGTCCTCGGCCCCGAGGAGCTCGACCTCCCCTACTCGTTCGAGGCGCTCGCCGACGCCGGCTCGATGCTCGGGTCGGGAGCGATCATCGTCGCCGACGACACCGTCTCGATCCCGCAGATGGCGCTGCGCACGGCGCGCTTCTACCGGCACGAGTCATGCGGCAAGTGCACCCCGTGCCGGGAGGGGACCAACTGGACCGTGAAGATGCTCGAGCGCGTCGTCGGTGGCGAGGCGACGCCGATGGATCTCGACATCATCGCCTCGGTCCAGGAGAACATCATCGGTCACTGCCTCTGCGTGCTCGGCGACGCGATGGCGATGCCGGTCGGCTCGATGGTCCGACGCTGGCGCTCGGAGTTCGAGGAGACGATCGCCCGCGCCCGCGAGTCCGGGGCGGCCACGCTCGACGTCGAGCCGGCCCTGGCCGCGCCCGCCGGAGCCGGCGCATGAGCGCGCCCGGAAAGCCGATCACGATCGTCATCGACGGCGTCGAGATCGCGGCCAGCGAGGGGGCGATGCTCGTCGACGCCGCCAAGCACGGCGACGTCGAGATCCCGGTCTTCTGCTACGAGCCGAAGCTCGGCAACCCGGTTGGCGCCTGCCGGATGTGCCTCGTCGAGATCGAGGGCATCCCGAAGCTGCAGACCGCCTGCTCGACCCCGGTCCGCGACGGCATGGTCGTCTACACGCAGACCGACAGGGTCAAGGAGACCCAGAACGCGGTGGTCGAGTTCCTGCTCGTCAACCACCCGCTCGACTGCCCGGTCTGCGACAAGGGAGGCGAGTGCCCGCTGCAGGACATCTCGATGGGTTGGGGCACCGGGCGGAGCCGCGTGATCGAGCCGAAGCGCCACTTCGAGAAGCCGATCCCGCTGTCGCCGCTGATCCGGATCGACCGCGAGCGCTGCATCATGTGCTACCGCTGCGTCCGCTTCAGCCAGGAGGTCGCCGAGGACGAGCAGCTCCAGCTCCTCGAGCGCGGCGATCGGAGCTTCGTCGGCACCCACGAGGACCGGCCCTACATCGGGCCGTTTCACGGCAACATCATCGAGCTCTGCCCGGTCGGGGCGCTGACCTCGCAGGCGTACCGCTTCCGCGCCCGTCCCTGGGACATCGAGGACGCGGGCTCGGTCTGCGCGCTCTGCCCGAGCCAGTGCAACGTCAGGTTCACGGTCCGCGACGAGAAGGTCGTCAGGACGCTGGCCCGCGACAACGCCGAGGTCGACGACGGCTGGCTCTGCGACAAGGGTCGCTTCGGCTTTCAGATGTTCTCGAGCCCTGACCGGCCGCCGGCCCCGCAGGTGAACGCGGGCGGCAGCCTCGAGCCGGTGAGCTGGGAGGAAGCGCTCGAGCGCGTGGCAAGGGGTCTCGCTCCGGCGATCGGCCGG
>JAXLSU010000034.1:0-4537 GCA_046330455.1 Gaiellales bacterium
GGGCGGATGTTCACCGGCGACCGCTCCGGCGACTGGCTGTACGCGGCGCTGTTCCGGGCCGGGCTCGCGAACCGGCCGGGCTCGGTCGATCGCCAGGACGGCCTCCGGCTCGACGGCGCCTGGGTGACCGCGGCGGTGCGCTGCGCGCCACCGGCCAACAAGCCGACCCCGGCGGAGCGCGACGAGTGCCGGCCGTTCCTCGCGCGCGAGCTGGCGCTGCTGACGCGGCTTCGCGTCGTCGTGGCGCTCGGCGCGTTCGGCTGGGAGGCGGCGCTCCGCGTGCTCGCCGGCGCGGCGATGCCGCGGCCGAAGCCGCGGTTCGGGCATGGCGCCGAGGCCGCTGTCGGGGGCCGCAACCTGCTCGGCAGCTACCACCCGAGCCAGCAGAACACGTTCACCGGGAAGCTCACCGAGGCGATGCTCGACGACGTCCTCGGGCGGGCGAAGGAGCTGGCCGGCCTCTGAGCGGTCGTCCGGGGCCCGCGTAGTATCGGACGGCGAGCGTAGCCGTGGTCCCCCTCAACATCCCGAACGCGCTGACGATGCTGCGCATCCTGATGGTGCCGGTGGTCGTCGTCGCGCTGCTCGCGGAGATCCCGAACGGCGATCTCGTCGCCGGGGTGGTCTTCGCGCTCGCGGCCTTCACCGACGGCCTCGACGGCTACATCGCGCGCCGCCGCGACGACGTCACGACGTTCGGGAAGCTGATGGACCCGCTCGCCGACAAGCTGCTGATCGTCGCCGCGCTCGTCTCGCTGGTCGCGCTCGACCGGCTGCAGGCGTGGATCGCGATGGTGATCATCGCCCGTGAGCTGGCCGTGACCGGGCTGCGGGCGGTCGCCGTCGAGGAGGGCGTCGTGATCGCGGCGAGCTGGCTCGGCAAGCTGAAGACGGCGCTGCAGGTGGCGGCGATCATCGCTCTGATCGCCGTCGACCCGGCGACGACCGCGGTCGACGTGCTCGTCTACGCCGCTGTCGTCGCGACCCTGGTCAGCGGCGCCGACTACTTCTTCGGGGTGCGGCGGCGGATCGAGCGGCAGCGGACCGGCGAGGGGCCGGCCGAGGCCGGACGGGCGTAGCGCCGGCGCTGCTCGGTCCGGTGAGCGGGGCGCTCAGGCGGGCCGGGGCCGTCGAGCCACTCCCGCATCGTCATGGCGGGTCGAGTGCTCGCCGGCCTCGAGCTCGGCGAGGACCTCCGAGAGCTCGCCGGAGCGCTCGGCGATGACGTTGTGGCGGTGGATCGTCTCGAGGTTCTCCTGGCGGGCGAGGACGAAGTTACGGCCGTGGAGGTCGGGGTAGGCGCTGGCGAGCCGGCGGACCATCTCGCGAACGCAGTCCTCGACGAAGCGTGGGTTGGCGTGCGCCTTCTCGACGACGGAGCGCGCGTCCTCGCGCTTCATCAGCTCGTAGATCTCCGACGACATCGACGACTCGACGATCGCGAGCAGCTCGCGGGCGTCGATCTCGGTCTCGCAGTCCTCGGAGCGGCCGAGGTAGAGGGTGCCGATGCCGCGCTGGTTGTGGGTCGCGACCGGGACGAGGTCGAGGATCTCGTCGACCTGGTCTTCGTCGTAGCCGCTCGCGGCGAGCCGCTCGCGAGCGCCGCTGGCGATCATCTCCTGGGCGCACGGGCAGGCGGTCATCCCCTGGGCCTGGACGCCGGTGAGGGTGCGGGTGCCGGCGGTCGACGCGACCGCGGTGCCGAACAGCGTGTAGATCTCCTGCGTGGGCTTGCCGCTCTGGGGGGCGGGGACGGTCTCCGGGTAGCGGGCGGCGAGGGAGACCTCGGCACGCAGCCCGCCCTGGCGGTCGCGGACGCGCTCGGCGATGCGAGCCGCGAGATGCTCGGCCTTCAGCGACTCGGCGAGCACCGCCTCGTCGATCGCCTCGTTGACGACCTCCTCGAAGCGCGACATGTGCGCGCCGGCCTGCTTCGGGTTGAGATCGACGAAGCACTCGAACTCGGCGAAGAACAGCTGGCCGGAGTCGCCGTCACGGCCGGCGCGGGGGTTGATCCGGATCACCTTCTCGACGCCGACGACGCCGACGCGGGTCAGGCTCACCTCGGTGCGCGGGCGGCGGGCCTGGACGTCGGGCCCGGCCGCGGCGCCGATCACTGTGGACGGACGGTTCATCGATCTCCTCGGCAAGAGGCTAGCGGCGGGCGGCTTCCGGTCGCGCGCGTGACATACTCGCTGTGCGCCTCGGGGAGAGGAGTGCATCCCGATCGGGGGAGTTGTGCGATGAACGGGTACGGAGATGGCTGAGGAGCTTCAAGTCACCGAGTTGCAGCCTGCCGAGGTGTCGAGCGACGACCCGGGGACGTTGCTGATCGCGCTCGGCCGCGAGCACGGCCACGTGACCGGCGAGCAGATCGCCGCCGCCGTCGAGGAGGTCGAGCTCGGTCCCGACGCCGTCCGCGAGCTGCACAGCCAGCTCGTCGACGCCGGCATCGAGGTGGTCCTCGGCCGCGACGGCGACGGTGAGCCCGAGGAGGACCCGGCCGACACGCCGCAGATCGTCGCGCCGGACCTGACCGTCGAGCCGGGGGTCGACTCGCTGCGGCTCTACCTGCACGCGATAGGGCGGGTCCAGCTGCTCACCGCCGACCAGGAAGCGGCTTTGGCGAAGCGGATCGAGCGCGGCGACATGGACGCGAAGCGGCAGATGGTCGAGGCGAACCTGCGGTTGGTGGTCTCGATCGCGAAGGGCTGATGTCGGCCGCGGGCTGAGCTTCCTCGACCTGATCCAGGAGGGGTCGCTGGGGCTGATCCGGGCGGTCGAGAAGTTCGACTACCGGCGCGGCTACAAGTTCTCGACGTACGCGACCTGGTGGATCCGGCAGGCGGCCTCCGGCGGTGGCCGACAAGAGCCGAACGATCCGGATCCCGGTCCACGTCAACGAGAAGCTCAGCAAGGTGCGGAGCGCCGAGCGCGGGCTCGTGCAGGAGCCAGGCGGGAGCCCGACCCGGCCGAGGTGGCGCGGGAGGTCGGGCTGAACCTGACCGAGGTGCGGGAGCTGATGGGCTGGCGGCGGCGCCGGTCTCGCTCGAGGCGCCGATCGGGGAGGACGGCAACGGCCGCGTCGCCGACATCGTTCCCGACGAGAACGGGCAGGGCCGTTCGAGCGGGCGACCGACTTGCTGCAGCGCGAGGGGCTCGACCGTGCGCTGCGCCTGCTCACCGACCGCGAGCGCAAGGTGATCGAGCTGCGCTACGGCCTCGCCGACGCCGAGCCGCAGACGCTCGAGCAGATCGGCCAGGATCTCGGCATCACCCGCGAGCGGGTCCGCCAGGATCGAGACGAACTCGCTCCGCAAGCTCAAGCGGCTCCTGCAGGCCCAGTCGCTCCAAGGACGACCCCGATCGGCCCCCGCTCAGGCCGCGGGCAGCTCCGGCTGGCGGGCGCGGGCTCGGCGGCGTGAACGCGCTCGATCCGCACGATCCCTTCCGACTCCGCCGTGACCTCGAAGCGGTCCCCGGGACTCAGGCCCGCCGCTCGGAACGGCCCGATCGGGATCGTGATCTGGTGACCAGAGGAGATGGTCGCCCGCGCACTCGATGCGGTGCGGACCCCTGCGACGTCACGGGATTCGGAGGGTGATGGGGGAGGTGGGATTCGAACCCACTCAGCCATGGGCACGGACTTTACAGGCCCGCCTGCCTCTCCAACTGCAGCGCTCCCCCTGATCGGGGATGGGCATTGTAGGCGCCGGGCCGATGCGGGCGGAACCCCATCCGAATCACCGATTTCGAACTCCGCGTACTTGCTCTTGCCGAGTCGTATCGACCGCCTCCCATCGACCGCGGCTGACGGGATGAACCACCGCCGGCCGTCGACGAGCCAGACGAACAGAAAGTCGCAGCGGCTGCGATCGAAGAACCGAACAGCACCGGACCAACTCTGATTGCCCCCGCTGGTGGCCAGCGCGACCGCGTAGCCACCCTTCGGCTCTCGACATCCGGAGCTCTTGACCTGAATACGGCAGAGCCGGTCGCCGAAGACGGCGATCACGTCGATATCGCGGCTGTGCCCGAGCGGCACCCAGACATCGGCCCCGACCGAGGTGAGCCAGCGCATCGCCTCGACCTCGCCGAGATCACCCTGTCTTCGGGGATGGAAGCCCGTTGGCATCACCCAAACATACGTTCGCCAGCGGACGGAACCGGCGTCGACGTCAGGGCGTGCTCAGGACCCCGAAGACCGTCATCGAGCGGTCGATGATCCGGGCGCTGCCGGAGCCGCCGACCTGCTGGCAGAAGACCTCGACGGTGTGGGAGCCGGAGCCGACAGAGGCGACGGCGTCGAGTGAGATGACGGCCTCGCCGGGGCCGAGGATCGGCCGCACGACGGTGTCCATCGGCCGGCCGACGTTGGAGCCGTCGACCTCGAAGCGGCAGCGGACGGCGGTGTCGCCGAGATCGACGCCGTCGACGTTGAGCGACGCGCTCAACACCAGCGTGCTCGCGCCCTGGACATCGACGTCGGCGTCGAGGACCGAGAGCGCGACCGGGTCGGAGGGCAGCGTCGACGTCG
>JAXLSU010000035.1:0-1711 GCA_046330455.1 Gaiellales bacterium
GTGGTAGGGTCGCGCCGGTTCAGGCGTCGGGCGATCTTGCTCCCCGCTGATCGTGGAGGAGGCTCCAGTGTCGAAGTGGTCCGATGACGAGCTCGGAATGGGGCGGCCGATCAGCCGCCGCGACTTCCTCGACGGCGTCGCCGTCGGCGCCGGCGCGCTCGCGCTCGGCGCGGTCGGGACGGGCAGCGCGTCCGCCGGGACGGCCGGAGGAGCCGGCGCTCGGGGCAAGGGCAAGGCCGCCTACCCGCCGGCGCTGCAGGGGATGCGGGGCAACACGGACCGATCGAAGCTCGTGCCCCACAGCCTCCGCGACGGGACCTTCTGGAAGGGCGCCGGTCGTCCCGATGACACCGGCGAGCATTACGACCTGGTCGTCGTCGGCGGCGGGTTGAGCGGCCTGTCGGCGGCGCGCTTCTACCAGCGCGAGTTCGGCCGCAACGCGCGCATCCTGATCCTCGACGCCATGGACGACCTCGGCGGCCACGCCCGCCGCAACGAGTTCCGCTCCCACGGCCGCAAGCTGATCGGTTACGGCGGCTCGCAGTCGCTGGAGTCTCCGTCCACCTTCGCCCGGCCGGCGCGGCAGATGCTCGAGGACCTCGGCATCGAGGTCAAGCGCTTCAACCGCTTCTTCGACTCCGAGTTCAACGCCCGCCACGGGCTCGGCCGGGGGCTGTTCTTCGACGAGGAGACGTGGGGGCGCGACCACTTCGTCGCCTACCAGCCCGGCACCGGCTACGACGAGATCCTCGTCGATGCGCCGATGGCGGAGCAGGCGAAGATCGACCTCTACAAGATCATCAACGCGCCCGAGGACTGGATGCCGGGGATGACCGACAAGCAGATCAAGGACCGGCTCGCGGCGATCACCTACAAGCAGTACCTCGAGGAGGACGTCGGCGCCCATCCCGATGCGGTCAAGTTCCTGCAGACCAGCCCGAACGGGAACTGGGGCTACGGGGCCGACGCGGTCGGCGCCCTCGATGCGTCGATCGAGTTCGCCGGCTTCGACGGCCTCAACATCGACTGGGAGAAGCCGGACCGGCGGATCGCCCCGACCGGACACAAGCTCTACTACTCCGAGGACGACTACATCTACCACTTCCCCGAGGGAAACGCGGGGGTGGCCCGCTCGCTGGTTCGCAAGCTGATCCCCGAGGCGATGCCGGGCAGCGGGATGGCGACGATCCCGACGACCCGGCTTCGCTACGGCAAGCTCGACAGCAGCAGCAACCGGGTCCGGATCAGGCTCAGCGCCCCGGTGGTCCGGGTCCGCCACGATGGCGACCCGCGGAGCGCGAAGCGGGTCGAGGTCGACTACATGCGGCGCGGCAAGCTCCGCGCCGTGCATGCGAAGCACGTCGTGCTCGCCTGCAACAACCAGATGATCCCCTACCTGACCGACGAGATCTCGCGCAAGCAACGCGAGGCGCTGCAGTACGCCGGCAAGCTCGCGCTGATGTACACGAACGTGCAGGTCCGCAACTGGAAGGCGTTCGACAACCTGAAGATCTCCGGAGTGCGGTTCCCGTCGATGTACTGGGGCTCGGCGGGGCTCGACTTCCCGGTCAGCATGGGCTCGTACCAGTTCCCCGACGACCCCGCCGACCCGATGGTCCTGCACCTGAGCAAGGCTGTCTGCAAGCCCGGGCTGCCGCCCCGCGAACAGGGCAAGGCGGGGCGGGCGGAGCTCCTGCAGACGTCGTTCAAG
>JAXLSU010000036.1:0-2260 GCA_046330455.1 Gaiellales bacterium
TCTCGACCAGGACGAGATCCGCCCGATCGCCGAGGCGATGGAGCAGGGTGGCCGGCTGGCGGCGAAGGCGAAGGTGACGGACGCGATCCTCGACAAGTGCCGGCCGATCGCCGGCACGCCGGCGGACTGCATCGCCGCGATCGAGGAGTACCGGGACGCCGGCTGCACCCACGTCATGCTCGAGCTCTGGGGCGCGAAGCGCCACGACCAGATCCGCCTGTTCGGCGAGAAGGTGCTCCCCCAGGTTCGCAGGTAGATGGGGCTCGGGATCTATCTTCAGGCGCTGCCTCCCGCGCTCGCCGTTGACTTTGGCCAACGGGCGGAGAAGGCCGGGTTCGATTCGGCCTGGTTCTCCGAAATCACGTTCGGGGACGCGTTCGTGCCTGCCACCGCCGTAGCGACGAGAACCGAGCAGATCGCGCTCGCGACCGGCATCGTCGGGATCTGGGCCCGGTCGCTCGTCACGACCGCGATGACCGCCGCGACGCTCCACGCGCTGTCCGGCGAGCGGCTCGTGCTCGGCCTCGGCCTGCAGTCCCGGACGTACGTCGACAACTGGCACGGAAGCCACTACCGCCGTCCGCTCCAGGCGATGCGCGAGGCCGTCACGATCCTGCGCCGGATCCTGGACGGCGAGGCTGTCACGTTCGAGGGCGAGATCTTTCGCGTCCAGGGATTCCAGCTCAAGATGCAGCCGCCGGAGACGCGGGTGCCGATCTACGTCGCCGCGATCGGAGAGAAGGCGATTGAGCTCGCGGGCGAGGTCGCCGACGGCCTGCTCGGCTCCTTCTACTCGCTTCCCTACGTCGAGCAGGTCGTCCTGCCGGCGCTGGAACGCGGGGCCGCGCGCGCCGGGCGGACGCTCGACGGCTTCGACGTCGCGTGCGGATTTCCGGCGATCGTCGGGCCGGACGGCGTCGAGCAGGACAAGGGACAGGTCGTGATGTTCGCGACCGCGATTGCCTCGGCGCCGCCCTACCAGCGCTCGATTGAGCTCGCAGGGTTCGAGCGCGAGCTGCGAGCGATCCAGGCGCGCGTCGCTGACGGCGACCCGATCGGTGCGATGGGCCTCGTTCCCGACGAGCTGTCGGACGCGCTGACGATCAGCGGCCCGGTCGCGCATGTGCGCGACCGGATCGCCGCCTACCACGCGGCCGGCCTGAGCACGGTCGTCCTCAACCCGTCCGTGCCCGGCGGGCTGTTCCCGCTCTACGAAGGTCACTTTCCCGAGGGTTCCCCGCTCCCCGACTTCGACTTCCCCGGCCTGCTCGAGGTCATCGACCGCACGATCGCGATGGGTCCGAGTTGACCGCCGGCGGAGTGGACATCGCCGCCGCAGTCGATCGCGACCAGGTTGTCGAGTCGGCGACACGGGCGATCGGGACGCCGGGTTTCACCGGCGACGAGCAGGCGATGGCCGAGACGTTCGCTGTCATGGGACTTCGGGTCCAGTGGCAGCAGGTCGAGGACGGTGAAGGGCGAAAACCTCGAAATCGAAGGACTGGTGAAGATGGCCAAGGTCTACGCGCTCGCGACCGCACGGATCTGCGAGGTCGTGGAGTGAACTCGTCACATTCGACGAAGGGCGGGTCGGGCACGTCAACGGCGAGGAGGTCGCCGTCCTCGACGTCCCCGACCTGCGTACGTACTTCGAGCGCGGCGACGCTGGGGAGAGCGGCGAACGGGTCGAGCTCGTGGCCGCCCGTCTGTGGGCGCCGATCGTTCCGAAGAAGTTCTTCTACTCCGCCGGCAACTTCCGCCAGCACGAGGAGGAGTCGAAGCGCGTCGGCTGGGAGCATGAGATCGCGCCTTGGATCGTCTTCCTGAACGTCGACGCGATCGTCGGGCCCGACGAGCCGGTCGTCGACCCGGAGCACCTGATCGAGGAGTTCGACTACGAGCCGCGGCAGGAGTCCCCTGGGAACATGTCCGTAACGATCCCCGCGAGATCCTCAGCCGCTACTCCGCGCTCGGCTACTCGGCGGGCGACATCGTCTCGACCGGTGCCGTTTCGGACGTCGCCGGCTTCAGCGAAACGCCGCTTCCCTGTGCCTGCGGCCCGGCGATATGATAGAGGGCGAGATCGAGTGGATCGGCATCCTGTGCAACCCGGTCCTTTCCTGGCAGGACGCCCCACGGGGAGTCGGCACCGCCGCGAGTGAGCTGATGACGTGATGGCCTGGCCCAGAGACGACGAGAAGCTCGACCGCGTTCGCGCGCTGATGGCGGCGGCCGACCTCGACGCGCTCGTCGTCCGTGC
>JAXLSU010000037.1:0-1825 GCA_046330455.1 Gaiellales bacterium
GCGGCCGGATGCCAGCGGCCGCCGTCGACGGAGATCTCGACCCCGCCGACCTCGCCGCCGCCGCTGTCGCTGGCGGTGCCGCTGATCGTCACCGGCCGGCCGGCCTCGAGCTCGGCCCCGGTGACCGGCGCGGTGATCGTCGAGCTCGGGGCGGCGGCATCGGTGGAGGCGGAGGCCGCGATCAGCCCGGGCTGCAGGTCATCCGGCTGAACGCCCATGTCGCCGAGCAGGTTCACGGTCGCCTGCTGCATCCGCTGATCGGGCGTCGAGCCGCCCCCGTCGTGCTCGCCGTCGAGCCCCCAGGACCACTGGATCGTCCCGGCCCCGAAGACGAGCGCCCCGCTTGCGGCCCGGTACATGGTGACGTGATGGGTTGCCGTCCCCGACGCGTAGGTGGAGCCGTTGTCCTGCAGCTTCTCGACCCCAGAGCGGGTCGCGGAGGAGAATCGGATCAGCCCCGGCGGGCGGGCGCCGTTGTCGAGGTCCTCGTCCCACTCGTAGCCGAGCGTGCTCTCGCCGAGCGTCGCGCTCTGCCCCGGTGCGAGCGAGTCCAGGTTCGTGTTTCGCCAGAGCCGGAGCTTGCCCTCCGCGGCCGGAACCTCGATCTCCGACGTGCCGGAGTTGACATTGAAGATCGTGCCGGTGAGCTCGTTCTCGGGCTGCGGACCCTCGGGGTTGAAGGCGCGATCGTCGCGCCAGGTGCCGGTCCACTCCGGGCTTGGGTCGATCTTCGCCCCGGCGTGGGTCTCCTTGTAGGAGACGAGCGTGCGGTAGGCGGTGCCGGAGCCGTCGATGCTGCCCTCCCAACGCGTCTTCCAGAAGATCTCGTTGCCGCTGAAGAAGGCGAGGTCGACGCCGGCGTCCCGGGCGGCCGTCACGTTCGCTCGCTGCCCCGCCGACCAGTACTCATCGTGGCCGACCGACAGGAACGCCCGGTGCTCGAGGATCTCGGACCCATAGCGGTCGCCGTCGACCCCGGTGAAGTAGCTGACGTCGTAGCCGTTGCGCTCGAGCCAGCGCACCATCGGGTACTCGGCGTTGAAGGGCGCGTCCTCCGGCGTCGGTCCCCTGGTCGTGAACGGACGGTTGTAGCTGACCTTGTAGGCCCGGCCGGCGGGTGAGCCCGTGTAGAGGCTGTTCCCGCCGTAGCGGTTGTAGGCCTGCCAGGTCGTGTCCGAGGTCTGAAAGAGGAGGTCGGATCCGCCCTCGTCGTCGCGAACGACGAAGTAGATGTGGCTCGACCCGACCGTGCCGTCCTCGCGGACGAGCTTTGCGAAGTAGATGCCGGAGACGGCGTCGGCGGGAACGTGCCACGATGCCGAAACGGCCCAGTTCCCGCAGTCGACCAGGCCGGTCGCCCCGTCCTCGAGGCAGGCCGGCTGGCTCTGCGGCAGGGCGGCGGAGGGCTCGAGGGTCGCTACCTGCCGCGCCCCGTCCCCCCCGTAGTAGCCCATCCGGTAGATGTCGAGCCGGTAGTCATCGGCAGCGGTGTCGACCTTGAAGTCGACCGTCCCGCCGTGATCGATGCTGATGTCGGTCGCGAACCCCTGGATGCCCGCGCTGCCGGCCCCGGCGACATCCCACTGGCTGGGGGGTGCCCCCTGCTTGCTGTTCTCGCAGACGATCGCGCTGGCAATCGGCTCGTCGCAGGGCGCCGCCACGGCGGAGGCGGCGAGCGCCGCGAGGGCTCCGACGGTCCCGATTGCGAGCAGGAGGAGACGGACGAGGTTCCTCCCGCAGCCACTCCCGCTGGCCATATGCTGCAATTTCCGCCGATTTCGGCGCGTCCCGCATGAGTAATTCGCGCAATTTCCGTGCCGCGGCC